>NZ_JAFREN010000009.1 GCF_017377505.1 Enterococcus sp. DIV0212c | reverse complement strand
TGGTTCTTCTTTTATTGTTTAATTTCTATTTTGTTTTCCAGCATTGCGTCCTTTGCCAGAACCATTGTTTTGTGACTTACTTTTTTGTGTTGTTTTTTCTGCTACAGGGGTTACATCTTTACGAGGCGTAACCACTTGTTTCGGTGGATTTTGTTTTAATTCTTCGGCAACTTGAGCTTTGATTCTTGGTTTTAATAGAATGTTTGTAATAAACGTTTGAATACAAGTGAAGATACCTCCAACGACCCAGTATAAAGTTACTCCGGCAGGAGAACTGATTGACATAAATACGATCATTAATGGAGAGACGATCAACATTGATTTCATTGTTTTCTTTTGTTCTTCTGGGATACCGATAGTAGAAATATATCCTTGAATTAAATAAGCTACACCAGCTAAAACGACAAATACAATACTTGGTTGTCCAAGATTAACGCCGAAGAAACTAGCATCACCAATTCCTTTTGTATAGCGAGCAGCAAAGAATAAAGCAGAGAAAATCGGCATTTGAATCAGTAAGGGTAGACAACCGATACCGCCCATCATACTCATATTGTTTTCTTTGTAGACTTGTTGCAATTCAGCTTGAGCTTGCATTTGCTCTTCACGAGAGGTTGCTTCTTTTAATTTTGCTTGAGCAGCATCGATTTGAGGCTTGATGGCTTGCATTTTTTCTGTTTGAACCATACTTTTTTTCGATTGACTTAATCCCAATGGCATAATGATGATTCTAACAATGACCGTGATGAAAATAATTGCCCAGCCATAATTCCAATCGAAATTATCAACAAGGTATGTAATAGCACTGCTCATTGGTTTAACTAAAACGTTATAGATGATTCCTTCACCTGTCGGTTGACCGTCAGATCCTGTTTTGACACATCCAGATAAAAAAAGCGCCAAAGTGAATAGACCAGAACCTAGTAGCCACTTATTTAATTTTCTCATTATATTCTTCCCTTTTCTAAAAAATTTGCACAAGATTAACTATACTTGAAAAAGCGTTTTTTTTCAATAAAAATTCAGAAGAATCCGCCTCAAGTATGAGTAAGATTCTTCATGATTCAATCAATTAGTAACTTTAAAGCTAGTGTATTCTTCTATTAAAGGATCGTCTTGAAGATCCACATAAGTCACACGTCCTGCTGGGCTGGGGGAATCTTTCACCTTTTGGATAAATTGCTTCATTGCTTCGTCATTTCCAATAGACTCAATCGAAACAGAGCCGTCATCTTCATTTCGAACAGTACCGCTAATGCCCAATTCATCTGCAACCATTTTTGTCATATATCGAAAACCAACGCCTTGAACTCTACCTTGAACATTCATACGAACTTTTCTCATCGTTGCCACCTCGCTTTTAATTAAATTAATGATAGCGATATTTTGTTCATCTGGCAAGTAAAGTAGTGACTGTTTGATCGAAAAAAATCATGGTATAATAACTAAGTGAGGTGTAAATATGAAAGAAATTTTATCAACCAAAAATACAATGGTCAAAGAATTTAAAAAATTAAATAAAAAGAAGTATCGAGAAGAACAACAACAGTATATTATTGAAGGGTTTCATTTAATTGAAGAAGCAGCTAAGGCAAACGCAGAAATTAAGTGTATTCTGTTTAATCAACGTGGGAAACAAGAATGGTCTACGTGGCTGGCCGAACAGCCGGATGAACGATTGATCCAAGTCTCTGATGAAGTATTGGCATCATTGTCAGAATTACCAACGCCACAAGGAGTCATCGCTATTGTTGGGATGCCTAATTATGAGGAAAACATGCATTTTTCTGGTGCCTGGTTACTTTTAGATAATGTTCAAGATCCGGGGAACGTGGGAACGATGATTCGGACTGCGGATGCAGCTGGTCTTTCAGGTGTGATAATAGGTGCAGGAACAGCAGATGTGTATAGCACCAAAGTTTTAAGAGCAATGCAAGGAAGCAATTATCATCTTCCAATCATTCAAGCAGAGCTTTCGCAAATAGTTGATCGCTTTATTGCGGAGAATGTCCCTATTTACGGAACAGAATTAAATGAGGAAGCTGTGAGTTACAATAGTATTCCTAAAACTGAAAATTTCGCTCTTATCATGGGAAACGAAGGACAAGGCGTTTCAACGGAATTATTAAAAAAAACAACCAAAAATATTTATATCCCGATAAAAGGTCAGGCGGAATCTTTAAATGTTGCTGTCGCTGCCGGAATATTAATGTATCATTTGTATAATTAAAAAACATGTTACTTTTCAAAAAGATACTTTAAATAATAAAATAAGATTAAGTACCTATTAAGTGAAGTGTTGTTCTAGAGGGGAATAATGAAGGTAGTATCAAATGGGACTGTATTTCAAAAAACACTAGAGCTGAAAATACTGGACATATTCAACCGTTAAATGAACGTGTTATTTTAAACTACGATCAATAAATGACTCAACCTATGCTTAATTCAACAAAATAAAAATATTTTTGTTGAAATTTAAATTAGGATAAGTTATACTAGATAACGGTGTTAAAACACCAAATCCACATCCAGATTTGATTTATAAGATGGTGCTACTTTCAGTAGTTTCTTATAAAAATGAGAACTGGAGAGGGAACAAATAAAAACCAAATTGGAGGAAACAACCCATGGCAGTAATTTCTATGAAACAATTACTAGAAGCCGGCGTACACTTTGGACACCAAACTCGTCGCTGGAACCCAAAAATGAAGAAATACATCTTCACAGAAAGAAACGGAATCTACATCATTGACTTACAAAAAACAGTTAAATTAGTAGATGCTGCTTACGATTACATGAAAAATGTTGCTGAAGACGGCGGCGTTGCATTATTCGTAGGAACTAAAAAACAAGCACAAGAAGCGATCAAAGACGAAGCAATTCGTTCAGGTCAATACTTTGTAAATCACCGTTGGTTAGGTGGAACATTAACTAACTGGGATACTATCCAAAAACGTATCAAACGTTTGAAAGATATCAACAAAATGGAAGAAGATGGAACATTCGAAGTTCTTCCTAAAAAAGAAGTTGTTGGTTTAAACAAACAACGTGAACGTCTTGAAAAATTCTTAGGCGGTATCCAAGATATGCCTAGAATTCCAGATGTAATGTATATCGTTGATCCTCGTAAAGAACGTATTGCTGTTCAAGAAGCTCAAAAATTGAACATCCCAATCGTTGCGATGGTTGATACAAACTGTGATCCAGATGAAATCGATGTAGTAATCCCATCAAATGATGATGCGATTCGTGCGGTTAAATTGATCACTGCTAAAATGGCTGACGCTTTCATCGAAGGAAACCAAGGTGAAGATCAAGCTGTAGAAGAAATCTTTGTTGAAGAAGCACCAGAAGCTGCAACTTCAATCGAAGAAATCGTTGATGTTGTTGAAGGCAGCAACGGTTCAGCAGAATAATTTAAAATGACGGAGCTGTCTCGAAGGCTAGGCGAAAAAAGCCTGATTCTCCTTTGAGATAGCTTTTTTAAAACGAATTTTAGAATTATCTAGCTTCGTGGGCTAGCTTCTCGAAAAAAGATAAAATATACCTGTGACAAAAAGCGTCACAAATATATTTTCCTATTTTTCAGTCGAAGTTGGACGAGCCCATTACGCTTTTAAAATTATCTAGCTTCGTAGGCTAGCCTTTTGGAAAAAAGATAAAACCTGATTGTGGCAAAAAGCACCACACTCATGTTTTCCTATTTTTCAGTCAAGGCAGAATGAGCCTGCTACGCTTTTAAAATTATCTAGCTTCATGAGCTAGACTCTCAGAAAAAAGATGAAATCTGTCTGCGACAAAAAAACATCGCATTCATAATTCCCTATTTTTCAGTCGAGTTTAATCGAGCTCATTCAGCTTTTAAAACTTAGGAGGAACAAAAAAATGGCAGATATTTCAGCAAAATTAGTTAAAGAACTCCGCGACATGACTGGTGTCGGTATGATGGATGCAAAAAGAGCATTAGTAGAAGTAGAAGGTAACATGGAAGCCGCTGTTGATCACCTACGTGAAAAAGGTATGGCTAAAGCAGCTAAGAAAAATGACCGTGTTGCAGCTGAAGGTTTAGCAAATGTTTCTTCAAACGGTAACTTTGCAGCAATCGTTGAAGTAAACTCAGAAACTGACTTCGTTTCTAAAAACGAAATGTTCCAAGATTTAGTTAAAAAAATCGCTACTGAGATTGCTACAAACAAACCAGCAAACATGGAAGAAGCTTTAGCTCTTAAAACAGATAAAGGCACTTTAGAAACTGAATTGATCGAAGCAACGACTGTTATCGGTGAAAAAATCAGCTTCCGTCGTTTTGAATTAGTAGAAAAAGATGACAATGCCGCATTCGGTGCTTATTTACACATGGGCGGACGTATTGCAGTATTGACTGTATTAGAAGGAACAACTGACGAAGAAGTTGCTAAAGACGTTGCAATGCACGTAGCGGCAATCAATCCTCGTTATGTAAACGAATCACAAATTCCACAAGAAGAATTAGAACATGAAAAAGCAATTCTTTCTGAACAAGCATTAAACGAAGGCAAACCAGCAAATATCGTTGATAAAATGGTTGTTGGACGTCTAAACAAATTTAAAGCTGAAATTTCATTAGTGGACCAACCATTCGTTAAAGATCCTGACATGACAGTTGAAAAATATGTTGCATCTAAAGGCGCAACAGTTAAATCATTCATCCGCTTTGAAGTTGGCGAAGGAATCGAAAAACGTGAAGATAACTTTGCAGATGAAGTAATGAGCCAAATTAAAAAATAAATCTGTTACCTATGTAACAGTTGGGAACGCATTGAGATGCGCTCCCTTTTTTTAGGCAAATGAAAAGAAATAGACTGGCAGAATGCCCAGAGTATGTTAAAATGTTCTTAGACAAATGGTGGAGGGAAATCAAAAAAATGGTAAAACCTAAATATCAACGTGTTGTATTAAAGTTAAGTGGCGAAGCTTTGGCCGGAGAAGAAGGTTTTGGAATTAAACCTCCAACAATCAAAGAGATTGTAGAAGAAATCAAAGAAGTTCATGAATTAGGAATCGAAATGGCGATCGTAGTCGGCGGAGGAAATATCTGGCGTGGACAAATCGGTGCTCAAATGGGTATGGAACGTGCGCAAGCTGATTACATGGGAATGCTTGCAACTGTAATGAATGCATTAGCATTACAAGATACATTAGAAAATTTAGGTGTTCCTACACGCGTTCAAACATCTATTGAAATGCGTCAAATTGCAGAACCATACATCCGTCGTCGTGCAGAGCGTCATCTAGAAAAAGGTCGTATTGTGATCTTTGCAGGTGGAACAGGAAATCCATATTTCTCAACTGATACAACTGCAGCGTTGCGTGCAGCAGAAATTGATGCAGATGTGATTTTAATGGCTAAAAACAATGTTGATGGTGTGTACTCTGCTGATCCTAAATTAGATGCAAATGCCGTTAAATTTGAAGAATTAACACACTTAGATGTGATTTCAAAAGGATTGCAAGTAATGGATTCAACAGCAAGCTCACTAAGTATGGATAATGATATTCCATTAGTGGTTTTCAATTTAAATGAAAAAGGCAATATTCGCCGTGCATGTCTTGGTGAAAATATTGGAACAACCGTAAGGGGGAAATAAAAAATGAGTGGAACTGTACTAGCAACAGCGAAAGAAAAAATGAGCAAAGCAGAACAAAGTTTACAACGTGAACTTGGTCAAATCCGTGCAGGACGCGCCAATGCAAGTCTTTTAGACCGAATCCAAGTGGATTATTATGGAGCGCTTACACCTGTTAACCAACTTGCTGGAATCAACATTCCAGAAGCGCGTGTTTTAATGATCACACCATTTGACAAAAACTCACTTGAAGATATCGAAAAAGCAATTCAAGCTAGCGATATCGGAATTAGCCCAACAAATGATGGTACAGTGATTCGTTTAGTGATTCCACAATTAACGGAAGAACGTCGTAAAGAATTAGCAAAAGACGTAAAAAAAGCAGCTGAAAATGCGAAAATCGCTGTCCGTAATATTCGCCGTGATGCTATTGATGAGTTGAAAAAACAACAAAAAAGCAATGACATCACTGAAGATGAGTTACGTAATTTAGAAAAAGAAGCACAAAAATTAACTGATGATAGCGTTAAAAATATTGATACTATTACAGCTGATAAAGAAAAAGAACTTTTAGAAGTTTAATTTACTAATTATAAAAACAATAAGAAACCTTGCTATGCGTAGTAAGGTTTCTTATTGTTTTTTTATATTTTATAGTGATTTAGTTATTTAAATAAAATAAAAAACAATTATAATTTATTGAATTTATATGATAAAACAAGCGAATAAAAAAACTCCTTGTTAAACTAGAAGTGTTATGGAATAATGATAATATGTATATATTTTCTTAAAGGAGGATGAGAAAGTGAATTTTATCAAACGCGCATTATTGAGTGTTACTAGAAAAAAAGGGAAATCACTTATTCTATTTGCGGTGATTTTTGTGTTAGGAAATGTGATTGCAGGATCAATCGCGATTCAGCAGTCTACACAGAATGTTGAAAAAAGTGTCAAAAAACAATTAGGCGGTATGGCAACCATTCAACTTGATTATGAAAACAATCAAGAAGAGTTTGGCAAAGAAGATCTTAAAATTGATTGGCTTAAAGTAGATTTGATGAAAAAAATCGGAGAATCTTCTTATGTGAAATATTACGATTATAATGCTAACAATATGGTGCAGACCAAAGATTTGAAGAGTGTAAGCTTAGATTCAGAGCAATCTGGAGGAATGATGGAAGGATTTACCTTAAAAGGATCAAACTACAATAAAATTTTAGATGTTGAAGAAAACAAAATAAAAGTAGTAGATGGTAAAGTATTCACTCAAGACGACATTGATAATGGTAAAAATGTTGGACTAATTTCTTCAAAGGTTGCCGAAGAAAACGGGCTATCAGTTGGTGATCAAATGATTATGGATAGTAGAGGATATGATTACAGTGAAAATGGTGATGAAAAAGAACTATTTAAAATAGATATACCTATTCAAATCATCGGAATTTTTGAACCAACAACTGTAGAAATGAAAGACAAAGATAATAAAAAAAATGAGAGTCAAAATCCGAATGAACAATTTATGTCGTTGCAACAACTTAATACTGTTTATTTAACAAATAAATCAGTTTTAGAATTCAACAAAAATTATACCGATAAGTTTAAAGAAGTAGATCCAAATAGCCCACTTATATCAGAAGATGGACCAGAAGCATATTATACGCCTGTTTATGTGCTAAAAAGTCCTGATGATGTGGAAGCATTTAAACAAGAGACACAACCACTTTTACCTAAGCTATATACTGTGCAAGCATCAACTGATCAATACGAACAAATTGGTGGAAGCATGAAGAAAATGTCAAAAATTTCAGGATATGTAGTTTTGATTGCAGTAATTGCAACATTATTGATCATTTCCCTTGTTGTTTTATTATTTATGCGTGATCGCAAGCACGAATTAGGTATTTATTTGTCTTTAGGAGATAAACGTAGCCATGTGATGGGGCAAATAATTATTGAAATGCTGGTTATCAGTGGTATTGCTTTGATCATATCATTGATTACTGGAAACCTATTAGGAAAAATGGTTTCTGAGTCGTTGTTGAATAGCGATATGTTAAGCAGTGCAAATGATCAAATGAATATGT
Source organism: Enterococcus sp. DIV0212c (assembly GCF_017377505.1). Classification (GTDB taxonomy): domain Bacteria; phylum Bacillota; class Bacilli; order Lactobacillales; family Enterococcaceae; genus Enterococcus_L; species Enterococcus_L ikei. Next base: position 38,465 of record NZ_JAFREN010000009.1, on the reverse strand, counting down.
TCATGGCATTTGATGGTTTAGGTTCAAGTGACCTTACAGCAGATGATATCATGAATGCTTACGAAGTTAAATTTTCATTAGGTTATATTGTAACGTATCTGATTGTTGGACTGGGAACAGTATTATTATCCGCAATTTTACCATTATTGTACATTGTTCGCTTGAATCCCAAAAAAATCATGATGTAGGAGGTAAGGAAAATGGCGATTTTAGAAGCAAAAAATCTTAGTTATTTTTATCAAGATGGCGATCAACGTCGTTTTATTTTAAAAGATACCAATGTTTCTTTTGAACAAGGAAAATTCTATACGATTTTAGGACAGTCAGGTTCAGGAAAAACGACCTTTCTTTCTTTGATCAGTGCGTTGGATACACCTAAAGAAGGGCAAATTATGCTGAATGGAAAAGATATCAAAACAATTGGGTATGAAAAGTATCGCCGTGATGAGATTAGTATTATTTTTCAGAGCTATAATTTAGTTCCTTATTTAACTGCTTTAGAAAATGTCTTAGTGGCTATGTCGATTACAGATAATGATCTACCACCAAATCAAAAAGAAGTAGCGTATAATTTGTTGGATTACATTGGGATCACAAGTGAAAAAGCGGATCGCCTTGTTAATCAACTTTCAGGTGGTGAGCAGCAACGTGTTGCGATTGCACGCGCATTAGCAACGAATGTAGATGTTATTTTGGCAGATGAGCCGACGGGAAATTTAGATGAAGGCATGGAACAAGAAATTGTCGATATTTTTCAAAATCTTGCGAAAGTTCATAATAAGTGTGTCATTGTTGTGACCCACTCAAATGATATTGCAGAACAATCCGATGAAACTTATTACCTGAAAAAAGGTGTGTTGAAAAAACATGAGTGATTTTTTATCAAATTTTAGCGGGAACAATTATGAGAAAACCCGCCAACAGAAAAATGAGCAAAAAGAAAAAACGAACCAACCTGAATCAAAAAAGAAAATAAAATCAGGAAATTTTTCAATAAATAGAGACAAGCAAGGTTTGGAAAAAGAGGAGAGTAAGCCAGAAGTATCTATGGGCCCTCAAAATATTTCCAAAAATAAGCAAGAAACTCCTAAACAGAACAACACAATTATCCAATCAGAAAATGAATCAAAAAATCAGGAAGACCTGATCTATACAAAAAAACGATCAAAAAAGAAACAATATGAAGCTACAAACGAACCTGTCAGTGAAAACCCAAAAAATCCAGATGAAGTGATCGAGACAGATCCAACTTATAAAAACAAAAGAATCAAAAAATTTGTTCTTATTGGTTTAGGAAGTTTAGTCTCAATCTTGCTGTTGTATTCTGGCTACTATCAAATGACACATGTGAAAGTACCTGACTTTGAGGGGAAAGAATTGTCAGACGTTCGTGAATGGACAACTGAAAACGGAGTGAAGCTCCAAGTAGAACAAAAATACGATTTTGATAAAGAAGCAAATCTTATTATTCATCAAACGGTGAAAAATAAGAAAATTAAAAAAGGCAAGGAATTGGTGGTTGATGCTAGTTTAGGCGCAGATCCAGAAGAGTTGGTTTCATTGCCAGACTTTAAATCAATGAAACTTGCTGAAGCCAAAGATTGGATTAGCAAACAAAAAGCTGATAACATAGCAGTCATTGAAGAATACAGTGACAATGTAGTTGCTGGAGATTACCTGAAATTCGAAATAACAAATAAAGATACCAAAGCTGAAAACTACAAACGTAAAGATAAAGCGAAACTTTATTTTTCTAAAGGAAAAGAAGTCTTCGAAAAAAACATTTCAATGCCAGATTTCGCAGGGAAATCGAAAGAAGAAGTAATAGAATGGGCTAAGAAAAATGAAATTACATTAAAAGTAGACGAAGCGGATTCTGTCAAAATTGAAAATGGAAAAGTCATTTCTCAAAGTGTTGGAAAAGACACAAAAGTTGCCAAAAAAGAATCATTGACTGTTGTTGTTTCAACCGGAAAAGCTTTGGTTGTCCCTGATTTTTCACAATTTACAGCAGAAGAAGCAGAATCAAAAGCTGATGGGTTACAAGTTCAAGTCAAACAAGTCTTTAATGATGTAGTTCCTTACGGTCACTTTATCAGTCAATCCGCAGAGATTGGTAAGAAATATACGGAAAAAGATGAAAAACCTGTAATTCAAGTGATATATTCATCTGGTAAGCCTTACATTAAAGATTTGCGAGACAATACTTTAGAAGGTGATTTACAGAAGATTTTTTATGATGAGTATCAATCTAAAGGGGCCAATATTACGTACCAAGTCTATTACGTTGATTCAACAGTTACAAAAGGAACCGTAGTCAAAATGAGTAAATACAATGAATTTGCCCCAATTGATTATGTTGTTCAAATCGGTATCAGTAAAGGTAATTTAAAACCAGAAGAAAAGAAAACTTCAGAAAAAGTAGAACAATCAGATAATTGATTCTCGTTTAAGTAGATTGATTAGTGTATCGTGCGTGGAAGTTAAGGAAGTCGAAACGAAGGGCAGCAGATGTTTTGATTTTGCTGGATATTTAGATTCCATGTGACTGGGATATGACTCGCAGAGTTATGTTCCAGTCACTTACTTTTTGTTTTTAATTATTAAACATAGCTATATAAGTCGCTTTTTTGACAGAGATTACGATGTATCACCAATAAAATGATTAAATAATATCGAAAGTTTTTTCATTTGCATAGGTTTTTCTGAAAGATATTGTTATAATGGTTTAGACAGATTTTTGGATTGGAGGGAAAAATATGTTACGTTTTTTTCCGCAAAAGAATAAGTACATACAAGAAGAGAGTACATTTACCTTTAATAGCGATGGGCCGATCCCAAAGCATGTCGCAGTAATTATGGACGGAAATGGACGATGGGCACAAAATCGCCGTTTACCAAGAATTGCCGGACATAAAGAAGGAATGAATACGGTAAAAAAAATCACGAAACATGCAAGTAAATTAGGCATCAAAGTTCTTACGTTATATGCTTTTTCTACAGAAAACTGGAAACGTCCAACTGACGAGGTAAGCTTTTTAATGCAGTTGCCAGTTGATTTCTTCGATACATTTGTTCCTGAATTGATCAAAGAAAATGTGAAGGTTCACGTGATGGGCTATAAAGAATTTTTACCTGCTCATACGCAAGATGCAGTAGAACGTGCAATTGAACAAACGAAAGATAATACTGGTATGGTTTTGAACTTTGCATTAAACTATGGATCAAGAGCGGAAATTATTACAGCGGTAAAAGAAATTGCTGAACAGTCGGTCAACGGTCAACTTACTCCGCAAGACATCACAGAAGAGACGATTGCAACTCATTTGATGACCGGGTTTTTAGCAGATGATTTAAGAGATCCTGAATTATTGATCCGCACAAGTGGCGAAGAAAGAATCAGCAATTTTTTACTTTGGCAGATTGCTTACAGTGAATTGTTTTTTACGGATGCATTGTGGCCTGATTTTAATGATGAACTATTGGAAAATGCTGTAGCATCGTTTCAAAATAGAAATCGTCGTTTTGGCGGTTTAAAAGAAACTGAGGAGGAAGATAAATGAGACAGCGCGTTATTACAGCAGCCGTAGCATTAGTTGTTTTTATACCAATCATTTGGTACGGAGGCTTTGTGATCGAATTAGCGGCAGCGTTATTGGCGGTCGTAGGGGTTTATGAATTATTTAGAATGAAAGGTTTAGAGATTGCTAGTTTTGAAGGTGTACTTTCAGCCTTAGGTGCAGTATTTTTAGTTCTACCGAAAGATCGTTGGTTTTTCTTTTTACCTGAAAAAGCAGATAATTTCATTTTATTTTATCTGACTGTCATGATTTTATTAGGCGGTTTAGTTGCTTCTAAAAATATGTATACCATCTCTCAAGCTGGCTTTCCAGTGATTACAAGCTTATATGTAGGCGTTGGGTTCCAAAACTTTGTGAGTGCCCGACATACTGGGTTTGTCGTATTGCTATATGCATTGTTTGTTGTATGGTCAACTGATATTGGTGCTTACTTTATAGGAAAGCGTTTTGGCAAAAGAAAGCTATGGCCGGAAGTTTCTCCTAATAAAACAATCGAAGGATCACTAGGTGGTATTCTTTGCGCGGTTGTTGCGGCACTTTTATTCTTGACACTGACACCTAATAAAGAACTATTTGCGTATAATTTACCAATTATGTTGGTTATAACTGTAGTCTTTTCAATTGTTGGTCAATTTGGTGATTTGGTTGAATCGTCAATTAAACGTCATTATGATGTGAAAGATTCTGGCACTATTTTACCAGGACATGGCGGCATACTAGATCGTTTTGACAGCTTACTTTTTGTTTTTCCAATCATGCATTTATTCGGACTATTTTAATTTCTAAACAAGAAGGGAAGGTGAAAAACTCTGAATGTTCAGAGTTTTTCTTTTTACTATGAAAAAAATCGCATTATTAGGTGCTACAGGTTCGATCGGTACAAGTACAGTGGATGTAGTTACTGCAAATCCAGAATTATTCCAAATCGTTTCGCTAACTTTTCACTCTAGTAGTGAGCAAGGTGCAGCTTTGATTGAGCGTTTGAAACCTCTATATGTGGGTGTTGGTTCACAAAAAATCAAAAATGAATTATCATCGCGTTTTCCTGAAGTAGAATTTGGTGTGGGAGAAGTTGGCCTAATAAAAGCTGCGACACTTGAAGATGTTGATGTTGTATTAACTGCAGTTTCGGGAAGCGTTGGTTTGAAGCCAACGATGGCTGCTATCGAAGCGGGGAAAGATATTGCATTAGCGAATAAAGAAACATTGGTCATGGCAGGACAATGGGTTATGGAAGCGGCTGTGAATAATAATGTTAGTATCTTACCAGTAGATAGTGAACATTCAGCGATTTTCCAATGCTTAGAGGGCCAAAAACAAGGAAATTTAAATGAGCTAGTGATTACGGCTTCTGGTGGTAGTTTTAGAGATTTGACCTGGGAAGAGCTAAAAGCTGTTACGTTAGAACAGGCATTGAAGCATCCAAATTGGTCAATGGGGAAAAAAATTACGATAGATTCTTCAACAATGATGAATAAAGGGTTAGAAGTTATTGAAGCCCATTGGTTATTTGGTACAGATTATGATAAAATAAAAGTTGTTTTACATAAAGAAAGTATCGTTCACTCAATGATCGCTTTAAAAGACGGTGCATATCTGGCTCAACTTGGACCAAGTGATATGCGTGAACCGATTCAATATGCGTTGACTTATCCGACTCGTTTACCAATTAAAAACGAGAAACCATTTGATTTGACGCAGATTGGGCAATTAAATTTTGAGCCAATGGATTTTGAGCGTTTTCCAATGCTTGCGTTAGCATTTATTGTTGGAAAAAAAGGTGGCGCGTATCCTACCGTTTATAATGCAGCAAATGAAATTGCAGCAACAGCATTTATTAACGGTGAAATTTCATACTTAAAGATTGAAGAATTGGTTCAAAGAGCAGTTGAAAATTACAACGAAACTACTGAAGTCACTTTAGCAGAAGTGATTGATATCGATAAACAAACTAGAACTATCGTAGAAAGATGGATTAAGGAAGAAGGTCGTTTATGAAAACAATCATTACATTTATTATTGTCTTTGGGATTCTTGTCTTAGTGCATGAATTTGGACATTTTTTCTTCGCAAAGCGTTCAGGTATTTTAGTACGTGAATTTGCGATCGGCATGGGACCAAAGATATTTGCACATCAAGGAAAAGACGGGACAGCTTATACGATTCGTATTTTGCCAATCGGTGGTTATGTGCGCATGGCTGGTATGGGAGAAGACGAAACAGAACTAGCCCCCGGAATGACTCTTTCTGTTGAATTAAATGAACAGGAAGAAGTCGTAAAAATAAATACAAGTAAAAAAGTTCAGCTAACTAACAGTATTCCCTTGGAAATGTTGGAAGCTGATCTGGAAAAAGATTTATTTATCAAAGGCTATGTCAATGGCGATGAGTCAGAGGAAATCACTTATAAAGTGAACCATGATGCAACCATTATTGAACAAGATGGTACAGAGGTTAGAATCGCACCAATCGATGTACAGTTCCAATCAGCAAAACTTTGGCAACGGATGTTGACGAATTTTGCCGGACCTATGAATAACTTTATTCTAGCGTTTGTATTATTTACAGTTTATGTCTTTATGCAAGGCGGAGTGACGTATACAAATACCAATCTAATTGGCGGTATTCAACCAAATAGTCCAGCAGAACAAGCTAGCTTAAAAGCAGATGATCGAATTGTATCGATTGATGGAAATTCTGTTGCTAATTGGGAGGATTTTACAAAGATCATTCAAGAAAGTCCTAATAAAGAGTTAAATCTGATGGTTGAATCAGATGGCAAGACTAGAGAAGTGGATATCACACCTAAGAGTGAAAAGTCAGGCAAACAAGAAATTGGGATAATCGGAATTTTACCACCGAAGAAAACTGGGTTTACAGATAAGTTACTTGGTGGTGTCCAAACAACATTAAGTAGTTCTATGCAGATTTTCAAAGCGCTAAAATCATTGTTTACTGGATTTAGTTTAGATAAATTGGGTGGTCCGGTAATGATGTTCCAAATGTCTGCTGAGGCATCAAAAGCAGGTTTGAATACAGTGATCTGGTTAATGGCTATGTTATCAGTCAATCTTGGAATTATCAATTTGTTACCAATTCCAGCTTTAGATGGCGGTAAGATCATTCTAAATATTTTTGAAGGACTTAGAGGCAAACCGTTAAGCCAGGAAAAAGAAGGAATCATAACACTTATTGGTTTTGGTTTCATTATGTTATTGATGGTGTTAGTGACTTGGAATGATATTCAACGTTTTTTCTTTTAAATAATTAATTAGATTTTATGACGAATGACTTGAGGAGTTTCACCATATTCGTTTAAACAAAGGAGAGTTCTAATGAAACAGTCAAAAATGCTAATCCCAACCTTACGTGAGGTGCCTAATGATGCAGAAGTTTTAAGTCATCAAATGTTGCTAAGAGCAGGGTATATTCGCCAAGTCTCAGCAGGGATTTACTCATATTTACCATTAGCAAATCGGGTACTTGAGAAATTGAAAAAAATCATGCGTGAAGAATTCGATAAAATCGATGCAATTGAAATGCTTATGCCGGCGTTACTTCCAGCAGAATTATGGAAAGAATCAGGACGTTACGAAACTTATGGACCAAATCTTTATCGCTTAAAAGACCGTAATGATCGTGACTTAATTCTTGGGCCAACACACGAAGAAACATTTACAGAATTGATTCGTGATGAAGTAAATTCATATAAACGTTTACCATTGAACCTTTATCAAATCCAAACTAAATATCGTGATGAAAAACGTCCGCGTTTTGGTTTGTTACGAGGCAGAGAATTTATTATGAAAGATGGCTATTCGTTCCATGCTGATGAAGAGAGTTTAGATCAATCATATCGAGATTATGAAAAAGCCTACTCAGCTATTTTTGAACGTTGTGGCTTGAATTTCCGTGCAATCATCGGTGACGGTGGCGCTATGGGTGGAAAAGACTCTAAAGAATTTATGGCGATTTCTGATATCGGTGAAGATACGATTTGTTTTTCAACCGAAGGGGATTATGCAGCGAATTTAGAAATGGCTACTAGCCTATATACACCTAAAAAATCACATGAAACACAACTGGATATTGAAAAAGTAGCAACACCGAATGTTGGAACAATCGAACAAGTTGCGGCATTTTTCAATGTAGAGCCGCAGCGCATCATCAAGTCTGTTTTGTTTATGGCTGATGAGGAACCTGTTTTAGTTTTAGTCCGTGGAGACCATGAAGTAAACGATGTTAAGTTGAAAAACTTCTTAGGCGTTGATTTCTTGGAAGAAGCGACTGATGAAGATGCACGTAAATATCTAGGAGCTGATTTTGGTTCGGTAGGCCCAGTTGAGTTATCAGAAGAAGTAAAATTATTTGCGGATCTCCATGTTCAAGACTTAGCCAATGCAATCACAGGGGCTAACGAAACAGGTTTCCATTTAAGCAATGTTAATCCAGGTCGTGACTTTACACCGATCAGCTATGAAGATTTGCGTTTTGTTCAAGAGGGCGATCCTTCACCTGATGGAAATGGTGTTTTAGAATTTACTAAAGGAATCGAAATCGGTCACATCTTTAAACTTGGTACTCGCTATAGTGAAGCAATGGGAGCGACTGTTTTAGATGAGAACGGCAGAGAAAAACATGTAATCATGGGTTGTTATGGAATAGGTGTCAGCCGTTTACTTTCTGCAATCGTTGAACAAAATATTGACGAGAATGGTATAAATTGGCCAGCAGGGATTTCACCATTTGATTTACACGTTGTTCAAATGAACATCAAAGACGAATATCAAACAAAACTTGCACAAGAAGTGGAAGAAGTAATGTCTACAGCAGGTTATGAAGTTTTAGTTGATGACCGTAATGAGCGAGCTGGCGTGAAATTTGCAGATGCAGACTTGATTGGTTGTCCAATTCGCATTACTGTTGGTAAAAAAGCAGTTGACGGTGTGGTAGAAGTGAAAATCAAACGCACTGGAGAAATGCTTGAAGTTCGTAAAGAAGAACTTGAAAGTACATTATCTATTTTATTAAACACAGACAAAGAATAATAAAAAAACGTCTACGAAATCGATTATTGATCAGATTTCGTGGGCGTTTTCGTATGTTTATTGGCTACATAAAAGTAAGTAATTGTGGGTAGCCGTTTTTTTGTTTACATTGTATTTCATTAGAAAAAATAGTATACTTAATTGTGGCGAGGCACTTGGCAGAAATGTCTAAGGGCCTCTTTCTTATCAAATTATCCAGTTGATTTTTACTATATTATATATAGCGGGCTGTCTATGGATAAAATATAAATGAGGCATAAAGCACCTCGCTTATATTTTCCTATTTTTCAGTTAAGGCTGAGAGAGCCTGTTCCGCTTTTATTATAAGGAGGTTCATTAGTGGCAGAGAAAGCACAAGAGTTATTTAAAAAGTTGATTGATCAAATTCAATTAAACGAACAAGAACGACAACATCCTCTTATTCAGAACGGAAGAATTGACAAAGTAGTTGTTCATCAACAAAGCCGCTTATGGGAGTTTCATTTAGGATTTACTGAAATTTTACCTGTGATGCTGTATCAATCTTTTATGCAGCAATTAGACCTTGCTTTTCAGCAAATTGCAAGTGTATCTGTAAAAATTTCAGCTGACAAAAATGAATTTACAGAAGAACAATTGACGGACTATTGGCAATTAGCTTTATTGAATAGTCAATGTGATACGCCTTTAGTTCAACGTGTAATCAAGACACAAACGCCAATTATCGAAGATAAAAAGATTATTTTACCTGTCGATAATGATGCGGTTATTCCTTATTTAAAACAACAATACTTACCAATTATTGAAGAACTTTATATCAATTATGGTTTCCAAAAGTTCCATATTGAACCTAAAATGGATGAGCAGCAAGCCAAACGCGTATTAGCGTTATTTGAAGAACGCAAACAAGAACAAGATGCAGCTTTTCAACAACAAGCAGCTGAATCATTAGTTAAACATGAACAAAAGAAAAAACAGCAGCAACAACAAGGCCCTGCTCTTGAAGGACCGATTCGTTTGGGTAGAAACATTCCAAATGACGAACCGATCATGCCTATGGGCAATATTTTAGAAGAAGAACGCCGAGTGACGATCGAAGGGTTTGTTTTTGATGTTGAAGTAAGGGAATTAAGATCAAAGCGAAAAATTTTAATTTTAAAAATCACTGATTATACTTCGTCATTTATTGTTAAAAAATTCTCGAATGGTGAGAAGGACGAACAAATTTTTGATGCGATTCAAAAACATAGTTGGGTTCGTGTTCGAGGCAGTATTCAAGAAGATACTTTTATGCGTGACCTAGTGATGAACTGTCAAGATCTGATGGAAGTCAAACATGCACCGCGTAAAGATTATGCACCTGAAGGCGATAAACGTGTAGAACTTCATCTACACAGCAATATGAGTACCATGGATGCAACAAACAACGTTGCCGATTATGTTGCTCAAGCAGGTAAATGGGGCCATAAAGCAATAGCAATCACCGATCATGGTGGAGCACAAGGTTTCCCAGATGCTCATAGTGCTGGAAAAAAAGCTGGCGTAAAAATACTATATGGTGTAGAAGCCAATGTAGTAGATGATGGTGTGCCGATCGCGTACAACGAAGCCCATATTGAATTAACGGATGCAACTTATGTAGTATTTGACGTGGAAACGACTGGATTGTCAGCGGTCTATGATACAATCATTGAATTAGCAGCTGTTAAGATGCACAAAGGAAATATCATCGATACGTTTGAACAATTTATCGATCCAGGTCATCCATTGTCACAAACAACTATTAATTTGACTGGAATCACAGATGAAATGGTTCGTGGGTCTAAATCAGAAGAAGAAGTTCTGCGCTTATTTAGAAAATTCTCAGAGGATACGATTTTGGTTGCCCACAATGCATCATTTGATATGGGATTCTTAAATACTAGTTATGGTAAATATGATATTCCAGAAGCCGAAAATCCTGTTATCGATACATTAGAATTGTCTCGTTATTTGAATCCTACTTTTAAGAGCCATCGTCTAAATACATTATCTAAAAAATTCGGCGTCAATTTAGAACAACATCACCGTGCGATTTATGATTCTGAATCGACTGGACATTTATGTTGGATTTTCTTGAAAGATGCCAAAGAAAATCATAATATGAATTTTCACGATGAGTTGAATATGCATATCGGTGAAGGCGATTCTTATAAACGTGCTAGACCGTTTCATGCAACGATTTTAGCGACAACCCAAGCAGGATTAAAAAATCTCTTTAAATTGATTTCTATGTCTAATATCGATTACTTTTTCAGAATCCCTCGAATCCCTCGTTCTCAACTGAATAAATTGAGAGAAGGATTGATCATTGGTTCCGCTTGTTCAAGTGGTGAAATTTTTGAAGCAATGATGCAAAAAGGGGTAGAAGAAGCTAAAAACAGAGCGAAATTCTATGATTACATTGAAGTGATGCCAAAAGCGGTCTACGCACCTTTGCTTGAGCAAGAATTAGTAAAAAGTGAGGCTGATTTAGAAGAAATCATCGCTAATTTAGTAAAAATCGGAGATGAATTGGAAAAACCAGTTGTCGCAACTGGAAATGTTCATTATCTGAATGAAGAAGATAGTATTTATCGTAAAATTTTAGTGGGTTCCATGGGTGGAGCGAATCCATTAAATCGTCATAGTTTGCCAGCTGTTCATTTTAGAACGACAGATGAAATGTTAACGGCATTTCAGTTTTTAGGAGAAGAAACGGCCCATCGATTGGTTGTAGAAAATCCTAATGCGATTGCCGATATGTGTGATGAGATTACTCCTGTCAAGGATGATTTATATACACCAAAAATCCCAGGTTCTGAAGATGAAATCAGAAACTTAAGTTACACTCGTGCTAAAGAACTATACGGAGATCCATTGCCTGATATTGTTGAGAAGCGCTTGAAAAAAGAATTGGACAGTATTATCGGAAATGGCTTTTCAGTTATCTATTTGATTTCACAAAAATTAGTGCATAAAAGCATGGAAGACGGTTATTTAGTTGGATCTCGGGGCTCTGTGGGCTCGAGTTTTGTAGCAACGATGACCGGTATTACAGAGGTTAATCCCTTGGCACCACATTATCATTGTATCAATTGTAAACATTCAGAGTTTTTTGAAGATGGGTCTTACGGTTCGGGCTTTGATATGCCAGAGAAAAAATGTCCTAATTGCGGACAACGCTTGTTTAAAGATGGTCATGATATTCCATTTGAAACGTTCCTTGGGTTCCATGGAGATAAAGTACCCGATATCGATTTGAACTTCTCAGGAGATTATCAAGCGGAAGCCCATAACTATACGAAAGTTTTGTTTGGTGAAGAATATGTGTATCGTGCTGGAACGATTGGTACAGTTGCGGATAAGACAGCTTATGGTTTTGTGAAAGGCTATGAGCGAGATCATAACCTCCAATTTAGAGCAGCAGAAATTGATCGTTTAGCCAAAGGATCTACTGGTGTTAAACGGACTACTGGACAACATCCGGGCGGAATTATCGTTATTCCTGATTATATGGATGTTTATGATTTCACACCAATTCAATATCCAGCAGATGATCAAAATTCTGAATGGAAAACGACTCACTTTGATTTCCATTCGATTCATGATAATATTTTGAAACTTGATATTCTTGGACATGATGATCCTACTGTTATTCGGATGTTGCAAGATTTATCTGGAATAGATCCTAAGACAATTCCAACTGATGATCCTGAAATGATGCGGATTTTCGCTGGACCAGAAGTACTTGGCGTGACACCAGAACAGATTTATTCTAAAACAGGTACATTAGGCATACCAGAGTTTGGGACTCGTTTTGTACGAGGAATGTTAGAAGAGACACATCCTTCGACATTTGCTGAATTGCTGCAAATATCTGGATTGTCACATGGTACTGACGTTTGGCTGGGGAATGCTGAAGAGTTGATTCGCAGAGGAGAAGCAACGCTGGCAGAAGTAATCGGCTGTCGGGATGATATCATGGTGTATTTGATTCATGCAGGTTTAGATAGCGGTATGGCATTTAAAATCATGGAAACAGTGCGTAAAGGGTTATGGAATAAGATTCCTGATGAACTGAGAAATGAATATCTAACAGCGATGAAAGAAAATAATGTACCAGATTGGTATATTGATTCTTGTTCGAAAATCAAGTACATGTTCCCTAAAGCCCATGCGGCAGCGTATGTTTTGATGGCTTTACGTGTTGCTTACTTTAAAGTGTATTTTCCGATTCTTTATTATTGTGCGTATTTCTCTGTACGTGCGGATGATTTTGATTTAGTGGCAATGTCGCAAGGGAAAGAAGCTGTTAAAGCACGTATGAAAGAAATTCAAGACAAAGGGTTAGAAGCCTCTACTAAAGAAAAAAATCTGCTAACTGTTTTGGAATTAGCAAATGAAATGATTGAGCGTGGCTTCAAATTCGGAATGATCGATTTATATAAATCAGATGCTGAAAACTTTGTGATCGACGGTGACACATTGATTGCACCTTTTAGAGCTGTTCCGAGTTTAGGACTTAACGTAGCGAAATCGATCGTTGAAGCAAGAGAGCAGCCGTTTTTATCGAAAGAAGATCTTGCAAGTCGAGGAAAAGTCTCTAAAACATTGATTGAGTATATGAATGAAAATGGTGTATTAAAAGATTTACCAGATGAAAATCAATTATCATTGTTTGATATGTTATAAAAAGGTAGGGTAAGGTGTATATACTTAGCTCTAAAATAAAAAGGAAATGCCACAAAAATTATGTTGATAATTTTGTGGCATTTCCTTTTTTTGATGAACAGATTCCGCTAGAACAATGTTATTAAATCAAGTCTTGCTAATAAATATAGACAAAAAATTATTTTATATTGAACACTAAACGATTCAGTTTAGGCGAGGGGACAATGTGGATTATTTGTTATAATAATCTAAATGCAATAAGTTAATAGTTGGGAGTTTTTAATGCAATGATAAAAAAAAGAAGATTTTCTATTTATATAGCAATGTTTATAGGCTTGGTAGTGTATGCAAATGCAATGCTTTCAAGTGTTGTTGAAGCGGCCGAAGTTTGGTTACCAGAATCTACCTATTGGCTAGATTCGATGAAAAATGAAATACCAAAAGAGAATACGTTTGCTCCGATGTGGTCAAGTAAAAGTGAAATAATAGCTCATTCAGATGGAGTATTTGTAGATAAAGAGGGAAAAGGGAAATATAATCCCGAAGAAGGCCGGATTCCGTTTGCAACAAAAAAGGCAGAATGGATAAAGGTATCTAACATTGGGTATTATAATAATTCTAATATAAATATGAAAATGACAATTAAGACCTCTAAGCCGGCTCAGGATAGTTCTGGACAATCTATAGACGATCAGCTGGTAAATACAGTAGGTATAAAGGATAATTTAGGATTAATTTATGCTCATAAAAGTGCTGACACGGCGACATTCACATTTGAATTTTTTGATGATCAAGATAAACCAATCTACGTCTCTGGATATTGGCCATTTAGGAATGTAATTAGGGGGAATAAATTTCAAATTAATAAAAATTGGGTAGATAAAATCTATAGTGTTAGTCGCTCTTTTGTTGAAGATGATGTCGTTCGACCAGTTGTTATTAAAATTGAGGAAAATAACGAATATTTTCTGATGCGTAGTACTGAAAAAAAAGAAGATCTAGTTAATAATCAGGCGTCTTTTCAAAGCCAAGCAGTAATGACATATACTAACCAAAATAAAATAGAGTTTACTGTAAAATCTGAATCAGATAACCCTTATATCGATTTTGGTTATAGTTATACGAATAAAATCCTTCCCAGAATAGAGTATCCAGCACCAGTGGGGAAAGAACAAACCGTAAAGTCCATTACAAAAGACAGTGTAATTAATCAGGAGTTTAGCCAATATCTTCCATATCAATCCGTAAAAAATAGAACAAAAGAGATAGGTTGGGAAATTGATGCCCAAACAGTTGATTCATTGGTACAAGGAGATTGGAAAGTAACTAATGAAACTGGTACGGACAGTATAGCCTTGTTTTCTATCACGACTACTAATGGAAAAACAATGATTAAAGCCAAGGATAAATCACAAAATGAGTTATATGGTCATTATTTCTATTTTGAAAGAAAAATTGGTTTTTCAAAAACCCAAATTGACGAAACTTTGTTGAAAGATCAAGAGGGTGGGAAATACCTTGATACTACGGGAACGGTTACTCTGAATACTGGTAATGATTCTGTATTAAAAACAACCTTTAAAACTAGTATTAATTTTTTAGCCAAGGTTAATTATCACTATTTAGATCAAGAAACAACTAAACCGATTCTCAATTTACCAGACACAATAAAATCAGAACTATCAGGATTAATTACGCACCCATATCCACTCCAAGAAAGAGGGATTATCCCTGAATATGCTTACTTGTCAGTAACACCAGCGAACATTGCGGATCAATTGATTCAGTATAGTCAAGAAGAAGTATCATTTTTTTATGGGAAAATTACGATACAATCAAATAGAGTAGCCGTTCCTTTAGGTATGGATACCAATAAATTGACTCAAAACCAATTAATGAATTTAGTAACATCCGCAAAATTGGGTACCACTGAATTGACGGACTATGAACTAAGTGCTGTAAAAGCAGCTGACACATCTGTTATTACGAATGATACAAAGGCCTCAGCTATAATGCTTAAGCTTAAGGCGAATTTAGACGGGAAACTGTTAGAAACACATGTGTATGTCTTTGTTGATGTGACTTGGGGGAATTCTATCGTATTAGGTGGAAGTGGCACGACCGCGAATCAAATGGGTGAATCAACATTGGCTTTAACACTCCATGAAGACAGTAATCAGATCCCTTATATAACTGGAAGCTACGGAAATATGGTAGTTGATAAAAATATACCCTTGGATAAAAATAATCAGGAGGACGTGCCATATTATCAAGTAACCTATTTAGATATGAGTAAGAAACCATCAGGTGTTGATGGAGCTACTGAAATCTATAGTAAGCCGCAAGCATCTACGGATGTATTCCTGAATGCATCAAATCAATCAACTCCTTTTGAAATGGTGGAGCAGTTTAAGCAAAAAGCAAATGAGTTGAATGGATCTAATGGTCAATTGACTGTAAACTATGAGGATGTTATCGGCATATACGTAACGCCAGAGAATCAGCAGGCATTGTATACGAAAGATCAAGGACCTTTAGAACCGTTAAAAGGACTGTTAAATCAACGAACAGTATTTTACAGAATCACCAAAGCAGGATTTGTACCTGTATATCTGGATCATTTAGAGAGTAAGAATACGATGATCACAACGAAAGAAACAGATTCACAAGCAAGTTACAATGCGCATTACAAGCAAGCCGGAATTGAGAAATACTTTAGTCTTCCAGCAAATAAGAATGACTACAGAAAAATAGTTGAGAATGGTTTTAAAAAGTACCCTAAACTGAATTTAGCAGTGAATGAAGAATCAAAGGGACAGGTTTATGTAGCCGAGCAACTAAGTGAGACAAGTAATAAATATTTGAAATATTCCTATGAATTTACTTTTACCGGATATGGACCAGAATTCCAAGTTGAAAAACCTGAATCGTTAAATTTTGGAACACAAACAATTAGATCTCATCAACAAGAAATACAACAAACAAATCCAGATTGGCAACTAAAGGTCTTTGATAATCGTTTAACAAAAACCCCATGGGAAATTCAAGCACGTGTAACGCAACCTTTTCAAGCGAAAGTTGGAGAGAAAACGAAAGAACTCAACGGAGCTGTATTAAAGGTAAAGGACAAAGAAAATATACTGCCTTTGAATCAAGAAATGCAAAAAATTTATATGGAAGACAAACCTGAAATGAGTAATATCATCCAGTGGAAGGATTCAAATGGATTTTATCTAAGTGTGCCGCCAGGCATGATACAAAAAGATTTGTCCTATCGAACGGAAGTAGAATTTTTATTAAGTGTTGGACCGTAGTCCAATAAAAACAATTAAAGATGAGGTATACTTTTTAACAACATTAAATAAAAAAAATCGATCTAAGTCTAATAGTTTGTCATATTAAAATGATAATATTAGGAGTAGGTCGATTTTTTTAGAAATTTTCTAACACACTAGAGGAAAATCAGATATATTTTTTTGAAATTAAGTATGGTAGAAAGTGTCAAAGAATAAGTATTGTTTATAAAAATAGTAATGAATGCCCTAATAATAACACTAGACCTTTAATTTTTCTGTTTAGTAGCATATAATAGGAAAGGGTTATTTGAAAACACACAATGATGAGTTTCATGGTACAATAGCATGTAATGGATCACTACAGGAGGGAACACTACCATGGTTAAAGAAAAAACAAGATATAAAGCTGTGATTGCCGATCATACCTATACAATTATCGGACAAGAAAGCAAACAACATATGGATTTAGTGACTAAATTAGTCAATGAACAATTAGCAGAAATCAAACATATTTCACCACAAACAAATGATGAACAAGCATCCGTTTTATTAGCGATCAATGCAATTTCGGATCAGTTGAAAAAACAAGAAAAAGTGCTTAACTTAGAGCAAGAAGTCGCTGATTTTAAGAAAAAAACAATCAGATTAGCAGAGCTTGAAAATCGTATCAAACGGATTGAAGCGATTGAAGAAGAAGCTAGAGGCGTGTTGAAAAAGAATGGTCAAGAAGATGTAGAAATTCACAATCACATGGAAGCACAGCAAATCTTAAATGAAAATCGCAAACAACAAATTCAAAGCAAAACAACTCAAGACCAATAATCTGAGAGGATGACAGGATGTTAACATTACTCATTTTACTATTATTAGCCATTGGATTTTATACAGGAGCTAAACGCGGATTGGTTCTGCAGATTTTATATACATTCGGTTATCTGTGCTCTTATTTTATTGCTAAGGCATATTATAAGGATTTAGCCTCTCATCTGGAATTGTATATCCCGTATCCCTCTCCAACTGCAGAGACGAAATTGGTCTTTTTTAAACAGGAATTAACACTTGATTTGGATCAAGCTTTTTATGGTGCGGTAGCTTTTTTACTTATTTTAGTGGCAGGCTGGTTAGTTGTACGATTCTTAGCGATATTTGCTCATGGATTAGTTTTTATCCCTGTTTTAAAGCAAGCAAATGGATTAGCTGGTGGTTTAATAAGCTTAGTAGTTATTTATGTAGGCATATTTTTAGTATTAAGTATGTTATCTATGCTGCCCATGGATTCTGTCCAAAACCAATTTAAAAATAGTGGGTTAGCTCAGTTTATCGTAAAAGATACCCCTATTTTTTCTAAACAAATCTATCATTTGTGGATTGAACAGATGATTAAATAGAAGGATTAGCTTTATTGACGAGCGGAAATCTAAATAAGTAAAATTGCTCGTCTCAAGTATTAGAAGAACAGAAGGTGAAAAAATGAATACACGTATTTTAACGACATTAGGTTTTGACAAGGTTAAACAAATGATCTCTCAATATGTTGTGACAGCTCAAGGCTTAGAAGAAATCGAACAATTAGCTCCTGTAAATGCTGGAACAACGATTCAAGCATGGTTAGAAGAGACTGAGGATGGTTTAAAGCTTCAACGTTTACGCGGAGGGATTCCGATTCCCAAGTTAGAGAATATTCGTCCTCATATGAAACGTATAGAAATTGGTGCTGATTTGAATGGAGTTGAATTAGCTCATGTGGGACGGGTGCTGTCAACAACTGCTGAAATCCTGCGCTTTTTCAATGATTTAAAAGATAGTGAAATCGAATTGCTAAGACTTTATGCTTGGATCGATCAATTGATCGTTTTACCTGAATTAAGTCGTCGCTTGAAAGAGTCGATCGATGAAGATGGACGAGTAACCGATGAAGCTTCGCCAGAACTGAAAATTATTCGAAATAATATCCGTAGAAACGAACAAACGATTCGTGAACAATTAGATGGAATCGTTAGAGGAAAAAACGCGAAATACTTAAGTGATGCAATCGTAACAATGCGAAATGAACGATATGTTATTCCTGTTAAACAAGAATATAAAAGTGTATTCGGCGGAGTGATACATGATCAAAGTGCTTCCGGACAAACGCTATTTATTGAACCAAAACAAATTGTTGAGCTGAACAATCGTTTACGGCAACATCAAATTGCTGAACGCAATGAAATCGAGCGGATTTTATCTGAATTATCTGCAGAACTAGTTCCTCATCGAAATGATATTATGCACAATGCCTATGTTATTGGTAAACTGGACTTTATCAACGCAAAAGCTCGTTTTGGTAAAGAGCTGAAAGCAATCGTTCCTGAAATCAGTCATGAGAATCATATTTATTTCAAGCAAGCGAGACATCCTCTGTTAGACCAAGAGAAAGCTGTTCCTAACGATATCACGATTGGAAAAGATTATCAGGCGGTTGTAATCACTGGACCAAATACTGGTGGGAAGACGATTACTTTGAAGACACTAGGTTTGCTTCAATTGATGGGACAATCAGGTTTACCTATACCAGCTGGCGAAGAAAGCCGAATGGGAATTTTTGATGAAGTCTTTGCAGATATCGGCGATGAACAGTCAATAGAACAAAGTTTAAGTACGTTCTCTTCTCATATGACCAATATTGTTGATGTATTGAACAAAGTCGATAATCACAGTTTAGTATTGTTTGATGAGTTGGGAGCTGGGACTGACCCACAAGAAGGTGCGGCCTTAGCAATTTCGATTTTAGATGCTTTGGGCAGTAAAAGTGCCTATGTGATGGCGACAACGCATTACCCGGAATTAAAAGTTTACGGCTATAATCGTGCGGGGACAATCAATGCAAGTATGGAATTTGATGTAGATACATTGAGCCCGACATATCGTTTATTAATTGGAGTTCCAGGACGCAGTAACGCTTTTGAAATTTCTAAACGCCTTGGTTTGGACTCATCGATCATTGATGAAGCAAAACATATTATGGATGGCGAAAGTCAAGATTTAAATGAGATGATCGCTGATCTGGAAAATCGTCGTAAAATGGCTGAAACGGAATATTTAGAAGTTCGTCATTACGTAGATGAAGCAGAGCGGTTGTATAATGAGTTAAAAGAAGCGTATGGTTACTTTTTCGACGAACGTGAAAAAGAAATGGCTAAAGCCCGCCAAAAGGCTAATGAGCTTGTTTCTCAAGCTGAAGAAGAAGCTGGCGGTATTATTTCAGATATTCGTAAAATGCAGTTGACTAGCGGCAATCAAGGGGGAATCAAAGAACACCAATTGATCGATGCTAAGTCAAAACTTTCTCAGCTGCATCAAGAAGAACCCCATTTAGAAAAAAATAAAGTTCTAAAAAAAGCAAAAGAACAAAAGAAACTAACAAAAGGTGACGAAGTCATCGTCAATACGTTTGGACAACGCGGAACATTGATTCGTAAGTCTAGCGATACTGAATGGCAAGTACAATTAGGCATCTTAAAAATGTCTGTTGATGAAAGCGACATGACGCCAGTTGCACCCGAAAAAGAGCCGACTCAACGAGTGACAGCTGTTCGTTCAAGCGAAAGCAGTCACGTGGCAAATCAGTTAGATCTACGAGGCAAGCGTTACGAAGAAGCTTTAGCCGAAGTAGACCAATATCTAGATGCAGCTATTTTAGCTGGTTATCCTCAAGTTACAATCGTTCACGGTAAAGGCACAGGGGCATTGCGGACAGGTATTACGGATTATCTAAAAAATCACCGTAGCGTCAGTAGTTATGAATTTGCCCCAGGTAATCAAGGCGGCAATGGCGCCACGATAGTCAAATTTAAATAGGATGCTTACCTTTAGTAAGCAGAAGATTAGTTGAATCAACAAACCAGTGCTATAATTAATTTAGAAATCATCATCTAGCTTCACAGGCTAACCTGTTTAGCTTTAATAAGTAGGAGGTCTATAATATGACACAAGTAATTACTGATAAAGATTTTTCAACTGAAACAGATAGCGGTCTTGTTTTGATCGATTTTTGGGCAACATGGTGTGGCCCTTGTCGCATGCAATCACCAATTTTAGAACAATTAAGTGAAGAATATGACGAAGATGAAGTGAAAATCACAAAAATGGATGTTGACGAAAATCCAGCAACTCCAGCTTCATTCGGAATCATGAGTATTCCAACATTACTATTGAAAAAAGACGGAGAAGTTGTAGAAAAAGCAGTTGGTGTTCATTCAAAAGAACAGCTACGTGCTTTGATTGACAAACATCTGTAAAATCATCTTATGCGTATTCCAAGTGAGGTTGGGACAGAAGTGTTTAGTCCCGAGAAATAAGAAGGAATTCACGAAAATTGCTCTTCAAATTTTTGTGAATTTCAGCTTATTTCCGAAGGGATTGCTTCTGCTCCCACCGTTTATCCGCATTCCAAGTGAGTGAGACGTGACTCAAAGAGTTATGTCCCGCTCGCTTTTTTTATGCTTAAATGTTGAGAAAATGGTATAATATATTTTATCAAGAAAGGAGAAAGGAAGTACGATGAACGAAAGAATCAAAAATAAATTAGCATTACTTCCTGACCAACCTGGTTGCTACTTGATGAAAGATAAAAATGGAACAATCATCTATGTAGGGAAAGCTAAAGTATTAAAAAATCGCGTACGCTCCTATTTTACGGGCAGTCATGATACAAAAACTGAGCGCCTAGTCAGTGAAATAGAAGATTTTGAATATATAGTTACTGAATCAAATATCGAAGCCTTACTTCTTGAAATCAATTTGATTCACAAAAATGATCCTAAGTATAACATCATGTTGAAAGACGATAAGAGTTATCCTTTTATCAAAATCACAAATGAAGAGTATCCAAGATTATTGATCACTCGAAAAGTACTAAAAGATAAAGCATTATATTTTGGTCCATATCCAGATGTGGGGGCTGCTAATGAGACAAAACGCTTGTTGGATCGACTTTTTCCATTAAGAAAATGCCGTGTGTTACCAAAAGAGGTTTGTCTTTATTATCATATGGGACAATGTTTAGCTCCGTGTGTGTTCGATATTCCAAAATCAACGTATAAAGAAATGGTTGCAGAGATCAAAAGCTTTTTAAACGGCGGACACCCTGTGATTGAAGAAGAAATACAAAGGAAAATGAATGAAGCAGCAGAAAATATGGAATTTGAAAAAGCTGCTGAATATCGTGATCAAATCAAGGCAATCGAAACAGTCATGACTCGTCAAAAAATGACCAATGCAGACTTAGTTGACCGAGATGTTTTTGGTTATGCTGTTGACAAAGGCTGGATGTGTGTTCAAGTTTTCTTCGTGCGTCAAGGAAAGTTGATTGAACGAGACGTTTCTATTTTTCCTTTTTATAACGAAGAAGAAGAAGATTTCTTAACGTTTATCGGGCAATTTTATCAAGAAAATGAGCATTTTATACCTAGAGAAGTACTGATTCCTGATAATATCGACATTGCTAGTGTGGAAGCTATGCTTTCGACGAAAGTTCTACAACCTCAACGAGGCGAGAAAAAGAAATTAGTCAAGCTAGCGGGAAAAAATGCAACAGTGGCTTTGCAAGAAAAATTCGATCTAATTGTCCGCAAACAAGAACGTACGATTGGCGCTGTGGAAAAATTAGGAAACGCGATGAACATTCCATCTCCTGTAAGAATTGAGGCTTTTGATAATTCAAACATCATGGGAACCGATCCTGTATCAGCCATGGTTGTTTTCGTGGACGGTCGACCGGATAAAAAAGAATACCGCAAATATAAAATTAAAACTGTAAAAGGTCCAGATGATTATGCATCGATGCGAGAAGTAATTTACCGCCGCTATTCACGAGTTTTGAAAGAAAATTTACCTTTTCCTGATTTAATCGTGATCGATGGAGGAAAAGGACAAGTGGATGCGGCCAAAGAAGTATTGGACAATCAACTAGGCTTAGATATCCCAATTGCTGGTTTAGCCAAAAATGATAAGCATAAAACAAGTGAACTGCTTTTTGGTCCTAACCTAGAAATCGTTCCTTTAGAAAGGAACTCGCAAGAATTCTTCTTATTACAAAGGATTCAGGATGAAGTCCATCGATTTGCAATTACCTTTCATAGGCAATTACGAAGCAAAAATAGCTTTTCTTCTCGATTAGATGAGATCGAAGGCTTAGGACCTAAACGAAAGAAAGAATTATTGAAGCAATTTAAATCGTTAAAAAATATTACAGCAGCTTCTGTGGAAGAATTGAATGCTTCTGGACTACCTAAAAATGTGGCTCAGAACGTGTATGATCACTTGCATCAAGAAGCAGCAGATTCATAAAATTCGGGAAAATCATAAAATTATTTTCATCCTTTATGATTTTCCTTTTTTAAATAATTTAAAGAAGTCTTTGTCAAGTAAAAAGCTCTAAATTACTGGAAAAGGTTTGACACTAGGTGTCTGTCGCGATACTATGGAATTATGTGATACGTTCTTACGGAAATTATCTGAATATTTAGTGATTTATGAATTTGCAGAATTTTGTTATTTTTAGCACTGCCGGTTGTGGGAGCAATCAGTTTATTTTTAAAAGGCTAAAATAACGTAATATTAACTAAAGTTTAAAAGTTGGTTTAATCTGAATACAGGAGGATGGGAAATGTTAGAAGTAAAGAATTTGGTAAAAACCTTTGGGGATTATACAGCTGTAGATGACATGACTTTTGAAATTCCAGACGGAAAAATACTTGGATTGATTGGTCAAAATGGAGCGGGGAAAACAACAACTTTCCGTTTGATTTTAGATTTTTTAACGCCGGATAGTGGTACAGTAGTTTGGAATGGTCATCAGCTAAGCGGGAAAGATTATAATGATATTGGCTACTTACCAGAAGAACGTGGCTTATATCCGAAAGTCTCAATTCAAGATCAGCTGATCTATTTCGCTGAATTAAGAGGGAAAACAAAAAAAGAAATTGAACCTAAAATAGATGAGTGGATGGAAAAATTCAAAGTCAAAGGTAAAAAAACAGACAAAGTAAAATCACTTTCTAAAGGAAATCAACAAAAAGTTCAATTGATAGCAACGTTGATCCATGAACCAAAACTAGTTATTTTAGATGAACCTTTTAGCGGATTGGATCCAGTCAATGCAGAACTCTTAAAAGATGGAATTCTTGCACTAAAAGAAAAAGGCTCATGTGTTATTTTTTCAAGTCATAATATGGATAATGTTGAAAAAATATGCGATCACCTAGTTATGCTAAGAAGTGGAAAAATGGTACTAAATGGCAAAGTTCATGAAATCCGTGAAAGCTTCGGTCGTACCAAAGTTTTCTTGGAATCACCGTTGAGTCCAGAAGATGTTTTGGCGATAGATGGCGTGCAAACAGCAATCAAACGTGGAGATGGCGTTGTTGAAGTAACGTTGAACGATCCAAAAGCAGGTCAAGAGATTTTTGCACGCGCAACACAATTCGGCTATATTCCAATGTTTAACCAACAACCACCGACTTTAGAAGAAATATTTAAGATGAAAGCAGGTGCGCCAAATGAGTAAATTTTGGATTATAGCAAGTGATGTTTATAAAAAAAATATTAAATCTATTTCGTTTTTAATTATGATTCTAGTGCCATTTATCGTGGTAGGAATTATTTATATTGCTGGAACGTTTGCTGGAAATAAGGAAGAAACTAAAATTGGTTTGATTTCTGATAATCAAGAACTTGCTGCACAGCTTTCAGCGGTAAAAGGGGAAGATTATTCATTTAAAGTCTTAAAATCTCAAAAGGATGCTGAAAAGAAACTAAAAAATCAAGAGATTGATACATTTTTAGTTTTAAATACAAGTAATGATCAGATTAAAGGGAAAATGTACGCTGAGTCTTCCATAGGGATGACAACAGAATTAACGATTACTCAATTACTGAATAACTTGCAAGTGTCATTAAATGCTAGTAAATTGAATTTATCACAAGAACAATTAACAAGTTTGAGCGAACCAGCGAAATACGAAAAAACAAAGGTGAGTTTTGATGAAGACGGAAAAATGCAAGAAGGTGAAGACAATTCTGCTTTCCAAACTGCTTTAACAGGAGTTGTGACTGTTTTCTTATTCATGATTATTATTACGTACTCATCAATCATCGCCCAAGAAATTGCGTCTGAAAAAGGAACGCGTATCATGGAAGTTATTTTATCAAGTACGAAAGCACAGACACATTTTTATGGAAAATTAGTTGGTGTAATCTTAGTTGCTATTACCCAAATTGCTATTTATGCTGTTACATTTATTGTAGGCTACTCACAACTAAAAAATCTAGATGTAGTAAAAAATGTATTAAATGGTGCCCAATTACAAGATTTATTAGGGAACTTTTTGATGTTTACCTTGCTCTTCTTTATTCTAGGAGTCATTTTGTATTCAGTTTTAGCAGCGCTTTGTGGATCTTTAGTGTCAAAACCAGAAGATACACCAAAAGCTGTCCAACCGATTATGTATATTGCGATGATTGGATACGTTATCGGTTTTAGTTTTGGTTTGAGTGATCCACAAAATATTGTGATCAAAGTCAGCTCGTATATTCCGTTACTTTCTTCGATTGTAATGCCGATTCGCTTAGCCAATGAAACGGCTACTGCAGCAAATGCGATAGTTTCGCTAGTAATCTTAGTCGTGTTTGGGATCTTATTGACTACATTCTCAGCTAAATTATATAAATCCAATGTACTAGTTTATAGTGAAGGCGGCGTATGGAAGTCATTAAAACAATCTATTTCAATTTTGAAAAATGAACGCAAAAAATAGTTAGGTACAAATAGAAATAGGATGAGACAAAAGCGCTTATTTCCGAAGCCCTCAAACCTTAGTGCTTTAGCACTTAGAATTTGATGTGATCGAAGCGTAGAGTAATAGTTGCTTTTTTCTCACCGTTCATTCGGATTTAGAACTCGAAACAAAACTGATTTTTAGTTTTGTCTCGGGCTCTTTTTTTGATTCCTTATAGGAACAGTCTTTCTTTCAATTAATCGAACACTCATTTTACGTTCTGGAATCGTTTCTTTATTCAGCTGATTATGAAGATAAATAAACGAATTTTCAGCTTGGTGCTTGATAGAATAGTCAACGGTTGTAATATGCATTAAGCGACTGATCTCACTATTATCAAAACCAATCACAGCAACATCTTTAGGAATAGAGTAGCCGAGATTTTGAAGTTCAGAAATAAAACCAGCTGCAACAGAATCGGTGTAAAATGCCATTGCATCAGTTTTTTGAGTCATTTTGTGCCATAAGTGTGCTATATGACGACCATTGTCGATTCTGTGTTCATCATGGAAAATCCATTCATCATTCGTCGGAATATTTTTGTCTTTGTGGAAATCATCAATTGCTCTTAAACGTGCTTTTGTATTAAGATTTTCAGAATTACCTAAAACATGACCGATCGAATGATAGCCACGCTGGAACAGATAATCTAAAGAACGCAAGTAACCAGAGTAATGATCGACATATGAAGAGTAAATGCGATCAGAATCGATCCGATGCCAAGTAGCGATCGGTCCATATATGCTGTAGGGTTCAATCACTTCCCATTTGTTTGCTCGGGTCAATATAAAAACACCGTCAAGTTGTTTATATTTCATTTGATTTAATGCATCAATCTCTTTTTTCTGATCTCCGCCAGTAAAATATAAGGTTACATAGTAATTATAATTTTTTGCAATAGAAATGAAGCTCTCAAGAAAAAGACCTAAAGGATCAATGAAACCATGGGCAAGAAAGCCAATCGTTTTTGTTTCACCGCTTTGAAGATTTCGAGCAATTAAGTTAGGAGAATACGATAACGCTTCCATTGCTTCGAGTACTTTTTCACGACTTTCTTGACTAACATAGCCATTTCCTGAAATCACTCTGGAGACTGTAGATTTTGACACTTGGGCTTGTTTAGCCACATCAATAATTGTTGTCATCACAAAACCTCACTAATTAAAAATTTCTTTATTAAGTATAACATAAAATAATTTAAAAAAGAGCTTGACATGGGAACATTCCCACAGATTATCATAAAAATGTAAACGATGTCAGAACGTATTCTGAACAAAAAATCAGGAGGGAAACACATGACAAGAGAAGCGCTAAAGATTGCAACGATTGGTGGAGGATCAAGCTATACACCAGAATTAATTGAAGGATATATCAAAAGACAAGACGAACTTCCGATCAAAGAAATTTGGTTAGTAGATATTGAAGCAGGTAAAGAAAAATTAGAAACAGTTGGAGCTATGGCTAAAAGAATGGTCAAAGCTGCTGGCTTAGATTGGGAAGTTCATTTAACCTTAGATCGTCGTGCGGCATTGAAGGATGCGGATTTTGTATCAACACAATTTCGAGTAGGATTGCTTGATGCACGGATCAAAGATGAACGTATTCCGTTATCACATGGCGTTTTAGGTCAAGAGACGAATGGTGCAGGCGGAATGTTTAAAGCATTCCGAACAATTCCAGTTATTCTTGGTATCATTGAAGATATGAAAGAATTATGTCCAGACGCATGGCTTGTCAACTTTACCAACCCAGCAGGAATGGTTACCGAAGCAGCTATCAAGCACGGTGGGTGGAAAAAAACGGCTGGCTTATGTAATGTGCCGATCGGTCATAGAAAACAAGCTGCTGAAAAGTTAGGAATTCCAGAAGAAGATCTATTCTTCAAATTCGCGGGTATCAATCACTTCCACTGGCATCGTGTTTGGGATAAACAAGGCAATGAACGAACACAAGAATTGATTGACTTAATTTACGGACCACAAGAAGATTCTGAAAGTCATTTGAAAAATATTCATAATGCGCCATTCCATTATGAGCAAATCAAGGATTTAGGTATGTTGCCATGTGGGTATCATCGCTATTACTACATTGAAGATGAAATGTTGAAACATTCGATTGAGGAATTTGAAAAAGGCGAAACAAGAGCCCAAGTAGTCAAAGAAACTGAGGCTCGTTTGTTTGAACTTTATAAAGATCCTAATTTAGATTACAAACCAAAAGAATTAGAACAACGTGGAGGGACACATTATAGTGATGCGGCGTGTGAATTGATCGCATCAATCCATAATGACAAACGTACGGATATGGTTGTTTCAACCGAAAATAATGGAACAATCACAGATTTACCTTATGACTGTGTTGTAGAAGTTTCAGGACCTGTAACTGCACATGGACATGAACCATACAACTGGGGGGCTTTCCCGCCAGCAGCTCGTGGGATTATACAAGTAATGAAAGGTATGGAAGAAACCGTAATTCGTGCGGCGATTGACGGTAATTATGGTGCAGCATTACATGCATTTACGATTAATCCATTAGTTCCAGGAGGATCTATGGCTAAAACATTGTTAGATGAATTATTGATTGCTCACAAAGATCACTTGCCAAATTTCTCTGAGGCCATTGCTAAGATTGAAAAAGAACAACCAGATACAGTTGCTTATGTAACTGAGTTAATGGAAAGTAATTAAAATAAAGTTGTTTATATTTAAAAAAACCATGAAAATTTCTTTTTGAAATTTTTATGGTTTTTTTATTTTTTTAAAGAGTCATATAGTACTTATAATTATTGGGTTAAGTGAGTTCATAGGATCATCATTATAGTCTGTATTGCTGAATACAGTAAGATAAAAGCTATTTTTTCACGATTTTATTGAATATTTGCAGTAAAGACTTTCTAATTAATATCAAATAGCTTTTTTTGAATAAATATAACTAATTCAAGCCACATTCTTTCATCAAGAAAACTATTTACAAAGAAGAATTTTTGCTTTTCATTTTCCTCGTGGACTTCAAAATTATCAATAATTGCGATATCCGCATCTACCAAATTATTCGTGAAGCAGATTGTTTTAGGATTAAAAAGGGTCAGTAGCTTATTTTTGATAAAAACAGAACCAAAATTATTGCTACTGTACTGTATGTATAAATTTACTGATGGCAGGGAAAACATATCTGTTAAAATGGTTAGCAGCATACATATACCTAAGTTGAAAGATGGATCAATAGTGAATTCAGGATGATTTTTCCTGAATTTTTTATAGAAGTGATAGTTTTTAGGGTGCTTGTTTTTATAATTTTCCAAGAATTCTGTGTGGTCTTCCTCAGCGATTAGAGCTTGCCTAAAAAAATATAATGGATTGATTTCAAAATAAGTACAGTAGACAAGTCCAATGAGTATATAATAGAAAATACTCGTTTTTACTTGTATGTTCATATATCCAGATGTATAAAAATTCTTTTCGTACTCATTGATCAATAGCTCGCAAGAGGAAACTAATGAAGTGGATCTAGGGAATGATTCATATAGTAAAATCTTTTCTTCAGAAGAATCAATATCTGAGATGAAACTTCGGAGCATCAAGTTAAAAAATAGATGTTCTCCGTCAGATATAAAGTATCGTCTTACAATTTTCGAGATATCAGTTATAGCGGAAAATGATTGCAAAATAAGTTGTATTTCTTCAGGTAACACTATTGGATATTTATACTGTCTAGTGATAGTAATTCCTAACATTAATTTAATACGTTTAATTACGGAGGCTGAGTAATGCTTTTCTAAGTTTTTTATTACTCCTGGAGCATCAAATATACAACTAAGTTCAGCTTCAAAAGGAATAACCATACCTCGATATGCATTCCAATAGAAATAAAAATAAAACATTCGTATATGTTTTTCATCTCCACATAAATTTTCATTTGAGTGGAAAACTACTTTTAAATGGAAGCTTTTAAGTTGTTCGTTTAGTCCATTTATTTGTTTGTAGAGATAAGGAATACTAACAAATAAATTCTCTGCTAATTCGTCAGCTGTTGAATAAGATCGAGACAAAATCCTTGAAATAATTTTGAATTGCAACGATTCATTTAAGTAATAGAGTCTCAAATGAACAACAAGATAATCAATTTTAAACATTGAATAGTTGTTTAATTGAAATCCACCCATATTTTTTTCAAAATCAATCATTTTTAAGTCTTTATTTTTTTTAACATCAGCCTCAAGCTCATCAAAATATCTTTTTAATGTACTTAGTGAAATATTTAAGTGGTGCTGTAAATGTGAGAAAGAGACTTTTTCTCCATCTTTAAAAATTAATTCTTTAAAAAGTTCTAGTTTTTTCTTGTTTTTATCATTTAAAAAAAATTCCATTAACGTACGTCCTTTACAGTCGATTTCCGTGGAATTATAGATTATAAAAAAAATAAAGTCAATTAGAGAAGAGTATAAATCAATGAAATTTGTTTTTTATTTGTTGTTTTTTAGTTACTTTTAAAAGAGTATATAGCTTTATTTGTTAAAAGTGTCGTTATTTTATCTAAAAGAGGTCTGAAATGTGTTCAGTTTTGGATTTTTAAAAAAAAACGATATCATTTATGATAATTAAGTAATATAAAAGAGAAAACAATTAAATTTAATTCATCGGTAAAATAACTTGAAATTAAATGTAACTACTGATTTTATGTTTTTTTAATAAAGGAGATCCGAGGAATAAGAAGGGAGTTCTATGAAAAAAGTAATTCTTTTTTTCTTAATTTTTTTTAATGTTGCTATGTTTCATTTTGGAACAGCTGCAGAAGCTACAAGTTACAAATCTGAAATAGGTCTTACATTTAAAAGTGATGTAGCACCTGGCACCCAGGACAGTACAAATCCGTCCTCGTCTAATAGTAGTACTCCATCGACAAATGAAAGTACGTCATCTATAAGTAGTAGTAATTCATCAGATAGTAGTTGGCAAACATCTGACAGTAGACCATCAAAAGATAACACAGTACATTATCCAGAAACAGGAAATAATAAACCAACAAAATCGGGTATTACAAGTTTATTACCAAGTACTGGTTCTAAAAGTAGTTATCTGTTTTTGATAGTAGGTTTTCTGATAGTGTTCAGTGGTCTCGCAATCCTTATTTTTAGATCCTATAACGCATTTAAAAAAAAGCGTAAATAGGAGGCTATATGAGATCAATAAAAAAATATCTATCTATCAGCATTAATCGTTCTACTAAGTACTTGTGTATTTTGTTTTTATCTTAAAGTAGAAACAAAAACAACTATAAAAGCCAAAAAAATAACAGCTATTCTCAAACTAGAGTAGACGCATTACCGCAGAGAATAAGCTGAGTATATCTATAAATGATAGCCGTTATAAACTAGATAAACGGCGTTTAATGGCAAAAATAGAACATCCTCTTAAAACAAAAGATGGACTTACGTCAGGAAGTGGCTCGCTGTATCGTTCTTATGAAACAGACAAGATTGTTGATAGTAAACTAAACGAGATTGATAAACTGATTTACGAACCAAGCAAATTAAAAAACGGGTTGTTCACCGTTGATTTTGCGAAGGAGAAAGAAAAAGAAGTGGTACTGAATGTTTTACCAGGAAGCGTTCGTTCAGATAAAGAATACGCCACACAAATAATATGGACATTAGAAAATGGGCCGTAATGAAAGGGGAGGTGACATGAAAAAAAACACAAGGAAATTCATCATTTATTTAACTCTATTGTTAGGTGGAACTAGCATAGAGACTGGAGTTGTTTGGGCAAATGAATCAGGTGGTAAATCGGAAGCGGAAATCTCTTATACGGAAAATACTGATGCGACACCACCTAAGTTGCCGACAAATCCAGAAGAAGATGTTGAAATTGTATCACCAATTCCAGTAGATCCAGGGACATCGGGACCATTAAGCGTAGACTATGCACCCCACGTGATATTTGGAGAAAAAGAGGCTTCATCTAAAGATGATATTTATTATGCCAAGTTAGCTGAAGTTAAAAAACCAGATGACAGCTCAATAAAAGAAGTACCTAATTTTCTGCAACTAACAGATAATCGCGGGAAAAGTGCTGGTTGGCGGTTGACGATCAAACAAAACGGACAGCTCAGAAATGGAGCATATGTATTAAAGGGAGCAGAAATAACCCTGAAAAATGTGAGTTTAGCTTCGCCAAGTGGGGGTGCTGAACCGACTACGGTGCAAAGCATAACGCTAAATCCAGATAGTGGAGAGCCCGCTGAAGTTGCTAGATCTACGGAACAAACAGGAAAAGGAACTTGGATCATTAAGTTTGGTAAAGAATTAAAAGAAAGCCAGAAAAGTATTCAAGTAAAAGTTCCAGGAAAAACAGAAAAGAAACAAGGCAACTATACAACTTCTTTAACTTGGGAGTTAATGGATGCACCAATTTAAAACGCAAAGGGGAACACACACATGAAAAAGAACAATACACTTGCAACGACAGGATTAGTAACATTTGCAGCTTTGCTATTAGGAACGCCAGCAGCATTTGCTGAAACAATAACTGAAGGTGAAGCAACACCACCGATGACAATACAAAACAAACCATTATCAGAAGCAGAAATTTCGTTTTCTCAAGATGCAACAAAACCGACAACTCCAGTTGGACCTGGCGGAGAAGATATTATTGGGAAAAAACCTGAAGAAACTGGAATGGTTGGACCTTTAACAATTGATTATATTACTAAAATTAATTTTGGAAACCAAAAAGTTAACGGTAATACAACAACTTACCATGCTAAATTAGCGCAAATCACACTTGCTAATGATAAGTCAGTTAAAGATGTGCCGAACTATGTTCAAATCACTGATAACCGCGGATCAAATGCTGGTTGGAATTTACAGGTAAAACAAAATCACCAATTTCAAGCGAAAGATGAAAATGGTAAAGTGACATCTGAACTTAAAGGAGCAAGTTTAGCCTTCAATAATCCTGTCTTAAAATCTTCTGAAAAAGGCGCTGACTTAGCTCCTAATGGATTAGGACACACATTTGTACCTGGTGAAGCAGCTGTTTCTATCGTTGATGCAAATGTAGGTAAAGGTATGGGAACCTGGGTTTATTCTTTGGGTGACACAAATGAACAAGGTGCAAAAAGTGTTTCGCTAACTGTTCCTGGTGATATTGCAAAACAATCCGGAGTGGCTTATAAAACTGAATTAGAATGGACATTGATCGATGCTCCAGCTAAATCAGAGTAATACTTAAACAGTCTAGCAACTAAATAAGAGATTTTAATGAATTAACAAAAAAAGAAAAGAGGAAACATATTATGAAAAAGACAAGAACAATCGCTTCAGCATTACTAATCAGCACATTCGTTTTAGGAGCAGCTTCAACAGCTTCGGCAGCACCAACTGTAGTAGCATCACCAACAACAGATGCTACCGTTAAATTTAAAGCAGAAGAAGAAACAGCAACGGGTGGCGGAAATACAACTGACCCAACAAATCCAGATGGTAACGGTGTGAAACCAAATCCAGGTGAAGGTTCTGAAAGTACAAAAGGACCATTGAGAATCAATTTTGCACCAAACTTCAAGTTTGGTGAAGTAACAATGTCAGGGGATGTAAAAACATATAGTCCGCTATATACACAAGTTAGCCTTTTAGATGCTTCTGGTAAATTATTAGAGCCGGCTCAAAGTAAGTTTGTTCCTCATTATGTTGAGGTTGCAGATAACAGAGGGACAAATGAAGGATGGCAATTAAATGTTTCTGCAACGCCGTTTAAAGATTCTAAAGACCAAGATTTAAATGCAACATTGACTTTAAACGATGCAACACTTTCATCAGCTGTTCATGCTGATTTAAAACCAGGAACAGTTAGTTCTAGTGTCGTTTTAAATACAACACCGCAACCGCTTGTTACAGCTACTGCAAATCAAGGTATGGGAACTTGGTCAACTGTATTCAGTAAAGTTTCAAAAACAGATTTAACTAAAGATGATCGTAATTCAAGCGTATTGCTAAAAGTACCTGCTGAGTCTAAGAAAGATCCAAATGAAACATATACATCAAA
The DNA here is from genome assembly GCF_017377505.1 of Enterococcus sp. DIV0212c. Lineage (GTDB taxonomy): Bacteria > Bacillota > Bacilli > Lactobacillales > Enterococcaceae > Enterococcus_L > Enterococcus_L ikei. Next base: position 5,005 of record NZ_JAFREN010000009.1, on the reverse strand, counting down.
AATCACTTGGACGCTTGAAACAACTCCAACAGCTACAAAATAGTCATTTATAGAATTAAATTGTTTAAACGATCGGAAGCATCTGATTGTTTAAACAATTGGTTCCTACATATGAAAAAAGAACAAACATCACATAAATTTAAAGAGAATCAAGTTGGGAGAAAAATGTAATGTATAAACGTATTGCAACACTTGTAATGTTAGTTATAATGATTGGTTTAGGACCTGTTCAGGCTTTAGCTCAAGATGGAACGATGAATTTTTCGGTGACAGCAGTTATACCTGAAAACCAAATAGACAAAAGCAAATCATATTTTGATTTAAAAATGAAACCAGGACAAGTTCAGGAATTAGAAGTATTAATGAATAACCCTTTAGATAAAGAAGTAATTGTTGAGAACAAAGCAAATACAGCTATTACGAATGATAATGGAATCGTTGATTATAGTAATCCTGATCCAGAGTTAGATAAAACATTGAAAGCACCATTTTCTAAAATTACTGAAATAGATAAAGAGATAACAATTCCTGCTAAAAGTTCAAAAACAATAAAAGTTAAAGTGACGATGCCAGAAGAAGAATTCAATGGTGTTATTTTAGGCGGTCTTCATTTTACTGAAAAAGAAGATGAAACAAAGGAAAGCGATGAAAAAGCTGGTGTGCAAATCAAAAACCGTTTTGCTTTTGCTATTGGTGTTTTATTAAGGGAAAATGACGAGTCTTTGAAACCAGAATTAGCACTTGGAAAAATTGCTGCCTCTCAAATTAATTATAGAAATGTTTTGAAAGCGAACATTCAAAATACACAACCTATGATTATGCCAGAAATGGAAATTAAATCTCGTGTAACTAAAAAGGGAAGCACTACAGCCTTATTTGAACAAAATAAACAGGGCGTTCGGATGGCACCTAACTCGAATTTTGATTTTGCGGTCAATTGGGAGAATAAAGAGTTTAAACCAGGAAAATATACCCTAAACATGACAGTTTCTGATGGTAAGGATAAATGGGAATGGTCAAAAGATTTCGAAATTTCCCAAAAAGAAGCAAAGGAATTAAACGACAAAGCGATTGAGTTGAAAGTTGATAATACGAAATGGTATATTATCGGCGGCATTGCTGGAGTGGTACTGCTTCTATTAGTGACTTTTGTCCTTGGTCAATATGTAAATAAGAAAAAACAGAAGAAAAAAAGAAGAAAAAACAACAGTCAGAAGAAAAGAAAAAAATCAACTGAAAAAAGACCTGTCAATAGAAAAAAATAATTAGTGTATGAATGCATGTTCTTTTTTCAGGACTAAGAAACAATAGGTAACGAAAATTCAAAAACATAGGAGCAATAGCGATGTACAACATAGGATATTTTACATTTCAGCAACCCCAAAATGACTATTACCAAACACTTGAAGCGGATAAACAATATGCGCTTCAGTTAATGGAATCAATAGATTTAGAAGAGATTGCTCGTTTAGATTTGTTAGTAATAGAAGAAAGTCAGAATTTAAATTTCACAAGTATTTGTGAGTGGTTATTAGAAATAAGAAAAAATTTAGATATCTATATCCTAATTCTTTCAGATACAGAACAAATGATTAATACTTCCCGAATGGTGTATTTAAAATTAGGAGCAGATGGAGTTTTTTCTGAAGAGCCAGATGAAATAGATTTAATCGTAAAAAACATACTAAAAAGAGTTAAGAAAGAAACTGTGAAGAAAAATGAACAAACCTCAACTTTTGAAATCATACCAGAAAAATCGTGTGTATTGATCAATAAGAATCAAGAAGTAGAATTGACAAGACAAGAATTTTTAGCGATGACTATTTTGTATAAAAATAAGAATCAGACGGTCACATATGAAGATATCTACCGGGGGGTTTGGAGTAAAAATACAGGTAAAGTTGAAAAAAATCGTGTATGTAATCTTGTTTCACATGTTAGAAAGAAATTCTCCAATTTAAAAAATTCACCTGCGCAAGTGAAAACTATTCGTTCTATTGGCTATATTTTAGACACTAATATTTCTGGAAAAAAATAAGTATATATTTACGGCTTCTTAATTAATAAGTAGTAAGAATCAGAGGCTGAGACAAACAACCATGAGGGCTATCGCCTTCACCAAACAGAATGAAAATAAAGTGATCGATCTACAAGCCATTTCTTGTCATGAGAGGACAGAATTAGCTTGTAGGTCGATCGCTTATTCAAGTAACCTTGAGTGACAAACTAGATTATTTTACTTATTTATTAGATCGTAGAATCTGCGTATAAAAATAAATTATTTCTATAATGGGAGGAAAGAAAGTGAATAAAAAAAAATGGTGCCTTGTCTCAGTACTGCTTGTTGTAATCATTGTTTTTACAATGTCCCTTTATCCAAGGATAGAAGCGAATACAATAATAAAAGCAGGAGAGAGTAAGAAAAGCATCAATTACCAAACTAAAACAGAAGAAGTACCTCCAGCAGTGACGGATCAAAAGATTCTTTCCAAGTACAATTTGATAAAAAAATTCGAAGGGTATTCTAGGAACTATGATTATCTTCCTTGGAGCCTAAATAGTACTTGGGATGGAAAAACTTCCGATAGCCTTACTAACCAGCATTTGACAGCATCAGCAAATCGTGGAAAAGTTGAGTTTTATATTTCGGCGGATTTGAAGAGTCAGGGTCTAGTAAAAACTTCTATTCGTACAATACCTGATCACTATTATCAACTTTCAACTGAAATAACTGGAAGTGCATATTCTGGAGATATAGCAAAATATGCCTTAGATTGGTTATCGAATTCAGATGTAAATAATCCAGTATCTATTTATTCAAAGTACAGAGAATTAAAAAATCGCGGTCTCGGACCTACGAATGTTTCAGAGATTGTTCAGGCAAAGACAGAAGAAATGACTCTTGTTTTTAGCAATGGTTCTTTGGATGTGTATTCAAGAGCACAATTTTCTAAGTTATCCATCGTTGATTTAAACCAAGGCATTGTAGAATCCAGAGCAAGCCTTGAAGCGTTGTTTACAGACAGCACTCATACTGAGTTGAAATTGTCTACGACACAAGAAGAAATAGATAAGACGAAGAATTTAATTAATACTATTGTTCTTATTGAAATCAATACTGAATTGACAAATGAACTTGCAAAAGCACAAGCGTTGTTGGATAAAATCGTTATGTCATTGACGATTCCAAATGATTTAGTTAATGATCCCAAAAGCGAACGCAGCCACACAATCACAGGAAAAACCTATCCAAACTCATTTGTTCAATTTTCTGGAATATCAGAATTTCCAGAAGGAACCTTACGTTCAGAGGTTGCGAATGATGCAAAAAAATATCAAATTCGAGCAGATAATGAAGGCAATTTTAGTTACTCTCTGCCACAAGGGAAATATTTTAGGGAGTATGAAACAGTCACTGTTTTCAGTATGCTGCGAGGGAAAACAGCCTCTCAAGTACGTATCATAAAAGACCTGGTTCCGCCAGAAAAACCAATGCTAAATTCAATAAAGGACCAAGATAGCATAATTTCTGGGAAAGCCGAAGCAGGATCAACGGTAAATATATATGATAAGGCGACTGGATTAATATTTTTGGCTGGAAAAACAGATGCAAACGGTCAGTTTTCAATTACTCTTCCAGCAGACAAGAAGCCAATGATACCATATAAAACGTATTATGCTACTTCAACAGATGCGGCAGGGAATAGCAGTATTAACTCTGATGAGCAAGGTGTAGCGGATACGACAGCACCTAAAGCAGATGCGGTCAAACAGGCATTGACACTTGGCGATTCGCTACCAACTATTGATAAGATGCTCAAAAATATCTCTGATAATGCAGGAACTGGAACAGACAATTTAACTATTGAAATGACGAAAGTTCCTGATGTTTCAAAAGCAGGCTATAAAATAGCTGAAATTAAGCTAACAGATAAAGCAGGTAATTATTTGGTTGTTGAAGTGCCGATAACTGTTAAAGATGAATCGATTGTTTTAGATGATACCTATCTTCTTAAAGTAAATGATTTTTCGGCATTAGCTATAGACTTGCCAGAAACTAATACGGAAAGAGAAAAATTTGTCTTAAAGAATGGACAATTTGAAGCTTGGAATTTGAACTCAGGTCAGGCAATTGATAGCGGCAGTCTAAGTTTTATCAGTCTGGGCACATTAAAGAAACAGCCTGGAGTTTATCCTGTTACGATCACTCTTGGCGGCCTAAGTAGAACCTTTAAAGTAACTCTATTAGAGGGAAGTTTAGCCTTTGATAAAACAGTGGATAAAATTTCTTTTGGAACACAAACAATTCAATCAAAAGAACAGTTTGCAACAGCTGAAAATCTGTTGAGTATTTCTATAAATGACACTCGGTTTAAGCTGAATAAATGGCGCTTGATGGCGAAAATGGAGCATCCACTTAAAACAAAAGACGGACTGACTTCCGCCAGCGGATTGTTATATCGCTCTTATGAATCAGGCAAGATTGTCGACACGAAATTAAATGATTTGGATACTCCAGTATTTGAACCAAGTAAATTGACCAATGGATTAGTTCAAGTTGATTTTACGAAAGAGAAAGAAAAAGAAGTAATTCTAAATGTTCTGCCAGGAAGTGTCCATGCGGATAAAGAATATTCCACCCAAATAATGTGGACACTTGAAAATGGACCATGATAAAAGAAAAGAGGAAATGAAAAAGAATATAAGAAAGTTTATTGTCTTCATGTTTTTGCCGAAAGAGTTACGGAAAATAAATCATAGGTAAAAATTTTTTACAAAAAAATCCAGGTGATACTCTCCCGATAACTCCTTTTCGACTTGATGACTGACAATCGAGGGAGAAGAATCTGTTTGGCGCTTAAGCGTCAAACAAAATGGGCAACATAGAAACAAGGCTACGTGTTTTTTGTATACCCTAAAATCAAAAAGAGTGGGACAATAATCAGATTTTTTTCTGATTATTGTCCCACTCTTTTTAATTATTCATCTAGAGGTGGTAAATAGT
>NZ_JAFREN010000008.1 GCF_017377505.1 Enterococcus sp. DIV0212c | reverse complement strand
GATTATTGTCCCACTCTTTTTAATTATTCATCTAGAGGTGGTAAATAGGTGTATTCTGCAATACTGGCAGCATGTGTTCCAGCAACATGTCCAGTGACAAAAGCTGCGGTGACATTATACCCACCAGTGTAGCCATTGATATCAAGTAATTCCCCTGCAAAAAATAATCCGTTGACTAATTTACTTTCCATCGTTTTCGGCTGGATTTCTTTCAATGAAATACCACCACCAGTTACAAAAGACTTTTCGATAGGCAATGTTTTTTCTGCTTTTATCGAAAAAGACTTTAATTGGTAAGCGAGCTGATCAAGTTGTTGGTCCGAGACTTGTTTAGCTTGGAAATCAGAAAGGCCACTTTTGTTTAAGATGAAATCAAGTAAACGTTCAGGTGCAAGATTTTTCAAAGAGTTTTTTAATGATTTGTCTGGTTGTTCTAAAAGTTTTTCCTTTATTACCTTATTCAGTTCCACCATTGATGTTTCAGGGAAAATATCTAGTTGTAAAGTAACAGGTTTTTGGTCAGTTCTATCTAGTTCTTGATTTACAAAACTTGAACATCTTAGAGCGGCTGGACCAGAGATACCAAAATGAGTGAAAAGAAGATCCATCTGATGTTCTACGATTACTTTACCTGTATCATTTAAAACTGAAAGTGAAACGTCCTGTAATGAAAGACCTTGTAACGTTTTTTCTTTAATAAAATCATCATTAGAAATTATAGGAGATTCAGTCGCGTATAAAGGACTGATTGTATGACCTAATCGTTTAGCGAGTTTATAGCCATCACCAGTTGAACCAGTAGAAGGATAGGTTCGACCACCAGTTGTTAAAATGACACAAGGAGCGTAAATTTTTTCGTGTTCCAGCGCAATCCCGATGACTTGATCTTCTTTACGCAAGATTTTCTCAACTTTTGCTTCTGTATAAATTGTGACACCTAGTTGTTCTAATTGATTAAACAAGGTTTCAACGATTGTTTTTGAACGGTCGGTAACAGGAAACATTCGGCCATGATCTTCTTCTTTTAAATGGGTTCCGTTTGATTCGAAGAACTCCATGATATCGTAGTTGTTAAACTGTGAAAAGGCGCTATATAAAAACTTTCCATTTCCTGGAATATGTGCAATAATTTCATCTGCTGGACGATTGTTGGTCACATTACAGCGTCCACCGCCAGTTAATAAGAGTTTTTTACCTACGCGTTTGTTTTTTTCTATTAATAAAGTATTACTGCCAGCTTTAGCTGCTGCGATAGCTGCCATCATGCCGCTAGTCCCAGCTCCAACGACAATAACGTCGAATAATTTCATAAATTCTCCTCCAGTTCAATGGTAGTTTAACACAATTTTCAAAACTTTTTCTACTTTTTTTGCAATTCATGCTAAAAAATTGTGGAAATTTTCAGAATTTAGGTTAAAATAGGATTATAACGATGAGAGGGTGATTAAATGGAAGCAAAACAGTACGTGGAAGAGATTCAAAAGAAAATTCATGAGAACGATCGAGGGCAAGTAGAATACTTGCAAGCAGTCGATGAATTTTTGCCAACGGTTGAAGTATTTTTGAAAGAAAATCCAGCATTCATTGAAGCCAATATTTTAGGTGTCCTAATTGAACCGGAAAGAATTTTACAATTTAGAGTTCCTTGGCAAGATGATCAAGGGAATTGGCAAGTCAACCGTGGGTACCGAGTTCAGTATAATTCTGCGATCGGACCTTACAAAGGCGGCTTACGTTTTCACCCTAGCGTGAATTTAAGTGTGATGAAATTTTTAGCATTTGAACAAATTTTTAAAAATAGTCTAACTGGTTTACCAATTGGTGGCGGTAAAGGCGGTAGTGATTTTGACCCTAAAGGTAAATCAGATGCTGAAGTTATGCGTTTTTGTCAGAGTTTTATGACGGAATTACAAAAGCATATTGGACCAAGCACAGATGTACCAGCAGGAGATATTGGTGTGGGTGCAAGAGAGATTGGTTATCTATTTGGGATGTATAAACGTTTGAGAAATTATGATGCAGGTGTCTTAACTGGGAAACCATTAGGCTATTGGGGTAGTGAAGCAAGAACGGAAGCTACAGGATATGGCTGTGTTTACTTCGTTAAGCATCTATTGAATGATTCAAATGATTCCTTTGATGGAAAAAAAGTTGTTGTTTCAGGTAGTGGAAATGTATCAATCTACGCAATGGAAAAAGCTAAAGAATTAGGTGCTACGGTTCTAACTTGTTCTGATTCAAATGGATTTATCTATGATCCAAATGGTATTGATGTTGAATTAGTTAAAGAATTAAAAGAGAAAAAGCGTGAACGTATTTCTAAATATGTAGACACTCATTCAGATGCGACTTATTTTGACGGTCAATCTGTTTGGGACTTTGAAGTAGCATATGACATTGCTTTACCTTGTGCCACTCAAAATGAGATCAACGAAAAACAAGCGGAGATTTTAGTGAAAAATGGCGGAAAAGTTGTGGCGGAAGGTGCCAATATGCCTTGTACTTTAGCTGCTGTAGCAGTCCTTGAAAAAGCAGGTGTGTTATATTGTCCTGGTAAAGCAGCAAACGCTGGTGGTGTAGCTGTTTCTGCGTTAGAGATGAGTCAAAACTCAGAACGTTTATCATGGTCGTTTGAAAAAGTGGACGGTATGCTGGATGATATTATGAAAAATATTTACGAAACTTGCCGTGATACAGCAAATAAATATGATGCATCGAATAATTTTGTCTTAGGGGCAAATGTTGCAGGCTTTGAAAAAGTTGCACGAGCAATGCTGAGCCAAGGGTTAGTGTAGACTGATTTATAAATATCTGATTTAGGAGAAACAGAGTGATTAATTTTATTCTGTTGTTTATCTGGATTTTCAATATTTGGGCTGTTACTCAAAGAGTGATAGCTCAAATATTTTTTTGCGTAAAGCAAAAGTTGGATAAAAAACAGTTCAGTTTTAGATAACTAAACAGGATGAAAATGCTGTAGAATAGGAGAAGGAATTAAAGGAGGTAGTTAGCTATTTCAAAAAAAATGTTGAGAACATCGTTAGCTATTGCTTTGATGGCAGTTTTTTCTACTACTTTATTTATAAGGAATAACAATCATAAAAATTATAGTTTTAACGTTAAAGCTGCAGAGAAGGAAAATCTCTTAAAAAGTACGGAATGGGATACGTATGCTGGACGAAGCGATCATTCATGGAAAGCAACTTCTACTCTAAAAAATATTAAAGTGATTTTTAATACTATTGGAGCCGTACAAGTAACAGATGAGAGGGTCTACATTAAAAAAAATGCATTTGAAATAGGTTCGTATAATGATGAACCGATTATTCTTAAACAACCAGTCGCTCTTTCTCCAGATAGATATTATCAATTTCAAACGACAGTTGGGTTTGAATGGTCTCAAGTAAATCCGGATAAACGATTTAATATATACATATATATAAATGGTGATAAAGCAATAAAGAACCTATATATAAACCAAGTTAATCCATCGACTACTCAAAGAAACGTAAAATTAAATTTTAAGGCTTTGCAAACGTCAAACGAAATAGTACTTGAAGCTTCCAGTTATCGTTTTAATGGATTTAGTAATCAATGGGCAGCAACAAGTATGTTTCAGCCAACTCTCACGGATATCACAGAAAACGTAATTCAAATAGGTTCTGAAATTGATGCGTTGTTTACAGATAGCAACTTGACAGCACTCAAACTGAATGTGACACAAAAAGAATTGACAGATCTGAGAAATCGCTTAACGGATTATAAAGAATTGTTGGATGCTACTGAATGGTCAAAGATGGATATAAAATTAACAAAAGCTCAAAATCTTTTAAATGCGGTGGTTCAGAAATTAACTGTTGAAGACCTTGTAGATAACCAACAAGATAGTCACAGTCAAACAATTAGTGGAACGACATATCCAAATGCTTTTTTAAATTTTTCTGGACATCCAGCGATAACTGAAGGAAATTTAACCTCGGAAGTAGCATTCGATACTAGAAAATATCAAATGCGAGCAGATGACAAAGGTGACTTTAGTTATTCTCTAGCAGGGAATAGCCATTTTAAATTTGGTGATAAGATTACGATCGTCACCGCTTTGCATGGGAAAGAACTGTCACAAGTCAAGATGGTCTTGGATACCACACCTCCAAATCAGCCTACTCTTGAAAAAATTCAGGACGTAGCCTCGGCGTTTACAGGTGAAGCTGAAAAAGAAGCAACCATAAAAGTTTATGATTCATCAACCGATATTCAACCATTTCTGGAAGGTAAAGCAGATGCAGACAATCATTATTCTTTGACGATACCAGAAGAAAAGCGCCCGTTAGTTCCATATAGAAAATATTATGTTACAGCAACCGATGCTTCTGGTAATATCAGCAAACAATCTTCGTTGCAAGAGGTAGCAGATACATTGCCTCCTAAAGCTGATTCAGTGAAACAGATATTAGAGTTAGGTGAAGCTCTACCCGATTTAACAACACTCTATCAAAATTTGAATGATAATGCTGGTAGTAATAATGTCACTGCTTCATTGACAAAGGAACCTATCCTAGGTAAAGTTGGTTTTACAACAGCAGAAGTCACTTTGAAAGATAAAGCTCAAAACAAATTTATTGTTATCGTGCCAATTTTTGTGAAAGATAAGCAAACACTTGATGATGGTCAACATATGTTTTTTGCAAAGGATATATCTGTTTTGGCAATTGATTTTCCTAGTAAACAAGAAGAACAAAGGGAATATTTGATAAAAAATAGCCAAGCTGGTGTTTGGAATATGGAAACAGGAGAAAATGAATTATCAAAACTTGTCATAGAGGATAGCGAGTTAAGTCGAAAACCAGGAACCTATGAAGTAGAGTTTCATGTCGGTAAAATGAGCCAGCGAATAAAAGTAACACTGCATCCTGGCAACTTATCTTTTGGTCAATCAACAAATAGAATTTCATATGGGACAACCACAATTAAGTCAACAAAACAAGTTGTTTTTCCGCAAACAAAGGTGGAATATTTAGTCAAAGATACACGCTTTACGACAATGAATTGGCGTTTGGTAGCCCAGTTAAGTAAACCATTGCAATTGAGCGATGGAGAAAAAACACTAAGTTATTTAAGTGTAAGAAAGAAAAATTCTGATGGAAAAGAGACGAAACAAATATTAAGTGATCAAATGAGCACAGAATTGTATGCAACAAAGAAAAGTGGAAATGGAGAATCTTCTATAAGATTCAATGAAGAAGATACGCAGACGATCCTTTTAGAGGTTTTACCAGGGAGTGTCCGTTCAGACAAAGAGTATCAGACGGAGATTTTTTTAACACTTGAAGACGGCCCTTAAATTTTTTTGAGGCTATAAAGACAGATATGACCAGTCTAGGTTGTATCTGTTTTAGCTTATAATAAATTGAAAATTGACCTTTGGTATAGCTTATAATAGTTTGTATTCGTTTGATGAATAGCAATGAAATTACTTTGCACATAAAGAATAATTTTAAAAATTGGTACAGACAGTTATAATTTGCTTGAAAAAAGTTCAAAAAAAACGTAAAGTAGATACTGTACTAAGTTTAATTTCAAGGAGGAGAAGGAATGTCACACATTCAATTTGATTATTCCAATTTGACACCATTTGTTGCTGATCATGAATTGGAATACATGCAGACACAAGTGACTGCAGTAGACAAAGCATTACGAGAAGGAACAGGAGCTGGAAGTGATTTTACTGGTTGGATCGATCTACCAGAAAATTATGATAAAGACGAATTTGCACGTATCAAAAAGGCAGCTGAAAAAATTCAATCAGATTCTGAAGTTTTAGTTGTGATTGGTATTGGCGGTTCTTACTTAGGTGCAAGAGCAGCAATTGAATTTTTACACCATTCATTTAATAATTTATTACCAGCAGATGAAAGAAAAGCACCACAAGTTTTCTTTGCTGGAAATAGCATCAGCTCAACTTACTTAGCTGATTTGATCAATGTTATTGGTGACCGTGACTTCTCTGTAAATGTGATTTCAAAATCAGGTACAACAACAGAACCTGCAATCGCATTTAGAGTATTTAAAGAATTATTGATCAAAAAATATGGTAAAGAAGAAGCAAATAAACGTATTTATGCAACAACTGATCGTGCTAAAGGTGCTGTTAAAGTTGAAGCAGACGCTGAAGGTTGGGAAACATTTGTGATTCCTGATGATGTTGGTGGACGTTTCACTGTATTAACTCCAGTTGGCTTATTACCGATTGCAGTAAGTGGTGGCGATATTGATGCATTGATGACAGGTGCCAACGATGCACGTAAAGAATACGCATCAACAACTGACTTAAGCAAAAACCAAGCGTATCAATATGCGGCGTTAAGAAATATTTTATACCGTAAAGGTAAAACAACAGAAATGTTGATCAACTACGAACCAGGAATGCACTATTTCTCTGAATGGTGGAAACAACTTTTCGGTGAATCAGAAGGTAAAGACCAAAAAGGTATTTTCCCAGCAGCAGCAGATTTCTCTACTGATTTGCACTCAATGGGTCAATATGTTCAAGATGGAATGCGTAACTTATTCGAAACGGTTGTTAAAGTGGACACTCCACGTCACGTCGTTTCTATTCCAGAATTAGCTGAAGACTTAGATGGCTTAGGCTACTTACAAGGGAAAGAAATTGATTTTGTGAATACAAAAGCCTTTGAAGGAACGTTACTTGCGCATACCGATGGTGGCGTACCGAATATGATCGTTAAAATCCCTGCAATGGATGCTTATTCATTAGGATATGTAATGTACTTCTTTGAAATTGCTGTTGGAATTTCAGGATATTTAAATGGTGTAAATCCATTTGATCAAGAAGGTGTGGAAGCTTACAAGAAAAATATGTTTGCCTTACTTGGAAAACCTGGTTTTGAAGAATTAGCGAAAGAATTGAATGCACGCCTATAATTAGGTTGATTTTAATTAAAAATACCGTCAACGAGGAAGAAAGTAATCCTTGGTGACGGTATTTTTGATAATGTTTATTCAGTTTTGAATAAAAAGGTCTGAATGCAAGAAAATAATTCAAACCACGTTCGTTCATCGTGAATGTTAGAAACATACAAAACTTTTTGGTTTGTTTTGCTAATTCTAGATTCAAAGCAGTCAATGATTACCAGATCCGCCTCTTCAATACTATTGGTAAAATGCAATGTTTTAGGATTAAAAATTGTATGCAATCTATTTTTGAGGTAAACCGAACCCAGATTATTTCTAGAGTATTGGATATACACTGATAAAGAAGGAACTAAAAATGTCTCTGTCAAAACCGTTAATAAGATGCACATTCCAAAATCAAATGAAATGGGAACGGCAAAATCTGGATTGTTTTCTCTAAAGCTCTTGTAAAACCGTTGAATTTTCGGATTATTTTTAATAGATAGTGAATTTTGTGTTTCGTGAGTAAACGCAGCTCTAAAAAATTGAAAAGGACTGATAGAAAAGTAAGTTGCTTGAATCATTCCAATTAAAGAGTAGTAGAAGATTATTGCCTTTTGTTCTTTCCCCATAGAAAGATCTGGGAAAAAGTATTTTTCATATTCTTCAACTAATAAATCACAATCTTTAATCAAAGGAAGTGTCCTTGGAAATGAGTTATAAAGCCTAATCTGATCTTGTAAAGTATCTATTTCAGAAATATAACATCTTGAAATTAAATTGAAGAATAAAATCTCATCCTCTGATGAAAGAAATGGTTCAATAAGTTGAGAGATATCATTTGTTGTTGAAAAATTTTTTGATAATTCTTTGATATTTTTTGGTAAGTGAATAGGGTATTTTTCTTGTCTACCCATAAACAAACCAACCATAAATTCTAAACGTTTAATGACGGATTCTGAATAATTCTTTTTTAATTCGGTAAAATCAACACAGTTAGAAAAATGAGTCATGTTTTTAAAATCGAATTTCCAGGTAATTCCTCGATAGGTACTCCAAAAAAAATAGAAATTGAGCATTCTTATATACTTTTCTTTTCCTTGAAAATTTGTTGTTGGATCAAAAACGATTTTCAAAGGGTATCGTTTTAACTCAACGTTTAGAGCAGTGATATTTTTATAGAGGTGAGAGGGGCTAACATACAGTTTTTCGGCTAAATCTTCTACTGTATTATAATGTTTTAACAAAAGTTCCGAAAGAATTTTAAATTGTAGCGATTGCTCCAAGTAGTTTAGGCGCAATCTTATCGAGAGGTAATCTGAATTATGAGTAGAATGATTCTGGATGAGGTAACCACCTACCTTTTTTTTGAGCAGGATATGTTTCAGATTGCGACTGGCCTTAATATCCACCGATAGTTCGTTAAAATATCGTTTTAATGTACTTAAAGAAACATCGAGGAAGTATTGTAAATAAGAAAAAGATATTTCTTCATTTTCTCTATATAGTAATTCATTAAAAAGTTCAATCTTTTTTTTGCTTTTTTCGTTTAATATGAATTCCATTTCATCAACCCTTTTTTTCTATTTTTCCCAAATTATAGAAACAGAATGATTTAAAGTCAAATTATTTGGATAGTATCACATATAACAGCCATTATTTATTTTTATGATACAAAAAAATTAGCTTTTTTATTTATTTTATACTATAAAAAAATGACTGAAATACAACTTTTAAAAGTTATATCTCAGTCACAAAAAAATACGGATTAATGGTGGAGCACAAGCAATGACTTCGTGGCTTTTACTTCATTTGAAATCATCATCCTTGGGGTAAGGAAGGACGTGTAACGAGGAATCATCCTCCGAATTTGACTCCTGATAATAATGATTCTCCGTGTTATTTTCCTGCCTAAAATCGTCATGATGATTTAAGTTGCTCTGGCTAAATTCCTTAGAAGCAATATTATTTTGAGCCAACCGTTCTTTAGCAGCTGTTTCCGCTTGACGAGTGTGCTCATGACGCGCTTTTTTATTGCCTCCTGTAAATGTTAAATAAATAATCAAAGCGATCATAATAATTGTTAATATAATTAAACCAATAAACATGCCAAATGAGATAAACATGGTGGTAATCCTCCCTTATTAATCCTGTTCTTCTTCAGTTTATCAAATCTTCGGTGTACAGTCATCTATTTTTCTTCTATATGAGTAATTAAGTTTGATTATTCACGAAAACGAATTAGCTAGTTGAAAAATATATCTAAATTAAAATAGTAGTATGCGAAAAAGCATATAGAAATTGATTGCTAAATAGCCCCATCATTGATAAAATTATTCTTGTATAATAATTATTACAAAATGATTTTGATTCTAAGTTGTATGATGACGGGACTAGTGATCGACTTTTACCAAGGTAAAAACGAATGTATATGCCAATGTTATTTTTGACTATATAGATGACTGATCTGCCCTTTTCGTACAACTTTACGAGGAGGGCATTTTTTTGAAAGTAAGTATTTTTTCTACATGTGTTGTTGATTTATTATTCCCTAACGTGGGGCAGGCAATGGTGGAAGTTTTAGAACGTTTAGGTTGCGAGACGTCGTTTCCGGAAAATCAAACGTGTTGTGGTCAGCCAACCTATAACAGTGGTTATGTGGAAGAAAGTTATGCCACGTTGAAAAATCAAATCGATTGTTTTGAAGATGCAGAATATGTGGTCGGCCCTGCTGGTTCGTGCGTAGGGATGTTAAGAGAATATAAACATTTCTTAAAAGATGATCCTATTTATGGACCAAAGGCTGAAGCGTTAGCAGAAAAATCATTTGAATTTAGCCAATTTCTTTATCGTGTCTTAGGAGTTACGGATGTTGGTGCAACATTAAATGCTAAGGCAACCTATCATCGTTCATGCCATATGACTAGAATTCTAAAAGAACGAGAAGCGCCATTTATCTTGTTGGATCACGTGGCAGGATTAGAGATGGTACCGTTAAATCATATCGAAAACTGTTGTGGTTTCGGCGGAACCTTCTCAGTCAAAATGCCGGAAATATCTGAACAAATGGTTACCGAAAAAATGAATGATGTGATTGATACAGGAGCAGAAATTCTGATCAGTGCTGATATGGGCTGTTTAATGAATATTGGTGGCAAATTCAATCGAGAAGGCAAGCCGATTAAAATTATGCATATCGCAGAAGTTTTAAACCAACAGGTAGATCTGACACGTATGGATCAACCAAAAATAATGACGGTCATCTAGGAGGAAATAGTGTGGGATTAACAACTAGCTCAAAACCATTTAAAGAACGATTAGAAGATAGTAAAAAAGATAGCTTTATGCAAAAAGCTGTGGCGAAAGCCCAAGATGATCAATGGATCAAACGAGAAGGTGCTAGAGCAGAACTGGGTAATTGGGAACAGTGGCGTGAATTAGGCGAGCAGATTAGACAACATACGATTGCTTATTTACCAGACTATTTAGAACAGTTTAGTGACAAAGTAGCAGAACAAGGTGGGAAAGTTTTTTTCGCTAAAACAGCAGAAGAAGCCACAGCCTATGTAAAGCAAGTCGTTTTAGATAAAAATGCCAAAAAAGTTGTTAAATCAAAATCCATGGTAACGACGGAGGTTGATATTGATCCAATGTTATTAGAGTTGAACGGTGTGAGCGTCATGGAAACAGATTTAGCCGAATTTATTCTCCAAATGGATGATTGGGACGAACCTTCCCATATTGTTTTCCCTAGTATTCACAAAAACCGTGAACAAATTCGCCAAGTATTTGAAAAGAAATTAGGTTATAAAGGAGATAATGATCCTGTGAACTTGGCCCGATGTGCTCGGGAGGTCATGCGAAAATTTTTCTTAGAAGCAGAAGTTGGTATCACAGGCTGTAACTTTGCAATCGCTGACAGTGGTATGATCAATCTAGATACGAATGAGGGAAACGCAGATTTGACGATCAGTATTCCAAAAACCCAAATTGTTTTGATGGGAATGGAGCGAATCGTCCCAAGTATGAAAGAAGCAGAAGTGTTGGATAATCTGTTAGCTAGAAGTGCAGTCGGTCAAAGCCTAACAACTTACGTGACTTTTGCCGGTATTAAAAATGAAGATGAATCTGATGGTCCAGAAGAGTTTCATGTTGTAATTTTAGATAATGGACGCTCAAATGCTTTAGGAACCGCTTTTCAATCTGTCCTTCAATGTATTCGTTGTGGTTCATGTTTAAATGTTTGTCCAGTGTATCGTCATATTGGCGGTCATGGTTATGGCTCTATTTATCCTGGCCCAATTGGTGCTGTTTTATCCCCTGTTTTAGGTGGATACAAACAGTTTGGCGATCTGCCCTATGCGTCTAGTCTATGTGGTGCTTGTACAGATACCTGTCCTGTGAAAATTCCTTTGCATGAGTTATTGATTGAGCATCGAAGAGTGATGACAAATGAGTTGAAAATGCAGCATGGTTTCGATGATTTCCAAATGCGGGTCGTGGGTAAAGCCACAGCTACTCCAAGTTTATTTAAAATGGCGATGAAGGTAGATCATGCAGGACTTGCACCATTGAGTAAGAAAAACAAAATTACAGTAGATAATATGTTCCAATATGGCGGTTTTGTATCAAAAGGGCCTGGTCTTGTTAAAGGTTGGACCGATGTTAGGGATTTACCACGTCCGCCAAAAAGTTCAGAGAATTTTAGAAGTTGGTACAAAAAGCATAAAGCAGGTGAAAAAAATGACTAATATCGATAGTCAGAATAGAGAATCGTTTCTAAACAATCTAACTGAAAAACTAGGAATAGAACGGCAAAATGTAGCGGATCATCCATTTCACCCAATCAATGATTTACCTGAAACAACACTTCAAGATAAGTCATCAGAAGAGCTTTTAGAGATCGCAAAAAAAAGAGTAGAAAAGATTAATACTAATCTTATAGAAACAACAAAAGCGCAATTAAAAGATACAATCGATCAGTTAATCAAAGAACTAGGTCAAGGCAAGATTTTATTGCCGATCGATGAAAGATTTGCAGAATATGGATTGGAACAATTTTCTAAAGAACATCGCTTGGAGCCAGCAGATGACCAGCTAATGTTTTGGGAAAAAGGCGCAGAACAAAGAGAAACGAATATCGCTAATGCCGAACGCGCCAATATTGCTATAGCTTTTGCAGAATTTTTATTAGCAGAATCTGGTTCAATCGTTGTCGAAACAAATGCTGGACAGGGGCGTTCGCTCCATTTTTTACCGCAGCATTATATTTCAATCATTCCAATGAGCAAAATTGTTCCTCGTTCTACACAAGCTGCAGCTTATTATGCAAAAAAACAAGAAAAAGGGGAAAAAGTCGGTTCTGCGATTCACTTTATTTCAGGTCCTTCAAACTCCGGTGATATTGAAATGCAATTAGTTGTGGGATTACATGGACCATTAGCTGTTTATTATATTGTTGTAACAGACATGTAAGTATTAACGTGGTACGAATTCATTTTTTCATGGAGTGGCTTATTGAAGAGTATTTTGTTTAAACGTCTTAATTATTAAGATATGCATTAAAAAGTTAGGTAAAAAGAAAAGAATCCTGTAGAAATTTCATTGTCTGTGGTAAACTATAGAAAGCAAGTTTTTTGGAGGAATGAGTTTGAAATCTAAAGAGTTATTACATACAGTATTATTTTTTATTGGATTAGCAGCACTATTATTTTTATTGAGACAATTTGTTTTTACACCAGTCGTAGTAAAAGGTCATTCGATGGACCCGACATTAGCTGATGGTGAACGTGTGATTGCCTTGAAAAATACGGAAATCAAACGTTTTGATATCGTAACATTTCCAGCACCGGATGAACCTAAAAAGAATTATATCAAGCGTGTGATTGGTTTGCCAGGTGATACTATTGAGTACAAAGATGATATTTTATATATCAATAGCAAAGAAGTAAAAGAACCTTATTTAGATGAGTTTAAAGGCGAAGTGACAGATGGTTTACCGCTAACACTTGATTTTACACTTAACGAAGTGACTGGTGAGCAGAAAGTACCAGAAGGTGAGTATTTTGTGATGGGTGATAATCGTCGGAATTCCAAAGATGGCCGAATGATTGGATTTATTAGTCATGATAAAATATTAGGTGACGTTAAATTTGTCTTGTGGCCGCTAAATCGTTTTGGAACGATTTAAAAAAGTGGCAATTAAATACAAAGCAACTAGCTTATAGAAGAAAGTTCTCTTTTAATTAAGAGGCTTTTTTTGTTAGATAGTAAAAGCCATATTTGCGGCTGATTTATGATAAACTAAGAGCATGAGAAGATTGATAAAGGATGTGAGAGTATGAGTTTACAATTTATCCGTGGAACTGCAGAGATGGACTTAGAAGAAGCGCTTTTGCAAGCTTCTGTTAAATGGTTATCTGATGATGAGGCACATGAAGTTTTCTATTTAGTACCGAATCACATGAAATTTGAACAAGAGATCAATGCACTTAAACGAATAAAGAAAATTCAAAACGATCAAAGTGATTCAATAGCTACTATGCGTTTACAAGTGTTTAGTTTTTACCGTTTAGCATGGTACTATTTACAACATACACAATACTACAGCTCAGAAGTACTTTCAGAAGCTGGCGCTGCAATGGTTTTGAGAAAGATTTTATCAGAAAATGAAGAATCATTAAAAGTGTTCCGCGGAGAAATCAATAAATCTGGGTTTATCCAACAGTTGTTTGATTTATATCAGGAGATGAAAGAGGGCAATATTGATTTAGAAGACTTATTCGCTCATATGTCAGGACCTGAATCAACGAGTAAAGAACAGGATTTACAATTAAAGATTCAAGATATTAAATTAGTTTTTACTAAATTTGAAGAAATTATGGATCAGTATGGAATCAAATCGGCAGAAATCATTAATTATTTAACCGATTATCTGGAAACCAAAGATCTTAGTAAGGTTCTTTTCGTGATCAATGGTTATCATCATTTTTCCGCAAGAGAATTAAAGCTGATCGATGTGCTGATGCGCCGAGGGGGTGAAGTCAAAATTTCTTTTATTTTGGATAAAAAGTATCCGAATGAAGTACCAACAATGATGAATTTATTTTATGAAACAGGAACTACGTATTATCAACTTTATCAATTAGCTAGAAAATCAAATGTTCCGATATTGCCTGATTATGTAGAAACAAGTAAATTCCTGATTGAAAACGAGAGTATTCAAACTCTTGAAGAATACTGGATCTCAGCTCAAGAGAATCATCCAAAGAGAAAGAAAGAAACACTTAGTGATGATCATCTGCAATTTTGGTGTGCGGAAAATCCCAAAGAAGAAATCAATCATATAGCAAAAGAAATCAGAAGGTTGGTTGTTGAAGAAAACTATCGTTATAAAGATATTCAAATTGTGACAAGAGAACTTGATAGTTACGAAACGATGATCGAGCCCTTATTTTCTTTGCATGAGATTCCTGTTTATTTAGATCGAGATATGGCGATGGAACAGCATCCTTTAGTTGAATTTATTCAGTCGTTATTTGCGATTCATGCATACCGCTATCGCTATCGTGATGTGTTGCGTTTTTTAAGAACAGAGTTGTTTTTTCCGATTGAAGATCAGCTTGCGATAGAAGATTGGCAGATTACACGAAATGAGTGGCGCCGTAAAATCGATGTAACTGAAAATGTCGTACTGGCTTATGGCTATGAAGGATATCATTGGGAGAATAATAAAGACTGGCATTTTATCCGGTATGATTTTGAAGCTGATCAACAAGATGATACTGAATTAATTGAAAAAGATGCGAATACCGTACGTAAAATGATCCAACAAAGCATTCCAGCCTTTTTCAAAAAAATCCAAAAAGCACAAACTGGGATTGAGGCTGCGGATTATTTTTATCGCTTCTTAGTGAATAATGGTGTAGAAAAGCAATTGATGATGTGGCGTAGCCAAGCAATTGAAAGTGGACAATTAGGAGCGGCCAGAAATCATGAACAGACTTGGGAAGCCTTGATGACTTTATTAGATGAATACGTGACGATTTATGGCAATGATCCATTTGATTTGGCTGTATTTGAAGAAATTTTCTCTAGTGGTCTTGAAGGGCTTCGCTATAATAAAGTACCAACGGCCATTGACCAAGTACAAGTTCGTGCAATAGATTTAGCTCGTCCAGGGCAAGCAAAAGTGGTTTTTGCAATTGGGTTGACCGATCAAGTTTTACCGCAAAAATTTGATAATAAAACGTTGCTTTCTGATGAAGAGCGAGAATTTGTGAATGGGTATTTGGATGATACACAATTTTTATTGAATGATACGAGAAAAAGCATCGCCAAGGAACCCTTTAATGCGTATATCATGTTTTCTTCGGCAACTGAGCGTTTGTATTTTTCTTATCCAAGTGTGAAAGATACGGTCAAAGACGTTAAAGTCTCAAGTTATCTAATAAATATACAAAATGATTTAGGCTTAAGGGTGCAAAAGAGAAATGCGCTAACGATTTTTGATGACGAACAAGTCAGTTTAGAACATATTGGAACCTATCGAACCTTGATCAGTGATTTGACGAATTTGAAACGGCAGAAAAAAGAAACACAAGAAGGAATTTCAGCGTTTTGGTTAGCGTTGGAACGGGAATTGATGGGACACACTCTTGCTGAACTAGCTCAACATGTCTTTGAGAGTTTAGGTCATCAAAACTTGCCGGAAAATTTAGACGAACAGCTAGCTGACGAATTGTATACGAAACAAATTTATACCTCGGTTTCGAGAATGGAAAGTTTTTATCGCTGTCAATATCAGTATTTCTCTCGTTTTGGATTGGGATTGAAAGAAAGAGATGTTTTTGGTTTATCGCCGGCTGCAACTGGAGACTTTTTTCATGAAGCCTTAGATCAATTCTTTAAATTATTGATTATGCAAAATAAACAGTTATCAGAGTTGACCGATCGAGAAGTAAATGAATTTACAGAGCAGATATTGAATACTGTGTTTGGTGAGATTAAATTTTCGATTCTAGATTCTTCTAGCCGTATGAATTACATTCGCTATCAGTTAGCTCAGACAATCAAAAAAGTTAGCTGGGCGTTAAAACGACAAAGTGAACGTAGTGGAATGAGTACCGTTCAGACTGAGGTTTTATTTGGTCAAATTGCCAGTCAAAAAGGCATTAAAGGCTTAGAATTACCGTTGAAAAATGGCGGAAATATTAGTGTTAGAGGTAAAATCGATCGCTTAGACCAATTAGTTACACCTGATTCTTTATATCTCGGAGTAATCGATTATAAATCCAGTCATAAGAAATTCAATATTACCGAAGCCTATTATGGATTAGCGATGCAAATGCTGACTTATTTGGATGTAGCTTTGATGGATGCTGTAAACTTGGTTGGTCAAACAGCCAAGCCTGCGGGATCATTTTATCTCCATGTTCATAATCCGATTCTTCCTTATGAAACAGAAGACAAAAAAGAGCAGCAGCTTTTAAAGAAATTTCAATTTGATGGATTGTTATTAAATGATCCAGATTTGTTGGGTCATTTAGATAAAAGCTTACAAGCGAAACAAAGTTCGTTGATTTATCCAATCGAAGAATCGGCAAAAGAAATCATCAAACCAGGTCGCCGTCAAGAAGACAAATTTGTGACTGAGCCTGAGTTAGAGGCTCTATTAACACATAATCGCAGTAAGTTTATTGAAGCGGGTAACAAAATCACTAGTGGAGAAATTGACTTAAATCCAGCATATCAAGGGAAAGAACGCATTGCTTGCCGCTTTTGTCCGTTTAGGAGTGTGTGTAACTTTGATGTGATGTTAAAAGAAAATAATTACAATCGCATCGAAACTTTATCTAAAAAAGAAGTGATGGATCGGTTGATTGAAAATGAACAAGAAGGAGGACCAATCGATGAGTAAAGAAATTCCTTTACGTCCAGAAAATGAACAATTTACTGATAATCAGTGGCAAGCAGTCTTTGACGGGGATGATAATATCCTAGTTTCTGCTTCAGCAGGCTCTGGAAAAACGACGGTTCTCGTTCGGCGAGTAATCGAAAAAGTAAAAAGTGGTGTGGATATTGATCGATTGCTGATCGTAACCTATACAGAAGCTGCAGCTAAAGAGATGAAAGACCGAATTCAAGTAGCACTTCAAAAAGCAATTACAAGCGAAAGTGATCAAGAGAAAAAACAACATTTTGTTAGACAGCTGACACTGCTTCCAACAGCTAATATTAGTACATTACATGCTTTTTGTTTAACTGTTATTCGTCGTTTTTATTATTTGATAGAGATGGATCCTGTTTTTCGTTTATTAACCGATGAGACGGAAATGTTACTTTTGAAAGAAGATGTTTGGGATGAACTCAGAGAAAAATGTTATGCAGATAATCGAGAATCGTTTTATCAATTAACGAGTAATTTTTCTAATGATCGTAGTGATGACGGATTAACGAAGTTGATTTTTTCACTCTATGAATTTGCCAGAGCAAATCCAGATCCAGAAGAATGGCTGACCTGTTTAGCTGACAGTTATCGCGTGACTGGTCGCTTAGGAGACTCTGCTTTATTCCAAGATTTTTTGAAGCCTCAAATCATGGAAAATCTCTTTCGTTGTGTGGATCGTTATGAAGAAATGATTCGTCTGACGGAAGGCGAAGAAAAATTAGAAAAAATAGCGATTCTTGCTAGAAATGAAAAAGAATTTGTTGAAACTTTCAGCAGTCAATTAGCCGATAATGATTTAGAATCAGGTTTTGACATATCAAAAACAGTCACTTTCGAACGCTACCCAACAGTTCGCGTAGAAGAACTGAAGGGAATAGCTGCTCAAGCAAAAAATTTACGTGAGCAAAATAAAAAAGCAATCAATGACACAATCGACAATTTATTCACTCTATCACCTGAACAAATGAAAGAAATCATGGAATTGTCGATGCCGATTGTTGAAGAAATGGCCAAAGTCGGCAAAGCCTTCATCGATCAATACAGCACGCAAAAATTAAAGAAAGGGTTAGTTGATTTCAATGATTTGGAACACTTTACCTTGGCAATCCTAGCTAAAAAAGAAGCCAATCAGTGGACAGAAACAGAAGCTTCTAAATATTATCGTGATAAATTTGATGAAGTGTTGGTCGATGAATATCAAGATATCAACCGATTACAAGAAACAATTCTTTATTGGTTGCGAAGACCAGCTGCTGATGAGGGAAACCTGTTTATGGTAGGTGACGTGAAACAGTCGATTTATTCCTTTCGTTTAGCAGATCCCACATTGTTCATTGAAAAATATAATCAGTATGGGCAAAATAAAGAGGGCAAACGAATCATTTTAGCTGAAAATTTCCGTTCACGCAAAAATGTCTTAGATTTTACTAACTTAGTTTTTGAACAATTGATGGACGAACGAGTTGGTCAAATCGCTTATGATGAAGCAGCTCAGCTCGTTCATGGATTTGATCAATTTGCAGAAGCTGAGAATTATGATACAGAACTACTAATTTATGAAAAAAAAGCAGAACAATTAGAAGAAAGCTTAAATCCAGATGATCCTCAACTGATTTTGGAAGATAAAACCGAAGGCGAACTGCATATGACCGCGCTAAAAATCAGAGAATTGATTGATCAGCAGTTTTTGATTTATGACAAATCAACTAAAGAAAATCGACCAGTCACATACAGCGACATTGTGTTATTGACACCAACAAAGAAAAATAATTTAACGATTCTTGAAATTCTTAAAGTAGCTGGAATTCCGATCCAAGTGAATGATGCGCAAAACTATTTTCAAGCAACAGAAGTTCAAACAATGGTTGCTCTGTTACAAATCATCGACAATCCGTATCAGGATATTCCATTAGCAGCTGTTCTACGTTCACCAATCGTTGGATTAAAAGAAAATGAATTAGTTACGATTCGATTAGCAGCTAAAAAGAGTTCCTATTACGATGCTTTTTTAACCTTTAATCAAAATGAGACTGAGGATAAAGAACATCAAAAATTAAAAGAAAAAACGCAGCACTTTGCACAATGGTTAGAAAAATGGCGGGAAATTGCCAGACGAAACCAATTATCTACACTGATTTGGGAAATTTACCAAGATACTGCGTATTTAGATTATGTAGGTGGTATGCCAGCAGGAAAACAAAGACAAGCGAATTTGTATGCTTTAGTGGATCGAGCAGCTAGTTATGAACAAACGAGTTTTCGAGGATTGTTTCAATTTGTTCGTTTTATTGAAAAAATGCAGGAAAAAGATAAAGATCTAGCGGAGCCTGTGATTTTGAGCGAAGAAAATGCTGTTCGGGTGATGACAATTCATGCTAGTAAAGGCTTAGAATTTCCGGTAGTCTTTGTGTTAGATATGACGAAAGAATTCAACTTAGGCGATTTAAATGAGCGATATATTTTTGATGATCGACTAGGTGTAGGCATTCGTTACCTTGATCAAACTGATCGAATGCTTTATGAAACATTACCATTTTTAGCGATCAAGCAGGCGAAGTTAAAGAAATTGCTTTCTGAAGAAATGCGCAAACTATATGTTGCCTTGACACGTGCGGAACAAAAACTCTATCTTGTTGGATCATACAATAATCAAGAGGCGACCTGGAAAGAATGGCTTAAGGTCGGCGATGTTCAAACAAAGGTTTTACCTAGCGAAAATCGGTTGCAGGGCAAGAGCAGCTTGATGAACTGGGTTGGTATGAGCTTGATTCGTCATCAGAAAATGACTGAATTTCAGACAGAGTATTTAACTGAGAAAGTCCCAGGAATCACACAACATCCGGCTAATTTCACTGTTGCTTTTATGACAGAAAAAGCGATTCAAGAACAATTTGCAACACTTCAATTTATCGATGCAGGTTCTATAAAAGAGAAAGATCCGAATAAAAGCGACCCGAAAGTGATTGAAAAAGGTCTTCATCGTTTAAACTATGCATATCCGTATCAACTGGCTACAAAAACGACAAATTATCAGTCAGTTTCAGAAATCAAACGTGTTTTTGAAGACCCTGATAATAAAGAGATTGCCAAAATAGAATTAGATGAAAAGAATACGATTCAGGCAACTCCTATGATCGTGCATCGAATGAGCGAAGGTGAGTTAGGAAAACCTAGATTTATTGAAACTATCCGCAAGCCCTCCGCTGTAGAAGTTGGTACAGCAACGCACTATGTATTGCAACTTCTGGATTTGACTAAAGAACCAACTAGAGCTAGTATTGAACAATTGACTGAAGAATTGGTTCAAACAAAAATTATCCAAGAAAATGTAGCGAAACAAATCAATATTGATCAGGTCCTATCCTTTTATCAAACAAATTTAGGACAACAACTTTTAGCTAATCCTGCTTATGTTGTACGTGAACAGCCGTTTTCAATGTTACTGAGAGCAGAAGAACTTATCAAAGATTATCCAAAGAAAACAGAAGATGATTTATTGATCCACGGAATGATCGATGGGTATATCGAAAATGAAGAATTCTGCACGCTATATGATTATAAAACGGATTTTGTTCAAGATACTGAAAACAGCCTTGAAATTGAAAAAATCATCCGCCGTTATAGAGGGCAGCTGAACCTTTATCGCAAAGCTTTAGCTCAAGCAACAAACAAATCGGTAGACCATGTATTTTTAGTTTTACTATCGGCTGGGATCATCATTGATATGGATAAGGAACAAATTATTGAAAAAATGAAATAAAATGAAAGCAGATATACTTACAAATTGTAAGTTGTGTGCTATACTCAATTCACGAGGTGAGGAAAATGGAGCAAGTAAAAACAAACGAATTTTTATTATGTCCTAAATTTGAAAAAGCTTTTGCGATTTTAGGGAAAAAATGGAATGGTTTGATTATTGACGTCTTGTTGGAAAATGGTCCTCAACGATTTGGTGAGTTAAGACAAAAGATCCCTGAACTTAGCGATCGAGTGTTGGTAGAACGCTTGAAAGAGTTAGAAGGAGAGGGGATCATCTCAAAAGCAGTTCGCTGTGATGAGAGCAGTCGTCTAGAATATTTCCTCACAAATAAAGGCAAGGACTTACAACAAGCAATGGAACAAATTCAGCATTGGGCAGAAAAATGGGTCACAGCTGAAGAATGCAGTTGACCTGAGACTTAACTTCTTGTAAACTGTAATCAATTGAATAATAAAAAATGTTGATGGAAAAGAGTAATTTGGCTAGATACGTTCAAGGGAATACCTGTCTTAGACTGCAAACAGGTTACGTAATCGAAAAATGAAGTTCACTTCCGGAGTTTGTTTGTTCCAAAGAGAATAGACCGGTGAAAGCCGTTATAAGAATTGAGTGCATGAATTTTTTCATGAAGTAGGATGGTAACACGATAGCTCGTTCCTTTATAAAGGGGCGGGCTATCGTTTTTTATTTTGGCTAGTCTTTCAGAAAAAAAGATGAAAATGAAAATAGGAAAAAACGCTACAGCTAATTTTTCCTATTTTTCAAACAAGACTAAAAGGGTCTGTTCAGCTTTTACCATGCATTATCTAGCTTCTCAGGCTAGCCTTTCGGAAAAAAGATAAAATATGCCCGTGACCAAAAGAGTCACAACCATATTCTCCTATTTTTCTGTCAGAACTGAATGAGCCTGCTCAGTTTTTATTTAATACCAAGCAAAAGAAAGGAATAGAAAAATGACATTAAAAGCTCAATTAGAAGCATTAAGAGATGAAACATTGACGAATATCCAAAATGTAGCTGATCTTAAAGCATTGAACCAAATCAGAGTAGAAACACTAGGTAAAAAAGGTCCTATCACAGAAGTGTTGAGAGGAATGAAAGATTTATCCGCAGAGGAACGTCCAGTAGTTGGAAGTTTTGCAAACGAAATTCGAGATTTATTGACAGAAGCGGTTGAAGCACGAAAAGAAGTCTTGGAAACAGCAGCTTTAAATGCTGCCTTAGAACAAGAGACAATTGATGTGACTTTGCCAGGTAAGCAAATGGCTCATGGGACGCGTCATATATTATCTCAAGTAATGGAAGAAATCGAAGATATTTTCGTTGGTATGGGTTATCAAATCGTTGATGGATACGAAGTAGAATCAGATCATTATAATTTTGAGCGTATGAATTTACCGAAAGATCACCCGGCTCGTGATATGCAAGATACATTTTATATTTCAGACGATATTTTGATTCGTACACATACCTCACCTGTACAAGCTAGAACAATGGAAAAACATGATTTTTCAAAAGGCGCATTGCGCATGATTTCTCCGGGAAAAGTTTTCCGTAGAGATACTGATGATGCGACACACAGCCATCAATTCCATCAAATTGAAGGTTTAGTTATTGATAAAAATATTACAATGGGCGATCTTAAAGGAACACTAGAAGTAGTTATGAAAAAAATGTTTGGTGAAGATCGTAAAATCCGTTTACGACCAAGTTATTTCCCATTTACTGAACCTTCAGTTGAAGTAGATGTTAGCTGTTTCAAATGTGGTGGAGCAGGTTGTAATGTATGTAAACAAACGGGCTGGATCGAGATTTTAGGTGCCGGTATGGTTCATCCTGATGTCTTATCTATGTCAGGAATCGATCCAAACGAATACACTGGTTTTGCTTTTGGCTTGGGACCAGATCGTGTGGCTATGTTACGTTACGGTGTCAACGATATTCGTAATTTCTATCAAAACGATTTACGTTTCTTAAATCAGTTCAAGGTAAAGGAGTAATCGACGATGTTAGTTTCTTATAAATGGTTAAGTGAGTATTTAGATCTTTCAAAAATTTCTGCAAAAGAATTATCTGATCAAATGTCTTTGACTGGGATCGAAGTCGAGGGTGTTGAAGTACCAGAAGAAGGCTTGAAAAAAATAGTAGTTGGTGAGGTCAAAGAATGTGTTCCTCATCCAAATTCAGATCATTTATCGATTTGCCAAGTGGATATCGGTGAAGAAGAGCTGTCGCAAATCGTTTGTGGCGCACCGAATGTCAAAGTAGGTATCAAAGTGATTGTAGCTTTACCTGGTTCTCGTATTACTGGCAATCAAAAAATCAAAAAAGGTAAAATGCGCGGTGAAGTCTCAAATGGTATGATCTGTTCTCTACAAGAATTAGGTTATTCTGATAATGTGATTCCTAAAGCTTACTCTGAGGGTATTTATTATATGCCGCAGGAGGCAGTTAATGGCGATGATGTCTTTTCTTATTTAGATATGGATGATCATATTATCGAATTATCGATCACTCCAAACCGTGCTGATGCGCTAAGTATGCGTGGGGTTGCTTATGAAGTAGGGGCTATTTACCGCCAAACGCCTAAATTCAATGATGTAGTTTTAGAAGAAGATGCTAGCGAAACGGCTGCTGAGTACATTTCTGTTGACGTGGAAGATAAAAAAGATGCATCCGCTTATCAAATCAGAATCATAAAAGACGTAAAAATTGCTGAAAGTCCGTTGTGGTTGCAAACACGTTTAATGAATGAAGGGATTCGTCCAATCAATAACGTGGTAGATGTGACGAATTATATTCTTTTACTTTTTGGACAACCATTGCATGCGTTTGATTATAAAAAATTAAACAGCAAAAAACTTTCAGTTCGCCGTGGTAAACAAGGAGAAGAATTGATTACCTTGGATAGTGAAACAAGAAAACTGTCTGAAGAAGATCTTGTGATTACAAATGGAGAAATACCCGTTGCTTTAGCCGGAATTATGGGTG
The DNA here is from genome assembly GCF_017377505.1 of Enterococcus sp. DIV0212c. Taxonomy (GTDB): domain Bacteria; phylum Bacillota; class Bacilli; order Lactobacillales; family Enterococcaceae; genus Enterococcus_L; species Enterococcus_L ikei. The sequence continues at coordinate 279,571 of NZ_JAFREN010000008.1, read as the reverse complement.
GAGAAGATTCTGAAATTACGGATGAAACGACAACTGTAGCTTTAGAATCTGCTCTATTTGATAGTGTGACTGTCCGTAGAACGTCAAAAAAATTCAATTTACGCAGTGAAGGATCAAGCCGATTTGAAAAAGGAATTAACCCTGCAACAATTGGTGAAGCAGGGGATGTAGCTGCAGCCATGATTGCTAAATTAGCTGGCGGAACTGTTGTTTCAGGAAAAGCAGTTGGCTCGGAATTAACACTTGAAGATGTTATTGTGAGTGTAACGATTTCACGAATCAATGAATATCTGGGTACTGAGATGGATCAAGCGATAGTTAGTGAAATTTTCGATACGTTAGGATTTGCTTACGAACTTGAGCAAGAAAAATACTCTGTAACGATTCCACCTAGACGTTGGGACATTACGATCGAAGCAGACTTGATTGAAGAAGTTGCACGTATCTACGGTTATGATAACCTACCATCAACCTTACCAAAAGGTGAAACCGTGGCAGGTAGCTTAACGAGCGGACAATTATTAGTTCGTAAAATCAAAAGTTTATTAGAAGGCTGTGGTGCAAGTGAAGCAATCAGCTACGCTTTGACAACAGAAGAAAAATCTCGTCAATTTATGATGAGAGAAAGCTTAACGACAAGTCTACAATGGCCGATGAGTGAAGAACGTTCTGTTTTAAGAATGAACTTGATTTCAGGATTACTTGATGATGTGGCATATAATGTTGCTCGTAAAAATAACAATGTTGCTCTTTATGAAATCGGACGAGTGTTTTACCAAGATAATGATCCTGAAAAAGAATTGCCATATGAAGAAAATCATTTAGGAATTGTCTTATCAGGAAATAGAGTGGTAAAAGATTGGCAGACAAAAGAAGCACCAGTTGATTTTTATACAATCAAAGGAATGCTTGATGTTTTATTTGACTCTGTAGGTATTGCTGATAAAATTTCTTATGAAGCAACAAAAGAAAACAAAGAATTACACCCAGGAAGAACTGCTTTAGTAAAAATGAATGATACAGTGATCGGCTTTGTCGGTCAAGTTCATCCAACGATTGCCAAAGAATATGATATTCCTGAAACATATGCAGCTGAATTGAATATTCAAGCCATCATTGAAGAAGAAAATGATGCTTTAGTTTATCAACAAGTTTCGAAATTCCCTGCAATTTCAAGAGATATTGCATTACTAGTGGATGAAACAGTAACAAATCAAGAGCTAGTTGAAGTTATTTCTAAACATGCGGGTAAATTCTTGCAATCAATTCATTTATTTGATGTATATCAAGGCGATAATATCGCTGAAGGTAAAAAATCAATGGCATACAGCCTAACTTTTGTGAATGCTGAAGCAACATTGGTTGATGAAGAAATCAATCAATCATTAGCAAAGGTAGAAAAAGCTTTAGTTGAACAATTTGATGTAACGATTAGATAATAAAAAAGGTCAGCTTTCAATTCAGAAAGCTGGCCTTTTTTTAATTTATGCCCAGTTTCTAGATAACCATCGAGAAAACTGAGAAATGGAAAAATTAATAACAAAGTACATCAAGGCGACCAATCCGTAAATCGCAAAAACTTGTTCTGTCTGCGCATAACGTCCCATCAAGATATATGACTTTCCAAATAATTCTTGTAAAGCTATAACAGAATATAAGAAACTAGTATCTTTGATGACTGTTACAAATTGTGAAACGATTGCCGGCAATACATTTCGGATCGCTTGAGGCAAAACAATGTAAATAATAATTTGAAAATTACTAAATCCCTGTGAACGAGCGGCTTCTTTTTGACCTTTATCTACACCGTTTAATCCGCCACGAATAATTTCGGCTAAAGCCGCAGTGGTAAAGACTGTGAAACTAACAATACCGGCAGGCGTAGATTTTATTTTGAAAATCAAAAATATCACATAAATCCACAATAAGTTAGGAATATTCCGAACAATTTCAATATATAAACTAGCTAAAAATTTTAGAGGACCACTTTTTTGGTTTCGTAAAACAGCCAGAATTGTCCCAAAAATTGTACTTAAAACAATCGCAACGAACGAAATATAAAGAGTGAGCTTCAAACCATCAAATAAAAATCGTAAATTATTAGCGGTAAGAAGTTGACTCATTTGCTCTGAAAATGACATAGTCACAACCTCCTATCTGGTGTATGCTTTCTTATTATTTTCTTCTAGTCGTCGAGCTAATTTGGCTAGAGGGAAACATAAGATGAAGTAAAGAAATCCTGCTACAGCAAAAGCGGGAATATAATTCAAATTAATCGAAGACCAACTATTTGCCGTAAACATGACATCCGCACCAGAAATAATTGCAACGGTAGAGGTGTTTTTGATCAAGTTAACGATTTGGTTTGTTAAAGGTGGTAACATAATGCGCCAAGCTTGAGGTAAAACAACATAGCGCATCGTTTTACCATAAGAAAAACCTTGTGAGAATGCTGCTTCAAATTGCCCTTTAGGAACTGCCCCGATTCCAGAACGAACAACCTCTGATATATAAGCTCCGTGGTAAAAGCCGACACAAAGAATAGCAATCGTAGTTGTAGAAAAAGTCAACGATGGACTAATTAAAGGAAAACCGTAATAGACTACAATGAATTGAATCAATAAAGGGGTATTCTGGAAGAATTCAACATAAATTCGGCTGATGATATTCATCAACTTATTCTTCATTGCAGATAGACTGCCAAATAAAATACCTAACAACATTGCAACAATCAGTGATCCGATGGCTAATAATATGGTATAAAGGAAAGCATCAGCGAAAAGTTTCCAGTCTTTCAATAAGGCTTCCCATCGATAAAGCGCAAAAGGGCTTGCGTTTGCTATAATGAACATCCAATTTTCTCCCCAATCCTAACAAAACCTTATAGAACCGAGAGTTTTTAATCTAGATTCCATGTTTTGTAAATTTTTTCTAAAGTACCGTCTTTTTCCCATTTTTCGATGGATTTATTTAAGTAATCATCTAATTCAGTATTCGCCTTTTTCGTAGCGATACCGTATTCTTGTGGTGAAAAACCGTCTTTTAGGATTTCAGTATTGGCATCAACATAACCCGTTAAAATGGATTTATCAACAGAAAAAGCATCGATTCGTTTTGAAGTTAGGGCTGTTTTTAGCTCAGGGTAAGAACCAAGTTCTTGATACTTGAATGAAACACCTAACTCTTTTGCTTGTTTTTCGATAGCTTCTTTTGTTGTAGCTGATTGTATAACACCGATCGTTTTTCCATCTAAGCTGGCAGTATCAGTAAATTTATCTGCTTTTCTAACTAAGAAACCAACCTCATCCTTATAATAAGGAGTGGTAAAGTTATACGTTTCTTTCCGTTCATCAGTGATCGTAAAGGTAGCAATTACCATATCCAACTCACCATTGTCTAATAACGGTCCGCGAGTTTTAGCTGTTACCCCTACAAACTCTACATTATCTTCACTGCCGGTTAAATCTTTAGCAATCAAACGAGCAATGTCTGGTTCCATGCCTTCATTTTTGTTTGTATCTGGATTCATATATCCAAAGTTTGGTACGTCTTCTTTGACACCAACTTTAACCACTCCAGCATCCTTGATTTTTTGAATGCCTGTAGCTCCTTTATTACTGGAATCTTTAGATTCATTTTCATTGCCACTGCCGCAGCCGACAATTAATCCAAGTAACAGTGTAAGAGATAGAGCACCTAATAATTTTTTTGTCTTTTTCATAATAGTTCCTCCTTATAGGTTTAATGTGAATTGTGATGAAAATGAATTTAATTATGAATAATTTTACTTAGAAATTCTTTAGCCCGCTCATTTTGAGTATTCGTAAAGAAATGTTCTGGCGTACCGGTTTCGATAATTTGACCGTCATCCATAAAAATAACTTTATCAGCGACTTGGCGTGCAAAACCCATTTCATGAGTGACACAAATCATCGTGATATTTTGCTTAGATAAATCAACCATAACATCCAAAACTTCTTGGATCATCTCAGGATCAAGAGCTGAAGTTGGTTCATCAAATAGAATAATCTCTGGATGCATATTCAACGCTCGTGCAATGGCAACTCGTTGTTGTTGTCCGCCGGAAAGTTGGGCAGGGTAGGCATTGGCTTTGTCAGCTAGACCGACTCTTTCTAAATATTCCATACCAGTTTTTGTTGCTTCTTCTTTACTGACACCTTTGACTTTGATAGGTGCTAATGTAAGATTTTGAATAATTGTTTTGTGGGAATATAAATTAAAACTTTGAAAAACCATCGCCACTTTTTGACGAACCTTTTGAACTGGTGCTTTAGGTTCGGTGATATCAATTCCGTCAACAAATATGTGCCCGTCACTGACTTTTTCTAAACGATTGATACAACGAATCAATGTGCTCTTTCCAGAACCAGAAGGTCCGATAATCACAATTTTTTCGCCTTCATTAACTTCTAAAGAAACATCTTTAAGTACATGATGGTCTCCGAAAAATTTATTGACATGTTCTAAAGAAATCATAGTCATTCTCCTTTATGTATAAAATTATCACATCATTTTTAAATGAATGTTGATTGGAAAGTAAAAAAATAGATAGATGTTTACGCAGAAAAAACAAACATCATATTAAAACTGAGAATATGATAAGAGTGTTTAGGTGGTTGTTTATCCTTATATATAAGGTTTGGTAGCTGGAAATAAGAAAGGAAATATTTTCTCTTTATAAAAACAGTTATCTTTTTTGTTTAATCTATTCATCATAAATCTATTCATACGTTAATGTTAGAAATTATAACATATGAAAAATAAGATTACTAGTTTTTTTTCAACAGCGATAAAAGAAAACAATAAAAAGCTTGAATCAAATGGAAAATTGCTGATTAAAAAATGCTATAATAGTAGACAAGATGATAAAACTTGAAAAAAAGTCCCAAAAAGTAGAAAATAAGACTATTGAAAAAATACTGTAAAGGTTTGATTGACTTGAATAATCACGAAGCAATAGGATTTATAGATTCCGGAGTCGGTGGACTTACGGTAGTAAAGGAAGCATTGAGACAATTACCAAATGAACGACTGATTTATCTCGGGGATACTGCACGGTGTCCATATGGTCCTAGACCTGCTGAACAAGTAGTGCAGTATACTTGGGAAATGACCAATTTTCTTTTAGAGAAAAACATAAAAATGTTAGTGATTGCTTGTAACACAGCAACAGCTGTTGCTTTAGAAGAAATCAAGGCCCAATTGAAGATACCCGTGGTTGGTGTAATCTTGCCTGGTACTAGAGCGGCTTTGAAGGCAACAAAAAATAATCGTATTGGTGTAATTGGAACAGCCGGAACAATCAAAAGTAATGCGTATGAAGATGCCTTAAAAGGCAAAGCACCAAATACATTTGTTTCTAGTTTAGCTTGTCCAAAATTTGTTCCGATCGTTGAAAGTAACGAGTACCACTCATCTGTTGCTAAAAAGATAGTGTCAGAAACATTAAATCCATTACAATTGAAGAAGTTAGATACATTGATATTAGGATGCACTCACTATCCATTATTGCGACCGTTGATTCAAAATGTTATGGGAAATCAAGTTAGCTTGATTGATTCAGGTGCTGAAACGGTGAGTGAAGTCAGTATGTTGCTGGATTATTTTGGCATCGCTAATAGCCCGCAACACAAAAATGAACCAAATGAATTTTATACAACAGGATCAGCAAAAATGTTTCAAGCTATTGCTAATAATTGGTTAGATATGGAAAGTATCACAGTAGGACAAATTAGACTGGCTAGCTTCACGAGCTAATTCCTTGAACCAACGTTTTTTCATTTTTGCTAAAGAGTAGATCAAGCTTGACTAGCTTTTAAATTTAGGAGGAAACAAACATGATCAGACATGATGGTAGACAAGTAAAAGAGTTAAGAAAAATCACAATAGAAACAAACGTTTACAAGTATCCAGAAGGTTCCGTAGTGATTTCATTTGGAGATACGAAAGTAATTTGTTCTGCGACCGTGGAAGAAAAGGTGCCGCCATTTTTAAGAGGTGAAGGAACAGGATGGGTAACCGCAGAATATAGCATGTTGCCTAGAGCGACCAATACACGGAATATTCGTGAAAGTGCTAAAGGAAAACTCACTGGCAGAACCATGGAAATCCAACGCTTGATTGGTCGATCTTTAAGAGCGGTTATTGATTTGAAAAAATTAGGAGAACGAAGCATCGTTGTTGATTGTGATGTTGTCCAAGCTGATGGCGGCACACGAACAGCAAGTATTACGGGAGCATTTGTTGCCATGAAAATCGCAGTCGATAAAATGCTGAAAAAAGGTGATTTACAGGAAAATCCAATCAAGGAATATTTAGCAGCGGTCAGCGCTGGAATTTTAACAGATGGCACTTGTGTTCTTGATTTGGACTATGTGGAAGATTCTGCAGCAGCTGTAGATATGAACTTAGTAATGACTGGATCAGGCAACTTTGTTGAACTCCAAGGAACTGGAGAAGAAGCGACTTTTACAGGTGATGAGCTAAATTCACTCTTATTTTATGGCAAGACCGGCATTGAAGATTTGATAGCCTATCAAAAAGAAGCGTTAATGAGCCAAACGCCTACGACTGATCACTCAGCTGATGCTAAAACAATAGTGATTGCAACGAGAAACCCTGGGAAAGCGAAAGAATTCAAGAAAATATTTGCTGAAAAAGGTTATCTTGTAAAAACATTACTGGATTATCCAGAACTTCCAGATGTTGAAGAAACAGGGAAAACCTTCGAAGAAAATGCTCGCTTAAAAGCCGAGACGATTGCTGATATTTTAAAACAGCCAGTCCTAGCAGATGATTCTGGATTAATCGTGGATGCATTAGATGGTATGCCGGGCATATTCTCAGCTCGATTTGCTGGTGAACCTACCAATAATGCAGCCAACAATGCGAAATTGTTGCATGAATTAACAGGCGTACCAAAAGAGAAACGTACAGCAAGATTCCATTGTACTCTTGTTTTTGCCGCACCTAACAAAGAAAGCTTAGTTGTAGAAGGTGATTGGTCAGGAGAAGTGGGGTCAATCCCTCGCGGTGACAACGGATTTGGTTATGATCCGTTATTCTTTGTACCAGAGGAACAAAAAACAGCAGCAGAACTGTCTGATGAACGAAAAAATGAAATTAGTCATAGAGGGAAAGCCGTTGAGAAATTAAAAGATCAATGGGAAGATTGGTTGATAAACTAGGAGGTTTTGTATGAAATATCTAGTAGTAAGTGATAATCATGGTGATCGTGATGTTTTGGTCGATTTAGCTGATACGTACAGAGGAAAAGTTGATAAAATGTTCCATTGTGGTGATTCAGAATTAGAACCAAATGATGTATTGTGGAACGATTTCATTATTGTTAAGGGAAATTGTGACTATGATCCAGAGTTCCCTGAGTCAATTGTAGAACATACTGGAATCGATACAGTTTTTATGACACATGGTCATTTAGCCAATGTTCGTTTTGGATTAACTACATTAGCAATGCAGGCTGCTGAGGTTGATGCAACAATAGCTTTATTCGGTCACACCCATGAAATTGGTTGTGAAGTGCGGGGAAATGTCCTTTATTTAAATCCAGGCAGTATAAGTCAACCAAGAGGGCCAATCCAATTGAAATCATATGCAGTGATTGAAAGTACCTCAAATGAATTTGTTGTTCAGTATTATGGGAGAGATCACAAACGGTTTAAAGAACTACATTTTGTATTCCATAAAAATTGATTTAAATCCCTTCAAGACAGAACGAGTTATTCGGATAAAGAGTCTGAAATAAAGCTGATTTTTAGTTTTGTCTCAGGCTTTTTTGTTTTTTTTGATTCGAATTTAATAAGTGAAGAAACTAAGTTCAAATCTTAATTTTTCTTTAGAGTTATGAAAAAAGTTTGAATTTAAAGACATTTGCAGTCGTTTTCTGTACAATGATAGTTGTGGCAAAGAAAATGAAATGGAGGCACTCCAATGATTGGAACTGCTGTAAAAGAATTATTATTAGAAAAACAGGAAACCTTTTTAATACCAGCGGAGAATGTAGCAAACGTAATGTGTTTGAATCCGTTAAGTCATGCTTTACTAGTATTATCTCAAGTAAAATACTCAAAAATCCCAGTTTTAGATAAAGGTGATCGATTTGTTGGATTGATTAGCTTATCTGATGTTGTGGATAAAATGTTCGATATCTCCTCTGTTGATTTTGATAAATTACAAGATTTTACTGTGGCAGATGTGATGGAAGTCAATGTTCCGGTGATTGGTGAGCAATGGGAACTTGAAGATGTTCTTCATTTGTTAGTTGATGCATCATTTCTACCAGTAGTAGATGACAACCAATGTTTTAAAGGGATCATTACTCGCAAAGAATTGTTAAAAGCAATCAATCATATGGCTCATGAATTAGAACGAAAAAATGTTATTTTACCAAAATCTGATGGAGAATCAATAGAAATGAAAGTGATTTGATTATTTAAAATTAACTATTCACTTTAATCTGATTTTTTGATAAGCTAAACAGTAAAAAGAGGACAAACAGTGACTCAAAAGTAACAACTACTAAGTGTTGAGAGCTTCGCACCTAAGAAACCTGTTTCGAAGCTAAATGCTTTTGTACTGACCTCTTAATTTGAAGGGAGTTATTTTGATGGACGCATATGAAATTATTAATTATATCGGGAATGCTGAGAAAAAGACACCAGTAAAGGTTACACTGAAAGGCAAGCTAAAAGAAGTAAACTTTCCTGATGAGATTCAAGCATTTACCAATTGTAAAACAGGGACTTTATTTGGTGAATGGAAAGTAATCAAAGAATTCTTGGAAAAAAATAAAGATAGTATCATCGATTACGTGATTGAAAATGATTCGCGCAATTCTGCGATTCCTATGCTGGATATTAAAGAAATCAATGCTCGAATCGAACCAGGTGCAACGATTAGAGATCAAGTTGAAATTGGCGATAATGCTGTAATCATGATGGGAGCTGTAATCAATATTGGCGCTGTGATCGGTGAAGGAACAATGATCGATATGGGCGCAATTTTAGGTGGACGTGCAACAGTGGGTAAAAACTGTCATATTGGTGCGGGAACCGTTTTAGCTGGCGTAATCGAGCCACCTAGCGCAGAGCCTGTAGTAATTGAAGACAATGTTTTGATTGGTGCAAATGCCGTTGTTTTAGAAGGAATTAGAGTAGGTGAAGGTGCTGTTGTTGCGGCTGGAGCAATCGTTGTTGACGATGTTGCACCATATACTGTCGTTGCCGGGGTGCCAGCTAAAAAGATAAAAGACATCGATGCAAAAACTAAAAGTAAAACAAACATGATGGAAGAGCTACGTAAATTATAATCAGGGACATCAATAAAATTAATTTTAGGAAAAGGATTAAAACTGTTATTTAGTTTTAGTCCTTTTTTGTTTAGCATTATAGTAAGCTTTCAAATATGTAAGGTAAATGTTCGTCTATTCAATTCCCAGCATGCTTATAACTGACTATAATCAGTTATATAAGATAAATTAGGAGGAACAAGTATTATGAAAAGTAAAAAGATGAAATTAGTTATTGGCGGTATTTTAATCGGAGTGTGTGTGGGAAGTTATTTTCTATTTTTCTCATCCTCAAAAAAAGTTGAGCCTAGCTATAAGGTATTCACTCTAAATCAACAAGATCCACTTCTTTTGAAAGGCGAAGTTAAAGCAACCCAAACGGAAGATATTTTCTACGATCAGACATTAGGAACGATTACCGATATTCCAGTAAAAAATGAACAAGAAGTGAAAAATGGGGATGTTGTACTCAATTATCTAAATGGTGAGGCCCAAACTCGAGTAGACCAACAGCAACGAGCCGTAAATAAAAGTAATTTATCTGCTCAACAAGCAGCTCAAAATTTAAGCCGTGCACAAGCTCGTTATAATGAAGCGCAAGCAAGTTTAAATCAGATCAATGCTAATTCTGCTCGGGAAGCAGATCCTGAGAAAAAAGAGGAACTAAAAGGAAAATCGGAACAACAAAAAGCCGAAGTGACTGGCACCAACAATGAAGTGATCCAAGCCCAACAAGCGTTAGATTTAGCCTATGCAGAGGTGAATGATGAATCTGCAGCGTTGGAAACAGAACAAGGTAAAGTCACATCATCTGTGAAATCTACGATCGATGGTGTTGCAATGGTCAATGAAGCTGGAAAGAAATCATTGGATCAGCCTTTAATTCAAGTATTAAGTAAAACGAAGCAGATTAAAGGAATCGTCACAGAGTATGACTTAAATAAACTAAAAGTAGGGCAAGAAGTCAGCGTAACATCAATTGGTTCTAACCAAACTGCTCAGGGGAAAATCAGCAATATTAACCAACTTCCTAAATCGAAAAACGGCAATGATTCAGAAATTCCTACCTATGAATTTATTGTAGAGGGAGAATTCCCATGGGCGTATGGATCTTCTACACAAGTTTCACTACCACAACCACAATTAGTTTTGCCTGAAAAATCTGTTATATCAAAAGATAATAAGACGTTTGTTTTTGCTTATAAAAATGGCCGAGCAGTGAAAACAGATGTTAAGGTTTCTGATGTGAATGGTGCTAAAAATGTAGAATCCGGCGTATCAAAAGGAACAAAAATCATTGGGAACCCAGATGATGTATTAAAAGATAATACAGAAGTGCAGGTGGTTGAAAATGATTAAACTTGAAAATATCAACAAATTCTACTCTTTAGAAGAAGAAAAACTTCATGTTTTGAAGGACGTTAACTTTGAAATCAAAGAAAAAGAGTTTGTTGCTGTGATGGGGCCTTCTGGCTCAGGAAAATCGACACTGATCAATCTAATAGGTTTTATTGATAAGAAATTTGAAGGGAAATATTTGTTTGAAGGAAAAGAGATTACAGATTTTTCAGACAAAGAACTCTCTGCTATCAGAAATAAATCAGTGGGTTTTGTTTTTCAAAATTTTAGTTTAATTGAAAATAATACTGTTTTTGAAAATGTCGAGCTACCTTTATTATACAATGGTTCAGCTTATACCAACACTAAAGAAAGAGTACAAGAAGTATTAGAAAAGGTCGGTCTAGGAGAGAAAGGGAGTAAGTACCCAAAACAACTTTCTGGGGGGCAACAACAGCGTGTGGCGATTGCAAGAGCGATTGTGAACTCACCTAGATTTATCATAGCTGATGAACCGACAGGCGCTTTAGATTCAAAAACGTCGGATGATATTATGCAACTATTTCAAGACTTGAATAAAGAAGAGGGCGTAACAATCATTTTAGTAACTCATAACCCAGATATGGTCTCTTATTGTGGTCGCTTGATTCGCGTTAAAGATGGCGTCATTGTTGAAGAGGAGTTGATTAAATGAAAAATTTTGTCATTTGGAAAACAGCATTAAAATCAATTCTAAAAAATAAAAAACGTAGTTTTTTAACGATGTTCGGGATCATTATCGGGATTGCATCAGTTATTACGATTGTTTCCATCGGTAACGGTTTTAAACGCGATATGATCGATAAAATTTCGATGACGAACACGAATGAGAATATTAGTACGATCACATTTAGCTATTATGACTTATCTGCTGCACTTTCTGAAAGTGAAGTATTTAAAAAAGCTGATTTTGACTTGATCAAGAATATAAAAGGAGTCAAAAAAGTAGATTTTTATAAGCCAAAGGTAAAATTGACCGAAAAGGAAGTAGATTTATACATTCGCGGTAAAAAACTAACTAAAAGAGTAGAACGCGTTGAGAAAACATCCGCAAACTTATTAGTGGGTCGGCAAATTGAACCTAAAGATAGCGAAACGTTGAATAAAGTAGTTGTGATCGATGAAGTTTTAGCTCAAAAGTTATATGGTGATCCTGAAAAAGCAGTTGGAAAAGGGTTCGAATTAAAGAATGAACTATTTACAGTTGTTGGAGTTATAGCCAGTAGCAATGGTACCTTATCAATGGAAAATCAAGCTCCGCTTGCATATTTTCCAATAAAAAGTTATGATCATTATTTCAAAAAAACTGAAAGTCAATACATTTTGAATGTAGAAATAGATTCAGAAAAAAATAAAGACGAGGTTACTAAAGAAGTTTTAAAACAACTCAATTTTAACGGTAGTTTGAAAAATATTGGTGAGTATAAAAAATACAATCCAAAATCAGATATCGATCAAATGGGTAGTATTTTGGATAATCTTACATTATTCATTTCAGCTGTAGCTGGCATTTCATTATTTATTGCTGGAGTGGGTGTTATGAATATGATGTATATTTCTGTTTCAGAACGGACAAAAGAAATAGGAATCCGCCGTGCCTTAGGCGCAACAGAAAAAGATATCAGAAAACAATTTTTAGCTGAAGGACTAACGTTAACATTGTTCGGTGGTTTAATTGGTTATCTATTGGGAATGATACTAGGATTAGTTTCATCTATATTTTTACCTTTTGCAGTGCGACCAGACTTATTTACGATTGGTCTAGCTGTAGGAATTTCAATATTGATAGGTGTTGTCTTTAGTTATATGCCAGCATCAGCAGCGTCTAAAAAAGATTTAATCGATATTATGAAGTAATAAAAAAAGCCAACTAATTTAAACATTAGTTGGCTTTTTTAGGTAAACTATTTAGTTTGTAATTGATGATCCAATACAGAAACAGCTTTTGCTAAAAAATGGTTAATCAATTCTAACTCCTTTTCTGAATATTCGTGTGCTAATTTTCTCATAGCAGTATCAAGTGGCTGATAAGCTTTTTTTATTTCCTCTTTATCATCGTATGTTGGTACAATGATTACTCTTCTACGATCATTAGGATCTTTTTCTCGACGGGCATAGCCAATTTTTTCTAAGCGATCGATCAATGCTGTGATCGTTCCAGTGGATAAGCCTGTTTTTTCTGCTAATTCTCCAGCTGTAAGTGGTCCTAACCCATTCAATAAATCAATTGAAATGTAGTCATTTGCTGGGATTCCTAGAGATTGAACGATTGCTTGTTGATGTAAAATAGAACGTGAGCCGAATCCTCGTAATAAAGTGGTAAGTTGATCTATAGATACGTTTGTTGTTGAGCCTTGATTATTTGACAAATGCTCTCCCTCACTTTATGCTTAATATATCTCGTTTGACGAGATTCTTTTTTATCAAAATATAAATTAATAAATATATCATAGCAAGCTTAATGTTATCTGTAAAGCAAAGAAAGAATCGAGGCTGAAAAGAATGAAAACATTGGTCGTATATGGAACGAAATCAGGGGCATCCAAGGAATGCGCAGAAATTTTGGGAGAAAAATTAAGTAATTCTACTATTATTGATATAGATCAGGAGAAACCAGTTATAGATGAATTTACTCATATTATTGTTGGTGCCGGCGTTCGAAACGATAAGATGTATAAACCAATCAGAGACTTTTTGAAAAAAAGTCAAACGGATCTACTCTCTAAAACCATCGCTTGTTACTTATGCAATTCCAAACCAAAAACAACACAAGAGGTGATTATCGCCAGTATTCCAGAAGCAATCAGAGAGAAAGCACTCGAAATTGTTTCTTTTGGAGGCTACAAACCTTCTTGGGTTCCCGTAAGTGAAGAAAATAAGCTAAAAGGTATTGATTTGGATAAAATCAGTGAGTTTGCTCAAAACTATTTAAAACATTCATAAAAGCTCTGCGATATTCGAATTGTTAAATGTTGCGAAATTTCTCTTAGCGAAGGATTGACAGAAGGCTCTTTTTATTCAACAATAAGAGATAGAGAAATAGAAAAGAGGCAGATGAATAGTGATTCAAGAACAGTTGATTGAGATTCGTAGACAGCTGCACCAGATACCGGAAATTGGATTAGAAGAAGTGAAAACACAAAAATACTTACTTGAAATTATTAAATCGATCGACAAAGAATTTATAGAATATAAAACTTGGCGGACGGGGATTTTAGTATTCGTTCATGGAAAAGCTCCACAAAAAACAATTGGTTGGCGTGCTGATATTGATGGTTTGCCGATAAAAGAAGAAGTTATTTCTGATTTTCAATCTACTCATAGTGGCTATATGCATGCATGTGGGCATGATTTTCATATGACGATTGGCTTAGGATTGCTGGAACAAATGACTTTAGAACAGCCTGAAAATAATTATTTGTTTCTTTTTCAGCCTGCCGAAGAAAATGAAGCCGGCGGTATGTTGATGTATGAAGCGGGGGCTTTTGGTTCTTGGCTTCCAGATGAATTTTATGGGCTGCATGTAAATCCTGAATTACCCGTTGGGAAAATCACAACAAAAGTCGGTACACTTTTCGCCGCAACATGTGAAGTTCAAATCACTTTAACAGGTAAGGGAGGACACGCAGCATTTCCTCATGCCTCAAATGATATGATCGTAGCTGGGATGAATCTTGTGCAGCAAGCACAAACAATCGTCAGTCGAAATGTGAATCCCATTGAAGGTGCAGTAGTCACTTTCGGTACATTCAATGCAGGGACTGCGACGAATGTGATTGCAGGCAAAGCGACGATTTCAGGTACGATTCGAACCTTGACAGAAGAGATGAATCAATTGACGCAAATCAGAATCAGGGAAATTGGCGAGGGGATTGCGAAGTCGTTCAATTGTATGGTAGATGTTTTCTTAGATCAAAAAGGATATGTTCCAGTAATCAATAATAAGGAAAAGACAGAAAATTTCATGTCATTTATGGAACACGAATCAGGTGTTTTATTTGAAGAGGCAGAAGTGGCTATGACAGGTGAAGATTTCGGTTATTTGTTATCTAAAGTACCAGGAACGATGTTTTGGCTAGGTGTTGATAGTGCGTACGGTCTGCATTCTGGTAAATTTGAACCTAAAGAAGAAGCGATTCCTTTTGCTGTAGAACATATCAGCAACTTTTTGAAATCATTGGATAAATAAAAAAAAACGACGCTAACTTTTTTGTTAGCATCGTTTTTTTTATTTGATTGTAATTGGCGTATTCGGAATAGTAAAGTGCGCTTCAGATAATTTTTTCACATATTGAGCCAAAAATTCTTCTCTGATCGGCGCTTGTTTTCCGTTTAACACATACATTGTTGTACGAACTGCAAAATTTCCATTTCCGAGATCGACCATCCCGAAAATCGTAGGACCTGTTTGAATGCTTTCAGAATACTTTTCTTTCAATTCAAGATTGACTTGCTCGATGATAGCTGTGATTTGATCATATCCTTCATCTGGCATAATCCGAACATCAATCAAAACTTGCATATTAGAGCGTGAAAGGTTACTTATGGTGGTAATATTTCTATTAGGAATAAAATGAACAGTCCCATCTAAGGCTTTCATTTGTGTTGTTCTAAGACCAACAGCTGTAACGGTTCCTTCAATACCAAGAGCCGTCAGACGAACATAGTCACCAACATCCATTTGTTGTTCTAAAATGATAAAAAAACCAGTGATGATATCATTCATAAACCCCTGAGCGCCTAAACCGATCGCCACACCCGCAATACCTGCTCCAGCAAGGAGGGAGCCAACGGGCACCCCAACAACTGTTAGTAAGGAGTAGATGAAAAAGAAAAATAGTGTATATTGAAAGGCGTTGTTAATCAAGGTATGAAGTGTTTTCAAACGACTTTCACTGAATGATTGTTTTTTACTATAATTACCGTATGTTTTATCAATAAGCGTTTTACCTATACGATTCAAAAATGCAAAAAGAAGAATCAGAAATAGTAGATAAATCGTTTTTTCAATCAACGTAGCGATGATTTGATCCCAATTGATTCCATTCCAAAAACGTTGAAAAGCGTTCACTTTATTTTCAGTGACAGCTTTTATATCAAGTGTAGAATCCATTGTACTTTCAACTGTTTCACTGGAGATTGTTTGTCCAAGAATAAACAAGGATAGCCCAACTTTCTTTTTTTATCTATGATTACTTTATCATTATACTTGAATTTGAAAAAAGATGTCATTATTTATGTAAAAAGCTTAACAAATTCATTGGAAATATGTTACAATATTCTGAAAATAAGGAGTGATCGTATGACAATTGATTGGGATAACTTAGGCTTCGATTATATAAAAACACCATTTCGCTATATTTCAACTTGGAAAGATGGACAATGGGATGAAGGAAAATTAACAGAAGAAAATACGTTGCATATTCATGAAGGTTCCGCAGCGTTACATTATGGTCAGCAATGTTTCGAAGGATTAAAGGCCTACCGCTGTAAAGACGGCTCGATCAATTTATTTCGAGTGGATGAAAATTCTAAACGTATGAATCGAAGTGCCAGACGTTTATTGATGGCTGAGGTTCCAGAAGATAAATTTATTCATGCTGTAGAAGAGGTTGTAAGAGCAAACGAAGCTTATGTGCCTCCTTATGGTAGTGGTGGAACTCTGTACATTCGTCCTTTACTGATAGGTGTTGGTGAAGGGATTGGGGTACATCCAGCACCTGAGTATCTATTTACTGTATTTTGTATGCCTGTAGGCGCTTATTTCAAAGGTGGCTTAACACCAACGAATTTTGTTGTCTCTGATTATGATCGAGCCGCATCTCAAGGGACTGGCGCAATTAAAGTGGGCGGGAATTATGCTGCTAGTTTGTTGCCAGGAGAAGAAGCAAAAGAGAAGAGCTTTTCTGATTGTATTTATCTTGATCCAGCTACACATACAAAAATTGAAGAAGTTGGTTCTGCCAATTTCTTTGGGATTACTAAAGACAATCGATTTGTGACACCGTTATCTCCGTCAATTTTACCTAGTATCACTAAATATTCACTACTTTATTTAGCTGAGCATAACCTAGGTTTAGAAGCTGCGGAAGAAGATGTATATCTAGATTCTCTAGATCAATTTAAAGAAGCTGGAGCTTGTGGAACAGCTGCTGTAATTTCACCTATTGGCGGCATTCAAACATATGATGATTTCCATGTATTTTATAGTGAGACTCAAGTTGGGCCAGTGACACAGAAGTTGTATGATGAATTGACTGGTATTCAGTTTGGCGATATTCCAGCACCAGACGGCTGGATTAGAAATATACGAGTGTAGAATAAAAAAATAAGCTGGGAATAACTCCACGAGTTATTTCCAGCTTATTTAAAATCCAAATAAAATGGTGAACCTTTTACATCTCGATTTTGGATCATGAATAACTTTAGAAAAAAAGTCGTATTTTAGATTTTGGTTTAGTATAATAATTAATGGAGTAAATAAATTGGGGATTTGGGGAGAGAAAATGAAAAAAACTGTTTTGGTAATTGTTTTATTATTTACATTAGCTGGTTGTAATAAACCACTTTCAAAGGATGCTGTGCTTAAGCGGATGGATACACAAGAAAAAAAGATAGACAGCTATTCATTGGATATGGATATCAGTGTAAATACAAGTTCATATGGTCAAAAAGATAGTTCAACTGTTGAAATGAGTACAGAAGTAGATCGTAAAAATAACAGCTATCATATTGATTTAACTAGTGCTGAGGGTGAAGACTTTGAATTTATTGTAACATCTGGCAAAGCTTTTTTAGAAGATCGACCAGGAGTTTGGAAAAAAACAGCGAAAGTTGACGCTAAAGAATTTAGCAAACAAGTAGATTATAGTGTTCCTTTAGAAATAATAAGGTTAGTTTCTGAAGATTTAGAGATGGAAACAACCCAAGATGTGTATCATTTTACGTATGAAGGTTATGATAAAAAATTATTTAAAATGTTGAAAAAGTACTATAATGTCTCATTTACTGGTTTTGACACGGATGAGGATTTAACAATTGAGCTAGGGATATATGTTGATAAACAATCATTTAATGTACAAGAAATGAAAATAAAAATCATTGGAAAAAACAAAAAAGGCAAAGTCATTATCAAGATTGAGTCAGAATTAGATGATTTTAATAAAATTGAGAAGATTGAAGTGCCAGACGAAAAATAATATTTATGAAATAAGAAGGGAAATGACGGAATTCGTTCGTTGTTTTCCTTTTTTTCAATTTAGATATACTGATTCGACTTTTTAATTAAAAACTAAATTAATGCGTATAAAACTATGTTAGGAAGAATGGTCAAGGAAAAGGGGATGTAAGTAAGTACTTAATAACTAGTAAATTATAAAAATAGGAATAATAAGCTTTCATATAAAATGAGTTTTTATCTTATTACTAAAAATTACTAAAAAATGCTGGGAATGAAACAGAGCTGAATGTATTGTTAAAACAATTTAATGTTAATAATTACTTTCATATGTGATATAATAATATTCAAATAACTATAAATTATTTGGAGGTTTAGAAAATTGTCAGAATTTGATTTTTGGGATGATAAATTTGATCATTTCTTCTCATCAGCTACTCCAAGCGAATCTGGAAAATTTAATTTTAATATATTAAAAAATAGAATAATTGTTATTCATGGGGAAAAAAATTCTGGTAAATCAACTGTTGCTGAGAAACTTATAGATTCATACAGAAAAGACAAACAAATCGAAGAGATCACCAAAATTTATGGAAGTAATACCCAATACTTAATATTATCAAAAAATGGAAAACCTGAAGAAACTTTCTTATCAAACAGGATTTCTACAGGAATTAACAAAATTGATGTCACTTTAAGTGTTTGGGAAAAATTCTTACAATATAAAAACAAAAGAAAAAAATACATTATATGGATAGATAATTTTGAAAAAATTAATGAAATAAACTCATGTCATTTTTTTCAATTAATTTCTGAAAACCCTAATATTTTACCAATAATAACAACTTCAGATAAAAATCTTGCTAATACTATTATTGAGAATATGAACAAAAGGAACCCTATCACAATTGAAATTCCTAAAATATCTTTTTCAGATTTTCAAAACTATAAAAAAAAGTCGCGAAAATTAGGAAATGAAAGCGCAATTTTCGAGCTATTACGACATAGAAATGATGAAGAAGTAAGATTATTCATTGATATGACTAAAGGAGTATACGGCACGTTATATCATTTACTTTCTTTATTTAAAGATGGAGCTACCATTTCTGAAGAGCAAAAGTCAATGGAATACATTTTAAATCAAATCTTCTATACTACCGATAAGTCATTGGTAGACACTAACAGATTGATTTTATATTTTTATATGTTTGATCAATATATTAATTTTGATATTTTGGAAAAATTTTATGTAGACTCATCTTTTGATTACATCAGTGTGCTTGAAAAACTAGAGATGAAAAATATATTGAAATCTGATGGAGTAAATTTTAAATTGAGCCCTGAAATTTGCGCATTAGGAGACGAATTTATTGAGAATTATTCAAATAAGAGACTAAGGAGGAATACTTCTTTTCTAATTGATCATTTAATTAGAGAAACTCACTCAGAAGATTATCTTTTTCGAGCTGAGAATGCAAAATATTATAGTAAGAACTTATCCGAGACATATTTGTTTTTAAATACCTTAAGAAATAATGATCAAAATAGTGTCGAGTTAAGTAAATATCACAATGATTTGTTGAAAATTTTAAATACAGAATTGGGTACAAGTGACGAATTAAGTGACAAAGAAAATGATTTGATTATAACTAAAAGAATTACTAACTTAAAAAGTACTTACTCTCGGAGACTTCATTTATTAGAAAAAGCTGAGTACCATTATTACTATACTTTCTTACTATTAGCATACAGTTATGAAAATAGAGTGGATCGCTTTCCAAAACTTAAATTAGAGTTACGCACGTTACTTGATATTTATAAAAAATTAAAAGTTGAAAAAGAAACCGAAATGCAAGTGAAAATAGGGTTGTTGCTAAGCACTCAACTAGTAAATGTTCTTAATAAAGAATTCTTGAAAGAAGCTATTAAAATTTATGATGATCTTCAATTAATTTTGGACGAAAAAAAATATCAAGAAAATGGGTTTTATGATGCTTATGCCATAAAAATGAGACTGTTCTCTTCATGTTTATTACCTCCAGAGGAATCCTATGAAGAACTTGAAAATCTATTATTAGAAATAAAAAATAAATCATCATCCTATGCCATTAACGAGAATGATTTGGTAGCTCTAACTATAACTAATTTATTAGGAGTGAGTTTTTATCTGACAAAAGAAACCTTGAGTATATCTTTAAAAAACTTTGAAAAAAATGAACAATGTATTTATAACTTTTCTGAAAAGCGATATAAATTAGACAATAACATCTATTTAGCTAAGTATATCCTATGTAACTCACCAACTAAATCGTTTATAAAAAAATCGATTAAAAATTTTTTAAACGTCAAAAACGAAAGTCATATCATAAAAATAAATTTAGCTGGTCTTTACTTTTATCTGAGCGAATTTAATAATGCAAAGAAACTATTGACAAAAGTACTAAGTGAAGAACCAAATGATGACTTCTATATTTACTTCTGTCAATACAATCTTAAACTCATCCAATTATTTTCAGAACCAACAAGTAAAAGTAAAAAAAATAATTATCTAGAAGAACTAAAGTCACTCAAAATTCCTACACTATTCCAAACAAAATATATTCAAAATGCTTTTGAGAAAAAAAGTAAATATATTATTAATTATCTAAATAAAAATGAAGGGAATTATAGTATTAAAGATATAGAGTCAGAACTATCAAATATTTTTGGTGAACAAACTCCTATACTACAGAAGTTATGGCAGTTTAGTGATTATCAATATTGGAGTTAAAAGCTCCTATCATGAGTGGGAGAAGGCTTGAATAATTTAGTCCATAATCTTGTATTAAAAAACTAAAACTTGAGTGTTCGACTAAGTATGGAGTAGTTGAAATATCAAAACAGAATAGTTCACCAAAATTATTTATTCTGAAATCAATGCGACAATAGTCTTTTAATTCAAGAATCTCAGCTATTTTTATAGCAGTATCAACAATAAAATCAAGAGAATTATAATTCAAAAATTCTTTTGCAAAATGACTAAAGTTATAAAAAGAATAAGTAGTTTCGAATAGTTCTTCTGGAACAAATTCCGATTTGAAATACCGTTCCCCATTGATAGCAATCCCAGCAATTCCCAAAGCTTGGAACTTTTGATTTATTTGGAACAACGGCACCTCGATTTCATAGCCAGATTGATATTCTTGAATCACTATTGGGGTTTTAATATCTACTAATTTATGGATTTGTTCATAAGACTTGATGGCATCTGTTGGATTCATACCTCGACTAGCGGAACCGTTTAAATATTTTGTGATATACTGATTCTCCATAAATAGTTCATTATTATTAGTTATTTCATGGGGAAGAAAGGTCGGAATTGAGGCTAGGCTAAAAGACGACAGAATTTTTTGAAAATGATATTTGTGTCGACAAAGGTTCATAGTATAAACACTAGATCCTATATATGAAATTTGTAAAAAATCGCATAAACTTGTTGCTAGAGATTTTTTATTAGTATCGAATCCCTGTCTAGATAGGTTCCAAACAACTATTTTATCAAAATCTAATTTTTTGTTGATAATATCATCAACGAAAGCTAGCTCATTTGAATATGATAGTATAGTTATTTTTGATAGATATAAAGCATCAAAAATTTCACCTATCTCTTTATTGGAGAAGAAATCACTGTCCTCTTGTTCACTATCTATTTTTTCTGTAAAACCTATAGCATTGTAAATAATTACAAGAGTTTTGCTGTTCATATATTGTGCGCCTTGACAACCCAGTTCATTAATACTATTTTTACTTAAATAACACATCCAAAAACCTCCAAATAATTTATAGTTATTCGGAGGTTTTTGGATGCAATTTATTCCTTAAATTATAAGTATCCAGCACTTTAATTTTCTGATTTGTACTTACTGCCGTATAAATCTGTGTGGTTACAATGCTTGAATGACCAAGCAACTCCTGAACTTCTCGGATATCAGCACCATTTGATAAAAGTTCAGTAGCAAATGTATGTCGTAAATGGTGAGGTGTAGAAGCAGGGGCGATATTTGCTAAGTCTCGATATTTTGAATAAATGTTTTCAATGCCATAAATGGAAAGGCGTTTACCATATTTGTTTAGAAATATAGCATTAGATTTGGGTTGGTAGTCTTCTCTTGCACAAAGATACTCAGTTAAAGCATTGTTTGTTTCAAAAGGTGAAATATAAATAAGGCGTTCTTTGTGATTTTTACCTTTTATTAAAAGTAAACGGCTATTAGGTTGATAATCAACAATATTTAAAGCATGTGCTTCGCCGATTCTGATCCCTGTTGCTATCAATAGTTCAATTAATGCGATGTCTCTAAGAAGGTTTCTGTACTTTGACGGGGTCAACCCTGATTCCTGAAGTAAGTACATTTGCTTTAACATTGTATTTATCTCATCCGGAGTTACTATTTTCGGCAATTTTCTTGGAGTGATGTAATAATAGTTAAAGTTAGGTTTTTGTATTGTTGAGATATCCATTAAGTTTTCATTTGTTAGATATCTATAAAACATTTTAAAGACTACGATTTTACGTTTTAAAGTGGTTGCTTTCAACGTTTTTTGAAACTCGCTGATATATTTAGTAATGCCAACTGGATAAGGGTAATTATTTTTCGAACAGAATTGATTTAAGTTGATTAGATCTGAATAATAAGCTTTTAAAGTTTTTTTTGAAATATTACTGAATGTCTTTCGTTCTTCAAGATAGTTGTCGATATGGGTTTTAAAATCAAATGTCATTATGAGTCAGCCTTTCTATGTACCAAGTAGGATCATTCTTTATCATAAGCTACCTAGTCAGAGATATCTAGACTTGAAAAGAAAAAATGAAGAAAAGTCTAGTTAGACATAATCCAGTTGTTTTTCATATGATCGTTTAAGGAGTATACTAAATAAGTATTCACTTTTTAAAGAAAGGAATGAACCAAACATGTCTTTAGAAAAAACAAAAGAGTTGGCGAATGGTTCGATTATCCCACGTTTAGGTTTAGGGGTATGGCAAGTAAAAGATGGAGCAGAAGCAGTTGATTCTGTAAAATGGGCGTTAGAAGCAGGCTATCGTTTAATTGATACAGCTGCTGCTTATAAAAATGAAGTTAGTGTTGGTGAAGGAATTCGAACATCTGGTGTCCCTAGGAATGAGATTTTCGTAACAACAAAATTATGGAATGCAGATCAAGGATACGAGTCTACACTAAAAGCTTTTGATGAAAGTTTAAAAAAACTTGAACTAGACTATATTGATTTATATTTGATCCATTGGCCAGTAGAAGGAAAATACAAGGATTCTTGGCGTGCGATGGAAGAAATTTATCAAAGTGGACGTGCCAAAGCAATCGGTGTTTCTAATTTCCATGAGCATCATATTGAAGACTTATTGAAGGACGCAACTGTTGTGCCAATGGTCGATCAAATCGAGATCCATCCAACATTGACGCAAGAACCATTACGTAAATTTTTAGCTGATCATAATATTGCAGCTGAGGCGTGGTCTCCGCTAGGACAAGGGAAAATTTTAGAAGATCCTACCTTAGTAGAAATCGGTAAAAAATATGATAAAACAGCGGCTCAGGTGATTATTCGTTGGCATTTACAAAGTGATATCATCGTTATTCCAAAGTCAGTTCACCAAGATCGTATCAAGCAAAATTTTGATGTTTACGATTTTTCATTGACTGAAGATGACATGCAACGAATCGATCAACTAAATACAAATGAGCGTTTAGGTCCAGATCCAGATAACTTTGATTTTTAAATAAGCATTAAAAAAGCTAGAAGAACGGGGACAATACCCCAATCTTCTAGCTTTTTTTTATAGTTGATTCACAAAATAGTCAAAGAGTTTAAATTCTTTTGTTTCAACATCAAAACGAAGCTCAGGATGCCATTGAACACCTAATACACGCTGGCGTGAATCAACTGATTCAATAGCTTCTACAATACCATCAGAAGATTTTGCACTGATTTTCAAAGGTGCGGCTAACTTGTTGATCGCTTGGTGATGATAAGAATTAACCTTAAATTGTTCTCCCAGCAAATTGTAAAGAGAGCTGTCTTTCTCTACTTGAATATTGTGGGTAGCGAATTGTGGTTGGGTAGGTTGTTGTCCATGTTTGACTTTCCAATCGGAGTATAAAGAAAGATCCTGATATAAAGTCCCACCTAAAACGACATTAATCAATTGCATGCCGCGACAAACTGCAAAAATTGGCTTTTGTTGTTTGATGGCTTCTTTAATCAACGCTATTTCAAAAACATCTCTGTTTCGATTCGTTTCTTCAAGTTTTGGATGCGGTTCTTCGCCAAAAAAATCTGGAGAAATATCTTGTCCGCCAGCTAATAATAATTTATCGATTTTTGAAATATAGGCCTCTGCTGTTTCTTGTGAACCAATTGGTAAAACAATCGGTAATCCGCCAGCTTTTTGAATCGCTGTCACGAATCCTTGAGGTGTATAACTCACATAGTTACCATTGAATATTTCAACGGATTGAATAATTTGATTTCCGGCTATGCCGATAATAGGTTTCATTTGATCACGTCCTAAATTTTTGTGTAGAGTAACAGTGTATCATTTTTTTTAATAAAAAGGGGATAAATGAACTTTATATATTAAAAAAAACGTCATTCACTGATTAGGATCGGCCTAAAAAATGAATGAACGCTTTTTGATTTTTTTAACGAGTACGAATTACTTCGATTTTATAACCATCTGGGTCAGTAATAAAATAATAAGATGGTGGAGTTCCAGGTAAACCTTTCATATCAGTCACTGTGAATCCTGCATTTTTTTGTTCTTCATGCAATTTTTCGATTTCGTCTGTGCTGATAGCAATATGGCCATAGCCATCTCCAAGATCGTACGCTTCATGATCATAATTATACGTAAGCTCTAGTTCATAACCATCACCAGGTAAGGTTAGGTAAACTAAAGTGAATTTATGTTC
This sequence comes from Enterococcus sp. DIV0212c, assembly GCF_017377505.1. GTDB lineage: Bacteria > Bacillota > Bacilli > Lactobacillales > Enterococcaceae > Enterococcus_L > Enterococcus_L ikei. Next base: position 254,721 of record NZ_JAFREN010000008.1, on the reverse strand, counting down.
TGGAAAATCACGGCGGCGGCTTTCTTCAAAATTGAATGCCTTTTGATAAAATTCCAGCGACGCTTCTAAATCTTTGACACGAACACAAGTGTGAGCCATTTTCATATGAGTCATCTTCCTTTCATAAATGAATAGTGTCACAGATTAAATCAATTAAACTGTCGACATTTTTATAGTAGCATAGACTTTACTGAACTTGTGAGCGAAATGATAAGATATTACTTGTTCATGAGAAAATTCTCATGTAAAATTAGGCTAAACGAAAAGGGAGTTGTTCTTATGGAAATACCGTCATTTGGTGAAAAATCAGAAACATTGGTATATAAAAAAAGGCTAGGGGCGTATATTATCGTTTCAAGAAATAACGGTACTGAAATTGTATTAGTCCAAGCACCGAATGGAGCGTATTTTTTACCTGGCGGAGAAATTGAGTTGGGGGAGACTAAGGAAACTGCGATTGAACGGGAAATGATCGAAGAGCTTGGTTTTGAAGTGGTTATTGGGGAATATCTTGGACAAGCAGATGAATATTTTCATTCAAGACACCGAAGTACAGATTATTACAATCCAGGTTATTTTTATGTTGCTGATAGTTGGAAAAAAGTATGTGAACCTTTAGAGAAAACAAATACGATTTGCTGGGTCTCTGTTGAACAGGGAATTGATTTACTAAAAAGAGGGAGCCATAAGTGGGCAGTAAAAAAATGGAAAGCGATTTAATATAAATAAAAGTGTTTAGCTACTAGAGTTTCAAATGATTTACAGATAAGTTGCATTTTTACCATTATTTATTCTACATCAAAGCGTGAAGCAAAAGTGTTTTTTACTTTTGCTTCACGCTTTTTTTATGAAAAAAAGTTGAAATAAACATGAGAAAATACATTTACGTTTCTAAATTAAGAAAAGTCAGTTCAGATTTTGTATTTAAATAATACGTTTTATGAGGTGAAAAAAAGATGATAGTGAAAAAGATGATTGAGATACTGGACCTTAGTATTATTGATTTAATCAGTTAGATATTTTTATCACACATACTTGGTTTTTATAGACCACTTTTTGTATTAGGGACATACAAAATATGTCGTCAAAAGAGATTGAAAGCGCTTCGCAAACAGATTATATTGAAATGGAACCAATAAGTCGTACGCTTGGTGAAATTCAAAAGGGGTGTTGCATATTGTTAAGTGAGATGATAAAAGAAGAATTTATTCAATTGGAACTTGAAGTATCAGATTGGGAGGAGGCTATTCGTCGATCAGCAGAACCTTTGCTTAATGGAGGCAAGATCACAGCAGAATATATTGAGAAGATTATTGAAACAACTCGAACATCGGGTCCTTATATTGTGATCACAAAACATGTTGCACTGCCGCATGCACCAACTCAATATGGTGCATTGGATCTTGCGATGGGCATAACAACATTGAAAACACCCATCATTTCAGGAAACAAATCCAACGATCCAGTAAAATATCTTTTTTGTATGAGTGCTAAAGACAGCGAAACGCATCTGGAGTCAATGGCTGAATTGGTAAATTTATTAACGGATCAGAAATTCTACCAACTATTAGATACAGCGAAACATCCAGCTGATATTTTAAACTACATTATTGAAAATGAATAGGAGATGAACAATATGCATAAAGCACTTGTTGCTTGTAGAGCAGGAGTAGGGTCAAGTTTGATGCTAAAAATAAAAACGGAACAAGTAATTAAAGAAAATGGATTTCCCATCCAAATTGAACATTCTTCTTTAGATGCAGTACCAAGTTTTGATGGTGATTTATTGATTACACTAGCAGATGTTGCACAAGAATTAGAAACTCAGGGATTAAAGCAAACGATTATTGGCATCAATAATATTGTAGACAAGGTCGAAATCGAAAGCAAACTAAGTGGATTTTTGAATAACTGATTCAAATAGAAGGAGATGAAAAAAAGTGGATTTTATTATTAGCTTTTTAAGTACACCAGCAATCTTACTAGGAATCGTTGCATTCGTTGGGTTAGTTGCCCAAAAGAAAACAGGAACCGAAATTTTAACTGGAACATTTAAAACAATTATTGGATTTATGGTTTTTAGTGCTGGGGGAGCATTGATGACTGGTGCGTTACAAAATTTCAATAAATTATTTCAAACAGGCTTCAATATTGTTGGGGTTGTTGCTTCACCTGAAGCTGCAACCGCGATGGCTCAAGAGCAATATGCATTGGTCACATCATGTACATTGATTCTAGGTTTTTTAATGAATCTGGTTTTTGCTCGAATTACACCAATGAAAAATATCTTCTTTACAACAGGTCATAGTTTATTTTTCGCTTGTGTTTTGTCATTGATTATCAAGTCTCATGGGTTATCAGATATTGCGGCAATTATTTTAGGAGGAACGATTTTAGGTTTTTGTTCAGCAGCACTTCCTCAATTGTGTCAGCCGTTTATGCGTAAGATTACTGGAAGTGATGATGTTGCAATCGGACACTTTAATATGATCGGTTACTCATTATCAGGATATATCGGTAAACTTTTCAGCAAACATGAAGAAAAAAGCACTGAACATATCAATTTTCCAAAATGGTTATCTTTTTTCAGAGATTTTTTGATGGGTGTTGCAGTAATCATGTTGGTGCTATTCTATGTATCCGCTTTAAAAGCAGGTCGTGATGTTACTCAAGAATTAGCTGGAACCACACATTGGTTAGTCTTTCCAATGATTCAGGCTTTTACTTTTACAGCAGGGATGTCTATTTTAATGACAGGTGTGCGGATGTTCTTGGCAGAAATTACAGCGGCATTTGTTTCTATTTCAGAAAAATTTATTCCAAATTCTCGTCCGGCATTAGATGTTCCCACCGTTTTTCCTTATGCACCAACAGCAGTAATTGTCGGTTTTTTATCTGCTTACGCTGCAGGTTTGGTTGGAGTTGCGATCATGGTGATTTTTAAATTCCCAATCGTGATTATTCCAGCTGCTCATATTTGTTTTTTCTCTGGTGGAACTGCAGGTGTTTTTGGCAACTCAACAGGAGGTTGGCGAGGTGCTGTTGCTGGCTCTTTCATCGTGGGTTTATTATTAGCCTTTTTACCGACAGTTCTTTATCCGGTTTATGGAAGTATGGGATTAGAGGGTTCAACCTTCCCAAATATTGATTACAACGTTATCGGTATATTCATTGAAAAAATATTAAGTCTTTTTTCTTAATATAAAAGATTGATCAATAGCTAAATACTTGCCGAATAAATTAATATAATCGGTAGATTGGAGAAAAAATGATGAAACAGGCAACAGATCAAGTGATAGTGAATTTTTTTGAAAACACATCTGAAGAATTGAATAAATTCATTCAAGAAATATCAATAGAAAGATTAATTGCTGCTAAGGAGTTGATTTTAGCTTCAGAAAAAAATGGGGGGCGGGTTCATGTGACTGGCATTGGCAAACCAGGACATGTTGCAGAGTATATCGCTTCTCTTTTATCCTCAACAGGAACACCTGCCTATTTTTTAGATGGGACAGAAGCGATTCATGGATCTGCAGGTCAGGTCCGAGCTGAAGATATTGTTTTATCCATCTCAAATAGCGGTGAAACAGAAGAGCTGATAAAAACAGTCCGAACACTGAAAAAAAACGGTGCTAAAATCATTTCGATTACAGGTAAAAAGAACTCTTGGTTGGCAAAAAATAGTGACTGTTTTCTTTTTGCTGGTGTAGAAAAAGAGGGAGATACTCTGAACAAACCACCCCGCGCCTCAATTTTAGCGGAAGTTTTGATTCTCCAATCATTAAGTGTTCTCCTACAAGAAGAAAAAGCAATCACAAACAAAGAATACGTAAAATGGCATCCTGGTGGAACGCTGGGACAAAGTATTTCAGTAAATGAGTAAAGGAAGGAGAATCAAAATGAAGCCAGAAGGAATCATTACGGCAATGGTCACACCATTAGATAAAACAAATAAAATTAATCCTATTGCCACAAAACAGTTAGTGAATCATTTGATTGAAAAAAAAGTCGATGGCTTGTTTATTCTTGGAACAAACGGTGAATTTCATGCATTAAGTGATTCAGAGAAACTAACTTTTGCTGAGATAGTTATTGCTGAGACGAATGGCCGTGTCCCTATTTATGTAGGAACGGGTGGTAATAGCACCAATCAAGTTATTTCTTTATCAAAACAAATGACAGATTTAGGGGCAGATGCATTATCTGTTATCACGCCCTATTTTGTCTCGCCAACCGAAAGCGAGTTGATCAGTCATTATTTAAACATCGCTGAAGCGAATACAGCACCAATCATGCTATATAATATACCTAAAAATACCGGAATAAATATCACTTGTAATACAGTAAAAAAATTAGCTGCCCATCAGAATATTATCGGTATCAAAGACAGCAGCGGAAAAATTGAAAATATAAAAGAATATATTGATGCATCAAAAGACAAAGATTTCTCAGTTTTATCAGGATCCGATTCGTTGATATTACAAGCTTTACAGGCTGGCGCTACTGGAGCAATTGCTGCTACATCAAATGTTTTAACTGCAATCGACGTAGCAATCTATAAGTACTGGTTAGAAGGCAACCTGGAAAAAGCTCAAGTTATGCAGGAAAGTATAGAAGCATTTCGTCAGATTTTAAAATTAGGAACGATTCCATCAGTATTGAAAGCAGCAATCGCGTATCAAGGAATAGATGTTGGAAATCCAAGGCTGCCAGTACAGCCACTTAGCGAAGAAGAACTCTTGGAAGTTGCAAAAACGATGGATTTTTACGCAGAAATTAATCAATAGTCCTGAGGAGGAAAATAATGTTTCGAACAACTATACTAAATCGTATGGAAGAAACTGCAATCATGGCGATTGTCAGAGTGGATACAATGGAGCGAGCAATCGAAATCGTAGATGGCTGTTTAGCTGGCGGAGTAGATTGTCTTGAAATTAGTTACACCTTACCAAATGCTGGACAGATCATTCGACAGTTGACTCAACAGTATGGAGAGCAAGTATTAATTGGCGCAGGAACTGTGTTAGATAGCGAGACAGCGAGATTAGCTATTTTAGCTGGAGCAAAGTTTATCATTGCTCCAAATTACGATCCATCGGTTTGTAAATTATGTAATCGATATCAAATCCCTTATATGCCAGGTTGTACCAGCGTAACTGAAATGATTACAGCAATCGAAGCTGGAGCAGCAATGGTTAAAGCTTTTCCAATTTCAAGTTTTTATGGACCTACTCTTATTACGACTTTAAAAACGCCGACACCTTATCTACCAATTATGTCCTCTGGAGGAGCGAATTTAGAAAATATCGACGAATGGTTGAAAAGCGGGGTAGATTGCGTTGGAATTGGCAGTCTTTTAACAAAAGGAACAAAAGAAGAAATTGCAGCCAATGCAAAGCAGTTAAAACAGGCAGTGATTAATTACAGAACACAAGCTAACTAAAAATAGTTTTTGGAGGAGGGGATTGAATGACTGATGAGCGTTCTAGAAAATTAATGAAATACCTGATTGAGCGTTCAATACACGAAATAAATGAACTAACCGCTCAAACAGGTTTAACCAAAAGGCAACTGGAATATTCTTTGGAAAAAATCAATGAATACGTTGCACCTTACAGTGAACAAAAATTAATGATTGAGAATAATCGGATTATTTTAACGAACCAACTCCAAGAACAGTTTGTTTCTTTACTTTCAGATAAGACCTATGCAAAAGAGTATCTAATGAACTCAGTGGAACGATCAAAATATTTGTATTTACTGTTATTTTATTACTTAGATGACTATCTTTCTATCAATCATTTTATTGAAGAACTCGGTGTTGGAAAAACAACAATTATCAATGACCTAAAAAATTTAACTCTAGAATTGGAAAAAGAAAATATCCAGCTCATTTACACTAGAAAAAATGGTTATACGTTATTGGGTAGCGAAGAACAGATCAGATATCATCTGATGAAAATGATTATCTGGGATTTAACGGAAAGTAATGCAGTATTTATCTATGATCAATTTATCGAAAAGAATCAACTGGATACCATCGAATCAACGAAAGAATTGATTGAACATTATACAGCAAAATATGGTATTTCATTTGTGGAAAATCGTTTGACTGAATTTCTGTATACTTTTATCTTTTTAAAAAAGAGATTATTTACTTTGCCAGCAGGTTGTTATGACAGGTATCAACTGCCCGCTTTGATCGCAATGAAAGAATATCAATTTTCTAAAAGTATTCTAGATCATTTTGGAATTGAAGATGAGTCTGCGTGTGGCTACCTCTGTGCATGGATATTGGGCTTATCTATCGGTAGTCCAAATGATTCCACAAAAGATTATGAAACAATCATGAACTTAGTTAAACGAATTATTTTACGCTTTGAAGCGATATCAGGCATTCGCTTTAATAACCAGGAATTAGTGATTCGTCAACTTTATTCTCATCTGAGACCAGCTTATTATCGCTTATATTTCAAGTTGCCTATTGTAAATCCTTTGCATAGTAAGATAAAGGATGAATACAGTGAGTTATTCAATATTGTTGGAGAAACGTTAAAACCTTTTGCTTCTTTATTCGAACATCCAATTCCAGAAGATGAAGTGGCGTTTTTGACTATGCATTTTGCTTCATTATGCTCTAATTTTGATGAATACATGACAACACAAAAGGTTGCATTAATTGTTTGTCCGAACGGAATAGGTAGTTCCTCGATCGTTTATACAGAACTAAAAGCACTTTTTCCAGAGTTGTCGTTTTTGGGGCCAGTTGAAACCAATGAGATTGAGCAGTTATCGGATTCTTACGATTTGATTTTTTCAACGGTCCCTAATATCCGCTTGTTTTACACAAAAAAGCCAGTGTATATTGTTAGCCCAATCATGAACACAAGAGAAAAATATCGTTTGATCAGTGATGTTTATACCCAAATTGGAAATTTAAACTTCAAATTACCAAGTGTGGCTAAGATCATGGACATTATTCAACGACATGCTTCAATTACTGAAGGATCAGGGTTAGAAAAAGAGTTATATGAATACCTCATCAATCAAGAAGCACCTGCTAAAAATGAAGAGGATGGGCCAAGCCTATCAGAAATTACGGCGCCAGAATTAATTCAACTTAATATGAGAGCCAAGGATTGGGAAGAGGCCATTCGTCTTTGTGCGGCATCTTTATTAAAAGATGGCAGAATTACTAGAAATTACATTGAAACAATGATCGATACGGCTAAAAAAGAAGGAGCCTACATGGTGATTTCTAAATATGTTGCTTTACCTCATGCAAGACCAATAGATGGGGGAAGAAAATTAGGAATGAGTATCAGTGTGTTAAAGCAGCCAATTGTATTCGGAAACAAGGAAAATGATCCAGTGAAATATATTTTTTGTCTCGCTGCTACCGAAAATAATCGTCATTTGAATGCGATGGTAGAGTTGGTAAAATTATTAGAAGACCCACAATTTTACAGTTTATTGGATACAAGTAATGATCCACAAGAAATTTATCACTATTTGAATCAAGAAGAAATTATTACGGTGGAAAGTTAGAGGCATCAATGAGAAAAAGCGAGTGGGACATAACTCTCTGAGTCACGTTACACTCGCTTAAAATCTGAATAAACGGTAGGAGCAGAAGCAACTCCGCCACAACCTTTTGATAATGAACAATTACATATATTTTAATAGAACTTCAGCAACGCCGTCTTCATCATTACTAGTTGTTTGAACATCTGCTGCTTGTTTCACATTTTCTGTAGCATTTCCCATAGCCACACCAATACCAGCATATTCGATCATTGATAGATCGTTTTCGTTATCTCCAATCGCCATTGTTTCTGATTGAGAGATGCCTAAGTGTTCCGCAAGTTTTGCTAAGGCATTTCCTTTGCTGGCTTCTTTGTTTAAAATTTCATAATAAAATTCAGTACTTTTAACAGTTGTATATTTATTAACGAAATCTTCTGGGAGTTGGCTGATCGCTTTATCCAAAATTTCAGGCTCATCGATCATCATCATTTTGATAAACGACATATCAGGTGTCATCTCGTCAACGGCCCGATATTTCAAAGGCATATCAACTAAATAGGCTTCATGCACTGAGTATTTGCCGATGTCTCGATTAGCCGTATAAATCGCTTGGTCATCGATGGTGTGCAGGTGAGCGCCAACTTTTCGTGACATTAATTCGATTTCTAAAAAGTCATCATAACTTAATGAATACTGAGAAATAATTTCATTGGATTTGGTTGCTTGCACTAAAGATCCGTTATATGTGATTACATAATCATTATCACCATATAAATCTAATTCTGCCAGCTGTTCTTTTACACCAGGCAACGGACGACCAGTACACAAAACGATAGAAATACCGCTTTCGTTAGCTTTTTGAAGTGTTTCTTTTACTTTGGGGCTGATCTTTCTGTTTGAATCAAGTAATGTTCCGTCAATATCTATTGCAACTAATTTAACTGTCATAGGTTCCTCCTGTAAATATATTCTTTAGGGTATTCATTCAACTAATGCACCGTTGTGAATGTAGGAAGCAAATTCGCGGTAGGTGTCATCAAATAAATCATAATGTTGCTGTCTTTTTGGGTCAACCATTTCTTTTGGAAAATAAAAACGTTCATCAATTTGTGTTTGCCCAGCAAGAGCCGCAACAAGATGGCTGATTTTAGATAATTCGATCAATGTTCCATCTTTTTGCATGATTTCAATTTGTGTTCGGTGGCTATTTTTTTCTGGACGATAAAAATCATAGGGTAGGTCATAGCTTGAATTGATTGCTGTATAATATTTTGGATTATAGCCGACTTTTTCGATCAGGGATTTTAAATGACGGATAGTCACTGAATCGCGATTACCAGAAAATGTTGCAGATTTAAGTGGTTTTCGTATTAAAAAGCGGTTAGCTAAATCGTTTAGAATTGGATCAGGCAACGAAGTCCATTGGGTGAAATACGTATTTAAAACACCGTCATCCAATCTTAAGTATTCTTGTAGCGAAAAATTCCCTTTGAAAAACGGCACCAACAATTGGGAATGTAATTGATAATCTTCTGGTTGTTGTTCGTACAATTCTTTGGCTCTATGAAGAAGATGATCTAAAATAACTTCCATACCACGAGAAACTGGGTGAAAATAAACTTGAACATACATTTGATAACGACTAACAATATAGTCCTCTACTGCATGCATTCCATTCATCGCAAACGCTAACCCGTCTTTATAAGGTCGAATAACTCTTAAAATTCTAGTTAAATCAAATGTTCCATATTCTGTTCCTGTAAAATAAGCATCGCGCAATAAATAATCCATGCGGTCAGCATCTATTTGACTGGAAATCATTTGAACAACTTGAGGATTCGGATATTGTTTGGTAATTACACTTGCTACTTTATCAGGAAACTCAGCTGAAACACGATTCAATATTTGGAAAACTTCTGTTTCAGGAGAGGTGATGATTTCTACTGTAATTGCTTCATGATCTGTGTTAAAAATATGTTCAAATGTATGAGAATAAGGTCCGTGACCAACATCATGAAGTAAGGCTGCACAAAGTGTTACTAAGCGTTCGTTATCATCCCAACCTTCTTCACCTAAACGTTCAGCTGAATAATTGCGTTGAAAGATGTCGCAAATACGGCGAGTTATTTCGTAAACGCCTAAAGAGTGGGCAAAACGGCTATGTTCTGCACCATGAAAGGTAAACGAAGAGGTACCTAATTGCTTGATTCTACGTAACCGTTGCACTTCTGCTGAATTGATCAAGTCTAAAATCACTTGATGTTGTACGTGAATATAATTATGAACGGGGTCTCGAAAGACTTTTTCAATCGGTAAAATTTGGTTCTTGTAAGGCGTCGGCATTATTTCACTCCTTTTATTTAAACTGTAGATTAATCTTTTTCTAGAAAAGATGAACGAAGTAGTAACATACGTAGATAAATCTATCTCAATAGTTCATTTCGCTGAATCATTTTGTCCATCTGTTTGTTTGTTTCAGTTGTAAACCATTCTGACGTCAATAATTGGGGTAGGGTATGTTTATCAATAGTCAATGTCCCGTTAGTTAATAATACGTCAATTAAACGTTTTTTCACTTTATTTATTGTTAAAGGTTGTTGCAGCAAATCTTCTAAGTTTGCCATTACGGAAGGAGCAACAGGCGGATAACCATTTTTCCCGAAATCTTCATGCAAACTAGCTTGATAAAAACGGCGAACACTTTCGCCACGCTTTTGCTGATCGCCATTGACACTTAAATAAATCATCACAGCTGTGCCGTCTTTCACCCGACGTTGCGCAATCCCTGCAAATTTTTTACCTGCAATGCTCAAATCAAAAGTCCCGGGGCAATAGGATTCTGTAATCTCAAAGGCCTCAATTAAGTGACTAGAATCTTCAAATGCATGTTTGATCCATTGCCACATAAAGGTGTAGGCTTCATCAATGCTGAGTTTTTTATTTTCCTGATTTGGAAGAATCAACGAAACATTTAGAATTCCCTCATCAGCAATCACGCCCAAGCCGCCAGCATTACGGATCACAATATTATACCCATCTTGCCTTAAAGAAGCTAACCCATTTTTCAAATCAGGAACTCGAGTATCTTTCATTCCTAAAATCATCGCTTGATCAAGCTGCCAAAAATGAATGATCGGCTGCTGGTTGATCCCGGAAAACGTTGTTAACGTATCAGTAAGTGCAAAAGGAAGATAGTAGTCTTTTTCAGTCAAGCAAAACTGATCATATAAATAAATCGTATCGGTTGTAAAGAGCTGGTTTAAATTAGTCATCTTGTTCTTCGTCCTGTTTTACGCGTGACACGTAGTCTTTCACTTCTTTATTCATTTGATTATATTCATTCGTAAAACGCATCGGTTTACTAATAATCCTCATCGGCATGGTGGCTAAAAATTTACTAAAATCTTGTCTGGCTTCTTCAGTCAAACGCCCAGGTTTAGAAACTAAGCGTTCATATAAATAATGATAGAAATGATTCATTGCATCGATATCAATACTCATTTGATTATGGCACTCCTCACATTCAATGCTGGAAATGATTTCATTCATATATTGAATGTCATGAAGTGTTTCTTTTTGGCAATGCATACAAAATAACATCGCTTCTTCATCGTGAAATAACATTTGTTTCCACCTCCATGCTCTATTATAAACGATTTAAAAGAAAAATCAGCTTATCTGTGCAGAAATGATGAGGAAAATGACGATTTTTTAAGGAAATCCAAAAAATACCTAGAAAATCTTGCTATCAGTTAAAGAAAGCTATAAAATGTTTACATATGATTCGTCAGGGAACAAATGTAAAGAGGGGTGAAAAGATGAACCAAACGGTGGTCCAAGATGAACCAAACAAATGGATAGATGAGACAGAGGCGTTAAAAAAAATGTGGGAAATTCGCATTTTTGAAGAAACGATTCAAGCACTTTTTGAAGCAGGAGAACTATATGGTACGATGCATCTTTGTATTGGACAAGAAGCTACAGCTGTTGGTGGCGCTGCTGTTTTAAAACAGAGTGATTGGATTGTCTCTACACATAGAAATCATGGACATTCTATCGCTAAAGGAACAAGTATCAGAAGCATGTTAGCTGAGATGCTGGGAAAAAAAACAGGTACTAACGGCGGCAAAGGCGGTAGTATGCATATTGCGGATTTAGACGTTGGAAATTTAGGTTCAAATGGTATTGTTGGAGCGGGTTTTCCTATTGCTGCTGGTGCTGCATTAAGTGCTCAGATGCAAGGAACAGATCAAGTGGTGCTATGTTATGCTGGTGATGGTGCGACCAATGAAGGCAGTTTTCATGAAGCGCTGAATTTAGCTTCTATCTGGCAGTTACCTGTTGTTTATTTCATTGAAAATAACCAATATGGGATGAGCAGCTCAATTGAACACATGGTCAATATCGATAAACTTTCTGAACGAGGGAAGAGCTATGGTATTGAAGGTGTAACAATTGATGGTAATCATTTGGATGCTGTAACAGATGCTGTTGCAAAAGCAGTTGAAAAAGCTAGAAATGGCCATGGACCGACATTGATAGAAGCACTGACTTATCGCCATAAAGGGCACTCTAAATCAGATAAGCTGATGTACCGTTCAGAAGACGAATGTCGTCAATGGCAAGAAAATAATGATCCTATTTTACGTTTAGAAAAAGAAGTGATCCAAAAAGGTCTGCTTAATGAAGCTGCTATCCGGAAATTAGAACAGACGATCCGAAAAGAAATTGCTGACTTAGTTGCTTCAGTAAAACTTGACAGTGAGCCGACTATTGAGGATCTTTGGACACATGTCTATGCGGAGGATGAACAATGAGAACGATTAGTTATTTGCAAGCAATCAATGAAGCCTTAGACGAAGCGTTGGCAGAGGATGAGCATGTTTTTCTTATAGGGGAAGACATCGGGGTTTACGGCGGAGGTTTTGGTGCCACTCAAGGACTTCAGGAAAAATATGGTAAGCAAAGAGTTCGGGATACACCAATATCTGAAAGTGCAATCGCTGGTGCGGCAGTCGGCGCTGCTATGACAGGGATGCGTCCAGTAATAGAATTACAATTTTCTGACTTTATTACCGTAGCAATGGATCAGCTCGTCAATCAAGCGGCTAAAATCCATTATATGTATAATGGGAAAGCCAAAGTTCCATTAGTAATGCGAACAGCAGCTGGTTCAGGGACAGGTGCTGCTGCTCAACATTCCCAAAATTTAGAAAACTGGATGGCTCATATTCCCGGTCTAAAGGTAATTCAGCCGACCAATGCGTATGATGCCAAAGGGTTGCTTCATGCTGCAATAAAAGATAATAATCCTGTGATGTTCTATGAACATAAATTATTATATAAAACGAGCGGAAATGTCCCAAGTGAGCCATATACAATACCAATCGGTGTTGCAGACATTAAACGTACAGGTGATGATATAACGATCGTCGCGACAGGAATTATGGTCAATAAAGCGTTAGAGGCTGCAGAAATTATGAAAGAAAAAGGAGTTTCTGTTGAAGTAGTCGATCCAAGAACTTTAGTACCGCTTGATAAAGAAACTATTTTGCGTTCGGTTGAAAAAACCAAACGAGTAATCGTTGCAACAGAAGCAGTGAAAAACAGTGGTTTTAGCGCAGAAATTACAGCAATTATAGCCGAATCTGACAGCGCTTTGGATCTAAAGAAACCAATTGTTCGTTTGGGTGGAGAATTTGTCCCAATGCCGGCGCAAAAAGTATTGGAAGCCCGTGCGACTCCACAAGTTGATTCACTAGTGAACGCTGTAGAGAAACTGATGGTAGAGATCGAGGCATAGTTTATGAAAATTAGTGAAGATCGTAGAAGAATGCTAAAAATCGTTACGATGTATTATGAACAAGGCTTGACTCAAGCTGTGATCGCTCAAAAGATGGGTGTTTCACGTCCCGTTATTTCTAAAATTCTTCAGCAAGCAAAAGAAATTGGAGTTGTTTCCATTTCAATCAAAGATGAGTCTGCTTATGCGGTAGAACTTGGCTTGCGATTGGAAAAAAAATATCAGTTAGATGATGTGATCGTGGTACCTGCAAGTGATCAAAGTCGAACAGATAAAGTACAATTAGAAGTCAGTCGCTCCGCTTCATTTTATTTAAAAGAACGACTAAAACCCGATATGAGTGTGGGCCTGTCGTGGGGCACAACGCTAGCTGATATGATCGATGAAATGCCTTATTGTTCATTTCCAACAATCAATGTTTGCCCGCTAGTTGGAGGTGTGTCAAGTGAACATCTCTATTATGATACAAATCATTTGGTTTTTCGATTAGCTGAAAAACTTAATAGTCGCTGCCAGTATTTTTACGGTCCTGCACTAGCTGAGAGTATCGAATTAGCAGATGTTTTAAACAAGACCCAATTAGTCGGCAAAGCGCTGAATCAAGCAAAAAATGTTGATTTTGCGATTATAGGCGTAGGTAATCCAAATGAAAGTTCTACATGGAAACGACTAGGTTATATAGAAACAAAAGAATTGGAAATCATAAAAAAAACAGGCGTCAAAGGAGATGCCGTGGCTTCCTTATTTGACAAAAATGGTCAAACAGTGAACAATGACATAAGTAAACGAATGTTAGGGATAAAAGTGGAAGATCTAGCGAGAATTTCAAATGTGATGGTGATTGGATGCGGAGAGGAAAAAGCTGAAAGCATTAAACCATTGCTGCTTAGCAACTGTTGTACTATTTTAGTCATTGATCAGATGATCGCTGAGGCTTTACTTTGAGGTTATTCATGGAAGCAATTCGGGATAAAAGAAAAATCTGATTGTAGCAAAGAACGTTTTATTTTCTATCAAGATTGGACGAATCTGCTACGTTTTTAAATTAAGGAGAGTGCGTTAAATGGATTTATCACAAGGAACACCAGTATCTATTCAATTAAAAACAGTTGTAGATCAAGCTGGTGAGAAGAAAAATTTTTATTTTGACTTAGAAGGTCAAATCGTAAAAATGGGAGATACATTGTATATACGATATAAGGAAGAGCAAGAAGAAGGCGATCCTGTACCTGTAACGATCAAAGTTGAACCAGATGGGAAAATTCAATTGATTCGGGCTGGCGGATTAAGAATGCGGTTAAAATTTGCCTATCAAGAACGATTAGATACGAGTTATAAAACACCATATGGTTTATTCCAAATAACTACATTTACTCGTAATTTACGTTTTAGTTTAAAGGATCAACCGATAGCTGGAAGCATCTTGATTGACTATGATTTATATTCTCAAGCTGAAAAAATCGGGGAATATCATTTAGAATTAGAATTTACTGCGTAATTATGAAAGAATCAATTGATTTTTTCTTGATGTTTTTGTATGATAAGGAGTAGACTGTGAAAGGACGTGTACCGTTTGGAAATTAATGTATTTGACGGGTTGAACAAAGATGAACTATCCATGATCGAAGTTGCGCACGCAATTTTAGAACAACGTGAAGATGTGATGGACTTCTCTGATTTAGTAAACCAAATTCAAAATTATCTTGGAAAATCTGACAGCGAAATTCGTGACTCTTTAGCACAATTTTATACTGACTTAAATATTGATGGCAGTTTTATCTCTCTTGGAGATAACCGTTGGGGCTTGCGCTCATGGTATCCAATCGATTCTATCGACGAAGAAGTAACACATGGTTTGGATGAAGACGAAGAAGACAAACCACGCCGTAGAAAACGCAAAAAAGTCAATGCCTTTATTATTGATGCCAATGATGAAGATGTGATCGACTATAATGATGATGATCCGGAAGATGCTGAATTAACTGGTGATGACGATGATATTCTTTATGATGATGATGACGATGAAGAAGATGAAGAGATCAAAGCCTACAACTCTGACCTTCAAGAAATCGGAGCAGATTCTGACGATGAAGAGGAAGTATTGCCAGGAATTGAAGAAGATCTTACAATTATCGATGAAGACGATGTAGATGATGACTTCGACGATGAAGATGAATACGCAGATCCTGTAGAAGAATAGTGATAAATATGAGTGTTCTGTAAGAAAGAGCACTCATATTTTTTTATTTTGCACAGATGAAAGAGTATAGGATTCGATTTTTTTGTTTATAAGAAAAAAATCGATCAAAATGATTGACAAATGGTCTATATCTTTGTAAACTATCACTGTTAACAAAACACGAATAGCGTTTTCATGTGACTAGATAATACTAGGCATGGAAGAATTTCATTAAAATATGATATACTCATATTTTGACGGGATTGTTCTATGCTTTTTTTGTTGTCTTACAACAAGGAAACGGACAATCTACTTCTGCAGAAGAGGAATGTTTATGAAAATCAAAAAGGTGCTCAATCAAAATGCGGTGCTCGTCCTTGATGAAGGACAGGAAAAAGTGGCTGTTGGTAAGGGCGTTGGGTTTAACAAGAAGAAAAATGATTTGTTATTCCCGCAACAAGTGGAACGAATGTTTGTAATGGAACCTGAAGGCTTGAAAAAGCTTCAAGTTTTACTATCACAAATTGATGAACAGTATTTTTTCGTCACAGAAGAAATCATCGCTCATGCTGAAACGATTCTTGGTGAGAAACTGAATGAACATATCAATATCGGTTTAAGTGATCACATTGCGTTTGCCGCAGAAAACATCCAAAATAATATCATTGTGAGAAATAAGCTTTTAAATGAAATCGAGATCCTTTATACAGAAGAGTTTTCGATTGCACAATGGGCAGTGGATTATTTGACGCAAACGTTAGGAATTCCTTTTAGCTATGATGAAGCAGGGTATATCGCAATCCATATTCACAGTGCTCGTAGCGGTCGTACTGATAATAGTAAAAGTATCCGCGAAGTTACAATTGTTTCAGAAATTATTCATTTGATCGAGCAAGAATTAGGGATCGATATCCATGATGAGAAGATGAGTTTAAGCTATTCACGATTAGTCAATCATTTACGTTTGTTTATTCACCGTTTTCAACAAAGTCAATATGCAGTATTGGATGATGAAATTTTGGATATTGTGCGGAAGAAGTACGCAGAAAGTTACGAAATTTCGAAAAAAGTTCAAGTTTTGTTAATGAGAAATTTTCACTACCAAGTACCAAACGAAGAATTAGGTTATCTAGCTATTCACATCGAACGGCTAAGGATGATCAAATAAAAGACAAGGGGAGATACAAAAATGAAAGCTTATATGCAAAGAATGGGACGCTCGTTGATGCTTCCTGTAGCGGTATTGCCAGCAGCTTCTCTATTAGTAGGGATTGCAAACTGGATCGTTGGGACAGTTGGACCAAGTGCAGCTACAACATTTTTAATGAATGGCGGTTTAGCTATTCTTGATAATTTAGCATTACTGTTTGCAGTTGGTTTGGCATTAGGTATGTCAAAAGATAAAGACGGCGCCGCAGCTCTTGCTGGTTTAGTCGCTTATTTGGTACCGAAGACAGTCTTAGGTACAGCTTCTGTTCAAGCAATTATGGGATTAAGTGACATTGCAGATGTAAACCCAGCTTTTAACAGCATGGGAAATAACGTTTTTGTTGGTATTATTGCTGGTTTAACAGCTGCAGCAATGTATAATCGTTTCTCAAACGTAAAATTACCAATGGCACTTTCATTCTTTAGTGGGAAACGTTTAGTTCCGATTATGTCAGCTATTGCTATGTTGGCAATTTCTTTTGTATTATTGTTTATCTGGCCAGTTGTTTATAACGGTTTAGTATCATTTGGGGAAGCGATCTCTAGCTTAGGATTTGTTGGAGCTGGTTTATATGGATTCTTCAACCGTCTGTTGATCCCAACTGGATTACACCATGCCCTGAACTCAGTTTTCTGGTTTGACGTTGCAAATATCAATGATATCGGTAATTTCTTAGCAGGACAACAAGCATTAGATTCAGGTAAAGCAATTATTGGTCAAACTGGTATGTATCAAGCTGGATTCTTCCCAGTAATGATGTTTGGTTTACCAGCTGGAGCGTTTGCCATTTACCAATGTGCTCGTCCAGAGAAGAAAAAAGTAACAGCTTCATTAATGTTAGCAGCAGGTTTTGCGGCATTCTTTACTGGTGTAACTGAACCATTAGAATTCTCATTCATGTTTGTTGCATGGCCTTTATATGTAGTACATGCAGTACTTACAGGTTTATCATTAGCATTCGCTGCATTCATGCAGTGGACTGCCGGATTCGCATTTAGTGCTGGTTTTGTTGACTTCTTCTTAAGTCTTAAAAATCCAGTTGCAAATCATCCAATGATGTTAGTTGTTCAAGGATTAGTAGTAGCTGTTATTTATTACTTCGCATTCCGTTTTGCAATCACTAAATTTAATTTAATGACTCCAGGACGCGAAGAAGGCGACGGCGAAGAAACACCTGATTTAGATACTACTGGTGATAATAAATTTGCTGTATTAGCAAACAAAATCTACCAAGGTCTAGGTGCAGATGCAAACGTTACTTCAATCGATAATTGTACAACTCGTTTACGTTTAACTGTTAAAGATACAAGTAAAGTCGATCAAGCAAAAATCAAAGCAACTGGGGTTCCAGGAGTGAAAGTGATCGATGATAAGAACATTCAAGTAATCGTTGGTACAGAAGTACAATTTGTAGCGGATGAAATGACTAAACTTCGTAATGGTGCTACACCAGTTACGTCAGGTGAACCTGTAAAAAAGCCTGAAGTAAAAACAGAAGCACCAAAAGCAACTGCTAAGGATTCTGAATTATACGCTGTTGCAAACGGAAAAGTTATTCCAATTTCTGAAGTACAAGATGATGTTTTCTCAGCTAAAATGATGGGTGACGGTTTCGCAGTTATCCCAACTGATGGTGAAGTAACAACTCCCGTTGCAGGTAAGATCACTAGTATCTTCCCAACAAAACATGCTTTAGGAATCCAAACAGATTCAGGTATTGAAGTATTGTTGCACATGGGATTAGACACAGTTGAGCTAAAAGGCGCACCTTTCACTTTACATGTTGAAGAAGGCCAAGTAGTGAAACAAGGGGATAAAATTGCAACAATTGATCTAGCAGCTTTAGAAACTGCTGGTAAAAAATCTGATTTGATCGTTGTATTTACAAATCAAGATGTTGTTGAAAACTACGACTTAACAAAAGCAAATCAAACAGTTTCTGCTAATGATTTAATTGGTAAAGTAACTGTAAAATAAGAAATCAAGAGCTATCTGAGAGTATTCTCGGGTAGCTCTTTCTTTTCTTGCTTTATTTTTTTACTGTGATATGGTTAAAGTGTACTTGTTTTATGTTATTTAGCAATGCGTGCTAGTCATTCAGGAAAAAGCATCTGCGCCAATTCTTCTGTCATGACTGAACAAGCCCGCTAAGCTTTTTAATCTAGGAGGAGATTACCTTGCATGAATAAGGCTGGACACAAAGAAGTGCCAGTTAATGATCATACGGTTTCTTTGTGTCATATTTGATAAATATGATGAAAATGAAGGAGCAGATTCAAATGATTATTGTTAAAGGAAATAACCCAAGAAAAGTCGAAAAAATTTGGGAATTAGTAAAAAAAGAGCATACAGGACAAAAAGTGGCAATTATTGGGTATTCTGGTGGAATTCCGCATAATTTTATTCGAGCGAAGCAAATATCTGCCTATGAAACAATGACAAAACACAATACACTTGACGATTTAGCGCGCTTTTTAAAAGAAACAAAAGATCGATTTGAAGCAATCATCGTCTATATTGATTGTGACTCTCATTTGATAGAATCAATAAAGGAAGTAACGCAGTTTTATAAAGAAAAATTCATCTTGACTGTTTATGATGAATTAGCGTATGAGCAAGTGATTGATGAATAAATAAGGTGGTAAATGTATGGAAGAGAACATTGAACAGTTGTTGGTATTAATCGAAAAATTTCAAACAGAGGATCTTTCCTTAGACGAAGCAATCAAACTTCGTCGATTATCAGCGGAATTCGCTAATGTTTGCGGTGAAGCTGTTGAGCAAAAGATGGATCAATTTTATAAAAAATAAATGTTAAAATGACTGGGAGGTTGGACAGAAGGGTTGCTTCTGCCGCTAACGTTTATCCGGTTTCCACGTGAGTGGGATGTGACTCGAAGAGTTATGTCCCACTCACTTTTTTATTTTTAACAAATCTCTTTTACTTATAAATAGTAAGCAAATAACTTGTACATTTTTCAAAAAGGAATATAATAACACTATAAAGGTCAGAGATGGTCAGTTAACGAATGAACATCTACTAAACCTTTAAACAAAATAGGAGGTTTGTAAAATGGCAAAACAACATTATGACAGAAGTAAACCACATGTAAACATCGGCACAATTGGACATGTCGATCACGGGAAAACAACATTGACCGCTGCAATCACAACAGTATTAGGGAAAAAGGGCCTAGCAAACCCGCAAGACTATGCTAGTATTGATGCAGCACCAGAAGAACGTGAACGTGGAATTACAATTAACACATCACATGTAGAATATGAAACACAAGCTCGTCATTACGCACATATCGATGCACCAGGACACGCTGATTATGTTAAAAATATGATTACAGGTGCCGCACAAATGGATGGCGCAATTTTAGTTGTATCAGCAACAGATGGACCAATGCCACAAACTAGAGAACATATCTTGTTATCTCGTCAAGTTGGGGTAAAACATCTAATTGTGTTTCTCAATAAAATAGATTTAGTTGACGACGAAGAATTGATAGATTTAGTTGAAATGGAAGTTCGGGAGTTGCTAAATGAATATAATTTCCCTGGTGATGATATACCAATCATCAAAGGGTCTGCTTTGAAAGCTCTACAAGGTGATCCTACAGCTGAAGCTGCAATCAATGAATTGATGGACACGGTGGATGAGTATATCCCAACACCAGAAAGAGACACAGACAAACCATTGTTATTACCAGTGGAAGATGTCTTTTCAATTACCGGTCGAGGTACAGTTGCATCTGGTCGTATCGATCGAGGAAAAGTAAGCGTTGGGGATGAAATCGAAATTGTCGGTATCAAACCTGATACACAAAAAGCTGTGGTTACAGGAATTGAGATGTTCCGTAAAACGTTAGATTATGGAGAAGCTGGTGATAATGTTGGTGTTCTTTTAAGAGGAATCACTCGTGATGAAATTGAACGTGGTCAAGTTATCGCAAAACCTGGTTCAATTACACCACATACAAAATTTATCGCAGAAGTTTACGTATTGACGAAAGAAGAAGGCGGACGTCATACACCATTCTTTACGAATTACCGTCCGCAATTTTATTTCCGTACAACAGACGTGACAGGTGTTGTAGAATTGCCAAGTGGTGTTGAAATGGTGATGCCAGGAGACAATGTGACGATTGATGTCGAATTGATTCATCCAATTGCGGTAGAACAAGGAACAACCTTCTCTATTCGTGAAGGCGGTAGAACAGTTGGATCTGGTATTGTTACTGAGATTCAAAAATAAACTAAAAACACAAGGTTGGGATGTGACTCATAGAGTTGTGTCCCAATCTCGTGTTTTTTTAGTGATAATATGCATTTGCCCAGATTTAATTTATGCTATACTATTTGCAAAAAGAATGGAGTGATGAGGATGAAAGCTACTTTTTTAAGAGTTGATGCATTTACAACTACTCAAGGGCAAGGGAATCCAGCTGGTGTGGTTTTAGATGGTGATGTATATACTACTGAAGAAATGCAGGAAATCGCAAAAAACATCGGATTTAATGAAACAGTTTTTGTATGTAAGAGCGATATAGCAAAAGTTAAATTAAGATATTTCACCCCAGGACATGAGACCCCTTTGTGCGGTCATGCAACAGTAGGAGCGATTTTTGCTTTATATAACGGAAAAGAAGATCAGCAATTGGACATTGAAACGGGTGCTGGAATTTTGCCAATCAAATATGAAAATAAAACACAGCAAATCACAATGAAACAAGCCCAACCTCGCTTCATCGATTTTGCAGGTGATAAAGAAGCACTTTGCAAAAGTTTGGAAATCGAGATAGAAGATCTTCATTCTCAATTACCCATTCAATATGGCAATACAGGATCGTGGACCTTACTTGTACCAGTAATCAATTCAGCTGTTTTAGACAAAATGAAGCCAAATCAAAAGATATTTCCGCAGATTTTGAAGGAGCTCCCTCGATCATCGATCCATCCATTTGCAGTTGATTCAGAAAAAGAAGGGACATTTATCGCTAGACATTTTTCATCGCCATTTTCAGGAACAACAGAAGACTCTGTAACCGGAACAGCCGCCGGAGTGATGGGTGCGTATTCTTTGAACCATATCTACACAAAGGATGAAATCAAAGAAATCAGTGTCTTCCAAGGACGCCATGTTCAAAAGGAGGGGACTGTTCTAGTTCAAGTAGAAAAAGGGAGAGAAGGGCTTCATGAAGTTAGTATTTCAGGGACAGCGTGTTTGAATGGCGAATTTGAAGTGACTATAGGCAAATAAAAAAACGGTTGGAATCAAAAGCAACTATTACGCTTCTGATTCCAACCGTTTATCTAAATTTATTATGCCCTAAAATCAGATAGATGTATTATCTATCTGTTTATTTATCGTTGATATCTGTTTCTAAGAATACGATGAACGCCGTGTATTTTCTTTTGTTTTTCAATGGGTGCATTATCTATGATCAATAGTGCAATCATGACATAAGCAATAAAACTTTCTCTCGAATATAGTGTATATCTAGAGACCCAATTAGCCGCATATTTCTCTTTATAATCCCGCAGGCCTTGGAAAGAGTAGAATCGTGAACCAAATTCATAGACCAGATAAGCAATGCGCTCTTGCACAAAGCTTTTTTTAGAGGTTCCCACATTGGATAGGGGAGCCATTCCAAGATTAAAGTAGGTAAATCCTTCTTCTTTCATATAAGTGAATAACGAAACAAAAAGGTAATCCATCACACCAGATGGAGCCTTTTTACTATATCTCATTAAATCAATAGTTCCTTCTTCTTGAGTATAGGTCGGCATGATATTCGCAAAAGCAACAATTTGATTATTTTGATCTTTAGCGACAGCTATTTTTCCTCTTTGCAGATAGCTTTCAGAAAAGAAACCTAAAGAGAAACCTTTTTCCTTACGGCTGCCTAGCCACTCGTCAGAAACGTCTTTTAGCTCTTGCATCAATTCTTGTGAAAATGGCGGCTCAATCACTTCAAAATGATAATTTTCTTTAGTAAAACGATTCATGACCGCTCGTTCACTTTTCATTTTCTTTCCTGATAAGGTGAAGTTTGGTAAGTCGACATGCGCTTCTTCGCCCATCTTAATAAAATCATAACCAAATTCATGTAAGAACATCACTACTTCTTCAGAAGCTTCATAGAAAACAGGAAGATATCCCCATTGATCCGCTTCATTAATGAACTGTTCAATGGCTTTAGGGAAGTCTTCTTTTTTTCCAGAAGGATCACCCATCACGATACATTTATTGTTTAACGTTTTAAACTGTAATAGAACTGTATCTTCATTTTCTTGGTCGGTGTAGATATACATATCTTTATCCTTTAGGAAAATCAATTGACTATCTGTATTTCCACCATATGTGTTTAAAAGAGTGAGTGCTCGTTCTTCATCTAATTCAGTCCCCATTTTGTATCTTCCGCCTTCAAGATAACGAATAAATAAATAACTAAATAGTGTGACTAATAAAATGCCTATAAAACCAGAAAACCAAACTTTTTCTGAAGGAAAGAAAAAGAATGAGATAAAATGACGTTTGTGATGAGGAAATGAAGGTGAATTATAGACACCGATCACAATATACAAAATTGTCAATGCTAGGAAAATAATTCCGTCGATCGTGATCATTTCCCAAGAATACACGAGTTGTTCCCTGAATAATTCTCTTTTTGAAAAAATGATGATGATCAATAAAAGGCTTAGAAAAATGATGACACCCCAACTGAAATCTTTGATGAATGTATACAACAAAGTCACTAAGATCAAGCCAATTGTCGGCAGATAAGCACGTTTTACTCTTGCAGCAATTCCTCGACCTGTAATAAGCAATAAAAAACCTAACAGGATTGCTGGAAGCTGTGTAATGATGTGAAACGAAAGAGGGTTTAATTGTTTTAACCAACTAAATTGACTGAACGCCTCTGGAATTGTAGCTGAAAGTACGATCATTATTCCGGAAAAATACATCAGGAAAACAACAAACTTATGGGCTAACTCTGTCGACAATTCTCTGGGAATACCAGAATAACGTGTATTTAAACTATGACTTAGATTTTTTATAAAGAAGACAGCGCCAATAATAAAAGGCACAATATAATAGAACAAACGATATAATAATATCCATGCGATGACAACTTCTCGATTGATCCCTAAAGCTGATAAGCCGATAATCATCATAATATCAAAACTACCTAGCTCACCTGGAATCATAGAAACGATCCCAATCACCGAAGCAGCAATGAACAAGGGGATAACTTGCAATGGATTCATTTGGACATCCATCAACATGCCGATTAGTAAAAAGCTACCTAAAACACCTGTCCACTCTAAAAATGAAGTTAAAATAAGCCCGATGCGTGTCTGCTTATCAATGTCCCCAATAAAATCATCTTTTTTAATTAGGCTTGCAATCAAAATAACAGGAAAATATAACCCGCCGCCTATCAGCCAAATCCAATATTGTTGCAAGTAGTCATTCGTATGACCAAACATGACTAGAAAAAAAGCAATCAGACTGTAGATAGATAGCCCAGACATAAGAAAAATCAGAATTTTAGAGAGTGCCCGAACAACTAATTTACCATCTTTTTCTTTTCCATAAAATTCTGAGCGCAGTCCGATGCTGACCAATCCGCCAAAGCCAGCGATATTATTGATTGTATTGATCATCCAACTGCTTTCTATAAGGAAAATCTTCTTTGGTTTTTGGTTCAAAATTTTGTTAAGAATCAGATCATAACCAATCATTGGAAAAACAGCGACCAGACCAATTAGAAACATCAGAGCAATTTTCCAAAAAGCAATATCTTGGAAAATATCTGCAAGCTGTTCGAAGGAAATCGTTTTACTGATAGAAAGTAATTCACGAAAAACAATCACCACTACAGAAAAAATAAAAATTGTTTTAAAATAGCTAGTATGATCTTTAATCCATTGAAGCATTTTTTTCATTATTAGCACCTACTTTTCATTTAAGAATGTCAAAATTTCTTGATTAAATGTTTTTGGATCTTTTTTAGCGAATGAGTGCCCTCGTTTGGGAACTAAAACAAAAGCAGCGTTAGGGATTTTTTTAGCTAAATAGATCGAATGAGTTTCTTTGATAATATCATGTTTGCCGACGATTACTAAAGTTTTAGCGGTCAGTCGTTGTAAATCTGAGTTTGAAATACCAATATTTTTAGTCATTAAACGAACTATAAGTAGCTGTTTCTTGGCTTTTTCACTAAATAAAGATAGTAAACGTAGACAGGCATATTCTATTACTGTGGCGATTCTTACAGGGAAAATAACTCCTTGAACCGTTGTATTCCCAGCATTCAGCACTAATTGATGGACCATTTTGGGGTATTTCTTAGCAAAAACCATTGCTAAATTGGCACCATCGCTAAAACCGACGATATTTGCTTGAGTAATGTGCTCTTGATCCATTATCATGTGAAGATCATCTGCCATTTGCTCAAAAGAAAGGGTGGTGCTATTGTTTGTTGAACGCCCATGACCGCGACTATCAACAGTAAAAACTTTGAAATAACGGCTAAATTCAGGGACTTGTTTTTTGAAATACTTTCCACTACCACCGTTTCCATGGAGAAGGAACAAAGGAAACCCTTGACCAGAAACTTCATAATAAATCAAACTTTTATCAGTCGTTAATAAAATTTTTTTTTGTTTTTCCATTACCTTACCACCTATCTTGTTTAGTATATCGGTTTTCGGTTAGATTTTAAACTGAAATGAGTAAAATAAAATCTCAAATTTTTATTAAAGAATAGTAAAGAATCCGCCTTTTTTTAGATTTTTTTTCAATAATAACGTATGATAAAAGCTACCTCAAAAAAGTTTGGATGATAAAATGGGCAAATTGATGAAATTCATAAAAAAATTAATAATACTGCTTTTGCTGTTATTGATAATCGGTTTAGGGTACTTTGGATTTAAAATACGCCAAAATGTTCAGCAAGTAATGACCTATGAAACTGAAGTAGAGCAAGCAGTGAAAGAAAACAATATTCCTAAATACAAAAATTTAGTTTTAGCAATTATTTATACTGAATCAAAAGGCCGTACAGAAGATTTGATGCAAAGCAGCGAGAGTGCATACGGCGAGCGGCAAATGATTGGCACCACAAAAGAAAGTATTGATACAGGCGTAGCTTTTTTAGCTCAGTCGATAGAACAAGCTACTGCGGCAGGCTGTGATATTTGGACGGCTGTTCAAGCGTATAATTTTGGATTAGATTATATTGAATTTGTAAAAGAGCGTGGGGGAAAAAATTCTGTTCGACTCGCAGAAGAATACTCCAAAGAAATTCTATCCCCATTATTAGGAAACTCAAATCAAACTATGTATCGCTATTATCGTCCGCAAGCTTTAGTCTATAACGGTGGTTTTCTTTATAGTAATGGAGGAAATATGTTTTATGCAGATATCGTTAAAATGAATCAACAATTTATAAAATGGTTACAGTAATGCTAATATAAAAAATACTGATCCTTAAGAATATCGTCTATTAAGTCGTTCGATTTCTTGAGGATTTTCTTGCAGTTCTTTCCATTAACAAGTAAACTAAAGAAGGTGTATTTTTAACAAGGAGAAAGTAGGAAACCAAATCTATGGTAAATAAATTTGATATAAAACAAGGTCTGACTCAGTCAGAAGTGGAAGAACGAAAAAAACAAGGATTACAAAATGATTATGAAGAAAATGTGGCTAAGTCAACAAAAGATATTATTTATGATAATGTAATGACGCTGTTCAACTTTTTAAACTTTGCAATCGCAATTTGCTTGTTTTTTGTTGGCGCGTATTCCAATTTAGCGTTTTTAGCGATTATATTAGTGAATATGGGTATGGGAATCTATCAAGAAATCCATGCGAGAAATCTCGTACAGAAATTATCGATTGTTGCTAAAGAAAGTATTCATGTTATTCGAGATGGCCATGAGTCAGAAATCGACACCAAAGAATTGGTAATGGATGATATTGTATTGATTTCTGCTGGTGAACAAGTACCATCTGATATGGAAGTTTTAGAAGGCAAAGCAGAAGCAAATGAAGCTTTATTAACTGGTGAGTCTGACTTGATTGAGAAAACAGAAGGCGATGTTTTGTTGTCAGGTAGTTTTCTAGCAAGTGGTCAAGTGTATGCAAAAGTTATTCATGTCGGGGCAGACAATTACGCTGTTAAAATAACAGCAGAAGCTAAAGTGCATAAGCCGATTCAATCAGAATTAGTTAATTCAATCAGAAAAGTATCAAAATTTACGAGTTTAGTGATTATTCCTTTAGGGATTATTCTGTTCTTAGAAGGTTTCATGATTCGTGATTCCGGGATGAAAGCTTCAGTTGTCGCTTCGGCAGCAGCTCTTCTTGGAATGTTGCCAAAAGGCTTGGTATTATTGATCAGTATTGCTTTAACGACAGGTGTAGTGAAGTTAGCTAAGAAACGAATTCTCGTTCAAGACATGTACTCGATCGAAACCTTAGCTCACGTTGATACACTTTGCTTAGATAAAACAGGAACGATCACCGAAGGAAAAATGAAAGTTCAAAAAGTTGAGATATTGCACGCAAACTATCATGAAAATTTCCCGCAAATTATTGGGAGTTACTTAGCAGAAAGTACGGATAACAATATTACGATGCAGGCAATCCGCGATCATTTTGAGTTATCTAATCGATATGGCGCTACGAAAACCTTATCGTTTTCTTCAGAGCGTAAATGGGGAGCAATCGAATTTAATGAATTAGGAACGGTGTACCTTGGTGCCCCTGAAAAGTTAGTTGCCGCTGAACGAATTCCAAAAGAAGTATTAGAAGCACAAGAGAATGGTTATCGAGTATTGATGTTAGGAATCGCGGAAAACACTCCGTTAGATGAAGACAATATGCCATATCTAGAGCCATTAGCAGTTTTAGAAATCGATGACCCAATTCGTCAAAATGCGAATGAAACGTTAGCTTATCTTCGAGAAGAAGGCATCGACTTAAAAGTAATTTCTGGCGATAATCCTGTGACTGTTTCAAATATCGCTCGCCGTGCTGGTCTTTTCGGTTATGAGTCTTATGTTGATTTATCTACAATGGTAACAGAAGAAGAAGTGCGTCAAGCAGTTCATGAATATACTGTTTTTGGTCGAGTATCTCCACAACAAAAGAGAACCATCGTTAGAGAACTGAAAGATAACGATCATGTAGTAGCTATGACAGGTGACGGTGTGAATGATGTATTAGCACTGAGAGAAGCAGATTGTAGCATCGCTATGGCAGAAGGTGATGGGGCAACGAGACAGATTTCCAATTTAGTCTTATTGGACTCAGATTTTACTACATTACCAGATGTGTTGTTTGAAGGTCGACGTGTGGTGAACAATGTCACAAAAGTTGCAAGTATTTTCTTTATAAAAACGATTTATTCGTTTATTTTATCAATGATTTGTGTGTTTACCACTGTTGCATTTCCGTTTATTCCTATTCAAATCACATTGATTGATTTGGCAATCGAAGGTTATCCAGCATTCTTCTTATCATTTGAAGGCGATAAACGAAAAGTGAAAGGGAAGTTTTTACCAACCGCTTTAAGGAATGCCTTTGTCAATGCAGTCTTGGTTGTAACAAACATTGTTGCTGTTTACTTAATCGCACCAGGTCAAGGATTTTCACAAATGGAGACAACGACATTAATGTATTACTTGTTGATCGGTATTAGCAGTATGGCAGTTGTTCGAGCATGTTTGCCGTTTAACCCATTACGAATCTTTTTAGCTGTCACAACAGTTGGCGGTATCTATGTTGCAGCAATGCTTTTCCACAGCATTCTGGAAGTTGGCTTTTTAAATCAGCAAACCTTACCGATTTTTGCAGTTATGATGTTAATTAATATTATTGTACGTATTGCTATAGGTCTTGTCCAAATGAAAAGATCTGGTAAAACAGTCAAAGATTTATAAGAAAAAGTGAAGCTGGGACATAACTCTATGAGTTATATCTCGGCTTCTTTACTGATATTGTTTCAGATACTTTTCAAAGAAGTACGAAATCATGAAAATAAAGATGCAATTTACTTGAAAATTACGTGTACTATGATACAATGAAACATGTGTAATTGTGTCTTTTGAAAATCGCGCTGAAGGTTTCAGTGCTTTTTTACTGACTGATCACGTGAATTAGCTTTTAGCTATTTTTTGGAGGTGAGAACAGTGGCACAAAGAATTCCTCAAGAAGTCATCGAGGAAGTAAGACAACGTACGAATATTGTGGAAGTTGTTGGACAGTATGTTCAATTGAAAAAATCCGGCAAGAATTACATGGGTTTATGTCCGTTTCATGAAGAACGTTCCCCTTCATTTTCAGTAGCAGAAGACAAACAAATTTTTCATTGTTTTGGCTGCGGAAAAGGCGGAACTGTTTTTAATTTTCTGCAGGAAATAGAAGGAATCAATTTCCCAGAATCAGTACGAAGAGTGGCTGAACTAGAACAGATTCCTGTAAATATTGACTGGGTCAGTACCAGCGATACAGAAACAACAGAAAATCTACAAAATCGTAAACTAATCGAACTGCATAAAAAAGCTGCAGATTTATACCACCATGTTTTGATGAATACACAAATTGGAGAACCTGCTTTGAATTATTTGTTGGAGCGTGGTTTGACAAAAGAACTTATCGAAACATTCAAAATTGGCTTTGCACCTCAAAAACGTGATTTCTTAAATCAAGTATTCCAAAATGAACAAGTGGCCGAAGAGTTGTTTAAAGAGTCAGGTTTGTTTATTCAAAGGGACAATGGAGAATTTTTAGACCGTTTTTATCAGCGTGTGATGTTTCCAATCAACGACGATCGTGGGAATGTGATAGCTTTTTCAGGAAGACTACTCAAAACAGAAGATTTTCCTGGGGACGATATGCCAAAATATTTAAATAGTCCCGAAACAGTTTTGTTTAATAAAAGAGATACGTTGTTCAACTTTGATAAAGCTCGTAAAGAGATACGCAAAGAAAATACCGTGTTTTTATTTGAAGGATTTATGGATGTTATTGCAGCTTGGCAAGCAGGAATAACTAGTGGTGTTGCTTCGATGGGAACTAGTTTGACCAATGAGCAAATTCGTAAGCTTGAACGAGTAGCAAAAGAACTTGTCGTTTGCTACGATGGTGATACAGCTGGCGTAGAAGCCACAAATCGTGCGATATCTTTATTAGGTGAGCATAGCCGTTTTCAACTGAGTATTGTCAGTATTCCGGAAAAACTGGATCCAGACGAATATTTACGGAAATACGGTAATGAGTCATTTCGAGAGTTAGCACTTCATGGTCGAGAGACTGTGTTTAGTTTTAAAATGCAATACCATCGTTTGACTAGAAATATGAACAACGAAAAAGAACAGCTCGATTATGTGAATGATTTATTGAAAGAATTGATGTTGGTACAATCTCCATTAGAAAGAGATCGTTATCTAAACCAATTAGCTCAAGAATTTCAGTTATCTTTTCATTCTTTAGAAGAGCAGTTAAAACAGCTTGAAACGCAACAACGCTCAACTAAAAGAAGAGAACGGCAGCAACAAGATGTACCACCGCCGCAAGATTTTGAAATGGAAGGTATGTTGGAACCGCCGGAGATGTTTGAAGAAGTAAGTGCTCCGTCAGTGCAAAACAAACTACCATTGACACAAGTCGAAAAAGCGGAACGTACATTATTATATCGTTTGATGAATGAACAAAGCGTTAGAAATCAAATGATGCAGCTCGCTGATTTTAATTTTGCACATGATCAATATCAGGAACTATACTTATTGTTAGATAGTTACATGAGTGTTCACGATGATTTTCTACTTGCTGACTTTTTAGATTATTTAAAAGAAGCGGCAATCAAAAAATTGGCCATCGATATTTCTTTACAGACAATTTCAGAAGAAAGTTCTGAAAGAGAGATTGCTGACGTGATAAGAGTGATTGGTAATTCCAGTTTGGAAGATCAGCTCAAAGAAAAACAACTGCAAAAAAAAGAGGCAGAACGCATTGGTAACAAACAATTAGTTGATGAATTAGCAATCGAAGTCGTCAACTTAGTAAAACAATTGCAAAAAAGTCGTACAGTGTCATGAGAATAAGTTCTTGCGATAATGTATTTGACTATTATTTATAGCTTTAGCCGAATGGAAAAATGAAGGGGGCCTTCTTTCATGGAAAAAGAAACAGAAAAAAAATATGCAGCTGCATTGGCAGCCTTTATCAAAGAAAACAAACCTAAAGGTAATGTTTTTTATGATGATCTAACAAACAAATTAGCAACACCGTTTACATTGAATGCCGATGAAATGGAAAAATTGATTCAAAAAGTTGAAGATGCTGGTATCAGTGTAGTCGATGAAAATGGCGATCCAAGTGAACATAGTCTTAAAAAAGACGTAAAAGTTGCTGAAAAAGCCCAAATGGAAGATTTATCTGCCCCGACAGGTGTTAAAATCAACGATCCTGTTCGTATGTATTTAAAAGAAATCGGACGTGTTCAGTTATTAACTGCCGCAGAAGAAGTAGAACTAGCCCTAAAAATCGAAGAAGGCGATCAAGAAGCGAAACAACGCTTAGCTGAAGCTAACTTACGTTTAGTTGTTTCGATTGCTAAACGTTACGTAGGACGCGGTATGCAATTTCTTGATTTGATCCAAGAAGGAAATATGGGTCTAATGAAAGCCGTTGAAAAATTTGATTACCGTAAAGGATTCAAGTTTTCAACCTATGCAACATGGTGGATTCGTCAAGCCATCACTCGTGCGATCGCTGACCAAGCAAGAACCATTCGAATTCCTGTGCATATGGTAGAGACAATCAACAAATTGATTCGTATTCAACGTCAATTATTGCAAGATTTAGGTAGAGAACCAACACCAGAAGAAATCGGTGCTGAAATGGATCTACCTACTGAAAAAGTACGTGAAATCTTAAAAATCGCACAAGAGCCAGTTTCTTTAGAAACACCAATCGGTGAAGAAGACGATTCTCATCTTGGCGACTTCATTGAAGATCAAGATGCGACAAGTCCTGCTGAACATGCAGCATATGAGTTGTTGAAAGAACAACTAGAAGATGTATTAGATACATTAACTGACCGTGAAGAAAATGTGTTGCGTTTACGATTTGGTCTAGATGACGGACGTACACGCACATTAGAAGAGGTTGGTAAAGTATTTGGTGTGACTCGTGAACGGATTCGTCAAATCGAAGCAAAAGCACTACGCAAATTACGCCATCCTTCTCGTTCTAAACAATTAAAAGATTTCCTAGAATAAGAAGTTTTTCTTAAAAATTTGAACAGCTCTTTTCGATTTTTTTCGGAAAGGGCTGTTTTTAACAATCGTAACAAAAAAGTTAGATAGTACATATTGGAAGAAACGCGATTTTGTGGTAGATTAGATTTACGAATGTGTAGAATGTGAGGCGGAATGAATGACGAAACAATGTCCGAATTGCGGATCTGAAATAGATAACAAAAAAGAAACATGTCCAAAGTGTGGTCATCCTTTTAATGAAGACCAACTTAACGAAGAGATTGTACCGAAAGAAAACCTTGAAAATGA
The DNA here is from genome assembly GCF_017377505.1 of Enterococcus sp. DIV0212c. Lineage (GTDB taxonomy): Bacteria > Bacillota > Bacilli > Lactobacillales > Enterococcaceae > Enterococcus_L > Enterococcus_L ikei. The sequence goes on along the minus strand of NZ_JAFREN010000008.1, from coordinate 222,411 downwards.
CCAAAATAAAGAAAATACCTCTAGTTTTTTAAATAAAGATCAAAACGAAAATATCGAATGGTCTGAACTCAAAGATATGAGTATCGGTCACGTAATGACAATGTTTAATGAACAAAAAACGGATGAAGAATCAGAAACGAATGAACAAGAACAAGCAGAGGAATTAACAACTACAAGTAAAGCCACTGAAGAAGATCCAAAAGAGGCAGAACAAGTGCCTAATACTGCTACGCTAAGCCAATATATCAATGAACACAAAAATGAGACACAAGATAATATTGAAAAAACAGCAATAGAAGCGGAAACAGAATTACCTGAAGAAACGAATTCAAAGACAGAAAGTGATGATGAAATACCCCTGTCTGATGAACAATCAAAACCAAAGGACAAAGGACTGGATGACGTGAAGCGGAATGAACCGGAAAATACTCCTGCAAAACCAACAGATACAAAGTCTGAGCAAGTAAAAGAAGAGACACCAAAAGAAGAAATTACAAAGTTTACAAAACCTGATGATCAGACGACAGAAACCAAACCAATCGGTCCCAAAGCATTGCCAGTTAATAAAACAGAAATCCCATCAAAAAGTAAAAAACCAGAAGAAATCGAGATGGATGAAGCACCTATTTTCTTTAAAGATGCTGAAGAGGCCAATGCTACCAAAAGTCAATTCGTCAAACCAACAGAAAATAATCAATCTAAAGAGGAACCGTCGACTCCTTCAACAAATAAAAACTATAAAAAAATGTCGATTGCTTTAGCCGCTGTTGTTGTACTTGCAGGCGGTTCATGGTTTGCGTATAGTCAGACACAGAAAAAATCTGCAACTGGCGGAGAAGTCACACAAAAACAAGAAAAATTAGCAACACAAACTGAAAAAGAATTAAATAGTTACTTTTCGGATGACAAACAACTATTTCTCAAACCAGAAATGGTTGGCGTCAGTACAAAGACCATCAAAGAAAATTTAGATACGCTAAAAGATGATTCCAATTATAAAAAGCTTGAAGGGTTATATAATAAAGTAACAGATAAACAATCAGTTATCACTAAGACAAATGAATTATTTGCTCAACCTATCATTGATGGGAGCAAACTAAACGATGTCGCCATCAAAGCAGATAAAAAAATTGACGTAACAAAACGTGAAGAAAAAGACGATTTTGATCGTGTGATCAACCAAGCAATTGATCAAGCATCCAATCAATATGATCAATTGCAAAAAGCCAAACTGGCTGTTGATGTTTTTTATAAAAATAATGAATTGACAGAAACATTAACCAGAGAAAATTATACTGCTGCAAAAACAGAAGTGGATAAAGTCAAAAGTGAGTCATTACGTAAACCGCTCAGCGAAGTATTAGGCAAAGCATCAAGTGCATTGAATGACTTAGAAGCTGCAGCTGCGGTGCAACCGCCAGTAAGTGTAGATCAAACACCATCGTCAACATCGAGTGATACTATTTCAGATTATCAAGGAAATAATACTCAAACGGGCAGTGGGGTACAGCCAGATTCAAATACGTTCTCAGCACCAAATGCTGAGGGAGTTTATACTGATCCTGTTTATTCAGTCAACCCAAGTGATGTGAGTGACATGAGCAATCCGGCATGGAGCTGGGCGCCAGGCGTTCAGGAGAAGGTAATTGCAACCTGCATTCAGCGTGGTTATATTACAGCTGGAGGATATTCTCTACAACCAGCTAGAATAATTAACGGCGAAGGGTATTATAATTTATATGGCTCTGATAACCAGTATCTAGTTACAATCAACGCTAAGACTGGTTGGTTCAAAGGGAATGCTTCAAGAAATGCTGGAAGATAGATTTGAAAGTTAAAAAAACAGTCTAAAAAGAGGCAAATTCTACATGGATTTTGAATAAATGGTGAGACGAAAGTATTTAGCTCCTTCTTGTTTTCAGAGCTAAATGCCTTCGTCTCACTCTCATTTTCATTCTATATAATGAGACTTAATATCGTTAAAAACATCAATGACGATTGATGAATAGGGAGAATGGTATGGAAGAAAAAGAATATATAACGTTTAAAGAAGGTGTAATCGCTTGTGTGCCAACGATTCTTGGTTATGTAGGAATCGGTATAGCTGCAGGTGTGGTTGGAAAAAATGTTGGTTTATCTATTTTAGAGATTGCGTTGATGTCGATTTTAATTTATGCTGGCGGAGCGCAATTCATCATTTGTGGGATGTTGGCAATTCATTCACCTATTTCGGCAATTGTATTTACAACATTTTTAATTAATTTGCGACACTTTTTAATGAGTATGTCCGTTGCCCCACATTTTAAAAAAGAACCATTGATTACTACGATTGGTATTGGCACACTTTTAACAGATGAGTCCTATGGTGTATTGATGACTGTTTTGACTAATGAACATCGAGTCAGTTCAGCTTGGACACATGGGTTGAATATCACAGCTTATCTAGCTTGGATTGTTTCAACTGTTGTTGGAGGCGTGTTAGGTACTTGGATTCCAGATCCATATATACTAGGATTAGACTTTGCTTTGGTGTCAATGTTTGCTGGTTTGTTTATTTTGCAAGTAGACATACCAATTAAAAAACAGACCAAAGAAACCTTGATCGTTTTAGGAACAGTCTGTGTATCATTGTATTGTTTTATGGGCTTTTTTTCACCAGAGTTATCGGTTTTATTTGCAACACTTTTAGGCTGTACAGTTGGGATGGTGAATCATCATGAGTAGTAATTATGTTTTACTGACAATTTTAGGCTGTTCAATAGTTACTTGGATTCCAAGAATTTTCCCCTTTTTGATTTCTAAAAAGGTTGATTTTCCAGAATGGTTTCTTCGTTTTTTATCATATATCCCAATTTGCATCTTGACGGCGCTCTTATTTCAGAGTATTTTAGAAGTTCAGGCGACAGGCTTTCCTAAAGTGAAAACGTTAGAAGCGTTAAGTTGTATTCCTACTTTACTCGTTGCTATTCGCACCAAAGATTTAATGAAAACAGTTTTGGTAGGGATCGTTACCATTGCATTATTACGTATTTTTTTAGGCTAAGTGCCAGAAGGAGAAGATTATGAACGAACTATTAGCACAAGTATTTACAGCATTAGTTATTGATGAGAATGAGAGTCACTACTTTTTACAAAAAAATGGTATCACTTTGCGTTTAGCAAAAGAAGAAGGTAGCCATGAGATTGGTGAAGCAGTAGAAGGCTTTGGCTATATGAATCAAAAACAAGAACCAGAAATGACAACAAATATCCCGATTGCTCGAATCGGTCAATACGCTTTTGGAACGGTAACAGGTACAAGACGTGATTTAGGCGCCTTTGTAGACATCGGTTTAAATGACAAGGATGTTGTGGTCTCTCTCGACGAACTGCCTGTAATGCGTGAATTATGGCCTAAAAAAGGCGATCAGTTAATGGTTTCCTTAAAGGTTGATAATAAAGAGCGGATCTGGGGCGAATTAGCAGATGAAAAGATCTTTAAAGCTATGGCAAAACAAGGAACAGAAGAGTTAAAAAATGAAAATATCAGTGGTATTGTTTATCGCTTAAAAATGATCGGTTCGTTTGTTTTGACAGATGATTTTTATATTGCCTTTATCCATCCATCTGAGCGTTATCAAGAGCCTCGTCTAGGGGAAAGAGTCAATGGTCGAGTGATTGGCGTACGTCCTGACGGTATTGTAAATATTTCGTTGAAACCACGTGGCTATGAAGCAATTAGTGATGATGCAGCTATGATATTGACCTTCTTAGAGCGATCAGCTGACCATAAAATTCCATTTACGGATAAATCAAATCCTGAGGAAATCAAGCAAACATTCGGCATCAGCAAAGCCCAATTTAAACGTGCAATCGGTAATTTGTTAAAACAAGGAAAAATCACTCAAGAATCAGGTTTTACTCTGTTAAAAGAAGAGCAGCAAGAAAAATAAATTGTTTTTTCATTCTAATTGAGAATCGCTTGCAAATGTTTTAGAGTTATTTTATACTTATTATAATTTGTTACTAGGATTTATAGTTCTAGATTAAAATAATTATAAATAAGGGGCTGCATTTATGGATTCTACTGCTGCTTTAAAGAAAACTAAACAACAATTGCATGAATCTGGTTTTAAACTGACGCCTCAACGAGAAGCAACAGTTTTAGTATTACTAGAAAATGAGAAAGACCATCTATCGGCAGAAGAAATTTACTTTTTAGTCAAACAAAAAAGCCCTGAGATCGGTCTAGCAACGGTTTATCGTACATTAGAAATATTAACTGACTTAAAAGTCGTAGATAAGGTAAGTTTTAACGACGGATTGGCTCGTTATGACTTACGAAAAGAAGGCGCAAAACACTTTCATCATCATCTTTTATGTTTGGAGTGTGGAAACATCGAAGAAGTAGAAGAAGATTTATTAGGTGAAGTGGAACAAGTGATCGAGCAACGTTATCACTTTATGGTAAAAGATCATCGATTGACTTTTCATGGTGTGTGCCAAGAATGCCAACAAAAAAAGAAAAATCAACCGACTGAAGAAGTTGGATTAGGGCTTTCTAGTTCAGAGTAAACGAAGTCTTTATCTAGGCGTAATGTGAATAGGATATAACTCGCAGAGTTATGTTCTATTCACATTATTTTTCTTTTTTAAAAAGATTGACAATTCTGAAAGAATCTCTTACAATGTCTTCAATAAACAATAAAAGTTTTGATAAGAACTAGTAAGATATTATAGGTGTACAGAAAGCAGCCGGTTGTTGAGAGGCGCACAAACCTACATTATCTGAATTCCTCTTTGAACTTCACACCGAATAAAGTAGGCTGTGACGGTTACGCGCACCCGTTACTGTGCCAGGGTATAATTTTGTACCTGTCAAGTCAATGAGTGCGAACTGATTGTAAACAAAGGTGGTAACACGAGTCTTCTGGTCTCGTCCTTTTCAGAAATGAAGAGGATGGGGCTTTTTTTATTGTTTGATTCTAAGAAAAAATGAAGGGAAGTCATCACATGAGCTTTAAAGCATTGAGCCAACCAATCAATTTTGAACAAGTTAAATCACTATCCAAATTAACACCACAGCAAGAACAACGCAAAGGCGTTCGGGATGAAGAATTAAAAAGAATTATTGAAGGCGACAGCCAAAAAATTTTATTAGTGATCGGTCCATGTTCGGCACATAACGAAGAGGCAGTCATGGAATATGTGACTCGTTTAGCTAAACTACAAGAAAAGGTAAAAGATAAAATTTTTATGGTTCCACGTGTTTATACGAATAAACCGCGTACTAACGGAGATGGGTATAAAGGATTGTTGCATCAGCAAAATCCGGAAGGAAAAAGTAATTTGATCAAAGGAATCGCTGCTGTTCGTAGTTTGCATAATCGTGTCATTAGCGAAACAGGTTTAACAACTGCCGATGAAATGCTTTATCCTGAAAACTTGGAGTTTGTTCAAGATTTAGTCAGTTATATCGCTGTTGGCGCACGATCCGTAGAAGATCAGCAACATCGCTTCGTTGCTAGTGGAATTGACCAGCCGACGGGCATGAAAAATCCAACAAGTGGTAATCTAAACGTCTTATTCAACTCGTTATACGCTGCTCAGCAAAAACAAGAATTTATTTTCAATGGACTTGAGGTAGAATCTAGCTCTAATCCATTGGCACATGTAGTGTTAAGAGGCGGATTAAACGAATATGGTGAGAACATTCCTAATTATCACTATGAAGACTTATTAAAAGTTGTAAATCTGTATAAAGCTGGCAATTATAAAAATCCATTTATTGTTATAGACACAAATCATGACAATTCAGGGAAACAGTACAAAGAACAAATCAGGATCGTTAAAGAAACGTTGATCAATCGTTCATGGAATGAGGATATGAAACAATGGGTCCGCGGATTCATGATAGAAAGTTTTCTTGAAAGCGGTCGCCAAGAAGCGGATGGTAAAGTTTTTGGACAATCAATCACCGATCCGTGTTTAGGCTGGGATGAAACAGAACGTTTAGTTGAACATATCGCTGAGAATGTTTAAGTATTTCCTGTCTAAATAAATCTTAAATAAAAAAACGATCGTCTAGCAGAATTGAATAACAATTCATGCAACGATCGTTTTTATCTATGGAAATGGATAAGTTTTTACAAATTAGCAAATTTTTCTAATAAACGAATCATTTGGCAGGTAAAGCCATATTCATTATCATACCAAGCCACGGTTTTAACTAATTGGAAATCCCCAGAAGTTGTAACTTCTGTTTGAGTTGGATCAAAGATAGAACCTTCTGTTGTTCCAATCACGTCGCCAGATACGATTTCACGATCATCAAAGCCGAAGGAAGGATTATCGATTGTATGTTTTTTGATTGCTTCATTTACTTGATCCGCAGTTACTTTTGTTTTTAATATTGAAACCAATTCAGTTAATGAACCATCAACAACTGGCACACGTTGAGCATGTCCTTGCAGTTTTCCATTCAATTCTGGGATAACTAAACCAATTGCTTTAGCAGCACCTGTCGAATGAGGAATCGTGTTATCTGCAGCTGAACGGGCAGCTCTTAAATTGCCGCCTTTAACGGGTCCATCTAATAACATTTGAGTAGAGGTATAGGCATGAACAGTTGTCATCGTACCAACTTCAATCCCAAATTCATTATTTAAAAAATACGCCATAGGAGCTAAACAGTTGGTTGTACATGATCCGGCTGAGATGATTTTGTCTGTAGAAGTCAGCGTGTCATCATTAACATTGTAAACGATCGTTTTCATATCACCAGCAGGAGCTGATATTACGACACGTTTGGCACCAGCGTCTAGATGAGCTTGAGCTTTCGCTTCGGATGTATAAAAACCAGTACATTCTAAAACGATATCTACGCCATTTTCTTCGACCCATTTTAATTTGCTAGCATCGGCTTCTGCATAAACCTTCGTTTCTTCACCATCAACTACGATTGAATTATCAGTTGCTGTTACTTTTCCAGGATAAGTTCCATGAGTAGAGTCAAACTGTAGTAATTGAGCTAACATTGTTGGACTTGTCAAATCATTGATTGCTACAACTTCAATATCATCGGAAACTTCTTTGATGCGGCGAAAAGCTAATCGACCAATACGTCCAAATCCATTAATACCTACTTTTACTGTCATACTAAATTTCCTCCTTTGATAATTTAGAGCAAGAGAACAAATTTGTTTTCAGTTACGTAAAAAACACCATCAACAAACAAGTTCGCAGCGCTCGACAACATAGAAACAACTAGCTTTGTACAATCATTTATTTAAAATAATCGTTACATAGGCTATACTATAAGCATGGACGCTTGATATGTTTTTGTCAAAAATCTTGTCTTTAAATTAAAGCAAAGGAGTTGGGAGAAATGAAGAGAAACGAGGTTGTTGATTTACTACAAATGAATTATCAAAGAATCAAAGACGGTAAAGGGAAATGGTTTGATAAACGAGTGGCGTATACGATAGCGAGGTCTTTTGTTTCCGAAGAACATCAATTTTCGGATAAAGATTATCGTCAGATGGAAAAAACACTTCAAGGTGAGTTGAAACTCTTTAATACTTTGGGCCAACCTGTAAGAGGAATGCTGTTAGGCATGTTGTTGGCAAATGGAAAATCTAAGGATTTAGATATTCATATTTTGATTACAGATTATCAACGTTTGCGTGATGCAGGCTTCCATTCATCATCATTTTCTTATTTTACAGCTTATTTACTTCAATTTATTGAAACGGCTGAAAAAGAATTTGTTGTTCGTAGAGGGCAAGAGATTTATGCTGAATTAAAAGCAAATCATTATTTTCTAACAGGAGCAGAAGATGGAGCAATCGCTATTTCTTTGGCACAACATGATAAATTAGAAACCTTAACGCCAAAACAAATTGGAGATTTAGTAGAAACGTATTATCAAGCGCTAAATGCTTATGGTTTTCGTAAAACAAATCAACTGCAATTTGCTGCAGCGACTGCGGCAATGTTGACGGGCTCTTTTTCTCAGCGCATGATTGAGCGCTTAGACGATTTGATTAATGAGCTAAAACATATTGGCATTCGATTTAGACCAGAATTTTATAATAGTATTGTTACATTAGCTTTTTTAGATTCTATAAAAGCTATTGATTTCTCAGTATTAGAAGATTATTTAGCTCTTATTGAAGAAAAAACCGCGCTTCGTTTTTATAAGGATTTTCGTCAGTCTTTAGCTTTAGGTTTGTTAATCAGCGAGGAAATGAGCATGTTATCTGCTGATAACCTTAATATATCAGCTTTAACGATCACCCTGATGATGGCACAAGAACAGGCTGCAGCAGCTGTAGCATTAGCCGCATCGGTCAGCGCTTCAAATTCCAGTTCATGAAAACGAATTTGGCTAGACAAATCCGGGTTTAACCTTTACAATAAGAAAGGCTTTCAAAGAGCATTTCTTATTAAGTATAGAATAAATGGTGAGACCCAAACCGCTCTTTTTAATTTCAAGAGTTGAATACTTGGTTTCAACCTTTTTAAGATAGGAGGACAAAATATGTCCATGTTTTTAGATCAGGTAACAATTGATGTCAAAGCCGGTAAAGGCGGAGACGGAATGGTTGCCTTTCGTAGAGAAAAATATGTACCAGATGGCGGACCTGCCGGAGGTGACGGAGGTCAAGGAGGCGATGTGATCCTTGTCGTAGAAGAAGGATTACGTACATTGATGGATTTCCGTTTTAATCGTCATTTTAAAGCACAACCCGGCGAAAATGGGATGAGTAAAGGAATGCACGGACGCGGCTCAGAAAATACCTTTGTCAAAGTTCCTCCAGGTACAACTGTTCGTGATGCCGATACAGGCGTATTGATCGGAGATTTAATTGAAAATGGTCAAACGTTGACGGTCGCTAAAGGCGGACGAGGCGGACGAGGCAATATCCGTTTTGCTTCTGCTAAAAATCCAGCACCAGAAATTGCTGAAAATGGTGAACCTGGCCAAGAAAGAAAAATCGAATTAGAATTGAAAGTCTTAGCGGATGTTGGTTTAGTCGGTTTCCCATCTGTTGGGAAATCTACATTGCTATCTGTTATTTCATCTGCGCGACCTAAAATCGGTGCGTATCACTTTACGACACTAGTTCCTAACCTTGGAATGGTATCAACAAGTGATGGACGAAGCTTTGCTGCAGCAGACTTACCCGGTCTGATCGAAGGCGCTTCTCAAGGTGTTGGACTTGGAACACAATTCTTACGTCATATCGAGCGGACAAGAGTTATTTTACACGTGATTGATATGAGTGGCATGGAAGGCCGCGATCCTTATGAAGATTATCTAGCGATCAATAAAGAGCTAGCTTCTCATAATATGCGTTTGTTGGAACGTCCACAAATTATCGTAGCCAATAAAATGGATATGCCTGAAGCAGAAGAAAATTTAAAGAAATTCAAAGAACAAATCGAAAAAGAACGGACAGATGAGTACGCCGATCATCTACCGATTTTCCCGATATCTGGTGTTTCACGTAAAGGGATCGAGCCATTGCTTAATGCAACAGCTGATTTGATCGATGTAACGCCGGAATTCCCATTATACGAAGAAGAAATCGTAGAAGATACTGTTCATTACGGTTTCCAACCAGAAGGTCCAGAATTCACGATTGATCGTGATTCAGATGCCACATGGATTTTGTCTGGAGAGTCACTAGAAAAACTCTTCCAAATGACAAACTTTGAACATGATGAAAGTGTCATGCGTTTTGCCCGTCAACTACGTGGCATGGGGATCGATGAAGCCTTACGAGCTCGCGGAGCGAAAGATGGCGACATTGTTCGAATCGATGAATACGAATTTGAATTCGTAGATTAAAAATATAATTACAAAAAGAGAGCTAATCATTTTATTAGCTCTCTTTTTGCGTACTTAAATAAGAAGGAAAAAGGTTGATTTAAAAGAACGGTGTTCTGAGGATGTGTATCTAAATTCAGTTGATTTTCAACAGCTCTTTTTTGTTTTAAGCTTCATTTATGTTTCCTTTTATAGAATGAACTTAGTTAAAGGGGGAAACATAAATGGTAAAACTAAAAAACAGTTTTCAAAGAAAAGAAAAAAAGTATGCACTGACGAACGATATGTATCAACAATTAAGGGAAAAATTAAAACCCTACATGCAAGAAGATGAATATGGCTTACATACAATTATTTCTGTATATTTCGATACAGAAGATTACGAGATGATTCGTCACTCAATAGCTAAACCAGCATATAAGGAGAAATTCCGAATGCGAAGTTATGGAATACCTAAAGAAGAATCCAATGTTTTTATGGAAATAAAAAAGAAAGTCAACGGAGTGGTTTACAAAAGAAGAGTGGCCCTAACTTATCAAGTGGCAAAACAATACATTCAGCATCCGTCCGCATTTCACCTAAGCACAGCTAAAGACCAGCAAATCAAACAAGAAATTGACTGGCTGTTAGCACGAAAAAGGCTTGAACCTAAAGTCATGATTGCTTATGACCGACGAGCATTGTTTGATATAGATAATGAAGATTTTCGGATTACATTTGATTTTAATATTCGCTACCGTAAAGAACAACTTACTCAGACGTTAGATGACGATGGCAAGCGAGTAGCGCCAGAAATCGATGTTTTAATGGAAGTGAAAGCATTGGGGGCATATCCACTATGGTTTTCAGAACTTTTAGCAGAAAGCGGAATCTACCCAACATCATTTTCAAAGTATGCTCAAACCTATCAGCGTTATTTATATTCCAAGGAGGATTTCCGTTATGTTGTCTAGTTTATTAGTAGAAAGTTCAGTTGATTTGTCATTCAAACAGCTTTTAGTTTGTATAGTAACCTCTGTTTTATTAGGTCTTTTAGTAGCTTGTGTCCATATGTATAGAAACGTTTATAGTAAAAACTTTGTTATTACTTTAGCTGTTTTACCCGTTTTAGTTCAATTAGTTATTATGCTGGTGAATGGCAATTTAGGAACAGGAGTCGCTGTATTAGGAGCATTTAGTTTGATTCGCTTTCGTTCTGTGGCTGGTGGTGCTAGAGAAATTACCAGTATTTTCTGGTCAATGGGTATCGGTTTGGCAACTGGAATGGGTTATGTGAGTTATATTGTATTATTTTCTCTAATTATTTCAGTATTCTTGCTCATGTTGAATACAATTCATTTTGGGGAGAAACAAAAAGTTGCTGAACGTGAAATAAAGATTACAATTCCAGAAGATTTAGACTATCCAGGATTATTTGATGACCTATTCCAACAATATGCTTACTCAGCGAATTTAGATTCAGTAAAAACAACGAATATGGGCAGTCTTTATGAACTACGCTACCGAATTACATTGAAAGATAATCAGAAAGAAAAAGAATTAATGGATGCTATGCGCGTCAGAAACGGGAATTTAACAATTGTTTCTGGTAAAGTTTCAACAAATAGAGAAGAACTGTAGGTGAATATAATGAAAAAAGTTAAATTAGGTTTGTCCGCATTAACAATAGTTCTCATCTTATTTACCGGCTGCACACAAGAAACCACAGAAAATACAGCGACTACGAATAAAAGCACAGAAACTATTGTTGCCACTCAAACCACAAAGAAAACAACGGAAACTAAATATGGTACCTATGATGAAGAAGATTTTGATGAAAGCTATGATGAAAAAACAGCTACAAAAATTGAATTAAATGACTCCAGCAGTAAAATAGATGGGGCTGGCGCATCCGAAAAAAATAATGTGATTTCAATTACTACTGGTGGGACATACATCCTATCTGGAAGCTATAATGGTCAAATCAAAGTCAGTGCAGCTAACGAAACAGTTCATTTGATCTTAAATAACACTTCAATAACTAATACTTCTTCTTCAGCAATTTATGTTGAGCAAGCCAAAAAAGTGATCACAACACTAGCAGAAGAATCAAAAAATAGTTTAACAGATGGAGCAGAATATGTTTTTGGTTCTGCTGACGAAACAGAACCAGATGCAGTTTTTTTCAGTAAAGATGACTTAACGATCAATGGCACTGGTACTTTAGACGTAACCGGAAAATATAGTAATGGTATTCGCAGCAAAGATGATCTAGTCATTACTAATGGAATCATCAATGTTACCACCAAGAATAATGCGATCAAAGGGAAAGATTCTGTATCAATTGCAGATGGAACCTTTAATCTGAACACAACAGCTGGTGACGGCATCCAAGCAAATAACAGTACGGACCCAGACAAAGGCTGGATAGCTATTGATGGCGGAACCTTTACCATTCAATCAGGAAATGATGGCATTCAAGCTGAAACAAATCTGTCGATTGCAAAAGCTGAGATCAAATTACAAACTGCTGACGGCTACAAGGATCAAACAATTGATACTACAGCTAGTTACAAAGGATTAAAAGCCTCTGGAAATATTGTCATAGATGATGGAACATTTGATTTAAATACAGCTGATGATGCTATCCATTCAAATGCTGCAGTTACGATCAACAAAGGTGCTTTTTCAATAGCAAGTGGTGATGACGGGATTCATGCAGATACAGATTTGTTAATCAATAAGGGTACAATAACAGTTAATAATTCTTATGAAGGCTTGGAAGGAGCAACCGTAACGATCAACGACGGAGATATTTCAGTGTATGCAACAGATGATGGTATCAACGCAGCTGGAGGAAGTTCTGGTGAATCAGAGCAAGAAGGACAATTTGGCGCCGATTCATTTGGTGAACCTGGCGGTGGACAACCAGGAGGAGGCGGAGACAGCACTAAATTTATCGAAATAAACGGCGGTACCACCTATGTCAATGCTGACGGGGATGGGATCGATAGCAATGGTGATATTCGAATGGCTGCAGGCACGCTGATTATAAATGGGCCAACAGATGACGGAAACGCAGCATTAGATTATGACGGAACATTTACGATCAGCGGAGGTGTATTTATCGCAAGCGGTAGTTCGGGTATGGCAATGAGTGCCAGTGACTCATCTTCCCAAGCCGCATTAAGTCTTTATTTTGATGAAACCCAAAAAGCAGAAACACTGATCAACTTAAAGAATGCTTCTGGGAAAACGATTCTATCCTTTGCGCCCACAAAAGATTTTTCTCATATCGCAATCAGCTCTCCTGATTTAAAAGTTGGAGAAACGGTAACTTTATCTAGCGGAGGAGACGATTCTGGTACTGCGAAAAACGGACTGTATAGCGACAGCAACTATTCCAACGGAACAGAACTGGCAAAAATCGCGATTGATGATGTACTGACATCCGTTGATCAGTCTGGTACACAAGTTGACGGTAGTCAAATGGGCGGAGGTCCAGGCGGGCAACCACCAAGATAATTGATTTTCATTGCGTTACTAGCTAGTTTATTGATAGAATAAGGATATCAAATAGATTGAGGTGGTTGCATGTCTAAACGTGTTATTATTATGCATTTTGAAGTAGAGAGTCAAGCTTACCAAGCATTTTCAGAAATAAAAAAATTGTATGTTGAAAAGAAAATCAAAGGCGAACAAATGGCTGTTGTCACTCATGTAAACGATGGTGTTCACCAGTTTAAAATTGATGATTTTATTGACTTTACAGGCAATAACCATACTGCAAAAAATAGTATGATCGGAATGTTGATCGGCATATTAGGAGGACCCTTAGGAATTTTACTGGGCTGGTTTGCAGGAAGTTTATTTGGAGCCTCTCAAGATGCAAAGGAAATTCAAGGTGCTCAAACTGTATTTGAACATGTGACGAAACAAATAGGCGAAGGCGAAACAGGATTGATTTTGATTACTGAAGAAGATGACAATCGCCCGTTGAATCAATTGATCATGAACGAATTAGGCGGCGAGATTACACGTCTAGATTTTGAGGATGTAGAAAAAGAAATCACTGATGCCAAAGATGTAGAAAAAGAAACAAAAGATTCCGCAGAAAAATCTTGGAAAAATAAAAAACAGGACTCTGATGAAGAGCCTAAAAGTTAATTGTTGATAGAGTAATGATAAAGAGTGACAAGCCTGCACTTTTTATCATTCATTCTAAAAATTAAATAATAAGTTAGAAGACGTGACGAAGAATCCATTTCTGCTCGTCTTCTTTTTGATTAAAAAGGATGTGGAAACAAATGTTGAAAATACTCTTAGTGGAAGATGACGAAGTTTTATCAGATAGCATTTTAGAGATTTTATCAGAAGTAGGAGAAATAGTTCAAGTTTATGATGGAGAAGAAGCTTTGTACGAAGGAGAACGTGGAATTTATGATTTGATCGTATTAGATTTGATGTTACCATTAATGACTGGTGAGCAGGTTTTAACAGCTTTAAGGAAAAAAAATATCTATACGCCTGTTTTGATTTTAACGGCTAAAGATGGTCTAGAAGATAAGGTCAACGGGTTTAAAAATGGCGGCGATGATTATTTGACTAAACCCTTTCATAGAGAGGAGTTATTACTTCGTGTGCAGGCATTGGCACGTCGTTCGTTAGGATTGAACAACAAAAATGAATTAGTCGTGAATGATTTAGTCTTAGATCTTGATAATCGTCAAGCCAGTTTCAATGGAAATGACTTGGTTCTTCAAGGAAAAGAGTTTGATTTATTACATTATCTTATGCAAAATCAAGGAAGAATCATTACGAAAGATCAATTATTCGATCGAATTTGGGGATTCCAATCTGATACGACTTTAACAGTCGTTGAAGTTTACATGAGCAATCTCAGAAAAAATTTAAAACCATTCGGAATCGAGCGTTGGATCAAAACATTGCGCAATGTTGGCTATTTATTTGAAGTAATTGAGGAAAAAAAAGATGAATAAACAATTAAGTAAAAAACAAAGAATCAATTATTTCATGATGAACCTGATCTCGTTTGCAAGTATTTTTCTAATCTTAGGTTTAATTGTTTTCCAGTTAGTTCAAACATCGATTTACCAATCGGTCGATCATGATTTACAACGACTTGCTGAGGATGAAAAATTTTTGCAACATCAACTAACGAAAACGGAACGGTTACAAGATCAAAAAACACTGCTTGGCAAATTTGATACACCGCCACCAAATAATTTTCAGCAACAAGTAATTCTTTGGTCAGCTGATGGAAAAATAGTAAATGAAGCAGAGTTAGGTTCTCGTTTTTATGATTTTCAAAATCTTAAATTAGCAACTGACAACTTAAATAAAGTTACTAGCATTCAGACAAAAGATAGTAATGATCGTTCTCTACAATTTCGTTCCATTATATTACCAGTTGAAAACCAATCGAATATAGCCTATCTTCAATTGTTGGTCAATACCGATCCAATCAAAGGAACAGTCGAACAGTTTAAACAAATTTTGATTATTTGTATGATTATTTTCGGCTTATTATCGATTGCTCTAAGCTATTTTCTTTCAAAATGGTTTATGAAGCCGATCTTGATATCTTGGAAAAAGCAGCAAGAATTTGTAGAAAATGCCTCACACGAATTAAGAACACCACTGACAATTATCCAAGCAAAATTAGAAAAATTATTTACCAAACCAAATCATACGATTCTAGAAGAGTCAGAAACGATCGCTTTATCATTAGATGAAGTTCAACGTTTAAGTCAATTAACAAGTGATTTGTTATTGCTTGCTCGTTCAGATTCAAATGCGTTGACCTTGGAAAAAGAACCAGTGAAAATCAATGCCTTTTTAGAAAATATTCTTTTTCCTTACCAAGAATTAGCTGTCGCTGAAGAAAAAGAATTTATCATTGATTTAGGGAAAGAGCAGCAAATCATTTTTGATAAACAAAGAATCCATCAATTGTTGATTATTCTATTAGATAATGCGCTCAAATACACTGGATCCAATGAAAGAATCGCCGTTTTTTCAACGGTTAAAAACAATGAATGGATCATAAAAATCAGCGATACAGGCATTGGAATCGTTGATGAGAAGAAAAAAGCAGTCTTTGAACGATTTTATCGAGGAGAAGTGTCTAGAAACCGTAAAACAGGGGGATATGGCATAGGTCTTGCTATTGCAAAATGGATCGTAGATGAACATCAAGGGAAAATCGAATTAACCGATACCTCACCCAAAGGGACGACTGTTATTTTACGTTTCCCCATAAAATAAATATTATTTGCTAAAGCGGCGACTTTCTTCTAAAATAAAGAAGAAGTTTAAAGAAAGTTAGGTAGCCAATGGAATTACAATTTTTAGGTACAGGAGCTGGGGTTCCAGCAAAACATCGCAACGTAAGCAGTATTGCTCTAAAATTATTAGACGAACGAAATGCAGTTTGGTTATTCGACTGCGGAGAAGGCACTCAGTTACAAATTTTAAAAAGTAACATTCGCCCAAGAAAAATCGAAAAAATCTTTATTACTCATTTACATGGAGATCATATTTTTGGTCTACCTGGTTTGTTGAGCAGTCGATCTTTTCAAGGAGGCAATGAACGACTTGAGATTTACGGACCACGCGGCGTTGCTGAATTTGTCCGAACGGCGTTAAAAGTTTCTCAAACACGCCTTTCATATGAGCTGAAATTTATTGAAATATCAGGAGAAGGAACGGTCTTTTCAGATAAACAATTCACTGTTTCCTGTCTACCGTTAGATCATGGGATCGCTAGTTTCGGCTATCGAATTGTTGAAGCTGATCATGAAGGAGAATTGCAAGTAGAGAAATTAGCAGCATTAAATATTCCATCTGGTCCGATTTATGGAAAGATCAAACGTGGCGAGACGGTAGTTTTACCTGATGGACAAACAATCAATGGAAAAGACTTTGTTGGTGAAAAAAAATCTGGAAGAACCGTAACGATTTTAGGCGATACAAGAAAAACTAAAAATAGTGTCTTACTTGCCCAAAATGCTGACATTCTTGTTCACGAAAGTACGTTTAACAAAGATGAAGAAAAAATGGCCAAAGCCTATTATCATTCAACTAGCCACCACGCAGCACAAGTCGCTTTAGAAGCAAACGTAACCAAACTTGTGTTGACCCATATTAGTGCTCGTTATTTGACTGGGGATATTATTCAGCTAGAAAATGAAGCGAAAGAACTATTTCCAAGAACGAAAATTGTTAAAGATATGGAAATCGTAGAAATACCTTTTAAAGAAGAGTAAGGGGGAAAGATGATGTATAGTGGACAGGATTTAACAAACAAAGTAGTCGTTGTAACAGGTGGTTCAGCTGGTCTAGGCGAACAAATTTGTTATGAAGCAGCAAAGAAAGGCGCAATAGTTGTTGTATGTGCCAGACGAATCAATTTGATCGGAAAAGTAAAAGAAACATGCGAAGAGTTAAGTGGAAAACAAGCCTTTTCTTTTCAATTAGATATTGCTGATCCTGAAAATGTTGAAACAGTTTTTGAAAAAATCAAATCAGAAGTTGGACCCATCGATATATTAGTTAATAATGCTGGGTTCGGTATTTTTGAAAACTTTATAGATACTGATTTAGCAGTTGCTCGAAACATGTTTGAGGTCAATGTTTTAGGGATGATGGTCTTTACACAAAAAGCAGCAATCCAAATGGCTGAAAGAGGCACAGGACACATTATCAATGTAGCTTCTATGGCTGGAAAAATGGCTACAGCTAAATCAACGATTTACTCTGCAACCAAATTTGCAGTTTTAGGCTTTTCTAATGCTTTAAGATTAGAATTAAAACCTTTAGGTGTTTCTGTAACAACGGTCAATCCTGGTCCTATTCAAACTGAATTTTTCGATAAAGCAGATCCATCAGGGGACTATTTAGCTTCCGTCGATTTGTTTGTATTAGAACCCAATAAATTAGCGAAAGAAATTGTACAGGCTATGGGGACATGTAAGCGTGAGATCAATCGTCCACGGATCATGGAAGGCGCATATCGCTTGTATACTTTGTTCCCTCATATAGGAGATTTGTTAGCTGGCGGTATATTAAACAAAAAATAAGGAGGAAATAAACGATGAAAAATCAGTGGCGTGTAGTTATCGGTCTTGTTTTGGTTCTTATTGTTGTCATTTTTGCCGTATTAAATAACCAAACGGTCCCAGTCAGCTTTGGTTTTGTGGAAATATCAGGTCCGTTGATCTTGATTATTCTAGGTTCAGCAATTCTAGGCGCTTTGATTGGCTTACTTACTTCAACAACGACAATGTGGAAGCAGAAAAAACAAGTGAAAGAATTAGAAAAATCGATAGAAATCTATAAAAATGATGCAGATAAATTAACGCAAGAAGAAGTTGAAAAAGTTAAACGGACATATGAAAATCAATTAGCTGAATTACAAGCTAAATACGATGCAGCGACAAGCTCTTCAACTGTGGTTACGGATACGGAACCTGTGGGCAGTCGTGTTGATCACTTCACTAAGCCAAGAAGTAATAATGAAGACATATAAGCTGTAAAAAGAGGCTGAGAGACTGAGGATGTAACAAAAGTCGTTTAGGTTCGAACAATTGGACTAAAAACCGCACAATGCATTTTATGCATTGTGCGGTTTTTAGGAAATTGCCGAAGCTCTGACTTTTTCGCACAGTTTATCCCAGCCACTCTTTTTTAGTTGCTACTCTAAACTAAAGGAATTGAATGTTAAGATACTTTCTTTAGTTTTCTTCTGGGATTTGTTATAATTATCTGGTTAGGAGTGACGTCGTGAAAAAAGCAAAATATACATGGCAATTACGGGAAAAGACAGAATTGCCTGAAGAATTTTCAGAAATACTAACAAATGAAAAAATCAATCCATTATTGGGACAAATCTTGTGGCACCGTGGCATCCAGTCACATGAAGCACTAGAAACATTTTTGCGCCCAACAATAGAAAATCTTTATGATCCTTTTTTGATGCATGATATGGAAAAAACCATAACAAGAATTCAGGATGCTGTAGCACAAGGCGAGAAAATTCTTGTATACGGTGACTATGACGCAGATGGGATCACAAGTACAACAGTTATGAAAGAAGCCATCGAATTAATTGGCGGGGAAGTTGATTACTTTTTACCAAACCGATTTACTCACGGATATGGACCCAATATGTCTGTCTTCAAAGAACAAATTGAAGCTGGCGTCCAATTGATTATCACTGTAGATAATGGTGTTGCGGGTCACGAAGCAATCAATTACGCAACTGAGCAAGGAATTGATGTGATTGTAACGGATCACCATGAACTGCCGCCAGAGTTACCGAATGCTTTTTCGATTATTCATCCAAAGCATCCCAAAGGTCATTATCCCTTTGGCGAATTAGCAGGTGTTGGCGTCGCCTTCAAAGTTGCTACTGCATTATTAGGTGAACTGCCAGTTGAGTTTCTGGATTTAGTTGCAATCGGAACGATTGCCGATTTGGTTTCTCTGACAGACGAAAACAGAGTACTGGTAAAAATGGGTCTGGAAATGATACAAACAGGCGAAAGAATTGGTTTAGATACGTTGATCCATTTGGCAGAAGTCAAAAAAGAGTCAATTAGTGAAGAGAATATCGGCTTTACGATCGCGCCACGTTTAAATGCGTTAGGCAGACTAGGGGAGGCTACTCCTGGGGTTGAATTGATGACTACTTTTGACGAAGAAGAAGCTGAAAAAATTGCAGCCTACATCAATACTCAAAATGATGAACGAAAAGAAATCGTTACATCGATCACAAAAGAAGCATTTGAATCTATCAATCCAGCTGATCCCATCCATATTGTTGCTAAACAAGGATGGCACGAAGGCGTTCTTGGTATCGTTGCGGGCAGAATCATGCAGGAAACAGGGAAGCCCACAATCGTATTAACGATTGATGAAAACAACGACATAGCTAAAGGTTCTGGACGTAGTGTATCAGCATTGAATTTATTTGGTGCATTAAGCGAGATACGAGAAGATTTCACTCATTTTGGCGGTCACCATATGGCTGCAGGTATGACATTGCCTGTTACAAATATCGAAAAAGTCAAAGCTCATCTCATTAGCTATCTTGAAATCAATCAAATCGACCTTTCCCAAGGACAAGAGTTATTGATTGATGAATCTTTACGTGTGGAAGAAGCAACGATTCCGTTTATTCAGCAGTTAAAAATCTTAGCGCCTTTTGGAACAGACAATCCTGTCCCTAATTTTTTATTCGAAGATGTTTTAATCGAGCAAAGTCGTCAAATCGGGGCAGATAAAAGCCATCTTAAGTTTCAGTTAAGTCAGAATGGTGCGAAATTAGATGCTATTGCTTTTCAAATGGGCAATCAAGCCGATGAATTCGGGCAAGGAACAACCAATGTCTCTGGTCAATTGTCGATCAATGAGTGGAATGGTAACAAAAAGCCACAACTTATGGTTAATGATTTTTCAGTAGATGGTGTCCAATTATTTGATCTTCGTGGAAAAAACGGTCGTCAAAAAGAAATTCCAGCTTCAAATACGCTGTATGTTTTCTTTAATGCTGATAGCCAAAGACTGATCGATGATCAAACGAGTCAACAGCTTCTGTTTAACAATGTAGCTGAAGTTGTTGAACAGATCCAAGGAGCAAATATCCAGCAGTTAGTCTTTGTAGACTGCCCAGATGACATTGATTTATTGAAACAAATCACACAGCTTGGAAAAATAGAGCGTGTTTACATGATGGGAATTTCTCAAGAAGAAGCTTATTTGAATGGAACTGGAACTAGAGAACAATATGCGCAGCTTTATAAATTTGTAAGGCAACAAGAGCAAGTTGATGTTCGTTATAAGTTGAATGTGGTTGCTCAACATCTAAAAATCCAAGAAAAACTATTAATTTTTATGATTCAGGTGTTTTTTGACTTAGGATTTGTTACAATAGAAAACGGTGTTTTAAGAAAAGTTGAGAGCCCTGAAAATCATCCGTTGACGGAAAGTAAGGTTTATCAAACTCGCTTAAAAAGAATCAAAACAGAAGAGTTTTTGTTATACAGCGATCGTGAGACATTACAACAATGGCTGTGGAATGAGGAGGAAGTATAGAAAATGAATTTAAAAGATTATATTGCTAGTATTCCAGATTATCCAGAAAAAGGCGTTATCTTTAGAGATATTTCACCATTGATGGCAAATGGAGACGCGTATCGTGAAGCGACAAAACAAATTGTTGATTATGCAAAAGAAAAAAGAATTGATATGGTCGTTGGACCTGAAGCACGAGGGTTTATCGTAGGCTGTCCAGTTGCATATGAATTAGGTGTTGGTTTTGCTCCTGTTCGTAAAAAAGGCAAACTACCTCGTGAAACAATCGAAGTCACTTATGACTTAGAATATGGATCTGATACACTAACACTTCATAAAGATGCTATCCAACCTGGTCAACGAGTACTTATTTGCGATGATTTATTAGCAACAGGTGGTACGATCAAAGCAACAATAGAATTAATCGAATCACTAGGTGGTATCGTTGTAGGCTGTGCATTCCTGATTGAACTGATGGACTTACACGGACGAGATAAAATTGCCGATTATGAAATCGTTACGTTGATGGAATATTAAAAAAAAGATCTTTACTCTATTTAATCCAGAGTAAAGATCTTTTTTCTATGGGTATTTACGATAGACATAGTGTTGGTGTTCATTTTGCTTTCTTGTTTGAGTATATCTTTTTTCATCCCATAGCATAAACCATATAATAAATAGTGGACTAACAATAAGTAAAGCTGATCGTAGCCCTAATGTTCCTAAGAAAATACCAATAATCAATACAAAAAATAATAAACCGCCACGACGAACTGCTTTCATTCTTAATCACCTCATAATTTTTATCGAACAAACGTTTGTATAGTTATTATACGAATGTTTGTTCGGTTTGTAAAGAGATAAATACAAAAAAAGTACTTCTTTTTTAATTAATCAAAAAAGAAGCACTATTATAAGGTTTTGTAAATAGATTTTTTTGTTATTTACGTATAAAGTAAAATTGAAAAGAACATGAAACCTGCACCTAGCATGACGAATAAATGCCAAACAACATGCATAAATCGAACACTTTTCAGGCTATAAAAAGCGGCTCCTAATGTATAAGAAACGCCACCAGCAACTAACAAAGCTATACCTGTAGGTCCTAAAGAATCGTATAGAGGTTTAGCAGCGATGACACATAGCCACCCCATGATGATATAAATTACAGTAGAAACATTCTTAACTGTTTCTTGCTTATGCAAGGTCAACGATTTATATACAACACCACAGATTGCCATCAGCCAGATAAGCACAAACAATAACCAGCCAAGCCAGCCATCAATACTTAATAAACAAAAGGGTGTATAGCTTCCAGCAATCAATAAGAAGATCGAACTATGATCAAAAACTTGAAAGACCTTTTTAGCTCTAGTAAAAATCAGACTGTGAAATAAAGTAGAAGCTAAAAATAAAAGAATCAATGTTGTTCCGTAAATAGCATACGAAACTACATGAACCGCAGAACCAAGACGTGCTCCTTTTACCAGTAAAACCACTAAGCCCGCGATACTTAATCCAGCGCCAATCCCGTGGGTAACTGCATTGAGCACTTCATTTAAAATCATATATTTTTTGGAGAATTTAACTTTTTCCAAGAAATCAACTTCCTTCATTTTAATTTGGTGAAAAATAATTCTTTGTCTGTTATACTATAAACAGACATTAGGCCTCAAAAGTATTTTACCACGAATTGAGGTTGTTTTTAAAGAAAGAGTGATAAAATTATGACAAATGTTAAAATTGTGACCGATTCTTCTTGCACAATGCTTAAAAGTGTACGCGATGAATTAGATATTCAGATGATGCCATTATCTGTAATGATCGACGGTGTTGTTTATGCTGATGACGATCATTTAGAAGGTGAGCATTTCATGGAATTGATGAGTACGGCAAAAGCTTTGCCAAAAACAAGCCAACCACCAATTGGAGAGTTTGTTGAACTTTATGACCGCTTAGGTGCAGATGGCAGCGAGGTCATTTCAATTCATATGACCAAAGGCTTGAGTGGAACAGTGGAAGCAGCTCGACAAGCAAGTAATCTTAGTTCGAGTAATGTTACAGTGATCGATAGTGATTTTACTGATCAAGGCTTGTCATTTCAAGTGATTCAGGCAGCTAAGCTTGCGAAAAATGGTGCAAGTGTTCCAGAGATTTTGGCTGAAATCAATCACGTCAAAGAAAATACAAAACTATTTATCGGAATATCTACATTGGATAATCTAGTTAAAGGCGGCCGTATCAGCCGTGCAACAGGATTATTGTCCAATATTTTTAATATGAAAGTCGTCATGGATTTCGATCATACAGAATTGATCCCAGTCGCTAAAGGCCGTGGAATGAAAACCTTCAATAAATGGTTTGATGAGCTGAAAAATGAATTAAGTAATTTGTCGAATGTACGACAAATCGGGATTTCTCATGCTGATGGACTAGAATTAGCGAACAGTTTTAAAGAAGCTTTACAAGTATTATTCCCAGATATGGATATTCCTGTATTGCATACCAATCCTGTAATAGCGACTCACACAGGAAAAGGCGCTTTCGCTATTATGTATTATACAGACTGAGTTTTGAGAGGTTGGGACGGAAGGAATTACTTCTGCTCCCCACTGTTTATTCGGATTAAAAGTGAGCGGGACGTGACTCAAAGAGTTATGTTCCACTCTCTTTTTTTCCTGAAAAAGAGTTTTTTTAAAATTTTACTGTACAAAAGCATTTAAAATAGGGATAATTTTAATTATTAAAGTATTTAAATCTAAAGGACAAAAGAGAGAATGTGTTAATCAAGCATATTGCTCTGTGTTTTTTGAGAGTTATAGCAAAGGAAGGGATACAATGAAACTATTTTTCCAAAAAAATTGGTCAAGCATTGCGCTTTTTTTAATTACAATCATCGGCGTTTTTTCACTGTTGCTGATCGCAATTCCTAAAGCCAAACCAATTTTAGGTCTGGGAACCAAACAAGCTGTAAAAAGCGAAACAAAAGAAGTGATCCACTACGTCGCAATAGGGGACTCATTGACTGAAGGAATCGGTGACTTAACTAATTCTGGTGGATTTGTTCCGTTAGTTGCCAAAGATTTACAAGAACAGTATCATTTAAATGGCGTCCAAACTGAGAATTTCGGTAAAAATGGCGACCGCAGCGACCAAATTCTAAAACGACTCAAAAAAAATGAAGACATTCAAGAAGGATTAGCTTCTGCTGATGTGATTACACTGACCGTGGGCGGCAATGATTTAATGAAAGTGATCAAAGGGGACGTATTCCGTCTGACAAAAAAATCATTTGATAAACCTTTGAAAAACTATCAAAAAGAAGTCGAAAAATTGCTTACAGAAATCCGTAAACACAACCCTAAGGCTCCTATTTATGTTTTAGGGATATATAATCCATTTTACCTTTACTTCCCTGACATCACCGAAATGCAAGATATAGTAGATAGTTGGAATGATGGAACAGAAGAAATAGTAAAAGCTGAAAAAGATGCGTACTTTATACCAATCAATGATTTACTTTATAAAGGAGCTGGCGATGAAGTCGGGATTGTCAGCAGTGAAGCATCTAGCACATCCTCAAGCGAAGACCGTAGTATTAAAAATAATGCCCTGTATGAAGAAGATCATTTTCACCCTAATAATTTAGGTTATCAAATCATGGCAAGCACAGTCCGCGATGAGATGGTAAAAACCCAAGATAAATGGTTAAAAAAAGGAAGTGAGTGATACTAATGTCAAATGAATCAGAAGAAAAAAAAGCAGTGAACAAAACGAAGCAACGAAGAAAAAAAACACCTGAAGTGAAAAAAACAAGAAATCCCTGGAAAATTGCGTTACTCATTTTGATTGGTCTTATAATTGGTAGCTTCGCCTTTATTTTTGTAAGAGTTACTCAAGTGCGTGAACCCAACTATAAACCAGTTCCTGAATTGGTTGAAAAAGATGGTACTCCAGTTATAGCCATTCAGTCAAACAAAAAACAAGTAAATGCCTTGATTGATTTTTACCTTAGTGATTTTCAAAAAGGCTCAGATATCACTTATAAATTTTATTTAGAAAATGAAGCAATGCTAAATGGTACATTCGAAGTGCTTGGGCATCCAATTCAGTTTTATCTTTATTTTGATCCTTACGTTATGGACAACGGAAATATACAGTTAAAAGCCAAAAGTTTATCTGTAGGCACATTAGGTTTACCAATGAAAGAGATTTTAAAATTTGTTCAAAGAGATTACAAACTGCCTAGCTGGGTAGAAGTAAATCCAGAAGACAGCACTGTTTTATTACGCTTAGATCAATTTAGAATGCAAAATGGTTTATTCATCCGTGCTGAAAAGATAAATTTAGTTGACGATGATATCCGTATGAATATATACTTACCAAAAGATAGCACTGACTAATAAAAAGGAGGAAAACATTTGAGTGAAAAAGCAATTTTTGCCGGCGGCTGTTTTTGGTGTATGATTCAGCCGTTTGATACACAACCTGGTATTATTTCAGTTACATCAGGCTATACAGGCGGACATGTTGCTAATCCTACGTATGAACAAGTTTTAAGTCATACTACAGGTCATACAGAAGCAGTTGAGATCGAATTCGATCCAACAATAATGTCTTATGAAAAATTAGTAGAAATATACTGGCAGCAGACAGATCCTACCGATGCATTAGGTCAATTTGAGGATCGTGGCGATAACTATCGCCCAGTCATCTTTTATACGAATGAACAGCAAAAAATTACTGCTGAAAAAAGCCGCCAAGCATTACAAGAAAGTGGCCGATTTACAGAACCGATTGTCACAACTATTGAACCAGCAGTTGTATTTTACCCAGCAGAAGACTACCATCAAAACTTTTATCAAAAAGATCCAGAACGCTTTGAAGATGCACACACAAAGCGGGCAAATTTTATAGAAGAGAATTGGTGAGCATATGAGAAGAAGTTTTTATCACTATTTAATGACGCTGAGAGCGCCTAAAAAAACAGATGAAAGTCAGTTCGCAAATGATGCAGCAAAAGACATTCAATTTCCTAAACAGTCAGAAGATTATCATGAACTATCAAGTTATTTAGAAATGAATGTCGACTATATAACTAATATGCATATTTTTGATGAATTATGGGAAAAATATGTAGAAAACAATAAATAAGAAGAGGGAAAAGCAAAGAAAGCTTTTCCTTCTTTTTTTTTCATGGTAAACTGGAAAACATGAAATGATAATTTTACAGAAAGAGATGACTATATGAAAAATAAACGACAAGTGCCTTTTTATCAATACATTATTTCTATTGTTTGCGTTGCTTTTCTGGCAGGCGGCAGCTGTTATATTTATTTTAACCAATTATATAAAAATCACCTTGCGAACAGCCCAACTCAAAATAGCGATTTAAAAAAAGTCGATAATTTATATAATGAAATCGTCACTAATTATGTAGGGAAAGTCGATGAAAAAAAACTAGTTGACGGAGCGCTAAAAGGTATGACCGAAGCACTAGATGATCCTTATTCCAGCTACTTGAACGAACCAGAAGCAGATGAGCTAGATCAAAGTCTAGCCGGCAGCTTTGAAGGAATTGGTGCAACTATGACGATGAAAGAGGAACTTCCAACTGTTGCTCAAGCTCCAATTGATGGCTCTCCAGCAGCTAAAGCGGGTATAAAAACCAATGATACCATCATAAAAGTAGATGACGAAGAAACACAAGGGAAGACACTTTCTGAAGTAGTTAGTAAAATCCGTGGAAAAAAAGGAACAGAAGTTCGTTTGACGATCGCACGTGGTAAAGAAACATTTGAACTGAAACTTACTCGTGACACAATACCAATTGAAACAGTCAAAGGTGAATTAGATAAAAATAATTCTTCGATTGGATCGATCAAAATTACTTCTTTTGGAGCAAATACATACAAAGAACTCCAAGATACAATCAAAAATCTTAGAAAAGACGGAGCGACTTCTTTTGTGATTGATTTACGCCAAAATCCAGGCGGATTACTAAATCAAGTCGAACAAATGGCCAGTATGTTCCTGAAAGATGGAAAAACAATCATTAAATTCGAAGACAAAAACGGTAATATAAGCGAAGAAACGGCATCAAGCAACTTAGATGGTGGGTTTAAAGTCACTGAACCTACCGTTGTTCTAGTCGACGAAGGCAGTGCTAGTGCGTCCGAAATTTTTGCTGCTGCTTTGAAGGAATCAGGGAACAAAAAAATTATTGGAACCAAAACTTTTGGCAAAGGAACAGTTCAGACAGTCAAAAATCTAAATGATAAAAGTGAAATCAAGTTAACTGTGTTAAAATGGTTGACACCTAAAGGCCAATGGATTCATGAAAAAGGCTTAGAACCAACAATCAAAGCGGATTACCCTGATTATGCATACTTATCTCCAATTTCTAGAGACAAAACACTAAAAACAGGCGATTCTTCAGCTGTTGTTAAAAATATCAATGCATTACTGAGCGCCCTAGGCTATGAAGTTGACGCAGAGAGCTCTGATTTTTCAGAGCAAACAAAAGCCGCTGTCAGTGCTATACAAACAGACAACAAATTACCAGTTACTGGAGAAGTGGATAACGAAACAGCTACAGCGATCGAGTCTGCAATTGGTAAAAAAATTAAAGATAATGATCAAGCGTATGATTCTGGTATTAAAGAACTTCAAAAAGAAGAGAAAAAATAAAGAACGTTATCTAAAACTCATTTTTTATTATAATTTAGACAGTTCAACTTTTCCTTTAAATTAGTCGCTTTTTCTAGTGTTTTTCCTTTATAATAGAACCAGCAAGAGAAAGGGAGAGAAAAAGAGTGGAAAAACAGAAATCATATATTGGGTATTTTATTTTTTTCATGAAATTACTCGTTCCTTCTTTAGTGTTATTGTTTATACTAAGAGGTTTTATTCTGATCCCTGTCCCTGTAGACGGAAATTCAATGGAAAAAACGCTGAGTCAAGGTGATATGATCATGATGGAAAAATTTTCATCAATCAAGCGGTTTGATGTTGTTGTTTTCAAGTTGCCCAATGGCGCGATTTATATTAAACGAGTAATAGGTCTGCCAGGAGAAGCGATTAGATACGAAAATGACCAGCTTTATATTAATGAAAAACCCATCGAAGAACCATTCTTAGAGAAAAATTTAAAGAAAGACCACGAAACTGCTCCTTACACAACTAATTTTAATTTGACCGATCTTACTACACTAGATGTATTGCCCAAAGATAGTTACTTTGTATTAGGGGATAATCGGCGAATGTCTAAAGACAGCCGTTCTTTTGGCGCTGTTGAAAGCAAATATATATTAGGAAAAGCACAATTTGTATACTACCCAATAACTCATATGAAATTTATACCAAGATAGGTGATAAGATGACAATACAATGGTTTCCAGGACACATGGCGAAAGCCAGAAGAGAAGTATCAGAAAAAATAAAATATGTTGACATCGTTTTTGAATTGATAGATGCTAGATTACCGCTTTCATCTAGAAATCCGATGATGGACCAAATTGTACAACAAAAACCACGTTTGATTTTATTAAATAAAGGGGACTTAGCTGATAAAGATCAAAACCAGAAATGGCAAAGCTACTTTCAGCAAAAAGGCTATCACACTTTAGTCATCAATGCGCAGCAAAACAAAGGCATTAATAAAATTGTCCCTGAAGCGAAAAAAGCATTAGCAGAAAAGCTTGAACGTGAACGTTCAAAAGGACTGAAACCTCGTGCTATCCGAGCAATGTGTATCGGTATTCCGAACGTAGGAAAATCAACGTTGATGAACCGTTTAGTCGGGAAAAAAATTGCGCAAACAGGAAACAAACCTGGCGTGACTAAAGGGCAACAATGGTTGCGTTCTGGTACAGATCTAGAATTGCTTGACACACCGGGGATTTTATGGCCTAAGTTTGAAGATCAGGAAATCGGTAAAAAATTAGCGCTAACTGGAGCAATTAAAGATCAATTGCTTCATTTGGATGATTTAGCTATTTATGGCTTATCATTTTTTTCACATTTCTATCCTCAGCGGCTGGTTGAGCGCTATAATTTAACAGAAGAAGAGACAGGTTTGCCTGCTGCCGAACTTTTGATGCTAATCAGTCAAAAACGAGGATTTCGTGATGATTATGATCGTGCAAGTGAAATGATTATCCAAGAAATCCGCAGTAGCAAATTAGGGCCATATACATTAGATCGTTGGGAAGAATTAGGAGCTACGAAAGATGAAAACTGAATCAATCCAGCAAATCAAAGCCACACTAGCAACTGTCAATAATCGAAATGACGAGCGAATCAAACAATGGCAAACAGATGAACGTAGCGGCGTGCAGCAAGCTCTTGCTCAATGGGATAGAAGACTTCAGCGTCATGAAAAAGAGTTAGCCTTGTTTGAAGAAATGCAAGAATTTGAAAAACATGCACGGAGCAATGGACATCGGTTAATTGTAGGTATCGATGAAGTAGGGCGAGGGCCGCTTGCAGGACCAGTTGTTGCTGCAGCAGTGATTTTGCCAGAAGATTTTCAACTTTTAGGGGTAAATGATTCTAAAAAATTATCTGCTAAAAAAAGAAATGAGCTTTACGATGAGATTCAAAATCAAGCAATCTCGATTGGCATTGGGATGGTCGATCACAATATGATCGACAAAATAAATATTTATCAAGCGTCAAAATTAGCTATGGGAATAGCCTTAGAAGATCTTTGTTTTGTTCCTGATTATTTATTGATTGATGCAATGAAGTTAGACGTTAATATCCCTCAAGAAAGTATTATCAAGGGGGATGCTCGTTCTATCTCGATTGCTGCTGCAAGTATCATCGCTAAAGTTGTTCGTGACCGATTAATGGAGGATTATGCTAAAATGTATCCTGGTTACGGTTTTGAAAACAATGCTGGTTATGGTACAAAAGAGCATTTACACGGCTTAGAGCAACAAGGGATATGCACGATTCACAGAAAAACATTCGCTCCTATTAAAGATATGTGTTAAAAAAATAAAAAGCACCTTTTTTTGCGGATACTTATTATAACAAGTATTTGTGAAAGAAGGTTTTTTTATGGAAGAAGAACAGAGAGCATTATTATTTAAATTAGTTGTATGTAACGGTATAGGAAATTTAGGGATTTTGAAGGCGCTAGATTTTTCAATGAAGTACAATAACAGCACAGATTTTTCAAAAGAAGAAATTATCCAAATAGCTGGAATTACAACATATCAAAAATTATTTTCTGAATCATGGGATCGCTGGACTAATGATTCAGAAGAATTAAAAGAATATCAAAGCGCACATCAATTCATTACAATTTTAGACCCGGTTTATCCCCACTATTTAAAACAAATATATAATTGCCCGGTGCTATTATTTTATAAAGGAAATGTCGATTTTCTTAAAAATAACTGTTTAGCTTTTATAGGAGCGAGAGCTGCTTCTGTCTACGGAATAAATGTTGTGCGGCAGCTAATTCCTGAAATAGTCTGTAATGATATTACTATTGTTAGTGGCTTAGCCAAAGGAATTGATAGCATTAGTCACCAAGTAACGATGCAAAATTCTGGAAATACTATTGGCGTGATTGGCACAGGTCTGGATGTTTGTTATCCTAAAGAAACAGCTCATATTCAGCGGAAGATGATGGAAGAACAGCTTGTTATCAGTGAATATCCCAACGGCATCGGACCTAGAAAATTTCATTTTCCGATGAGAAATCGAATCATCGCAGGTATGTCATTAGGAACTTGTGTCATTGAAGCACGAAAAAAGAGTGGTTCTTTGATTACTGCACAAGCTGCTTTAGAGTATGGACGTGAAATTTTTGCTGTGCCTGGCAATCTATTTGACGCTAAATCTGATGGGTGTCACGGACTTATTCAAGAAGGGGCAAAATGTACAACTTGCCCTCAAGATATTTTAGAAGAAATTCAGTTTTTTTCGAATTAATTACATCAATCCTTGACAAACCTGTGATGAATAGATATGATGAAGTACGATTTGTGAGTTCTCTACATTTTGATATATATAATAGAAGAAACACAAAAACCGAAAGGAGCCACACGTTGAATGGCGTATAAATATCTAGTTATTGTGGAATCACCTGCTAAAGCCAAAACGATTGAAAAATATTTAGGAAAAAACTACAAGGTTGTTGCCAGCGTTGGGCACATTCGCGATTTACCCAAAAGTAAAATGGGTGTCGATACTGAAAATAATTACGAGCCTCACTATATCTCTATTCGAGGTAAGGGTGATGTTATCAAAAGTTTGAAAACAGCTGCCAAAAAAGCTGAAAAAGTTTATCTCGCAGCCGATCCGGACCGAGAAGGAGAGGCCATTGCTTGGCATTTGTCTTTCCTTCTTGGCTTGGATTTAAATGATAAAAATCGTGTTGTATTTAATGAGATTACAAAGGAAGCAGTAAAAGCTGCTTTTAAAGAGCCTCGTACTATCAACCTAGATTTAGTTGACGCACAACAAGCTCGTCGTATTTTAGACCGCTTAGTTGGTTATTCACTAAGTCCAATTCTATGGAGAAAAGTCAAAAAAGGATTGAGTGCAGGTCGAGTACAATCTGTGGCACTTAAAATTATTATCGACCGTGAAAACGATATTCGAAAATTTATTCCTGAAGAATACTGGAGTATCGATGGTAATTTCCAGAAAGCTAAGAAAAAATTTAAAGCTAACTTCTGGGGCCTAGACGGTAAAAAGAAAAAATTACCGAATGCTGAGGCTGTAAAAGAAGTCACAACACGCATCAATGGAAAAGAATATGATGTAACAAAAGTCGAGAAAAAAGAACGCAAACGAAATCCTGCATTACCTTTTACGACAAGTAGTTTACAACAAGAAGCTGCTAGAAAATTAAATTTCAGAACACGAAAAACCATGATGGTCGCTCAACAGCTATATGAGGGAATTGCTTTAGGTAAACAGGGTACCGTAGGTTTAATTACCTATATGCGTACAGATTCTACCAGAATAGCAGATTCAGCTAAGGCAGAAGTAGCTGAATATATTGAAAAAACATATGGCAGTGAATTTTCTGCTCATGGTGGACGCAAAGTGAAAAATGCGCAAGGAGCTCAAGATGCCCATGAAGCGATTCGTCCGTCTAGCGTATTGCGCGCACCAAACGAAATTAAACAATACTTGGATAAAGATCAATTAAAACTTTATACATTGATTTGGTCTCGTTTAGTAGCCAGCCAAATGACACCAGCTGTATTAGATACAATGAAAGTAACTTTAGAGCAAAATGGTGTGATTTTCATCGCAAATGGTGCTAAAGTTAAATTTAAAGGCTTCATGCAAGTGTATGTTGAAGGTCGTGACGATGGCAAAGAAGATAAAGAAAACATCTTGCCTGATTTAGTTGAAGGCGACAAAGTCAACGCACTTGATATTGAACCAAAACAACACTTTACTCAACCACCAGCAAGGTTCAGTGAAGCAACATTGATTCGTGCATTAGAGGAAAATGGTGTAGGACGCCCTTCAACTTATGCTCCAACTTTAGAAACAATTCAGCGACGTTACTATGTTAAATTAACAAATAAACGTTTTGAGCCAACTGAATTAGGCGAAATCGTCAATTCGTTGATCGTTGAATTCTTCCCTCAAATTGTAGATGTTCATTTTACAGCATCTATGGAAGGGGATTTAGATAAGATTGGTGTTGGTAAAGAAAAATGGGTTGAGGTTGTTGACCGTTTCTACCGACCATTCGAAAAAGAACTGACTAATGCAGAAGAAAAAATCGAAAAAATCCAGATCAAAGATGAACCAGCTGGTTTCGATTGTGATCTTTGCGGTCATCCGATGGTGATCAAATTGGGACGATACGGCAAATTTTACGCTTGTAGCAACTTCCCTGAATGTCGCAATACTAAAGCAATAGTCAAAGAAATAGGCGTAACATGTCCAGTCTGTAAAGAAGGACAAGTTATTGAACGTAAATCGAAAAAAAATCGCTTATTCTACGGATGTAGCCGTTATCCAGAATGTGAGTTTACTTCTTGGGACAAACCAATCGGGCGCCCTTGTCCAAAATGTGGACAATACCTCGTTGAGAAAAAAGTCAAAGGTGGTAAACAAGTGGTCTGTATTAATGGAGACTACGAAGAAAACGTTCAAAAATAACTATTGATCAAAAGAAGAAATTTAAAAACCAGCGGAAAATCCCGTTGGTTTTTTGAAGAAAAGAGGAAATATATGACTACTTCTGTAACAGTTATCGGAGCTGGTTTAGCCGGCAGTGAGGCTGCTTGGCAAGTCGCACAAGCGGGAGTTCCCGTGACACTTTATGAAATGCGCCCTGTAAAAAACACACCTGCACATCAAACAGAAAATTTTGCTGAGCTAGTGTGTTCAAATTCATTAAGGGGTAATAACTTAACTAACGCAGTTGGTGTGCTAAAAGAAGAAATGCGTCGCCTAGATTCGATCATTATTAGCAGTGCTGACAAAACGGCTGTACCAGCTGGTGGTGCTTTAGCGGTCGACCGTGATACATTTTCACAAGAAATCACTGACAGAATTAAAAACCATCCATTGATTACGGTAAAAAATGAAGAAATCACTGCAATCCCTGATGGAATCGTCATTATTGCAACAGGTCCTTTGACCTCAGAATCTTTAGCCGAACAAATCAAAGAATTCAATGGTTCAGATGGCTTTTATTTCTACGATGCCGCAGCGCCGATTGTCGATAAAGCAACGATTGATATGGATAAAGTTTACTTAAAATCACGTTATAATAAAGGCGAAGCAGCCTATATAAATTGTCCAATGACAGAAGAAGAGTTCAAAGCTTTTTATGAAGCATTGATTTCTGCAGAAGTTGCACCTTTAAAATCTTTTGAAAAAGAGAAATTCTTTGAAGGCTGTATGCCAATCGAAGTGATGGCAAAACGTGGAATCAAAACGATGTTATTTGGACCATTGAAACCAGTCGGATTAGAAGATCCTAAAACAGGTAAACGTCCGTATGCAGTGATCCAGTTACGCCAAGATAATGCAGCCGCTTCATTATACAATTTAGTTGGATTCCAAACACATTTAAAATGGGGCGAACAAAAACGAGTATTCCAGATGATCCCAGGACTAGAAAATGCTGAATTTGTCCGTTATGGCGTTATGCATAGAAATAGCTTTATGAATTCCCCAGAATTATTAAAACCAACATATCAGTCACAAAAAAGAGAGAATTTATTCTTCGCTGGTCAAATGACAGGTGTTGAAGGCTATGTAGAAAGCGCAGCAAGCGGCTTGTTAGCCGGTATGAACGCCGCTCGTTTAGCAAAAGGAGAAGAACCAGTCGTTTTACCAAGAGAAACAGCACTAGGTAGTATGGCGTATTACATTACCCATGCAGAGGGCAAACATTTCCAACCAATGAACGCTAATTTTGGTTTATTCCCTGAAATGCCTGAAAGAATTCGTGACAAAAAAGAACGTTATGAAGCGATTGCTGATAGAGCATTAACAACATTAGCAAAAGCGACGCAAGAATTGAACCTTTTACCTAATAAATAATAATCGATAATATGTGATTGGGATATGACTTACAAAGTTATATCTCAGTCATTTTTTTCGTTCACAAAAAAAGTAAATAGATTAAATTTCGCTTATAATTTGGACATCTTTAAAGGTAAATATGAATAAATTGTTACCAAATTTGAAAATATTGATTAAATTCTGACAATTCGTTTGTTTTTTCAAAATGGTTATGCTAAAGTTACTTTGTAAATTAACGGAGGGATCTAATATGCAGGAGAAAAACTGGCCAGAGCTATTCTTACAATATCTGATCGTTGAGCGTGGTTATTCTGAAAAGACTAAGATTGCATATAAAGAAGATATTCTTAACTACTTTAAATTTTTGAAAAAAACTGGAAATGCTGACTATTTAGGTGTTGATCATTTAGACATCCGCACGTACCTAAGTTATCTTTATGATGAAAAATATAGTCGAAATTCTATTAGCAGAAAAATCGCTAGTTTACGGTCTTTCTACCAATTTTTACTTAAAAATGAAGTAATCAAAGAAAATCCTTTTTCCTATGTACACATGAAGAAAAAGCAATTGCGGCTCCCTCGTTTTTTCTACGAAAAGGAGATGGATGCTTTATTTGACAGTACTAAAGGCTCTAGCCCTTTAGATTTGAGAAATCAAGCATTATTAGAAATTCTATATGGTACTGGAATTCGTGTGAGTGAATGTGCAAACTTAACTCTACAATCGATCGATTTTTCTGCAAATGTATTACTTATTCATGGAAAAGGAAACAAGGATCGTTACGTGCCTTTTGGCTCCTTCGCACAAGATGCCCTTAAAGAATATCTAGAAAATGGTCGGACTGTTTTGATGGAAAAATATCATAAAGAACATGCATTTGTTTTTGTTAACCATCACGGTGAACAGATAACCCCAACAGGAATTGAGTATGTATTAAATCAGCTGATCAAAAAAAGTACGTTGAACAGCGATATTCATCCACATATGCTTCGACATACATTTGCTACTCATTTATTAAATAATGGCGCTGATATGCGGACTGTTCAAGAATTATTAGGACACTCAGATTTATCTACGACGCAGATTTATGCGCATGTTACGAAAGAAAGCTTACAAAAAAATTATCGAACATTTCATCCTCGTGCATAATGAGTGATGTTTTGATTAGCTTCACAGGTCTGTTCTTTGGGAAAAAGATAAAATCGAATGTGACAAAGAACGTCACAGTCAATTTTTCCTATTTCCTTATCAGAGCCAAACGAGCCTGTACAGCTTTTAAAATTAGGAGGAATTATAATGGTTGAATCACAATTTCATTCAACAACAATTTGTGCAGTTGAAAAAGACGGAAAATTCGCGATGGCTGGTGACGGTCAGGTAACAATGGGCGAATCAGTCGTTATGAAAGGTACTGCAAAAAAGGTTCGTAGAATTTATAATGACGAAGTTGTTGTCGGTTTTGCTGGAAGTGTAGCCGATGCCTTTACACTTGAAGAAAAATTTGAAGGAAAATTAAATGAATATAATGGCAACTTAACTCGAGCTGCTGTTGAACTAGCACAAGAATGGCGCACCCAGCAGTCGATGCAAAAATTAGAAGCCATGTTGATCGTTATGAATAAAAAAGAGATGTTACTTGTTTCTGGAACAGGAGAAGTAATCACACCAGATGATGGTATCTTAGCAATTGGTTCAGGAGGAAATTTTGCTTTATCTGCCGCTCGTGCAATGAAACACTTTGGTGACAAAGAAATGTCGGCTAAAGACATCGCTAAAAACGCCTTGAATATTGCAGCAGATATCTGTGTGTTTACAAATCATAATATTATTGTAGAAGAATTATAAATGGGGGACAAATGACCATGAACGAACTAAATAAAACACCAAGAGAAATCGTCAAAGAATTAGATGAATATATTATTGGACAAGAAACAGCCAAAAAATCAGTTGCGGTAGCATTAAGAAATAGATACCGTCGCTTACAACTGGAAGAAAAAATGCAGCAAGATGTCACACCTAAAAATATGCTGATGATCGGACCTACAGGTGTTGGTAAAACAGAAATTGCCAGACGTTTAGCAAAAATCGTCAACGCTCCTTTCATCAAAGTTGAAGCAACTAAGTTTACAGAAGTCGGCTATGTTGGTCGTGATGTAGAATCAATGGTTCGTGACTTAGTTGAAAATGCGATTCAAATCGTCGAAAAACAACAATACAGCCGCGTTTATTCACAAGCTTTAAAAAAAGCCAATAACCGATTAGTGAAAGTTCTTGTACCAGGAATCAAAAAAGAACAAAAACAAACATCCAACAACCAGTTCGAACAAATGATGCAAATGTTCAATAGTACACAACAACCGCAAGAAACACAAGAAGAAGTAACAGATGAAATCAAGGTCAACCGCAAGAACATCCTTGATCAACTAGAAAAAGGCTTATTAAATAATCGTGAAGTAACGATTGAAATAGAAGAACCTAAAAAAACGATGCCTGCAATGAACAACGGGATGGAACAGATGGGCATTGATTTGAATGAAACATTAGGAGCTTTATCGCCTAAGAAAAAGGTTGAACGAACAGTAACAGTCAAAGAAGCGCAAGAACTATTAGTTAAAGAAGAATCTGCAAAAATCGTCAAAGATGCGGATATCCATAGCGAAGCCATTCGTTTAGCTGAAAATAGCGGTATTATTTTTATTGACGAATTTGATAAAATCACCTCTAAAAGTCAACAAAACTCTGGTGAAGTTTCTCGTGAAGGCGTACAACGTGATATTTTACCAATCGTTGAAGGCTCACAAGTCAATACAAAATATGGTCCTATCCAAACGGATCACATTTTATTTATTGCATCAGGCGCGTTCCATTTATCTAAACCAAGCGACTTGATTCCTGAACTACAAGGACGTTTCCCGATTCGTGTCGAATTGGATGATCTGACAGCTGAAGACTTTGTTCGGATTTTAACAGAGCCAAATAACGCGTTGATCAAACAATATATCGCTTTGATCGGTACAGAAAACGTCACAGTCATCTTTACAAAAGAAGCCATCGAACGAATTGCCAATATTGCTTTTAATGTCAATCGCGATACAGATAACATCGGCGCTCGTCGTTTACACACGATTTTAGAACGTTTGTTGGAAGATTTATTATTTGAAGCACCAGACATGCAAATGGGTGAGATTACAATCACAGAAGCCTACGTGAATGAAAAGCTTAATAGTATTGTTCAAAATGAAGATTTAAGTCGCTACATTCTTTAGGATTATCTGGATTTACGGTTATAGGAGTTCGTTCAACCGTTCCTTTAAACCATAGTGAAGAAAAGCTAAAAGTGCAAAGTGACACGGTGTTATATGTATTATCTAGCTTCAAGAGCTAGCCTTTCGGGAAATAGATAAAAAATAAATGAGACAAAAAACGTCTCAGATCTTTTTATCCTAATTTCCTTTCAAGGCTGAACAAGCTCTTTCAGCTTTTAAACTAGGAGGAGTAAAAATGACTACACTATTAGAAAAAACCCGCCAAATCAATAAGCTTTTACAGCAAAAAAATACCTTTGATCAAAAAGCCGATTTACCTTATGATAAAATGGCAATGATTTTGGGTGATGTCTTGGACAGTAATGCCTACATTATTAGCAACAACGGAGTTTTGTTAGGGTATAACGAAAAATTAGATGTTAATAATGCGCGTGTCAAACACATGTTCGAGGAAAAAAGATTCCCACAAAGCTACACAGATGCTGCTGACAATTTAAATAAAACAGAAGCCAACATTTCAATTACTAGTGATTTAACTGCATTTCCTGTTGAATTACGCGAAAAATATCCTTTTGGTCTAACAACGATCGTACCGATGTTTGGTGCAGGCAAACGTTTAGGAACAATTATTTTAGCTAGGGTAGAGCAATCATTTGATGATGAAGATCTTGTCTTAGCGGAATATAGTGCCACAGTTGTTGGTATGCAAATTTTGTATCAACAATCAAGAAATATCGAAGCCGATGTTCGTAGCGCAACTGCTGTACAAATGGCAATCAACACATTATCTTATAGCGAACTAAAAGCTGTTCAAGCAATATTCAAGGCTTTAGATGGCGAAGAGGGAAGATTGACTGCTTCAAGTATTGCAGATGAAATCGGAATTACTCGTTCTGTTATCGTAAATGCCTTAAGAAAATTAGAATCAGCTGGTATTATCGAATCAAGATCATTAGGAATGAAAGGAACATACCTGAAAGTCCTAAATAAACAATTTATCAAAGAATTGGAAAAAGATAATAAGTAGGAGGCTGTGAAAAATGACTGTACAAATTGAAAATGAATTTCTGATTGCAACATTCGCTGAAGATGGAGCCGAACTAATTAGCTTAAAATCTAAAAAGAATGATATTGAATATATTTGGCAAGGAGATCCAGCATTTTGGGGACGTCATGCACCTGTATTATTTCCTTTTGTGGGACGTTTAAAAGATGATAAATATACTTACGAAAATCAAACTTACCCAATGGGGCAGCATGGTTTTGCTAGGGACAGTCTTTTTGAAGTGGTCGAACATGGACCAGAATTAGTTTCGTTATCGTTAAAAAGTAACAAAGAAACGAAAAAAGTTTATCCTTTTGATTTTGAATTGATTATTTCTTATACTTTAGAGGAAAATAACCTTGTTGTTCATTACCAAGTTGAAAATACCGGCAACAATGATATGTATTTTTCAATCGGTGGTCATCCAGCATTTAATGTTCCATTAGAACAGAACTTAACTTTTGATGATTACTACTTAAGTTTTGCTCCTAAAAAATCGAGAACACAAATTCCTTTAGTTGGTCCTTTCGCTGATTTTGAGCATAAAACATTAGGTCAAACGAATACGAGTCTTGATTTACGCCGTAAGTTATTCGAAAACGATGCAATCATTTTTGAAACTAAAGGTGCAAATACTTTCACGATTGAAACAGATGAAAGTCCACACAGTATTAGTTTAAGCTATACAGACATGCCTTACGTCGGCATTTGGTCTCCTTATCAGAAAGAGGCGCCATTCGTTTGTATCGAGCCGTGGTGCGGCATTGCAGACGAGGTAAGCACAACGGGAAATCTTGTTGATAAAAAAGGGATCAACAAATTAGCAAGCTCAGAAATATTTAAAACCCAGTACACACTTGCAACTAACTAAGATAGCTAAAAAGCTAAGGCACGAAGTGTAAAATCCTTCATGTCTTAGCTTTTTTTATTATTTGTTCACTTATTCTTCTTCATTCCCAAACCAAAAGGTACCCGACTTTCAGTTCCGTCTTTAATTCTTTTTATATTTTCTTTATGACGAAGAAAGATAAAGACTGTCAACGCTACAGCAATTGTCGTCAATAGCCAGTCAAATCTTGGTAAAATCGCTGGAATAGCGAATGGCAAGATGACCGTCGAAAGTGTGATCAATACAGCGCTGATCATGCTAGATAAACTCACCATACTGGTAATGTATAACATAATAATAAATATTAATGCGGAATAAACAAAAAATGCTGGACTATAGGCCAAAAGCATCCCTGCACTTGTTGCAACAGCTTTTCCTCCTTTGAAATTTGCAAAAACGGGAAACGTATGACCTAATACAGCAGCCACACCAAAAATCAATGGATTAACATTTAAAGAAAACAATACAGGTAAACTAGTTGCTAATGTTCCCTTTAAAATATCCATGAATAAAACAGCGATTCCTGCTTTTTTCCCTAGAACTCTAAACGTATTTGTCGTTCCAGTATTCCCGCTACCGAATTGCCGAAGATCTTTTTTAAAAAAGAATTTCCCAACCCAAACACCAGAAGGAATGGAACCTAATAAATAGGCTATAACCAATAGCACCAAAAATTTCATTGAGCGACCTCTTTCTGTTCAAACTAGCATTTATTTTATCATGAATAGAAACAGCTAACAATAATTAAATATTCGTTGTATAATGAATTAGAAGAGAAATGAGAAAGGATGACTAAAATGTCTGTAGAAAACCCATCACAAGAACAAATATTTGATTATTTAAAACAAGCAAAACGGATTGCGGTCGTTGGTTTAAGCGCCAAAGAAGACCGAACAAGTTATAAAATAGCAAAATTACTACAAGAACACGGTTATGAAATTATTCCCGTGAATCCTTTATTAGCTGGACAAGAAATTCTTGGCGAAAAAGTGTACGAAAAATTGCAAGATGTCCCTGAGCCAATTGATATTGTCGACATTTTCCGACGAAGTGAGTTTTTACCCGAAGTCGCACAAGATTTTTTAGAAACAGATGCAAAAGTTTTCTGGGCACAATTAGGTTTAGAAAATGAAGAAGCCGCAGATATGTTGAAAAAAGCAGGCAGAAATGCTATTATAATGAATCGTTGCATTAAAATTGAATTAGCTGAAATGCCTAAATAGATGCAAATGATCTTAAGAAAGAGTTACCGAATAGGAAAGCTCTTTTTTTTTGAGAGCTTTTAGAGTATTATTGTAATGATGTGGCGAAAAGCCCTATAATTCAAGTATAAGGAGTTTTTTCTTTGGCGAAAAAAGTAAACAATGAATACAATGACGCCTCCATCCAGGTTTTAGAAGGATTGGAAGCTGTAAGAAAAAGACCAGGAATGTACATCGGCTCCACAGACAGCCGCGGATTACATCATTTAGTCTATGAGATCGTTGATAACGCAGTCGATGAAGCATTATCCGGTTACGGAAATGAGATCAGCGTGACGATCCAAAAAGATAATAGCATCAAAATCACGGATTATGGTCGAGGAATGCCAGTCGGAATGCACGCATCTGGAATCCCCACTGTAGAAGTTATTTTCACGGTTCTTCATGCAGGTGGTAAATTTGGCCAAGGTGGTTATAAAACATCTGGCGGACTGCATGGTGTTGGTGCCAGTGTCGTTAATGCATTATCTAGTTGGTTAGAAGTTCGAATCGTCCGTGACGGTGTTGAATATATGGAACGTTTTGAAAATGGCGGAAAACCTGTCGGAACCTTAAAAAAAGTCGGAAAAACGAATAAAAAGAATGGAACTTCTGTAATTTTCCTTCCAGATGAGACTATTTTTTCTACCATACATTTTTCATATGACACATTAGCAGAACGTCTAAGAGAATCTGCATTCTTATTAAAAGGTGTTAAAATCTCTCTAACAGACCATAGAGGGGAAGAACCAAAAGAAGAAATCTTTCATTTTGACGAAGGAATCAAAGAATTTGTCGCCTACCTTAATGAGGAAAAAGATACTTTAACACCCGTTGTTTATTTTTCAGGAGAAAAAGACGGAATCGAAGTAGAACTTGCTTATCAATATAATGATGGCTATTCAGAAAATGTCCTTTCATTCGTAAATAACGTACGAACAAAAGATGGTGGTACTCATGAAGTGGGAATGAAGTCTTCAATGACGAAAGCCTACAATGAATACGCAAGAAAAGTCGGTTTGTTAAAAGAAAAAGATAAAAATCTTGAAGGTAGTGACTTCCGCGAAGGATTAGCAGCAGTGCTATCAATCCGTGTTCCGGAAAACTTATTACAATTCGAAGGCCAAACCAAAGAAAAACTTGGAACGCCAATGGCACGTAATGCAGTTGATAACGTTGTTGGAGAGCAAATGGGCTTTTATCTGCAAGAAAACAGCGAAATGAGTCAACAATTGATCCGCAAGGCAATCAAGGCTCGTGAAGCTCGTGAAGCAGCCCGCAAAGCTCGTGAAGAAAGCCGAAATGGTAAAAAACGGAAAAAAGGCGAATCACTTTTATCTGGTAAACTAACCCCGGCACAATCACGTAATCCTAAAAGAAATGAATTATACTTAGTCGAAGGAGATTCTGCCGGCGGTTCAGCAAAACAAGGACGCGACAGAAAATTCCAAGCGATCTTACCTTTGCGAGGGAAAGTTTTAAATACCGAAAAAGCGAAGATGCAGGATATTTTGAAAAATGAAGAAATCAACACGATGATCTATACAATTGGTGCAGGTGTTGGACCAGAATTTTCAATTGAAGACTGTAATTACGATAAAGTTATTATCATGACCGATGCGGATACCGATGGTGCGCACATCCAAGTATTGCTGTTAACATTCTTTTACCGTTACATGAAACCTTTGATCGAAGCAGGCAAAATTTATATTGCATTACCACCTCTTTATAAAGTATCAAAAGGACTTGGTAAAAAGGCCGTAACAGAATATGCTTGGACCGATGAAGAATTATCTAATGTTACAGAGCAAGTCGGCAAAGGATATATGCTTCAGCGTTACAAAGGTTTGGGTGAGATGAATGCAGATCAGCTGTGGGAGACCACAATGGACCCTGAGACACGTACATTGATCCGAGTTAGAATAGATGACGCGGCACAAGCAGAACGCCGTGTAACGACGCTGATGGGTGATAAAGTAGAACCTAGAAGAAAATGGATTGAACGCCACGTCCAATTCACCTTGGAAGAAGATGGCAGTATTTTAGATCGAAAAGATGGCGAAACAGAGATTTCTCCATCCATTTCAAATGAAGTACTAGATGAAGAAAAAAAAGAAGAAACTGAACGTAAAAATGCAGCAGAAGAAGCGGCAGAAATCAGTTTATTCGATTTAGAGTAGGGAGTGACGAATTTGGAAAAACGCCAAGATATTCAAGAGTTAACGCTTGAAGAAGTAATGGGCGATCGTTTTGGAAGATATTCCAAATATATCATTCAAGAACGGGCCCTACCTGATATTCGTGATGGGTTAAAACCTGTACAACGCAGAATTTTATACTCCATGAACAAAGATGGAAATACCTTTGAAAAAAGTTTTAGAAAATCCGCAAAATCTGTCGGAAATATCATGGGGAATTACCATCCCCATGGTGACAGCAGTATTTACGAAGCGATGGTTCGTTTAAGTCAGGATTGGAAACTTCGCCAAGTCTTGATTGAAATGCACGGAAATAACGGAAGCATGGACGGCGATCCGCCAGCTGCGATGCGTTATACGGAAGCTCGTTTATCTGAGTTGAGCGGAGAACTTTTAAAAGATATCGAAAAAGAAACCGTCGATTTCGTTTGGAACTTCGATGATACTGAAAAAGAACCAACTGTTCTACCTGCTAAATACCCAAATTTACTCGTGAATGGTTCAACAGGGATCTCAGCAGGTTATGCCACAGAAATCCCTACACACAATTTATCGGAAATCATTGATGGTACGATTTACTTAATCGACCACCCAAATGCGACATTAGATAAATTGATGGAATTTATTCCAGGACCAGATTTCCCGACAGGTGGTATTTTACAAGGGAAAGAAGAAATTAAAAAAGCTTATGAAACTGGTCGAGGAAAAGTCATTCTTCGTTCAAAAACAAGAATCGAACCTTTAAAAGGCGGTAAGCAACAAATCGTTGTGACTGAAATTCCATACGAAGTCAACAAAGCGACTTTAGTTAAAAAAATGGATGAAGTTCGTTTAAACAAAAAAATCGATGGGATCGCTGAAGTCCGCGATGAAAGTGATCGTACCGGGTTACAGATTGCAATCGAATTGAAAAAAGATACAAATGCTGAAGGAATTTTAAACTATCTTTTCAAAAATACTGAATTACAGATCAATTACAACTTCAACATGGTTGCTATTGATAATATGACACCACAACAAGTGGGTCTAAAACGGATTTTAGATAGCTATATTGCTCATCGCAAGCAAGTAATCACTAACCGCAGCCAATTTGAATTGAATAAAGCCAAAAGACGTCAGCATATCGTTGCTGGATTGATCAAGGCCTTATCGATTTTAGACAAAGTAATCGAAACAATTCGTGGTAGTAAAGATAAAAAAGATGCTAAGATGAATTTAGTCAAAGCCTACGCATTTACCGAAGAACAAGCAGAAGCGATCGTTACTTTACAGTTATATCGTTTAACGAATACAGATATTACTCAGCTTGAAAAAGAAGCAGAAGAATTAAATCAACTGGTTACTGAGTTGACAAAAATTCTAAGTGACGAAAAAGAGCTATTCAATGTAATGAAAAAAGAATTGCGTGAAGTCAAAAAACAATACGGAAATCCGCGACTAACAAAGATCGAAGATGAAATCCAAGAAATCAAGATCGACACGAAAGTTTTAGTTGCTCAAGAAGACGTGGTTGTGACAGTGACACACGAAGGCTACATTAAACGCAGCAGTTTGCGTTCATATAGTGCTTCTAAACCTGAAGAAGTCGGCATGAAAGAAGGGGACTTCTTACTCTATACAGGTGAAGTCAACACGCTAGATCATATTCTATTGATCACGAACAAGGCAAATGTGATCTATCGACCCGTTCATGAACTTCCTGATTTAAGATGGAAGGAAATAGGTGAACATATTTCACAAACTATTCTAAATCTATCAATTGATGAATCGATCA
The DNA here is from genome assembly GCF_017377505.1 of Enterococcus sp. DIV0212c. Classification (GTDB taxonomy): domain Bacteria; phylum Bacillota; class Bacilli; order Lactobacillales; family Enterococcaceae; genus Enterococcus_L; species Enterococcus_L ikei. The sequence continues at coordinate 177,583 of NZ_JAFREN010000008.1, read as the reverse complement.
TTGCCGTTTACACCTACAAAGAACTTTCTCCGACAAAAACTTTTGTATTCATGACAAAAGAAGGTATGATCAAACAAAGTAAAATGACCGATTTTGAACCTTGGAGAACTTATAAGAGCCGACCAACAAATTGTATGAAGCTAAAATCTGATTCAGATGAAATCGTAAATGTTTATTTAACAAATGAACAAAAGGTCTTAGATGTCTTCTTAGTAAGTCATCGTGGCTTTGGTTTACGTTATCCGCTAGAAGAAGTACCAGTTGTAGGAGCAAAAGCAGCTGGAGTAAAAGCGATGAACTTGAAAGATCAAGATTATGTAGTTAATGGCTTGCTTGTCCATGAAGATGGAGATACACCTATTGTGATATTGACCCAACGTGGAAGTATCAAACGGATGCTAGCACAAGAATTAACTCAACTTGGTAGAGCAAAACGCGGCTTAATGATTCTACGCGAGTTGAAAAAGAATCCTCATCGTGTCACCTTTATGTCCGAGAGTAGTCCTTTAGAATTACTAGTTACTACTCAAAATGGAAAACAATACACCATTGATTCAGAGAAGTACCCAATAAACGACCGGACATCAAATGGATCATTTATGCTTGATGAAAAACAAGATGGTGAAATTCTAGAAGTTCATGAAATGCATACAGCGGAATTAGAAGCAAAAACTGATGTAGAATCGAATTGATTGTTTCTCCTGTTCTATAGAATTAACAAAAAGAGGTATCTGTACTAGTACAGATACCTCTTTTTGTATAACAGATTTCTTACTTTCAACTTCGTTTGAAAATAACTTAGTACAACTAATCACAAAGAATAAACGCTTTTAAATAGGCGTTCGTACGATTATTTATTCAAAAAACAAGTAATTCGCTCAAAATATAGTAAGGAAACACTTGCATAAAAGTCGTGTTGTGTTATACTAATCACATAAAGCTGTTACAATAGATTTCAGCATACTAAGGAGGCCCCAAAATGGAGCAATGGAAAGGCTTTAAAGGCGAAAAATGGCAAAAATCAGTAGACACACGTGACTTTATTCAAAGAAACTACACTGAATATACAGGTGATGACTCTTTCCTAGAGCCAATCGCGCCAAGCACTGACAAATTATGGACTAAATTACAGGAATTATTTGAAGTACAACATGAAAAAAATGGTGTGTACGATATGGACACAAATATTCCTGCAACAGTAACTTCACATGAACCAGGATATTTAATCAAAGAAGAAGAAACAATCGTTGGTTTACAAACAGACGTACCGTTGAAACAAGCATTTATGCCATTTGGCGGAATCAACATGGCGAATAATTCTTTAACTTCAAATGGTTACGAAGTAGACGCTGAAATGTCTAAAATTTTCACAGAGTGGAGAAAAACTCACAACCAAGGTGTTTTCGATGCTTACACACCTGAAATGAGATCAGCACGTAAAAATAAAATCATTACAGGCCTTCCTGATGCTTATGGTCGTGGCCGTATCATCGGTGACTATCGTCGTATCGCATTATATGGTATGGACTTCTTAATCGCTGAAAAGAAAAAAGATTTAAGCAATACAGGTAACAAAGTAATGACAGATGATGTTATTCGTTTAAGAGAAGAAATTTCTGAACAAATCAGAGCAATGGCTGATCTTAAAGAAATGGCTTCAACTTACGGATTCGATATTTCTAAACCAGCAGCAAATGCTCAAGAAGCAATCCAATGGTTATACTTTGGTTACTTAGGTGCTATCAAATCACAAAATGGTGCAGCAATGTCTATCGGACGTATCTCTGCATTCTTAGATATCTATATCCAACGTGATTTAGAAGCTGGTGTAATCACTGAATTTGACGCACAAGAAATGATCGACCACTTGATCATGAAATTACGTATGGTTAAATTTGCTCGTACACCTGAATACAACCAATTATTCTCTGGTTACCCAATCTGGGCTACATTATCAATCGCTGGTATGGGTCTAGATGGACGTTCATTAGTGACTAAGAGCGATTTCCGAATCTTACACACATTAACAAACATGGGACCATCTCCTGAACCAAACTTAACTGTTTTATATTCTTCACATTTACCTGTAGGATTTAGAACATTTGCTTCTAGAATTGCAAAACAAAGTTCATCAATCCAATTTGAAAATGATGACTTATTACGCGCTAACTGGGGATCAGATGACTGTGCAATTGCATGTTGTGTGTCTGCAACAGTTATGGGTAAAGATATGCAATTCTTCGGTGCTCGTGCGAACTTAGCAAAAGCTGTTCTTTATGCAATCAACGGCGGAGTAGACGAAAAAACTAAAATGCAAGTAGCTCCTAAGTTCCGTCCAATGACAGGCGATACTTTAGACTACAACGAATTTATCGATCGTTATAAAGATATTATGGATTGGTTAGCTGAATTGTATGTAAATACTTTAAATGTTATCCACTACATGCACGATAAATATTCTTATGAAGCAGCTCAATTAGCCTTCATGGAAAGTAACTTACAACGTACATTTGCTACTGGTATTGCAGGGATTTCACATGCTGCTGACTCAGTAATGGCCATCAAACATGGTAATGTACAAGTAATCCGTGACGAAGACGGTTTAGCAATTGACTATGTTCCTCAAAATGAGTTCCCAACTTATGGTAACGACAATGAAGAAGCAGATGCAATGGCTAACTGGATTCTTGAGTACTTCATGACTCAAATTAGACGTCAACACACGTACCGTAACGCTAAACCAACAACTTCTTTGTTAACAATCACTTCAAACGTTGTTTACGGTAAAGCAACAGGTAACACACCTGACGGACGTCGTGCAGGTAAACCATTAGCACCAGGAGCTAACCCAAGTTATCAAGATGGTAAATTCTTAGGTGAGAAAAATGGTCTTTTAGCATCACTTAACTCAACTGCTAGATTAGAATATACAAGTGCATTAGATGGAATCTCTAATACACAAACAATCAATCCTAATGGTTTAGGTAAAGATGATGATACAAGAATCGACAACTTACGTAACGTAATGGATGGCTACTTTGATAAAGGTGGTTACCACTTGAACGTTAACGTGTTCACAAACGAATTATTATTAGATGCACAAGCTCATCCAGAAAAATACCCTAACTTAACAATCCGCGTATCTGGATATGCCGTGAAATTCCGTGATTTAACTCCTGAGCAACAAGCAGATGTTATCTCAAGAACTTCACACGACAGACTATAATAAACAAACAATTGAAGGGTTGACCTCGTGTCAGCCCTTTTTTTAAAAGAAAAGGGGAACAAACAATGACAACTCCTGTTATCGGTAGAATTCACTCTACAGAAAATTTTGGAACCGTTGACGGACCCGGCGTTCGTTTCATCGTATTTACACAAGGCTGTCGCATGCGCTGCCAATTTTGTCATAATCCTGATACTTGGAAGATCGGTTCTGGCGGGCGAGAAGTCACAACGGATGAAGTTTTAGACGAAGCAATCAAATTCCGTTCTTATTGGGGTGAAAAAGGTGGAATCACAGTCAGTGGCGGTGAACCTTTACTTCAATTAGAATTTTTAACAGACTTATTTAAAAAAGCCAAAGAAAAGGGAATACATACAACCATTGATACTTGTGGTAAACCATTCACAAGAGAAGAACCATTTTTCAGCCAATTTCAAGAGCTGATGAACTATACTGATTTGTTGTTATTTGATATTAAACATATCGACAATGAACAACATAAATTATTAACCTCATTAGGAAATGAAAACATTCTAGAAATGGCGCAATATCTTTCTGAAATCGGAAAACCCGTTTGGATCCGTCATGTTTTGGTACCTGAACGCAGTGACTACGATGAATACTTGATTCGATTAGATACATTTATTAAAACATTAACAAACGTCGATAAAGTCGAAGTTTTACCATACCATGTAATGGGTAAATATAAATGGGACGAATTAGGTTTAGACTATCCGCTTGAAGGAATCGAACCACCAAAAGATGATCGTGTAGCAAATGCTAAGAAGCTGCTTCATGTTGACGATTATCAAGGGTATGCAACAAGATAGTTTATAAAAATAGAAAAGAGCGGCAATTATTGTTGTTTCTTTTCTATTTTTTGTTATTATTAATAATGAAGAAAAAAGAAGGAGTGAACCATGATTATGTCAAAAATTCTTGTTTTTGGACATCAAAATCCGGATACAGATGCAATAGGAGCAGCAATTAGCTTCGCCTATTTACAAAAAGAACTTGGTAAAGATACCGAAGCAGTTGCTTTAGGTACGCCAAGTGAGGAAACGCAGTACGCATTAGATTATTTCAACGTAGATGCGCCAAGAGTAGTTGAAAGCGCAGCAGGAGAAACGAACCAAGTAATGCTGGTCGATCACAATGAATTTCAACAAAGCATTTCTGATATTGCTGAATTAAATATTTTAGCGGTTGTTGATCATCACCGCATCGCTAACTTTGAAACAGCTGATCCGTTGTATTACCGAGCAGAACCTGTAGGTTGCACAAGCACGATCGTTTTAAAACTATTTAAAGAAAACAATGTCACAGTTCCTAAGCCCATCGCAGGAATGATGGTATCAGCAATTATTTCTGATACGTTACTATTCAAATCACCAACTTGTACGCAAGAAGACATTGATGCCGCAAATGAATTAGCGGATATTGCAGAAATCAATTTAGATATCTATGGTTTAGATATGTTAAAAGCTGGCACAAATTTAAGTGATAAATCTGCTGAAGTATTATTAGATTTAGATGCTAAAAGCTTCCCAATGGGGACAAAAAATGTACGTATCGCACAAGTAAACACAGTAGATCTAAACGAAGTCCTAAGCCGCCAATCAGAATTAGAAGCTGCAATGAAGACTGAAAACGCAACGAACGGTTATGATTTATTCGTTTTAATCGTCACTAATATTTTAAATAGCGATTCTGAACTATTAGTTATCGGAGAATCATTAGATAAAGTAGAAGCTGCATTTAATGTGACTTTAGACAATAACCGAGCATTCTTAAATGGTGTTGTTTCCCGTAAAAAACAAGTTGTACCGCAATTAACTGAAGCGTTCAGCTAAAATTACACATCTTTAAGTAAAAACCACAGGTGAGCAATTAAGAGGCCATCCGTGGTTTTTACTATTATTTATAACAAGAAAGAGTGACCGAACTTTGGAAAATGTAACTTATTATTTTGGATCAACTAACTATCAAGAAGCCTTAAATAAGCTTGTCTCTGATCCATTATTTAAGCAAATAGTGACTTACTTTTTTGAACGAAAAGAACAAGAAGTAATGTTGCGTCAAATAAAGGCTGATATTCCAACAGATAGCAATATAGAGCTATATCTAGACAAGCTGATTAAGAACAATCTGCTTGAACGAAAAAACAGAAGATACACGTTAACATTTCCAATCTATTCTGAACGTGCGTTCCAAATAACTGTTCCTAATTCAATAACAACATCAATCCAGAGAATCATAGCAAAAGACGCTAACCTAAGTTATTTCATATTTGGTGAATGGTTATGGTCGCTGCTTTTTGATGAAGAAACAGAAGACTATTTTTTTGGTGTAGATGATTCTTTGAACAACTCACCTAACTTTTTAAATAAAGTAGAAGTAGGGGACAGCACGCTGCACTTTGTTTCAATTTTCCGAGAAAAACAACTTCCATTTGATTTAGCAAACTACTTCAGTTTACTTTCAAAAGGTCAGGAGATACCGAAACAGTTTGAACCCTTACAAAAACTGATTGGCGACGTAGATCTCAATTATTTTATCCCACAAGTTCAAAAATTGCTTCGCTCGGTTAAACGAAACAAGTCTGTATCAGAGAAAACAAATATTTTCCAAGAAGCATTGTTATTGACCCAAGATTTAAAGAAAAGCGAAGAGGAGAAGCTGATTCTTGCGGTTCCAATGATCGAAAAAGATGCTCCTTCAGAAGCTATCCAAGAAATATTAGAGCAACTTAAAGTAGAGTTATGTGCATTATGGGCAACAATTGAAAATAGAAATCAACGTCTATTTTTCAAAAAGCAATTATACTGTAGTTTATTTGATGATTGTTTACCACAAATAAACTCATTTAGTTATTTCAAACATTAATCTATTGACTATAATTTTATTATGTTAACTAGTTTATGCAAGTAAAAACAACGCTACTTGATTCCTGGACATCGAGTAGCGTTGTTTAATCAATTATTTCTTTTTCGCACTTTTTTCGTCCAAAATCCCCCGGAAATAAACTTAGGTTCATAAGATATGATAAACGCTCTAGGTTCTTTTTCGTTGATTAGCTTGTATAGACTTCGTTCATTTTTCCGAGGAGAAAGAATCTCTAAAATCATCCGTTCACCTTCGCGACCTACACCAAAACTCTGAGTAACTCCGTAACCATGTTCTCTTAGTATTTCTGGCAAATTCAGCTGTTCTGTAGAAGAAGGAAGAATGGCTGTAACCATAATATAGCCTAAAGCTAAATAATCTTCGATCTTGATTCCAACACTAATACCGACTGCATACCCAAGTGCATAAACAACCAGATTCAACGGATTATCCAAACGATTAAGCACCATACTCAAGCCTAAAACATAAATCGTGATCTCTGCCATACTAACTAGGGGAGCAATGAGGCGATAACCTTTCATCGTAAGCATAAAACGAATTGTATTAAGTGTGATATAAGAAAAATTGACCACAAAAATCGTGACAAGCATTTTAAAATCCATTTTTAATAATTCCTCTTTTCATTAAACAGTTCAGCATATTATAGTACAACATTATGAGAATTAAAATAGCGAATGACAAAATAAAAAAGAATTTTAGTTATAACAAATGGAAAGCAAAGTCTTATGTTAAATTAAAAACAAAAATCTGATCGAAATTTCAGTTTTTTTATGATATAAATTGTTATTTGTTGGATGAACCAATAGTTTTTGCTATAATCAGTATATTATGTAATTTAAGGGAGAATTGAAATCAGATGAGAATTTTTATCATCATACTTTTGGGGTTATTGTTATTAAATACAACAGCAGCATTAATTACTGTTTTTAGAAAACCACGAAGTATTTCGAGTGTTTTAGCATGGATCATGACATTACTATTTTTACCAGGTATCGGATTTATCATTTATCTTTTTTGCGGACGTGGCATCAATGGGCAAAAGGTCTTTAATTTAACCGCTCATGATAAAGAAAAAATTACCGAAATCAAAAAAATGGTTGATGAAGATAATCTAAAATCAGACGGTAAATTAGATATTAATTTGCTAACCGATGCACGTGTGCTAAACAGATACTTTAGAAATATGGATTCTTCACCATTAAGCAAGCGAAACAGTCTAAAAATTTATACTGATGGAAAAGAAAAATTTGACGCTTTATTCGAAGATATCCGGCAGGCCAAAGAAACAGTTCATGTCGAATATTATTCTTTTTTTAACGATCGTATAGGGAATCAGTTTTTAGATTTATTAGGAGAAAAAGTCAAAGAGGGTGTAGCCGTTCATTTGATTTATGACCCTTGGGGTTCTCCAGGAGCAAACAAAAAGTTTTTTGCCAAATTTGTTGCCTTAGGTGGGAAAGTAGCACCGTTTATTACTTCTAAAAATATGATCAGTAAAACACGCTTAAATTATCATTTGCATCGTAAAATTGTCGTGATCGATGGGAAAATAGGGTGGACTGGTGGATTCAACGTAGGAGATCAGTATTTAGGCGAAAGTAAGAAATTTGGTTACTGGAGAGATACACATATCCGTTTAGTTGGAACGTCTGTTTTCTCACTACAAGAGATTTTTATCATGGACTGGAACGCTTCTGTACAACACGACTCACATAAAATGGATTATTTAGAAAACTATTTCCAAATTGCTGATGACAGTGAACTCGGAAACTTAGCGTTACAAGTTGTTTCTGACGGACCCGATTCTGAAGAAGAAATTTTGAAAAGCGGGTTTATCAAAATGATTTTATCTGCTGAGAAATCTGTCTGGATCCAAACACCTTATTTAATTCCCGATGATAGTATGATCAACGCTTTATTGATTGCTGTTCGTTCAGGGATCGATGTACGTATTATGATTCCATGCATGCCGGATCATCCATTTATCTATCGTGCAACCCAGTATTATGCGAACTACCTGCACAAACGAGGCGTTAAGATCTATATGTATCAAAATGGTTTTTTACATGCGAAAACAATGATCATCGATAACGAGATTTGCATGGTCGGCACTACAAATCAAGATATAAGAAGCTACGCATTGAATTTTGAAGTAAGTACTTTTATCTACGACACACGTATTGCTTGGAAATTAACACAAATCTTTGAAAATGACATGACAGAGAGTCAATTATTGACTGATAAAATGGTTCAAGAACAGTCCCATTGGTTACGTTTTAAACAAAACTTTTCACGTTTATTATCTCCCATACTATAACATCTCTTTTAATCCTTCTTTCTGACATCTATATATGCTAAAATGAAAGAAAAGGTTAAGGAGAATGATTGTTTAATGGACGTTTTAGGATTTACATTTATTAATGATATAAGAATCCAGCAAGGTCTTATAATGGAGATTTTGTTAATCAGTGTTTTGATTTTAGTATTCGTTGCTATTTTCGGCAACAAATCTAAAAAAGCTACCTATAGCTGGGAAAAGAAAAAAGGTGTAAATGTTAAGCCTTTGTTGATAGAGCATTAATTCTTATTATAGTGTTAATGATTTACGCATTTATATCTATGTTTAACAGATCAGTTATCCGATTTTAATAAAAAACTCAACCACAAGCGAATTGACGCAGTGGTTGAGTTTTTTTTGAAGATAAGGGAAGTCAGACCCAGAGGAATAAAAAACAATTACATCCTAGTTAACATAATATACATTATACAAAGTAGTTTTAAACTTGTATTAAACCTACCTTTAACCTCAATTGAACTTATCATTCGTTTTTTGTAGCCATTTTTTGATACTTGACCAAATAATCTTACGCGTTTTCATCTGAAAACAATAAGTGATATCAATCAGACTGTAGCGTCTTAAGTCGGTGTTAAATCACGAGCTTTTTTATTGTAGGCCGTTTTTAATCTCATGGTCATTACCAAGTATCATTAAACAAATCATTTTCTGGCGCACCATGATTTTCCGACTGAGTTTTTTAACCATGAAACATATTTCTTCTTGACTAAATTTATTTTCTTTGAGCTCTTTAGTAATTTTTTTATGAACTTTAGATATTTTCTTGCAAACCAATTCATCATTTCTGCAAAAGCCCGCCGCATCTCATATAAAATATTTACTTTCGTAAAACAATTTACAGTTTACAATCGTGGAAAGGATCTTCTTAGCCTCAATCAAACACTTGATGCTAACACAAATTCGTAATGTCTAAAAAGTCTAATTATCAACTTCAAATAAACTCGTTTTATCCAAAAGTCTTTTTCGTTCCATTGACAACTCCGATCAGTAATGTATTAGTTTTCGCTATCTATATTTCCATACTGCAGCATTTCTGTAAACGTTCGTTTTAAAACTCATTTTTTCTCGCACACCCCTAAAAGACTTTTCGTTTCCCGAGTTTAGCGAAATAGTCTTTTAGCTCATGCTATCCCCCTCTGCCAAAAGTTCATTAAAACTTTTCGTTACCGAAGTAATTACTTCTTCCGTGTTCCAAATTCCAGCTGTGATTTTATCATGCGCATAACCTTCGATTGCAAAAGAAAAATGCTTTTCATAATGAGGTATGAAAAGGAAATTGAACTATACAGAATTTCAGAAATCAGCACAACAAAACAACCTTTATCCTCTGTTTACTTTTCTTGTTTTACGTTTATATAAAAAGCTAGTAATAAATAAGAAAATGAACCCTATGATTAGAAAGTTGTGTCGTTCTGATTCACCTAATGATGGAATGACTCTATTTTCTTCAACTTTTATGCTACTTTCCTCGTCACGATGATCTTCAAATGACGTTGAAGGTAATTTTTGTTTATAGACATATGTCACATTTTGAGCTTGTTCGCTTATAATTCCAGTCAAGTTTCTAGGAAGTTTATCTTCATCTAATTCATAGTTATCAATGATTAATTTGTACTGTTCTGAAGATGCATCATACTTTTCTCCAAGAATTCCGCTGATTAATTGAGAATCGTGTATCGCTTTTCCTGTTTCGTCAACATAGTTAACAGTCACATCTTGCCCTTTAGTCGGATTATTTTTATAGACATATGTGACTGTTTGAACTTGATCACTCAGCTCTCCAATTCCATTATTAGGAAGCTGCTCTTCATCTAACGTATACCCATCAATTTCAAGCTTATATTGAGTAGTCGTAGCATTGTATCTGTCCCCTACTTTTCCGCTAATGAACTGCGAATCATTAATCTCATTCCCAGACTCATCAATATAGCGCACGATTAAATCTTTCGCACTCACATCACTCTGTGAGAACAAAACTTCATTAAATAATTTAAATTCAAATACGTAAAAATTTTCATTGTCAAACCAGAATGTAGTTTGTTCTTTTCCGTATGGATCTTTATTAAAATCGTTTATAAGGAAATAACTTTTTCCAATCAATTGATCATAGGTGATATTTGGTGTCAATAATTTTAAGTTAATTAATCTGGTTGCATCATCATAATTAATTTGGTAAGTCAGCGGAATTCCATTTATTATAAGACTCATCGTATTATGTCTCGTATTCATTTTATATTCTATCTGAGCAGCTAAACTTTCAGGTACTTGGATAAAATCAGTAATTAGATATGTAGCATTCACGTAATTTTTCTCAGTAAATATCAGTGTTTGATTTAAATTAGAAATAGATTCTCCATCCATTGAAATAGAGAGAGTTATCCCCTTCGCTTCAGCATTTGTTAAGAATGGAATGAATATTGTTTTAAAGTCACTATCATAAGGTAAATACCCATCAATCTCTAAGCTGGACAAAGGTAATTCATATAACGGGGACAAATCAAATAGGTCATTTAAATTTAATGCAGCATCGTAATCTTCATTATATATTGCTATGCTTGTTAAATTAACTGCATATTCTAAACCTTGTATAGTTGTGATAAAATATTTTTCAAGAGAAATATCTATATAATCAAGACTCTTCATATGTTCTTTGCTTATATCCGATACAATAGCATCTTGAGGCAAAGTCCCTATATAGATTAACGTTCCTAAGACAATTTTTTGCAATTGTTGATCTGGCATCCAAGAATCTATACTCTCGTGTAATGTGCTGGGGGAAGTTATCGAATTATCTGTTTTTTGAGTGCTATCGATTGTAGGAACTATATCTTTTAACACCTCAGTTTGTTCATTAGCTGTTATTATTGGTTCAGCCCAGACATTTGTTGGTATAACTACTGAAAGTAATAGCATTGCTGATAAGCTCTTTATAGATTTTTTCAAATTTTAACATCTCCTTTAATCATATTTTCACCAAGTATACATTTATTTTATATAAATAAAAATAATAAATTAAGTTTTTTAACCGAAATATAATTTTAATATATCTATATGATTGAATTATCGAACATTCGTTTTATATTTTAATAATAGTAATTGTTATATTTTGGACTATGATTATCGCTATTTTGAAAATGAAAACAAAAAAGAAGATAGAATAAAAATATCCTATCTTCTTTTTAATAAAGTTGTTAAAATCTGTTCTTCTAAAAAATATTTTAAATCGTTACACCAGTCTATTTCTAGTAAAATAACCTTTAATCTCATTTAACATAAAATTTTCCATCAAATCAACATTATGGATATATACACCTTGTTTAAGAACTGTTTCAGACCAGTTTGGTAGTGTCATCGTACAATCTTTCTATTTTACTTGCTTTGACATGCTAATATCTGTTGCTATGAAACCAGTTTGTTCATATAAATGAATCGCACCTTTATTGTGAGCAAATACATGCAAGTCAATTTGTGATACGTCCATTTCTTTAGCTTTCTCAACAAGCGCATAGATTGTTTGTTTTCCATAACCTAGTTTTCTAAATTCTTCAAACACGATAAAATCATAAATGAATAGTTTGGAATCATAAGGCGTTTTATTTAAATGCACCCAAAGAAATCCAACCTTTTGATCAATCGAATCCTCTTCTATAGCATAAAGAAATTCATTTCTAGTTTCTTTCCCCTCAGGCAAAAGTTCGTTAAAACTTTTCGTTGCTAGGCTGATTGCTTCTTCTTGATTCCAAGTTCCCGCTGTAATTTTATCTTGCGCATAGTCTTTGATTGCAAATGATAGATATTTTTCATAATCAGCTGCAGTCATTTCTTTTAGTTTAATTGTCATCAAAGTCCCCACCACTTCAAGTTATTTAATTAAATAATAGCATTTTTTCCCTATTAAAAAAAGACGACAGAAAATTTCTTCTCTGAAGTCTTTTTAAATTAAAGATTATTGTTCGTTTTTCATTGCCGCTAATGCAGCTGTATTAATAATATTCCAAGGTTTATCAAACGATGGTTGGAAGAAAAAGTCAGCATAAGCTAAATCTTCAATCGTCATTTTTGCTTTAATTGCTAAAGAGATTGCATTGATATTAGCTGTTAAATCAGCTTTTGACATCAATTGAGCGCCCAAAATTTGTGTTGTTTCAGGATCATATACAAGTTTGAACCAAGCTTTTTGTTTATCAGGGTTGAAGTCCATTAAATAATCCTCAACGACTAAAGCAGACTTAGTTGTTTTATTTAATTTCTTAGCCATTTCTTCATTGATACCTGTAGAAGCAAATTTGTAATCGAAGACAGCTAAACCTGATGAACCTTGAATACCAGGAAATGGTTTTACTGGACCATTTAAGTTTTTCACCGCAAAGCGACCTTGTTTTCTCGCGTTGGTTGCTAAAGCAATATTAACTTCCGTTTCGCCCGGGTTGTATTTGATCAGTGTAGCATCACCCACTGCAAAGACATCAGCAGCACTTGTTTGCATGTATTCATCTGTTTTGATCAGACCATTAGGGTGTAGTTCTAATGTGTCTTTCAACCAGCCAGTATTTGGACGTACTCCAACTGCTACAACGACAAGGTCAGCTTCGTATTCTGATTTGTCTGTTACAACTTTTTGAACATGTCCATCACCTTTGTAGCTTTGAACCGTTTCGTTTGTTACGACCTTAATATTGTTAGCTTCCATTTCGTCTGTTAAAACATCAGTGAACTCTTTATCTAAATAAACGCCTAAAGGTCGATCTAAAATATCGATAACTGTCACATTTTTTCCAGCTTTTGCAAACGATTCTGCTGCTTCAATACCAATATATCCGCTGCCAATCACAACAACATTGTTCACTTCAGGATCAACAGTTTTTGCTTTTAATTTGATCGCCCATTTTCTACCGCGCATCAAATAGATATTTTCTAATTCTTTTCCTGGAACATTCAATTCAAACGGAACCGCTCCTGGGCTGATGATTAGTTTATCGTACTCTTCGACACGCTCATCTCCAGATAACAGATCTTTCACAACTACTTGATGATCTTCAGCCTTGATTGCAGTGATTTCTGTATTTGAAAAGACATTGACTCCTCTGCTCTCCATTTTTTCGCCAGTCATATACCGAACAGAGTTAACGTCTTTTACTTTTCCTTCTAAATAAAGCTGCATACCGCAGGATAGAAAAGAAATAAAATCGCCTTTTTCGTACCATTGGATTTCTGCATCCGGATGAAGATTTAATAATTCCTCAACTGCTTCGTAGCCTCCGTGCGATGAACCTAAAACAATAACTTTCATTTCATGTACCTCCAATATTATTTATTATATAATAAAGAGTATCATATAATCGCATACAATAACAAGTGTTTAAGCTTTTTATTCTCAATTAATTATTTTAATTGAGAATATTGAAGTTTATTATTATGTGTAATCCTTACATTATGTGTTCACAATTAAATGCTACAAGCATTTTCTCACTTATCCTATTCCGTCAAGAAACAATTGATTACTCTAATAAGTTTACATAATAATATTATAGTAACTAATATTTTTTTTGCTATCCAAAATAAAATAGCCATTTATAAACGAGAATAAAAACTGTTTATAGATGGCTATTAGATAGATTATTTAAATATTTTTACTTCTTTTTTTACTTCAACGGTAATTTTTCCATTTTTAATAACATAATTTCTTTCAGGTATATCAATGATGGCATCCGCTTTAACTTTTGTGTCTAATAATACTAAGTCAGCTTTATTCCCGACTTGTAAACCATAATCCGAAAGACCTAATGCTTTTGCAGGATTATCAGTGATCATCGGTAAAACTGTTGGTAAATCATCCGCTCCGCCAAGATGTCCAACAGGAATTGCCAGCATCGCAATTTGCATCAAATCCCCATTTCCGTATGGTGTAAATGCATTACGGATATTATTGGTCGCTAAACATACATTGACACCAGCATCACGCAGTTTTCTAATAGGCGTTACCGCTCTTCTTACATTGTATTCATCATTTCTCGCCCCTAAATGTAAATCAGTTGCCGGTAATGCCATAACACTGATTTGAGCTTCTGACATGAGTGTTATGATCTCTTTTAGGCGCTTCGGTTCAAGCGCATGAAGTGCTGTTAAATGTCCAACAGAAACTCTTCCCTGATAATTTTCAGCAATCGTCTTTTTACATAAATATTCTATTGAAATATCTGTAGCTTCATCGCTGAAATCTTGATGTAAATCGATATCTTTATTAAACTTTTTAGCAATTTCAAAGACTAGATCGATATGTTTATCTGCAGGTGCATCGTTATAAGGAATTCCTCCAACAACGTCTGCTCCCATCTCCATTGCTTCGTACATCATTTTTTCGGTGCCAGGCGCTTTAAAGATTCCTTCTTGTGGAAAAGCTACAACTTGCATATCGATCAAATCACGATACTCATCTTTCAGTTTCATAATCGTTTTAAATCCAGAAAAACCTTGAGCTGGGTCAAATTCTGCATGCGTTCTAACCGCTGTAACACCATGAGAAATAATCATTTCCAGTGCTTTTTTTGCACGTTGATAAATATCCTCCTCTGTAAATGTTGGTTTCAATTCAGCTGTAACTTTAATTGCTTCTTGCAAAGTACCAGATTTATTTGGTTTTCTATCAGCAATTAATGCTTTATCCAAATGTATATGGCTTTCCACTAATCCTGGAATCAACACGCGACCATTCGCTTCAATCACCGTCACTGCATTATCAGTTAAATTTTCTGAAATTGCGATTATTTTTCCATCTTTGATTCCTACATCTTGTAAATCTTCACTATCACTTATTCTTGCCTTTTTAATTAAAATATCCATTCTTTAAACACCCCATCTATTTTATTTAAATAAAGAATCCAATTGCAATCAATACAACAGAAGCTAGACTGATCCATTTTACATTCCCTTTTACGACCTCTAAAATTGGAATTTGGAACCCAGAAGATAACGCTTGCATGGTAATGTTAACAAAACTCATTTGACTACCTAATCCCACTCCAACTGCTACTAATCCAAGCTCGATCGAAGAAAAACCTAATGATACAGCAACAGGCAATACCAAGGTTAACACAGAACCTACATAAGCTCCTGCTGGAACTCCAATCAAAATTCCTGTCAAAATCGCAACTGGGACCATGATCATAATTGGTGCGGAACTAGCAATACCAGCAATCACAGCGAATGTACCTGTTTGAGCAATGATATTAATAAACGCAAGAAATATACCAACCTGGAATAATCGAGTTAAAATATAAGTTGATCCATCCACCATTGCTTCGACTGATTGATTCAAAGTAAAATCTGAACAAATAAAAATCAACGCTAATGTCAAAACCATATAAACTAAAGGCGTCAACAATGGGAATCCAACCAAATCATTTACCACTGGGCCAAATATTACCGCAAACAGTAAGAAAATTGCAGGTAAAGTTAATTTAAATAATGCTTTATTACTCATTGATGCATATTCATCGTCACTATTTTCTTTAAAACCGAGATTTCTTCGTTTGGTTCCCCAAAAAGCTAAAATAATTGCTAATGCACAAAAAAGTAACCAAATCGGACGCATGTCTGAAACGTATTTAGCTACACTAAAGTCACCCAATTTAGAAACAATACTAGACTCTAATGAGGCTGGTGATGTTGTAAATGAAACTGCTGCAGCAAGTGACATCGCTGCAATCAACTCAGGAACCGCACCTACAGCTACAAATGCCAACGGAGCAATAACCATTGCGCTTCCACCGCCGATACCAGACATATATGTTGCTGCGGCTAGTAAAATAACAATAAATGCTGAAACATATTCGACTTTACCCTTTGTTCCTCTTTTGGCTAACGTTAAAGCTGCTGAATACCCTCCTGATTTAAAAACAGCCATCGCAACAGCTGAATTGATGATCGGCACAGTAATACCAAGCATCATGGGAATTGTTTCTAATAATTGTTTATTCGCTTGTTCTAATCCAATCCCCCCGATGATCATCGCTAATACCCCACCGACAAATCCAGCGATAATCATATCAACCTTCATAAATAACAACACTAAAACTAAAATCAACGGGATGATCACAATGATCGCTTTTATTCCTGTAGGTGCCGTAATTGCATCAATTTCTTGTGCAAAAGCAGGTACAAATGAAAACAGAAATAGAATTGACAGTAACAGCCCGCTCAAAAACCTTTTAGGTATTTTCATAATTATTCCTCCAATTATAATTGACTTAATTGTTTTTAATAAATAACCACCCTATTTACTAATAATATCAAACTACTATTGATTCTAATCAATGCGTCTGAATTAGTTAAACATTAACTGTTCTCCTTTCTTCTCCTTATAATACGTTTATTTTTCAAAAAAAGGAACAAGAAAGCATCTTTTTATTCGTAAAAATAAAAAGATTGTTCGCGCTTGCATTTCATTATCCAAGGTATTTGTAAAAAATAAGCTAAAACAAAACGAAGTTTACGTTTGCTTTAGCTTATTTAGATTTACTATTTATTCATTTTCAACAAGTCTGATAAATTATAGGGGGTATTTTGATACACTGCATAGTTTATCCAATTAGAAAATAACAATGATGCTGCCATATGCCAAAGTAATTGTGGAGATTCATCGACATTATTATTAGGGAAATAGTTTTGAGGTATTTTAGGATGTAGCCCTTTTATTTGATCACGTTTAAACTCTTGTTGCAAGGTTTCTCTATCATACTCTAAATGTCCCATCGCATAAAATGCACGGTTATTTTTATTTCCAACTAAAAAAAGACCTGCTTCCTTGGACTCAACTAAAACTTCTAGCTCCTCTGTCGCATCAATATCTTTTCTATCAATACCTGTATATCGGGAATGAGGTGCGAAAAATACATCGTCAAACCCTTTTAAGATACTCCAAGTCGGAGCTAACACATTATGAGCGTAAATCCCCGTTAATTTTTGATCTAATAGATGTTTATCGATTTTGTGATGATAAAAAAGACCTGCCTGTGCGCCCCAACAAATATGAAAAGTCGAAAACACATGGGAGGTACTCCATTTAAAAATCTCTTGCAACTCTTCCCAATAATCAACTTGTTCAAAGGGAAGCTGCTCGATTGGTGCTCCTGTAATGATCAAGCCATCGTAAAAATTCTCTTTTATTCCTTTAAATTGATGATAAAAACGGTTCAAGTGATCACTAGATGTATTTTTCGCTTCATGACTGCTCATGTGTAAGAACTCAACATTGATTTGTAATGGTGTGTTACTTAGCAGCCTCAAGAGCTGAACTTCTGTCTCATCTTTTTTTGGCATTAAATTTAAGATTAATATTTCCAGAGGTCGAATATCTTGGTGCATGGCGCGATCTTCGTCCATTACAAAAATTTTTTCTTTTTCTAAAACTTTGATAGCTGGTAATTCTTTTGGAACACGAATCGGCATGCATATATCCTCCCTTTCATTCTGTCTTCCTTCATTTTACGATAAAAGAGAATAGAAAGAAAGTTTCTTTATAGGAAAAACTGCACATAATGTTTAAAATCAAAAAAACGTGAGGTTGGATATTGCCCGCCTCACGTTTCATCCTTATAGAAAGTTAATTCAATACGTTATTCTTCTTCTTTATTCTTACGTTTGAAGGAGAATATTCCTAATGCGCCAATCAACAATGCTCCAAGTAATCCCCAATTACTAACTATCTCTCCGTTATTTGGAAGATTCTTTTGAGAGCTGCCAAGGTTTTGTAACCCAGTTTTTCCGTTATTAGTTGAGCTGCCATTACTTCCGTTGCCGTTGTTATTGTTGCCGTTACCATTTCCTGTACCGGCATCGGCTGGGATAACAAATTCAGTGGGAATACTTCGGTTACCATCGTTATCAAAAGCAACTGCAGTATCTTTCTCGTTAGGTAATACTATACCCACGGGGATTTTAATACTGTAATTACCTGCGTCGTCTACTTCACCTGTTCCAACTAATACTCCTGACGGTCCATAAATATTAACTGTATCATCTGGATCTGCTGTTCCGTTTACAGTGTAACCTGTTGTTGAACTACCCGTTACACTATTTACGGTTGGCGGTTTAACTGCTTTTGTATTAGGGTCTAATGGTAATTTGAAGACAGCAGGTGCGCTTTGATTATTATCACCATCTTTTGCGATTGCAGTTAATTGCTCATTTGGTACTGCTAATCCAATCGGAAGTGTGATTACAAAAGTTCCATCGGCTCCTACAATTGCTTGACCTAAAAGATCCTCATCGGCATTGTGAATTTCTACTTTATTTCCTGGTGTAGCTGTTCCAAAAATTGTGTAACCAGTTAATGAGCTGCCGGTTACTTTACTAATAGTCGGCGTAGCTACGATTACAGGAGGATCTGCTGGTGTCGTAAATGGCGTTGCAGTACTTGTATTACCAGCACCATCTTTCGCTACTGCTTTTAATTGTTCATTCTCTGTTGCTGAACCAGCTGGAATATTGATTGTATAGTCACCAGTTGAAGCAGCTACACCCGTTCCAATAACGGTTCCGCCTGTGTTTCTAATTTCTACTGTATTACCAGCTGTAGCTTTACCAACTACTGTATATCCAGAAGTTGAATTCCCTGTCACACTTTGTACTGTTGGTGCTGTAACAGTTACTGAATCTGCTGGTGTTACGAATGAAGTTCCTGGACTAGTGTTACCATCTGCATCTTTTGCAGTTGCTGTTAATTGTTCGTTAGGTGTAGCTGCTCCGGCTGGAATCGTAACTGTATAGTTTCCACTTCCATCTGCAACTCCTGTTCCAATAACGGTTCCACCTGTATTTTTGATCTCAACTGTACTTCCAGCAGGTGCTGTACCGGTTACAGTATAGCCTGTAGTTGAATTTCCAGTTACACTATCAACTGTTGGTGCAGTGACTACAACTGGATCTGCTGGCGTTGTAAATGGTGTTGCTGGACTTTGGTTGCCATCGCCATCTTTAGCTACTGCTGTTAATTGTTGACTTGGCGCTGCCGCTCCAGTTGGAATTGTAATTGTGTAATTTCCACTTCCATCTGCTACTGCTGTTCCAATTACAGTACCGCCTGTATTTTTGATCTCAACAGTATTTCCAGCAGTGGCTGTACCTGTAACTGTGTAGCCTGTTGCTGACGTTCCCGTTACATTATCTACTGTTGGCGCAGTGATTACTACTGGATCTGCTGGCGTTGTAAATGGTGTTGCTGGGCTTGTATTGCCATCGCCATCTTTGGCTACTGCAGTTAATTGTTGACTTGGCGTAGCTAAACCAACTGGTATCGTGACTGTATAGTTTCCACTTCCATCTGCTATACCTGTACCAATTACTGTGCCACCTGTATTTCGAACTTCTACTGTACTTCCAGCTGGCGCTGTACCGGTTACTGTATAACCTGTAGTTGAAGTTCCTGCTACATTATCTACTGTTGGTGCAGTGACTACAACTGGATCTGCTGGGGTTGTAAATGGTGTAGCTGGGCTTTGATTGCCATCGCCGTCTTTGGCTACTGCAGACAATTGTTGGCTTGGTGTTGCTGAACCAGCAGGAATTGTAATTGTGTAATTACCGCTTCCATCTGCTACTGCTGTTCCAATCACTGTGCCACCCGTATTTTTAATCTCAACAGTATTTCCAGCTGTAGCTGTACCGGTTACTGTATAGCCTGTTGCTGATGTTCCCGTTACACTGTCAACAGTCGGTGCAGTGACTGTTACAGGATCTGCCGGTGTTGTAAATGATGTAGCTGGACTTGTATTGCCATCCGCATCTTTGGCAGTTGCTGACAATTGCTCATTTGGTGTTGCAGCTCCGACCGGAATCATAACTGTGTAGTTTCCGCTTCCATCCGCTACTGCTGTTCCAATAACGGTTCCACCCGTATTTTTAATCTCAACTGTGCTTCCAGCTGGTGCTGTACCGGTTACTGTATAACCTGTAGTTGAAGTTCCAGTTACACTATCAACTGTTGGTGCAGTGACTACAACTGGATCTGCTGGGGTTGTAAACGGTGTTGCTGGACTTGTATTACCGTCACCATCTTTGGCAGTTGCTGTCAATTGCTCGCTTGGTGTTGCAGCTCCGACCGGAATTGTGACTGTGTAGTTTCCGCTTCCATCCGCTACTGCTGTTCCGATAATCGTTCCACCTGTATTTTTAACTTCTACTGTACTTCCAACTGGTGCTGTACCTGTTACAGTGTAGCCTGTTGCTGATGTTCCAGTTACACTATCGACTGTTGGTGCAACTACTGCAACTGGATCTGCTGGCGTTGTAAACGGTGTTGCTGGACTTGTATTGCCGTCACCATCTTTGGCAGTTGCTGTCAATTGCTCATTTGGCGTTGCAGCTCCGACTGGAATCGTAACTGTATAGTTTCCGCTTCCATCTGCTACTGCTGTTCCAATCACAGTTCCGCCCGTATTTTTAACTTCTACTGTACTTCCAGCTGGCGCTGTACCGGTTACTGTATAACCTGTAGTTGAAGTTCCTGCTACATTATCTACTGTTGGTGCAGTGACTACAACTGGATCTGCTGGGGTTGTGAACTGTGTGGCTGGGCTTTGATTGCCACCTCCGTCTTTGGCTACTGCAGACAATTGTTGGCTCGGTGTTGCTGATCCAATCGGAATTGTAATTGTGTAGTTTCCGCTTCCATCCGCTACCGCTGTTCCAATCACTGTGCCACCTGTATTTTTAATCTCAACAGTATTTCCAGCTGTAGCTGTACCGGTTACTGTATAGCCTGTTGCCGATGTTCCAGTTACGCTATCTACTGTTGGTGCAGTAACAGCTACTGGATCTGCTGGGGTTGTAAATGGTGTTGCTGGACTTTGGTTGCCATCGCCGTCTTTGGCTACTGCTGTCAATTGCTCGTTTGGAGTTGCCGAGCCGACTGGAATCGTAATTGTGTAATTTCCACTTCCATCCGCTACCGCTGTTCCAATCACTGTACCACCTGTATTTTTAATCTCAACAGTATCTCCTGCTGTAGCCGTACCTGTTACTGTATAGCCTGTAGTCGAAGTTCCTGTTACATTATCCACTGTTGGTGCAGTAACAGCTACTGGATCTGCTGGGGTTGTGAAAGGTGTTGCTGTACTTTCATTTGCCCCAATTTTCGCTACCGCTACTAATGGTTCACTAGCAGTTGTTAGACCTTGTGGAATAGCAATAATAAAATTGCCGCTTCCATCTGCTGTACCAGTCGCGATTGTTGTTCCACCCGCGTTGCGAATATCTACTGTATTACCCGCTGTGGCCGTACCTGTTACCGTATGTCCTGTTGCTGATGTTCCTGTCGTATTTGTCACTACAGGAGGAGCTACTACCACGGTATCAGCTGGGGTTGTGAAGGCAGTCGGCGTACTTTCTGTTGTGCCGTCTTTAGCTATAGCATTTAACGCTTCATTAGCTGTTGCCTGCCCTTGTGGAATTGTAATACTAAAATTACCACTTCCATCTGCTGTACCACTCGCGATTGTTGTTCCACCCGCATTGCGAATATCTACTGTATTACCCGCTGTAGCTGTACCTGTTACCGTATAACCAGTTGCTGATGTTCCTGTCGTATTTGTCACTACAGGAGGAGCTACTACCACGGCATCAGCTGGTGTTGTGAAGGCAGTCGGCGTACTTTCTGTTGTGCCGTCTTTAGCTATAGCATTTAACGCTTCATTAGCTGTTGCTTGTCCTTGTGGAATTGTAATACTAAAATTACCACTTCCATCTGCAACGGCTGTTCCAATTGTTGTTCCACCCGCATTGCGAATATCTACTGTATTACCCGCTGTGGCTGTACCTGTTACTGTATAACCAGTTGCTGATGTTCCTGTTGTATTTGTCACTACAGGAGGAGCCACTACGGCTGTTGTTCCAGCATAATAAATATCAGATACTCCATTAGCAGTATTAATCAAACTAACATCAATCGCATCAGCTTTTACAACTGTACCCACAAATCTGGCATCGAGATTTTGTGCTAAGCTTGTTGGACTAACAACTGTAGTTGGGATTGTAACAGTCGTTGAGCCTAAAACAGATGCATCCGCTAATTGATTAATTCCAGCACCACCAAGACCTACGAACGGTAGAGCAAGATTAATTGCTGTATCTACAGTTGTTTTCACTGGTAATAGAGCAGTGTTGATCGCTGCTGCAACTATGTTACTTCCTATACCACTGCCAGTTGCTTGTAACGCGTCAACAGCCGCTTTTAAATCTTGTAAAAGTGAAGAGATATTTTGAGCTAATACTAAGCCTAACCCATCATCAATATCTGCATGAATGTACGAGCCATCTGCTGAAAGTGTAGCAGCAGAGCTAAATTGTGCACTTCCAAAATTTTGAATATTATTTAAAGCATCTATCTTTTGATTGACAGTTGTTAAATTTAATGTGACACCTGTTAAACTACCCAACGATCCATCAACAATATCTGTTAGTAAATTCGATAGATTATTAACTGCCGTTAATGTTCCCGTCAAGAATGTTAAATCTCCAACTGTTAAAGTAATATTAGTATCAATTTGTGCAGTTCCATTTGGAGAAACTCGTCCATTTAATTCATTTGGAATAGCTAAAACTGCTTGTTTTGTACCACTCGCTATAACAGATCCGCCAATTAGTTCGCTTCCAGAAATTGTAAAATCTACATTTTGAGTGGCTCCGTCAGCAGCCCAACGATTTGCAGTAGTAGTTCCACTATTATTTGAGCTAGTAATATTAGATAGAATTTCTGCATCTAAGATTGCTGCAGAAGCAGTAATTCCTCCCGGTAGGTAAAATGATAATGGAACAGTCAATGGTGCAATAACTAAACTACTTGTCAACACTAATGATAATGCACGATACTTATTTTGTTTTTTAGACTTAGTAGTGCTTTTCTTTTTTTGCTTATCACTTTTCATAATTATCCTCCTCATATACTCAAAATAAAACACCTAACGAACAATTAGAAGCTAATTAAAACCAATTGACACTCTCCTTTCGAAAATCTCAAACCATGTAAATATTTATTTAAGCTTCTACCTTAGGATTTTATAACCTTTATAATATTTTTGGAAATGATACGAATCGGAAAAACTAATTTTATTTTAATCAAAAAAATAAAACACGTGTTTTTGAAAATAAAAACAGATGAACAACGTTGTTTTAACAACGTTAAAACCTCTTGTATATACTAATTCCATTTTAATTAAAATAACATTCTATATCTTTTTCATATTATACAGTTAATAATGCGATTATAGCGAATAACAAGGAAACGTTTTCATTTTTAAGCAATTTATAAATTCAAAATAAAAACATACTAAGAGTTAGGGAGTAAACTCTTAGTATGTTTTTAAAACTATTAAAAAGATTAATTATCTAGTTGCTTTTTAATACTTTTTTCAATTATTGGTACACTTGCTTTTTTATTCCAAAAATCGATTAGAGGTCCTGTGAAAAATGCATTGATCACAGTTCCAATCCCAACCGGTCCCCCAAAAATAAATGCTAGTAGAACAAAAAAGATATCCTGTATCACTCTTACAATCCGATACTTAGTCTGAGTCCGATCAACTATAATTGGAGCAATTGCATCATAAGGAGCATTACCTAACTTTGCTGACATATAAAACGATGCACCAAACGTAAAGATCAATATCCCGAAAACCAGCAATATCCCTTGGGTAAAGAGCGTAATTTTAATTGTAAAAAATGTCGCATAGAGCCACGTATAAAAATCAATAAAAAATCCCGTAAGCACCATATTTATCAACGTTCCGATCCCAATATACTTTTTCCCAAAAATAAAAACTAATACTAAGATAATAACATTGATTATTAGTTGATAGACACCTAATGAAAGACCTAGAACTTCTCCAATACCAATATTTGCAGCAGTATAAGGATCTAAGCCGACCTTACCTACTCGTAAAGTAGCTGCTCCAAATGATAAAATCGCAACCCCTAATAATGCATATAAAGAACGTATCAAAATTTCTTTATTTTTTTTATTCTTTTCCACTTCATAGCACCCTTTCGTTATTTACATATTAAGAATCTCAAAAAAAGGCTAAAAAAGCAAAGATCCTACATCAATTTACGGTAAAAAAATAGAATGGAAGAATATTCCACTCTACTTTTTTTATTAATTTTTAGCAATATCCTTTAAAGCTGCTTGCGCTAACAAATTCAAGTAGTTCCAAGGACGATCAAAATGTGGCTGGAAGAAGAAATCTGACAAAGCAAGATCTTCGACAGTCATGTTATTTTGAACAGCTAATGATAATGTATTAGCTGATTGAGTAATATCGTATTTAGACATTAGTTGTCCACCTACAATACGGTTTGATCCTTTTTCATAAACCAATTCCATCATTACATTTTCAGTAGTCGGCATAAATTCTGGACGATAGTTATCCTCGAATTGTGTTGCTTCTACATCTAGGTTGTTCATTTTTGCACTTTCTAAGGTAACACCTGTTGAACCAATTTTCCAGCCAAATAGATATAGACCAGAAGTTCCTTGCGTTCCGCGATAAGCTAGTTTTTCTTCTGCCAAATTATAACCCACTAACATACCTTGACGAACAGCATTTGTTGCAAGTGGAATGTAATTAGTCGTATTACTTGGATTATAGTGTACAACTGCACTATCACCTGCAGCAAGAATATCTGGATTACTTGATCTCATATACTTATCAACTACAATAGCGCCATTTGGCAGCATATCGACTTTATCTTTAAGTAATGTTGTATTTGGACTAAATCCAACGCACATAATAACCATATCAGCTTCAAATTCTTGACTAGGAGTAATTACTTTATTCACATGTCCGCTTACATCAGCTTGGAATTCTTGAACATTTTCGCCTAAAGCCAAAGTAACACCACGGTCTACAAGCTCTTTTTCTAAAACATCTGTGAATGGTTTATCTAAATATTTATTTAAAATACGATCTAACCCATCGATCAACGTAACGTCTTTACCAGATTCTACAAAAGCTTCTACTAATTCGATTCCGATATATCCGCCGCCTACAACGACAACTTTTTTGGCATCCTTAGCACGTTCAATAATCACATTTGCCTGATTAAAGTTTTTACATAATAAAATATTTTCAGCTTCGATTCCTTTGATTGGTGGAATGATCGGCCATGAACCAGTTGTCATAACTAATTTATCGTATGAAACGGTTTCTTCAATACCAGTGTGTAAATCTTTTGCAGTGACTGTTTTATGATCAACATCGATAGTTTCGACTTCATGTTCCATTTTGACTGTAGCACCTAGAGACGCTAGTTCTTCAGGACTTGAATAGAATAAGCTGCCAGCCTCCTTCACTACTCCTCCAACATATAGAGCGATACCGCAAGATAAAAATGATACATTATCATTTCGTTCATAAACGGTTACCTCCGCGTTTGGGTGATTTGTTAAAATACTTTTGACTGCAGCTGTTCCTGCATGCGTACATCCTACGACTACGACTTTCATTTTGTAAATCCCTTCTTTCAAGTTAAATTTTTCACCAATGGAACTAATATAAATCCATTGGTATACTAGAAATATAACAAAGCGAAAGGCCATATTCGAGTTCTTTGCTTGTGAATCTAAAAGATATTTTTTCACAAACTTCTCTATTTTTAACTATTTTTTCATCTGAAAATTAGTTTAACAAACTGAAAATACTGTTATTACAACAAAAAAAGTTGAGAAAACTTAGTTTCTCAACTTGTGAAAACAAGGTGCTATTCATTTATTTCAGCTATAATTTCTATTTCAACAAGAACATCTTTAGGTAAGCGGGCTACTTCTACAGCCGAACGGGCTGGCAATTGACTCGTAAACGCTCCTGCATAAACTTCATTAAAAGCTACAAAATCGTTCATATTCTGTAAAAAACACGTTGTTTTTACAATATGATCAAAATCGCTTCCAGCTTCTTCTAAAATTGCTGAAATATTTTTCAAGACTTGCTTTGTTTGTTCTTCTATCGTTGTACCAACAACTTCTCCCGTTTCAGGATTCAAAGGAACTTGACCTGAAGCAAATAATAAACCATTCACAATATTGCCTTGTACATAAGGACCGATTGCTTTAGGTGCTTTATCTGTATGAATTGATTTCATTTTCTCACTCATTTCATTTTTTTTCAGCGTTTTGACATTCTGGACATAGTCCATATAATTCTAATCTGTGTTCGTTGATTTCAAAACCTGTCAATTTGCTCGCTGCCATTTCCACATCTTCCAAACCTGGATAATGAAAATCAACGATTTTACCACAATTTTGACAAATCGCATGGTAATGTTTTTTTGAACTGAAATCAAAACGGCTAGATGCATCGCCATAATTCATTTCTTGAACAAATCCAATATCAGTGAACAAACGCAAGTTGTTATAGACAGTTGCCACGCTCATATTAGGAAATCGATCTTCCAGTGAACGGTATATTTCATCAGCAGTCGGATGGCTATGATTCTCAATTAGATATTCTAAGATCGCATATCTTTGAGGAGTAATACGAATATTGGCTTCTTTTAATTCTTCTAGTGCATTTTTTACCAATATATTGTCCATTTGTTTCCCCTCCCAGTCTCTCTTTATTAAATGATACTATTTCTAAACTATCTTGACAAGAATAATTGAACAATAATATAAGGTTTATCTTGATTTTTTTTAGAATAAAGTAGTATTACATACTTTTTGACTAACTATGTACACCTACAATAAAAAGGAAGTAAAAAAACTTCCTTTTTATTGTGAAAATTTATTCAGGGAAATTGTAAAGTGCTGTTGATAGATAACGTTCCCCATTGTCAGGGATAACCGTTAAGACTTTTTTACCTGGACCTAATTCCTTGGCTAATTCAATTGCAGCATTTACGGCAGCTCCTGCAGAAATACCAACTAACAAACCTTCCTTAGCCGCTAGTTGACGAGCAGTTTCCATAGCATCTTCACTAGGTACTGCCATCACTTTTCCATAGATTTCTGTATCTAAAACCTGTGGAATGAAGCCTGCACCAATCCCTTGGATTTTATGCGGGCCTGGTTGCCCACCTTCTAAAACAGGTGATTCCGTCGGTTCTACTGCAACAATCGAGATTTTAGGATACACTCTTTTCAATTCCTTACCAACACCAGTGATCGTCCCTCCAGTGCCTACACCAGCAACAAATGCGTCCAAGCCAGCAGGGCCAAAAACATCTTGAATTTCTTTTCCAGTAGTTTTTTCGTGCGCTTCTGGATTGGCTGGATTGTCAAACTGCATCGGCATAAAATAACCATCTTTCTCGGATAGTTCTGATGCTTTGGCAATTGCCCCTTTCATGCCCTCTGACCCTGGTGTCAACAATAGTTCTGCACCATATGCCTGCATCAATTTTCTCCGCTCAATGCTCATTGTATCAGGCATGACAATCACAACTTTGTATCCTTTTGCTGCACCAACCATTGCTAATCCAATACCAGTGTTTCCACTAGTTGGTTCTACAATTGTATCTCCGGCTTTAATTTGTCCAGCTTTTTCAGCTTTTTCGATCATACTTAATGCGATTCGATCTTTTACGCTTCCTCCTGGATTAAAAAATTCAAGTTTTACAAAAATATCTGCCGCCCCATCAGGAACTATCTTCCCTAGTTTTACAATAGGTGTCTTTCCTATTAATTCGGTAACTGAATTAAAAATTTGAGTCATGATCCATTCCTCCATTTTTGTATTCAAATATATGAAAACTTTCTTGTGTTTATAATAGCTTATATCAACTTATCTGGCTATCATTTTGCTGTTGACATCAAAAGATGAGCTGAATGTAAAAGTTAAATTTCCTCCAGTTTAAACTTTGTTCGCTTCTAATTAGTGCTTCTTTTTTTCTTAACAAACTGAATGCATCTGGTAAATATAAAGAATTCGCAGACTCTTACTTTCTGAAAAAATCCGCCAATCCTCTACTCCGTTTAATTAGTTGTTATGTTATAATTAGTTACTGAAAAGTTCGTGCTATTGAAAAAAATTAATAAAAATATACATAACATTTCTACATCATCGTTTAGGAGCCTTAACTTAAAATTAATAAACGTATTGTATAATAGAGAACAAAGAAACATTTAAAAATGATTAAATAGGAGTTAACTCATTTATGAAAATTATAAATATTAGCCCACGCGGCTATTGTTATGGTGTTGTTGATGCAATGGTGATTGCAAGAAATGCATCTCTTGATGAAAGCTTACCTCGTCCTATCTATATTTTAGGGATGATCGTTCATAATAAACACGTAACTGATGCATTTGAAAGTATAGGGATACATACATTAGATGGAGAAAACCGTGAAGAAATTTTAGCTAAAGTTACTCAAGGAACCGTTATTTTTACAGCACATGGTACTTCACCCAAAGTAAAAGAACTAGCAATAAAAAAAGGCTTAACTGTGATTGATGCAACTTGTCCAGACGTTATGATTACTCACGAGCTGATTGCTGAAAAAGTGACAGAAGGCTATGAAGTGATTTATATCGGCAAGAAAAACCATCCTGAACCAGAAGGAGCACTTGGGGTTTCACCAGAACATGTGCATTTAGTCTCAAATCAAACCGATATCCTTGATTTAGAACTAAATACCGATAAAATTTTTGTAACAAATCAAACAACCATGAGCCAATGGGATGTTAGTGATTTGATGGATTCCATTCAGGGAAAATATCCTCTTGTCCATATCCACAAAGATATTTGTAAAGCTACACAAGTGCGCCAAGAGGCAGTCGTACAACAGGCTAAAGGCTGTGATTTAACGATTGTAGTGGGTGATCCCAAAAGCAATAATAGTAATCGGCTAGCTCAAGTGTCTATTGAGCAGGCAGGTGTCCCAGCTCATCGAATCTCCGATGTTTCTCAACTTGATCCTAACTGGTTAACAAATATTGAACAAATTGCTGTAACTGCCGGTGCCTCAACTCCTACTCAGATTGTACGAGAAGTCATCGAATACTTAAAACAGTTTGATATCAATGATCCTGAAACGTATACAGGAAAGTCAACTACAAATTCAGAAGCAATTCTACCTAGACCAAGAATCAAAGATTTAACTAAAAATCGTCAACGACGTTTAGAAGAATTACGATCAGGTAAAAGATAAAAAAATCGATCAACAAATTGTCTCTAAATGGACTCTTCGTTGATCGATTTTATTTTTTTATGCGACTTGTAGGATTTGACCTACAGTAATTAGCTCAGCGGATAATCCGTTTGAAGCCATCAATTGGTCAACTGAAACGCCAAATCTTTCAGCTATTCCCCAAAGTGTATCACCTGATGCAACTGTATACGATTGAGCAGTTGCTGTTGAAGTTGCAGTGCTTTGTCCAACAGTCTCCGTACTTTCACTTGTTACTGTTGTTTCAGCGGTTCCCCAATCATAAGCTGTTAAACCATAAGTTGCAATCAACCAATTCAGTTTGCTAGCGTAGTTAGGATCTGTAGCATAACGTCCTGCTAAAGCTGCTGTAGCATCCGTATAATTTGTTGTATTGCTCTTCCATACGCCAGAGTAATGATAATTCCCATTAGAAGCTAGCGTTGTTTTTAATACATTAGCATGATCTTGAAATGATTCAGCATACGATGAATAACTTCTAAACGGTTCAGTCATCGTCACCCATTCCCCATTCAAATATTCTGACGTAGGCATATAAACTGTTTGCCCTCCATAGCTACCTTTTACTCCAAATAAATTATAATTTGGTGCAGCAGCTAAGCCAGATGTACCATAACTACTTTCTAATAATGCTTGAGCAATCATTACAGATGCATATAAATCGTTCGCACTAGCTACAGAAGCAGCTGAATATCCAATAGAATCAATAAATGCTTGTTGAGAAACAGCTCCTTGCTGATCAACTTCAGTTGCTTGAACGCCCATCGGCAAAATATTACCAACAACTGGAAGAAATACTAACGAAGTTCCTATTACAGAAGCAATTCGTTTACTATTATTTTTATGTTCTTTCTGTTGATGCCTGCTGCTTCTTGTTTTTTTCTCATTCATTCACTTGTTCCTCCTCAATAGAACATCATAGTATCATTCTACTCGGGGATTTTTTTATAAACAATTATTTAGCCCTAAAATGTGAAGTTTTAAAATGGGTGTAATCCATCTGAAATTTTTGTTTTATTAATCATTCCGAATTTGTTTTAATATTTTTACATGGAGTATGTTATTCGAATATTTATTTTATCTCTAATCCTTTCAGGTCTATATTATTAAAATTAATTTAATGAAAATAATAAATATTTCCATTATTACAAAAATATTACATAAAAAAATAAAAACAGATGGGAAAACCCCATCTGTTTTTTTGATTTTATAAGTTATTGTATTTTGAAACAACGTTATCAACTGTAAAGCCAAATTCTTTCAATACTAAATCGCCAGGAGCTGAAGCACCAAAGTGATTAATCGTTACTGTAGTACCAGCAGTACCTACATAACGTTCCCAACCAAATGGTGAAGCAGCTTCAACAGCCACACGTTTTACTACATCTTTTGGTAAAACTGACTCTTTATATTCTTCTGTTTGCTTTTCAAACAAGTCAAAACTTGGCATTGAAACGACAGAAACGTCTTTTCCTTGTTCAGCTAATGCTTTTTGAGCTTCAATAGCTAAGTTCACTTCAGAACCAGTAGCAATCAAGATTCCTTCAGGTTTAGCACCCTTTTGCGAAGAAATTACATAAGCGCCTTTTTGAACAAATTCATTTGCTTTTTCTTTTGTTCCTTCGATCACTGGTAAGTTTTGACGGCTCAAGACTAAAACAGTCGGTGCGTCTTTTGTCGTCATTGCGATTTTCCAAGCTGCCACTGTCTCATTACCATCTGCTGGACGTAAAACCTGCACACCTGGCATGCAGCGAATACTTGCTAGTTGTTCAACTGGTTCATGTGTTGGTCCATCTTCTCCAACAGCAACTGAATCGTGTGTCAATACATAAGTTACTGGTGTATTTTGAATTGCAGCTAAACGAACAGCTGGACGTAAATAGTCAGTAAATACAAAGAATGTTCCGCCATACACACGGCTTCCTCCATGTAATTGAATCCCGTTCATTGCAGCAGCCATTGCAAACTCACGAACACCAAACCAAATATTGCGGCCTTCATATTGACCAGGTTCAAAATCTTTTTCAGATGCAACCATTGTATTATTCGAAGCAGACAAGTCAGCAGATCCGCCCCAAAAACTAGGTACAGCTTTTGAAATAGCCTGAATCGTTTCTTTACTAGTTACACGACTAGCTGCACTTGATCCCACTTCATAGGTTGGTAATTCACTATCCCAGTTCTCAGGAAGCTCATCTGAAAATGCTTGTTTAAATTGTTTAGCTAACTCAGGATGTTCTTTTGTATAGTTCTCGAACATGTTGTTCCATTTATTTTCTGCTGCTTCGCCTTCTTCAACCATTGTCTCTTTAAAGCGAGTAGCTACTTCTTCTGGAACCGTGAAATCAGGATATTCCCAGCCATAAACAGCTTTAGCGGCTGTAATTCCTTCTGCTCCGATTGGTGCACCATGCACTGAAGAAGTTCCTTCTTTTGGTGCGCCATAACCAATTACAGTTTTCACTTCAATCAAAGTTGGTTTGTCTGACTCAGCTTTAGCAGCTTCAATAGCTTTCGAAATAGCTTCCAGATCATTGCCATCTTTAACTAAAATATGTTGCCAACCATATGCTTCATAGCGAGCGCCAACATTTTCTGTGAAAGCTTTTGATGTTGGTCCATCTAAAGAGATGTCATTTGAATCGTATAACACGATCAGTTTGCCTAATTTCATATGTCCAGCCATAGAACTTGCTTCTTGAGAAACACCTTCCATCAAATCACCATCACCACATAGAGCATACGTATAATGATCGATCACAGGGAAGCTATCACGATTATAAGTCGCTGCTGTATGTGCTTCAGCCATAGCCATACCCACAGCCATAGCGATACCTTGACCTAAAGGACCAGTTGTTGCTTCAACACCATCTGTGTGATGTACTTCTGGGTGTCCAGGTGTTTTGCTATTCCATTGACGGAAGCTTTTCAAATCATCTATTGTGACATTGTAGCCAGCTAAGTGAAGTAAACTATAAAGCATTGCTGAACCATGACCTGCTGAAAGAATAAAACGATCTCTATCTGCCCAATTTGTTGATGTTTTAGGGTTTACTTTTAAATGTTTTGTCCAAAGTGCATAAGCCATAGGTGCAGCACCCATTGGTAATCCAGGATGGCCTGAGTTTGCTTTTTGTACTGCTTCGATACTCAATGTGCGAATTGTATTAACGCCTAACTGATCCGTATTGTCGAACAAAAAAATCATCTCCTATTTAGGTTTTTTTTACCTTTATTAACTACATTTTAGCGTATTTTCTTTATGAAAGCAATTACTTTTAGTAAAAAAAACTAAAATTATTTTCTATTGTGTAATCCTTTAGCCTTTTGGATCTCTTTCAATTTTTCAGGCGTTACGTCATTTCCTTCAGGATCAACAACTTTCATCCCTTCTATATGATGACGCATGCCACCGCGGAAAGCAGCAAGATATTCTTGACGAAGTACTTTTTGTTCTTCTTTTTCTTTCTCAGACAATTCGCTTTCTTTAGCCTTTTTAGCAAGTTCATTGATTCGGTTCATTTTTTCTGATGATAACATGTTTTTGCCTCCTTAATATAAAAACATAGTGGGCTTGTCCATCGCTGTCATGAAAATAGGGAAATAAGTTTGTGACACGTTTTCTCACAAGTCTATTTTTATCTTTTCTCTGATGAGCTAGCACACTAGCAAGACAAGTTTACTTTCCATGTCTATCTTATAAGATGAGCAGGAAAAATACAACTATATTCACGATAAAAATGAGGAACAACACCTCTTATTTACAGAATGTAACGTTAAACACAGCTATTTTTTTCCGAAAATAAGCATGAATTACTTTTTTTAAAAAAACACGAACGCTTGTTTGATTCCTATATGAAACTATGGTACACTAAAATTATAAATCGAAAGAAGGTGCGGGTTGTGGTGAAACGTACAGACACAAGACAAATCGAAGTATTAAAATATATATATGAGCAAGTTGAGCTTAAAGGCTATCCACCAACCGTAAGAGAGATTGGAAAAGCAGTAGATCTTTCTTCAACCTCTACTGTTCATGGACATTTAGCACGTTTAGAAAAAAAGGGCTTGATTTTACGTGACCCTACAAAGCCAAGAGCAATTGAATTAACTGCTGATGGTTTGGAAACAATTGGTGTCAAACCAACCGTCATTCCAATGCTTGGTGTTGTTACAGCTGGTGAACCTATTTTAGCTGTAGAAGAAGCTTCTGACTTTTTCCCTGTTCCGCCAGATTTACAGACAGAAGAAAATGCTTTATTCATGCTGACTATTAGAGGAGAAAGTATGATCAATGCGGGGATATTAGATGGCGATCAAGTCATCGTTCGTAAACAAAGTGCTGCTTCTAATGGGGATATCGTTATTGCTATGACAGATGAAGACGAAGCGACTTGCAAGCGATTCTTTAAAGAGTCAGATCATATTCGTTTACAGCCAGAAAATGATGCATTAGACCCAATTATTTTGAATAATGTAAGTATTTTGGGCAAAGTTGTTGGATTATATCGCAATCATATTTAGGTAATAAGAAAAACCATGCTGGAATAAGTATGGTTTTTTTGCTTTATCCTTGTTTTAAGAGAAACAGAGTAACTTTTATCGAAAATGATATTTCCATACGGATAGACACTTCCTACCACGGTTATCCTTTCTTCTTTAATCCCTAAAAAAACTTATGAAAGAATTCATTCAGCCTAAAATCTGAATAAACTCAATTCATAAGTTCAAATGCCAGCTATTCAGCGGCTACTTTACGTTGATAAGTTTCAAATTGATACGCATAATTATTTTCTTCGTCCTGTACCCCATCGCTTAAATTGATCAATGTCCAATCATCCCATGAAACAGGCGGAAATTTGGTATCTCCAACAAATGTATGATGAATAACCGTACGATATAACACATCACAGTATGGCAAAAAATCTTCATAAACTGCTGATCCACCAGCAATAAAGGTAATTCCAGAGAATGTTTTCGCGTAATCAAGTACGTCCTCTACAGTGTGAAGTACAATGACTCCTTTTGCAGAATACTCTTTGTCTCTAGTTATGACAATTGTTTGTCGATTTGGCAATGGTCGACTGCCCATGCCTTCAAAGGTTTTTCTTCCCATAACGATCGTGTTATCTTCAGTCATTTGTTTAAAAAATTTCAAATCATTCGGCAAATGCCAAGGTAAACGATTTTCCTTACCGATTGTCCCTTGTTCATCTTGTGCCCATATGGCTGCTAACATTGAGGAACTCCTTTCATATTAAACGGCGATTGGCGCCTTGATTGCTGGATGTGGATCATATCCTTCAATAACGATATCTTCCATTTCAAAATCGAAAACAGATTGTTTTTCCTGATTCAATTTTAAAGTCGGAAATGAACGAATGTCTCTTGTAAGTTGTTCGTTCATTTGATCAACGTGATTTGTATATAAATGTGCATCCCCGATCGTATGCACAAAATCTCCCACTTTTAAACCAGTTTCATGTGCAATCAAATGCGTCAATAACGCATAACTAGCAATGTTAAACGGAACCCCTAGAAAAACATCGCCACTTCGTTGATACAACTGGCAACTTAATTTACCGTCATTTACATAAAATTGAAACATCGTATGACAAGGGGGCAAAGCCATAGAAGGGACATCTTCTGGATTCCATGCTGAAACAATCAAGCGACGAGAATCTGGTGTTTTTTTGATCATGTCAATGACATTTTTTAATTGATCAATAAAATGACCTTCTTTTGTTTCCCAATGACGCCATTGCGCTCCATAAATATTACCTAATTCACCATATTTAACAGCAAAAGCCTCATCTGTTAAAATATTTTCGCAAAATTCTTTATGTTCTTTTTCATAGCTCGCTTTAAAAGCTTCATCTGTTAAGATGCGACGGCCAAAATCTGTCATATCCGGACCATGGTAGTCTTCACTTTTGATATAGCGCTCAAACGCCCATTCATCCCATATATGGTTGTTGTGTTGTAATAGGTAACGAATATTGGTATCCCCTTTTAAAAACCATAACAACTCACTTTTAATTAAACCAAACGGTACTCGCTTAGTCGTCAGCAAAGGAAATCCTTCTGATAAATCAAAACGCATTTGGTGACCAAAAATACTGCGTGTACCAGTTCCTGTACGGTCTTCTTTCAAGTGACCTTCCTCTAAAATTTTGCGGCCTAATGCTAAATATGCTTCTTCCATAGTTGCTGCCTCCTAATTTTCTGCAAATTCACTCAAATATTCCCAGCGTTCCATTTTTTCTTCTAATTCTTGTTCAACAGCTGACAACTCCGTTTGAAGTTGCTGTAGTTTAGTAAAATCATCACCTTGATGATTCATCTCTTCTGTAAGCTGCGCTGTTCGTTCTTCAAGTTGCCCAATATCTGTTTCAATTGTTGCCCACTCTTTTTGTTCCATGTAAGTTAATTTTGTTTTTTCTTTTTTCTCAGATCCCTTTATCGGTTTTGATTCGATTTTCGTTGGTTTTTTCGCCTGTTCTTTATTCTCAGTCAAATAATCACTCATCGATCCAAAATAAGTTGCAATCTGACCTTCTCCTTGAAAAACAAGTAGCTTATCCATCGTCTTATCTAGAAAATATCGGTCATGTGAAACGGCGATTACTGCTCCTTTGAATGTTTGAAGATAATCTTCCAAAATTGTCAATGTATCAATGTCCAAGTCATTTGTCGGCTCGTCCAATAATAACACATTTGGCTGACTGATCAATAGTTTTAATAGATACAAACGGCGTTTCTCTCCACCGGAAAGCTTACCTATGACAGTCCCATGCATAAAGCGTGGGAAAAGAAATCGCTCCAATAACTCAGCGACACTTATACTTGTCCCATCATTTCGTTGGACTTGTTCAGCTGCTTCTTGCAGGTAAGAAATCATTCGTTGGTTTGGATCCATCGCTTCATTTTGCTGTGTGTAATAAGCCAAGCGTACTGTCTCGCCAATTGAATAAATTCCGCTATCTAAACTCAGACGACCAGCCAAAATATTCAGCAATGTAGATTTCCCTGCACCATTTTTCCCAGTAATTCCGATTCTGTCTTTCGCTTGAATTAAAAGGTCAAATGCATTTAAAATTGTTTTATGTTCAATCTGGTAGTTTCCATCTTTGATTTCTAATACTTTTTTTCCTAGTCTTTGTGTAGCTACATCAATTTCTAATTGACTTTTTTGATTCACTTGATGAAGATTTTCTTTAAGATCATGAAATCTGTCTTGACGTGCTTGTTGTTTTGTCCCTCGTGCTTGCACACCTGCACGCATCCACTCAAGTTCTTGTTTGTATAATTGCTTTCTTTTATCTTCTTGCTCAAGTTCTACGCGTTCACGTTCTGCTTTGGCTACGATATACGCTTCATAGTTTCCTTTGTATTCATGCAATTTACCAAAAGATAATTCAAAAATACGATTTGCCACCCGATCTAGAAAGTATCGATCATGAGTAACCATTAAAATTGCACCACGATATCCGTTTAAAAAGCCTTCAAGCCAACTAATGGCTTCATAATCTAAATGGTTTGTCGGTTCATCTAATAGTAACAAGTCAGGTGACTCAATCAATACTTGTGCTAAACTCACTCGCTTCTTTTGTCCACCAGATAATTCGCCGATTTTTTTATGCAGTGTTTCAATTCCTAGTTTTTGTAAAATGATTTTTGCATCTGTATCCGCTGTCCAAGCATCTTCTTTATTCATACGTTCTTCTGCTTGAGCGTACTGTTTTTGAGCTGCGTCACTGCTTCCATCAACAGCTAAAGCGAGCAATGCCAATTCGTAATTTTTAACTGCTTGAATAATCGGTGTATCTCCTTGAAATACAGCTTCAACAACGGTTAATTCTGGGTCAAATTCTTGGTTTTGAGAAAGGTAGCCGATTTGATAGTCATTTGGTTGTTGAACAGCTTCAACATCCCCATCTCCACTATCTTTGCCAGCAAGGATGTTCAATAAACTCGTTTTACCTGTTCCATTTGTACCGATCAATCCAATTCGTTCTTTATCATGGATATGGAAAGAGATATGATCAAACAATGTTTTTTCTCCGTATGTTTTGGTTAATTCATTTACTTTTAATTCTTTCATATGCTCACGCCCTTTTCATCCTGCTTATTGTATCAAAAAAAAGCAAAAAAAAGAAGCTAGTTTTCTCGCTGAGCTTCTTTTTTTAGTTCTCTTGTTAATTTCCGCAACGGAATTGTATTAGAAACGTCATTGATCGAATACGATTCTAGTAAGTTGACATTTTTTCGATATTCATTTGCTTCATAGGAAGATATTTTGTCAGCAAGCTCATATTCATCGATTATTCTGCGCTCTTCTTGATAACCAATCAATAGTTCTTTAACATAATTAGACTGAGAACGAACAATAAACGAATCAATAAATGTTCCATCTTCCAATCTGTGGGCAAACTGTAAACGACCTTCAATAAAGAAACGGATGATTTCGTCGTCATATACCCCTTTTAAGTTATCCAAACTTTTCAAAATAACTTCTGTGTTTTGTAAAAATACTTGTCGAACGTTTTCTAATTCTTCTTTTTGAAATTCTCGTCGATTTTCTTCGTCTTTTCTAGCCCATGATAATTTAGGATGGACAAAAAAGGCAATGATTTGGCGAACAAACAATAGCCAAAAACCGATGATAGAAAGTAATTGTCTCGCAATCGAACGTTCCATTCTAGAAATCAGACGTTCATACAAGCGGTAACCTTCAATGCCAATTTCTTTTTGACGAAAACTTTCTTCTAAGCCATCACGCTCGATCGAAACAATCAGCGCTCTTAATTCTTGGACTTCTTGCCGCTGTTCTGAGGGCAATTGCTCCGTGTACAATTCTTTCACACGATCTTGATAATTTTCAATCACCACATTCATTTCTACATGCGGATCTTCTTGATTGATCATTTTAAGCCGTTCAATAACATCTTGAAGTAAGGTAATGCCTTGAATGTTCATACTTTCTGCTTCATCAGATTCAGTTAAAAATGGCAAAACAAGAATACCACCTACTAAAGTAACTAAAATCACACAAGCCGTGATAAACAATAGCAACGATCGCTCAGGAAAATCTTGACCATTTACTGTTAAAGGCAAAATGAAAATTGTGGCTAAACTGACTGTTCCTTTAACTCCACCAAAAGTCAAAATCAACATTTCATTCATAGATGACCAAAGATTTTTAATTCCGTTTTTCACGCTGTAAATCAAGACAATTGATAAAAAACGCGCTACAAATAACGTAATACTTAAAATCAAAACAACGACCATCAAGAAACTATTAGAATACGTTTGGCTATTCCAAATTGGTGAAAAAACTTGCGATAATTCAATTCCTAAAAATAGGAATACCAACGCATTCAAGGTAAAAGTAATTGTTCCCCAAGTACTTTCAGAAACACTTGAAAGTTCAGCTTCAAATAAAGAAACCTTTTTAAAACTAGCCGCTTGCATAACACCTGCGACAACAGCTGCTATGATTCCTGAGACATGGAAAAGTTCTGCAACCATATAGGCCAAAAATGGCAATAGCAATTCTAATAACAAATAACCGGTTACATCTCTTGCTGAAGCTTTTTCTAAGATCATTACAATTTGACGTTTGATCATTACTAAAAAAGCACCAACAATGGCTCCGCCAATACTCGAAACGATCAACATGATTCCAGCATCAGTAGCTGAAAAACTACCTGTCAATAAAGCTGCTAAAGCAAATTGAAAAGCGGTAACGCCAGAAGCATCATTGATCAATCCTTCTCCTTCTAAAATATGCATAGCTTTAGGCGGAATCTGAATTTTTCCAGATAAAGAACCGACAGCTACTGCATCTGTCGGTCCAAGCGCTGCCCCTAAGGCAAAACATGCTGCAATCGGAAGTGCAGGAATAACTATATGTAATGCCCAACCAACACTGACAAGTGTAATCAAAACACCGATAAAGGCGAGAAATAAAATTACGCTAAAATTTTTCATAGTAGCAGAAATATCATTTCGTTCACCTTCACGAAATAACAAAGGTGCAATAATCATGACTAGGAATATTTCGGGTTCAAAAGTAATTTCACGTCCGACATCAGTCAGTCCGATAATAACACCAACAATGATTTGGACGATTGGTAAAGGTATGATTGGTACTATTTTATTAAATACATTAGAAATAGTTATAGCAAGAACAAATACAATAATTAAATTAACAAACTCCATCTCGTATCCCCCTACTAATTATGGATTGATTTGTTTTCCTAAACACCGTAATAATTTTTCTTTTTTACAGGTTATTTTCTTTTCGATTAGTCCGAGTTCTTTTTGTTTTTCACAAAGTTCCAATTGCGCACGACGTGCTTCTAAACGAAGTAACTCTGATTTGATTAGTTCGATTTTTTTGTAGTTTAAGAAGTTTCTCTTTTTTATATGGCGTTCCAACTCAGCTTTTTTTTCTGGAGGTAACTCTTTATATTTTTCTCTTAGTTCAGCAATTCGTTGGTCGATTTCTTTATTCACAACAATACTTCCTTTCAGAATTTCTCTGACACATTATAGCAAACTGTTTGAGAAATACCTACTAAAATTGACTATTATTTACAAAATTCTTTAATGAATTTAATTAGAACAATTTAAAACCCAATAAAAAGCGAAAACAAAGTGTTTCATCAGCCTTTGCTCTCACCTATTTTTTTATTTTTCTTCTTAGAATTCAGCCTGTTTTGGAATTTTCATCATCTACTAAAATACTGATTTCAGCGTCTTCCTTCAATCGTTCAGAAAGAAAAGCCAACAAATCTTCTAAAGGGATGGAAAATTTCATCATGGGACCTCTGCGGTCATTTTTGAAGTAATTTAATCGAATTTCTTTTTTCTTGATTAGTAATGCCATTTTCTCTACGTCTTGATACATGACACCATTTTTATCAAAAGGACCCAAAATCAACCGATCATCTGCTAGACCTTTTGTATCAAGTAAAAAACTCAAAATAAGTAAAATGGAAAGAAAGCCACGAATCCGTTGATCGATCGTTTGTTCAGAAAATAG
The DNA here is from genome assembly GCF_017377505.1 of Enterococcus sp. DIV0212c. GTDB lineage: Bacteria > Bacillota > Bacilli > Lactobacillales > Enterococcaceae > Enterococcus_L > Enterococcus_L ikei. Next base: position 136,882 of record NZ_JAFREN010000008.1, on the reverse strand, counting down.
CGTAGAAGTCAGAAGTATCAGGCTACATCCAATGACCAAGATATAAAAAAAACTTCTTTTCCTACTTTTGATCAATACGCTTTTTCGTACTAAAATCAAATAAATATACATTATTATCACAAAAACAGCTAGTAGTACCGTAAAAAAATCTATAGCCAAAATGCGCTCCTTTTATCTCTATTCTTTTTTATTTAATTCCGTCAATTGCTGATTAATTTTCTTTATTTTATCCTTACAGGCTAATATATCACGAATCATCTGATCTCTCTTATCACCGAGCGGCAAGCGATTAACGACTTGGTAATATGCTGCGAGTAGTTGAACTTGTTTCATTTTTTCTTTTTGTAAACGTTCTTCAAATAGATTCATCCACTCGCCCTCCTTTTTTCTTTAAGTATACCTTACTTTTAAAGGAAAATGACTATTGAATCGTTATTTTTAATCGATTATCAATAAAAAAAGTATGATTTATTTGTTATTGTAACATACTATTTATCTTTAGTTGAGCTATAAGGATAAAATAAAAGATGAAACAAAACTAAAACAGCTTTGTTTCATCTCCATTTATTCATGCTAAAATTATTGGGCTGAAATACAAATACCAATTGCTTTCTCACCTAAATGAGTGCCAATAACAGGTCCAAAATGACCAATTTCAACAATTGCATCTGGGTATTGTTCCATTAACTTAGCTTTTTCTTCTTCTGCAACAGCTAAATTATTGGCATGGATCACGTATAACTTGACTGGTCGATCAATTTCTTTATCTCGTTTACCAATGATTTCTTCTGCACGAGCAAATGCTTTTTTAGTCGAACGAATTTTTTCAAATAAAACAATTTTTCCATCTTCAAAAGTCAGGATAGGTTTGATTTTCAACAATCCGGCAATTAATGCTGCGCCGTTCGTCAATCGTCCTCCACGTACTAGATTATTTAAATCATCAACGATTAAATAAGCATAAGTATTATCTCTGATAATATCTAATTTAGTGAAAATTTCTTCTAGACTAGCATTTTCTTTCACTAAATCTAATGCTGCTTCTACCATGTGTCCCATTGGTACGCTTGTTATTTTCGAGTCATATGGGTAAAGCGTCACACCTTTGATCGAATCTGTTAAAGAAAATAAGGTATTAACAAATCCCGAGATGCCAGATGATAGATGAATACTGATAATCGTATCATATCCTTTATCTCCGATTTCTTTATACAGCTCGATAACCTCACCTAATGCAGGTTGAGAAGTAGTCGGAAACTCGTTACTATTATTCAACAAGCTGTAATATTCGTCAGCTTCGATATCGATTCCTTCATTATATATCTTACCATCTAAAATAACAGGGATGGGGATAACAAATAGATTGGGCGAATTTTTGATTCGCTCAGGTAAATAAGCTGTACTATCTGTTACAATAGCAATTTTCATTTTGTAACCTCGTTTCACTAATTTTACACGGCATAATAAATATAGCATAAATCAATGCATATTTAAATAAAATACTTACTGTCCAAGGAAATTTTGAACCGCTGTTTGGTTCGTTCCTAAATCAATTTCCAGTACACTGCCAGCATAATCATAGTCTGCATTGCTCCAAGATCCTTCTACAGGAACTGTTAATCGTTCGATTCCGCCCCCGCCTTTTAGCATCAATGATGGACCGTTTTTCAACATAAAACTTGTAGGTACATCCGTTGACATATAACCAACTAAACGTCCTAAAGACTCCGGCGTGCGAATCAACGCTAGAGGATTTTTCAATTGTCCCATAACTGCGGTCATGACTTGCTGCTGACGTCGAACGCGTCCGAAATCGCCTTCTTCATCTTTTCTAAAACGTGCATATTGTAACAGTGTGTGTCCGTCCATTTTTTGCTTACCTTTAGCGATATCCACACCATCTAAATTCAAATCTTTTTCAGCATCGATTTTGACACCACTTGGAAACATCGAGTCAATAATTTTTTCGAATGATTGAAAATCAACTTTAGCATAATATCTACATTGAATATTAAAGTTTTCAGCTAGGGTTTGGCGAACTAAATCTGCTCCGCCTAAAGCATAAGATGCATTGATCTTATTTTTATCATATCCAGGGATATCAACAAATGTATCACGCATAAATGAAATCAGCTTAGGCTTTTTAGATGGACCATCTAGTTGCAACACCATTATAGTATCGGCACGACCAGAATCTTCTCCTCGTGTATCACTACCTAAAATCAAAATATTATTAGCGCCATTCGCACTCTTTACTCCGTGGAATGTTTCAATCGCTTCTTTAGGTAAAGAGTTGTCATTCTCAGCATAAGATTTTCCTTTGAAAAAGAAACCTACTGCTAATGCAATCAGCAATATTAAAAATAAGAAAATTCTCTTAGGCCAACTAAATCGTCTCTTTTTTCTTGGTTTTTTTGGTTTCTTTTCTTTTTTGGAGAATTGTTTGTTTTTTCCTTGTGGATCAGCTTGTTCATATCTTTGTCTGGGATCACCAGCCATTGGTTCTTGATATGGGCTTGATTCTTGTTCTTGATAATAGCTATTTCTAGGTTCTTCAGAATAATTTTTTTCTTTTCTAGGATTAAATCCATTTTTTTCTTCTACTGGTTTTGCTTTATCATGTATATGTTTATAACGATCCACACGGCTCATTACGTCCACCTCACTTAAATTAACAACAAATATAAGCATACCTTATTTTGCTGAAAATTCCTATTAGATAGTTAAAATTTAACAAAAAATAAAAAGACCTTTTCAGATCTTTATACTCCGTTGATTGGATGAATTGCATAATTTCCGAATATTTTCACCGTTCCACCCATTAAACGTATTTCTTCTATTGCATTATCTAGTAATTGTTGCGGTTTTTGAACATTTATATCGATTAAAAAGAAATATTCACCCAATGTGGTTTTTAGTGGTCTAGATTCAATTTTGCTTAAATCGATTTCTCGCCAACTGAATGCGGACAAAGCTTTATGCAAAGCGCCTGGCATATTATCTGGCATAGTTAGTGCGATCGTCAACTTCTGCTCTTTTGATTGGATAGGTAATTCGACTTTTTCAGCACCTAAAACCCAAAAACGAGTTTGATTGATCGCTACATCTTGAATATTTTTACCGACAATTTCCAGATCATATGCCTGAGCAGAAAGTTTCGGTGCAATTGCGGCAATTTTTTGCTCTGGATGACTTGAAACAAAATTTGCAGCATACGCAGTCGATGGTGTTGCTTCTAGATCAGCCATAGGAAAATGGGTACGAATAAATTCTTGTGACTGTGCTAATGCTTGAGGGTGAGATAAAATTTTTGTTGTTTCCAGCCACGATTCCTTGTTATTTTTTGTTACCATTAATTGTTGATAGATTGGCAATACAATTTCTGCTCCCACAGGAATCGTTGTTTGGTGAAAAAGATAGTCGACCGTCGTATTAACCGATCCTTCAATTGTATTTTCAATGGGAACTACACCTAAATCTACTTCACCAAATTCAACACCCTTTATACAAGCTGGAATCGAATGATAAGAAACTAACTCTTCATTTGGGAAAGCAGTTTTTGTTGCAGTGTGAGTAAAAGATGCTTCTGGGCCTAAAAAACCGACTTTCATTCATTCACCTACTTATATATTTTCTAAAATTACAGATACGATTTCTTCTGGTGTTCGATTGTCTGTATCAACTACTAAACTGGCACTTTCTTCATAATAAGGAATTCGTGGTTCAAAGACTTTTCTGATTTCATCTGGAGATTTTGAAACAACTAACGGTCTAACGGTTGTATGGTCATGCTTCAATCTAGGAATAAAAATTTCTGGTTTTGTTTGTAGATAAACAACAGGTGCCATTTGTTTTAACAATTCCCGATTTTCAGGTCTCATAACAATTCCTCCACCAGTTGACACTACTTGATTATGATCTAGATAACGTTTTAGAACATTCGTTTCTCTTTCTCTAAAGGCTTCTTCCCCATGCAAATCAAAAAACTCTTGGATCGTCATACCAATTTCTTCAACTATTTTATCATCAAAATCAATGTGTTCCATTCCTGTTTTTTCTGAAAGCAGCTTTCCTACGGTTGTTTTTCCCGCTCCCATAAAACCAATTAAAATAATCCCCTTCATGTACGTTCCTCCGTTTATTGGTATAGTTTGTTTAGATCATCAAAGAATGCTGGATAAGAAACTGAAATTGCCTCAGCTTTATCTAAAGCGACTGTTCCATCTTTAACTAAAAGAGCAGCAATTTGGAGCATCATTCCTATGCGGTGATCTCCATAACTGGTAACATCAGCGCTATGCAGCGGTGTTTTCCCGTGAATGATCAGCCCGTCATCTGTCGGTTCGATATGTGCGCCCATTTTATTTAGCTCATTGGCCACAGCATCGATTCGATTAGTCTCTTTTACTTTCAGTTCTTCCGCATCACGAATAATTGTTGTTCCATGTGCTTGAGTTGCTAACAAAGCGATGATTGGCAATTCATCAATCAAACGCGGAATAATCTCGCCGCTGATTTCAATTCCTTTTAATTCACTGGTTTCAACCGTTAAGGTTCCAGCTTTATTTTCTTCACTACCCGTTTCTTCAATGCTTAGTTTTCCGCCCATTTGTTGAATAACATCAATAATACCGGTGCGAGTTGGGTTTAAACCAACATTCGTTAACACAACACGACTATCTGCAATAACTGATCCAGCGACCAAGAAAAACGCGGCTGAAGAGATATCACCTGGTACATTGACTTCTTGCCCAACTAATTGTTGTGGACCACTGATATGAATTTCTTTACCTGACACAGTAATTTCTCCACCAAACTGACGAATCATATCTTCTGTGTGATCACGTGTTTTTTCTTTTTCTATAATAACTGACTCTCCGCGGGCTTGTAATGCTGCAAAAAGAATTGCCGATTTGACTTGCGCGCTGGCAACAGGCATTTGATAATTAATCGGCTGTAAATTGTCTGTTCCTTTTACCGTAAGTGGCGGAAACTCAGTTCCATTATGACCTGAACAACTAGCTCCCATCTGATTGATAGGTAACATCACTCGATTCATTGGACGTTTGGCAATTGAATGATCGCCAAATAATTCTGTAGAAAAAGAAGTGCCCGCTAATATACCCATAATCAATCGAATTGTAGTACCTGAATTGCCAACATCAATTGCTTGTTTAGCTGGTTTCAATCCTGAAATTCCAGTACCGTGGACGGTGATAATTTCCCCATCATCTTCTATTTTCACACCTAAATCTTGAAAAGCTTTTAATGTGCTTAAACAATCATCACCACGTAGAAAGTTTTTAATTGTTGTTTTTCCTTGTGCAATTGCGCCAAACATAATACTCCTATGGGAAATCGATTTATCACTGGGAATAGCGATTGTTCCATTTAAACCAACTTTGTTGATTACTAATTCCAAAATATCCCTCCTAATTTTAACAACAGGAAAATTTGCCTCATTTAAAACTTATCTTTTTCCTGAAAAATAGATAAACTCTAAATGAGCTGATCCCCTTTTACTTTTCATAACACAAATAATTTGTTTCTCTTTCAATATATTCCTTCGCCTTTTTTAAATCTTCTTCGCGTTTAAAGGTTAATTGTAAAATACCGTAAATATCTTCTCGAGTTTCAAGGATTTTTAAATTGATCAATGACAATTTTACTTTTCCAAGTAATCCTGTAATTTCAGCAATGACACCAGGAACGTCTGGAACATCCACAAATAAGTCGTGAAAGGCCGGAATAGCCCCTTCTTTATGAACAGGCATTTGATTTCTGGTTTCTTTTGCTTCATAGAAAAATTGATAAATCGCTTCTTTATTTTCAGTTTTAAGCCATGATACCACTTGCTCCATTTCAGTTTGCCAAATGGTCATTAAATCTAATAACGCCGCTTTATTGCTTAGTAAAATATCTGTCCACATCTGTGGATCCGAAGAAGCAATTCGTGTAATATCACGAAACCCGCCAGCAGCTAATTGTCTAGAACGAGGATGTTCTTCATTAAAGACTTTACTCTGGTTCACTAAACCAGCGGCGATAATATGTGGTAAATGACTGAGCATTCCTGTAATTTGATCATGTTCTTCTGGAGTTAGAACCACAAATTTTGCTCTTGTTCCCTTTAATAATCGTTGCAATTCATCAACTTGAGATTGTGCTTTTAACTTAGGTTCAGTTAAAATATAGTAAGCATTTTCGAATAGATTTTCATCTGCAGCAGTAACGCCAGATTTATGTGAGCCTGCCAGGGGATGACCACCGATAAAAGTTTTTAACCCAGCTTGTTCGGCAGTCTCTATAATTTCAAGTTTAGTACTGCCGACATCAGAAATAATTACACCTTCTTTTAATGACAATTGCCCGAGGGTTTTTAATTGTTTCAGCATGCTTTTAACTGGCGTACACAAGAAAATTACATCTGCTTGTGCAGCAGCAAGTTCAAACGATTCCCCTCTTTGATCGATGATTTGTCGTTTTAAGGCAAACATTTCAGATTTTTCTAAGCTATCGATACCAATGATCGTTACTAATGGATGTTCTTTTTTTATACATAATGCTAACGAACTGCCGATCAAGCCTAAACCGACAATCAAGACCTTTTTGTTCATTCCGCTTCACTCTCCATTTATAATTTGATTAAAACGATTGAGTATAACGGCGATATTGTTTTACTTCTTCTTTCATTTGGTCAAAAGCATCGCTACCGAATTTTTCTAGCATAGCTTGAGCTACTTCAGTTGCTACAACCGCTTCACAAACGACACTTGCAGCCGGAACAGCTGTACTATCAGAACGTTCTACACTTGCTTTATATGGTTCTTTTGTATCGATATTTACGCTTTGTAGTGGTTTGTATAATGTTGGGATAGGTTTCATGACTCCTCTAACAATGATCGGCATTCCGTTAGTCATACCACCTTCAAAACCACCTAAATTGTTCGATGTTCTTGTATAACCAGTTTTTTCATTCCAAATGATTTCATCCATTACTTGACTGCCAGGCTTAAAGCCCATTTCAAAACCAATACCGAATTCAACACCTTTAAATGCATTGATGCTGGTTACGGCTTGTGCTATTTTTGCATCTAGCTTGCGGTCCCATTGCACATAACTACCTAAACCAATCGGCACTCCGCCAACAACGACTTCAACGACACCGCCAACCGTATCACCATTTTTCTTTGTTTGATCGATTAAATCACGTATCTCTTGTTCTACTGATGGATCAAGAACACGAACATCTGATTTTTCCGAACGTTCTTGTATCTCTTTGACTGTTAAGTTATCCGGAATTTCTGCTTTGATGCCACCTAATATTGCAACATGACCAGCAACTTCAACATCTAGTTCTTTTAGTAATTTCTTAGCAACTGCACCAATCGCCACTCGCATCGTTGTTTCGCGTGCAGATGAACGTTCTAGGACGTTTCTTAAGTCATCATGCTGATACTTGATACCGCCAACTAAATCCGCATGTCCTGGACGTGGCTTGTTTACTCGGCGAATTTTTTTCTCTTTTTCTGTAACTTCTTCAATCGACATCACAGAAGTCCAATTCTTCCAATCTTTATTTTCAACCACCAGCGTTACTGGTGAGCCTAATGTTTTCCCATGACGAATGCCGGAAGTAATTCTTACTTGGTCTTTTTCAATCAACATTCTGCCGCCACGACCATATCCACCTTGTCTTCTGGCTAATTCTAAATTAATGTCTTCAGGTGATAAAGGCAACCCTGCTGGTAAGCCTTCAATAATTGCTGTTAATTCTGGTCCATGTGATTCTCCCGCAGTAATAAAACGCATATATTTTCCCCCTAGTCTAAATAACTCTTCATTTCTTCTATTGGAATACGAACGATTTTCGCTTTACCGATCGATTCAAGTAAAATAATATTGATTTGACCGCCACGTGTTTTTTTATCATGAGTCAATGCAGCATATAATTCCTCTTTGTTCCAATGCTCAGATGCAATTGGTAAATGGAATTTTTGAATCATATCGTTTAGTTGCTTAGTTGTTCCAGCTGGTGTCAGCGTTTTTTCTTCTGCAATGCGAGTGATTTGACTCATGCCGATTGCAACCCCTTCACCGTGAGTTAAAATGCCATAACCTGCTGTATTTTCCAATGCATGACCGATCGTATGCCCAAAATTAAGTAGTAAACGGACACCATTATCCAATTCGTCAGCTTCAACTACTGTTCTTTTTATCTTGCAACAAGCAGCGATGATCTCAGTGGCATGTGTTAATAAATCATGTTCATCTTTTAACGCATCCAATTGTTGCCATAACGTTTCATCTGCAATCGCGGCAGATTTGATGATTTCTGCGATTCCTTCACGAACTCGTCTTACTTCTAATGTGTTCAAGGTGTCAGGATCAATCAAAACGCCATCCGGCTGTGCAAATGTTCCTACTAAATTTTTTGCTTTCGTTGTATTAACAGCCGTTTTACCGCCAATACTGCTATCGACTTGGGCCAACAACGTTGTTGGGACTTGTAAAAAATGCAGGCCTCGCATATAGGTTGAAGCAACAAAACCAGCTAAGTCGCCAACAACGCCGCCGCCAAGTGCTATGATCCCGTCACTTCTAGTGAGCCCTTCATCTGCAAGAAAATCATAAATTTCAGCAGCTACGGACAAGCGTTTGCTTTGTTCTCCTGCATCGATTACAAAGGTAGAAGGATCAAAACCAGCTTCTTTTAAACTTTCTTTAACTTGATCACCATATAACGGCTGAACATTTGTATCCGTTATAATCACAATTTTTTGCGGCAACCAGAGTTCTTTTGCCCATTGCCCAATATTTGCCAACAATCCTTTTTCAATAGTCAAATCATAAGAATGATTTGGTAAAGTTACTGTAAGTTTCATCTGATCCAACTCCTACTTTTTAGTGCAGTCTTGTACTATTTTTACCCTAATGCATTAATTTCCTTCATTGCTTTTTCGATGATGTGAACTTCTTCCATCATGCGCATGTATGTTTTTTCGTTTAATGATTGTGGACCGTCAGACCAAGCGTTGATAGGATCTGGATGAATCTCAACAATCAATCCATCTGCTCCTGCTGCTACTCCTGCACGTGCCATTGAAGGGACAAGATCCCAAATTCCTACTCCGTGACTTGGGTCAACAATAATTGGAAAATGACTTAATTTTTTAATTAATGGAACAGCACTTAAATCAAGTGTGTTACGAGTTGCAGTTTCGTAAGTGCGAATACCACGTTCAATGAAAATTACGTTGAAATTTCCTTGAGCAGCGATGTATTCTGCTGCATTTAACCACTCATCAATTGTACCAGAGATTCCTCGTTTTAAGCCAATTGGTTTACCTGTTTTCCCAACAGCTTGTAATAATTTGAAGTTTTGCATGTTTCTAGCACCGATTTGTAAAATATCACTGTATTGAGCGATCATATCAATATGTGCTTCATCCATTACTTCTGTAATGACTTTCATATCAAATTCATCTGCAGCTTGGCGGATGTATTTCAATCCTTCTTCTTCTAAACCTTGGAAAGCATATGGCGATGTTCTAGGTTTAAAAGCCCCACCTCGTAAGATTGTTGCACCGCCTGCTTTAGCGATTCTGGCACATTCGCGGATTTGATCCAAACTTTCGATTGAACATGGACCTGCCATCATCGTCATGCTTCCGTCACCTATTTTAACGCCATCAACATCAACGACCGTATTTTCTGGATGAAACTCTCGACTAGTTAGTTTGTATGTCAAAGATATTCTAACTGCATTTTCAACACCATCGTAACTATTGAATGCCACATCCTGCATTTTTGTTGTGTCGCCAACCAAGCCAATGATTGTTTGTTCTTTCCCTTCACTTAAATGAACCTCTAGACCTTCTTTTTTTACTCGTTCGATCACCGATTTAATTTGTGCTTTGGTTGCTTCTGATTTCATAATTACGATCATTTGTTTTCTCTCCTTCAGTATATGATTAGTTATTTTCAATAATTGGTTTAACGATATCTATTGGCATTTCTTGTCCTGTCCACTTTTCAAATGCGGCAGCGCCTTGGTACAATAACATACCTAAACCATTGTTCGTTTTTGCGCCACGCAAACGCGCTTGTTTTAAAAATTCTGTCTCTCTTGGTGTATAGATAACATCGCAAACAGCTAAGTCTGGACGTAGGATTGAAAAATCTTGAATCGGTGTTTGGTTTTCTAATGGTTTCATGCCGACACCCGTTGCATTTAATAACAATGCGCTTTCCGCCACATCTTTTGCTAGGGAATCTTGTTCCGCTAAATCTTTTAGGTTAATGATGCATTCCGTGTTATCTGAAATGTATGCTAACTTCGTCTTGATATTATCGTAAAAATCATCTTTTCGATTGTACACAGTGATTTCTTTTACACCATCCAAAGCGGCTTGTACGATGATTGCTGTAGCTGCTCCGCCAGCACCAACGATCGTCATCTTTTTTCCGATAATATCTACATCGATGTCTTGTAAGCTTCTCATAAAACCTGTACCATCAGTGTTATGACCTGTCAATTTTCGATTATCGTTGGTGATCGTATTAACTGCACCTATCAAGCGTGCAGCTTCGCTTAATTCATCCATATAATCAACCGCTGCTATTTTATTAGGCATGGATAAATTTGCACCTATCATGTCTAAATTTTTGATTGAATCAACCGCTTGCTCTAGCCCATCTGTTCCCACTTCAAAAGCTAGATATACAGCATCAATATCTAAAGCTTGAAACGCTGTATTGTGAATCATTGGTGAAACACTGTGACGGATCGGCGTAGCAAATAGTGCAGCCAATCTCGTATGTCCTGTGATTTTATTGTCCATCTTAATTCCTCCTCAAACGTATTTTATTCAAACAAAAAAGGTATTCACGTAAATTTTTAGAAAAATCTACAGTGAACACCTCACAAAAAATAGGTAATATAAAAGCCACTATAGATTTTCTCATCTACGCGGCTGAAAGTCATCTCAAAATCCCCTAGCCATCATAGATACAAACTTGCTAGTCTGCATCCATAATGTTATGAATACAAACTCATCTAAAATAGCTAAAGTAATAATTATTCAGTTGTAATTGGTTATGCTTCATGGTTGTCATATGAATCACTCCGTAACTGATTTATTTAAGAATTGTTCTCAGTATATACCTACCTCACCTAAGTGTCAACATATTTTTCTTATTAATAAAAAAATCATCTTGCTGATTGAATCGAAAAGGTTTAAAACCAACTGATTATCAGCATTTTATCTTTATATGACTGAGTTTGAATTACTCGTTGATTTTCAATATGATTTTTCCTTTATTTTTATTTTCCAACATATATTGATGGGCCGCTTCTACATTTTCAAGCAAGAATACAGAATCGACTACCGGTTTTAATTGACCAGATTCAAATAGCATAGTGGTTTTACTTAAGAATTCTTTCGTTAATTCAGCTTTGTACGCATCACTACGTGGAGTCAGCACGGTCCCTTTTACAGTTATTCTTTTTTCCAGTAAAGTCATCAAGTTGACTTCTTTCACAAGTGAGCCTCCGAGAATTCCAATCAGAATCAAGCGTCCATCATATGCAATACTAGCTAAATTAGACTCCCAATAGGAAGCACCTACAAAATCTAAAATAAGATCGACGCCCTTGCCTTCTGTCTCTTTTTGTACGATTTGAGGAAAGGCTTCTTCTTTATAATTAATAAGAATATCTGCGCCTAACGAGCGGCACAATTCAAGTTTTTCAGGAGTTCCTGCTGTTACAAAGATTTTAGCTGAGGTTAATTGTTTAACTAACTGTATGGCAGCCGTGCCTACACCGCTCGCCCCTGCATGAATCAATACAGACTCCGTAGACTTCAATTCTCCTAACCAAAAAAGTGTTTGATATGCTGTAAGAAACACCTCTGGAATTGCTGCGCCTTCTTCAAAAGTCAACTGTTCTGATAAAGGCATTGCATTACCGATGTTCATCACAGCATATTCTGCATAACCGCCACCATTGACAAGCCCCATGACACGGCTTCCTTGAGGAAAAAGCTCCGAATCACTTTCAAGGACGATTCCTGAAACTTCTACTCCTAAAATAGAACTGCCTTTAGGCAACTTTCCAGATTCTTTTGCCATTAAATCTGTTCTATTAATTGCAGCTGCTTCGACTTTGATCAGTAGTTGATTTTCTGTTCTTTTAGGTAAGTCGACCTCATGATTCAGTTCTAACTTCGCTTGTTTTTCTGTAAAAGATAATTCAATTGCTTTCAATTTTTACACCCCATCATAAAAGTTAAAAAAACCGCAGAATCTTTTAAAAAGAAATCTACGGTCATCAGTTATTTTTTAAAGTTCTTCACCATACACATCATCAACAGTTTGTTTCGGGTCGATCACGATGTATAAGCTTTTTGTTTTTTCGCTGACTTTAGTAGATTGATAAACATTGTCTAAACCTTCGTCAGTTTTATCTTTGTATGGGAAATAAACTAAATCTGGTGTACCAGTTTTGTATAAAATTTCCATACGCTCGATATCTTCATATTTTAAAGCGCGGGCGAACATACCTAATTCAAGCCCACCAAGGTTGATATCATGTGTTTGAACATGGTCTCCTTCTTGGAAGATCTCGATTTTAAACCCTTCACATGGATGGATTTCCATAAATTCGCTTCCGTGGATACGACCAAAGCTAGTTGTGATTTGTTTGATCCATAGATCTCCGATAAAACGGCGACCGATCGTCCAAGTTTCACCATTTCTAAAATAAAACTTCAATCCTGTCATTTCTCTACTCATAACATAAGTCTCCTTACTAAAATAATTTCTACAAAGTTAAGTTTAGCATAACTTTCATGCTAGGTCACACTATTCGCATCTTCACTTAGAAAGTGCTAGTTTGTTCAAAAAAACATCCGTTAAGATAACAGCTCTTTGATGAATGCCTGATGCTACGATTTGTTCACCATCAAACACAGTAAAAGAAAAATTTATCTTCGATGTTTCTTGAGACTCAACTTTTACTTTAACAATGATTTCAGCCCCAACTTTAGAAGGACGTAAGTGTTTTGCATCGATCAATGTACCTACACTGGTCTCTTCTGGTGCCAATTCTTTATGCAAATATTCTTTTGACGTATTTTCAACCATTGCAATCATAGCCGGTGTTGCCAATACTTCTAAATCACCTGATCCGATTTCCTTTGCAGTATCTTTTGCACCAACAACGAACTTTTTAGAAAACTCTTCCATGATTATCACTCCTTATCGATCATTTTATTTGCGAAGCTAAGTAACTTTTCTTTGTTATTTGGTATTTGCTCATTCACCACAGCCGATTCAATCGTTTCTATCATATCACCTAACCATTTACCTGGTTTTTTATTAAAGTACGCCAATAAATCATTTCCAGTTACAGCTAATTGTTTTCTGTCGCGAATAGGCAAACGTGAATAACGTTCTTTTACTTCTTCAAGTTTACTATTTTGTCCATAATAAAACAATAGTTTTTCTACCGATAAAGCTGACTCCAAGCCTAAATTAAACAGATCCAATGGCTGCCAATCTGCTAAAAGTCGTTTATCCAATCCATAAATAAGTTGCTGTACATCATGGATTGTTTGATTAGACTGTTTCCATGCTTTCATGAAACTTCGGATTTGATTATCTTTTAACTGCATTATTTTAAGCAACAAAGCCCACGCTTGACTTTCTGTTTCAATTTGCTGATTCGGCAATTCTGAAAAATTAAGCAATGCCTCACCAAATGTTCTTAGCTCTGGACAATATTGATAACATTCAGTCTCAATAAACGGCACCAAGGCTGCTTTTCTATTTTTGCCCAATAATAATTTGATAAACTCAACTGCAATCCGTTCTACAGAAATTTTAGCAAGTAATGAATGGAATTCTTGGATAGCGGCCAATGTATCTGCTTCAATTGTAAAATCTAATTGACTGGCAAAACGCAAACCTCTCATCATTCGCAATGCATCTTCATGGAATCGCTCTTTAGGATCTCCGACTGCTCGGATAATTTTCTGATTCAAATCAGACATTCCATCAAATAAATCTATGATTTCTCCATTCACATCCATCGCCAAAGCATTAATAGTAAAATCGCGTCGCTTCAGGTCTTCTTTTAATGAGCGAACGAACGTCACTGTATCTGGGCGTCTAAAATCCTGATAAGTAGATTCTGTTCTAAAAGTTGTAATTTCATACTGTTCCTCACCGACCAAGGCAAGAACTGTTCCATGATCGATTCCAACATCGATCGTACGCGGAAAAATTTGTTTGATTTCTTCTGGGTAAGCACTTGTGGCAATATCAACGTCATGAATCGACTGATTCAACAACGCATCGCGAACACTTCCGCCAACAAAATAAGCTTCAAAACCATGCGCTTGAATTTCTTTGAGCACACCCGCTGCTTGAATAAATTCATCAGGTATAATTGCTAATTTCATAATAAATTTTCCAATCCGTATACTAATTTATCTAAGTGAACGACCTTTTCACAACCTAAAGCAACACCAGTCATAAATGAACTGCGATCATAAGAATCGTGTCTAATCGTCAAGCCTTCTCCAACACCACCAAATTGTACCTGTTGATGTGCAATCATGCCTGGCAAGCGAACACTATGGATTTTCATACCTTCAAAATCAGCGCCGCGTGCGCCTTCGATCAGCTCTTTTTCTTCAGGATGTCCTTGTATTTTTTTTGAACGAACCTCACTCATCATTTCAGCTGTTTTGATGGCTGTTCCACTTGGTGCATCTAATTTATTGTCATGATGAAGCTCAATAATTTCCACATCTGGAAAATATTCAGCTGCTTTTTGAGCAAATTGCATCATTAAAACTGCTCCAACCGCAAAATTTGGTGCAATCAAACCGCCTACTTTCAAAGTTTCTGAAAGCTCCGTCAATTCTGTTAACTGTTCTTCTGTTAAACCTGTTGTTCCTACAACGGGTGAAATTTTGTGTTCTATAGCAAAATGCGTATTTTCATACGCTACGGCCGGAATTGTAAAATCGATCCAAACATCAGGCTGAACGGTAAGAACCTCTTCTTTTGTCTTAAAGATTGGTACATCGATCATTTGGTACTCAGCTAGTTCTTTAAGACTTGTTTTTTCTTCAAATGGATCCAGTACACCCACTAATTCAAATCCCTCATGATTTAAAACCATCTTTGTGGCAGTTGCCCCCATTTTCCCTTTAAAACCTGCAACTAAAATTTTAATCATTTGTTTGCCCGTCCTTTCGTTCAAAACGATATTTATCCCGTTTGTTGAATTTATCCATATTTCGTTGAAATGCCTCGGTTAAATCTATATCCAATGAATTTGCCATGATCATCGTAACAAATAATACATCCCCTAATTCTTCAGAAACTGTTTTTGGTTTTTCTTCAGCTTTCTTAGGTTTCTCACCATAATAGTGATTAATTTCTCTAGCTAATTCTCCTACTTCTTCTGTTAATCGTGCCATTTGGCTTAATGGAGAAAAATAGCCTGTTTTAAATTGCTGAATATACACATCCACTTCCTCTTGCATAGAATGAAGCGATTGATTTTCATCTTTCATTTTACCCCAACCTTTCTTACTAATCATCTTATCAAAAACTGCGCGATCTGGAAAGGTTCTACTTGTTGTTTTATAATGAGAATGATAAAGTGAGTACTGGATAAGGAGGTAAAAAATGGAAGAAAAAAAATTTTATATAAAAGATGTTCTTTTGATTTTAGCGGGAACATGCCTTTATGCATTCGGGTTAGTGACATTTAATATTGCCAATGATTTAGCTGAAGGCGGAGTTACAGGGATTACTTTGATTTTACGTGCACTTTTTTATATTGATCCAGCTTATTCTACTTTAATCATTAATATTCCGCTTATTTTGATTGGGGGAAAAATTTTAGGCAAACATTCTTTTTACTATACGATTTTAGGAACCGTTTCTTTATCAGTCTTTTTATGGTTGTGGCAACGTTGGCCAATCGAAGTCAATTTGGATCACGATCTACTGATTGCCTCATTACTTGCCGGGTTAGCAGCTGGGATTGGCAGTGGTTTAGTCTATCGAGTTGGCGGAACAACTGGCGGAACTGATGTAGTTGCTAGAATCTTAGAAAAGAATTACGGCATCAGCATGGGACGCTCATTGCTAATCTTCGATATCTTAGTTTTGATTCTTTCTTTAAGTTATATCGATGTCAAACGAATGATGTATACACTGATTGTTTCCTTTGTTTTCAGTCGAGTTGTTGATTCTGTTTTAGACGGTGCGTATGCAGCTAAAGGAATGCTGATCATCTCTGATCACACAGAAGATATTGGCGAAGTGATCATGGCGATGTTAGAACGCGGTGTAACATATTTAAACGGCCAAGGCGGTTATTCTCAAGTTGATAAAAAAGTTCTATACGTTGTTGTCAGCCCAAGTGAAATCATGGAAATCAAACGTATTGTTCATGAGCTAGATGCAAAGGCATTTATCTCAGTAATCAACGTTCATGAAGCCATTGGAGAAGGATTTACGTATTCTAGACCAACCAAAACATTATTTAAGCGTAAAAGGCAATTTAACTAAAAGAAGAAAGCTATTGAGTAATACAACAAGGTTGAAACAGACAGTTGGTCCACTGTTTTGTTTCAACCTTGTTTTTTGTGTTTACTAAACGCTCTTTAAATGATTCAGTTCATCCGTCAACTCTAAAAAAGCATCATAGTTATTGTCTTCTAATGCTAAATCAATCTGACTATACAGCAAATCGATTTTTGCTTGTTTTTCTTCATGCGCAAAGAAATTATTGATACTTTCAACTACTTCTTCACTCACTTGTTCATTCCAACGAGCGTATGGATTGTCTTCTAAAATCGATAAGTATTGGCTGTTTTGCCAAGATCCGTCAAAAACGCATTCGATATATAACGCTTCTTTCCAGTTCATACGAATTTCATGAAAAATCTGATCTGTATCCGTAAATACTTTTCCTGATAGGAACAATCGGATAGGTTCTTCTTCCATTTCTCTTGATGTAACTTTTAATCCACGAGCTGCTTTATCGGCTTGCTCTATAAAATGTACATTATTTAAGATAGCTTCATGATTGATCAAATAGTTTAAAATCCATAAAACCTCTCTTTGACTAAAAGAAATATTGTTGACTAACCAAACCAAAAATTCTTTCTTATCCGAGACATTGACAAACATCGTATCACCTATCTTTCTTCAATATCTTCTAGCAATGATTCTGCTTCATTATCACCAGGCTCATGCTGTAGATAGTGTTGTAATAGTTCCTTTGCTTTCGCTAATTGACCTTCTTCTCTGAGGAAAACAGCATATTCTTTTAAAAACTCCGGCTCATGAGACAATTCTTGGTAAGCTTGTTCATAATGGACTTTTGCTAAATCAAACTCTTCCAACTCATTATAGGCATGAGCAAGATTCCATTCGCCATATGGATGTCCTTGTTCATCCATTTGTTTTACAACATCGATCACTTCATCAAATCGTTTCTCGTTTAAATACAAATTACTTAACGTCAATCTTGTTTCATCCGTTTTCTCGCCAAGTTCTAGCGCTTGTTTTAATAGCGCTTCTGCTTGTTCTGTATCGTGAAGTCGGTAAGCATTCTCAGATGCCAACTGATACAAATCTACTTGGAAAGGATTTTCTTTGATTCCTTCAGCTAAAACTGTACGTGCTTCTTCTAATTGTTCTTCTTCCTGTAAAGCTTCACCTAATGATAAATACAACGATTGATAATGTGGATTCAATAATCTTAATTGCTGCAATAAAGCAATTGCTTTTTGATTTTCATGAAGCTGTAAATAAGTAAACGCTAATTGGAATAACCGATCATCCGTCTGTCCTTCTTCTAATGCTTTTTCCAAAAATGGGATCGCTTCTTCGAAATTTCCAGACATACTATAGCTACTTCCAACACGCTCGTTGATCGATACATTAGAAATTTCTGTCACTTGAGCTTCAAGTAATTCCCCATAACTTTCACAAGCTTCTCGGAACTGTCCGTTCACAAAGTACAATTCACCTAAGGCAAATAAAATCAGTGGCTCATCTGGCAACAGTCGTTGCGCTTCTTTTAATTTTGCTTCACTTACTTCTGGAATACCGATTACTTGATAGAGATCTGCTGTAACAAGCAAGCTTTGAACATAGCTATCACTATCCTTAGCTACTTTCTCTAAATAAACAAACGCATCATCGATCTGGTTATTTTCAATCGCAATCTCAGCTAAAGGAATATTCAATCCATCCGCATCAGGAAAAATCGTCAATAAATGCTCAAAAACTAATTTCGCCTCTTCTAAAAAACCAAGTGACAATAATTCTTCCCCTAAATCAGCAAGTGTATCATCGTCATCTTTTCTAATTGCTTCTGCAAGCATCAATTGAGCTTGAGCTAACTCTTCTTCATGTATAGCTTGTAACATTTTTTCACTGTATGTCATCATAAATTACCCTCTGATTTCTTTTAAAATAGTTTTGTATTTTTCTACTGTTACCAATAAGTCCTCTGCATTAGGTTTTTGCACTTGATCGATTACGCCTACTTCCTTCAAAAGAGCAGCAGTTTCACCACGATCAACACACTTTAAAATACCCTCCACATAATCACTGACTAATATTTGTTCTGGAAAATCGATCGGATAGCCTAAACGGATTAACCATATCATAAAATTTTTGTAATGAAACAAAAACTGATTACTTTCTTGAGACCACAACAGCTGCAATAAACAACCTAAAAACCGTTTCATATGACCAGATAGTAAATGCCCGTTGGTTGTTTCAAAAAAGCCTTGCTCAAATAAATGACCAAATTGGTCGATCCTTTGACCATTTATTTCATAATAATGTATCATTTCATCCAGCATGCCAGTAAATGACTGCTGATTCAATCGTGTTGCATCACTATAATTTTTGAAAAGCATTCGTAAAAAATCATGGCTACAAACCAAGCCGCAACGAATAAAAACAAGGAAATCAACTAATTTTCCATCTCCATGATCACTTGTTAATGTCCAATCATAGATTATTTTTTCTGCTAGTACACTACTTTTCAAAACGGGATGATTCAGTAGTTCTATTTGAACTTCTGGAATCAAACTTTTGCTTAATGACTGAACTGAAAGCGGCAATAACCAGCATTCAGAAGTCAAAACAGAGGTTTTATGTAGAAAATTCGTCAGCTGAACAACCCCTTCATTCCCTACACCCAAGAAAACAAATTCTTGCTGTTGATCAAAATCTGATAAAAACAATAATAGACTTTCTAATTCGTTCATATTATTGCAATGGACATCATTCTTACAAATATACCAATCTATTTCTTGTTTGTCATCAAAAAGCTGAATCAATTTATCCGAAAATAAATCATAATAACGTTGATTGGTGATCATGAGAATATGCTTCAATCCAACTGAAGCCGATTTAAGTTGCGAAGCAAACGTTTCACCGTAAATGATTGTTGCTTGCAGGTGATTTTTATTATAAACCAATTCCATAGATAACACCCCTCTTCCCTATTTTAACATTAGTTGTCACAAAACAAAAAGGGGGATGATTTTTATTTTTGGAAATGCAATAAACTTTACTCAAAGACAATCGTTCTTTTAAGTTCCTTAAAGAACAGACATTATTGATTCACTATTTCTTACATAGATGATCTAATTTATCTATATAAAAAATTCTTATTTATTGGTTATAATTAGCTTGCTTCAAAAAAAGCTAATTTTTAAGAAAGATAGCGCACTTCATAAAAACTTACTATTTTGAAGCAACATAGTGATTCAGTCTGATTTGAATAATTAGCACTTTGCAATGTTTATAGTTAAACAATTAGCATTAGACATAGCTGATTATTCTTTATCCGTAAGAGGATGGGACGGAAGTGTTTAATCCCGAGAAATAAGAAGGAATTGCCGAAAACTGCTCTTCAAATTTTTGTGAATTTCAGCTTATTTCCGAAGCCTTCAAATCTTAGTGCTTTAGCACTTAGAATTTGATGTGATCGAAGCGTAGCGTAGTGATTGCTTCTGTTCCCACCGTTTATCCAACTCATTTTTAACTTCTTTATAGAACAGAATGAAAGGACCCCCGACTTCTCAGGGGTCCTTTCATTCTGGTGTTCCTATCAAAGCAATGTAGCTATCTATGTTAACGATGCGCATATGTTTTACATCAAATTGCCCTCTACTATTATAGTCTCCTTTTATCTCAATTTCATATTGGTGCATCGGTAGCGATAGTACGTACCTGGCAAATGGTCTGTTTTTGATGACACAATTAATGCAGACATCATTTTCCCAAATTAACATTCCTGTTATAGCATAAGGCTTTTCTTTAAACACCTTGATATGGGTTAATAATCCTGTATGAGTTTCCATAACTTTATCATACACGAAATAATTGCTATGTCCACTCTCTTGTTTCTACTAATATATGACCAAACAAAAAATCAAAAAATTTTTTCATAATGCTGATATGTCTGAAACCACGTACAAATCTATGTAAAAGAAAGAACCCTTGACTAATCAAGGGTTCTAAGAACTGTCTTATTTAACAGCATCTTTCAACGCTTTACCTGGTTTGAACGCAGGTACTTTACTTGCAGCGATTTGAATTTCTTTACCAGTTTGTGGGTTACGTCCTTTACGAGCCGCACGTTCGCGTACTTCAAAGTTACCAAAACCGATTAATTGAACTTTTTCACCTTTAGCAAGAGATTCTTGGATTGTTGAAAATACAGCATCCACTGCTGCAGTTGCGTCTTTTTTAGTTAAACCAGTTGAAGATGCAACGTTTTCGATTAATTCTGCTTTATTTGCCATGGATTATTTCACCTCCTCCACAAGGGATAGGATATCTAAAAGATATCTAATTTACGTTTATTTTTGAGTGGTCCAAAAATGACGTACAAATATTGAATTGGATCAATATTCTGTTATCACGATATCATAGGAAGCTTGTAATAGCAAGGTTTTTGATGCGTTTTAACCAGTTTTTTCTAAAAATATCATTTTTTTTTATAACTCAATGAATTTATTTGTACATTTGAAAAAAGTGTGGTAAAATGCGCTACTTCCGTCTTCTTGGGATGATTTTGATTGGTGTTCCTTCAAACGTAAATGCTTTACGAATTTGGTTTTCTAAGAAGCGTGCATATGAAAAATGCATCAATTCTTCTTCATTTACAAAAATAACAAACGTCGGCGGTTTGATAGCCACTTGTGTCGCATAAAAGACTTTCAATCGTTTACCCTTATCAGTTGGAGTCGGATTGATTGCGATGGCATCCATCACAACATCGTTCAATAAGGCAGAAGGAATCCGCATATTTTGATTCACACTAACTAATTCAATCAGTTCTGGTAATTTATTTAAACGCTGTTTTGTTAATGCTGAAACAAAGATGATTGGCGCATAATCCAGATATTGAAATTCATCACGAATCTCTTCTTCAAAATCACGCATCGTATTTGTTTCTTTTTCAATAGTATCCCACTTATTCACAACAATAATAATTCCACGACCTGCCTCATGAGCATAGCCAGCAACTTTCTTATCTTGTTCACGGATACCTTCTTCTGCATTTAAAACCATTAAAACAATATCTGAGCGTTCTATCGCACGCATGGCACGCATCACACTATACTTTTCAGTACTTTCATAGACTTTACCGCGTTTGCGCATGCCTGCTGTGTCAATCATTAAGAATTTTTGACCTTCTTCAGATTCAAAATGCGTATCGATCGCATCACGAGTCGTTCCTTCGATCTCTGAAACGATCACCCGATCTTCACCTAGAATTGCATTGATCAATGAAGATTTACCAACATTAGGACGTCCAATCAAACTAAATTTGATCGTATCTTCATCTTCTTCTTCGATTTCAGTTGAAAAATGTTTGACTGCTTCATCGAGAACATCTCCAATTCCTAAACCGTGACTTCCGGAAATAGGAAATGGATCGCCCAATCCTAAAGAATAAAACTCATAAATTTCATTTCTCATCTCAGGATTATCAACTTTATTTACAGCTAAAATCACCGGTTTGTTGCTTCTGTATAAAATTTTTGCGACTAATTCATCCGCATCCGTAACACCTTCTCTGCCGCTTGCTACAAAAATGATCACATCTGCTTCTTCAATAGCGATTTCAGCTTGATGTTTAATCTGATCCATAAATGGTTCATCGCTCAAATCGATACCACCTGTATCTATAATGCTAAACTCGCGTCCCAACCACTCTCCAGTGGCATAAATACGGTCTCTTGTTACACCTGGTGTATCTTCTACTATAGAAATTCTCTCACCAGCTATACGGTTAAAAATCGTCGATTTCCCAACGTTCGGGCGCCCGACAATTGCAATTGTTGGATTTGCCATTCAAATTACCTCCTTGACAAGTTTTCAATCCTTACTAGTTTACCTAAAGCTTGTCTAAGATGCAAGAAAAACTAGTGAAATATGTCAATTAACTCACCGAAAAACAGCTATTTTATAAAATACAAAGAATATCCTGTAATTGCCTAACTTCCAAAGCTACAATTACAAGATATTCTATTTAAACTATTCTTGCTGATTTATCACGATCTATTCAACACCATAAGCAATACGTTTTACATTCATTAAGTGATGAGCTGTTACATTATCCGTTGTACTGCTTCCACCCATTGCGCCGCAACCTAATGTCATTGAAGGTGCTAATTTAGTTGTTGCACCAATTGCACCTAATGCACCTAATGTATTTACTAAAATACGTGAAGCTCTCATTTCTAAACCAAATAGTTCTGCATTAGTATCCGTTGTTGTATGAATCACTGCAGTATGACCTGTTCCTTCATTTGCTAGTAAAGCTTTACACGTTTTTACACCAGTTTCGAAAGAATCAACTGTAAATAGACCTAAAATAGGTGTTAATTTCTCTCTTGAATAAGGATTGTGGTGACCGATTTCTGTTTGTTCTGAAATCAAAATGGACGTTTCTTCCGGTACAGAAATCCCTACTAATTTCGCTACATCTGATGCACTTTTCCCAACAATATCAGGATTCAGCGTGCCTGTATCTCTCAAAATAAATTGACTGACTTTTGCAGATTCTTCTTCGTTCATAAAATAAGCTTTTTTAGCTTTTAATTCTTCAATAACCGCCTCTTTTACCGTTTCATCTACGACAAGTGCTTGTTCTGATGCACAGATAATTCCATTATCAAATGTTTTGCTACTGATGACACAATCAATTGCATGAGCAATATCTGCCGTAGCATCGATCAAGACAGGAACATTACCAGGCCCAACACCAATCGCAGGATTTCCTGAACTATATGCTGCTTGAACCATTGCTTTTCCACCTGTTGCAAGAATCAGTGAAACATCCGTATGCTTCATCAAAGCGCTAGTCGCATCTAATGTCGGTTCTTGAATCACTTGAACTAATCCTGCAGGAGCTCCTGCTTCAACTGCCGCTGCCTCAATAATTTCCACAGCCATTAAAATAGATTTTAGTGCTTTTGGATGTGGTGAGAAGACAATTGCGTTTCTTGTTTTTAATGCAATCAAAGATTTGAAAATAACTGTTGCTGTTGGATTTGTTGACGGAATCAAGCCTGCTACAACCCCTAAAGGAATTCCAATCTCAATGATTTTGTCTTCCTTACGACGATTAATTACACCTACAGTAGGTAAGTCTTTGATACTTTCATAAACTTGCTCACTCGCAAAGGTATTTTTGATTATTTTGTCAGAAACTTTTCCGAATCCTGTTTCTTTATTTGCTGAAATCGCCAATTTTTCTGCATTATCTAACGTTTTTTGATATACATTTTTTACAACTGCATCTACTTGTTCCTGTGTAAAAGTTTCATATTCTATTTGTGCTTTCTTTGCCGCTTCAACTAGTGTTTCGATTTCTTTTACCTTGATTATTTCAGTCATGTTAAACACTCCTTCATCTTTTGTGGTTCATTCTTTACCATCTATAAATCTCTTTTGGTTTGTTAAACGCTTACAAGTTCATTTTAATCTATTCTATCGAATTTGTTAGGGAATATTTTAAGAAGATTATGGACAAAATTTACCTTTTACTGTATTTATTTCACAAACATTTACACTTGAAAGGTTAATTTATTCAAGGTATTATAGAGTAGTAGAGGAAATTTCACAAACAAAAAAGTGCAATTATTCCGTCAAAGAAAGAGGGGTTACTTATGTGCCGATTATTGATTGTTAGTAATGATACCAATGAACAAAAAAAGCTACAACAATCTATCAATGACTCATTCATGAATATAAAAATTCTACCTCCAGCTAGAACTGAACAAGAGGCTCTAAGTATTGCTGAAAAACTTCTTCCAGAAATTCTCTTGATAGCAATCGACCATCTAGATATCGATGGTTTTATTGTTAAACGAAAAATAGTACAAGAACTTCCAAATATTAAAGTAATTATTTTAACTAAACGAGATGATTTTCAGAGTATTCATCAAGCATTGAGATGTGGCGTAGTTGATTATTTACTAACACCCGTTGATTTAACTGAATTAAAGTTTGCGATTGATCGAAGTGTAAAATCATTGAATCAGGTTTCTTTAATGGATGTCTTGAATAACAAACCAACAGTATTAGCAAAAGAACAAATCAATACTATTCTTGACTACATTCATGATCATTATGATGAAGAAATAAATTTATCGACTTTAGCAGATATCATGCATTTAAATCGGCATTATGTTAGCCGCTTTTTTAAAGAAGCCGTGGGTATGAACTTTATTGATTACTTAACTGCTTATCGAATAGAAAAATCCAAACAATTATTGATGAAAACAGAAGAATCTATTACTGAAATTTCCGGAACAGTCGGCTACATCGATTCTACTTATTTTAGTAAATTATTTAAGAAAAAAGTTGGTCAATCTCCTCACCAATTCCGCAAGCAATATCGTGGTGAACATACACCAGCAGATTTACGAGTCATTTATAATTAGCACCTCAAATAATGAGGTCGATAAAAAAGTAGCTTCTTATTTCCGAAGAAGCTACTTTTTTATCATCATTTACTTGGACTCGTTTTTTTCATACTTAAAAAAGCAACTGAGTGATAGCTCTTCGAGTCATATCTCAGTCGCTTTGAATTTGGATAAACAGCTGGACAAAAGCAATCACTTCTGCCAGCGTTTTTCCAATTAATTTTTATTAACTATTATTCTGAATCAGACTCTTGACCTTTTAACGCATCACCTAAGATATCGCCCATTGTGAAACCTGTATTTTCTTCAGGTAACTCATATTCTTGGACATCTTTTGGCTCTTCTTGCGATTCAGGTTTTGCTTCTAAAGCTTTGATGCTTAGAGCAATACGGTGTTCATCAGGATTAACTTCCAATACTTTTACTTGAACTGCTTCACCTTCTTGTAATACTTCATGAGGTGTTGCAATATGTTTGTGTGAAATTTGAGAAATATGAACTAAGCCTTCTACGCCTGGGAATACTTCAACAAATGCACCAAAGCTAGTTAAACGTTTGACAGTTCCATCAAGAACAGAACCAACCGCTGCTTTGTCTGCGATATCTTCCCAAGGTCCAGCTAGTGTTTCTTTAATTGATAGAGAAACACGCTCTTCATCTGGATTGATTGAAAGGATCTTAACTTTCACATCGTCTCCAACTGATAGTACATCACTTGGTTTGCCAACGTGCTGATGAGCAATCTCAGAAACATGAACTAACCCATCGATACCGCCTAAATCAATAAACGCACCAAAATCAGTTAAACGGGCTACTTTTCCTTCAACGATCTCTCCATCATGTAATGTAGCTAAGATGTCTTTTTTCTTAGAATTTTTCTCAGCTTCAACAACAGCTTTATGAGATAAAATCAAACGATTTTCTGAAGGCTCGATCTCAATGATTTTAAATGTCAATGTTTGACCTTTGTATTCAGAAAAATCGTCAACAAAATGATCTTCTACCATTGATGCTGGAACGAATCCACGAACACCAACATCAACAACTAAACCACCTTTTACAACATTAGTAACTGGCGCTTCGATGATTTTGCCTGCTTTGAAATCTTGTTCGATTTCTTCCCAAACTTTTTTAGCATCCAAACGACGTTTAGAAAGTAAATAGCTGCCATTTTCTTTGTCTTTGCCAATCGTTGTGATTACAACTAAATCTAGAATATCTCCAACTTTGACTAATTCATTGATATCTTCTACTTGTGTAGTAGATAACTCTTTAGCTGGTACTACGCCTTCAACACCGGCACCTTCAATACCAACAACTACTTGTTTGTCTTCGACCGCAAGCACTTCACCTTTAACGATGTCGCCAACACTTACTTCTTGGACACTGTTCATTGCATCTTCCATTGTTTCATTGCTGATTTCCACTTTTTTGTCTTCTGTCATGAATACTTATCCTCCTATGCCACCCAAAAATTCGTAAAAAACTGACCTACTTCTTTAATAGTACGGGATTTCACTGAAAAAATAAAGCGATTTCTCTCATTTTATTTTTTTTCTTTGAAATAAGCTGAAATTTTCTTGCTTAAAGGCAAAGAAAGTATAACTTTGTATGAAGTTACACCGTTCTTTGTCTTTAATTACAGGATATCCCAGCTTAACTTTTCGCCAAAATGATCTCTTCGATTGCTTTTACAACTTCGTCTATGTTCATACCTGTCGTATCGATTTTTATGGCATCTTTTGCTTGTTTTAGCGGTGAGACTTCCCTCGTTGAGTCAAGATAATCCCGATGTTCGATTTCTTTTTTTAAGGTATCAAAATCGGTTGTGATTCCTTTTTCCACATTTTCCTTGTAGCGTCTTTCTGCTCGTTCTTCTACACTGGCAACTAAGAAAATTTTAACTTCTGCATCTGGTAACACTGCTGTCCCAATGTCTCGTCCATCCATTACAACTCCGCCTGCGCGACCAATTTTTTGCTGTAATTCAACCATCTTTTCCCGAACAGCAGCATGTTTTGCAACAATCGATACTGCATTGGTCACATCAGGTTGTCTGATTTCCTCCGTTACTTCGATCCCATCTATAAATACAAGTTGCTCTTTATCGGTCTGTTTAAACGAAATTGTATGTTCAAGACATAACGTTACTAAACCTTCTTCATCTTCAAAATCCACATCATTTTTGATGGCTAAATAAGTTAATACTCGATACATTGCTCCCGTATCACAATAAATATCATTTAATTTTTTTGCCAAAATTTTTGCCACTGTACTTTTCCCGGATGATGCTGGACCATCAATAGCAATGCTTATCTTCTTCATAGTAAACTCCTCTGTTTATCACATAGTAAAAGAGTCTGGTACAAAACATGAACTGTTTTGTTTCAGACCCTTAGCATCAGTAGAAATTAATTTCTACTGATTTTTATTATTTCACTCGTAAAGATTGACCTGGTTGTAAAACAGAATTCAATGACAAACCATTCAACTGTAATAATTCATCTGTTGTAATACCATTTCTTGTGGCAACTTGGTTTGGACCTTCGCCATTAAGAACTTCTGTGTACACAGGTGTTTCTTCTGCAGCTTGACTTGTTGGCGTCGTCTCTTGCGGCGCGCTGCTTTCGCTGTTCACTGCTTCTGATGACTCTTGTGGTGCACTTGAAGATGATGGCTGTGTAGAAGAACTATTCTTCGTTGATGATTGGACAACAACAGAAGACGACGGTTGACTAGCTTCTTTATTGTCCGTTTTATCTCTCATCACATAAAGATATGTCCCTACTGGTAAGGCAATGATCAATAGCAAAAGAATAACTAAAATTGTTAGAAAGACTGTATTTCCCTTTTTTTGTTGACGTTTTTCTGAGCGGGAGCCTCCTGCATTCTTATCTGTTTCATAAATTGATTGCTCCCAAGGTTCACGTGCACCTGATGGTTTTTTCTTATCTTTTTTACTCACGTATCGTTCCTCCTAAAATTCTCTCGTTTGCTATTATACCACAGCTTTTTATCTACTGCAGTCTAAAAAAAGATTATTTTCATTCTTTAAATAATCTTATCAAAATGTCCTCCCATTGTTCAGAGATTTCGTTTTCTTCTGGTGATTGTACTATTTGAACTTTGTAGTTGTCAAAGGATAAGCCACATCGATCACAACAATTTTCTTGAGTTGTTTCTTTGTTTTCTTCTGAGAAATACTGCTGAATGAACACACGACGGCATTTTTCTTCATTGATATAGTTTAACATACTATGTAACTGTTGTTGACGTTCTTTCTCTTTTCTTAATAATCTTTGTTCTAGTTCTTCGATCGTGTAGTCCTTTTCTAAATATCCTTGCAGCCATTTTTGCTGAATTTCATTTAAAACTGGTAAAAATTTTTCCTGATCTTCTACTTGTGATGTACTGAGTTCATTCAAAAGCAAACGATCAAGTCGACTTTCTGTTTGGAAATAATAATGAATTGATTCGTCCCCTTTTTGATAAAGTAAAATCGCAACACTTGGTTGTCCATCACGACCTGCTCGACCAAATTCTTGAACATAATTTTCTAAACTGTCTGGACAATCATAATGAATAACAAAACGCACATCTGGTTTATCAATTCCCATGCCAAAAGCATTCGTCGCACATAATACATCAAGTTGATTAGACACAAATTGCTGCTGCAATAAACTGCGCTCATTTGGTGTCAGTCCGCCATGGTAAAAAGCTGTTTTTAAATTTGTTTGCTCTTTTATTAATTGATTGATCATTTCGGCATTCTTCCTAGTTGCGCAATAAATGATTCCTTTGTTTTTCAGTTGCGTTAAATAAAAGAGTAGCGTATCCTTTTTTTCCGTCGTTTGATTGACGATTAAACCAATGTTCGGACGATTTACGGAAAAAATCACCTCTGAAATATGTTTACGGTGAGTAAATACCTGCTTAATAATCTCTTTTTTTACAGCTGGTGTCGCTGTGGCGGTCAAAGCTAAAGTCAATGGATAGCCACATTCTTCTTGAATTTTAGCTAGCTTAGTATATTCTGGTCTAAAATCAACACCCCATTGTGAAACGCAATGCGCTTCATCTACTACAAATAACGCAATTTTTAGACGGGCGATTTTTTTTCTAACTTCTTTTTGCATGAGCGTTTCTGGACTAACCAAGATGAATTTGTAATTACCTAAATGATTTATCACATACTGCTTTTCTATAAAAGATAAACTGCTGTTTAAAGCGATCACACGAGTTTCACCTTTTCTTTGTAATTGGATCGCTTGATCTTCCATTAATGACAATAGCGGCGAAACAATAATCACTGTTCCTTCCACTAACTGCCCAACAAATTGATAACACAACGATTTCCCTGTCCCCGTTGGTAAAACAGCTAAGGTATCTTGTTTTTGTAAGAGTTGTTGGATCACTTCTTTTTGTCCTGGTTTAAATGTATTGAAGCCAAATTTATCATATAATACTTGTTCTAAATTGATTGTCATTCGTTCTGATCTCTTTCCTCTCTAAGTTTTTGGATTTGATATAAACGAAACTCAAAATAATCAAGTTCTGGATTGCTTTGTTTTATGGAACGATACACCCACTCTTGGTATGGGCCTGAATACTCATCTAATAAATGGTAGGTCTTTTTGGTGATAAACGTATTGAAGGGAAACACTTCTGTCAATGCTAGTTCTATCAGATGATCCTGCACAGTGCTTTTTTTCACTCTACGTTGTTGAGCCAATTCTTCTATTGAAAGTTGAAATGCCAGATAATGCTTAGTTTCGTTCATACTTTGATTTTCGTTTTGTTTAACCAAAGGTAAGATAAGTGCTCTCAAAGAACTCCCTTCCGGCATTTGTAAAATTAGATGCAATAAATGATGAAGCATTTCTTTTCTTTGCAAAAACCGTTGAAATGGTTTGTCAGTGTCGTCCATTGATTGATACGATGTCTTGCCAATTTGCTGATATCCTGAAAACTGCTGAGCAAAAAAGTTTGCTTCTTTTTTAGGCAAATAAGAAAGAATCTGAGTTAATTCTTTCCTAACTGTTTCAATTAATTGCGCTTTCGGCATTGATTTGATGTACTTTTTTACTTGTTTTTGGTACAATGGCGATTGCTCGAGAGGAATATATTGCTTATCCTCATAAGATAAATGAGAAATGACTTGTACCAAAAATTGGACTAAACGCCAAATGGTTTCATCTGTTTTGCCAAATCGATAATTATCGATCCAAGTAAAACAACATTTCTCTTGAGCTAGCCTTCGTTTGCCTTGAACTGTTAGTTGAGCCTCGTTATCAGCATTTAAAATTAATAGCTCTTGCTCAACCAATTCATCTAGCTTTCTGTTAAACTGGGCTTCAGGAAGTTCTGGTGTTAATTGAAAAAAAGGTAGGTTTTCGTATAAAAAACCATATAGTAAAACCGAGCTCGTTCGTTTTCCTTTTAACAGATGATACAAAGTTGACGTCCGAGCCTTGTAACCGTGTTGAAATAACGCTAAAATAAATAAAGAGTCCATATTTTCACCTCTTTTGAATGATAGAATAGGATGTGCACATATGTTATGTAAAATAATTCCTGAAAAATGTATTGCTTGCGGACTTTGCCAGGTATATGCTCCTGAAATTTTTGATTATAATGATGACGGAATCGTCATTTTGAAAAATGATCATGAGGCTCTCCAAGAATTTGTTCCCGAAAATAAAAGGGACAATGCGTTAACAGCGTACCGCAAATGTCCTGTACGTGCAATAGAGATTCTAGAAAAATAGAATAGATTGGATTAAAAGAAGCTGAGGCACCACTTTTGGAGTCATATCTCAGCTTCTTTTATTTTTTTCATTTTATTGTATTCAACCACTCAATTAATTGTTTGGCTACCTCTTCTTGTTGTTCTTGATTATTTATGGCCGCAGGTTTGTCCCCTTTTTGTTCCCCATAACTACCAAATCCGGCGTGGTTACCGCCTTTTATTTCATGGTAAACTGTTTGTTTTGGTAAATATTCCTTGGCTTTATCATACGCTGACCAATTCAAAACACCATCTTCAGACCCCGTTAGCGAAAGAACCTGTCCGTTAAATTGCGCCAGACTGCCTTTTTCATCAGGATAACTTGCTAAGAAAAATACACCTTTCAACTCACTTTGTTTCTTTTGTTCTGCCGCAAATCGACTCGCCATCACACCACCTAGTGAGTGTCCGCCAATTACATAATTGCTTAAATGGTTAGCTTGGATGATTTTTTCTGCTTTATTTTGACCTAAAACAGCTAAGTTCAACGGTTCATATACCAGATAAACTGAAAAACCAGCTTGAGCAACTTTTTCAGCCCAAATACTATAACTGGCATTTTCAACCAATGCTCCTTGATAAAAAATCAGAGCTGGCTTTTCTTGATCACCTTCAAAAAACAAGACACCATTCTCATTTGTCGCTTTTTTAGATATTGCTAATGCATCTGTGGCGGGTGTATATGTGATTGTTTTTATATAAAATAAACCCACTAAAATAAATGCTATGACCACTCCAATTATCAAAAGTAGTCGCTTCTGCCATTTTTTCATTTAACTTCTCCTCCGATTCGTTCTCATTATCTATTTTATCAGAAACAACTCAGTAATTACGCTTTTTTGCCTTGAAGACTAAAAGAAGCACAGAACAAAACTAAACGTTTCGTCCCATGCTTTACCTATTTATCCATACGTTATTTTGGTAATGGTTTTTTATTGCCCAACTGATGTTGTTTTCTAGATAACCATGGTAATAATTTAGCATGAAGAATTAAGAAAACCGTACTAACAATTGCGCCTTTGATCAAGTTAAATGGAATAATTCCGATCGTAACATATTTTGCTAGTGACATTCCTAAAAATTGTCCCGCTGATACGCCGAATAGTTTTAAATAAAGCGGTGTGATCACAAAGTAATTGGCTACACCCATAAAAACCGTCAAAGCAATTATTCCTGTAGAAATACCTAAGATTTTATTCGAAAGCTTGTCGCTTCCACGTTTGAAAAAATAATACATCGGCAAAGTGAAAACCGTTGTGGCAAAAAAGCTAGCTACATCTCCCACTAAGTTTTGCGGCGAAGCCCCCGTTGTAAATAGATGCAATGCTGATCGTATAAATGCTGTACTGATTCCGGCTAGCGGGCCGAATAAGAACATACTGATCATAACTGGGATGTCGCTAAAATCAATTTTTAAAAAACTTAATGAGGGTATGATCGGAAACGCTACAAACTGTAAAACCACACCTATTGCTGCTAACATTGCTACACTTACCATTTTTTGTACCTTGTTGTTTCGCATATGAAATCCTCCTGTTAAAAGGACCCATCTTCAAACGAACTTTTCTAAATTGACTTTTTCATTAATTGCTCTTGATTTGCTGTGTTTGTTGTTTGGTCAAACGGTACGATTTCTGTAACTATATACAGCCACATTATTTCGTTGGAAAAAAGATTCACTCATATTTAGTTTTAGTTAAGCATGGTGTTTCAATACGAAGGTGACTTCTCTCACCTCGTTGCTTAAGCGCTGTTCATCATCTGCTCTGCCCCTCAATTCTTAGAGGTTTAGCTCCTAGATTTTGATGGGATGAACACAATATTGTGATTCACTAGTTAGGTGACTTCTCTCACTTTGTTCGCCAAGTACTGTTCATCATCTACTCTGTCCTTTGGCCAATCGTAGTGATTCACAGCAAAAACTCTATTTTCCAGCAGGGAAAATAGAGTAGAGTTATCTTATCTGAAAAATGCCAATTCAAATAAGCCCTATCTTCTTTATCCAGACTTTACTGTCGGTATTGGAATTTCACCAATTCAGCCACTTCAAATGAAGTAGGTCGTGGACTATAACCACCGGTCGGGAATTTCACCCTGCCCCTGAAGACGAACCTTTATTAAATTTTTGTACTCTTATAGTATACAACCTTTTTTGAAAAAAGCAATAGTTACGCATTTCACATTTAAAACACAAAAAATACGTAACAGAGATATACTCTATGAGTGTCTCTCTGTTACGTAAAATCCAGATAAATGTTGGGATCAGAAGTAATTTTTTAGGAATTATGCTACGGTTCCACGTTTAACCTTGTTGTTTTTATTTTGATTGGTTCATCAAGACACTAATTTCTTTTTTATTCAAATTACGGTATTCGCCAGGACGTAATCCTTTTAGAGTTAAATCACCATATTTTTCTCTTTTTAGTTTTTGAACAGGATAGCCTACTGCTTTTAGCATATTTTTCACTTGATGATTGCGGCCTTCGTGAATCGTTAATTCCACAATACTAGTGTTTGTTTTTAAATCGACAGATATGATCTCAAAAGCGGCAGGTGCTGTTTTGTATCCTTCGATTTTCATTCCTTTAGTTAGCGGAAGTAAATCATGTTTTTTGGCTAATCCTTTTACTTTGGCTACATAAACTTTATCAATTTCATGACTTGGATGTGTTAATTTTTGAGAAAACTCACCATCATTTGTTAATAACAACAATCCTGAAGTATCATAATCTAATCTGCCCACAGGATAAATTCGTTCTTTGATGTGTGAGAAAAAATCTGTAACAACTTTTCTACCTTTATCATCAGAAACGGCAGAAATAACACCTTTTGGTTTGTAGAAGAGATAATAGCCATATTCTTCCTTATAAATCGGTACATCATCAACTTCAACTTTATCATTTTTTCCTACTTGTGTTCCTAGTTCTCTAACGATTTTTCCATTTACTTTTACACGTCCATTAACAATATATTCTTCTGCTTTTCGACGTGATGCAATTCCTGCGTGCGCGATTACTTTTTGAAGTCTTTCCATTTAATTTTCTTCCTCCGATTCGTTTGTGTCCGTTGTTTCTTCTTCATTTAACTCTTTGTAACGGTCGAAAAAGAGGTCTAAAGGTAACTCTTCTGCGATTTCTTCTTCCATTTGCTGGATATCTGGCAATTCTTCCAAAGATCTTAAGCCAAAATAATCCATAAAATAAGCCGTTGTCCCATATAAAATAGCTCGACCAGGTCCATCAACTCGTCCTTTTTCTTCAATCAATTGACGAGCAACTAATTTTTGCATAGATCCAGCTGATTGTACCCCTCTAATTTCATCTACTTCTACTCTTGAAATCGGTTGCTTGTAAGCAACGATCGATAGTGTTTCAAGCGCAGCTTGAGACAATGAATTAGAGATAGGTGATTGTGCATATTTTTTTAATAATGGTGCGAAAACCTTCTTAGTAGACAATACAAAATGGTTACCCACTTCTAAAATATTTAATGCTGATTGCTTATCTGATTCATAACGCTCTTTTAAAGCCGTCAATGCTTCATAAGTTTTAGCAGTAGATAATTCTAATAAATAAGATAATTGTTCTAAGCCGATTCCTTCTTCTCCAACAACAAACAGAATCGCTTCGACTTGACTAACTGTGGTCACGCTGTTTCCTCCGTACTTGTTTCAATTTCTGCAGACGTATTGTATAGCAAAATCGTACTATAATTGTCCTCTTGTTCAACATGAACAATCCCTTTTTTCATTAATTCCAACAAAGCCATAAAGGTTGTCACGATTTCTTGTTTAGAATATGAAGTGAAAAAAGATTCAAAATTCACTGGTGTATCTCGATCGATTTGACACATTTTTTGCGAGATTGTCGTAATTTTCTCTTCAATAGATACGTCATCTCCGGTAACTGTTGTCTCTACTGGTTGACGACTTTTTTTCTTTTCTAGCATTGCATGAAAAGCAAGAAATAAATCGATCGTATTCAATTGATTCGGCTCTAAAAATGGATTATCTTCTTTATATTCATCGATATCCATCGGTTCTTTCGTATAATACAAACTTCTTTCTGATTCTTTTTCATGTAAAAGACCAGCTGCATATTTAAATTTACGATACTCTAGTAACTGAGCAACCAATGCATCTCGTGGATCTTCACCACTTAGAATTTCATCCTCTTCAAAAACTTCAAATTCTTGTTTTGGTAACAGCATCTTACTTTTGATTGCCATCAACGTTGCTGCCATCACTATGTATTCACCAGCAATCTCCAATTCCAATGTTTTCATGGTGTGAATGTAATTCATATATTGTTCGGTCACTGCAGCAATCGGAATATCATAAATATCAATTTCCAATTTTTGAATTAAATGCAATAAAAGATCTAACGGTCCTTCAAATACATCTAATTTTACATTAATTTCCTGCAAGATCATCCAACTTTCTTTATCGACTCTCTAGTTTACCATAAAACTTAATCGTTGTGTTCTTTCCACTTAGATAAATAAGCAGATGTAGCCAAAGTGCCATAGATTTTTGTCTCTGGATACAATTCTTTCATCTCATCCAACAAATTAAAGCCCAGCTTTTCTCCACGAAATGAAGGATTGATTGATATATCATGTAAAATCATCGCCTCTGAGGTCTCTACTTCAATTCCTAAAATCCCTTGAATATTTTGTTCACCGTCTGGTATCCAAAAAAGTAAATGTAAGTTTTCTTCTGTTTCATACATATCTATCTCTTTTAACAGCGCTTGATATTCAGTTAACTTTTGATGAAAACTCAATAGACCCATCGCAATTTTTCGTTGCTCTTTCCGATAATAAGTTAACATGATCTCACCTTCTTTCTTTAATATTTGTCGATTACGCTCTTGGGAAATGTTGCTTATAGACATCTGCCATCCGTTGTTTTGTGATGTGGGTATAGATTTGAGTCGTTGAGATATCAGCGTGTCCTAAAAGTTCTTGAACAATTCTCAAATCAGCGCCATTTTCTAATAAATGTGTGGCAAAACTATGACGAAGTGTATGCGGTGTAATATTTTTATCGATTCCAGCTTCTCGAACGATTTGTTTTAGATTTTTCCAAACACCTTGTCTTGATAGCGGGTTACCATGATGATTCACAAATAAATGTGTTTCATTTTGGTTTTTTTTGATTAAAATTGGCCGAACTTCCTCCATATACTTCTTGATCCACTGAATCGCGTAATCGCCTAAAGGAATAATTCGCTCCTTGTCTCCTTTACCAATCGTTTGTACTAAACCGATCGACAAATGTAAGTCCCCGATTTTCAAATCTACTAACTCACTGACCCGTAATCCTGTTGCATACATTACTTCCAATATGGTTCTATTTCTTATTCCTAGTGGTTTTGTGGTATCTGGCGTTTCTATCAGTAAAGTAACTTCTTCCACGGAAAGTGTACTAGGAAGTTTTTGGGCTTTCTTCGGCGAATCGATATGCTGCATAGGATCATGATCTGTGATGCGTTCTTGTCTGATAAATTGATGAAATCCCCTTAAACTTGAAATCATTCGAATAATGGTCGCAGAGGAGTTATTCTCATTATGCAACGTTTGTAAATATTCCATAATTATGTAACGATCGATCAGTTGCCAAGAATCTACTTTTTGCTCTTTTAGAAAAGCCAGATATTTATGTAAGTCTCGTTCGTAGCTTTTTCTTGTATTGAGAGAAAGCCCTCGTTCTATTTGTAAGTAATGCAGATAGTCAGTCACTTGTTCTTCCATCTATTTTACCTCATTTCTTTTCATTATCATATCAAAGAATTCCAGCAGATGTATAGTAAAATCATAAAATTAATGCATGTTTCCGATTAAATAAGAAAAGAAGCTAATCTGCGCTTTAAAAGAGCCCGCGACCAAAACTAAAAATCAGTTTTGATTCGGGCTCTAAATACGAATAAACGGCGATTAAAAAGCAGACTGCGCTCCGTTTCGATCACATCAACTTCTAAGAGTTGAAGGCCTTCGAAAATAAGTATCTAAACGCTTTTGTCTCGACTTCAATCATTAATCTACATATTTTGTTAGAAAACTTGCTACTTTTTCTTTGTATGCCTCAGGATCTACCGTGTATGCTTTAGCATGGGCTGCACCTTTTACAACAAATTTTTCTTTTGGTCCAGCTGTTGCGTTGTACACTTCATCCAACATTTTAAATGGTACAAATTTATCTGCATCACCATGGATGAATAGCATTGGAATTTTATTTTTCTTCAACTGTGCAACTGAACTAGCTTCACCAAAGAAGTATCCTGCACGAATTTTTGTGATCAAGCTTGTAACAGGAACAAGTGGAAACGATGGCAAATTAAACATATCTTTCAATTGATACGCTAATTCTTCATTGACTGTAGAATAACCACAATCTTCAACGATGGCTTTAACATTTTTCGGCAAGTTTTCACCGCTCGTCATCATGACTGTTGCCCCACCCATACTAATACCGTATAAAGTGATTTGAGCATCTTTACCATTTTCAGTTAATACTTTATCGATCCACTGAAGATAGTCTTTTCGCTCTGGCCAGCCAAAACCGATATAATCTCCTTGGCTTTCTCCGTGTCCTCTTGCATCAGGTACTAAAACATTGTATCCCCAATCATGATACATTTTGGCAAAACTAGCCATTGTTTCAGCATTTCCCATGTAGCCATGAGCCATAATAACATTTTTATCTGTTTTTTCGGCTGCTGGTAGATAAATAGCTTTTAATTTTAAGTTGTCAGTTGATGTTAATTCCCAGTAAGATCGATTAAGTTCATCTTTAAACCATTTTTCTTCTGGTTTTTTCACTTCAACATCAGTTCCAGGCGTGTCACCGGCCAAGAAATCTTTTTGTGAAGGTACGACAGCATAATTATAGAAGTACAAGCCTGCACCTGTTAATACGATTATAATTAATATTGCAATAACGATCAAAACTTTTACTATTCGACTCATTCGTTTACTCCCCGTTAAAAAGTATCATCTGCTTATAGTCAAAACCAACAAATAATACTTAGCTTTTTTCAAA
This sequence comes from Enterococcus sp. DIV0212c, assembly GCF_017377505.1. GTDB lineage: Bacteria > Bacillota > Bacilli > Lactobacillales > Enterococcaceae > Enterococcus_L > Enterococcus_L ikei. The sequence goes on along the minus strand of NZ_JAFREN010000008.1, from coordinate 99,048 downwards.
TCCTTAAATAGTATAATGTTTTATCGAGATTTTCGCAATATTAATCACAAATCGTGTCGTTTTTTTCATTTTCGTAATCATTAAAAATCATTTTAAAGTTCTCAAGTATGTTTCTTTCTTCTGAGAGTGAAAGCCGACTAATTTCCTGTAGTGAAAAATAACCAACTTCGCTTGTTTCAATCCCTGCTTTTGGCTCATCGCTTTGTACTTCACAACGAATAAACAACTTATATACATAGGTTAAAGCTGCTGGATATTCATGTTTGGCCTTGTCCAAAACTGCGATCAAGCGCTGTGCTTTAACGATTACTCCAGCTTCTTCTAGGGTTTCTTTTTCAGCAATTTCTTTTGGTGAATAACCAATATCTGCCCATCCTCCTGGTAAGGACCAGCAATTATCACTTTTTTCTTTGACAAGTAATAATTTTCCTTCTTTATTGAAGACAACTGCTCGAATATCAACTTTTGGTGTAGCATATCCTTCGTCTTTATCGATAATAATTGACAGCTCTTGTTCAGAAAGAACCGGATATATTATTCGCATCAACTGTTTGGTTACTTGAGACAGTTCCTCATAACGTTCCTGATCAAAAATATCTTTTCCATATTTCTTACCTGTTTGAGCGATTCCTTGAAGCTTTGTTAATAATATACTTAGTTCTTTTTCCATAAATTCCACCTCTTTTCTTTTTATTTTATTAAAAATTGCTAAAAATTTCAGTACTCTATGAACAAACTTATGAAAGAAAAAAGGTGAGTGGGACATAACTCTTCGAGTCATATCCCACTCACATGGAATCCGGATAAACGGTGGGAGCAGAAGCAATCACTACGCTTCGATCATATCAAATTCTAAGTGCTAAAGCACTAAGATTTGAAGGCTTCGGAAATAAGCTGAAATTCACAAAGATTTGAAGAACAATTTTCGTGAATCCCTTCTTATTTCTCGGGATTAAACACTTCTGTCCCAACCTCCTGTCATATATTTTATTTTACATTTTCAATCAATTTAAAGCTAGACCATGGTTTCAAGAAGTCTAATAAGAACAACTCATCTTCCGAAATACGACCAACAACATTGACACGTCCGTCGTTTTTCATTTCTTTTAAGGCAATTTGTGTTTCTCCTTTGTATTGTCCATAATCAACATTATCGATCAATACATCGCCTTTTGTCATATCTTTTGTATTATGAGGTGGGAAATCACGGTCCTTAAAGTGAATACGTGTCATCGTCGAACGTAAAATATACTCTGAACGATCACCACGATAGCTATGAAGGCTCGTAAATAGGACTTCTCTTTCGTCGTCTGTGATATCTTCAGCAACATCCACTTTTACCGAAGGATATTCAGCGTTGAATGCATCAGCCATCGCTTTTAACTCAGCTTCTGAAGCATAGGCATTTCCTACCAAGATATCATCGATCAATCCGGTCAATACTAAATGCTTCACTTGAGTAGCGATTTCTAGATCACGATGATCTTCTAAAGAACATAGACCATCTTGGGTTGGCCAAGGTCCAAAAGTGGCATCATGGGAATTTACAAAAGCCATTGTATTTAAATTATATTTTCTGAATTTTTCAGAACAAAAAACAAAATGATCATAGCCTAAACCAGAATAGCGATGTGGATAAAAATTATGTGAACCTAATAAATTATCTGTATTCGGTGAATAGCTCATGATGTTGTCTACATAGCTCGTTCCTGTACTCATGTTGATTTCGATTTTGATGCCATATGGATTACGAGTCATTTTCGCTTCTTCTGCACCAGTAAACCCAACATCTAAGCGAACGCCATAAGCACCCATCTCATCAAAAAATGATAAGTCATCATAAGAAATCTCTAATTGTTCAAATAAGGCAGGATTAATGTCGACCATAACTTCCATTTCAAGACTATTTGCATAATCAACGACTTTTTTAAACTCTGCTAATACCTTTTCTTTGTCCTCAGTTATTTGAAGCAAACTTGTAAAAACGCGTTTAAATCCATATTTATGTGCTAAGTCTAAATATGCTTTGTCCTTTTCAAAAGTTGATCGTTCTGGATAAATAGAAATACCTAATTTTCCCATTATTACTGCCTCCTAAGATTTGTATTGATTATAATGTATCCATTTTCATTATAGCAGAATAAGAAAAAGTGGTCTACACCTTTCAGAAATCTTAAAAAAATTCTATTTTGACTAGCGGTTCTAAAAAGGATTTGTTATCATGAGATATAACTATCTTTGAAAGGAAGATTTAACTTTATGAAAACAAAAAAATTCATCGCTGCAACAGCACTACTAACTTCTTTAGTATTATTTGCGGCTTGTGGACCTAAAAACGAGAAAAAAGCAGCAGATTCTTCTGCCACTTCTGCTAGTGAAACAAAACCTTCTGAATCTGTCGATTTAAATGCATTAGATTTGCCACAGTTATCTGATACAGTTAGTGAAGACGAAGACTTAGTTGAAATGGTCACAACAGAAGGAACGATTGAGATCAAACTATTTCCAAAACAAGCACCAAAAACCGTTGAAAACTTTATGACACATGCTAAAGATGGTTATTATAACAATGTTACTTTCCATCGCGTTATTAAAGATTTCATGATTCAAGGTGGCGATCCTAAAGGTGACGGTACTGGCGGCGAAAGTATTTGGAATAAATCATTTGACGATGAGATTTCCAACCAATTATACAATCTACGTGGTGCTTTATCTATGGCTAATGCTGGTACAGATGAAAAAGGAAACGGCACAAACGGCAGCCAATTCTTTATTGTTCAAAACGATCAAGATGTTTCTGATGGTCTATTAAAAGATGACTATCCAGAAAAAATCATCGAAGCTTATAAAAAAGGCGGAACTCCTTTCTTAGACGGTAAACATACTGTTTTTGGTCAAGTAACTAAAGGAATGGACGTTGTAGATAAAATCGCTGCTGCTGAAACCGGTGATCAAGATAAACCGAAAAAAGATATTAGAATCGAAAAAATCAATATTTTACAAGAAGCTAAAAAATAAACGTTTAAGAAATTCGGATAAAGGTGTTTGACTCTGAGAATCACCATCAGGTAGAGGTATTTGTACTTCTATTGTTTATCCAAACACAAATGACTGGGCCAGAACTTCTGCTCAGTCATTTTTTATTTTAATCTGGAGATGTCAACTATGAAAAAAATAATGATCGCTGGACCTGTCGGCAGTGGAAAAACAACATTAGCTAAGAAATTATCAGTAGAAAAAGCGATTCCCTTCTACGAATTAGATAATCTTATATGGAAACGCCTACCTGAAGGTGACCGCCCCTATTCAAAGGAAGAATCCAACCAACAATTGCAACATATTTTGACTAAAGAAGCTTGGATCATTGAAGGAACGACAACGAATGAATGGATCAAACCTGCTGTGGACGATGCAAACATTATTTTACTGCTCTTACCTGCTTATCCTATCCGAGTTTTTCGTATTTTAAAGCGGTTCATCAAACAAAAGACAAAACGAGAAGCTGCTCATTATCAACCCACTCTTAAATTATTGAAAATGATGTTTATCTGGAATCACCATTTTGAAGAAAAGAATATTTTTAAATTACATAAATTAGCTGAATCCAGTCCTGATAAACTTATCCTCTTAAAAAGCTATGACAGCTACTCTACGTACAAGAAATTGTAATCTGAAAGAATTTCTTGCCATTTCCTCATTAACTAATGAATCGCTATCCAATTGAGCGATAAAGTGGTATTGTTAACAAAAGAGGTGAAAGCAAATGACGTTTAATCCACAAATAGAAACGCTCATAGTTGAGGCTTCCAACAGGAAATCTCCTCATTTTGTAGCAAATGTGATCAATTTCCAGCAATTTGACCAAACAGACGTAAGAGACACTGCACAAAAATTGATTGATGATGGACGAATTCAAGCAACTATCCATTTTCATTATAATGATTTATGTACAATTGACTTTATACCTCAGGCTATTTGAACAAATTGATCATAAAAAAAGACTGCACAAGTATAGTTCTAACTTTTGTTAGAGTATACTTGTGCAGTCTTTTTACTTAGCTAATTCTTGTTGTGCTTTTATAGAAACTTCTATGCTTATTTTAGCTATTTTGCTCAACCGTCTTAAAAGCTGATATAAGTTGCTCTTCTGTTTGGGTAAGCACACCTGAACTAGTTAACGATGCAAGCCCTGTCGCTGCGATCAATAAATTCATATGCAATTTCTCAAGTTGTTCTGTAGATGAATCTGTATACCTCAAATCTTTTTTAACAATCTTTTGAAACAGCTCATACGATAGTTGTCGCAATTCTTGCCCATAGGAATGTTGGTCGATATATAAAGATATATACAATTTATTCTCTGTTTTAGCAAAATCAATATAGTTTAAACCCAAGTTTGCTAGGCTATCTGATGTCTGTTTCACAGAAAAAAATTCACTCTCTAAGAATTCATGCGTCGTTTTAAGTAGAGTCAACTTCAAGTCTTCCATATTTTTAAATTCAAGATAAATAGGTTGTGTTGAAATCCCCATATGCTCAGCCACATTCCGTGCAGTAATGAAAGAAAAACCTTTTTCTATTAATAGCTCCCGTGCAGCAGCTAGTATATGTTGTTTTGTATGCACTTTTTTTCTAACCAAAGTATTCACTCCTAATTTTCAAAATTATCGTTATTTATTTATAAAAATAGTCCTGTACATATTTCTTTTTTTATTATTTATTCTTTCATTTTACACTCTTTTCTCGGCTGTTTTTCTCAATAATTATGGATATATTCGAAAAACATGATAACTTGTGAGTCTCACTAGTATTGTTATTGACTGAGGGTACTTTTACAGGCTATAGTTAGTTATAGATAAAAAACGGAGGTATTATTTATGGCTAAAGACAACAGCCGAACACTTTTTTTACATACCGATAAAAAACATTCAACAATAATCAATAACAAGAGAAGCTATTATTTTCTAATTGGTTATTGCGTTATTTTGATTATTATTGGTTTATTCAGCGAGCCACTTAATACGTTGTGGATGGGCATGACGCGAATCATAACCTCACCTAGCAATTTATTAACAGATTATATTGAACTCGGGACCTTTGGCAGTGCTTTTGTCAATAGTGGATTACTCACACTGATCAGTGTACTACTTGCCAAAAAAGAAAAAATTCCAATCAACGGACCGATGATTGCAGCTTTATTTACAGTATCAGGTTGTTCATTTTTCGGAAAAAATTTATACAATTCTATCCCGATCATTATCGGTGGACTTTGCTACGCTAGAATCGTTAAAAAACCTTTTTCACAATTTATCGTTGTTAGTTTATTCGGCAGTGCTTTGTCACCGATCATCAGCTATCTGACATTTGGGATCTCATTACCTTTGATTTTATCTCTTCCGTTAGGTTGCTTTGTAGGTATTTTTATTGGCTTGATTTTACCTCCCTTAGCTTCCCATATTCTTACATTTCACCAAGGTTTTTCCTTGTACAATGTCGGCTTTACTTCTGGACTTATTGCGATGATGTTCACAGGAATTTTAAGAATGTTTGGCTGGAAAATCGAAGGAAAAAATATAGTTTCAACTGCTTATCATACACAATTACTATTTTTTTTGCTATTTTTATTTTTTCTGATGTTTTTTGTTGGCTTCATAGTTAATCATTTTTCATTAAAAGGATTAGGAAGTATTAGTAAAACATCTGGTAAATTGATCACTGATTTTATTTCCATCGCTGGTGTTGGCGCTACTATGATGAATATGGCGCTGATGGGACTTTTACTTGTTGGCTATACTCAAATCAGTCAATCTACACTTAATGGACCAATTGTTGGAGCAATCCTTTCTGCTGTCGGTTTTAGTGCCTTCGGTAATCATATTCTGAATAGTTTACCTCTATTAGTTAGTGTTTTTCTGACAGCCCAATTGTCTTCTGTTTTTGAAGTAAATCAGACAACGGTGGTCCTTGCTGGAATTTTTGGAACTAGTTTAGCACCAATTGCTGGATATTATGGCATTACTTTTGGCTTGATCGCTGGATTTTTACATATGTCATTAGTCACAAACGTTAGTTATCTCCACGGCGGATTAAATCTTTACAATAATGGATTTTCTACTGGTTTTGTGGCAGCTGTCATGGTACCATTACTTGATAATATTTTACAGATCAGAAAGGTGAAACAACATGCAAGAAAGAGACAAAGCTAAAAGAATCGTAGACGAATTATTAACATACTTTTTTTCAAACGATATTGAAGAAATCCGAATTGGTGTAGATTTTACTCCTGAGGGCTTTTATATCGAAATCCAAGGGAAAACCGATGAAGAACCTGAGAATGTCTTGCATTTATTAAATTTATTGAATACACCTAGAGATCTGAGTATTGAGAGCTATTATGATGAATTGCTTGGGATCACGCACCATGAAGAAGAAGATTATCACTTACTTGGTTTAATGATCGATGAAGCAGAAATTAGTTTTGATACCTCTATCTTTACTATTAAAGTATTTAGAAAAAAATAATGATTTAAATAAAAAAAAGATGAAGAGCAAAAATTTAACTGCTCTTCATCTTTTTTATGCATAAATTGCACGAATTCCGCCGATTAATTTAGGTCGCGTCCGTAAATAGGTGGTATGCGCTCCGCCTATTTACGGACGCTCGTTCGGACAGGAACTTGAACATGTTTGATATGCATACCGATCGATGTATCACCGATATCTATGCCGCCTTGGGCTACGATTTTTTCCACAACAACTGGCTTTGAGAAAAGTTGATAAGCTGCAAGTGCCGCGGCTCCTCCTGCATGAAGTGCTGGTACAACAGAAACAATTTCAAGATTATGTTGTTTCGCGATTTCTTTTTCAACAACTAAGGAACGATTGATATGCTCGCAACCTTGAACCGCTAAATAGATTCCTTTTTCGTCCAAACTCTCTTTGAGTGTAGAAACGATCATTTCACCGATCTCCAAGCTGGAATTCTTACCAATCACACCTCCAGCAACTTCACTGCTACTACAACCTAGGACAAAAATATCTCCAGCCTCTAAATCAGCTTGTTCAAAATATTCATTCAAGCCTCTCACCAATTGTTCTTGATACATTTTTAGACTGTTCATTCGGTTCTCCTCCACTCTTTATTCGTCTTTTTATTATGGCAGATTATCCCCTTACTCGTCAAAACAAAAAACACCCAAAAAATTGGGTGTTTTGCTTCGTACTATTTGCCATCTACAATATTTAAACGAACTTTTTTTGGTCCATCTACACGTACGCTGTAAACAATAGTACGAATTGCTTTCGCAACACGACCTTGCTTACCAATGATACGCCCAATATCTTCAGGCGATACAGTCAAGTTGTACTCTAGAAAAACATCAGATTCTTCTATTTCTAATTTGACCAGCTCAGGTTGACTGACTAATGGGCGAACGATAGTTAGAACTAACTCTTTCACATCTGTCATTATCGGTCACCTTATTTCTTTTCAAGTTTAGCTTCGTGGTGTTTTTTCATAACGCCTTCTTTTGAAAGGATGTTACGAACAGTATCAGAAGGCTGAGCGCCTTTAGATAACCAGTCTAAAACTAAATCTTCTTTTAAAACTACTTCTGCAGGATCTTTTAAAGGATTGTAAGTTCCAACAGTTTCGATGAAACGTCCATCACGAGGAGAACGAGAATCTGCGACTACAATACGGTAAAAAGGACTCTTTTTAGAACCCATGCGTTTTAAACGAATTTTTACTGACATTTTATATATTACACCTCCATTAACTTAATCACAAATGTTAGTTTACCAGATTTTCAGCAAGCTGTAAAGAGTTTTTTCTTGACACCCTAAAAAAGCTTTAACCCGTTGCTTTTTAGCTCTTTTAGTTCTATACTTAACCTACCTTGGCAGGGGCAATCAACAGTTGCTTAACAAAAATAAGCTATGGACAATGTAGAAATGTTCTGGTCCAAAAAAATTAGTTTTCTGAACTACTTTTTTTGAATCCGTTCACTTTTCTTTCGTTCATAGCTTATTTTTTATATTCTTTATTTATTCGATTTATGCTTGAAATAGTTAAACGATATCTGTTCTTCAAATCCTATCAAGCAATATAAATGATAGGCAGCTTATCCATCAGTGATTATTTTTTAGCTTGTTTTCTATTAAATATTATCAAGGCCGCAACTGCTGATAATACGGTTCCAATAATCATTAAACTTGGTGATTTAGTTTCCCCAGTTTTTAGTAGACGCTGCTGATTTCCGTCACTTTTCTCATTTGGAATACTGCTACTACTTTGAGTGGTGTTCGTTGTTTCTGCTGTTGATGTTTCACTAGACGACTCTGCTTCACTAGTTTCGGATGTTTCCGTCACTTCTATAAGGTTGGTTCTGGCTGTTTTCAATTCTTGAGTCGTTTGTTTGATTTTGTTGCGACTAACGGCTTTCGGTGTTTCTTTAGCTATTTGCACGAGGTTGATAGCTTCTGTTTTTTTATCGTTCCAAGGTGTCCAGGTTTCTGGTGTGTAGTCGTCTTTCTTTAGTTCATTATTTTCTTCGATAACTGTTTCTAATTCTTGGATGTCCGTTGGTTGAACAATTTCTTCGGTTGTTACTATTTGGTTGATCAGTGTTTCAGCAGCTTCTTCTAAATCAGTAAGTGTTGAATTTTCATTGTCTACCACAGTTTGAGCGTTCTCTTTGACCTCGGTCAATTTTTGGGCAGAAGAATCTGTTAATTCTTCTAAATCAACACTTTCAACTTCATCGATTTTATCTGTGATCACATCAATGGCTTGATTCACATTTCCGTTACCAACACCACCATTGGCATAATTAGTTAGACTGGCATTTCTTGATTGCGGTGTTCCATCCTCGTCTAGAGTATTCGTACTGTTTACATATTTTACTGATGAGTCTGTGACTTTTGTACTGTAATTAACAACTGCCGAAACGTATCCTTTGTCTCCGCTATAACTTCCTAAGCTTTGTAACGATAATATAAAGCCATCCACAGCAGGAATTACGCTTGTTATATCTCCTTGAATATTGCTTGGGAGTTGATATTTTTTCAAACTTACTTTATCTGCATTACGATAGTTAACACTGAATGAATCGCCAAGCAACTGTTGGCCTGCTCCCAATCTATCATTAATGATTGGCAGCAGCAGGTTTTGTCCAGAATTATTGATCGTGATCGTCCAATTTATTTTTTGAGGATCTAATGAATCGAATTTTCCGCTTTTAAAAATAGTTGTCGGATTCGTCGTTCCAGTACTTACACCGTTAGTTTTGTTTACCATAAGTTCAAGATCACTAGTTGCACCGTTGATTGGCAACGGGATTGGATTAACGCCTTCTGTAGTCTGATCACCCACAAGCTTGACCCAAAAGAAAAATTGACCGCTGATTGTATTATGATCTGTAACATAATCATTAAATGTAACCGTAACTTTATTAGTTGCTCGATCGATTTTTGCTATACCGATCTCAGTGCCATTTTCACTAAGTAGTGGAAAATCATTGTAATTTACCATTTGTAAAATAGCCGGTAATTCAAACGTCAATTCATCCCCAGCTTGTACTTCATCAGGAAGATAAAATGAGTAATTGACTTTGATTTTGTCACTGCTTTTCACACGATGAATCGGATTATTCGCAATGTCAGTCAAGCTCACATTCGTTAATAGCTCAGAACCATATTCTTTTTTTGCTTTAACAGTAGGCTGTTGCTTTATCTGACTCTCGGTGGTACTTTCCTCAGTCGCGGATATAGTACTATCAAGACTTTCAGTACTACTATTTTCAGACTGCTGTTCAAGGAGTTCTTTACTCGAAGTCACGTAAGATTCAGTTGTACTAGAATTAGTTTCTACTGCGTTTGTTTTCATCGAAATCCCTGTAACCATCAGCCAGAAAATAAATAATAACATGCTGATTTTACCCAATCGTTTTATCCTTCGCATCGTTTTATCCTCCATTTTTAACAACTTTTTTATTAATTTTTATTATATAGCTATTATTTGACGCTGAACATTGATTTGCTTATGATAAACGAAAGTATTGATTTCTTGCAAAAAAGAAACTTTCAGCTTAAAATTAAATAATAGATGTTATTTATAAAATGGAGGAATGATTTTATGAAGAAAAAAATTGGTTTTTTTGTCGGAAGTTTGAGAAAAGACTCTTATAGTAAAGCAGTCGCAGTTGCTATTTCAAGTTTATTCCCAGAAGAATATGAACCTGTTTTTATCAACTTACAGGAATTAGAGATGTATAACCAAGATTTGGATGACGAAGGAACGCCTCCAGCTGCTTGGACAAAGTTTAGAGATGAAGTAAAACAACTTTCTGGTCTGGTTTTTGTCACACCAGAGTATAACCGCTCTGTTCCAGGAGTTTTAAAAAATGCTTTAGACGTTGGTTCCCGTCCTTATGGTCAAAACGTTTGGGATGGTAAACCTGGCTTAGTTGTTAGCGTATCACCTGGCGCATTAAGTGCTTTCGGTGCAAATCATCATTTACGCCAATCACTTGTTTTCCTAAATGTTCCTACCCTACAACAGCCTGAAGCTTATATCGGCAATGTTGTAAATTTAATCAATGAGGATGGAACTATTGCTGAAAATACCATGAGTTTTTTCAAAACAATCGTTGATTCTTATCTTACCTTTTTAAAGAAAAATAGTTAATTATATTTAAATAGTCTAAACCAACGTTGAAAAACTGTTTGGTTTAGACTATTTTTTTCTTCATAATGAAGACAAGTTTATTCAAAATGGTTTGCCAATTCAACCCAGCTTGATTGATATCTAGCATTGATTCTCTAAACAGGCACTAATTATCATATAATGGAACTCCCCAAATTGTATCATGATAGCATTTCATTTTTTCATTATCTTTCGCCCAAGTACATCTCATTTTCAACTTTCCACCTCCAATAATAAAACCATAATTTTTTAAAGTTTTTATTTATTTTAGTAAATCTTCTAGGAAAATGTTTACAACCCAAACTGTACTATGTATACTAGTACACAACGAACACACTATTTTTTGGAAAGGAGAACTTTATGGTTTTTATTAATAAAACAAGCAGTAAACCTTATTATGAGCAACTCATGCTAGGAATCAAAGAAGATATTTTAAGTGGATTATTGCAGTCCGGTGACCGACTACCTTCTGTTAGAGAAATGGCTCGCCAACTTATGATGAATCCTAATACGGTCAGTAAAGCTTATAAATTATTAGAAGCTCAAGAAGTTATCGTTACGGTTAAGGGCAAAGGAACTTATGTGAAAAAAATCGATACAGAACTCCGAGATGAACATCAGATCCAAAAAATTAAAAAGAAATTTAACGATTTGATTATTGAAGCAAATTATTTGAACGTTCCTAAAAATGAACTAAGTCAATGGTTGGATGAAAGTTATCAGTACTTGAAGGGGGAATAAATATGAAAATAGAAAATTTAGAAAAAAGGATTGACCAAAAAGTTATTCTAAAAGAGATCGACTTGACATTCAATAAAGGTGAAATCACTGGCTTGATTGGTCGAAATGGTTCTGGAAAAACAACCTTTTTTAGATTGATTGCAGGTCATTATGAGTTGGATCATGGCAAGATACTTATTGATCAGGAAGATATTCAAAAAAAGGAAATACTCAAGCAAAAAATCTTTTATATTGATGAACAATACAATTTTCTTTCAGGCTATACGTTGGATAAATTGCTCGTATTTTACGAGAATGCCTATGCAGGTTTTAATAAAGAAAAATATTTAGCCTTAACTAAGAAAAATAATTTGAATCCCCGTTTTAAGTATCGTTCAATGTCTAAAGGCATGCAAGGTCTTTATAAGATGATTTTGGCGATCTGTTCTAATGCAGATTATTTATTGCTAGATGAGCCGTTGGATGGACTGGATATTATCGTTAAAAAGAAAGTTTTAGGGATACTTTTAGATGATGTCAGTGAAAATAGTCGTTCGATTATTATCTCTTCTCATAATTTAAATGAACTAGAAAGTATTATTGATCGTGCTTTGATTTTGAAGAAAAATCAAATCCAACTTGATTATCATTTAGAAGTTTTAAGAGAACATGCTCGTAAAATCCAAATGGTTTTTAAAACGAAGAAAGTACCTCAACTTGTTAAAGAAAATAGCCGGCTTCTTCACTTTCAAGGACGTGTTGTTACAGCCATCTTTGAAAACTATACCGATGAATTAAAAACTTTGATTCAAGCAGAACAACCGATTTTATTCGAGGAACTGCCTTTAACATTAGAAGATATCTTTGAAGTAAACCTTGCGAATGAAGAAACAGACTACTTGTTACAAGGAGAAACATTATGAATAAACAATTAATGACTATTTTGAAAAAACGATATGGACTTGCTTTAATTATTACAAGTCTTTCTATTATTTTATTTTATAGCTATATGGGGATCAGCGATGTTAATCGATGGAAAGAAATGAACACTTACTATAGTTCCGAACAATACCTCAAAGATTTAAAAGAAATACCCGAAGAAGATGCCCTCCGATATAAAGGACTATCACTTGAAGAACGCCAAAAGCTAGATAAAAAAGAAAGTTTGAGTTTATTTTATCAAACACAAGGTTATGATGAGCAGGGAAAATTGATTACTAATGCTAATCAACCATATTTTTCTATGTATTTTAACGAAAATCCGATTCTTTTGATTGCAGTTATTTCAATAGCTGGATTCTTTCTATTTTTTGTTGATTTGAAGACGTCTTTCAATGAGTTTCTCTTTTCTCTAGGATTTTCTAAACGTAGAATCTACTACTCAAAATTTGCACTGATTTCTTCATCTATTTTAATCAGTGTACTGTTAGCGAAAATTTTATTCGTTGGTATCATTACAGTTGGAATCCCAGCCGAATATGTCAATATAAGTATGATGGATTTAGCCGCGAATATTTTTGCTAGCTGGACGACTTGCATCCTTTACTTCTTTATTTCAGCTTTTATTGGTTTGGTAACAGGAAATGTGATTTTAGGTCCACTTACTGCATTTGGTTTCTGCCTCTCATTAGAATTTTTCATTACAGCAGTTACAAATGCATACTACTATCTTACAGCCACAACAGCTGATGTTTATACAACAGGTAAATTTTTTGTATATACAGTAACCAAAGATTCCATTTCTACAGTACCAATTATTTTAGCTTTAATTCTATCGGTCTTACTATTCATTTTTGGTTCGTTTTTATTCCCTACGCTTACCTTGGAGAAAAAAGGAAATTATTTACTCTTTGATAAGCTTAAAATACCCGTAATTATCACGATGACCATTTATGTCACGATGGTTCTTGTATTTAGTCGCGGATATTATAGTTATGAAAATGGTATTTCCCCGATTCCCAGTTTGTTGACTTATGGAATAATCACTGCCTTTATCGGAAGTTACCTTGTTTATAGAAAAGAAATACATGAATTAATTAACCGGAAAAGACACATAAAAAATACGGATAACGTTAAATCATAGTGTTACAGTAACAATCATAAAAAAAGTTGAGTGAAATCATAAGATTTCACTCAACTTTTTTGTATTATTTTTTCTTCTTTTTCTTCTTCTTGTTTTTCTTCACCATGCGATTCATGGCCATTTTACCAAGTTTTCCTTTGATACCTCCGCCAAGCATTTGATCCATACCTGGGATGTCCATATTTCCTTTGGACATTTGCTGCATCATTTTTTTAGATTCTTTGAATTGTTTGATCATTCGATTGACTTCAACCACATTATTTCCTGAACCGGCAGCAATTCTACGACGGCGGCTTGGATTCAATAGATCTGGATTTTCTCTTTCAGCTGGTGTCATTGAAAGAACCATTGCTTTTTTACGTGCCACATCTTTAGGGTCGACTTTGACATTTTCTAAGCCAGGCATATTGTTCATTCCAGGGATCATTTTTAATAGATCTTCTATTGGTCCCATTCCCATTACTTGATCCAGTTGTTCGATAAAGTCATTGAAATCAAAGCTGTTTTCTTTCATTTTTATCGCAAGTTCTTCAGCTTTTTTCTCATCATAATCTTGCTGGGCTTTTTCGATCAGAGTCAGCATATCCCCCATACCTAAAATACGGCTGGACATACGATCTGGATGGAAAATTTCTAAATCTGTTAGTTTTTCACCAGAACCGATGAATTTAATCGGCGCTCCTGTTACAGCACGAATAGACAATGCCGCACCACCACGAGTATCACCATCAAGTTTGGTGATAACGACCCCAGTTATTCCTAGTTGTTGATTAAAGCTATCTGCTACATTAACTGCATCTTGACCAGTCATTGCATCTACTACGAGTAATATCTCATCCGGTTCTGCGACTTTTTTGATTTGTTTCAGCTCGTCCATCAGTGCTTCATCAACATGAAGACGACCAGCCGTATCGATCAAAACATAATCATTTTTCTTTTCTTTCGCCAGCTCCATCCCTTGGCGAACGATTTCTACAGGATCTGTATCAGTACCCATATCAAAGACTGGGACATCTAATTGTTGGCCTAGTACTTTCAACTGATCGATCGCAGCAGGACGATAAATATCGGCTGCAATCATCAATGGGCGAGCATTTTCAGTTTTGATTAGGTGTTTGGCTAACTTTCCACCGAAAGTTGTCTTACCTGCCCCTTGTAGACCGGCCATCATGATCACAGTTGGGATTCGCTCTGATTTGTTCAAGCTAACTGTTTCTGATCCGAGTGTAGCTGTTAATTCTTCATCCACAATTTTAACGATTTGCTGTGCAGGTGATAAACTTTCAAGAACTTCAACACCAATCGCTCGTTCACGGACACGTTTGGTAAAATCTTTGACAACTTGTAAATTTACATCGGCTTCCAATAATGCCAGACGTATTTCTCTCATCATTTCTTTTACGTCAGCTTCAGATACTTTTCCTTTACGACGTAATTTGCTCATTGCCTGTTGCAGGCGATCTGTTAAACTTTCAAAAGCCATAATCTCATTCCTCTACTTCTTGTATTTGTTCTATATAATTGGCAAGCGTTGTATCTTTTGGGTAGGTTTCGTTTACATATTTTTTCAGTCCATCTAATAATTCACCACGTACAATATAATCAGAAAATAAATGAAGCTTTTTTTCATATTCTTCTAAAATTTTTCCTGTACGTTTGATATTATCATAAACAGCTTGACGGCTAACTTCGTATTCTTCTGCGATCTCACCTAATGAAAAATCATCAGCATAATACATCTCCATATAATTCATTTGTTTTTCCGTCAACAAAGTGGAGTAAAATTCAAACAACGCGTTCATTCGATTGGTTTTTTCAATTTCCATACTTGTTGCTCCTATCTTCAATCCCTATTAGGTTACCGATTTCCAGATGATTAGTCAATAGTTCTTGTTTGATTTTCAAGGATTTTTTCAAAAGAGTCTATTAGATGGTCATAATAACTTTGGGCATTAGCGCAAAAATCATTTTTGGAAAAACGTTCTTTTACTATTTCTTGCCTTTCTTTATGCTGACGGTAACCAGTTAAAACAGCTTCTGACAAGGATCCATTGAACAATTGCTTTAATGTTGTCAAAGAAACTGGAAATAAACTCTCCACTTCCTCTTCTTGTAAGTCAAAATTCCCCAAAGTGATTTCCTTACGAACCAAGTAAACATTTGTAAATTCATTATCAATAAATGTACCTAAATCTATCTCTACAGGGAGAACACCTAAGAATTCAGCCATATCAGCAGAAACTTCAATACCTAATTCTTCTTTTACTTCTCTAAAACCATCAAGAACACTCTCTTCTTCTAATAAATGTCCTGCAGCTGTGATATCTAATTGATTAGGAAAATCCTTTTTTAAAGAGGAGCGTTTTTGAAAATAAATGATAACATCTTCTTTGTTAATCGTATAAAACCAACAATGAAAGGTTTCATGCCATAGTCCTTTTGCATGAGCTGTTTGTCTTGTGGCAGTTCCAATCTGCTGGTAATTCTCATCAAAAATCTTTAAGACTTCATTTTCTGCCATCATAAGCCTCACAATCAATTTGTGTTTGCCAGTCACTTTCTGAAACAACCGTCAACCCTTTAGTGATAAAATAAGCTGTGGCTACTCCACAACCACTTCTATGGTTACCGGAAAAAGTGCCGTCGTAAATACTATTGCCACCACAAGATGGGCTATTTTCTTTCAAGATAATTGTTGTGATATTGTTTTCAACTAGTTTTTGATGTGCAATGATTGCTCCTTGTTTAAACACATCCGTCATATCCTCACCTGTTTTCGTAAGAACCTTCGCCTTATTCTTCCAGACATCAAACCCGTCTACACCTATTATTTCAGCGGGTTCTCTTGGAATCGGCAAGCCACCCAGAACTTCAGGACACACAAGCATTGCTAGCCCATCTGCTACTAATTTTTTTAAGGCACCGATCTCTTTTGCTTGCCCATCATAGCGGCAACATATCCCACCAAGACATGCACTAACACCAATCATTTGCTTCCCTCATTTCAATCTTTATTATTATACCATTTCTTTTGCTTTGAAAGTAGTTTTAGAAACATTCCATAAAGTTTTTGATACCTGCAAATCTGTGATAAAATGACGTTGTATTTATTTCGTATTTAAAGGAGCCAAATAGATGAAGAAAGTACTCGTTGTCGATGACGAACCATCGATCCTAACGTTATTGACATTTAATTTAGAAAAAGACGGTTATGAAGTAATGACCGCTGAGGATGGTGCTGTTGGTTATGAATTAGCGCTGTCCAACCAATTTGATTTTATCATCTTAGATGTTATGTTGCCAAATATGGACGGCTTAGAAATCACAAAATCACTACGTAGAGAAAAAATCGATACACCTATTTTGATTTTAACCGCTAAAGATGATCAGGTTGATAAAATCATCGGTTTAGAAATCGGGGCAGATGATTATTTAACAAAACCGTTTAGTCCTAGGGAAGTTCTTGCAAGAATGAAAGCTATTTTCCGCCGTTTAAAACCTGCCTCCAGCAAGTCAGAAGAATTTGATGAAACGACTAAAGCCCCTTTAGTATTAGGTGAAATCAGTGTTGATGAACAAAATTATCAAGTGAACGTTCGTGGTAAAAAAATTGAGCTGACCCCAAAGGAATTTGAGCTTTTAGTTTATTTCATCAAACGTAAAGATCGAGTGATCGACCGCGATACTTTATTAGATCGTATTTGGAACTATGATTTTGCAGGCCAAAGTCGAATTGTTGACGTTCATGTTAGCCATTTGAGAGATAAAATTGAAATCGATCCGAAAAGACCAGAATACTTGGTAACAGTAAGAGGATTTGGCTATCGCTTTCAGGAGCCTAAAAAATGAAGAAGCGTCAACGAATTGAATATCTTTTAGTTTGGGTCATGATGGTTGCTTTATTTGTCGGTAGTGTTTTATTGACGAACTACTTTTTCAAAAAGGAATTATTAACCCAACAAGAAGAATATTTACAAAAAAAAGGAACACTGCTTCTTGATCAGCTCCCTTCTGAACTGTTTGTGACACAAACAGTTTCCGCCCAACAAAAAAAACTTGTAGATCATTATTCGACGGATGAAAATGAGCGATTAACTTTGATGAATGCCAAAGGAGACATTTTTTACGACAGTTCTAACTCAACGCTACACGATTCAAGAAGCAGTCGACCTGAAATAAAAGCTATTCTTTCAGGTGCTGATTTTGGCTCTGCTTTAAGAAAAAGCGCTACTTTAAATAAAGAATTGCTTTATTTAGCATTACCAATACGTGAAAAAGGCGAACTTATCGGTATTATTCGTGTGGCAGAAGAAACAACTCAGTTTTCAAATAGCATCCAATCATTTCGAAGGTACATTTTATTTACTTTAGGCATTTTATTTTTAATTATCACGGCCTTTGTATTTTTGTTGCTGCATCAAAAAAATGAACCTCTTGTCACGGTTTTACCTGTCTTGAAAAAAATTGTGAAATATCCTGATGAAGCTCGTTCAATCATCCAAGATTCGCCTGAATGGAACGAACTTTACCAAACCGTCAATGTTTTAAGCCAACAAATGAGCCAAACTTATTTAGCCTATACATCAACTGAGGAGCAATTTCACGCCCTATTAGATGAATTGATGATCGGTGTATTTATTATCGATGTCCAAGGAAAACTACAGCTGATCAACCCTAAAATGCTTGAAATCTTAACAATCAAAGAAAATGATGCCGGGAAAGATTATTTTGACGTGATCAAAGAACCAGCTTTGATCCATCTGATTCATCAAGTTATCACAGAAAAAAGTTCTATACACCAAGAAATTAAACTAACAGACTTACCAAATGAAACAATTTTAGATATGTCTTTACGATTCATAGAAGAAGATGGCAATGATTACCAAGTTTTAGGTATCGCCTATGATTTAACCCGTGTAAGACAACTAGAAAAAATGCAAAAAGACTTTGTAAGCAATGTTTCTCATGAGTTAAAAACACCGGTCACTTCTTTATTAGGCTTTACTGAAACGTTGTTAGATGGAGCAAAAGATGATCCTGAAACGCTCTCTCAATTTTTAGAAATCATGCAAAAAGATGCGTTGCGTCTGCAGCAGTTGATTCAAGAAATTTTACAACTATCACGTGATGGTAAAAATATATCCTATGATGATCAAGAGCTTCTCTTACTACCATTCACTCAAGAAATTTTGCGGTCATATCGTAAACCGATCAAAGAAAAGAATTTAACTATACAAATTATCGGAAATGAAACAATAAAATATACTACAAAGTATGAGCTTTTTTATCCAATTATCAAAAATTTGATTGAAAATGCGATACAATATTCCCAAACGGACGGAACGATCACTATTGAATTTGGTTTCGAAGATGAATTCTTTTTTGTAGTCAAAGATAGTGGGATCGGGATTAGTTTGGAAGATCAAGAGCGGATTTTTGAACGCTTTTATCGAGTGGATAAAGCACGCAGCCGCCATTCTGGCGGAACTGGTTTAGGCTTGTCGATCGTACACAATTATACTGAATTATTAGGTGGTTCGGTAAGTATCGATAGCCATCTGGGACTGGGTTCATCCTTTAAGATCAGCTTACCTAAAAATAGTTAAATCAAAAAGAGGCGAATGTTTTCACGTTCAGCCTCTTTTTGATTATTCTAGGGGAAGAATTTATTTTGTTGTGATTGTGCCAGCTACATCCCGCTCTACTTTCATACCAGTCATTGGCAAGTAGCCCAACTCTTTTACGACTCCATTTTGAACATCATCTGATACCATAAAATCTAGAAATGCTTGTACGTTTTCATCAGGTTGGCCTTTTGTATACATGTGCTCATATGACCAAATTTTCCAAGAATTGTCCGCAACGTTTTCTTCGGTTGGTTTTACATCATCGATACTTAAAGCTACTGTTGAGTCATCCATATATGAAAAAGCAAGATAACTGATAGCTCCTGGTGTTTGAGCAACGATTTGACGAACAGTTCCAGATGAATCTTGTTCTTGAGATTGAACAGCTTTTGCTCCATCTAGTCCCCATTTTTCAAAGGTTGCTCGCGTTCCGCTACCGCTTGGACGGTTGATTACTGCGATTTCTTGATCTTTGCCGCCTAGATCTTTCCAGTTTTTAGTTTTTCCGGTAAAAATATCGATCAATTCTTGTTTGCTAATGTTTTTAACACCGACATCTTTATTGACCACAGGACCCATTCCAACCACCGCGACACGATGGTCTACAAGTTTTGATGCATCTACACCTGATTTTTCTTCAGCAAAAACATCAGAATTCCCAATCGTTACAGCGCCATCGGCAACTTGAGAAAGTCCAGTTCCGCTACCGCCTCCTTGAACTGAAATTGTATAATTAGCATGCTCAGCAACAAATTGATCTTTTGCTGCATCGACTAAAGGTTGTAAGGCAGTTGAACCCACTGCTACAATTTTAACAGGTTGATTACTGTTACTTCCGCTATCTTTAGATTTATTACTACTCTCACTAGTTGCAGCTCCTTGGTTGCCGCATCCTGCGATTAAAAGTCCTACACTTAAAACAATTGCTGATAATAAACGTTTCTTCATTTCTACACGTCCTTTTCAATTAGTTACAAGCTTAGTTTAACAGCGGTGTGTTAATTCTGTTTCAACGTTCTGTAAATAATGAGTAAAGGAATGTAAAGGTTTTGTTGAGAAAAAAAAGATGTAGGACAAAACACTTCGAATTTTATTAAGACCACCAAAAATTCAAATAAACGGTGTGAAAAAGTCAAGTTCTTCGGAAATTTCCTAAAAAAACACACAATGCGTTTTATGCATTGTGCGGTTTTTAGTCCAACTGTTCGAACCTAAAGGACTTTTGTTACATCTTAATCTAAAATCTGAATATATTTAGCTGTTTTTTTATCAGCCTTTTAGTTTTTTATATATTTTTCGATACGTTTCATTGCTTCTTTTAGTGTCTTCAAATCTGCTGCATAACTAATCCGTACATAGCCTTCTGCCTCTTTACCAAATGCAACACCTGGAATGATAGCCACGGCTTGTTTCTGGGCTAAATCCACACAAAACTGCATGGAATCCTGCTCATATCCTTCTGGAATTTTAGCAAAGATATAGAAAGCCCCATTAGGCCGAGCTACCTCAAATCCTAAAGCGGTCATTTGATTATAAACAAAATCGCGACGCTCACGGTATTCTTCTTTCATAACTGCCGCATCATTCATGCCTTCAATTAAAGCTCTAACTGCGGCTTTTTGAGAAATAGTAGATGCTGCTGTGACCAAATATTGATGGACTTTGATTATTTCAGCGATCAAATTTTCTGGACCAAAGATAAAACCTATTCTCCAGCCAGTCATTGCGTGCGATTTTGATAAACCATTGATTAAAATCGTTTGTTCTGGAATAAACTCTGCAATCGATACATGCTGATCTTCATAAGTCAATTCACTGTAGATTTCATCACTGATCACAAAAATAGGATAGTTTTTCAATACTTCTGAAATTGCTCTTACTTCTTCACGATTGTACGTCACACCTGTAGGATTACTTGGATAGTTTAAAATAATTGCTTTGACCTTATCACCGTGTTCTGTCATCGCCTCTTCAATCATTTCTGGTGTTAAAATAAAATTATTCGACCTTGTATCAATATAAACTGGTTCCGCTTGAGCTAAAGTAATCACTGGTTCATATCCTGGGTAAATCGGCGCAGGCATCAACACTTTATCCCCTGGTTCTAAAATAGACAATAAGCTTGCTGAAATCGCTTCAGTCGCTCCAACAGTTACTAAAACTTCTGAAGATGGTTGATAACTTAAGCCATATTTTTCTTTCATAAAAAAGGTTGCTGCTTCACGAACATCCGTCAAACCAGCCATTCCTGAATAATGTGAAAAGTTATTATTGATTGCATCATGGGCTGCCGTTTTTACATGCTCTGGTGTATTAAAATCCGGCTCTCCTAACGTAAGTTTTATGATTCCTTCAATATCCGTTACTTGCTCGTCGAACTGGCGAATCGTTGAAACGGCAATTTTATATACTTGCTTGTTAAATCTCTTAGTTAAATCCATGAGACGCCCTCCCAGACCTTCAACTTTTATCGCTTTTTGCGTTAGTTGAATTTTTCTTAATGGAATTATAATAGCATAATAAGCCGTAAAATGAAATTTGTATTTCAAAAAAACTGACTTTTCTTTTCGTTTTCACATATTTTTCTTGCACAAATTTCTCTGCTTCTTTATAGTTATAAGAAATGAAGGGAGCACGCAAATATGAAAGGCATTCGAAAGATTACACCTTATATTCCAGGAGAACAACCTGATTATCCACATATGATCAAACTAAACACGAACGAAAATCCCTATCCGCCCTCTCCGAAAGTAGCCCATGCATTAAAACATTTTGATGCTGAGCAATTAAAACGATACAGTTCTATAGATAATTTGTCTCTGAAAAAAGCTCTTGGAAAAAAATACGGACTATCTTCTGATCATTTTTTAATTGGAAATGGTTCAGATGAAGTATTAGCTTTTTGTTTTCTAGCATTTTTCAATAGTTCAGATCCTATTTTATTTCCCGATATCACGTATGGATTTTATAAAGTTTGGGCAGACTTATTTCAGATTCCTTTTAAAGAAATCCCGTTAACCGATGATTTTGAAATAGATGTAGAGGCTTACAATCAATTAAATGGGGGGATAATTATTGCTAACCCCAATGCGCCTACAGGCTTGTTTAAATCACTTACTGAAATCGAGTATCTCCTAAAAAAACATCCAGAAGTTATCGTGATTATTGATGAAGCTTATATTGATTTTGCTGGACACTCTGCGGTCTCTCTTCTAGATAATTACCCGAATCTAATCGTTATTCGAACTTTTTCAAAATCAAGCTCTTTGGCAGGCTTGCGAGTGGGTTATGCCATAGGAAATCCTAAATATATTCAAATTGCGGAGAGTATAAAATCCTCCTTTAATCCTTATTCTGTAGATATGTTAGCTGAAAGATTAGCAGTTGCTGCAGTTGAAGATGAAGAATACTATGTAGAACTATCGAAGAAAATTTGTAAAACAAGAGATTGGTTTGCAGAAAGTATCAAAACATTCGGTTTCTCTTCGCTCGTTTCAAAAACAAATTTTGTACTTCTAACACACCCGAATTTAAATAGTGAAGATCTTTATCATTATTTAGAAACGCAAGATGTATTCGTTCGTTATTTCTCGAAAATCGAGAGATTAAAAAATTATCTGCGCGTTTCGATTGGAACACAAGAAGAAATGGAAAAAGTGGCTCAACTGATAGGAAATTTTGCCAAAGATAACCATCGTGACTCCTAGAATTATTTTCGCGGTTAGACACTTCTGATCCCACTGTTTATCCGACTTCCACGTGACTGGGATTTGACTCAAAAAGTTTTATCAAAAGACGAGCAGAAATACTAATCTATTGCAGATTCATAAGTTTTTTTCTCCGTCACTTTTATATACCAATTATATTTTTTCTCATAGAACAATATTCATAATAAAAAAACCACCTTTTTAACACGGGTAGTTTCTTTATATAATACTATTTTTAACTCAAACAGAATTTAACTAATTTTAGCAGTTTCAAAATAACTGTTTTAATTCTTTAATAAAATATTGACCAATATCACTTATCGTTTTATTCTTTTGATAAAGTATACAGATTTTGTTATTTGTACTTTCTGCTAACGGAATCAACTTTATTTCTTTTTTAGTAAAACCTGTCACAACACCTGAACCTGACGCGTAAGCCTCAGTTTCAACAAGTAAATTCATCAAAGTACCACGATCATTTGTATAAATCACAGTTTCTTGTTCTTGATTTTCGATTAGGTCTTCTGAAAAATAGGCAAAGTTACTACCTTCTTGGGTAAATCGAACTTGAGGATAGCAGCACAATTGTTCCAACTGGATTTCTTTTTGTGCGGCTAATGGGTGATTTTTCCCAAGAAAAATATGCGTTTTAAAGCTACCTACGATCTCATATGTTAAATTAGCTTGCTCTAAATAACGCTCGATCCCTGCTTGATTTTGACTATTTAAATAGATAATTCCTAATTCACTATGATAACTCTTTACATCTTCGATTACTTTTAATGTCGTAGTTTCAAATACTCGAAAGTTTTTGTATTGATCTTTGAATTGCTGGATCACTTTCCCCATGACTTCCCCTAAGAAATCATAATGCTGTGAAGAAATCGAAAACCGTTCACTCGTAGTCACTTCTTGGTAGCGATTTTCAATCATTTCCATTTGAGTTAAAATTTTTTCTGCATGTTCTAAAAATGTCAGACCTTCATCAGTTAAAGAAGCACCTTTGTTTGTACGGATAAATAAAGTAACGCCAATTTCTTCTTCTAATTCACGAATCCCATTAGATAAGCTTGGTTGAGTGATAAAAAGTTTCTTCGCAGCTTCTCTAAAACTACCATTATTCGCAACAGCTACCACATACTTCATTTGTTGTATGTTCATAATAGCCCTCCATCCTATTCAGAAAAATAGATTTTTCGTCCATTTAACGATTGGACTGGTCGATTATTAAATGGCAACATGCCTTCGTCGATTCGTTGGAAAAAATCATGATCCATTTCTTGAACCGTGTCAAAAACAAACCAGTGAACGGGCCCTTTAGTTGGCGGTGTTGTTAATGATCCTAAATAGTGAAAATGAGATTTTTTTTCAGGTAAAAAAATTGAAGGATCAAACCATTGTTGATGTGTATCTGAATTCCAAACAAAAGCAGCCTGTTTTTTTGAAAATTTATTATCTTCTTTAGTAATCATAAATAAACAGCCAACTACTAAGTTATCACCAGAATTATTCATATGAACTAGATGAAATTCTAATGGACAGTGTTCCCCATCAAAAGTATGCTCACTCGGTGTATGGAAATGAATATCTGTTAAATAATATTTTTCATCTTCAAAAATCACATAACTTTCTGTATTCGGTGGAACAAAATGGAACGTATTTTTAAATTCTTTTTCTGTAAATTCTTCTGTTTTATAATGAAATGCAATTGCTCTATCTGTCGTTCCACCATTACTCAACTCTTTTGACAGATTGACAGGAGATTGATAAGGATATTTAGCACCCGTTGAAAACCAATCACATAGCGTATGCCAGTGTTCTGGTCCAAGTTCTCCTGTATATCCCCACTCTACATCCATATTCCTAATATTTTTCATCAAACCCCACCTTCAGATTTTATCATTTGAATAACTGTATCGTATTTATTATTAACAGTCAATTTTGAAAAACTGTTTATGTATAATTTAAAGGCCAATTTTTTAATAACCAAGATATAGCATATCAGAAGAAAGAAATCTATCAAGAAAAAAGCATGATTTTTGAGCGCTCATTCAAAATCATGCTTTTTTACTTTAAATTATTTATCTAACCAATTTTCAGGATCTTTTTTCCAATTTTTCAATAAAGCAACATCACTTTGTTCGATATAGTTCGATTCTAACGCCGCTTCGATCAATGTTGAATAGTTGGTCAAGGTAATTAAATCCATATTATGCTCTGCAAATTTTTCTTTTCCTTTCGGCAATTCATAAGTGAAGATTGCCGCAACGCCTAAAACATCGGCTCCTTCACGTTCTGCAGCCTCTGTTGCTTCCAATACACTTCCACCAGTTGAAATCAAATCTTCGATCACAACCATTTTTTGACCTTTAAAAATCCGACCTTCAATTTGATTGCCTTTCCCGTGTTCTTTAGCTTTACTACGAATATAAACCATTGGTAAGTCTAAAATATCCGCTACCCATGCCGCATGAGGAATTCCTGCTGTTGCTGTTCCAGCAATTACTTCAACCTCTGGATAAGCCTGCTTGATTTTTTCTGCTAAACCTTTTGCAATTGCCTTACGAACAACTGGATAACTCATTGTGATACGATTATCGCAATAAATTGGACTTTTAAGCCCACTTGCCCATGTAAAAGGTTCATTAGGGCTTAAAAATACGGCTTCAATTGCTAATAAGTCCTTAGCGATTGCTTTTGCTAATTCTGTCATTATTGTTCTCCGTTCCATTCGTTTTTTATCGATTTATAAGCTTCATAAGGTATATTCGCTTGAGTAATTGGTCTGCCCACAACAATATAGGTCGAACCAATTTTTCTAGCATCACTTGGTGTTACAACACGTTTTTGATCTCCAACTTCACTACCGCTTGGTCGAATACCTGGAGTCAAACAAACGAATGTTTCTCTCGTTTTTTGATGAATAAGTTCTGCTTCTAAAGCAGAACAAACTACACCGTCTAGCCCAGCTTGTTCTGCGCATTTTGCATAATGAAGCACACTTTCTTTTAGAGGAACGTCGATCAATTGGTCCTGGTGCATTTCTGCTTCACTTGTTGATGTCAATTGTGTAACAGCGATCAACACTGGTACGTTTTCCCCTGGTTTTGTTCCTTTTATCAAACCCGCTTTGGCAGCTGCCATCATACGTTTACCACCAGCAGCATGAACGTTCGTGATATCTACCCCTAATTTTGCTAAACCTGTCATAGCTTTTTCAACGGTATTCGGGATGTCGTGTAGTTTCAAATCAAGAAAAACGGAATGTCCCAACTCTTTTAACCAACGGACAATCTCAGGCCCTTCTTGATAAAACAATTCCATTCCCACTTTGACAAATAGGGCTTCGTCTTTCGGAAATTTTTCTAAAAACGCTTCTACTTCAACTTTTGAAGGGAAATCTAAAGCGATGATTGGTCGTTGGGTCATTGATTTTTTCCCTCTTTCACTTCTTTGATTAGTTGCTCTAATGATTCGATCCCGAGTTCCGCCATTCTTTGAGGTAAGGCATCAATCAGTTTAGGACAGATATAAGGGTCAGTGAAATTCGCTGTCCCAACCGCTACTGCACTTGCTCCAGCCATAAACATTTCCAATACATCATCTACTGTTTGGACCCCACCCATACCAATAATTGGTAAATTTGAGATTTGAGCTACTTGATGAATTAGTCGAATGGCAACTGGTTTGATTGCTGGACCAGACAGCCCTCCTGTTTGGTTAGCTAAAATCGGACGACGTGTTTTTAAATCAATCCGCATACCTAAAAGTGTATTGATCATTGAAAACCCATCGGCACCGCCGGCTTCAATTGCTTGTGCGACTGGTACGATATCTGTCACATTGGGAGATAATTTGACATAAATCGGCACTTTAGCGACTTTTTTGACTGCTTGTGTTAATTGGAAAGCAACTTCTGGATCAGTCCCAAAAGCGATCCCGCCATGTTTAACATTAGGACAGGAAATATTTAATTCGATTGCTTTTACATTTGGAGCATCACCGATTTTACTGCAGACTTCTACATAATCTTCTTCACAAGCACCCGCAACATTGGCGATGATCGGTAAATCATAGGCTTCCAAAGCTGATAACTTCGTGTTCATGACAACCTCCAAGCCTGGGTTTTGCAAGCCGATTGCATTTAGCATACCACTAGGTGTTTCTGCAACTCTTGGGGTAGGATTTCCAAAACGTGCCTGTGGTGTTGTTGCTTTGACCATGATCGATCCTAACTTTCCAAGATCATAATATTTAGCATATTCTTCGCCAAATCCAAAACAACCACTTGCAGGAATAATCGGATTTTTCAGCTCCAAGCCTGGAATACTAACAGCTAAAGGGTTCTTCATCATAAAACCACCTCACTTGCTCTAAAAATCGGACCTTCGTCACATACTTTCACACTTTTAGTACCTGTTTCATCATCTGGTACATGACAAACACAGGCATAACAAGCACCCATTCCACAAGCCATCCGTTGCTCCATTGAAAGAAAGACATTTGGATTATCAGAAAAAACTTGAGCAACCATTTTTAACATGCCATTTGCGCCACAAGCGTACACAGCATCAGGACGTTCTTTTTTTACAGCATCTAACAAAAGATTTCCTACATTTCCTTCAACCCCAAATGATCCATCATCTGTAGCAAATCTAGTGTCACCTAAAGCGATAAATTCATCTTGGAAATAAGCAACTTCTTTAGAAGCATAACCAAGAAAATGTACCACTTCCACACCTTTTTGCGTTAATTGTTTCGACAATTCGTACATTGGCGGAATGCCAATGCCGCCACCAATTACATAAGCCTTTTGACCAGCTGTCAAAACCTCGGTATCAAATCCATTTCCTAAAGGACCCATGACATCTAATTTATCTCCGGCAACCATTTTAGAAAAGACGGTCGTTCCATCGCCTTCTGTCCGATAAATGATTGTACACGTTTTTGCTTGTTTATCAATTTGATTTAAACTGATCGGTCTTCTTAAAAGCATATCTTCTCTAGGAACCTTGATATGAATGAATTGACCTGGTTTGTCCATCTCGTTGACTAAATCGCCTGTTAAAGTCATTTGAAAAATTCTAGGAGCTAATTGTTTTTGTGAAACAATCGTCATAATTTCCTGTTTCATGTTTGCTACTCCTTTACAAAATATTGTAGAGAGGATGGGACAGAAATGTTTAACCTCTTATTTCTCGGAGTTTTACACTTCTGTCCGAATCTCTCTAGATTGCTTCAGTTGAGAAGGCTCTTGATTCTAAGACTTTCAAAATGGCTTCAGCTGTATCCAATGAAGTAAATAATGGCACACCATGCTCTACGGCTTCGCGACGAATCAAAAAGCCGTCTTGATTCAAGTCTGAACGATTTTTATCCATCGTATTTACAACTACTTGTGCTTCACCTGTGCGGATCAAATCAAGAACTGTTTGGCCGCCCTTATGGTTTATTTTATCGACTGTTTTGACGCGTAAACCATTTTCTTCTAAGAATTTTGCTGTACCTTTTGTCCCAATTAAACTATAACCGATAGCATTGAAGCGTTTTGCTAAGTTCAGTGCTTCTTCTTTTGTCTCATCAGCGATTGTAAAAAGAACAGCTCCATAACTTGGCAATTGCAGACCAGAAGCTTCAAAAGCTTTATACAAGGCTTTTTCTAAACTATGATCAGATCCCATTACTTCACCTGTTGATTTCATTTCTGGACCTAAGTAAGTATCAACTTTTTGTAGTTTAGTGAAAGAGAATACAGGCGCTTTAACGTGAACTTGTTTGCTTTCAGGATATAATCCGTCTTTATAGCCTAGCTCACTTAATTTCTGCCCAAGAATCGCTTTTGTTGCTATCTGAGCCATTGGAATGCCTGTAATTTTACTTAAAAATGGTACCGTTCGACTCGCACGAGGATTGACCTCGATCACATAGACTTTTTCTTCATGTATGACAAATTGGATATTCATCATTCCGATACAGTTCAATCCAAGAGCTAACTTTTTAGTGTAATCAGCAATCGTTTTTTGGATATCTTCTGATAAGCTTTGCGGCGGATAAACAGCCATTGAATCACCAGAATGGACTCCTGCACGCTCAATATGTTCCATGATTCCTGGAATCAACACTGTTTCGCCATCACAAATCGCATCAACTTCACACTCTTTGCCTAACAAGTAGCTATCAACTAAAACTGGATGCTCTGGAGATGCTTTGACTGCATTCATCATGTAGTCTTCCAAATCTTTTTGATTCTCTACGATTTCCATGGCTCGTCCACCAAGAACATAACTTGGACGGACTAAAACTGGGTAACCAATTCTGTTTGCGACCTTTACGGCTTCTTCAGCACTTGTAGCCGTATCTCCAGGAGGTTGAGGTATATCTAATTCTTGTAACGCTTGTTCAAATAAGTCACGATTTTCAGCTCGATCTAAATCTTCAATCGAAGTGCCCAAGATCTTAACGCCTTGTTTAACTAAAGGTTCAGCTAAATTGATTGCTGTTTGTCCACCAAATTGAACAATTACGCCAGTTGGCTGCTCCAATTCGATTACGTTCATAACATCTTCTAAAGTTAATGGTTCAAAATAAAGTTTATCTGAAATCGAAAAGTCAGTTGAGACCGTTTCAGGATTACTATTCATAATGATAGCTTCATAACCAGCTGCTTGAATTGCCTTAACTGAATGAACAGTGGCATAATCAAACTCTACCCCTTGTCCAATCCGAATTGGGCCTGATCCTAGTACTAGGACAGATGGTTTCTCTGAGCGAATACTTTCATTTTCAAATTCATACGTGCTATAAAAATAAGGTGTTTGAGATTCAAACTCTGCTGCGCAAGTGTCTACCATTTTGTAGACTGGAAGAATCTTTTGTTCATGGCGATAATCAGTAACTGCTTTTTCAGTCATTTGCCACAATTCAGCAATCTTACGATCAGTGAATCCGTTTTGTTTCGCTTCTTTCAATACGGTTGTATCCTGCACATTTTCCTTCAACGTTGTTTCTAAATCAACGATATGAAGAAGTTTATCTAAGAAGAATAAGTCGATTTTGGTCAACATAGCTAATTCTTCAATCGGATAACCTCGGCGAATTCCTTCGGATAAATAAAACAGACGATCATCTTGTGCTTTCACGATTTTTTCTGTTAAACGTTCATCACTAACCTCTTCCAACTCTTTTAATTCAATATGATAGGCGCCAATTTCAAGTGAACGAACAGCTTTTAACAATGACTCTTCTATATTACGGCCGATCGCCATAACTTCTCCTGTTGCTTTCATCTGAGTGCCTAAACGACGATCACCTTTTTCAAATTTATCAAAAGGCCAGCGGGGAATTTTCGCTACCACATAATCTAAAGCTGGTTCAAACTCAGCGTAAGTTGTCTCAGTCACAGGATTTTTCATTTCATCTAAAGTTAAACCTACTGCGATTTTAGCAGCTAGTTTAGCGATGGGATATCCTGTAGCTTTACTGGCTAATGCAGATGAACGTGAGACACGTGGATTTACTTCGATCACATAATAATTGAAACTATGAGGATCAAGCGCCAACTGAACGTTACAACCGCCTTCTATTTTCAAAGCTCTTATAATTTTTAATGATGCATCTCGAAGCATTTGGTATTCATAATCAGACAGTGTTTGGCTTGGAGCAAAAACTATCGAGTCTCCAGTATGAATTCCTACCGGATCGAAGTTTTCCATATTGCAGACAACAATTGCATTATCAGCGGAATCACGCATCACTTCATATTCGATTTCTTTAAAACCAGCAATACTTTTTTCAATCAGGCATTGGGTTGCCGGAGATAATTTCAAGCCATTTTCAGCTACGATTCGTAACTCTTCTTCATTATCACACATCCCTCCGCCAGTTCCACCTAAAGTGAATGCTGGTCGTACAATAATCGGATAACCAATCTTGTTGGCAAATTCTACTGCCTGCTCCACAGTGTTGACTATTTCACTTTCGGGAATCGGCTGATCCAAGTCTTCCATTAATTGTTTAAATAAATCGCGATCTTCCGCTTGGTCTATTGCGCTTAATTTTGTGCCCAATAACTCGACATTCAGCTCATCTAAAATACCAGAAGCAGCTAATTCCATCGCCATATTCAATCCTGTTTGACCGCCTAAAGTTGGTAATAACGCATCTGGGCGTTCTTTACGTAAGATACGGGAAACAAATTCTAATGTAATCGGTTCGATATATACTTGATCCGCAATTTCTTTATCCGTCATGATCGTTGCTGGATTTGAGTTTACTAAAACAACTTCATAGCCTTCTTCTCTTAAGGCAAGACATGCCTGAGTACCAGCATAATCAAATTCTGCGGCTTGACCGATAATAATTGGTCCTGAACCGATGACCATAATTTTCTTGATATCTGTTCTTTTTGGCATTAGTCTTGCTCCTTCCACGCATCCATTAGTTCCATAAATTCATCAAATAAGTGAAGTCCATCATGTGGACCGGGTGCTGCATCTGGATGGTATTGAACAGTAAACGCTGGATATTGACGGTGTCTAACACCTTCGACAGTTCCATCATTTACTTCTACATGTGTGACCATCAACTTTTCTGGATCAACGGTTGCTTCATCTACTGCATAGCCATGATTTTGTGAAGTAAAGTCAATTCTTCCAGTTGCGATTTCTCTAACAGGATGATTTAATCCCCGATGACCAAATTTCATTTTGTACGTATCTGCATCGTTGGCAAGAGCAAATAGCTGATGTCCTAAGCAAATTCCGAAAATTGGTACTTTTCCTTGGATTGCTTGAATCATTTCAATCGCTTCCGGCACATCCTTTGGATCACCAGGTCCATTGGTCAGCATTACGCCATCCGGAGATAGCTCTAAAATCGTTTCAGCATCTGTGTTATAGGGTAAAACTGTCAAGTTACAATGACGCTTTGAAAGTTCACGTAAAATGCTATGTTTCAATCCAAAATCAACCACGACTACATTACGTCCGATACCAGGACTTGGATATGGTTTAGTTGTTGAAACTTGAGCCACTTGATTTTTAGGCATCACGGTTGCTTTCAGCTGATCAAACGCATGAGTTAAATCATCACCTGCATCAATAAATCCTGCTTTCATTGTCCCAACGGAACGAAGCTTTCTAGTCAAAGCTCGTGTGTCGATCCCTGATATGCCAGGTATTCCTTTTCTTTTAAGAAATTCATCTAATGTCATTTGCGCCCGCCAATTTGATGCAAGTCGAGCGTGTTCTTTCACAATTACACCTTTACAAGTAGGAGAAATCGATTCATAATCATCGCGATTGACACCATAATTACCAACCATTGGATAAGTAAATGTAATGATTTGACCATTGAAACTTTGATCAGTGATCGTTTCTTGATAACCAGTCATGCTTGTCGTAAACACGACTTCACCAACCACATCGACTGCTGCACCAAATGCTTTTCCTTCAAAAACGGTTCCGTCTTCTAGTATCAATAATCGCTTCAAATTTATGCATCTCCCTTAGACCATGCTGATTGTCCATCAACAAAAGTCATTAGTGTATTTCCTTTAACTTTCCAGCCAACGAATGGTGTGTTGACACCTTGTGATTCAAAATCTTTGTCATCGATCGCTTCTTCTGTCGCTAAGTCAAAAACGGCAATATCTGCTGGGCTGCCAATCGTTAATGTTCCTGCCTCTAAACCGAAGATTTCAGCTGGTTTTGTTGCCATCCAGTCGATTACTTGTTCAAGAGTAAATTTACCTGTTTCAACAAAATGGGTATAAATCAATTGGAAGGCTGTTTCACTTCCGACAATACCGAAAGGTGCTTTTAAGAATGTTTGATTTTTTTCTTCTAATCCATGAGGAGCGTGATCGGTTGCAATACAATCGATCGTACCGTCCAAAAGACCTTCAATCAGTGCGTCACGATCTTCAGTTGCACGCAATGGCGGATTCATCTTCCAAAAACCATTATCTTCCGGGATGTTTTCATCGATTAAAATCAAGTGATGAGGAGCAACCTCAGCTGTTACATGAACACCTGCACGTTTAGCATCACGAATGACACGGACGCTTTCTTTGGTGGAGACATGACAAACATGGTAGTGTACGCCGGTCTCACCTGCTAAAATAACGTCCCGTGCAATTTGTGAGGCTTCTGTAGAGCTTAAAATTCCCGGCAAACCTAATTTCTTAGAAATCTCTCCCTCATGCATCACACCATCGAATAATAGTGACTCATCTTCTGTATGAGCAACAATCGCCATTCCAAGCGCTGCGGCTTCTTTCATAGCCAGATGCATTGTCCCAGCAGTTTGAACTCCTACACCATCGTTTGTAAAAGCAAATGCGCCGGCTTCTTTCAAGGCTTTTTGATCTGTTAAAGTTTCGCTGCGCAGCTCTTCTGTGATAGGAGCGTATTGTAAGACTTTTACTACAGCATTTTTTTTGATGATCTCGTACACTTCTTTTAGTTTTTCTGCAGTATCTGGTACAGGATTTAAATTAGGCATGGCGCAGACCGTTGTATAACCGCCTCTAGCAGCTGATTTGCTACCTGTTTCAATTGTCTCTTTATAAGTAAAGCCTGGCTCTCTTAAATGAACATGGACATCAACTAAACCTGGAGTGATCAGCTGCCCTTTTGCATCGTACACTTTTTCAAAGGTACTTTCGTCAAAAAACTCACCAATTGCCCTGATCTTGCCATCTTCAATCCAAATTTCTGCTGGAATTAATTGATTGTCCTTTTTAATGATTTTTCCATTTTTGATAAGTGTTTTCATGTTGTTCACCTATGCCTTTCCATGTAATACTGCTTCTAAAATTGCCATTC
This sequence comes from Enterococcus sp. DIV0212c, assembly GCF_017377505.1. GTDB lineage: Bacteria > Bacillota > Bacilli > Lactobacillales > Enterococcaceae > Enterococcus_L > Enterococcus_L ikei. The sequence continues at coordinate 65,380 of NZ_JAFREN010000008.1, read as the reverse complement.
TCATATAAACGCCGTTGCTCATCTGTTGAATGATTCTGGATTGAATACCTTCGACTAGTGAATCGGCTAGTTCAACATCCCGATTGACAGGAGCTGGATGCATGATAACCGCATGCTTTTGCAGTTGTTTTGCTCGCTCAACTGTTAAGCCGTATTGCTGATGGTATTCTTCTTTTGAAAATAGTTCTGACCCATCATGACGTTCATGCTGAACGCGCAGCAACATCATTACATCAACAGTTTCAACCACTTCGTCTAAAGGCATATAATGTCCATAAGCTTCAAATTGTTTGTCGTACCACTCTTCTGGACCTGAGAAAAAGATTGTTGCACCAAGTCGTTTTAGCATTTGCATGTTTGACTTGGCAACTCTGGAATGTGTGATATCGCCCACGATCGCAATTTTTAGACCTTCAAAATAACCAAACTCTTCGTAAATCGTCATTAAGTCTAATAGACATTGCGTTGGATGCTGTCCGCTGCCGTCACCACCGTTGATGATGGAGCACTGGATCGTTTTACTTTGGATCAGTTCGTCATAATAATTTTCTTCACCGTGACGAATGACTGCCACATCTACTCCGATTGCTGACATTGTCAGTACCGTATCATAAAGCGTTTCACCTTTTTTTACCGAGCTCATGCTTTCTTCAAATTCAATCACTTCGATCCCTAGTTTTTTCTCAGCAACATCAAAACTTTTATGGGTTCGTGTACTATTTTCAAAGAACAAATTTGTCGCAAAGTATTGCTTTTTCTCAGGTTGCCATGTCGCACCTTGTTTAAATTCTTGTGCACGATGAATCAACCCCATAACCTCTTGATCACTTAATGCTTCTACGGTTAAAAGATGTTTTAAACTGATACGTTCAGATGTGATGATCATTCGTTTTCCTCCTTAGTTTTAAAGCTGAAAGAGCTTGCTTAGCCTTGACAGGAAAATAGGAAAAAATAACTGAGGTGCTCTTTGGCTCATTTATTTTTTATCTTTTTCCCGAAAGGCTAGCTCTTGAAGCTAGATAACACAAAAGCTGAAAGAGCTCGCTTAGCCTTGACAGAAAAATAGGAAATTATAACTGAGGTGCTCTTTACCTCATTTATAATTTATCTTTTTTCCGAAAGGTTAGCTCTTGAAGCTAGATAACACAAAAGCTGAAAGAGCTTGTCAGCCTTGACAGAAAAATAGGAAATTATGACTGAGGTGCTCTTTGCCTCATTTATAATTTATCTTTTTTCCGAAAGGTTAGCTCTTGAAGCTAGATAATGATTCTAACAACATTCCGCTTCATTTTTATTAGTTAGACTTTTCTTCACTACGTGCAGTTTCAGGTAAAATCAAGTTCAGAATAATTCCTAAAACTGTCGCTAATGCCATTGATGATAATTCAAAGGTGTCTAGCTTAAAGACTAATCCTCCGATACCAATAACTAAGATCACAGATGTGATAAGTAAGTTCTTTTTCTTATCAAAATCGATTTGATTGTCAATCAGGATTTTTAATCCGCTTGCTGCAATTACTCCGAATAATACAAAACTGATACCCGAAATGACTGGACCAGGAATACTTAAAATGACTGCACTTAATTTCCCGACAAATCCAAGACCAACTGCAAAGACTGCTGCTCCTCCAATAACAAAGACACTATGCACACGTGTAATTGCTAGAACCCCGATGTTTTCTCCGTAACTTGTGACAGGCGGTCCTCCGACTAAACCAGCTACGATTTGTGCTGCTCCGTCCCCCATCAATGTTTTGGATAAGCCTGGATCTTGGAAGAAGTTACGTTTAGTTAATTTATTCAAGACCATTAAATGTCCGATATGTTCTGTCATTGTCACAAAAGCGATTGGTGCCATTGTTGTAATTGCATTTAGGTATAATTTAGGTTGATATTGGACGAATGGGATTTCAAAGTTCGGCATAGCAAACCAAGCGGCATTTTTGATTGGCTCTACGTCTACGATTCCGAACGCTAATGCCACTAAGTAACCACTGACAATCCCTAATAAAATCGGAATCAAGCCGAGAAACCCTTTGAAAAACATGTTGTAAAAAATCGTTAAGCCTAAAGTAATCAATGCGACCGCGATAAATTTAAAATCGTATTCGCCGTTATTGAACATAGCATTATTTGAAGCATTTGCTGCCAGACCAAGACCTATGACCATCACTACAGGTCCGACAACGATCGGCGGTAAAATTTTATCCAACCACGCTGAACCAATTTTGCTGATGATGATCGAAACGATCAAGTATACCAAACCTGTTGTCATCGCGCCTTGAGCGATTGCTGGATAACCGTCGCTTTTCATCAACATTTGCATTGCTGCAATAAATGCAAAGCTACTTCCTAAATAGGCTGGTATTTTCCCTTTGGTAACGAACAAGTAAACGATCGTTCCAAGACCAGAACTGACTAAAGCGATTCCTGGGTCAATTCCAACTAAAATCGGGACTAAAACTGTTGCTCCGAACATAGTGAATAAATGCTGTAAACTTAAGCCAATCCAATGGGCTGTTTTTGGTCTATCATGAATATCTAAAACTGCTTCTTCATTGCGAAATTCTTTCTCTGTCATCTCAACCTATCCTATCTCTACTATTGTATTTGTTTATTCTTCAGTACTTGCAATCAAAATCCGGTCAGCGCCGTCTTTTTCTTCTACTTCAACAATGATTTCTTCAGCCATTGACGTTGGAATGTTTTTCCCAACATAATCTGCTCGAATCGGTAGTTCTCGATGTCCTCTATCCACTAAAACAGCTAATGAAATTTTTCTTGGTCGTCCAAGATCCATCACTGCATCCATTGCTGCCCGAATCGTGCGACCTGTAAAGAGTACATCGTCGATCAATATCACTTCTTTTCCTTCTAATGAAACTGGAATATCAGATGAGTGAAGTTCTGGTTCATCTAATGAACGTTCTTTCATTGATTGTCCGTCCATATCGTCACGATATAAGGTAATATCCAGCTCACCTACTGGAACCTCGATTTGTTCCAATTGTTTTAAACGTTCAGCAATTCTTTGCGCAATATAGATCCCTCGAGTCTTGATTCCTACTAAAACAATATCTTGGATTCCTTTATTTCTCTCAATGATTTCATAAGTGATTCTTGTTAGTGCGCGTTTCATTGTTACTGCATCGACAACTTCTTTTCCTTGCATTTTTTTCTCCTCCTAAAATTGTAGTTTTTACTAATGCCTTATGAACAATTTGTTTCAGTGTAAAGGCGATACACTTGCTCTTTTTCATGGGTGTTAGTGATTGTTCTTCCTAATTTTGAGTAGTTGAAGTTTTTTAGTGATTCACTAGTAAGAGGACTTCTCTCACTTCGTTCGCCAAGTATTTTTCATCGGCTGCTCTATCAATGGCTGTGATGAAAAACAAAAATCCTCCTACCCGTGTTCGGATAGGAGGATTGAATTTATCTATACAAAGATACCATTCATTTCACACAGATTTTTTCTAAGCGCACCTAGATATTGTTCTGCATGTTTCCTTCTTAGCCTCACGGGACTACTCTTAAAGGATTACTTATTTAATTTTCTTTCTAAAACAGTGTACCTTTTCTTTTGAAATAAATCAATCATTATTCCTTAATTGGTCTAAAGTTTTTTCAAAAAGGTCAGGTAAAGGCGCTTCAAAGACCATCATTTGGCCAGTTGTAGGGTGTTTAAATCCTAGCATTTCTGCATGTAAAAATTGTCCTTTGCCTTTTAAGGTTTTTCTTGGTCCGTACAATGGATCACCTGCAACGGGAAAGCCAATATATTTCATATGTACCCGAATTTGATGAGTACGTCCTGTTTCTAATTGCAATTGAACCAAGGTAAAATCATTGAATCGTTCCAAAACTTCAAAATGAGTTACAGCAGACTTGCCGCCTTCAATTACTGCTTGCATTTTGCGATCATTTTTTGAACGACCAATCGGTGCGTTGATTTCCCCTTTGTCATGAGATATTTCACCATGCACTAATGCAACATACTTTCTAAGTGAGGTTTTATCTTTCAATTGTTCAGCTAAAGCAACATGGGCTTTATCATTTTTGGCTACCATTAACAATCCAGAGGTATCTTTATCAATCCGATGAACGATGCCTGGTCGGATAATTCCATTGATTGAAGATAAATCTTTTATATGATACAACAATGCATTTACTAGCGTTCCATTTTTATGTCCAGCTGATGGATGAACGACCATGCCCTGAGGTTTATTAATAACAAGTACATCGTCATCTTCATAAACGATTTCGATTGGAATATTTTCTGCTTGAACATCCAATTCCTCTGGTTCTGGAATAGTAATGTTGATTTCATCATTTTCTTTTACTTTATAATTTGAGCGAGTCACTTCGCCGTTGACCGTGACATTTTCATCTTTTAGCCATTGCTGGATTTGTGAACGAGAATGATCTTTCAGTAAGTCACTTAAGACCTTATCGATCCGTCCTTTTTCTTGTTTTATTTTTACATTAATTTGTTCCATTTTTTCCATCCTTTGCTGCTTTTTCGTCTAAAATCAAATAAATAAAGATACATGCTACACCAATAACTAACACGGAGTCAGCAACATTGAATATAGGAAAGTTAATAAATTCTGTCTGGAACATATCAACAACATAACCTAAACGTAAACGGTCGATAAAATTACCGATCGCTCCTGCAAGGACTAAACTCAATCCGACTGTAAACCACTTGCTTCCATTGATATTTTTAACTAAGGTATACAAAACTACAGCTACCACGATCACCGTAATAATGTAGAAAAACCACATTTTTCCTTCTAAAAGGCTCCAAGCAGCGCCGGTATTACGAATATTAGTAAACGATAACACGCCAGGAATAAACTCCTTCGTATCTCCTAATTGAATATTGGCTACCGTTAAATACTTCACCCACTGATCTAAACCGATCAATACGGCACTGATAATTAGATATATTGCTAACAACTGCGTTCATTCCTTCTCTAAATTATTGTATAAATCTCTTGGACGAATAATACCAAGTAAACTCCCATTTGGGTTACCATCTTTTGTAATCAATATTGCTTCCAGTCTAACTTGTGTCACAAACATTTCTTCTACTTGAAAAACAGTCGTCTCTTTGCTGACGAATTGGTAATTGCTTCCTTTGTAGTTATTTACCAAAAGTTCAGATGCTTTTCTATCCTCTAAATGGATATCACCTTTTGAGCTTTCAATCGCCAACCAGATACCTATACCGCGAACGGTTATTAATCCTTTAAAAACACCATCATCATAAATCGGAAACTGAGAATATTGTTTTCGAGCTACGATCGATAATATTTCTTTGATTGAAATATTCACATCAAAACCAGTAACTTTTTTTGAAAAACGAGGGAGAACTTTTTCTGGACTGATCAATGCCTGTTCGATTTCCTGCATTCGTTGAACGGCCCAATCATTTGGCTCAGCGATCACAAAATCAGTTGAAATACGTTCGTGTACGATCGCATTTCTCAATTGTGCCATTTGGAGCAAGTCATCTTGAAAGAGCGTAATTTGACTGTCTTTTTTTCTAGCTAAACGGCGAACCATTTCGCTAAAACCCATGCTTGTGGGATTATTTAATTGTTCGCGAAACCATTTTTCAATTCGATTAAAGCTACTCAAAAATTCTTCGGCTCTCTCACCCATCATCTTTTCTCCTTGACTACATAAGCTTTATTTAACATAGAAAATACAAATCCGAAATAGATAATAAGCAATGCCATGATTCCTAGTATATTTAAATGCAGTATTGGAATCAACAACATACCAATAAAGAGTATAACATACACTAAAATCAGCGATGGATTCATCGTGATTTCCAACTCGATCACTTGTCCCGTATCAATTACTGTATATGGGGCACTTTTCAAAAAGAAAAATGACGCCTGAATAGTACACTTTTCCTCATCTATTTCAATTTGCTTCGATTCGTTTTGACTCAAATATATCCACTTTTTATCATTTTTTTTAATCTCGATCGGACTACCCATTCCATAAAATCCGGTATTTCTAGTACAACGAATATTCATGCTGATTCCTCCTCGAGCTTTAGTTTAAAGTATATAACAAAAAACAGCAGACTGGAAGAAAGAAGTTGATTTGAGTGGAAATAAACTAAATTCTATAAAAAAGACTAGTTTATAACTCTACGAGTCACAACCTAGTCTTACAAAATCTTGATAACAACGGAATCATAAATACCTTTTTCCATCTAAAAATCACTATTTATTAAAACAAGCCAATCGCGTTCCCATCCTTGTCAACATCCATATTCAGTGCTGCAGGTTTTTTGGGTAAACCTGGCATTGTCATAACATCTCCAGTTAAAGCGACAATAAATCCAGCGCCAATCTTTGGTACAAGTTCACGGATAGTGATTGTAAAGCCTTGTGGTCGACCTAGCTTTTGAGGATCATCCGATAAAGAATATTGGGTTTTAGCCATACATACCGGCAATCGATCCCAACCATACTTTTCAAAAGTCGCCAATTGATTTTGTACTTTCTTAGAAAAAGCTATATCACTGCCGCCATATATTTTGGTTACGACCGCCTTGATCTTATCTTCCAAGTTCATTCCCATTTGATAAATGGTTTTAAAATCAGCAGTCTCCTCTTCGATAACTTGAGTAACACGTTTAGCTAGAGAAATTCCTCCTTCAGCTCCTTTTTCCCAAACACTAGTCAGTTCTACTGGGACGTTGATCGATTCACACAAATCACTTAAAGCAGCGATTTCATTTTCGGTATCGGCAACAAATTCATTGATTGCAACAACTACTGGTAAACCGTAACTTTTCATATTTTCAACATGTTTTTGTAAATTAGCAAATCCCTTGACCAAGGCAGGAATATTTTCAGTATTTAGCGCAGTCTTTTCAATACCACCATGCATTTTAAGCGCACGAATCGTTGCAACGATCACCACGGCATCTGGTGCTTTTTTCAAATTGGGTACTTTGATATCTAAGAATTTTTCTGCCCCTAAATCTGCACCAAAACCAGCTTCAGTTACAACATACTCACCAAGCTTTAATGCTGTCTTTGTCGCTAAAATACTATTACACCCATGGGCAATATTAGCAAATGGACCACCATGAACTAGCGCTGGCGTGCCATATATCGTTTGAACTAGATTAGGTTTTATCGCATCTTTTAGTAATAAGGTCAATGCTCCTTGTACGTCCAAATCACTAACGGTTACTGGCTCACGATCAAAAGTATAACCAACTACAATATTTCCTAAACGGAACTTAAGATCTTCTAAATCTGCTGCCAAACATAAAATTGCCATGATTTCACTGGCTACCGTAATATCAAAACCATCCTCACGAGGTACTCCTTGGATCGGGCCGCCCAATCCAATAATGACTTGACGTAACGCACGATCATTCAAATCCACCACACGTTTCCAAATCACTCGTCTAGCATCAATGTTCAATTCATTTCCTTGTTGGATATGATTATCCAATAAAGCAGAAAGTGCATTATTTGCAGTCGTAATAGCATGCATATCCCCTGTAAAATGCAAGTTGATATCTTCCATCGGTAAAACTTGTGCGTATCCCCCACCTGTAGCACCACCTTTGATTCCCATCACAGGTCCTAATGAAGGCTCACGTAAAGCAATGACTGTCTTTTTGCCAATATGATTCAGCGCATCACCTAAACCGATCGTTACAGTGGATTTACCTTCACCTGCTGGCGTCGGATTGATTGAAGTAACTAATATTAGTTTTCCTTCATCTTTTTCCGCTAAGCGTTGTACTGCTGAAAAGTCAATTTTAGCTTTGTATTTTCCAAATAATTCCAAATCATCTGGGGTTAAACCAATCGATTCTGCCACAGTGTTTATGGGCAATAAGTCAACTTCTTGAGAAATTTCAATATCTGTTTTCATCAACAAACCTCTTTTCCCGAACTTTATTCGTAAAAAAATAAAGTTCGTTAAGCTATTTATCATTATAACGTTTATTTCATTCCTTTTCCATCACAAAAAGCGCTTTTTCACAAAAGATTGACGGGGTCTATTTTTCACTTTATAATGATGCTAGACTTTAGAATATAAAGGAGCGTGATTTGAATGGAAAAAGGGTTCGTCAAGTGGTTCGATAATAGAAAAGGTTACGGTTTTATTGGTTACAATGAAAACGAGGAAATCTTTGTTCATTTCACAGCAATTGAAGAGGATGGCTTTAAGTCATTAGAAGAAAATCAAGCAGTTGAATTCGAAGTAATGGAAGGCACACGTGGCTTACAAGCCGCTCATGTGAAGAAAATATAGAAAAAACAGCATCTTGCTTACACAAGATGCTGTTTTTTAATAGTGTTTGCCAATGGTCAACTGAGGATCTTCAATAACCCTACCAGTAAATGACTCTTGCTGTTTCATCGATTCTATGAAGGCTCGTTTTGTTTTCTTTGTCATGATAAATAATTGTGTATCATCTTTGAAAGAAGGTGAGATTATTTCAATACACTTAGGTCCAACTCGAATTATTTCAATAGTAGCTAATTTTATTTTTTTGCGTCTGACTGGTAATAAAGCATGAATAAGCAAGGATTCTTCTTCTATTACAAAATAACGATTATAACCTAATAAGGTAAAGAAAATGAAAATGCCTAATACAATATTACTTGTCAAATACGGACGTGTGTACTCCAATGTCAGTATCAAACTTAAAAATAAAATGCCAAATGTACAGGACCAATAAATTATCGCTGTTGATAATTCTGGTTGCCAATGATAGACTTTTTTCTTCATGTAGCGACCCCTTAATAAAAATTCAGTATGTTATAATAATAACATACTTCAACTTTGAACGAAAAGAAAATAAGGAGATATTTATGTTACGAATATATGTCGATGCTGCAACAAAAGGAAATCCAGGCCCTAGTGGTGGCGGAATCGTTATTGTAGGAGATTCACTTCATGAACAAATCCATGTACCTCTTGGTGAGTGTTCTAACCATGAAGCAGAATTTAAAGTTTTTATTAAAGCCATTCAGTTAGCTATTGAAAAAAAATTGAATGATCAAACTATTTTGATTCATTCTGACAGTAAAATCGTTGTTCAAACAATTGAAAAAAGGCACGCTAAAAATCCTTTATTCCAACCTTATCTACAGATCTTTCAGCAGTTAGAAAGTAATTTCCCACTACTATTAGTCAAATGGATTCCTGAAAGTCAAAATAAAGGTGCTGATACTTTAGCGAGACAAGCCTTACAAAAATTCCAATAACCTTGAAGTTTGGACGAAAGTGACATGATTTTTCTACTTTCAGTCTAACTTCAAGGTTTTTTACATCGTCAAATCTGCTATTTCACCATTCGTTACTTCAAGGATAGATAATGGCGATACCTCGATCTGCATTCCCCGTTTGCCTGCTGAGACAATGATCGTATCGTATGTATTTGCTTCTTCTGCAAGATACGTTGGAAATAATTTTTTCATCCCAATCGGTGAGCAGCCGCCTCTAATATACCCAGTTGTTTCTTCTAAATCTCTTAAATGGAGCATTTCAACTTTTTTATTTCCGCTCGCATGCGCTAATTTTTTTAAGTCTAGTTCTTTGTTACCAGGAATCACTGCAACGACAGGACCTGTTTTATTTCCTACAGTCACTAATGTTTTAAATATTTTGCCATCTTCTATTCCTAATTTTTCAGCAACGCTATCTGCACTTAAATGATCCTCGCTCCACTCAAACTCATACTCTTTATAAGCTATTTTTTGTTGTTCAATAATGCGCATTGCATTTGTTTTTTGTATTTTCTTTTTCTTAGACAATTTATTCACCTCGTAATTAAGTTTATCAAAGAATTTACTGGATGCAAGAAAAATAGACTAGTTAAAAATGAATGCTTCCATTTCTAACTAGTCTAATTTTTACATCGCTAAGGTTTTAAGGATTTCGCGTAGTTCACCTACAGGCACTTGCCCCGGAGCTGACGCTTTTTTTGCTGCGCCAAAAGTCATTGCTGAACCAAAAACTTCTCCGCACATTCTGCTGACCATACCTAATTGTCCCATTGACATTGTAACGATTGGTCGGTTTGCATGTATTTTTTTCATTTCATTTGTTGCTTCTAAAAGTGTTAAGACATCGTCTGCAGATTGCGGCATTACAGCAATTTTGCAAATATCCGCATTTTTTTCCTGCATACTGCACAATCTTGAAACGATTTCTTCTTTATTCGGTGTTTTATCAAAATCATGGTTACACATCACGATTTTGATTTCTTTTTCATGGGCTGCTTTGATCATTTCTTGAACAAGTTCTGCATCCATAAATAATTCCACATCTAGTAAATCAATTTGCCCCTGTTCGATAACAGTTTTATATAAATCAAAATATTGCTCATCTGAAAACGCAATTTCGCCGCCTTCTTGTTTTGTACGAAAAGTGAAAAGAATAGGTTTTTCAGAAAGAATTTCAGCGATTTTTTTTGACATCTCTGCCGCTGCTTGAAAATCTGCTACTTGGTCAAAGAAATCAACACGCCATTCAACAAGATCGCAATCGATCGTTAGTAAATGTTTGGCTTCTGCGATTAATTCTGCTTCATTTTTACCTACTAGAGGAACAATAATCTTAGGACTCCCGCTACCGAGAGTTACGTTTTTAACTGTGACTGTATTCATTCTTTGCATCCTCCTTATTTAGATGTATCGATTGTTTGACGATAGCGAATAAAAATAATAACTGCCAATACAAAACCGATTCCTGCAATGATTGTATCAAATAACATGATACCACGCACATTTGTTTTCGCAATTTGGGCAGCTGCCACTGGAATAACAAATGAAGCGATACTCCCAAATGTATAATAAATCCCTGTGATTGTCCCTTTGCCTGCTGGGAACATTTCACCCATAACAGTTAATCCTAATTGTAACACGCCACCAGCTGCAAAGAAACCAACCAAAGCGGCCCCAATCATACATACAAGCGGTGTTGGGAATAACCACATAATAGCGATCGTCAAGAATGAAACAAATGTATAAATAACAACTAGGTAAACTGAACGAACTTTTGAAGCCATAATTGCTGTAAATGCTACACATAATAATGAACCAATAGAATAATAAGAAACTAACACGCCTGCATCCGTTTGAGCCATGCCTGCAACTTGTTCACCATATGTTCCGATAAATTGACTAATTAGATAAAAAGTTGCTTGAGCGATAAAACCATAAATCACAAAGGCAACCCCTTCAATAGCCATCTTAGGTTTTGATTTAAATTTAACTGCTGGAGCTTGTTCTACTGCTTCTTCCGTTTCTTCAGCAAGTTTAGCATCTGCATCTGGGAAAGGTTGTTTCCATAAATAAATTGCATTGACGCCAAGTAAAATTGCAGCGATCATAAATGACCAGCCAAACCATAAATGATTTGAAGCTAAGAATTTAATCATCAATGGCAAAGCAAATTGTCCACCTTGAATAAAGGCTTTTAACAAAACAGTTGCTGTTCCAGCAGTTTTTGGAAATGATTCCATCAACGCAGGATATGTTCCAGAATCTAGGAACGAATTAGAAATCCCGGCAATTACTGCAAAAAACATCGCTAACTCAACACTTGGACTATACAATATACCAAAGAAGTAAGCCGCGTAAGTCACCATGCCTAAGTAAATAAATGGTTTACGTCCAAACTTATCAGATAAACGTCCAGAAATCATGATTGCAATCAAACGTCCGATTCCTAACATCGAAATAACTTTGGCGATTCCCATCAAATCTGTATCCCATTGGGTCATCAAAGAATTTTGATTTTGTGAAATAATAATAACGCCCATCCCATGGACAATGTAGTTGATATAAAGACCTATGGCGGTCGGTGTGTATTTATTTTTCATCGTTTTCTCCTAACTGTTAGTCCTTAAATAGTAATTCTTTAATATAATCAACAGGCATATCTTCTCCAGTGAAATGTTTGAAAGCTTCTGCTCCTTGATAAAGCATCATGCCTAGTCCATTGATTGTTTTCTTCGCGCCATGTTCACGGGCAAATTTTAACAATTTTGTTTCTTTTGGAATATAGACAACATCAAAAACTACTAAATCTGGACGGATAACTTCAGGGTCATTGATCAAGCTTTCTTCTTGTAGAGGTTTCATACCTACTCCTGTTGCGTCAATATAAATGCTACTTTCACTAATTGATTGTTTAAACGCTACTTGATCAGACAAATCTGTTAGTGTTGCTGTACAATCTGTATTTTCATTAATTTTCTTAACAGTTGCTTCAGCGTTTTTATAGTGCTGATCATTAATATTGAAAATTCGTAATTCTTTGGCACCATCCAACGCTGCTTGAATCGCAATTGCTGTTCCTGCACCGCCAGCTCCTGTCATTGTAACGATTTGATCTTTGACTTCTACGCCTTCTTCTTTCAACGCACGCATCGCGCCAGTTCCGTCAGTTACATGCCCGACTAAATGGCCTTTTCCATCTTTGTTTGTGACAGTATTAACCGCACCCACTAATTTTGCAGCGGGTGAAAGCTCGTCTAAATAAGGAATGATCGCTTGTTTATTTGGCATAGAAACGTTTGATCCGCGAATTCCTAATGCACGAATTCCTTGAACTGCATCTTTTAATTCTTCATTTCCAACTTCAAACGCCAGATAAGCATAGTCTAAACCTAATTTAGCAAATGCTTCATTGTGCATCGTTGGTGATAAACTGTGGCGAATCGGTGTTGCAATCAAGCTGATCAATAATGTGTGTCCATCAATTCTTTCTGTCATGTTAAATTCCCTCACTTTATATAGTTTGTGTCACTTGTAGATTTTTTGTTTGTTCAAACATCATTTTTTGTGTGCGTGTGTTTTCTAAAACTTCAATTGTTTTCAGAATGTCGCGGGCTTCTCTTGTGCCTTCCATAATTCGTCTAGCAACTTTACTGTCCCCCATATTTAAAAGAACAGCACCATTACTTCTAGCATATTGATCAAGTTCACGAATCATCGGTGCTTCAGCACGCATTCCTAAACATACAAAACCTAAATCAAATGGTAATTCGATCATTTCTCCACCTTTTTCAACTAAAAAGCTATTTTCTCTAACTTCTGTCAATTTTGTTTCTACATGGACTTCCACACCGAATTTTTCGACAATTTCCATCATCGCAAGTTTTGTGATCAAATCAAGATCTTTCCCGATTTCACCTTGCATTTCCACAATACTCACTTTTTTAGCGCCACGTTCAGCGTAATATTCCACAACGTCTAAACCAACAGCACCTCCGCCAATCACAACAACTTCTTTTCCTTCAAACTCCTGGAATTTTGACATATCATCTAAAATATCAAAAATAGAGAAGATTTTTCTGTTTGGATTATCCAATTGTTCTTTTAATCCATTGATTGGTGGTAATAAAGGTTTTGCACCCGTAGCATTAACGATGATATCGGGTCCGATTGCTTCGATATCAGCTATTGTTGCTGCATGATTCAAATGAATCGTTAAATTATCTAGTTCTTTACAACGATTGATTTCATAAGTAATAAAATCATCGATTCGTTTCTTATCTGGGAAACGAGCAATTTCATGACCTAAGCCACCTAGATACTCTTTTTGTTCAAAAAGTTCTACGCTGACACCAACTTCAGCTGCTGTGGCTGCTGCTTCAAGACCTGTCGTCCCGCCACCGATCACAACCATTTTAGTTGGATGTAAAATAGGTTTCATTTTATAGTCATCTTCATAATGTAGATCTGGATTGACGGTACAACGCATTGGACGAGCTTTAGCAATACGATGATCAGCACATCCGATGTTGCAAGAAATGCATTTTCTTAGTAAATCTTCTTGTCCATTGGCTACTTTGTTAACCCAGTTTGGTTCGGCAATCAATCCACGCCCCATTGCTAAAAGATCTGCATCTCCTGCTTCAAGGATTTCAGTTGCCCGTTTAGGACTGCGGATATTTCCAGAAGTAACGGTTACTTTATCAGGAAAACGCTCCTTAACCGCTTTTGACATATACGCACGCCAGCCATCCGCTAAATTCATTTTATCGATTTGATATTGTAAGCTGTCATTCAACGCAGCTGATACATTTAATATATCTACTTCCTCTGCAAAATAACTTAAAATTTCAATTGTATCTTCTAATGTATTACCGCCTTCTAGTAATTCATCTGCACTAAAACGAAGAGAAATTGGGAAAAACGGACCTACCGCTTTTCTAACAGCTTCAACCACTAATTTAGTTAAACGAGCACGATTTTCTGGACTTACGCCAAATTTATCTGTTCGTTTATTATATAAAGGAGATAAAAACTGGCTTAAAAGATACGAATGTCCTGCGTGAATTTCTACACAATCAAAACCAGCACGTTGCGCTCTTAATGCGCCATCAGCATAACGATCAACGATTCCATAGATTTCTTCTTCAGTCAAAGGACGTGGAATCGGATTACCTTTTTTGGAAGGAATATTTGATGCAGAAACTGGTTGCTCCCCTTCTAAGCGTAATCCATAGGCAGAAGCTCCTGCATGGTTGATTTGAACAGATGTACACGCACCATAAGCATGCATCTTTTCGTTAAAATGCCATAACCCAGAAATATATTGGTCATTATCCATCCTTAATTGACGAGCACCATTTGTTCCCATCGGATAATCGATACACACATTTTCCAGAGTAATTAAACCAGTTCCACCTTTTGCTCGTTGTTCATAATAGGAAACATGCTGCATACTGAATGTTCCATCCATATTAGCGAAGTTCGTACCCATTGGCGGCATGACAACACGATTTTTCAACGTCATTCGTTTTACAGTTAAAGGTTCAAAGATTGCTTGATAATTATTCATGATAACCTCCTAAATTTAAAAGCGGAACAAATCGGGTAATCCTGTAGAAAATTAGGAAATTGGCATTGAAATGGTCTTTATTTCATTGACAATTTATCTATTTTCCTAAGGATTGATTTGTATAGCTAGATAACAATAAAAGCGAAGCGGGCTCGTTCAACCTCGACTGGAAAATAGGAAATTATGAAAGAGGTGCTCTTTACCTCTTTCATCATTTATCTTTTTCCCGAGAGGTTAGCCCGCATAGCTAAATAACATTATCTTAAAGATAATTTTCAATTGTGAAATACTTAACAATTGTTATGTCATCATTTTAATTCAACAAATCAATAAATTCCAATGAATGTTTTTTATCTTTTCTATAAATATATTTTATCAATCGCTTTTATTTCTTTTTTGATGCATCATTGTATAATTATTGATAAACTATATTTATGAATGAACCATAAGGAGTTTTGTAAATGAATTTAAGACAATTAGAGTTTTTTCGAATGTTGGCCGATACTCAACATATGACTCATGCCGCAAAGTTATTAAATACTACACAACCTAATCTTAGCCACTCCATGTCTGAGTTAGAAAAAGAATTAGATGCTCAATTGTTTGAAAAAAAAGGACGAAACATCCAACTGACAAAATACGGGAAATTTTTCTACACTTATGTTTCTACAGCTTTAGAAGAATTAACCAAAGGAGAGCGTGCTTTAAGAGAATTGGTCAGTCCAGAAAAAGGATTAGTTGATTTCGGGTTTATTTATACTGCTGGGTCATTTTTAGCCCCTATGTTGATGAAAGAATTCTCAGCGTATCCAGGAAATGAACAAATTCGTTTTAATTTGTTTCAAGGAAATTCATCTGATATGACTGATTTATTGTTGAAGGAAGCTGTTGATATCGCCATCACTTCTAAATTAAAAGAAGATCAACAATTAAATTATGAAATTTTAACAGAACAAGAGATTGTCTTAGTTGTCCCACTCCATCACCCTCTAGCTATCTATGATAGTATTTCATTGAAGCAAACAAGTGATTATCCATTCGTTTATTTTAATGAAAGAAGTGGGTTGCGTCCCTATCTTGATAAAATGTTAACAGCGGCATCTATCTCACCAAATATTATTTGTGAAGTTGAGGAAGATCATACCATGTTAGGATTTGTTGCACACGATTATGGGATTGCTTTGATGCCGAAAATTCCATCGATTTCAGCTTATAAAGTAAAAACTATTGCTTTAGAAGATAACTTTTTCCCCCGATATATTTATCTAGCGACAAAAAAAGATCATTTTCTTTCACCAGCCGCTCTACGCTTTAAAGAGTTTGTGATCCCTTTTGCTCAAAATATGTTTTATCAATACAAAAATGACTGAGACATCACTCAACGAGTCATATCCCAATCACATGGAATCAAAATAAAAGATGGGAGCAGAAGCATTTGTTACGCTACGCGTAGAGTCACACTTCTGTTCCCATCTTTTTCTATTTTTTTATCTCAATAAAGAATACTTTTAAATAGTTTCCCTCTTCAAAATGACTATTTGTTTTAAAATCATTAGGTAACTGGTACGTTTCTTTAAACTTATAATGTACTTTTTTCTCTTCTAATGCTTGAATAATCATCCTTTTATACTTTTCAAGAGAAATATTAGCAGCATTTGTCGAGGCAATCAACAAGCCTTTATTTTCTAAGATATCAATTGAATCTTTGACCAAATCTCCATAATTTTTTGCAACAGAAAATACTTTTTTCTTATTGCGAGCAAAACTTGGCGGATCTAAAACAATCACATCATACTTTAATTGTTTGCGAACAGCATATTTGAAATACTCAAAAACATCCATAACAATAATCTTTTGATCTTCTAAAGCTAAGTGATTCACTTCAAACTGTTCTTTTGTTTTGGGTAAACTTCGCTTCGCTAAGTCTACACTTGTTGTGGTAATCGCGCCGCCCATGGCACTTGCGACCGAAAATGCTCCTGTGTAACTAAACATGTTTAAAACAGATTTTCCAGCTGCTATTCCTTCAACTAAACGACCTCTAACTTCTTTTTGATCCAGAAATATACCTGTCATCAGTCCATCATTTAAATACGTGACATAAGATACACCATTTTCAGAAACCAATAGTGGTTCAGGTGCCTCAGTTCCAAATAAGAGTTGTGATTCAGGAAGTGATTTATTTGGAAAACGAACTTTTTCATATGCTCCTTTGATTTCTGGAAGACTCTTTTGGAAGGCTTGTACAATTTCTGCTTTTTTTTGATATAACGTTTCATTATACCAAGAGAATACTGCAAAATCGTCATAACGATCAATAGTTAAGCCACCCAAGCCATCCCCTTCTCCATTAAATAAACGATAGGCAGAAGTTGAGTCGTCTTGTTCAAATACCGAGCGATGAGCTTTAGCTTTTGAAAATAGTTTTTCTAAAAAAAGTGAATCTATGCGACCTTGCCAATTCACTAGCCAGCCAATTCCCTTATTTTGTTCACCAAGATAACCACTAGCAATAAAATGACCTTGATTATCGATCACGTTCACCCACTCTTTTGGAAAAGTGTTCGGAACCTCCATAAGATCCTCTTTTTGAATCAGAGGATACCCTGCTTTAAATTTTTTTTCTGATTTTTTCGTTACTTTTATATCCATGTTTTTAGACATCCTTCATCTGAAATTCTTTATACATATATCTCTTATTTGTTTCGACCTTTATTAGTATATCAAAAAACAGTTCTTCTGTCCTTATCAATTATTGGCAACTTATCAAGCGATTATCTTAAGAAAAGTAAAATTTTATTAACTTTTCTACGCCAAATCTTGATTTAAATTGACATAGAAATACAGACAGAGTAGAATTAGAACAGTGTATGTAAAGCTTTTGAAAAACTTTCATTTGCTTTCTTTTAGATTTAACTTTAGAAAGGATACGTTTACCTTGAATATTTTAAAAAAATTAAAAATGCCTAATTTCTTAAATACACGGCTAGGACTATTCGGTTTCGTCGCTGTCTTGATTTGGCTAAAAAACATTTTTGCTTATACAGTAGATTTTCACTTAAGAATTGAGAATGCTTTTGAATATTTTATTCTCTTCATTAATCCAGTTGCATCAACATTTTTCTTATTGGCAATTGCATTATACATTAGAAGAAAAAAAGCCTCTTACATTACCATGATGGTGATTTACTTCTTAATGACTTTACTGTTATTCTCAAATGTTGTTTACTACAGAGAATTTACTGACTTCATTACAGTGAATACGATGCTTGGTGCAGGAAAAGTAGCTAGTGGTCTTGGTGAAAGTGCCCTTCGTTTATTTAGACCGTATGATGTACTTTATTGGCTTGACTTTATCATTATTGGTATTTTATTGCTGACTAAAAAAATCAAAACGGATGAGCGTCCTGTAAGAGCTCGTGTTGCTGTTTCGATCAGCATGTTGTCAGCTTTATTTTTTGCAGCAAACTTAACGTTAGCAGAAACTGCACGTCCATCCTTGTTAACTCGTCAATTTTCTCGTGACTATATTGTAAAATTTTTAGGACTGAACGCATTCACAGTTTATGATGGCGTTACTACTTATCAAACAAACCAAGTTCGAGCTGAAGCCAGTGAGAATGATATGGATAGTGTGGCAGACTATGTTAAAGGCCACTACGCAGCGCCAAACCCTGAAACATTCGGTATGGCTAAAGGTAAAAATGTAATTTATATTCACTTAGAAAGTTTCCAACAATTTTTGATCGATTTCAAATTAAAAGATGAAAATGGAGCTGAACACGTAGTTACACCGTTCCTTAACAGCATCTATCACAGTAATAGCACGTATAGTTTTGATAATTTCTTCCATCAAGTTGGACAAGGAAAAACAAGTGATGCAGAGACAATGTTTGAAAATTCATTATTTGGTTTAGATCAAGGTTCTCTTTTCACCCAAGTCGGTGGGAAAAACACCTTCCAAGCGGCTCCTGCTATTTTAGGCCAAGAAGCTGGTTATACGAGCGCTGTTTTCCACGGAAATGCTGGTAACTTCTGGAACCGTAATGAAACATACAAACATCTAGGCTACAACTATTTCTTTGATGCTAATTACTATGATGTGAATGAAGATAATTCGTTCCAATATGGCTTGCACGATAAACCGTTCTTCCAACAGTCAACACAATATTTGGAACATTTACAACAACCATTTTATTCTAAATTTATTGCTGTTTCGAATCATTATCCATATTCTCAATTTACAAATGATGAAGCTGGATTCCCGATTGCTCAAACATCAGATGAAACAATCAATGGATACTTTGCTACAGCAAATTATCTAGATAAATCTGTTGAAGAATTTTTCAATTATTTGAAAGCTTCTGGACTCTATGAAAATTCAGTTATCGTACTTTATGGTGACCATTATGGCGTGTCCACTTCTAGAAACCAAAACTTAGCTGAATTAGTTGGTAAGACAAAATCAACATGGAACGATTTTGATAATTCAGCAATGCAGCGTGTTCCTTACATGATTCATATTCCGGGTCAATCAAACGGCGGTATCAATCATACTTATGGTGGTCAAATCGATGCATTACCTACTCTCTTACATTTAATGGGTGTCGATACTAAAAATTATATTCAAATGGGACAAGATTTGTTTTCTAAAGAAAATTCACAACTAGTTGCCTTTAGAAATGGGAATTATGTTTCACCTAAATATACGATGCTTGGCTCTAGTATCTATGAAACAGCCACTGGTCGTTTGATAGAAGAACCAACGGATCAAGAAAAACAAGAAGCGAAAGCATTGAAAGACAAAGCAAGCTTACAGCTTCAAATGTCTGATCAGACCACAAATGGCGACTTGCTACGCTTTTATACAAACAGTGGTTTAGAACCTGTAAATCCAGATAACTACAATTACAAAGATCAATTAAAACAACTAGAGAAAATAGAAGATGAAAAAGGAAAAGAATCAACAAGTGTATATAGTAAAAATAATAATACATCGACTGTTGATAAATACCATACTGAATCTTACCAAGACTATTTGAAATCTGGGAAATAGTAACAATTAATCACGAAAGCTTGAGTAAATTACTCAAGCTTTTTTAAATCTTTTTCATAATTAATTCATATTCTTCTTTTATACTTATCGTAGTGAGGTGAATCTTTTGAAAAATATACGTTACGCTTTCGCTAGCGTTTCTTATCATAAAAAAATTTCTTTTGGCATTGGCATCTGTTCCGCATTTTTTCTATTTTTAACAACCAGTATTTTGAACCTCATTGATATGGAAAAAATCTTACATGATCAAGTCAGCAATTTGCCCAATATCTCTGATTACCTTGTTAATTATCACAAAATAATAAAGCTCTATTCCTCTTTGTATCTAGCCGTTTTATTTATTTGGGTAGTTTTGACTGCTGTAATCATTTTTATTTCATTGCGAGTAAAGGAACAAGATATGCTGAAATGGCGTATTATGGGATTTTCAAAGCGGTTTGTCATCAAGCAATTGCTCTGGGAAAATCTTATACCAATAATTGTAGGAATGTTCACTGCTGCTGTATTCCTCTTAGTTTGCCAACATACATATGAGTTTATTTTGATGCAGATTCGGCCATTGATTACAGATGGATTAGGTATTAAACGAGTGGCTTTTTTCTCTTCAAATTTTATTTTAGAAAGCACTCCAAATCAAATGGTGAATACGATTGGAAATACACATTTCCTTTCTATTGGAATCAGCGGTTTACCTGTCGCTACCATTTTCAGGGCATTCTTAAAAAATTGTTTTGCCCTATTGTCTATAACAACTGGAATTACTTTATTATTATCTAGCTCATTTTCAAAAAAAACGAAAAAAGTATTTAGGATGTGAGTAAATGAATTTTTCTTTAGAAAAAAATTGGACAGAAAATAGCTTTAAAGAGTTGTTTCAGCAACAACATATGACCGTTGTTTTAGAAGATCAAAGTAGTATTCAAGCCGATTTTTACTTTTTGATCGATAAAACGTTTGATATGAAACAGTCAATGGCGATTGGTTTCATTCTATCTGAAAACACTTTTTTACCTTATCTTTCCATTAGAGATAATCTATTTGTCGGAGCTTCCATCAAAGAAAAAAATAAAAAACAACTGCTCAATAACTATCTTGAGTATGTCGGACTTACGACGAGTGTGCTAAATAAATCTGAAGAGCAACTAACAACGTTTGAACAAGTCAAACTTCAATTGGTTCAATTATTGCTCATAGATAAGGACATCATTATTATTGATGATATCTTTCAAGAACTTTCCATTGGCCAACGCCAAGAATTATTACCGTTGCTTCAAAAAATCGCCAAAGAAAAACAAAAGGCGATTTTAGTTCTGACAAATGATATTCAAATTGCTGAAAGTCCATACATGGATAAAATCATTAAAACGGCTTAAAATTGAATAAACAACAAAACAAAAGCAGCTCCTTTGAAATTCTAGGAGCTGCTTTTGTCTTGTTCTCTTTTATACTTATTCTTGATCTTCGATCTCAACATCTGGAAATGAAATAGTAAAGCTAGTCCCTTGTCCTTCTTCACTTTCGACATTAATTTTTCCTTTGTGCAATCTTACTAACTGCTGAACAATGGATAAACCTAGACCTGATTCACCATATTTCGTATTTTTTCTTGATGGATCAACTTTGTAATAGCGATCCCAAATATTTTGGACTTGCTCTTCTGACATTCCAATTCCTGTGTCAGTGATTGTCACAATCGTCTCTAAATACCCTTTTTGAATACGAATTCTTATCTCACCATCGTGCGTAAATTGAATCGCATTTTGAATGATGTTTACCATGATCTGAACAAAACGATCGTAATCTGCAAAAACATCTATAGCTTCATCTGTCTCTAAAATAAGTTGGTCATTCGCTGATTCTGCTTTTGCTTCTAATTGAGTAATAATGTTTTTTAACGTCTCAGTTGCATCGAATTTTTTGACTACGATACTAATTTGATTGGTTCTTATTTTTTCATAATCCAAATTTTCATTTACTAAACGAATAAGCCGGGATGTTTCATTTTGCATAAGCTTAATCGCATTTTCTCTTTGAGCTTCTGGTATTGCATTGTATTGCAACCCTTCAAGCAAGCCATTAATGGTCGTCAAAGGCGTTCTCATCTCATGAGAGGCATCTGCCATAAATTGACGTCGCCGGTCTTCCTGACGATCGATCTCTTCTCTGGATTCCTTTAATGACTCAGCCATTTTATTAAAGTCTTCTGCTAAATCATCAAACTCATCCTTATCATGCGTAACGAGTTTAATGTCAAAATTCCCACTAGTTATCTCTTTTGTTGCTTTTCTCATTCGATTGATTCGTTTTACTTGGAAACTGGCAAAAAAGTAACTCAATATCAAGCCTACAATACTTGATATGATAAATCCCTTAAACAGATTACCCGTTATTGCATCTACACTATCGGAAACATTTTTTGCTGGTTGCGTAACTACTAAAGCGCCAATAATCGTATTTTCATTCGTTTGAGTATTTGTCTGAGTAACTGGTATCATGACATAGGAAGACATATTATCATTTCCATAGATGTCTTTATTGATGGTGATATATTCATGTTGCCCATCCATCAATTTTTCCCAGTTTGCTTCTATCAAAGAGTAATCTAATTTCTTTTTTGTATTGATTGGATATTGAATCGACATATCATGATCGATAAAAATAAACTGAACATCCTGATTGCTCAATACACTTTCTGATATAGTAAAAGACATATTTAGTAACTCTTGATCGGTCATTCCTGGATATCGATTGATAGAGTCTTTGGTCTTCCATGATGACTGAGCGTAACCACGAAGCTGCTCATAATTTGTATCTTGCATCGTCTTTTTAGTAAGCTGCGTAAAGGATGTACCAACAATCAAAATGATCAAGATGATCACACCCCAAAACGCCAGTAATTGTTGATATAAATATTTCATCTAAGCGACTCCAGAATCATCAAATTTATACCCTACACCCCAAACGGTTTGTATAACTTGCGGTCCCACTTTTTCAATTTTTTGACGTAATTTTTTAATATGTGCATCTACTGTACGTTCGTCACCAAAATACTGATAATCCCAAACCATCTCAAGTAATTGTTCACGAGAAAATACCTGTCTTGGTTTTTTCGCTAATGTATAAAGCAAGTCAAATTCTTTTGGTGTCAACCCACCGATTAATTTATTATCAAGGTATGCCTCTCGTGTCTTTGTATTCATCTTAAAGTGATCTGTCTCTACATCAAATTGATCATCTGAACGCTCTACGCCGTCTGTTGCATGATCTCCTATTTCTGAACGACGATGTAGTGCTTTTATTCGAGCAATCAAAGTTAGCGGGCTAAATGGTTTTGTTACATAGTCATCTGCACCCATTTCTAAGCCAATTACCTGATCACTTTCAGAATCTCTGGCAGTCAGCATAATAATCGGAACAGTATTCGATACTTTGCGGACTTCTCGGCAGACAGCCATTCCATCCATTGTTGGTAAGTTTAAATCCAACGTAATCATATCCCACTTTTCAGGATTTTCTAAAAAAGTATCTAAGCCTTCTTTGCCATCATATTTAAATGTAGCATCCCAGCCCTCGTTTAAGAAAAACATTTGCATCATTTCTGATACGGATTCATTATCTTCTATCATTAATACATTCATTGTATATTCTCCTCTTCAATTCAAGTTTAACGTCACTTATATTATACTCTAAATTTTAGCTATCTCCAATAACTTCTATCTTTCTTCAAAAAAGCTTTGTCTTTTATTCAATCTTTGATAAGATTAAGAATGAAAGGACGTTGAAAATTCATGGAAAATATACAAGCAGTTGCTTTTTTTGATTTAGATGGTACATTATTGGATAATAAATCACAAATCACACCTGAAATCACAAGCGCGATCCAGGCCTTAAAAGACAATCATGTCTTACCTTTAATCGCGACTGGTCGTACGATCGTAGAAATTGAACAGATTATGAAAGTTAGCGGTATTGATTCAGCGATTGTAATGAATGGACAGTTTATTCAAGTCGAAGGAAAGAAAGTTTATTCAGATGAGTTTACCTATGAAGAGTGCTTAAAAATGTATGAACATGTCAAAAGTTTAGGTCACGAAATCTCGTATTACAATGATCAGCAAATTTGGTGTTCTGGTCATAATGAGATCGTTGCAAACGCCTATGCTTTTATCCATTCTGATGTTCCTGTAATCGATCGTTCTAGCTTAGATGGAAAAACAGTTAATATGATGTTAGTCTTATCGGAAGATGGTGACGCGTATTATTTAGAACATTTTCCAGAAATGACATTTTATCGTAATGGTCCATACTCAATTGATACTGTTAGGAAAGGCGTTTCTAAAGGCAGCGGTGTCCAAAACTTATTTAAAACGTTGAATTTACCAAAGGTTCCAACTTTTGCCTTCGGTGATGGAATCAATGATCTGGCTTTATTTGAAGCTTGTGACAATAAAATTGCTATGGAAAATGCACGGATCGAATTAAAAGAACGTTCTAGTTTTATTACTAAGAAAAATACTGATGGCGGCATTGTTCATGCCTTAAAACATTTTGATTTGATTTAATGGATGTATCTCTGAAAATGGCAATAAAAAATCCCACTTCTTATTTAGAAGATGGGATTTCTTTTTTATGTCTTTTTTGATGAACACAGACAACGGTCCCTGTCACTTGAATCAGTAAGAGAAAAAACAGAATAACGCTTAATCCCATATGCCCTTGATCGAACGTTCTTTTTAACAATACAAGTAAAATCAGACTGCTTACTGAATAAAGTGACCATTGTTTATCCATAATATCTAGACCCCTTCGGTTTCTTACATACAAGGATAGGACTTTTGCTATAAAAATGCAAGTGTCTTTTATGAATCTGTGAGGTTTCCTTCAAAGTTTTAGGAGTTTTTTATAATTCTAAGGGTATTCTAAACATTTCTATGTAAATTTTAAACATTTTTCTCTAGCAAAAGATTCTGTCCATTTCAAATAACAGGAAAAAGTGATACACTACTTTTATTGTAAACTTTACTGTGAGGAGTTTTGATTTATGTGTGAAAATAAAGAACCTAATATGCAACTTATTTTAGATACATGCTTGATGGCTGGTAAAATTATGACTGAGAGCGGTTCTGAAGTCTATCGTGTAGAAGATACGATGAATAGAATTGCTGAAAATGCTGGTCAAAATGAAAGTGTTAGCTACGTTACTGCGACAGGATTATTTATGGGATTTCGTTCAAGTAATTACACTCAATTAGAAAATGTTACGGAACGAAGTATTAATTTAGAAAAAGTCGCAATCGTAAATAGTCTTTCACGGAAATTTGCTAATAAAGAAATTTCTTTGAATGAACTAAATCATAGACTAACAAACATTGATCATGACGCACCAACCTATTCAGTTCCTCTACAAATTTTCGCAGCCGGACTTGTTAGTTGTACCTTGATGTATATATTTGGCGGTAATTGGAATGATTTTTTTGCTACCTTTATTATTGGTATGATTGGTTTCAGTATTTCTTTTTTTACTAAGGAATGGCTAAATATTAAGTTTCTAGATGATTTTCTTGCTGCTTTTACAATTGGTTTATTAGCCTATTTAGCGGTAAAATTTCACTTAGCTGAAAATATTGATAATATCATTATCGGTGCTGTTATGCCGCTTGTTCCTGGAGTTGCAATCACAAATTCCTTTAGAGATATACTCGCAGGTCATTTGCTGAGCGGAACTGCTCGTGCAACGGAAGCGATTTTTATTGCAGGATCGATCGGAATTGGCATCGCAATTGTTTTTAAATTATTTATGTAAGGAGACCTGACTGTGGAAGTTGTCATTCATTGTTTATTTAGTTATTTAAGTACGGTTACTTTTGGAATCGTTACAAATGTACCTAGAAAAGTGTTAAACGCTTGCGGCATCACTGGTTCTGTTGGTTGGATGATTTTTTGGTTGACAAAAAATTTAGAAGCAGGAGCGATATTTGCTAATTTTCTTGGAGCAATTGGTATTGGTTTAGTAAGCATTTATTTTTCACGCAGAAAAAAAATGCCTATGACAATTTTCAATATCCCAAGCCTTGTTCCTTTAGTACCAGGCGGTCCAGCCTATCAAGCGGTTAGAAGTATTGTTTTAGGTGAGTATGTTGATGGCTTCCATTCAATTATTAAAGTCATCATGACAGCTGGAGCAATTGCTGCTGGTTTTATGGTTACCGGGATTGTTGAACGCCTGTTAAAAAAATTATTGGACAAAAATAAATCTGTGATAAAAACACAGTAATTAAAAAATGGACCAGAAGCGTTTACTTCTGATTCCATCTTTTATTCGTATTTAGAGTGTGAAACAAAAGTGATTTTTACTTTTGTTCCACACTCTTTTTAATTCAATCAATTGCGATTTCTTCAGGCTCTTCTTCAAAAAACAGCAATAAGTCTGGTAATGTTAATTTTTCTTTTTCCTCTTTATTCAAATCTTTAATAATTCGTCCTTTTTGCAAGACGATCAAGCGATTACCATAATGTAAGGCATCTTCCATTCGGTGAGTGATCATCAAACAAGTTAAATCAGCCTCTTTGATTCGTTGATCTGTCAACTGCATCAGCTGTTTAGATGTTTTCGGATCTAGCGCTGCTGTATGTTCATCTAAAAGCAATAATTCTGGTTTAGTCAGAGTGGCCATTAATAAGCTTAATGCTTGTCTTTGCCCGCCTGAAAGGTTACCAGTTGGTGTATCCAAATATTTTTCCAGACCATTTCCTACTTCACTGCAAATCTTTGTAAAAAATGCTCTTTGTTCATTTATTTTACGTAAACGCAGCCCACGTTTTTTCCCTCGATACATCGCTAAAAGTAAGTTTTCAGCAACAGTCATTCTTGGTGCTGTCCCCATTTTAGGATCTTGAAAAACACGTGAAAAATATTTTGCTCGTTTTTCTTCTGAATAAGTAGTGATTTTCTGATCGTTGATAAATAAGTCGCCTTCACTCAAATCGATCGTTCCTGCAATACTATTGAATAACGTACTTTTACCAGCACCATTGCCGCCTAATACTGTAACAAATTCACCTTGAGCAATAGTAAGATTTACTTGATTCAAAATTACTTTTGTCTCATTCAATCCATTGTCGATTCGTTTTGTTGCGTTTTTAAGTTCTAAAACTGTACTCATTTTTTAACCTCCTTTTCTGGTAGAAAGTTTAACTTCAACGCTTTTTTCAGTTGAGGAATCATTAAGCACGCTGCTAAGATTACCGCAGAGAATATTTTTAAGTATGTCGTATCAAATCCAAGTTTGATTACTAATAAAATAAGTAATTGGTAAATAATACTGCCAACTACAATTGCTACTAAACGTTCAGCAAACGTTAAATCACCAAACAACACTTCTCCAATGATGATCGATGCCAAACCAATAACGATTACACCTGTTCCTTTGTTGACATCTGCATAACCGTCATTTTGTGCAATCAGAGCTCCTGATAATGCAATGACTCCATTTGATAAAGTCAATCCCAAAATCTTCATAGAATCAGTTTTGATCCCGATTGAACGAGCCATATGCTCGTTGTCGCCTGTTGCAATATAGGCTTGTCCTAAATTAGTATTGAAGAAAAATAAGAGTAAGCTAATAATGATCACTAAAAATATCACACCTAAAAATACAATATCGTAATAGTTAGGTAAGTTTAATTGTAAAAAGAAATCTTGAATTTTAGGTTTGTTCAATAAAGATAAATTTGGTGTCTGCATCACATATAAAATAACGGAATTTAAACCAGACATCACTAAAATTCCTGCTAAGATCACTGGGATTTTTCCTTTAGTAAAAAGCAATCCTGTTACTAAGCCAGCACACATTCCTGCTAAAACACCTAATAACGTTGCTAAGATTGGATGAATCCCTGATGTAATTGCTGTAACACAAACTGCTCCTCCTAATGGAAATGAACCTTCTGTCGTCATATCTGGAAAATTTAAAATACGGTAAGTCATAAAAATACCTAGTCCTAATATTGCCCATAACATCCCTTGCCCAATTGCTGAAACAATCATTTGATCCTCTCCTTATGTTTAATCTATTATTTTTGCTTTTGATTGAATATCTTCAGGTATTGAAATCCCTAATTTATCCGCTTGTTTTTGATTAATGATAATATCCCCTGTTTTAAATGTATAAATCGGTGTTGTTGCAGGTTTTGATTCTCCTGATAAAATGGCCCCTGCCATCTTCCCTGTTTGTACACCTAAATCAAATTGATTGATGCCGACTGTAGCCACTCCGCCTTGTTCAACCATTGTATCTACAGATGGAATTATTGGTGTTTTTGTTTTGTCAGCTTCACTGACCACCGTCTGCATCGCATTTGCTATAGTATTATCGGTTGGAATATAAATAACATCTACTTCACTTGTCATGACTTGAACTGTTTGCGCAATTTCGTTACTAGAAGGAACCGCAAATGTTTTAACAGTCAAACCTTTCGTTTCCGCAACTTTTTTCGCCTCTTCTACTTGATATTTTGAATTTTCCTCAGAAGATGCATACAAAATTCCGATTTTTTTACTTTTCGGCAAAATTTTAGTTACTAAATCAAACTGGGCATCGACTGGTGACTTATCGCTAACTCCAGTTATATTTCCACCTGGTTTTTGATTATTTTTTACAAGTCCAGCACTGACTGGATCAGTGATTGCTCCAAGTACGATTGGTATCTCGGATGTCGTATTAGCAAGTGCTTGTGCTGCTGGTGTCGCAATCCCTATCAAAACATCAGACTTTTTTTCTTGGACTAATTGTTGGCTCATCGTAGTTAACTTACTTTGATCTGCTTGTCCGTTTTGAAAAGCAATAGTCATATTTTTCCCATCTTCATATCCTTTTTCTTTCAATCCAGCTTGAATGCCTTTATAAATTTGATCCAAAGCTGGATGGCTGACAAATTGGAGTACTCCTACTGTCGGCATTTTTTCTTTAACCGTTTCTTTTTTTTCTACAAAAAATGATCCAATTAGAAAAATAACAATAATAACCACGGTGATTGATAAGCGATTTCTTTTCATTTTTTATCCTCCTATATCTATCCTCAATAAGTAAACGTTGCTTAAAAATAAGTTCAAATAAAAAAACAACGACAAATCCTAAACAGGAGCGGTCGTTGTTTTATAAACAAAAACCACATAGATCAATAATCATCTATGCAGTCAAAAAATTCATCACGAACAAACTAACATAGATACAAGATTTAGAATTCATCTTCTAAAGCTGTATCTATGAGAGTATCATACATACAACTATCTACGCCAGTTTTGCCATGAGTTATTCAATTGCTTAATTGGTTTTGATAGTTTATTCATGTAATCACTCCTATAGTTTTTCTATTAAAAACAGTCTACACCAAAGATAATTTGTTCGTCAAGTCTAAAAATGTCATAAATCATACTTAAATTAAATTTTTTCTTTATTTTTCAACTTTTTTTAGCCGTCTACGATAACTCCAGCTATCTTTTTGTTCCTTAACAGGATAAAATTTTAAATTAGTAAACATTTTTTGAGAAGCCTTGTTCCAATTAAAAATTTCACTTACAGTCATGAATTCTCTGCCCATTTTTTTTGACTTATAAATAAAATACTTTGTAACGATCCGACCAATCTGGCGATTACGAAACTCTTGATCAATGACAATTGCGTAATCATCTTCCGCTAGCCAAACATCACCGATTATTTGAAATTTATGGCCATTTTTATATTCGATGTAATAAAGAATCCCGTGATCATTTTGCCATTCGTACATTTGTTTGATTTGCTCTTTTGTATAGGTACATTTCTTGCCAACAATGTTACGCATACTTTCCGGATCTTGGTACCATTTTAACGATTCCATTCGAAGCTTATCAAAAGGCACTAGCCGAATGTTTTCATTTATTCTGACTTTTTTTAGAGAATTACGATTGAAAGAGGACTCAGTATCAAGCCGAGTCCTCTTTTTAAATAATTCAGTTGCCAAAGTCCGCCATCTAGTACTTGTCACGTCGATCACTTCTTACATAAACGCGTTGTAGTTTAGTTCTCATCATTAAAAGTCCTAATAAAATGAATAGAGCCAATTCCATAGTAAGCCCTTCTTTCCATTAATAGATTTTATTCTACTGCCGAATCTTCTTCAAGAGGTTGTTCTTCATTCGTTTGCACTTGACTTGTTGTCTGTGTTGTCTCAGTTGTCGTTTTTGACGTAGCTGGCGCTGATGATGCTGGCGGCTGAACGCTTTCTCCGATACTAGGCAATGGTAATTGATTTAAAGCTGGAATCAGCATGGTTTTTGTGTCAAAGCTCTCATCAACAAGAATTCTGTTTTTTTCTTTGCCATTTTCAAAAAAGATGATCGTCACTTCATTTTTTTTGATATTATATTTTTTTTCTATATTTTCTGCGTCATAAACAAGTGGATAAATACAAATACTGCGGTTGAAATCTTTCATTTGCTTAGAATCTTTTAAAACATTGATAACATTTTCATAGTTTTTCCCACTAGGTACGGAAAATAAAACAGTCATCGCAGTTTTTTCACTGATTTCTTTATCAGCTGTTTTAGCTTCTAAATAATTTGCTTTCTTGTCTAACTTTTCTTGATTCACTAATGATTCTATTTCAGATGAACGAATATTTGCCCGCATTTTCGGTACAAAGATAAATAAACTAATAATAAATAAAACAATCACAACTAAAATAATTGCACTAAGTTTTTTGTGTTTGTTTAAAGCGGCTATAAAGTCATCTTTAACATCGATAAAATTTTTGTTCATGTGGTCTCTCCTCTGCAACTTATATCTTTATTATACTAGTAGTTCAGGTCTTTGCCTAGTATAACAAATAATGCTCCACTTAATTTTAATAAAAAAACATAATAGTTCTCATATATAAATACATATATATTAAAAAATAACAATAACTTGAGTTTTTCCCACCTGTTGACAAATTTCTTCTACTAGCCTATACTTTCTTTAAATGATGAATATATTAGAATACGATGAAAAGAAGAGTACTGTTTCATGAAAATTCATAAGAGAGTCTCGGTTGCTGAAAAGAGATAATTTGAACAAACAGGAAGATGGTCTTTAAGTAAGTATTGGAAAACACTTGTATAGCTAATACTGGGAGCGCCCATTATAGCGTCAAGGTATCGATCATTACGATCTTGTACCTACAGAGGAAAATCTTGTAAGAGATTTTTAAATTAAAGGTGGTAACGCGATTATTCGTCCTTTACTTTTGCAAAAAAGTAAGGGGCTTTTTTTGTACTTTTCATAATAATTATTTAAAAATGGAGGAAAAATAATGCCAAATAATAAGCAGAAAATACCGTTTCGTTATGATATCGTAGGAAGTTTTTTACGTCCTGAATCGTTAAAAAATGCACGTGCCTCATATGCAAATGGTGATATTACCAAGCAAGAATTAACAAAAGTAGAAGATCAAGCGATCATTGCTTTGATCAATAAGCAAAAAGCTGTTGGCCTTCATGCAGTAACAGATGGCGAATTTCGCCGTCGCTGGTGGCATCTAGACTTTATCGCAGGTCTGAATGGCATTACTGTTTATGATTTTCAAACAACTGCTTTTGGTATTTCAACAGAAGCTCAAGGAACCTATGTCAGCGGCCCTTTGTCGTTTTCAAAAGACCATCCTTTTCTCGATCATTTTCGTTTTACTCAAAAACATGCATCCCCTACTTTAGCTAAACAAACGATTCCTGGACCAAATATGATTTTCTTGGATTCGTTGATTTTGTCAAAACAATACAATGAGAATCCGATTTACGATTCTTTAGAAACCTTCAAGCAAGACTTGATCACAACCTATCAAGAAGCAATTCAAGCTTTCTATGATGCAGGCTGTCGTTATTTGCAACTAGATGATACTAGTTGGGGTGGATTATTCGATGATCGCTTCCGTGAGCTGATCAAAACTAACGGTTTGGACGCCGATCAATTGTTAAATGATTTCCAAGAAATCACCGAAAAATCTTTAGCCAAAAAACCTGCTGATCTTGCTGTTACATTCCATTTTTGTAAAGGAAACTTTCAATCTCACTGG
This sequence comes from Enterococcus sp. DIV0212c, assembly GCF_017377505.1. GTDB lineage: Bacteria > Bacillota > Bacilli > Lactobacillales > Enterococcaceae > Enterococcus_L > Enterococcus_L ikei. The sequence continues at coordinate 33,384 of NZ_JAFREN010000008.1, read as the reverse complement.
CTTTATAATGGTACTTATGAAACAATTGCAAAAAATTTATTTTCGATTGAAGCATTTGATGGATTTTTCTTAGAATATGATGATGAACGTTCTGGTGGCTTTGAACCACTCAAAGAATTACAGAACCAACGAATCGTCTTAGGTTTAGTGACAACTAAAAATGGTCAGCTAGAAGACCCCTCTTCCATCATTAAACGAATCAATGACGCAAGTAAATTTATTCCTTTAGAACAAATTTGTTTATCTCCTCAATGCGGCTTTGCTTCAACACATGAAGGAAATCATTTGACGGAAGAGGATCAATGGCAGAAAATTAAACTTGTCAAAACAATCGCGGAAACAGTTTGGCAAGATGCATAACTAAAAAGGAGGCAACAACATGACATTGATTAAAGAAATTCCATTTCGCTACGATCAGGTAGGTAGTTTCTTACGACCTGAAAGATTAAAAGAAGCTAGAAAACAGTTTGAAAATAAAACAATTTCAGCAGAAGAATTAAAACAGGTTGAGGATCAAGCAATCATCGAACTGATCAACAAACAAGTTCAAGTAGGATTAAAAGCCGTGACTGATGGCGAATTTCGCCGTAGTTGGTGGCATTTAGACTTTCTTTGGGGCTTAAATGGTGTCGCACAAACAACCCCTGATGACGGTTATCAATTTAACAAAGTCAAAACAAGAGCTGCCTCTTATGAAATTACTGGTGACGTTTCTTTTAACCCGGATCATCCCTTTTTTGAGTCCTTTGCTTTTTTAAAAGAGCATACGCCAAAAGGAATTATTTCCAAAACATCCATTCCTTCCCCGACTTTATTATTTAATCGGAAAAGCAGCAGTACGTTTATTTCTGAAAATTACCAAGATGAAACAGCATTTATTGATGATTTGGTTGAAGCCTATCAGAAAACTATTCTAAAATTTTATGATTTAGGTTGCCGCTACCTTCAATTAGACGATACTTCTTGGGGGATGTATACAGGATTTATCGAAAATGCAAAAACAGAAGAAGAAATACTGCAATGGCAACATCATTGTGATGCTGGTGTTACGATTATCAATCAGCTTCTAGCGGGGCTTCCTGCTGACTTAACAGTCACAATGCATGTCTGTCGTGGGAACTATAAATCTGACTGGGCTATTGCAGGTCCGTATGACCATGTAGCTTCTTACTTAGCGCAATTGACTATTGACGGTTATTTCTTAGAGTATGATGATGAACGCTCCGGCGGATTTGAACCATTAGCACAAATCTATAAAAACGGTCCAACTAAAAAGGTCGTTCTTGGCTTAGTGACTTCTAAATTTCCTAAATTGGAATCAGAAGAAAGTTTAACAAAACGGATTACAGAAGCAACCACATATATGCCACTAGAAAATCTGTGTCTTTCTCCTCAATGTGGATTTGCTTCCACCGAAGAAGGCAATCATTTAACAGAAGAGGAACAATGGGCTAAAGTACGATTAGTGGTCGATACTGCTAAATCCGTTTGGAAAGATGCCTAAAACAAAAAACAAGAAGCGGAGTTATGCTCTCGCTTCTTGTTTTTTATTTTATCGGTTCACCGAACGTGCCATTCGGTTGATTGTGTGTCGCATTCCGCGAATCGCAACAGACATTTCATAAATATTCTCAACTGGTGCAAGTCCGCCATAACCAGCATCACCAATATGTTGGATATCGACTCCACAAATTTTATTGATCAACGCAATTTGACGAATCGTTTCTTTGTTGGCACTTTCTTGACTCGTTCCAATCGCCGACATCGTTAATAAATTGTATTTTTTAGCGATTGCTACAGCTGCTTTCATATCTTCTTCTGAAAATCCTTGAACCGTTCCAACTGCTGGCAATAATAAAATATCTGCACCCGCTTTTGCGTAAGCCTCGACAGCTTCTGTTGAAACAACTGGCTCATCTGACCCTGCACTATGCATTTTCCCAGCAATAATCAGTCCAGAGAAATTATCTTTGGCTACTTTGACCGCTTTAGCAATTTCTAAATTGGTTACGCCAGTCCCAGGATTTCCCGTTAAACAAATAAAATCGATACCCATTTTCTCTGCTTTTTGAATCGTTTCTTTTGAACTTGTACGGCCACGACTTATAGCTAATTTGTCACTAAACATGGTTGATGAATCATCCACAGGCTCCAAATTTACCCCGATTGGACGTCCAACTAACTCTTTTAAAATAGGAATGGGGTTGATTTTATTTTTTTCTGGATTCTGCCAATAGGACATGACCTCTTCAAAAGACATACCTGGAATTCCTTGTACGATTGGATTGAAACAATCAAAAACATTTAATAAAATCAAATCTGCTCCAAATGCTGCGGCAACTTCTGCATTACTAATATCTCCAGCCTGAGGTGACGCGATAACGACATTTTCAGACAAAATCGTCCGACCTTCGCTCGCTTTGATTGACTGTTTCAATTCTTCTGCTGTCATTTTTGCTACTTCACTGTAACTTGCGCTAATTAATCTTTTTACCATATTGTTTCCTCCTAATTTAAAAACGTAGCGGGCTCGTTATGCTTTGACGGAAAAATAAAAATATCTATTTGTGACTCTTTTTGTCACAGGCATATTTTATCTTTTTTTCCGAAGAGCTAGCCCATGTAGCTAGATAAATAAATTTACCCTTATTATACTAAAAAACACAAGAAAGCGCATTCGTTCACTAAATAGATTCATCAATTCCACATTCTTTAACTTTTATTTTCCACTTCCTTTATAAATAAAAAGAACTCCGTTATAATAGTACTATTATGTATATAGAATTGAGGGATGTTTATGTCATTTGATGGCGTATTTACTCATACAATGGTCTCAGAATTGTCTGAAGCGTTAGTCACAGGCCGAATTTCAAAAATTCACCAGCCTTATGACAATGAAATTATTTTAGTTATCCGTACGAAAGGGAAAAATCATAAATTACTTTTATCGGCTCACCCAAGCTATGCTCGCGTCCAATTGACCGATATCGCTTATGCCAATCCTGACACACCGCCAAACTTTGTCATGATGCTGCGTAAGTTTCTTGAAGGAGCGATTTTGGAACAAATTCATCAGATAGATAATGACCGGGTGATCCATTTTACTTTCACCAAAAGAGACGAACTCGGTGATTTACAAAATATCATTTTGATCGTTGAATTGATGGGCAGACACAGTACGATTGTTTTGATGAACAAAGAAAACGGCAAGATTTTAGATGCTATCAAGCATATCGGCAGTTCCCAAAATAGCTACCGTTCTTTACTACCTGGCGTTGAGTATATTGATCCGCCAAAACAAGAGCAACAAAATCCATTCTTAGCTAGTAAAGAAAAAGTCTTCGAGCTCCTTTCAAAAACTAGTGAAATCAATGGAAAATATTTACAAAGTCAATTTCAAGGTTTAGGCAAAGACACAGCTGATGAATTAGCATTTCGTTTAAATGAACAACCCAATGAAAAAATGCCTGTCTGGCAAACATTTTGGGCTTCACTTGAAACACAAACTAGCCCAACCTTAACAACGACTGAGAAAAAAGAGTTTTTCACTCCCCTTCCTTTTGTTTCACTAAATGGAAAACAACAAACTTTTGGAACACTAAGTGAATTGCTCGATATCTTTTATGGTGGAAAAGCTGAAAAAGACCGCGTCAAACAACAAGGTGGCGAACTGATCCATAAAATCGAAAATGAATTAAAACGAAATCAAAGTAAGGTCGTAAAACTTCAACAAACATTAGCAGATACAGAGCATGCAGAAAACTATCGTCGTGATGGTGAACTCTTGACAACCTTTATGGCTCAGGTTCCAAAAGGCGCTGAATTTGTTGAGTTGCCGAATTATTACGAAGAAGATCAGTTATTAAAAATAAAATTAAATCCAGCACTTACTCCTAACCAAAATGCTCAAAAGTATTTTCAAAAATATCAAAAATTAAAAAATGCTGTAAAAGTCGTTCATGGTCAAATTGAACAAGCGAATCAAGAAATCAGCTATTTAGAATCTGTCTTATCGCAATTAGAAATTGCAGGTCCGATGGATATCGAGATCATCCGTGAAGAATTGATCGAGCAAGGCTATGTCAAAAAACGCGGTGCTAAAAAACAAAAACAGCCTAAGAAAAGTAAACCAGAAGAATTTTACGCTAGCGACGGCAGCTTGATTCTTGTAGGCCGCAATAATCTGCAAAATGATCAGCTGACTCTTAGAACAGCGAAAAAAACAGATATTTGGCTACATGCAAAAGATATTCCAGGCTCTCACGTCATCATCAAGAATACCGATCCATCTGAGGAAACATTATTGGAAGCAGCAAAACTTGCCGCTTATTATTCAAAATATCGTTTATCTGCCCAAGTTCCTGTTGATTATGTTCAAGTAAAACACGTGCACAAACCAAACGGTGCTAAACCTGGATATGTTATTTATGAAAATCAAAAAACGATTTATGTTACCCCTGACGAAGAATTCCTAGAAACATTAAAGAGGACGAAACAAAACTAGAAAATAGTTTTACATCAGCCTTTAAAAGCAAATAAAAGACGAGACAAACATAGCTTATTTTCAAATGAGCTGTGTTTGTCTTGTCTTCTTTTTAATCACGAGCAACCGTTGCTCGTTTAACTAAGTTATTCGATACCTCAGAAATAATCGTATTTGCTGAAACACCATTCAATACAGGCTTTTTAAGAGTCATATAAAAAATATACTCTGGGTTTTCAGTTGGTGTGATCGTGACTACCGAATGTAAATACTCTTGTGTTTGGTAGCTACCATTCTCAAAGAACTCTGCTGTCCCAGTTTTAGCAGAGACATTTAATCCTTCTATTGCATATTCTTTTCCCATCCCGTATCTAGGATCTACTGTAACATCTTTCATATATTCCAAGACTTTTCCAGCAGTTTCGCTAGAGATGGGATTTCCTACAGTTTCTGGTTGGATCGTTGTTTCTTCACCATTTGAAGAAACAATTTTACTGATAATATTCGGTTTTAGCATTTGTCCGCCATTAGCAATTGCAGTGTATGCCTGAAGCATTTGTAAGTTGGTAACAGAGATACCTTGTCCGTATGCGGTCATTGCTCTGTCTACCGTTGTCTTATTCTGAATCTCTCCAGCTGCTTCACCTGCTAAACCAAAATTTGTGCTTTGACCAAAACCAAACTTTTTAAGATATTCTTGCCACAAATCAGGCATTCGTTCTTGAAGTGTCACCATTCCTACATTACTTGACCAAGCTAATCCTTGTCTAAATGTCATATTACCATCGCCAACACCGTTATTCCAATCACTGATCTTGGTATCATCAACTTTGATACTTCCAGAGGCAAACTGTTCAGTTTCATTGAATTTATTTTCTTCAATTGCACTTGCAACCATCATACTTTTCATTGTTGAACCTGGTTCATATACATCTTCTACAAGAATATTACTCCAACGAGCAGTATTAGGATCATCTAAGCCTTTTTTTGTATCTAATTCAAATGATGGGCGTTGAGAAGTTGCCAAAATATTTCCTGTTTTTGCTTCCATCAAGGTAGCCGTTATATGTTCAGGCTGATATTTTGTTACAGCATCGTCTAATAACTCTTCCAAATAAAATTGTAAATTACTATCCAGTGTGGTGTAAATATCACTTCCATCAACCTTTTTTTTCTCTTTCACACTGCCAGGTTTTACATCACCTAAAGCAGAGTTTTTTTCATAGCTTCTAGAACCTTTTTTACCAGATAATTTGTCATCATAGGCTTCTTCAATGCCCATAACGCCCTTTTCGTCGCCTTTGTCATTTTGCTGAGTATATCCAATAAAATAAGAAGCAAAATTGCCTACTTGGTACGCACGTTTTTTCTCTTCTCTAAAATAAATACCGGAAATTTTTTTCTTGTCCAGCTCTTCTTGAATGTTTCTTTTTGTTTCAAAATTCAAATTCTTACCATTCGTTCCAAATTCAACCGTAGTAACGGATTCTCCTTCTTCATTGACACTAGGTTTTAATTGTTTTAATGTTATGTCTTTATCTATTTTTACATATTTTTCAAAGATTTCAGCGATCGTTGCCCAATCTTTTTCTTGAACATATAGTTTTTTACCTTCTAAATCAGTGTAATTCTTATCTAAAATTGCATATAGAGAAAATGCACTTGAATCCTCGACTAATACATTGCCATCTTTATCGAAAATCGATCCTCGTTTGGCCTCCAATGTTTCATGAACTTCATACAGATCTTTCGTCTTTTCAGAAAGAGAGGTTCCTGCAACTTTACCTGTAACAAGAATATATGAAAATCGGAATGTAAATAACAAGAAAATAAAACTGGCCAAAAATAAAACAATTACGCCAACTCGTTTTCGATTTTTAGTTGTTGAAAGATTACGACTATTAATTATGTCTTTTATTTTTTTCATTTTTGCTTATCTCCAAGTTGAGTTTTTGTGTTGTTCTCTGTTTAAAAGTCCGGGTTTATACCTCGTCTTCTAAAGAACTGTGTTCTTTCATTTTACCTCTTTTAACCATTGATTTTCCGCTTGTGATTCACTTCTTAAACAAAAATTAGAATCTTGTAAAAGTACTTATTTTTTTCCTAAATGGAATTGAAGTTTCTATTCGTACGCAAGCTAAAATAAAGAACATAACTCTAAATTTCTCTGAGTTATGTTCCTTTTTAACTTATTTTTTTCTTGCTACATGTACTTTCAATTGTTTGCCTTTGATTGTTCTTTCTTTCATCGCTTGAATAACCAGTTGACCTTTTCCATTTAAAATATCAACATACGTCACATTTTCTTGAATGGTGATAATACCAATATCTTCTGAGTTGATTCCTTCAATTTTTGAAATAGTTCCCACAAAATCAAGTGCACGTAATTTCTTTTTCTTACCGCCATTAAAATAAACTTTTGTGATTTCTTCATTTACTCGTTTGGCTTTTTGATGCTTTTGTTTTTGCTTCGTTGTAATTTTTTTCTCAAAAGCGGGTTTACTTCTAGCAACTAGTTTAGCATTTGGTAAAGTGATTCGCGTCATTGTCAACTCAGCAAAAGCCTCGATTTCTCTTTTTAAAGTCTCTTCTTTTGGTGTGACAAATGTCAGTGCAAAACCTTCTTTACCTGCACGCCCCGTTCGGCCGACCCGATGGACGTAGCTTTCTTTTTCAAAAGGTACGTCTAGATTAATGACGTGAGTGATATTTTCAATATCGATACCTCGAGCAGCAACATCTGTCGCTACAAGGTAACGAAACTTTCCTTTTCTAAAGGCATCCATTACTTCAAAACGATCTTCCTGCATCATCCCGCCATGTAATTTTCCAACTGGATATTCTGCGTTGACTAAGAAATCGAATGTATCATTGACCATCTCTTGTGTATTGCCAAAAATAATACATGTGTCTGGATTTTCAACGATTGTGACTGCTTCTAAAGCTGCTAATTTATTGTCTTGTGTTACATCTAAAAAAGCATGTTGAATCTTAGGCGTTGTTTTTTCAGTTGCTTCGATTTTTACTATGGTTGGTTCATTTAAATAGGAACGACTCATTTGCTCGATTGTTTTGGGCATCGTTGCAGAAAATAAAAGAGTATTTTTAGCTTCTGACAATGCAGCAATGATCTCTTTAACCTGATCAATAAATCCCATATTCAGCATTTCATCTGCTTCATCAATAACTAAACAATTGATTTTTTCAAGCGGAAGTGTTCCTTTTATGATATGATCCAACACACGGCCTGGTGTTCCTACTACGATATGGCTTTTTTGTTTTAGTTCTGATTTTTGTTTAACAAATGAAGCTTTACCATAGACTGCTGTAGCTTTTATTCGTTTGTATCGTCCGATATTGATCATGTCTTCTTGCACTTGTTGAGCAAGTTCTCTGGTTGGTTCTAGAACAAGAACTTGTGGTTTATTTTCGGCCCAATCTACCTTTTCGCAAAGTGGAATAGCAAAACTAGCTGTCTTTCCGCTCCCTGTTTGAGACTGCACTAACACATCTTTTCCCTCCAAAACAGCTGGAATAACCGCTTGTTGGACTGGTGTTGGTGTTTCGTAGCCTAAATCTGAAATAGCATTTAAGATTACCTCACTTAGTGGATAGGTATTGAAATTTATTTTACTCATTGTTTCCCCATTCTTCTATTTTATTGATCAAAATGACTTGCATGCTTTTGGTGTAAACTTATTTGTCATCTTAGTTATCTAAATAGTTTTCGATTTTTTTGGCTCAGTTACTCATTATCCATGAAAAGTCATCGAACTGCAAGAGCAGGATTTACAAATAGGGTTTAGTAATCAAGTCACCTGAATTTGCTAACTCTTCGGGTGTTCCACTAAACATTAATTTTCCGCCTTTTGTACCACCTTCTGGTCCAATCTCAATGATCCAATCTGCCTGTTTGATCATACTCAAATGATGTTCTAAGAGAATTAAGCTGCTGTTTTCATTCACCATTTGATTAAAAAGTGTCAATAATTGATCGATATCAGCTAAATGTAACCCATCTGTTGGTTCATCCAATAAGTAAATCGTTCCTTTTTTATGAAGCTGATTTGCTAATTTTAATCGTTGTAATTCTCCACCAGAAAGTGTTGTTAACGATTGATTCAACCGTAAATAACCTAACCCAACTTCCAGCAGAGTCAACAATTCTTGCTTAAACGATTGATCTAAAAAAAATTGACTACTCTCATTGACCGTCATTTCTAAAACATCCACAATCGTTTTGTCTTTATACGTATATTTCAATACTTTAGGATCATATCGCGTACCATGACAGACTTCACAAGTAGTCACGATATCTTCCATGAAAGCCATATCAGAAACAATCACACCTTTGCCGCGACATCTTGGACAGGCTCCCTTTGAATTATAGCTAAATAAAGCAGCACTTACACCATTTTGTTTGGCAAATAATTCACGGATTTTCCCGAAGATATCCAAATATGTTAATGGAGTTGAACGTAAATTGATTCCAATACTTTTTTGTGAAATTGCTACGATCTCATGATTTTCTTCAACAGCAGTTTGACGAATGATTTCTCCCAATGAAGATTTGCCCGATCCTGCAACTCCACAAATAACGGTCATTACACCTAGAGGAATTTCTGCAGAAAAGTCTTTTAAATTATGGAGAGTAGCGTTTTTTATCTCTAAAAAACTTTTTGGTTTACGCGGATTTTTTTTAATTTCGATTTCCGTTTTTAAAGCTTTACTCGTTATGGTTTTAGACTGAAGAAATTCAGCGTAATCGCCAGCAAATTGAAGGTCCCCGCCACCTTCTCCAGCACCTGGCCCCATATCAAGAATATAATCTGCGCAGCAAATCAGTTGCGGATTATGTTCTACTAAAACCACGGTGTTTCCTTTATCTTTTAAAGCAAGCAACGCATTATTGATACGGTCGATGTCTTTAGGATGTAAGCCAGCGCTCGGTTCATCTAAAATATACATCATATCATTCAATGCGCTATTGATGTATTTAGAAATTCTGATCCGTTGTGCTTCACCACCAGAAAGACTTCCAGTCGATCTTCCTAAAGTCAAATAGCTTAAGCCAATTTCAATTAAAGCCTCCAAGCGTTTTTGAATTTCAGGTTTGATATCTACCGCCAATGGGGCATCGATCTTTTCAATAAAAGAAGTTAATTCATCCAGTGAAAACATCACGACATCAGCAATACTTTTACCTGAAATTTTACAGCTTCTCACTCGCTCGTTTACCCGAGAACCACGACATGCCGGACAAGTTTCGACAGTTATAAAACGATCTAATTGCTTTTGATGTCTTTTTCCTTCATCTGATTGTAGAATACTCCTTCTCATCCGAGGGATCAAGCCTTCAAATAATGCAGTATGGGGCCATTTTTCTGGTGGATTTTTTAATTTTTGTTGTGGTGCATACAAAAATAATTCTAACTCCTCTTGCGAATAGTCTTTTATCTTCTTATCTAAATCAAATAGGCCACTGTCTGCATATCGTTTCCAGCGCCAAAATCCCGCATGAAAAGTCGGAAAGTCTATCGGACCTTCATTTAAAGATTTATTAAAATCGACTAACTCATGAATATCAATAGTTGTCACGGTTCCAATCCCATCACACTCAGGACATTTCCCGTCAGGATGATTGAACGAAAAAGTATCTGAATAGCCAACAAATGGTTCTCCTACCCTTGAAAAAAGTAAACGTAAAAAAGTATAGATATCAGTATACGTTCCCACTGTTGACCGAGAATTGGAAGATAATTTCTTTTGTTCGATTACAATCGCAACAGGTAAATTTTCTATACTTTCAACAATTGGTCTACCATATTTAGGTAAGTATTTTTGTAGAAAGCTTGGAAAAGTATCATTCAATTCTCTGCGCGATTCAGCAGCTAGCGTATCAAAAATCAAAGAAGATTTTCCAGAACCAGAAACTCCTGTCACCACGGTTAATTTATGTTTTGGGATTTGAGTTGTCACGTTTTTCAAGTTATTTTGGGTTGCGTTTTTTATTTTGATCCATTCTTTCTCCATATTTCTCCCCCTACAATTAGTCTTTCTTGCAATAGCTGATACTTCTTACTCTCAACTATTTATTATAAAACTATCTAAAATGTATTACTAATAAAGTGATACACTTTTTCTTAGCCAGAATACGAAAAAGCCTATCTCGTTTGAGATAGGCAAGAAAGAGGGAAATGAAAAAATTGGTTTATTAGGATTGAATTAATCATATTAGCCTAACCTTAAATAGAGCTTAAATGTTTCAGGTTTAAACACACTTTTCCGAAAAAGTCTTTTTTATTTAAGCGTTATAAGTTTCCGAAGGAAAAGACTTTTTCTTTTTCACAGCAATGAATCCGCACGAATAAAAAACTTTTTTCGAATGGATCATTTGTACTTTTCTATTTAAAGTTTTTAAGCAAAATTAAGTTCTAACGACCTGTACGTTTCCTTTCTGTCTCTGGATATCTATCACCAACAATTTGAATTTGTTGTAATGCGCGTTCAATCATTGTTTTTTCATCAGGACTAAATACTATATTTGCAGCTTCAATATTTTCCAAAATCCGCTCCTTTTTCGTTGTTCCAGGAATTGGAACGATCCATGGTTTTTGATCAAGTATCCAAGCAATCGCAAGTTGTGCAGTTGTGACACCTTTCGCGTCTGCAATTTCTTTCATAAAATCTAGTAAGACTTGATTCGCACTCATGGCTTCTTGTGTGAACCTCGGCAATTCACCCCGATTATCATTTTCACTAAAATGGGTATTTTTATCCAACTTTCCAGTAAGGTATCCCCTTCCCAATGGGCTATATGAAACCAAACCAATTCCTAGTTCTTCTAAAACAGGAAAAACTTCTTCTTCAATTTCCCGCCACCAAATAGAATATTCACTTTCAACTGCGGCTAATGGTTCCACTGTATGAGCTTTGCGGATCGTTTGTGCCCCTGCTTCAGATAATCCCCAATGTAAAATTTTCCCTTCCTGTTTGAGTTTTTGAATCGTTAGCGCAACTTCTTCGATTGGCGTGTTTGGATCAATTCGGTGGATATAATACAAATCAATATAATCCGTTTTTAAACGTTTTAACGAGCCTTCTACAGCTGAGATAATCGTTTTTGAGCTACTGTCTGGCTCATTTTTTAATCCATCGATTTTGAATCCGCCTTTTGTTGCAATTTGTACTTGTTTTCTTTTTCCAGCTAATGCTTCTCCAACCAATTCTTCATTCGTATACGGACCATATACTTCAGCCGTATCAAACATTTTGAGTCCTGCATCAATCGCTGTATGAACAACATCGATCATTTCGTTTTTGTCTTTTACTGGACCTCGATGATAATTCAATCCCATACAACCAAATCCTATTTCTGAAGTCACTAAACCATTTTCACCAAGTTTTCTTTCTTTCATAGATGATCCGTCCTCTCTAATCGCTTTTATGATAAAACTATATCAATTAGAGTGCACTATAAGTCAAGCGTTTTCTTTTAAGATTTTTAATGAATCAGTATAAAAATCACTTGGACATAGATAAGCAGATTCCTCTTAGCAAAATTTTAAAAACACAAAAAAGTGCTGAAAATTGTTCTTTCCAGCACTAATATATAGGTCATGAATCTTTCACTTTAGGATCAAGCGTAAAATAAATGATAAACCAAACCATCCAACCAAGCTAATACCTATTGCGATCACCCAGCCTAAAAGGTTATGTTCTAAAGGTAAAGGCATATTCATTCCAAAAAAACCAGTTACAATCGTTGGAATTGTTAACAAAATTGAAAGAACTGTCAAAATTTTCATCGTGTCATTCAAATTATTATTTAAAATATTATTATAGGTACCCGATAATTGCTGTAAAACTTGCGCTGTTAATTGAGCCATTTCAACTAATTGTCTAGCCTCAATCAACGTATCTTCCCACTGCTCTTTTTCAACCTCATTCAACGATTGGAAAATCACATTGGTTTTTATTTGTTCTAATAAAACTGCGTTTTGTTTTGTCGCTGATATAAAATAAGCAACACTAGTTTCTACATCAGATAAAGCTAATAAATTCGTCTTAGTCGTTTTCTCTTTCAGCATATTATTAATATGATTTCGCTCTTTATTCATCTCTTCAATCACAGGGAAAAATTTATCTGTAATTAAGTATAAACTCGAAAACAAGAATTTAAAAACAGAAATATCTGAATTGTTTTGTAAATATTTTTCCATATACTGAATAATATAGGTATTTTCATTATTTGTGATCGTTAATAATTGTTTATTTTTAATTAAAAATGTCATTGGTACAGCTTCGTAGTGATTGTCGTTCTTTTTATTTTGTGGAACATTGTAGATCAGAATAAACGCATCTAGTTCATTATCATATTCAATACGTGCACGTTCATTTTTATCTAATGCATAAGAGATAATTTCACTATCTAGACCATATTGCTTATATAAATCGGAATCCGTTGCAACCTGATCAGAGTTGATATTGATCCAAACATTTTCTCCATTGCCAAACTTTTTTTCAGTTATCATAAAAAAACCTCCTAATTTCTCTCAAAATACTCTTCAGCTTTCGTAAGATTCTCTTTCAGCTGTTGTTGCTCTTCTTTCGTCAATCCCTTACAAATTTTTTCATTGAGCTGTTCAAAAATAAGATTCACTTGATCAACTAACTGCTTACCTTCAGTCGTCAGAAAAATATTTTTCTGTCGTTCATTATTTTTGGGAATTTCACGATATACAAGATTTCTGTCTTCTAAACCTTTTAAAATATTCGTGACCGTTGACTGCTTTTTACCTAAATAATCTGCAATATCTCGCTGTATTGTAGCTGGGTGAAGAAAAATATAAGTAAGACTACGTGCTTGTAAACTATTTAACTGCAATGATTTTAATCTTGCTACCACATAATTTTGCTGTAAGATACTAAGTGTATAAATTTTTTCTGCCAAACCATCTTGATTAGAAACCATTCTGATCACCTCTTCGATAATAGTTTAAATTAAAACACTTTATTTTACAACTGTTTAAAAATATTCTATACACATAAAAAAAAGCCAGACAAAACTAACTATCCGTTTTGTCTGACTATCTATATCCAAGTTAACTCGCCATGTAAATTTACACAATTAATTTCTCAAAATAAGCTAACACACGTTGAATTTCTTGATTCCAAAAATCCCATGTATGCGCACCTTGACGCTCTTCATAAACATAATGAATAAGTGACTCTTCTGCTTTGCTTCGGAAAGTCTGATTATCCTGATAAAGAAAATCCTCTGTTCCACAAATTTGTAGAAAATGCGGCGCAGATATTTTACCTAAATTTGCAGAAAATAGTTGAAACAGATTATTCGAACTTTGGGCTAACCTTGATACGTCCCCAAAGATAAGTTTAAATGTTTCATTTCTGCCACTATCTCGTTCCCACAAAGACACAACATCCAATGCCCCAGATATGGAAGCAGCTGCTCTTATTTTGTCAGGATACGTCATTGCCCATTTAAACGCACCATACCCACCCATTGATAAACCAGCAACGAACATTTTATCAGAAGATGCTGATAAACCAAACCATTCATGGATCTTCTGCGGTAATTCTAGCGTCAAATAATCCCAGTAATCAGCTCCAGACACCATATTAGTATAATAACTAAGCTCTACTTGAGGCATGATGATCACAAAAGGATATTCCTCTGCAAAACGTGCTAAACTCGTCGCATCTAACCAAGCATTACAATCATCTGAATAGCCATGAAGTAAATAGAGCACTGGAGAATCACGTGTCATCTCCTCAGGCAAATAAACATTCACATGAGTTGCCTTGTCTAATATCTGTGATCGAAAGCTCATTCGTGCAAGCGCCATTCTTATCCATTCCTTTCAGAAAATGACGGTCCATCAATAAAGCTAGTATAAATATGATCATCGTCTGTTTCTTCCCCGGCAATTAATTGAATGATCTTTTCAGCAGCCAACATCCCCCAACGGTGTTTAGAATAAGAAATCGTCGCCAATCGTGGGTGAACAAAAGCGCTAATATCAATATTATCAAAACCAATCAAACGAATTTCTTTCCCAATTTCGTATGACGTTTCTTTAAAATATTTATAAATCCCAATGGCCATTTCATCATTCAATGCAAAAATATCTACAGGAAAAGTCGGTTCTTTTTCCATGATTTCCTTCGCTGCTCGATATCCCGACGGTTCTGTGAAATCTCCTGAAATAACCTCATAGTCAATAGCAAACCGTTCCAATTCTTTGATACTAGCATTTAATCGTTCTTGACCATCATAACTTTTTTGGGGGCCTGAAACTAAAAATAGTTTTTCCGTTTGACATGCTACAGCTTTTTCAATAGCTAAAGTGGCGCCGCCTTTATTATCAAGTAAAATTTTACGTACATTTTTATGTGTGATCAAACGATCTAAAATCACTAGAAAATGTCCTCGATCAGCGTATTGCTCGATTTCATTATTTTTAAATGTCCAATCCAAAACAATTGCACCATCGATCATTCTCTCGGGAATAAATAAATGTGATTTACTCCCGCTACAAACAATCATTTCAAAATTTTGAGCTTCTAAGCCTTTTTTTATACCATCCAATAACTCACCGTAAAAACTACCTCCATAATCAGCAAGATAAACACCAATTATATTGGTTTGTTGCCTTTTTAAGGTTCGAGCAGCCATGTTAGGAACATAGTCCAATTCCTCTGCAATCGCTTGAATTCTTGCCCGAGTTGCTTCAGTGACTTTTGGACTGCCGTTTAACGCATAAGAAACAGTTGAAATCGATACCCCTGCTTTTTTTGCAATTTCTTTGATTCCTACCATGAACGCTCATCTCCTAACAAAAAATATCTAGTTGGTTTTCTTTTTTATCTAAGCAACTCGTAAGTTCTTTTAATGAAACAATATAGCCGCCTGGTCGATATGGATTTCGTTCTCGTTGTGTAGCCAGTTCTGTTCCATTAGCTAAAACAGCTTCTTTAGAACTCCCTATATGAAAAACAATCCGCACATCTTTACCGGCTATTTGATAAATCATTGTCAATCCGTCTAATTCTTTAGGTAAGATTGGATCTAGGATCACATTTTGTTTATCTTCTCGAATCCCCAATACATTTGTTAATAGCTGGTTCATATAAATTCCTGGTCCGCTAGAATAAATACGCCAGCCGCCTTTGACGCCAACGCTGCCATCTTTTAGTTTGTCAAAATTTTCTTGAGCATCGTATCTTGTTTTAAAATCACCATCCGAGCTACTAAAATAGACATTGGCCTGGCGAATTTCAGCGTTTTTGACATGCTCTTTTATTTGAATCGGGTTAATAATATTCAACGCACGCCATGTTTCATCTGACTTACCTAATTTCGCCATCGCTTCGGTAAAACGGATATGGGCATGAACGTACTGCAACCCAATTTCACGACCAAAATTAGCTGATTGTTCAGCACGCTTAAAGTTTGTGCTTACGCCACCATTGTAAGTTGCTGGTTGATTCATCAAACGAACCCCATCAGGAAATCGCAAGTGTTTTTTTATAATCTCATAGTGATGCTCCACTTGTTCTGCTGTTAATAATTCAGCGATCATACTGCGTGTCATCGGCAATAAACGATATTGGATTCCTGTTTTTTTGTCAGCTGGATGTATCATAAATTCCACATGGTCGGTATCTTCCATATAAACAAATCCTGGAATTGTTTCAGTAGATAAAATGTATTTTTCAAAGTCTTTTTTGATATTTACAGCTAACTCATGTAAATGCTCGCCGTAATTCGCATCAACTTCTGACAATAAACCAGCTAATTTATTAACTACTTGATACGTCAAAGCAACCGTCCAACTACTCGCCATATATTTTTTTAATTTATTATCATATGGTTGTAACGTATCATCCCAATCGCCATCACTGTAGCAAGATAAATACGTTCCCTCTAAAAAGTTGTCTTCAATAAACTGAATCTCTTTTTTTACATGATCAAATAATGTAGTGGTTTCAGTTGTTTTTAAGAATGTTGTTCGATCCGTATAAGAAATTTCTTCGTTTAAAATCCCGAAATCTTTTGTTTTTGCTAAATAATCAGCCACAATTTTCATTGGCCAGACAATCACATCTCCATGGCTTTCATCAGCTTTCTGTTTTTCATAACGATCGAACATAAACCACTGCGGCCAATTTCCATCATCTTCAAATTGATTAGCATAAACACTTTTAATGATCGAGCGCACAACTTCTGGTCGATTGACTGCAAAGAAAAATTCTGTTGGTCCTTGCGAGACATCTCTTGTTCCCCAAGCTGCTCCGCCATATTGCTCTAAACCATGCGGAGAAAGATAGTGAACAAGCATATTATGGGTGTACCAACGTGATAAGATATTCATTGATTCGACCATTTCAGTTTCATGAGCTAGCTGAAAGTTATTCAAAAGCCCATTGATAAAGCTCAAATATTGATCGTTTTCTGTTTTATATAAGGTATTTACTTCCTTAAATGCCTCTCCTGTCAAACTTCCTTGGATATGCATAGAAAACACCGCTTGTTCCTCAATCACAAAAACCGTTAAAACTTCTTGTGATCCATCAGATAAAAATAGGCGTTCATCTGTTAAATCAAAAGGTTTATCTAGAGAAAAGTAATAGGTTAAATCTGGATACTCTTCATGGATAACAGAATTCGTTGACGCTTTTACAGTGACTAATTCATTTGCTTTCGTTATTTCATAAGCAGGATCTTCCTCATCTGCATTCATCACTAATTGATTAGTTAGCGCAAACGTATACTTCAACCCTTGTTGGCTTGTCACTTCTGTACGTATTTCTTTTGTATCACAAAGCGTAAACGTTCTCACTGTAATTATATCATTCTCTAATTTATAATACCATGTGCTAGAGTTTAATCCCATCTCAAATGCAGAAGGCATTGTCAAAATCCGCCATTTTTTGCCATCTTTGATATAGATTCTTTGTCCAGATTGTTTCATAATATTTAAACCATTGCGACTGTTACTCATTAATTTGTTCATTGATGTATTACCTAAAACGATTTGTGAATTAAATAAACCATACATATAAACAGTCGTACTTAATAACGGATGATCCACACTTAGCTCTGTTCCGCTTAAAAGAATATGTCCATGTGCTCTTTCCATAACCACTTCTTTTTCTTTCAAAACTACATGATGATAATCGGCAGTAAAGAAAGAAACTACTTTATCATCAATCGTTTCAATTTGATTTTGAATTGGAAATAATTCGTTACGTTCTTGATCGGTTAATGTTTGTCCTGTGATTGGTTCTCCAAGGTTTTTCTTAATGCATTTTCCTTTTTCAGATTTTTTATCTATTTTCAATGAGTCGTAATTTTTTTTGATATCTGTTGTTGAAATAAGCGGTTTTTCAATCACTGTTTCCTGATTTTTTATTGGTGCTCCATAAAAAACTATTTTCGTTTCATGCTCACCAACATCGTATCTTTCTGTTTGTAAAGCGATATAGGCAAATTCGTATTGATACACTTCATTTGCTAAAAATGCTTGATCCAAAGCATAAGCCCGATTTGTTTCTTTATAATCACGACCGAAAAATTGATACCCATCTGTCGAAAAACCAACTAATGGATTTAAACTACCTTGCTCGATCACTGGGAAATTCCCCTCTTGCGGTTGATTTTGACGAGAAGAAATAATGATGGTTCCATTTTCTTTTGCCACATGATGATCCACGTATTGAGACATGTACGCTTCATTTGAGCGAACAGCACCTTTAGTTGCATTACCGATATCTTGACCATAAATGACATCTACTTTTTGTTTAGCTCCCGTCAATGTCACTTGCCAAAACCAAATACCTGACTCTGCTATTTGAAAATCAACTCTGTAGGTTACGCCTGAAAAGCTGCCGACCCAAGTTGCTTGTTCTTTGCTAATATGAAAATGACTAGCTGAATTCGAACCGACCATCGGTGCCGATTGAATCCCTTCTTCATCATAGACTCTTAAATATAGTTGATTACAACTGCCATCTAACGCATTTCCATGCAGTTGGTTGATCATTATATTTCCGTGTAGAATTTCGTAAAGATCTCCAGTCTCTAAAAACGAGACGGTTGTTCCACCCTTTTCAATTCTTCTTTTTTGATCCGTCATCTCACTCTTCCTATCTATTTCAATAATTTGAACGTTTTTGTTTGTACATCCCTACTATTTGATCCGATCATTAGGTCAAATGTTCCTGCGTCACTGGCATAACTCTGATCACTATGAACATAACGTAAAAATTCTTCAGTGATTGTAAATTGAACCGTCTTTTTCTCGTGTGCTTGTAGATCAACTTTTTCAAAGCCTTTTAATTCTTTCACTGGGCGAACAACTTCACCGATTTGATCACGTATATATAATTGGACCGTTTCTTGACCAGAAATATCTGATTGGTTTTCTACAGTAATAGAAGCAGTTATTGTTTCACCAGATTTTAATTCATCTGAGCTTAGTTTAAAGTCAGTGTAAGTAAATTCGCTGTAGCTTAAACCATAACCAAATGGATATTTTGCAAAATTTGAAACGTCTAAATATTTACTTACATATTTTTCATTACCAGGTTTATAAGGTCTACCTGTATTATCGTAGTTGTAATAAACAGGTACTTGTCCCACTGTTTCTGGGAATGACATGCTTAAACGAGCACTTGGATTATACTCTCCATAAAGAATATCAGCTAATGCTGCGCCGCCCTCTGTCCCAGGGAACCATGCTTCAACAATTGCTTTCGCGGAGTCGATTCCTTGTAAATCTAGCGGACGACCATTGTAAAGTGTCACAATAATATTGTCATTTACTGCTTGAACAGCTTTAAATAAGTCTAATTGAGCTTGAGGTAACCGGATATCACTGCGGCTTGATGCTTCACCACTCATCCATTCTTCTTCACCAAGAGCTAAGACAACTTTATCTGCTTCTTTGGCTAAAGCAACAGCTTCATCAATTGCAGCTTGACTTGGTTTAAAATAATCGAACGCTTCTTTTCCAATCACATACTCTGCCTCAAGTTGATCAACACCTTGCACTAAAGAAATTGCTTCGTCTTTTTTACCTTGCCAAGACCAAACACCGATTACATCATGAGAATCCGCAGCAGGTCCTATAATTGCAACTTTCTCTTGTTTGGATAATGGTAAAATATTCTCGTTTTTTAATAAAACAATTGATTTTCTCGCAATATCTCTTGCAATATCACGATGCTCTTTTGATAAAACGACTTCTTTTTCTAAAGCAACATCTGCGCCTCTATGTGGGTTTTCAAATAAGCCTAAGTCATTTTTCAATGTGAGAATTCGTAAAACTGCTTCATCTAGTATTGCTTCATCAACGACGTTTTCTTCTATTAATTCCTTCAAGTTTTCTGTATAGCAAGTCGTCATCATTTCAATATCTACACCAGCTTTGATAGCAAGTTCTGCGGCTTGTTTTTTATCTTCTGCCACACCATGAGGAATCAATTCGATCACTGCGCCCCAGTCGGAAATGACCACACCATCGAAACCAAACTCTTTTCTCAAAACATCTCTAAACAACCACTTGTTTCCTGTTGCTGGAACACCATCTACTGTGTTGAATGACGTCATAACTAATTTGGCTCCTGCATCAAGTGCTGCTTTATAACCAGGTAAATAGCTATCTCGTAGTTGTCTCTCAGACATATTGACTGTGTTATAATCGCGACCGCCAATTGCCGCGCCATATGCCGCAAAGTGTTTAACACAAGCAGCTACACGGAAGAAATCATTTTTCAGATCATCCCCTTGGTACCCTTTAACAAATGCTTCTGCAAAACGACTATTCAAAAAGGGATCTTCTCCAGTTGATTCCATCACACGACCCCAACGAGGATCACGAACCAAGTCGACCATTGGTGAAAATGTCACATGCAAACCAGATACTGCTGCTTCTTTTGCAGAAACTTCTGCCACTTTTTTGGCTGCTTCCACATCCCATGAACTGCCTAAACCAAGTGGAATAGGAAAAATCGTGCGGAAACCATGTATAATATCCGCCATTAAAATCGTCGGAATGCCTAATCGGTTGTTCTCCATATAGGCTTTTTGTACACGGATAGCCTCTTTAGCACCTGAAATTCCAAGTGTTGTTCCAGCATTATTAATATCTTCATGTGTCAAACCAAGATCCGTCATCGGTCCTGTTTTTTCTTCTGCCTTTTCAGAATAAAATTCTGCGGCTAATTGAAGTAATTGACCTACTTTTTCATCTAATGTCATTTGTTCCAGTAAATCTATTAATTGCTTTTGCTCCATATTTATTCACCTTTTCTTTTTATATTTTGGGGAAGACTCAAATTTTTATTCTTGGTGATTATTTTATTCCGGAAACGTTAAATCCTTGTAAAATGTATTTTTGGAAAATCGAGAAGACAATCAAAATTGGAATAACCATAAAAGTCGCTCCTGCCATTTGTAAGGCATAATTTGACCCATGTTGTCCTTGCAATAGTTGTAAACCTACAGACAAGGTATAATATTTTTCATCATTGGCAATGATCAATGGCCATAAGAATGAATTCCAGCCGCCGATAAAAGTTAAAATCCCTTGAACAGCTAAAATCGGGCGACTGACTGGTAAGATAATCTTGAAAAAGATATACCATTCACTGGCTCCATCAAGTCTTGCTGCTTCAAGCATTTCATTTGAAATAGTATTCATAAATTGTCGGAACAGAAAAATCCCGAATGCCCCTGCTAATCCTGGCAAGACAATCCCAATCAATGTATTTGTCAAACCAACGGAGTTCAATAATAAATACACAGGAATCATCGTTACTTGACCTGGAATCATCATTGTTGCTAAAACCATCAGAAAAAGGCCATTTTTTCCTTTAAAATCAAACTTAGCAAAACCATAACCTGCCATAGCATTTAATAACAAGCCGACAAACGAACATGCCGTAATGATCAATGTATTTTTAAGGTATGTTCCAAAGTTTAATCTAAAAAACAGTTCTTTAAAATTATCGAATGTTGCTTCTTTTGGTAATAAACTAGGAACGATCTGATTGATCTCTGCATTCGTTTTAAATGAAGAAAAAATCATCCATAAAAACGGGAAAAAGGTCATAACACCCAGAACGCCTAAGAGGATACCTATAAAAAGCTTGAAGCTCATTTGCGCATTTTTATGTGAATTCATGTCGTTCTCTCCTTTTATCCTTCATTTTCTTTTTGTTTTGTTTGGATTCTCATTTGGATACTCGTCACGATAATAATCGCAATAAATAAGATCACAGATCCTGCAGCAGCGTAACCGAATTTATTATATTGGAAGCCTCTTTGGTAAATAAATAACGCAACGGATAAGGTACTATCTAACGGTCCACCTTTGGTCATAACGAATGGTTCATCGAAGAATTGGAACCAACCGATCAAGGTTGTTACGGTTACAAAGAAAATCGAAAATTTTAGTAACGGAATCGTAATTTTTAAAATTTGCTGCCATTTATTGGCACCGTCGATTTCTGCTGCTTCGTAATACTCTTTTGGAATGCCTTGGATCGCCGCTAAGAAGATCAACATATTCAAACCGATTGCTTTCCAGACAGCTATAATGATCAGTGAAAGTTTTGATGTGCTAGGATCTGTTAACCACATAATCGGCCCAAGATTTAGATAGGATAATAAATGGTTTAACAAGCCGATTGTTGGATTATATAAATACATCCAGACAACAGAAACTGCCACGGTATTCGTGATCGAAGGACTATAGAATACTAAACGCATAAATGAGAAAAACTTATTCTCACCAAAATTGATCATAATAGCTAACGCTAATGAAGAAATAATAACTAGCGGCACACCGATAACAACATAGTATGCCGTATTAAACATCGCTTGTCCGAAAACCTTGTCCTGAAATATATTTAAGTAATTATCAAAACCGACAAAATTTATCCGAGAAAAATCCGCTAAACCAGCTAAACTCATATCTGTAAAACTGATTGTCACTGCGATAAAAATCGGAATGATCGAAAAAATAAGTAATAACGCCACAGCTGGAGCGATAAAAAAATAAGGCGATTTTGTTTTTTTCATTTTTTTCTTTCCTCCTTATGTAAGATCAAAAGGAATAAAAGCTAGGTTTGAATCTATTGTTCACGAAATTTAAGATAAACAATATGTTCAGAGCTTTTATTCCCTTTTTCTTATGACTATTACTTGATCAATGTTTCCGTTTGTTCATTTAATTCATCCATTGCATCTTGTAGATTTTTTCCACTCACAACAACTTGTTCCCATTGTTTCATGAAGTTTTGAGAAATTTCATCCCATTGTTTTAATAATGGCATCGGTTGTGATTCATTTAATTGTTTTCCAAAAACAGAAATCAACGGATCATTTTTAAAGACCTCAGAATTCCATGATTCTTTGTTTGTTGGAAGGGAATTAGTGCTTTCAAAGAATTTTGTTTGATTTTCAGGTTTTGAAAGATATTCGATCAATTTCATTCCGTCATCTTTTTTCTTAGAGCTGCTAAAGACTGCCAAGTTTGCACCGCCAGTAACGGACATATTGTTTACAGGGCCTTTTGGTAATTCAGCAACGCCCCACTTTCCATCAATATCAGGAGCAGAATCTTTAATGCTATTGATCATCCAAGGCCCGCTAATGAACATTGGTACAACGCCTTCACCACCAAAGCTTTGACCAATTTCTAACCCTAAATCCGTTTTAGGAGCTGAACCATCCTGAACAAGTTTATCTAAGAATTTTAAGGCATCGACCATTTCTGGTTGATTGAAAAGCGGCTTATTATCTTTATCAAATAATTTTGAGCCATTTTGACGAGCAAACATAAAGCCGAATGTTGGTTCTTTCAGCTCCACACCAAATCCATATTTATTCTCACCACGAGCTGCTAATTTTTTTGCAGCCTCGGCTAATTCATCCCATGTTTTAGGTGCTTCTTTAAAACCAACACTTTCTAATAAATCTTTTCTATAATACAATCCACGAGTTTCTGTGTACCAAGGCACGGCATACGTTTGCCCGTCAAATTGAGTTGTTGCTACAGAGCCATCGAAAAAGTTATCTGATTTCATGTCATCATTTTTCTTTACGTCATCCGTTATATCCATTAATGCGCCCGCATCCACAAATTCACTCATATAAGTTGTGCCCATTTGAACAACATCAGGACCTTCTTTAGAAGCAACTGCCGTTAATAATTTATCTCTCGAAGTAGACCACGGAATACTTTGGATCTTGACTTTGATTCCTGATTCCTTCGTAAATGCATCAACAATTGGCTTGATTCCTTGATCACCATCACCCATATACCAAAATGTCAGTTCATCTGAAGCGCTTTCTTTATTTCCCGAAGAACATGCTGCCATTACACCTACAGTTGCGAATAAAGTTGTTCCTAGTATGCAAAGCTTTTTCCATGATTTCATACTTCCACTCCTCAATAATATTTAGTGAAACGTTTCTACAAAAATGATTATATTCCTTATATGGAATAAAAGCAAGCGTTTTCTTCCGAGGAATAACCACTATTCTAACCCATTAAAGGAAGAATCTGATGTAATCAGATAAAAACGTTTCACTAAAAAGGTCCAGACATTCTATTTTGATATAAGAATTAACCAGTTATTTAGCGAAACATAGATAAAAAACCTCACCGTAGTTGTCCCTAACTCAGCTGATGAGGTTTTTGAATCATTAAGTACTTTCTTGACGATAAAATAGTTAGTGTAGGATAAATTTTTTTATATCTTCTACAGCAATAGTTCTATTCTCTCCTAAGAATAACTGATGTCTTCCATTTTCATATATTTTTACAGATACTTGCGCCTTAGTAGCTTTGGCTAGATAATACGCACTTTTGTAATAGGTTGTTTCATCTTGCCTATTTTGTAAAATAAGCATTTTTTTATTTGCTTTCATTTGAATAGTGCGATTCAGCTTTTTCTTTGTTCTTTGAAGCACTGATAAGAAGTGAACGCACGAGCGAATAGAAACTGTTTTAGCGGAACTAAAATAGTAATCTAACGTTTCTTGTTTGTTGAAAAAAAGTCCTTGAACAATATCTTGCATAATTACTTTAGCATTATACAGATAAATTGGCGTACTACACAAAACTAGCTGATCTACTGCCTCTCGCTCTGATGCTAAAATTGTCAATAAGCCGCCCATTGAAAAACCGATACAGGTAATATGGAGATACTCTTGCTCAAGTTCATCCAATTTTCTCTCAACATCCGCTAACCATTGATCGGAGGTTGCTTTTGAAAAATTTTCTTTGATCCCATCATGTCCAGTTAATTGAATCCAAAATGAATCAAGATTACTTTGTTTAAGATGATTATGTAAATAGAGGATTTCTTTTTCATTCCCGCCAAACCCATGGATGATTAGTATTGCTCTTCTTTTCATTATAGCCTACTTTCTTGTGGAATAAAGTGATAAAAAAATGAAATATTATTTTTCACTTTACCATTTTAACTTGAATACAGCTAATTATTGTTTACTATCTTAGCAACTTTAATAAAAATTAAGAAGGCAGACAACGCTATCCAAAAAGAAAAGTAAATACTTCTCATCGCTCTATTTTCTTCCATTGTTTTTAGTTTTTCTTACGCTATTAACCAAAGTACAAACAGATAACAGCATCATAATAGTCCCTTCGACCATAAAAATGTCAGTATTTTCCTTTGAAGAAAGCATATTTCCTAATACAGAAATTGAAATGGGTGCACATGCCGCGCCAATATTGAAACCGATTAATAGTAAAGATGTACTTTTTTCTGAATTCCCTTTTGTATCTTGATTCACCTCATTAAACAAATACGGGATAAATGTGCGGAAAGAAAAGCCGCACAACATTACAGCGAATGAAATTGACACTAAATTTTGAGAAATGGCAATCATAAACATCGATATACCTAAGAGGAAAAAAGCAATCGGTAACGTCCATTTTTTAGTCATCGTAACGATTGATCCAAATAATGCCCCTGCAGTCATTGCACCTAATCCAACTAAGGCGATTAAATTACTACCATCCGTCGCATCGCCAAAACCTCTTTCAAGCAATAACGAGGTGATTTTCACGGTAACTGACATATAAATGGTTACAACTAGAATCAATAAAGCGATGTAACCATAAGTTGATGGATTGATTTTTTGACTCTTCACCTCACTATTATGTTCATCCCTCTCTTGAGAAACATCTGGAACAAACCATGTAAATAGTAATAAAACCGGCAAAGCAAGTAGATACGCCAAAAATGAACCACGCCAATTCATCACCAGCAATTGACCAACTGTAAATGTAATAATCATGCCACCAATTCCTTCAAAGGCGCTTTGAAAACCAATTACAGATGAAAGTTCTTTTCCTTGATACAGTTTTCCAGCTAGAGAAAAGAGTAACGGGTTAAACAAGCCAATTCCAATACCAAATAATATTCTACTGAAAAAAATAAACCAAAAAGACTGCACAAATACTGGCATAATTCCTGCGCTTAAAACAATTACAATGCCCAATTGAACAGAGCGCTTGTAGCCAAATTTTCTAGCGAACATCTGGCTAAACGGTACTGTTAAGATGATAAATAAAGAAGGTATTGTGGTAATCAATTCAATCAGAGTAGGATTTATAGTAGGATAAGCTACTATCATCGCTGGAATATTCGCAGCAATTGCTCCACCTGACACAACAAGTAATGAAACAGATAATAACGAGAGTTTGGTTATTTTATTCACTGAGTTGTCTCCTTTAAGATACGCAAAAAATAGTTCTTATTTTTTTATTCTCCAAAAATTTCTTTTGCTAAGTTAAAAGCTGACCACGCTTTTGGCCAACCTGTATAAAAAGCTAAATGAGTGATCAATTCCACCATTTCTTCTTTGGTCACACCATTTTGTTTTGCCATCTTCATATGTGCTTCTAATTGCGGTACACCTTGGGTCAATAGGCTTGAACAAGTAATCAAACTTCGGTCACGTGGTGAAAGTTGTTCTTCTCTTGCCCAAACCTCTCCAAATAATACATCATCATTTAATTCCGCAAACTTTGGTGCAAATTCGCCTAATTGATCTCTGCCGGCTGTTTGTTTTTTCATTAGGTAGGACTCCCATCTTTTATTCATTTTTTTAATTGATCGTATAATTCATCTGAAACAGGTTCTAACCATTCTGGAGTGCCAGCTGTAATTGCTAAATGTTCAAACCAACTATCTTTTGCCGCACCGTGCCAATGTTTCACACCATCATGCGTAACGACAACATCCCCTGCTGTTAAAAATTGAGCAGGTTTCCCCTCTTCTTGGTACCAACCTTCACCACCAGTTACTAGTAAAAGTTGAAAACCGTTATGATGGATATGCCAATTATTGCGGCAACCAGGTTCAAAAGTAACGTTTCCTACACCCACGTTGACCTCAGGATCTGCAACTAAATTTTTTAAATAGCTTTGACCGATAAAATAGTCTGCATACGCCTGATTTTTTTCACCTATAGGAAAAATCACACCATTTTTTACTTCTTCAAATTTTGCCATTTTAGTTTCCTCCAACTACTATGCTTATTTATGACCAACGATCACATGTGGAACATAAGGTTCTTCCAAAAACTGAACCTCTTCTTCAGTTAAAAGTATATCCAAAGCAGGAATCGCATTCGTTAAATGACTTTCTTTAGTTGCACCAATTATAGGCGCGACAACAGGGGCTTTTTGAAGTAGCCAAGCAAGCGCCACTTGTACGCGCTCAATCCCACGTTTTTCAGCAATTTCAGCGACTCTTTCAACGATGATTCGATCCTGATCAGCTGTCGTATCATATTTTGACATCGCTGTTTTATCCATTTCAAAACGTTTCGTTTGTGCGCTCCAATCA
Organism: Enterococcus sp. DIV0212c; assembly: GCF_017377505.1. Lineage (GTDB taxonomy): Bacteria > Bacillota > Bacilli > Lactobacillales > Enterococcaceae > Enterococcus_L > Enterococcus_L ikei. The sequence goes on along the minus strand of NZ_JAFREN010000008.1, from coordinate 5,984 downwards.
CGTGTCAAACGACCTGATGCCAATGGGCTATATGGTGTAACTGCAATTTTTTGATCTTCACACAATGGCAGCATTTCTCTTTCTTCTTCACGATATAATAGATTTAAGTGATTTTGCATGGAAACAAATTTTGTCCAGCCATTTTTCTCAGCTACTGCTTGAGCTTTGGCAAACTGCCACGCGAACATCGCAGAAGCACCGATATAACGGACTTTCCCAGATTTCACTACATCATGTAGCGCTTCCATGGTCTCTTCGATCGGTGTATTATAATCCCAACGATGAATGATGTATAAATCCACATAATCCATATTTAAACGTTCTAAACTAGCATCAATTTGATGGAAGATTTCTTTTCTAGAGAGTCCTCCGCTATTTGGGACATCTTTTTTCATTGTTGTAAATAATTTCGTTGCAACAACGATTTCATCTCGATTTGCATACTCATTTAATGCTTTTCCAAGAATCCGCTCACTTGCACCGTAAGAATAAACATTGGCTGTATCAAAGAAATTAATTCCTAAATCCAGCGCTTTTTTAATCACTTTTTTGCTCTCTTCCTCTTCTAAAACCCACTCATGAAATCCACTATTAGGATCTCCAAAACCCATTGCGCCTAAACAAATTCTTGAAACTTCCATTCCTGTATTACCAAATTTTACATAGTTCATTTTTGTTTCCTCCTTGTTATAGATTCTTTTTATCACTAAATATAGTCTATCTCTTAAAGTGCACTCTAAGTCAAGTATTTTCTCAGTAAATAAAATAAGAGAGGTAAACGTTAAACGTTTCACCTCACTTATAAATATTTTTTTATTGGAATTTTAAAAGAAGAGAATGATGAAAAACATCAAGCGTTTGATCGCTGTTGACACTGGTTTATTTTTTGGCTACGGCTATATCTTACTTAGACACTTTACGTTATCTATTCAAATTAAAATCTCTTAACGCATTTTCAGCCGGAATCATATGCTCATCATAATTAGCTAATTTAAATTCTAACCTTTCAATAGCCGTATTTAATTCCGATGCTTTTTCTTTCAATTCTGCAATTTGGTCGGCAATGATTTCTTTACGAGCAGGTACAGTTTCATTCCCCACTTGAAACAAGGTCAAATATTCAACCAACGATTCAATTGATAAGCCCGCCTTTCTCATTTGTCTACTAAAAACAATCCAACGTAAATCTTCTTCATCAAAATTACGAATCCCGTTGTCACTACGTTTCACAGGTGGAATTAAACCAATTCGTTCATAGTACCTAATCGTATCTGCAGAAACCCCACTTAATTCACTTATCTTCTTTATATTCATGCCTTATTCCTCCTCTGCACATTACTTAACAAGTCTCTTTCTTGTTCATTATAAAACAAGTTTCTTCCCATTTACAAACTTTCTTATTAACTTGAAGTTCACTTAAGGATTTGATTTTGCAACGTTAGTTTTGTTGATTATAGACAACAGCAGACCAAAAAACCATCTAATTTTACTTTAATCAGTAATTAGATGGTCAGCTATACTTGTTATAGCCATGGTATTTTTTGAGCAAATAATAGACGTAAACAAACCACAAAGGATTCATCTAGCTTCAGGTTTTAGTACTAGAAAGAATGACCTACCAGGTATATAAACTGAAATAAACTACCCATCAATCTGGTACAAATACATGCTCAATTTAGTCTTCTTTATAGGTTCTCACTGTATTTGAAATAGACGCTATACTGTAAAGCAATTCATCATCATAACTTTTATCCGCATCCACTTCTAAATGATCATTGAACATTTCTTCATATTCAGTGATCGACAACCCTTTTCGTTCGGCTAATTGTTTTTGATGCACCTCAGTAAGTAATTGATTTTCATAGCCTCCAACAAGTGTACCGCTAAAGAATTCCGCTACAGTCCCCGAACCATAACTAAATAATCCGATTTGCTCCCCTGCCTTCAATTTGGCATTTTCTAGCAATGAAATCAGCCCAAGGTACAAAGATCCTGTATATAAATTACCCACTTGTCGACTATAAACAATACTTGCTTCATACTTCGCTAAAATTCGTTCTTGCTCTTCTGGCGCTTCATCTTCTAAAGCTGCTAACAAAGCTTTTTTCCCCATTTTTGTATAAGGTATATGAAAGGTTAATGCATGAAAATCGGCAAATGATTTTTTATATCTTTGCTGGTATTCTTTCCATACTTTTTGAAACGCCTGAATATACGTTTCATTCGATAATTGGCCATCCACCATTGGATAATCATGTCCGACTGGGCGCCAAAAATCATAAATGTCTTGTGTCAACGCCACACTATCATTGTTTAATTGTAAAATTCTTGGATCAGCGGAAACTAACATTGCAACCGCCCCAGCACCTTGCGTTGGTTCGCCGCCGGAAGCTAAGCCATATTTAGCGATGTCAGAAGCGACAACTAATACTTTGCTTTCTGGATGACTGTTAATATGAGCCACCGCATACTGTAAAGCGGCAGTTCCGGCGTAGCAAGCTTCTTTTATTTCAAATGCGCGTGCAAATGGTTGAATCCCTAACAAACGATGTAACACTACCGCTGAAGCCTTTGATTCATCAATGCCAGATTCCGTTCCTACGATCACCATATCGATTTGCTTTTTATCTTCATCCGTTAAAATATTTTTTGCAGCATTCGCAGCAAACGTCACAATATCTTGTGTTTTTTTATTAACGGCCATTTTGTCTTGTCCAATACCGATATGAAATTTATTCGGATCTACCTCTCTTGCTAAAGCTAAATCGGTCATATCCACATAGTATGGTGGAACAAAAAAACTAATTTTATCTATGCCAACGTTCATTTTATATCTCCTTTATCGTTATTCTCAATTCATTACATAGTATAATTTATCATAAGTTCAAGCAAAATAGGTAGAAAAAAGGATCTTTTAAAATTTGTTAAAGAATTTCAGAAGTTTTTTTATTATAGTTTATAGAGTATTCTTTTTTTATAAACCATGGTATATTTCATATTGGAGGTGACGTCGTGGAAATCGTAATTATCGACGCCTTGAGAACACCCATCGGCAAGTATCGAGGACAATTAAAATCATTATCGGCTGTTGATCTTGGAACGGCAGTTACAAAAGAGTTACTTACAAGGAATACAAAAGCGGCAGAACATATAAAACAAGTAGTTTTTGGAAATGTATTACAAGCAGGAAATGGGCAAAATCCTGCAAGACAAATCGCATTGAACAGTGGATTAGGCTTTAAAGTCCCCGCTTTTACTGTCAATGAAGTTTGCGGATCTGGTATGAAAGCTATTAGTTTAGCCAAACAAGCCATTCAATTAGGGCAAGCTGACGTTATTATAGCTGGCGGAACAGAAAGCATGACGACTGCTCCTGCCATCACATACAAAGAAGAGGACACTTATTCCAAACCTGCGCCAACTATGATGGTAGACGGCCTAACTGATGCATTTAGCGGTAAAGCGATGGGATTAACAGCAGAAAACGTTGCTGAACAGTTTAATATCACACGAGAAATGCAGGATACTTTTGCGGCGCATTCACAAATGAAAGCAGCAAAAGCACAAGCCGAAGGAAAGTTTGCAAAAGAAATCGTTCCCTTATCCATCAATGATACTATTTTTGAGCAGGATGAAGGCGTTAGAAAAGATACAACGGTAGAAAAATTAAGCACATTAAAAACAGTTTTTAAAGAAAATGGCTCTGTCACAGCAGGCAATGCCTCAACAATCAATGATGCTGCTTCAGCAATGATATTAGCTTCAAAATCATACGCAGATAAACACCAGATTCCTTATCTCGCTATTATCAAAGATGTTACTGAAATTGGCATTGATCCAAGTATAATGGGTATTTCTCCAATTAAAGCCATTCAAACCTTATTACAACGTAACGATTTGAATGTTGAAGACATTGATTTATTTGAAATCAATGAAGCTTTTGCTGCTTCTTCGATTGTTGTCCAAAATGAATTGAAGATTCCTGATGAAAAACTTAACATTTTGGGTGGCGGTATTAGTTTAGGCCATCCAATTGGTGCTTCTGGGACTCGAATCGTAGCAACTTTAGCACACCAATTAGAGGATACAAATAGTCAATACGGTGTTGCTTCTCTATGCGTCGGCGGAGGTCTTGGGCTGGCCATGCTTATTGAACGACCGCAAAAAACAACAGCAGATAAAAAGTTTTATCAACTATCAAAAGAGGAACGCTTAACCTTTTTACAAGAAGCAGGTAATCTTTCTTTAGAAAACAGACAAGAGTTAGAAAATATGTCTTTGAACGAAGACGTTGCTAATCATTTAATTGAAAACCAAATCAGTGAAATGGCTTTGCCAATGGGCATTGTGCCAGATATTTTAGTAAATGGTAAAAACTACCAAGTTCCAATGGCAACGGAAGAACCTTCTGTAATTGCTGCATGTAGTAACGGAGCTAAAATGATTCGAAATAACGGCGGCATTCAAAGCCATTTGTCTGAAGGGCTTTTGAGAGGTCAAATCGTCTTTATGAATGTGATTGATCAAACATCTATAAAAGAAAAAATCGAACAATCAACAGATGAAATTTTCATTCAAGCAGAAAAAACTTACCCCTCTATTGTAAAACGTGGTGGCGGTTTAAAAAGAATTCAAGTTCGTCAGTTCTCAGAGGATGATAGTTTCTTATCAGTGGATTTACTTGTTGACACAAAAGATGCAATGGGTGCTAATATTGTAAATTCTATTTTAGAAGGCGTAGCCGATTTATTCCGCCAATGGTTTGATGAAGAAATTCTTTTTAGCATTTTAAGTAACCTTGCAACAGAATCATTAGTAACTGCAACTTGTACCCTTTCGTTTGCTAGTTTGAGCAAAACTGATGATTTAGAATCTGGAAAATTGGTTGCGGAAAAAATTGCAGCAGCTTCACAATTAGCTCAGATAGATCCATATCGTGCAACAACACATAATAAAGGAATCATGAACGGAGTAGATGCTGTAGTTTTAGCTACTGGTAATGATACTCGCGCGGTAGCTGCGGCTGCGCATGCTTTCGCAGTAAAGGGAGAATATCGCGGATTAAGTCAGTGGGAGCTCGTAGATGATGGTTTACACGGAAAAATAGAACTACCTTTAGCTATCGGAACAGTTGGCGGTGCTATTCGTGTATTGCCTAAAGCACAAGCAGCCTTAGAAATATTAAATGTAACGTCTGCTAAAGAATTAGCCGAAGTAATCGCAGCAATCGGTTTAGCACAAAATCTCGCGGCATTACGCGCGCTAGTCTCAGAAGGAATACAACAAGGTCATATGTCCTTACAAGCTCGTTCTTTGGCTATGTCTGTCGGTGCAAAGGGTTCAGAAATTGAAACCGTTGCAGAAAAACTAAAAACTGGTTTGATGAATCAAGAGCAAGCTTTAGCATTTTTATTAGATATAAGACAATAAAGTATTCTCATCTTACTAAAAAATAAACTTTATGGGTAGCCTGTTAAAAGTTAATCAGCTACCTATAAAGTTTATTTGTATCCTCTTTTTGTAGTTCTCTTAAGGACTGTAAATTATTGCAACCTTTAACTTTTAAAAATCACTCCAATATATTGATTTTCAATTCTCCTGCTACTTTTATTTTTACAGCTAAATTTTATTTGAACCTGTTACAATTATTTTTGAGGTGAGGATCATGGTTTTATCGATAATATTCTTTGTTTTGGGTATTCTCTCATTATTTAAGTACATGACAACAAGAGAAAAACTGTATTTATATATCACTTTGTCTTACTTTGCCTTTTCACTTTTTATAGCTCTTATTTTACATTATCTATTTAGTTATCCATTTTAAGCCTATTGAATGCATTTTTTTGATTAAAACCATGGTTTTGATATTAATTTTGGAATTAAAAAGATGCGGCTCAAAAGTCAAGCACACTCCAATAACGGTAAAAAATAAAAGAGCTTGGGACGTAAGTCCCAAAAACCCTAAAATAGAAGACAGAAAATCA
>NZ_JAFREN010000007.1 GCF_017377505.1 Enterococcus sp. DIV0212c | reverse complement strand
GATTTACAATCTGGGATATATTATTTAGAAGTACGAGAGCTTAGCAATACAAGAACGGGTTCATATGTGGTTCGAGTAGATAGAGAGTTAGGACAAGATGAGAATTACGATCATGGAACAGCGGTACCTCTACCAATAAACAAAGATTATTCAGCAGGAATCGACTTTAAAGGAGACAAAGATTATTACAGAATTGAAGTGCCGGAATGCCAAGCAGGAACGATTTATGATAAATATATAATGTATGCAACCGGTGATTTTGATAATTACGGTACACTATACACCAGTGAAGGTGAGGTAGTGGCAAGTGATGATGATAGTAATGGTAATAGAAATTTTAAGATAACTAAAGAAAATTTGAGACCAGGAATATACTATTTAGAAGTCAAAGGTTATGCGGACAGTAAAGTAGGTTCTTATTCTGTTCGAATAGACACAGAAGAAACATTAAAACAAAAACCAATCCGTATCAATTCAACAGGTTCATATTCTGGATCAATAGGGGCCACAGATAAAGAGCAAATCAAACGATATGAATTCTTTGTATGGGATAAACCACAAGGCACTGTCTTCCGTGAACATGAATTCTCATTCAAATCAGATTTATTCGGAACAATGACGCTATTAGATGAGAATCAAAAAACTATTACCACATTAAATCATAATGGACAAGCACTAGATTCAAAAATACTCAAAGAGCTTCAAGCAGGAAAGTATTATTTAGAAGTAAAAACACAAGGAAACTTTTCTTTTAAAATCAATGAACAAAATATTTCTAATGACAGTAACAGAAATTTTAAAGAAGCTAAGTTGCTAATAAAAAATCAAAAAATCACTGATACAATTGATTTTGGTGAGGTTTCTAAGTATGCAGGAGACGAAGATTATTTTAAAATCTTTATTCCAAGTTATGAGCATGGAAAATATAACATTCAGTTATCTAGTGATACAGAGGTCATTGGACAGTTATATAATGATCAGGAAGAATCAATCAGTGGAGACTTTAAAAATACTCTAACGAAAAAATTAACTCCAGGTATCTATTATGTTAAAGTTCGTGGAAAAAATGCCAATGTTCGTGGCAGCTATCAAGTGAGTTTTACTGGCGAAGATGCATTTGAAGATGCCATAAACTTACCCTTAAATGAAACTATGCAGGATGATTTGTCAGATGTAAAAGGCGCCCAATACTATAAATTCCAAGTATCTGACGTACAAAATCTAGAATTTTATTTAGCCAATTCAGCCCCCACAACAATCGAAGTTTATGATCAAAATCACAAAAAGATGATTGGTAAAACTTGGGAAACAACAAATCATAAAGTAAGTGGAACATTCCTACCCGGTATGTACTATATAAAAATAGCCAGTAAGTCAGCAACAAAATATAAGCTCTTGATCGATACAGTACAGAGAAACGAAAATCAGATTGAATTAGTTCAAGTGGGAATGAGTATGCAAGTTCATCTAAACGGAGTAGCTAGTCCCGAATTAACACAATTCTTTTATAAACGATTTGGCGCTCGCTCCCTACTCTTACCGGGCTCTTTCTCAGTTCTAGATTTTATGAAAGGTTTAGTAACAGAATGGACAATCAATACAGGTGGGGTGCAAATCTTAGATGCACTCTTTGGAACAGATCGGACAGGCTATCTGAAAGATTGGCAAGGAAAAAGTAAAGAATATGTGCTAGGATTATATGTAGGAGATGCAATCAGCTTAGTGCAAGGAGTAGTCACGCTAGTTGGTGCGGGAATGTTTTTAGTAGGCGGCAACTTAATGGGGATTGCCGGAGCACCATTTACAGGCGGTGCAAGTTTGACGATATGTGCTGTCAGTACTACTGTCACAGTAGCAGCGGCTGTACAAGGTAGTGCAATGGTTATTTCTGCGGCTAAGAATATGGGCGAGGGGCATCAGTGGTATCCAGAAATAGGTGAAATAACCAGAATAAAAGGAAGTGATGTAGAGTTTAAACCTAAATCTGTTGATAAAGCTTTTGGTAAACATGGAAAAGATTTTGGTGATTATCCAGATGGTAGCAAAGCTAGTTTGAACGCGTTTATTGATGATATAAAAAAATTAATAGATACAGGTACACAAAAATCAGGAACATGGAAAGGTGTAAAAGGCACACATATCTATGATTCTAAGAAAAAACTTTGGGTATTCATTAATGAAGATAAAAGCTTAAATACAGCTTTTAAACTTAGTGAAGAACAATTTAAATATTTACTAGAAACGGGGATAGTAAAATAATGAGATTAGTAGTAACATTGATGACCAAAGATAAAATATCTGAAAAAAATAAAAATAAAATCAATCAAATATTTACTGAAGCAATGACGTCAAAAAGTGAAGTTTTTGAGTACACAGAGGAAAGGTTTTTTGAATTGGATATTGATTTGTTAAATATTGAGTTTTCTAAAGAGACTATTTATAACGATATTAATAAAATCATTGGTATCTGTGAGGAAATTTTTTCTAGTGTTCAAAATGACATTGATTTTATTATCGCTAATGACGATACTGACACTGAAGTAAATAAATATGTAGAAAATTGGAATAATATAAAAGATTTTGGTTTGTTTGTTACATCAAGAACAATTCCTGATATAAAACCTTATTATAGTTCTAAAATATGTAACTCATATCTAAATTTTGAATATGTGAGTTTTGGTTGTATTTTTTAAATTTTCTATAGAATTGATATGCATGTTCAATCTCTAAAGTATATAAAGATAGTCAGCTAAAAATTACTATTGACTATCTTTTTTTGTTTTTACTAATTTTTCTTAAGTATTTTTAGAAGCAGAAGAGGATGAGACAAACGACCATGAGGGCTATGGCCCTCACTAAACAGAATGAAAATAAAGTAATCGACCTACAGGCTATTTCCTGTCATACTAGAGATGACAGAAGTGGCTTGTAGGTCGATCACTTATTGAGGCTCTTCTCCAAGTAACCTTGAGGGACAAACTAGTTCATTTTACTTATTTGCACCAACCATTAGGTCATAGAACCTGCGTATAAAAATAAATCGTTTGTATCTAAGTAAAAACGGTTAGCCCCAAAATTGTTACATGATTAGTGAACAACCACTAAATCATGTAACATTTTTTATATCAAAGATTATACTAACCATTCATAGAAAAATAAAATAAAAATTCAACTAACATGAAAACGGTAAATAACTAAAAAAACTCACTGTAATAAGTAAGTAATTTCCTGTTAAATGTTATCTGCATTTTCAAAATAAAATGATTGTATTATGATTAAAATAAAATGTATTAAATATGTGTAACAACTAATTTTTGTATAGGAATAAATTAGTTTTTCAAAATAAACCCCTTTATGTAGATGTTTTGAATCTGACATATATATTACTTTGTGGTGTCAGTTAATGTAACTTGATTTACAAGTCGATATATTTACATTTCCTAATTATGTAGGTATAATTGCGGAAATACAGCATTGACGGTATCAAAAATGATTAAATCAGGGAGGGATGGTTTTGACCACCAAAACACAAACAGCAAAAACGTATTTTGAAATGAATCATCAAAAATATTACTATTATGCACTTTCATCATTGGAAAGCTCTGGACAGCAATACATAAATAAATTGCCATACAGTATTCGTGTGCTATTAGAATCGTTGTTGAGGCAGATAAATCATAACGGGATCACAAAAGAACATATTGAACAATTAGCGCAATGGTCTCCAAATCAGCCTAATAAAGGTGAAGTCCCATTCAAACCAGCCCGAGTGATTCTACAAGATTTTACAGGTGTCCCAGCAATCGTTGATCTAGCCTCATTACGAAAAACAATTGCTGATTTCGGCGGAGATCCCACTAAAATAAATCCAGAAGTCCCAGTCGATTTAGTGGTCGATCACTCAGTTCAAGTGGATGTTGCTGGAGTGAAACAAGCGCTACAATTAAACATGAAAATGGAATTTCAACGCAATCAAGAACGTTACCGTTTTTTAAGTTGGGCACAAAAAGTCTTTGATAACTACCGTGTCGTACCTCCTGCAACTGGGATCGTTCATCAAGTTAATATTGAATATTTAGCATCTGTTGTGACGCAAAACAAACAAGAAGATGGCACAATTTTACTTTATCCTGACACACTAGTTGGGACAGACTCTCATACAACAATGGTCAATGCACTAGGTGTTTTGGGATGGGGTGTTGGTGGAATTGAAGCCGAAGCCAGTATGCTGGGTGAGCCGTCTTATTTTCCTATTCCAGAAGTTGTTGGTGTCCGTTTCATCAATGAATTATCCCAAGGAGCGACAGCGACAGACTTAGCTTTAAAAGTGACTCAAGTATTAAGAGAACAAAAAGTTGTCGGGAAATTTGTCGAATTCTTTGGCGCAGGATTAGTTCATTTAAGTTTAGCTGATCGGGCGACAGTAGCAAATATGGCGCCAGAATATGGAGCAACTTGTGGCTTTTTCCCTGTAGATGATGAGACGATTCGTTATTTGCGACTAACAGGAAGGGAAGATCAAGCTGTAGCAATAGCTGAGCGCTATCTAAAAGAAAATCAATTGTTCTATGATCCGATAAACGATCAAGAACCTAATTATACAAAAGTGATCGAAATTGATCTAAGTATGATCGAAGCAAACCTAGCAGGACCCAAAAGACCACAGGATTTGATTCCTTTGTCAAAAATGAAAACAGCGTTTGAACAAGCTGTGAAAGCGCCAGAAGGATTACAAGGATTTGGTCTTTCTGAAGAGCAGCAGAAACAAAGCGTCAGTTTAGAGTTGGACGACGTTCATCATCAATTAAAACCAGGTGCCCTGGCAATCGCAGCAATCACATCTTGTACGAATACCTCTAATCCATTCGTGATGTTAAGCGCAGGTTTAGTAGCTAAAAAAGCGGCAATGCTAGGCTTGAATGTGCCAAACTATGTAAAAACTTCCTTAGCTCCAGGGTCAAAAGTTGTGACAGCGTATTTAGAAAAAGCAGGTTTATTGCCTTATTTAGAACAATTAGGTTTCCATTTAGTTGGCTATGGTTGTACGACTTGTATTGGCAATTCAGGAGCATTAAAACCCGAAGTTGAAGCAGTCATCAAAGAAAATGATTTGCTAACATCAGGTGTCTTAAGCGGAAATCGTAATTTTGAAGGACGTATCCATCCACTAGTTAAAGCTAATTATTTAGCTTCTCCACCCTTAGTTGTTTTATACGCATTAGCAGGAACTGTGAATATTGATGTGTTTAACGAACCGATTGGAATTGGCGAAAATGATATTCCGATTTATTTTAATGATTTATGGCCGACTAGAGACGAAATTCAAGCGTTGATCGATGAATGTGTCACACCTGAATTGTATAAACAAGAATATGCACGGGTTTTTAGTGATAATGAAGAATGGAATCAGATTGAAACAGATGCTGAAGCTTTATATGCTTGGGAAGAAACATCTACCTATATTGCAAATCCGCCTTATTTTGAAGGAATGACGAAAGAAAGAGAACCGAGAAAGCCTTTAAAACAATTAGCTGTGTTAGCAAAATTTGGTGATTCGGTTACAACAGATCATATTTCACCAGCTGGAAGTATTCAAAAAAATAGTCCAGCAGGTCAATATCTGATTGAACGAGGTGTTGAAGTTCGCGAATTTAACTCTTATGGAGCCAGACGTGGTCACCATGAAGTGATGATGAGAGGAACACTAGCCAATATTCGGATTCGCAATCAATTAGTTCCAGGTACAGAAGGCGGATATACTGTATTTGCTCCAACAAAAGAAAAAATGGCGATTTATGATGCTGCGATGAACTACCAGAAACAAGGCACCAAATTAGTCATTCTCGCGGGTGATGATTACGGTATGGGTTCATCAAGAGACTGGGCAGCTAAAGGCGTGCAGTTACTTGGTGTGGAAGCTGTAATTGCCAAAAGTTATGAGCGGATTCATCGTTCTAATTTAGTGATGATGGGTGTCTTGCCGTTACAATTCAAATCAGGTGAAGATGCGGATAGCTTAGGACTAACAGGAACTGAGTCATTCGACATTGATATTGATGAAACAAAAGGCATTTTAGATAATGTAACAGTTACTGCGACTAAACAAAATGGAGAAAAAATTCAATTTGAAACGATTCTTCGTTTTGATTCAGCGGTTGATATCACGTATTACCAGCACGGTGGGATTTTGCCGATGGTGATTCGTAAGAAACTTCAAAGTTAATTTTAACTAAGAAAAAAAATATGAGATAAAGCGACATGAAGGTTGTTATTTTACTTATCTCTAGCTAGATGGGCTAGTCTTTCGGGAAAAAGATAACTGATGAATGAGGTGCTCTTTACCTCATTCATCAGTTCCTATTTTTCAGTCAAGACAGAACGAGCTCTAAAATAAGGAGGTACTTGGATGGAGATTCACAAAGGCTTAGAAGGTGTTGTTGTTTCCGAAACAAAAATCAGCTCGATCGTAGAGAATCAGCTGTTGTTTGCGGGCTATAATATTGATGATTTAGTAGCTGAAAATGTTCAGTTTGAAGAAGTTATTTATCTCTTATGGTATTTGAAAATACCGACAAATCAAGAATTACAGAAATTTAAACGAGATTTATCTGCTCAAATGCCAATAGCGGAGACGATTATTACTTGTTTAAAAATTCAAACACGTCAGAATCTTCACCCAATGAGTGTTTTGCGATCAACGATTTCATTATTAGGTGTGTTTGATCCGAATGCAGAAGAGACAGATGAACGATCGGCGTATCAGCAAAGCATTTCTTTACAAGCGAAAATGCCGACAATCATTGCAGCGTATGCACGTTTGAGAAAAGGGCTTGATCCAATTCCTCCGAGAAGTGATTTGTCAATGGCGGCAAATTTTCTTTATATGTTAACAGGAGTTGAAGCGGATGAAGTACAAGTTGCGGCAATGAATCAAGCGTTAGTGCTACATGCGGATCATGATTTAAATGCCAGCACTTTTACGGCTCGAGTCTGTGCTTCTACGTTGTCAGATGTTTATTCATGCATTACTGCTGCGATTGGTTCTTTAAAAGGACCGCTACATGGCGGTGCCAACGAAAAAGTATTTGACATGTTAAAGGAAATTGATTCTGAAAATTTAAATGTAGAAGAGTATCTAAATCAAAAGTTAGATCGTAAAGAAAAAGTTATGGGCTTTGGTCATCGCGTATACAAAACTGAAGATCCAAGAAAAAAACATTTAAAAAAATTGGCAAAAGAATTAACTGCTTTGACTCAAAAAGAGCAGTGGTATTTTTTATCTTGCCAAGTTGAACGCTATTTAAAAGAGACCAAAGGCTTGATTCCAAATGTCGACTTTTATTCTGCTACGGTTTATCATTGCCTGGATATTGATAGTGATTTGTTTACGTTGATTTTTGCGATGAGTCGAGTTTCTGGCTGGTTAGGTCATATTGATGAACAGAAAAGAGAAGATTGCCTAATTCGACCACGCTCACATTATGTGGGTCCTAAGCAGTTGAAATATAGTGATTTGAACACGACATTACATTCGGGAGGCATGGAAGCATGAAAAATGGAGAGAAAGTTGTGTTGGAAAACGGAAAACTAGAGGTTCCTAATTTTCCCATTATTCCTTTTATTGAAGGAGATGGGATTGGTCCAGAAATTTGGCAAGCTGCAAAAAAAGTGTTTGATACAGCTGTAGATAAAGCTTATAAAGGAACCCGAAAAGTAGTCTGGCACGAAGTTTTAGCAGGAGAGAAAGCATTTAACGAAACAGGAAGCTGGTTGCCAGATGAAACATTAGAAACGATCAAAACGCATCTTGTAGCAATCAAAGGTCCGTTGACGACACCGATTGGTGGAGGTTTCCGATCATTAAATGTAGCGTTGAGACAAGAATTAGATTTATACATTTGCTACCGACCAGTCCGATATTTTGAAGGGGTACCTTCACCATTAAAGCATCCAGAAACGACGGATATGATGATTTTTCGAGAAAATACGGAAGATATCTATGCAGGTATTGAATTTCCAGCTCAAAGCCCAGAAACTGAAAAAATAATTGCTTATTTAAAAACAGAATTTGGTGTAAATAAAATTCGCTTTCCAGAGACCTCAGCAATTGGTATTAAACCTGTTTCTAAAGAAGGAACGGAACGCTTAGTTCGAGGCGCCATTGAACATGCGCTAAAAAATAAACGTAAATCAGTAACGTTGGTCCATAAAGGTAATATCATGAAGTTCACCGAAGGCGGATTTAAAAGCTGGGGGTATGCTCTAGCTGAAAAAGAATTTGGAGATAAAGTTTTCACTTGGAAAAACTATTTGCAAATAAAAAATGAAGTAGGTAAAGCACAAGCAGATCAACAGTTACAAGAAGCAGAGAGCGCAGGGAAATTGATTATTAAAGATCGAATCGCAGATATTTTTTTACAAGATATTTTATTGCATCCTGAACAGTATGATGTGATTGCTACGCTTAATTTAAATGGAGATTATATTTCAGATGCTCTAGCAGCACAAGTTGGCGGTGTGGGGATTGCACCTGGGGCAAACTTGAATTTGGAAACGGGACATGGTATTTTTGAAGCGACTCATGGAACAGCGCCAGAGTTCGCTGGATTAGATCAATTGAATCCTTCATCGTTATTATTATCGGGTGCATTGATGTTTGATTACTTAGGCTGGTCAGAGGTCACTCAGTTGATTACTGAAAGCATTGAAGAAGCGATAGTAAATAAAACTGTGACTAAAGATTTTGCAGATCAAATGCAAGGAGCAACTTTATTGAGCTGTTCGAGATTTGGAGAAGAGTTAATTAGACTGATTGAAAGTAATTAAAAATGTAGATGGGACAGAAGTGTTTAACCTCTTATTTATCGAGGTTACTTTTGCCCCACACACATTTTTTTGTATAAAAAAACCTGACGATTATTCGTCAGGTTTTGAATTTACTAAAGTTAAGTTAATTACGCTTTGTTAACGTTAGTAGCTTGAGGACCACGTTGGCCTTCTTCAACGTCGAAAGTCACTGCTTGACCTTCTTCTAAAGTTTTGAATCCGTCGCCTTGGATAGCTGAGAAATGTACGAATACATCGTTACCGTTTTCTGCAGTGATAAATCCAAAACCTTTGTCTGAGTTAAACCATTTTACTGTACCTGTTTCCATAATAAAAATCCTCCTTGTGTTAAACACATATTTTGCAATTACTTGAAAGGTGAAAATGTGGAAGATGTTTATTTGAAACAGCTACACATATATTACCGACCAAAAACTACTCTCTTATAATAGCATATTTTAGCACTCTTGACTAGTGATATCTCTCTTAAAAATAAAAATTTGTTAAGAAATGAAGATTAATTGTCAAAAAAAATTTATTTCTGTTATAGTATAGAAGTATTAAGCGTTAGATATGAAAGTAATGATAGATTTATATCGTAGAAATCTATTCCGAAGGCGCAGCCTTGGAGCTGCATAGATTTGAAAGTAGGAAGGGTTCAGATTGTTTAGATGAGAATAAGGTTATCCTTACTAATAGATAGTTTACACATGGTTTATAGCTAAGAAAATATTTAATCCACTTAATTAAAGAGCCGCTCAACGTATCTGTTGAGCGGCTCTTGTCCATTAATCGGTTAATAACGTAGGACAGCTAACAATGTTTTTTCATCTGGTGAAGCTTTTTGATCTAATACAAACACTTTTCCACCAGTTCTAAGAACGTTGTCTGTTACTTTATTCAACACTTTTCGACGGTCAAATTCTTCTGTCGACATTTCAGTTGTTTCGTTCACAAAATTAGCAGTAGATATGAAGAAATGAGATACTTTTCCTTCATCAGATGCAGGGACGATATCAACAAGCTGATCGACAAATTTTTTGTCTAATAGTTGATTATAAGAGGTTGTTTCGATTGTTTCTAATTCTTGATTGATTTTATGTGCGCCTTTTTCAATATCCTGAAAAGAAACTTGTGCAGGAGAAAGAGGGACTGAAGCATCTGTTATTAGATAAGGATTTTTAGCGATTTTTTTAAATAATGTTTGATTTTCTGGTAAAGCGTATAGACGAATTGGCAAGTTATCGGAGTTGACAAATGTGTCTTTTAAATAATTATCGATTGCTTGATAATAGTTTGTCCAGTCGATTTTTACTTCTTCATCTTTTGTATTGACCCCGTGATAAGCAACGCCTTCTTTAGACGAACCATTATAACCAGTGCCACCTTGAATAGAGTAGTTCATACTACCACCAGTTAGTTCATCACCTAAAGTACTAACTAAATCAGTCGGTGCATCAGCAGGTAAATCAACAGCTTTTACTCGACTATTTTCAACAAAATAAAGTTGCATAGAGTCACGATTTAAAGCCATTAAATAATAACGATAGTTAAATTGATTGTTTTTAATGATTCCTAAAAGATAAGGACGATCGTCAACATAATATTGATTGTCTACAAGTACATTTAGGCGGTGAATGAAAATATCTTTCTCACTTATGATGATCGATACGCTTTTTGTGGCATTTCGCCAAAAGGAAGAATCAGCAAGCAATGCATCGATTTTTTCTTGGAATGGTGCCCAAGATAAATCAGTATATTTTTTCTCGAAGCGGGCTTTTGCAGCTTTAGCAAAATTTTTAAACGATAAAGAATCTTTTTCGACATCTTGGTGAGCGACATGAGTATTTAGAATAAATGTTACAAAGGGACCTTGAACTTCGTCAGAGAATAGAACAGATAAATTGTCTTTTTCTTGATCTAACATAATACATTCCTCCTATAATGAAACATTTCATTGCTACTAATAAAAGTGTAGCACAGGCATAAAAATGTTGGAACTAATATGGTTTGGAAAAATACTATCTAAAGGGAAACGTAAAATGTTGTTCTATGAGTAATTCCTCATGGTTTTTTTATGAAATACAAAATAGGGGTTCATTTTTATTTTAAATAGAGATGCTAATATGTCTTCATGCCAATTATCCCGAATTGGTTTTTCATACTTACTCCTACCAAGAGTAAATAACAACCTTCATTTCCACCACAGACGACGGTCGTGGTGGTTTTTTTGTATAAAATATAGCTAACTACACAAAAAGAGAGGGAAACGATCAGCATAAAACATCTGATTTTAGTTTCACTCTCTTTTTTTTAATTACAACGCCTCAATAAACCGATTCGTTCGAAATAACCGCGCTTCTAAATTCGTCCCCAATTCAATAGCCGCATGTTGCCCTTTACCGCTAAACTTATACCGAATAGCATCCGCATTTGTTTTAGCTGCAATATAAGAAACGCCAAAATTAGCCTGCATCGTATGGATCAAACGAACATAAAGGGCACTTTCTGAGATTCTAAAATGGGTTGAAAGTTGAGATAAATTCCAACCTTCTTTTAGAAAACGGAACAAAACGACATCTGGAATAAGAATTGCCGAAGCGCCGATATTAGCTTGAAACTCATGAAGCACTTCATTATATGAATATTGCAAACTACGATCTGTATCAGTAAAAATCGTCTCATTTTCAGTCATATGAAACAAATAATGAGTAATTTCATGACTGATTGTAAAATTCTTTCTTTTTTCGCTCATATTTTGATTATAGCCAATCGTTGTTTCTAAAGAGTCTTTAACGATCATACCAGAAATACGATCTCTTGCGACACCATCAAATGGAAAACTGCGCATTGAAACTCCCTTAGATTTTACGAAATCCCAAAGATAAGAACAGTCGTAATTTTCATAACCGATATTATTTGCGACCATTATCGCTGAGATATAATCGTTTATTTTATCTGAAAAACTAAGATATTCATCAATTTGCTCTGTCATCCAATCACGCCTTGTCGTCTTGTTTTAATTCTCGTTCACGTTCGATTTCAGATCTTCTAAAACGAAGAAAACGATCCACTTCATCTTTCAATTCATCTACTTCATTTTCAGATAAACCTTCTGTGTTCATCCGAAACATGATTTGAGAAGAAAGATTTTCTTCTTGAGCCGTTTCTTCAATAGAAGAAACGTTCGATCTTCCTAATAAATAATCCGTAGAAACGTCAAAATAATCAGCTACTTTTTGGATATTTTCAATTTTGGGCGAAGAAGTATCCCAGCGGCGAATTTGACCATTAGAGATCCCGACATTTCGTTCGATTTCAGCAAAAGTCACTTTTTTCTTATCAGCCAATTCTTTGATTCTGTAAGTTAAACTCATGTTTTTCAACCTTTCATAAGCTTATATGAGAAAAATATTAGCTTTTAAGCTATTTTTAGTTGACAATTAGCTTTTAAACTATTATTATGTTCTTATAAGCTAATTTATCAGTGAATAGTTAAGCAAGGCCATTCTAGCAATCGTTCTCTAAAAAAGAAAGCGGCGGAAATAGAATAGAGCTTATTTAACTATACTTATATGATAGCGTAAATGCTATTTTTAGTCAACGATTTTATTATATATTAGCTAATTCACTAAAAAGGAACGATAAAAAGAAAGGAGTAAACAATAATATCTATCCAAAAAATTTTTTACCTTACTAGTTTAATTTAGCAGACAGACAAATAGTTAAGAAGGACAGAAGAATTACTAAAATCAAAAGTTCAATAAAACAGTGAATAAAAAGGAGAGGATAAAAGATGCTACTATTTCCCGAAATTGATCGAAAGAAAACCAAGAAAAATGTTCATGATTTACTACAAACATACCGTGCTTTAGTCCGGATGGCAGGTGAGAAACATTCACCAAAAATAACTGCTGCGTACACTTTTGAGATGAACAAAACGGACGGACAATTCATACAAAAAAATGAAAACACAATCGACCGAAAATATCTTGCTGAAGTTGAATTAGTAAAGATCATAGATGCCATGAATCAACTGGATGCATATGATAGACAGCTATTATACGACAAATATATGGATCGCAATTTTACCACGAATATCGCGATTTACATGAAGCATCATATGAGTGAAAGCAAATTTTATCGAGAGTTAGATAAGGCGATGATTTGTTTTGCTGAATCATACGAAAGTGGGAAATTATTGATAGAAAAGTGACATTATCATGGGAGAAATCCGGTAGTTTGCCAACTCGAAAATAGCATAGACTATAAACATACCGCTAGTTAAAAAGTGTTCAACCAACATTGATACGAGGCATTTAAATTAAACTAGCGGATACATGGATAAAACAAATATTTTAGCTAAATAATGAAAAAGGTGGTAATTATGAAGATGTTCGAGTATTTAGAGCGTTTTTTAGTGGATGCGGATCACAAAGCAATTTATGTGTTAACGTTGATTTGTATTGCTATGATCATTGATTTTTTAAGCGGCAGCCTAGCAGCAAAAATCAATCCAAAAATAAACTTTTTAAGTAAAGTCGGTATTAATGGAATTCTACGCAAAGTAGCAAGTATGGTGCTGTTGATGTTTTTTATTCCCTTAGCACCGTTGATTCCTGGAGGTGCAGGAGTTGGGTTGATTTATGTTTTATACGTAGGCTATCTGTTGATGGAATTGAAATCGATTCTTGAAAATTATAAAAAAATGGGAATCGGAACAGAATTGTTTGAAGACTTTATCAAGAGTATCAAAAGTGGCAAAGAAGAAGATTAAACGCAAGTAGAATTGCTGCGTGTATAAAAAAATGAAACTGCACACAGATTATTCTGCGACAGTTTCATTTTTTTATATTTTTCTAGCTTTAAATGAGCGGTATAAAGTCAGCCCTAAAGCTGTTAAACACAAAATAAAAGAACCTAGAAAAGTAATTTTCATACCAAAAATAAAGATATCTGGCCGTGTGCTGATAAAGGTAGTCACACGTTGACCATAAACCGCACTCATCGCATTATATAAAATCGTTGTAGCTAAAGCGATTCCTAAAACCATTCCCAAATTACGAGCAAAAGAATTCATACTTCCAGCAACACCCAAATCTTCTTTGGCAACACTGCTCATGACCGTTGTGTTGTTCGGCGATTGAAAAAGCGCATTTCCTAAACCCATGATGGCAGTGGCTAAGATATAATACCAAAGTGGAGTTCCTTGGTTTAAAAACATATACATCAAAGACGTGATCGACAATAAAACTAATCCAGATAAAGTTAAAATTTTTGTCCCAATCTTGTCTGTCAAAAAGCCGCTGATAGGCGCTCCTACAACCATCAATAACGGAAAGACCATCATCAACAAACCTGCTTTACTAGCTGGTAATCCACGGGCATTTTGCAAATAAAATGGAATCACGACATTGACAAAAAAGTTGGATGAAAAAATTAAAACAGCTGTAATTAAACTCATTGTAAAGATTTTGTTCTTAAAAATCGAAAATGTGATCAAAGGATGATTGACTTGTTTTTCTACTTTCAAGAAAATAATGAATGAAAGCAATGCTAAAGCAAACAATACAATAGATAAAACAGCATTAAAACCAATTTCTTGACCGATAAAAATTGCACCAAAGAAAGTCATAATAAATACTGCAAACAAACTAAAACCAAGCATATCAACTTTTTTTCCGCTTTTAATAATATCTTTTGGTAAGAACTTTTCACCGATCAAAATAGTAATGATTCCTACAGGAACATTGATCCAAAAGATATAAGGCCATGAAAAATGGGAAAGAATCAATCCGCCGATTCCAGGTCC
The DNA here is from genome assembly GCF_017377505.1 of Enterococcus sp. DIV0212c. Classification (GTDB taxonomy): domain Bacteria; phylum Bacillota; class Bacilli; order Lactobacillales; family Enterococcaceae; genus Enterococcus_L; species Enterococcus_L ikei. Next base: position 66,724 of record NZ_JAFREN010000007.1, on the reverse strand, counting down.
TGCAATTGACCCAAGAGAGACAAAGGCACCGATCGAACCCAACGCTCGACCACGTTCCTTAAAGGGGAAAACTTCTGTGATAATCCCTGAATTTGTAGCCATGGTCATGCTTGAACCAATACCTTGAACGATTCGAGCAAATAAAAGAAATGCTAGAGACTGATTGAAGCCGCATAATAAGGAACCAATCGTAAAAATAACTGTACCAATACGATATACTTTGATCTTACCAAAACTATCTCCGATTTTTCCAAAAAGTAATAAACAAGCACAGACGATCATCAGATAAATTGAAACGATCCATTCTGATTGATTCATCGGTACATTCATATCTTTGGAAATCGTCGGCAATGCTATATTTACGATGCTGGCATCTAATGTGGACATGAAAGTGAACATTGCCACCGAAACTAAAATCCACCAACGATTTTTTTGCACTTCTGTATTTTCTTGAAAACTATTCACTGTTTCCATCTATCCATCTCCTTTAAAAATGTAAATAGGTTTTCTCATTTGCTTCTATCATTTATCTGTACTTCATAAGAATAGGTACAAACGCGTAGAACATTTTATGCGATCGAAACAAAACGTAGTAATCGTTTCAGATTCCATCATATATAATACTCCTTTTTCTGAAAAAATGTCAGTAAAAAAATAATGAGAACAATTTCATTGAATTTTGAGTGATTGATCGTAAACAGGGATAGAAAGTTATTTGTTTATTTTTGACTTCTGTTACAATAAAAGAAGAATAACTGTACTAAAATGTAGAATTTTTTGGTATACTTTTTAAGTGAAGTCAAACAATAAGGAAGTTACAACTGTTTCAGTAATGAATTTCCTTGGATTAAAACAGATCAACTGTTCAGAAACAGATTGTTTCTGATTTTTATCAATAAGCAATGAACATAGGAATTAGAACAAATGCATAAAAGCTTAATAACATAGATGATTAATCTAGTGAAACAAATTGTCCCACGACACTTTTAATTGAGGAGGATATTATGGCTACGAAACATGATCAAATATTAAAATATATTGAAGGATTGCCGATTGGTGATCGTATCTCCGTTCGAAGCATCGCAAAAAATCTTGGTGTGAGTGAAGGAACGGCATATCGAGCAATCAAAGATGCAGAAAATATCGGCTTAGTGTCAACGATTCAGCGTGTAGGAACGATCAGAATTGAACGGAAATTAAAAAAACATATTGAAAAACTGACATTTGGCGAAGTTGTTCGAATCATCGAAGGCGATGTTTTAGGTGGCTCATCTGGTTTGGACAAAGTCTTAAATAAGTTTGTGATCGGTGCAATGACTGAAAAGGCGATGACAAGATATATTACGCCAGGCTCATTGATGATCGTTGGGAACCGTCAAGGGGTTCAAAAATTAGCGTTGGAAAACGGGGCAGCAGTTTTAATTACGGGTGGATTTGATACAGAAAACGAAATTGCTGAGCTTGCTGATGAGCTAGAAATGCCTGTATTAAGAACAACCTATGATACATTTACGGTAGCGACAATGATCAACCGAGCATTGAGCGATCAATTGATAAAAAAAGATATCATGTTGGTCAGCGATATTTATACGAGCTTAGAAAAAACCAATTATCTATATTCAACGAATACAATTGCCGATTACCAAGAACTATCAGAAAATACCCATCATTCACGTTTTCCAGTAGTCAATAAAAGTCTGCGTTTAGTTGGGATTGTTACGGCTAAAGATGTTTTAGGTAAAGCGGAAACGTTAACGATGGATAAAGTCATGACCAAAGATCCGATCGTTGTGAAAAAAATGATGAGTGTAGCCAGCGTTAGTCATCAAATGATTTGGGATGGCTTGGAAGTAATGCCGGTTGTTGAAGATGATTTATCTTTAGTTGGTTTTGTGTCTAGACAAGATGTGATGAAAGCCATGCAGCTAGTTCAGCGGCAACCGCAAATTGCAGATACGATTTCTGATCAAATTTCTGGTGAAGTGATGCCCATCGAAGAGGGAACTAAAGGAGAAGCGCCTCAATTTAAGTTTTCTGTTGCGCCGCAAATGGTCAACAGTGTGGGGACGATTTCTTTTGGAGTATTGAGTGAAATTATTGCAAATGTAACTCAGCGTACGATGATCACTAATCAAAGAAGAAATGTCTTGATCGAACAAATGAGTTTGCATTATTTGCGTTTGATTCAATTAGAAAGTGAATTGGATATCCGTCCAAGAGTATTAGAGATTGGGCGCCGTTCAGCAAAATTAGACATTGAAGTTTATTTGGAAAATGCGCTTGTTGCTAAAGCTATTGTTGTGTGTCAAGTAATGGAGCGCACTTAGGAGGAAATAGAGCATGGATGTTGTAAAAGAAATTTTAACGAAAATCAAAGCGTATCAAACAATCATTATTCACCGTCATCAACGACCAGATCCAGATGCGATTGGTTCTCAAGTCGGATTAGCAGAAATTTTGAGAGCGAGCTTTCCAGATAAGGATATTTATCAAGCTGGCGGTCCTGTTGAGGGCTTAGAATTTTTAGCAGAAATGGATACAGTGTCAGATGAGGCGTATCAAAATGCTTTAGTTATTGTTACTGACACAGCTAATTCTCCCAGAATCAGTGATGATCGCTATCAATTAGGCGCTGAATTAATCAAAATCGATCACCATCCCAATGATGAGCCTTATGGGGATTTAGTTTGGGTCAATACGAAAGCAAGCAGCTGTAGTGAGATTATTGCAGATTTTTACGATCTTAATCAAGATGAGCTGATCATGAATGATAATGCTGCACGTTTACTATATGCTGGGATCATTGGCGATACAGGTAGATTTTTATACCCGTCAACAACGCCGCATACCTTAGAAGTAGCAGCTAAATTGATGACATATGAATTCAACGCAGCAGAACTAAATCGTGAATTGGAACAAATTCCGATGAGTGTAGCGAAATTAGCTGGATATGTGTACCAAAATATTAAAGTAGACGAGCATGGAGCAGCTATGGTGATTCTGCCTCAATCTTTACTTGATGAATACGGCATCGTTGATTCAGAGACGGCTGCGATTGTGTCTTTACCTGGTGTGATCGATGAGGTATTAGCATGGGGCATTTTTGTAGAGCAGCCAGAAGGCTATTACCGAGTACGCTTACGCTCAAAAGGACCTGTAATCAATGAGTTAGCCAAAAAACATCATGGTGGCGGACATCCGTTGGCAAGTGGTGCTAATGCTAAGAATATAGAAGAAACAACCGAAATTTATAATGAAATTCAAGCACTCTGCGAAAAATTTAAAAAATAACATCTGAAAGCATTTACATCCATTTGGAAATCCGTTATACTAGGGTCAGTTAAATAGTGGATAGTGATTGTTTTAATACAAGCTAAACCTGATTATGCCGAATCTTTTTATTTGGTGTAGTTGGGTTTTTTCTTTTTTTAAATGAGAGAAAAAATTTGTTCACTGGTTAGCAAAAAATGAAAATATGGATGAATAAAAGGAGAGAGAATGATGAAATTGAAAAAAATGTTTGTTGGTGTGGCGTTGTTATCAATGGTTTTAGCTGGATGTAGTAGTAATGAAACTGCAAAAGAAGAAAAGAACACTGATACAGCTAAGAAAGATAATACTGAAGTGGTGATTTATCTTGCCAGACATGGGAAAACAATGTTGAACACTGTTGATCGGTCCCAAGGTTGGATCGATGCGCCGCTAACTCCTGCAGGCGTTGAAGTTGCTGAGCAGTTAGGTAAAGGATTATCGGATGTTAAGTTTGATAAAGTAGTTACGAGTGACAGCGGACGAGCAATCGAAACAGCTGAACTGGTATTAAAAAATAACGGACAAGAAAAATTAACGAAAGAAATGACGAAAGATAAACGTTTAAGAGAATATAATTTTGGCACGTATGAAGGCTTAATGAATGAAGAAATGTTAACAGCAGTTGCTAAAGAACAAGGCAAAACATATGAAGAATACAATGAGTGGATGAAAGAAGTCGGTTTTTATAAAGGAATTATCGATTTTGCTGATGTCTTATCTGATTTAGATAAGAAAAACGTTGAAGAAGGCGTGAACTGGCCAGCAGAAGATAGTAAAACAATCGTTGCTCGTTTAACAGCTGGGCTAGATGATCTTGTGAAAGATGCCGAAAAAGAAGGCGCAAACAATGTCTTAGTTGTGTCTCACGGAATGAGTATTATTACGTTATTAGGTGAATTAGATGAAAATGCAGATTTGCCAGATGGCGGATTGAAAAACGCTAGCGTCTCAAAAGTAACGTACAAAGATGGTAAATATACAGTTGATAGCGTAAATGATCTTTCTTATGTAGAAAAAGGCAAAGAAAGTAAATAATTCTCCAAAAGTATCAGTCATAAAATTCCCTTATAAAATGGGTCTTTCCTTTCCTGTGGAAGTACGATAAAATGAATTGACAACAATTTAAAGGAAAGCTGTTATTTTTACTTAGTAGGAATAATAGCTATCAGATCTATTAAAAGGAGAATTTAAATGGAAAATTTACCAAGTTGCCCACAATGTAGCTCAACTTACACTTATGAGGATCGCGGCATGATGATTTGCCCTGAATGCGGACACGAATGGTCACCGACAGATGTAGCAGAAGACACAGCAGCAGTTATCAAGGATTCCAACGGTAATGTCTTAGCCGATGGCGATAATGTAACGGTTATTAAAGACTTGAAAGTCAAAGGCGCAAGCGGTGCAATCAAACAAGGAACAAAAGTCAAAGGCATTCGTTTAGTCGTTGATGCAGCTGATGGACATAATATTGATTGTAAAGTTGAAGGCTTTGGTCCGATGAAGTTGAAATCTGAGTTTGTGAAGAAGAATTAAAGCTTAGGTCTGTGAAATATAAGGTATTAAATTTTAGAGGTGTCTGAATTTTACTTCAGGCACCCTCTTTTTTATGATTCGATTATAGTAATTGATTAGGAGAAGTTAATTTATACACATGCTCTTCGATAGAAACGTTTAAGACGATAATTAGACTAGATTATTTTAGTAAGAATAACCGTTTCCTGACTAAAAACTTTCTGTACTAAAAACTTTTTGTTATATTATATACTGCTTTGGTACACGCCAAAAACTATTGATTTTCATACCTTGGCCAACCCCACCATTTTGGAACTAACTCTTCAAGTCTAACCGTTTCTCGTGTCTGATAATCGACCATGATCTCAGTATCTTTATTTTTAGGAGAAAATTGGAGCAATAGTTCTCTACAACCACCACAAGGCATTCCACCTAAACCTTCAGGAGCGTCACTACGAAATGTAATGCTGCGTTTAATGACTGTTTGACCGCTATTCATGTACATATTTAACGCGGCAGTCCGTTCAGCACATAAATCCATAACACCACAACAGCTTTCAATACAAAAGCCAGTATAAATTTCACCGTTATCACTTTCTAATGCGCAAACAACATGATGAGCATAAATAAAAGGTGTCACTTCTGTGGGATAATACTCTTTTTTTGCTTTTTCATACAATGTTTCCCAGATATCCATCATTTCACTCCATTCAGTTATTGATACTATTAATTATAACAAGGTTATCTTCAAAGAACAGTAATAAAAAAAACAATGGAAAGAAGAAAAGTCTTCTAGCCATCGTTTTATTCTCTAATATTGTGATTAGTTGGAATCGTTCCGAAATGACTGCACTCTTTTCACACCACGCCAAAGATTCACAATAGCTAAAACACCACCCAAAATAAGTGGGGCCCATAGTAATTCTGGTGAGTAATTCAAATTGTTTAGTTGCTCAGTGGAATGATTTTCCTCTAATGTCCACAATCCTTGGAGCACTTGAAAGCTAAACGCCATCATAAAAGTGGCAATCAATAAAAGGACAAACCCAATATAATGGATCTTACTTTTTTTTCTAATAATAGCAAATGCAACGTATAAAAAAAGTAAAAAGATAGGAACGCCAAAAGCAAAGTATGGATTTAACATAAAAAAGCCTCCGTATGTAAAAATTACTAATAAAATTAGTTAGAAGTACTATTGATTATAGCTCTATAATTCAATCATACTGCAATTTTTCCAATTTGCAAAATATATTTTTTCTTAAAGCTATAGTTTTTAGAAATGACAAAGCTTTTGTTTTCCACTACACTAAAGAAGAAGGAGTGAACTACAATGTCAGTATATGCAGCACCAATCAAAACAGCGTTAATTGTCTTTCCTTTTTTAGCGTTTGCGATTTCATTTGTTCTTGTTATTCGTGAATACCGAAAATATGGGACATTTTTATTCAGAAGAGCACTTATCCTTTATTCATTTGTTTTCTATTTACTATGTGCGTATTTTTTAATTATTTTACCATTACCACCTCGAGCTGAGGTAGCGCAATATACTAGTCAGTATTTGGAATTGCGGCCATTTTATTTTGTCAGTCGATTTTTACAGGATACGGTATTGAATATTCATGATCCAAGTACGTTTATTCCAGCTTTAAGACAAGGTGTTGTGTTGGAACCCGTGTTCAACGTCTTGTTGCTAGTACCTTTTGGTGTATACTTGCGCTATTACTATAAACTTTCATTTAAAAAAGTTGTTTTAGCTAGTTTTCTCTTGTCGTTATTTTTCGAATTGACTCAATTGAGCGGGTTGTATTTTATTTATCCAAGACCTTACCGCTTAGCGGATGTCAATGATTTGATCAATAATACCTTTGGTGGAATTGTTGGTTATGCGATCACACCGATGCTGACGTTTTTATTTCCAACAAGAGATGAATTGGATGAAGCGGCCTATGAAAAAGGGCAGTCAGTTAGCTTATTCAGGCGCTTTGTAGCTTTTTTGATTGATTGGTTTGTGATTTCAATCGTTCAGACAATTGTAATGTTTCTTCTAAATCTAATTCCTCAATACAAACAATGGTTTGCAGGATATCCTGCATTAGAAGGACGAGTTTGGTTTTTCATTATGGTATTTTTAGTGTTTATGTTGCTGCCAAAAATTACGAATGGCGAAACGATCGGCAAGAAAGTTGTGCGTATTCAAGTAGTGGAAGAAGGATATGAAAAAATTCGTTTTAGGGCTCTATTTATTCGGTACGGCTATTTGTATTTTGTTTATGGTCTGATCAGTTCATACATGACAAGTTCAGCCGATTTGCTGAACTCGAATAATCGGATGCTACAGCTAGTGAGTTTTATGTTATTTCTGTTTTGTTCATTTTTATTGCTGCTGTTTTTCATCAACATTTTATATGTACTAATCAGAAAAAAACGTCGGCTATTTTATGAAAAAGCGAGTCATACCTATACAATCAGTACAATAAAAAGAGAGAAAAATACAGAAAATCAATAAGGATTTACAGTTTTTGTGGTATAATGCATGAGGACTTACACAACAAGTTTGAAAGAGGTGAGGTAAATGAGTTCATTTAAACAATTTCAATTCAACGATTTTATCATGGAAGCATTAGCGGATAAAGGGTTTGAACAACCAACAGAAGTACAAGAAAAATTGATTCCTGTCATTACAAAAGGCAAAAGTGTTATCGGGCAATCTCAAACCGGAAGCGGAAAGACCCATACATTTTTATTACCATTGATGAATAAAGTAAATCCTCAATTGGATGAAGTACAAATTCTGATCACGGCACCTAGTCGAGAGTTAGCGAATCAAATTTATCAAGAAGCAAATCAAATTGCCAAATTCAGTCAACCTGAAATGCGTGTGACGAACTTTGTTGGCGGAACAGACAAACAACGTCAAATTGCCAAACTAAAGCATCAGCAACCACATGTGGTTATTGGAACACCAGGACGAATTTTAGATTTGATGAATGAACAAGCGCTTAAAGCACATACGGCTTTTGCCTTTGTTGTCGATGAAGCGGATATGACTTTGGACATGGGATTTTTAGAAGAAGTTGATCAGATTGCTGGACGTTTGCCTGATAAATTGCAAATGCTAGTTTTCTCTGCAACAATTCCAGAAAAATTAAAACCTTTCCTAAAAAAATATATGGAAAATCCTGTGATTGAGCATATCAAACCAAAAAATATTATTTCTGAAACTATCGATAATTGGTTGATTTCTACTAAAGGAAAAGATAAAAACCGTTTGATTTATCAGCTATTGACAATTGGTCACCCATATCTAGTGATCGTATTTGCAAATACGAAACAACGGGTAGATGAAATCACTGATTATTTAAAAGATCAAGGCTTGAAAGTCGCAAAAATTCATGGGGATATTTCTCCAAGAGAACGAAAACGTGTGATGCGCCAAGTTCAAGATCTTGAATTTCAATATGTAGTGGCAACTGATTTAGCTGCACGAGGAATTGATATCGAAGGTGTTTCTCATGTCATCAATGCGGAAGTGCCAAGCGATTTAGACTTCTTTATTCACCGTGTTGGTAGAACTGGAAGAAATGGCTTAGATGGAACAGCGATCACTCTTTATTCACCAGCAGATGAAGAAGCGATTTCTGAAGTGGAACAGTTAGGTATCGAGTTTCATCCCAAGGAAATCAAAAATGGTGAAATGATTGATACGTATGATCGAAATCGTCGAACAAAGCGTGAAAAGTCAAAAGATGCTTTGGAAGATCCGACATTGATCGGTTTGGTGAAAAAGAAAAAGAAAAAAATCAAACCAGGCTACAAAAAGAAAATCGAATGGGCTATTTCAGCTAGCAACAAACAAAAACGTAAAGTTGAACGTCGTCAGCAAACGCGGACAGCGAAAAAATCTAAAAAGAATAGCTATAAATAAAAGTAAGAGGATGGGACAGAAGAAATTGCTTGTGCGCCCAGCTTTTATCCGAATTTCACGTGAGCGAGAGATGACTCAAAGAGTTATGTCTCACTCACGTATTTTTTTGCTCATTTTCACACACGGAATACCATCTTCTAAAAATTCTTCAGAAGTCACACGGTAACCTAATTCTTCGTAAAAAGACAAAGCGGTTTTTTCAGCAGATAGAATACTAAACTCATAGCCTTCTGTTAGCGCTTTTTCTTCTAATAATAAAAGTAATTGCTTCCCGATTCCTTTTTTGCGATACTCCTTTTTTACACAAAGTCGGTCTGGTTGGATAGAAGCAGCATCAATGCTCTGATAACGAATCGTTCCAAGAACAAGGCGTTGATCATAGGCGACAAAATAGTTTCGTTGATCGGTGTCTAATTCATCGAACTCCTCTTGTAGCGAAATTTCTTGTTCTAATACAAAAACCTCATAACGTAAAGCGAAAGCCGCCGCACGGTTCCAAGGTTCATTTCCAAAATGGATATGCATGTTTGTCCTCCAGATAATTTTCTTAATGAAAGAATCATTCAATGGTATACTTAATCATAACAGATATTTTTGAAACACACGAGGAGGGATATTGTGGACCTATTTGAACAAGTTGAATGGGCAAATTGGAAAAATTTGAAAGATCCTGAAAAAGAAACACTCTTACATCAACTATTAATGTATTTTGTTCCGCCAACTGTGGAAGTCAATACAATCGAATTAGTAAATTTTGAATTATATGGAATTAAATGTCGCACATTTGAATTAGAACTAGATGGTGAGCTATTTGTTTTTGTTCCTGGAAACAGTGAAGCGATCCTTGGTTGGGATCTGGGGGCAGAGGGGTTACGGTCACATGAATTATTAGGGTTCGATGCGGAGTGTTTAGAAAAAAATACCTTTAAAACAACGTTAACCAACGAAGCAATCCGGCCTAATTCTGAGTGGATTGAAGAAGAGCAGGTGCAATATGATTATACATCGCTAGAGGGCATTTCAGATTATATAAACGATCACACAACGAATTTAAGAAAAGTAGCGATTCCTGCGATGTTTGTTCAAAAATATGCACTGCCAGCGGGCACAGAATTTTTAGGCATTTTTGATACGGTGACTGGTACATTTGAAGGGGAGGTTGAACAGTTTGTTCCTTATGAAACGCTTATTTGCGAGCAGATTTTTCCAGAGTTGACAGCGGAAGAAAGTTTTAACTGGTCATTTCCTAAAAACCTATTAATGAAAAATAAAGTTTATTTAGAATTTTTACCTGAATCTGATTATTATTTCGTCTATAGCCATCTTGATTTTACCCACGAAGAATTGAAACGAGCAATCAAGCGACAAGGATTTGATTTATTGTCAGAAGATCAGTGGGAGTATGCCGTTGGTGGTGGCACTCGACGATTATTCCGCTGGGGCAATGAGTTATTACTTCAAGAAAATGAGTCCGGCCGGCAGATCAAAAATAAAATGGATGGTGCCAACATGTTCGGTTTAATGATTGATACAGAAAAAAATCGTTTTGAGCTAACGGATGATCGTTCAAGTGTTAAATTAACGAAGCAGTTGGTGGAAAAAGAGCATTTGATTGAGAAGATGTTACCTTTATCAACTTATTTTCATCCATCACATACGGTTTCTAGCAATCAAAAACTGCAGCCAAACGAATATCTGTACCGAAAAGTGATTAAAGTTGAGCGATGAAGTCTTTTAACAAATAGAATAACTTTTAAAAAAAGAAGATGAATATGGAAAGCTGGAAATTTTTGCTTGGATTCATTGACTAAAAAAAGTGGAGAATCATTCTAAGATGGCTCTCCACTTTTTTTAGTATGTTTTTATTGTAATGAGTTTTTTAGGTTATTTGTTGTTTCAGCAAGGCCATCACGATAGCTGATCAGAAATTCAACTAATGAATCTTTCCCAACCAGTATCTTGTTTCCATAGTCGCCATATTGTTTTTTCTGAGTTTCAAAAGACAGTTCGTATTGCTGCTTTTGCGTTTCAAAAGCGGCTTGGTCGTATAATGCTGTATCTTTGATTGCACTTTCGTAATCAGCTAAGTAATTATTGATTATTGACTGATACATAGTTAAGTAATCCTCGTAGGTTTTGATTGATTTTATTGTTTCATCCGATACATCAGTAGGCTGAAACGCTGTAGATTCAATTTTTTCTGAGGCTTTTGTTTCTTCTTTAGAACTTGAAAAAGTTATCTCTGTAGAACTTTCGCTTGATGTTGATTCATCCTGATCGTCTTCTTTTGATGAGCTACTCATTTCTGTTGATACGTTTGATTCACTAGATTTACTAGTGTCTGCCGTTTTTGAAGAATTACATCCTGTTAATAACAAGAGACCAACCCCAACTGTTAATAAACCCTTTTTTTTCATTAAAAATCTCCTTTTCCTGAAATTATATTTGTAACTAATTGAGCATACCATATGACGTGCAAGTTTTCTATAACATAATTAAGATAATTTAAAAAAATAAAAAGACATTGATTAATTTTTTTTGTTCATTGAGAGTGAAAATATAAGCAATGATTGTGACTTTGAAAAAGGAACGTTGTCTGATTATATTGGAACTTCATATTTTCAAATCAATCAAAAAAGAACTAATGATTAGCAAGAAATGGAACCCATTGACTTTTTTTGGAAATTTCATTATAATTTGTAAGGAGATTAAAGGATATGATTCGTTTTTTTAGTGTTCACAGAAAATTCTTCATTGCTGAGAGAAGAATAGCGCAAAAACGTGATTGCTCCCTTTAAATAAATTTTGGTAGAAATACCAACGCCACTCAGCGTTAGCGAGTTTAAGAGGTAATGAATGTTTCAAGCGACTTCATTGCAAACAAGGTGGTACCGCGATTTTTCGTCCTTGTATTGCAGTGGATGCCGCTTTTTTTGTTGCACAAAATCAATTCATTTATTTTAAGAAAGTAGGAATAAAACAATGAAAGAATTATCAAGCAGTCAAGTTCGTCAAATGTATTTAGACTTCTTTAAATCAAAAGGACACTCAGTAGAACCAAGTGCATCATTAGTTCCAGTAAACGATCCAACTTTGTTATGGATCAACTCAGGTGTGGCGACATTAAAGAAATATTTTGATGGATCAGTTGTTCCTGAAAATCCAAGAATTACTAATGCTCAAAAATCGATTCGTACGAATGATATCGAAAATGTTGGGAAAACAGCACGTCACCATACTATGTTTGAAATGTTAGGAAACTTTTCGATCGGTGATTATTTTAAAAATGAAGCAATTCACTGGGCGTGGGAATTTTTAACCTCTCCAGAATGGATGGCTTTTGATCCTGAAAAATTATATGTAACTGTTTATCCAAAAGATACCGAAGCAAAACGTATTTGGCATGAAGAAGTTGGTTTAACGATGGATCATATCATTGATATCGAAGACAACTTCTGGGATATCGGTGCAGGTCCTTGTGGTCCAGATTCAGAAATTTTCTATGATCGTGGTGAGTCTTTCAACGATGTCGCAGAAGATGATCCAGAAAACTATCCTGGTGGCGAAAATGAACGTTATTTAGAAATTTGGAACCTTGTATTTTCTGAGTTTAATCATCAAGCTGACGATTCGTATGAACCATTACCACATAAAAACATTGATACGGGCATGGGCTTAGAACGGATGGTTTCTATCGTTCAAAATGCACCAACTAACTTTGAAACAGATTTATTTATGCCAATCATTCATGCAGTAGAAAAATTAAGCGGACAAGTAAAATATGGTCAATCACCACAAACAGATATTTCCTTTAAAGTGATTGCGGACCATATTCGTGCCTTATCTTTTGCAATCGGAGATGGCGCGTTACCTTCAAATGAAGGTCGTGGCTATGTGTTACGTCGTTTGTTACGTCGTGCGGTTATGCATGGAAAAAAATTAGGAATCAATGAAGCTTTCTTATACAAATTAGTTCCAGTTGTTGGTGAAGTAATGGTTAGTTATTATCCAGAAGTTCTACAACAAAAAGAATTTATCGAAAAAGTTGTTCGTACAGAGGAAGAACGTTTCCATGAAACAATCAATGAAGGTTTAGATATTTTAAATGAATTGATCACAAAAGTAAAAGCAGCCAATGAAGATACCTTGAACGGAAAAGATATCTTTAAATTGTATGATACGTATGGTTTCCCTGTTGAATTAACAGAAGAAGTTGCCGAAGATTCTGGCTTAAAAGTTGATCATGCTGGTTTTGAAAAAGAAATGGAAGCCCAAAGAGAACGTGCTCGTTCTGCTCGTAGTAAAGCAACATCAATGGGTGTTCAATCAGCTGTTTTGACTGACATTAAAGTTGAAAGTAAATTTGTCGGCTATACGAATTTAGAAGCTACAAGCAAGCTTTTGATCATTTTAAAAGACGAAGAAATTCTTAGTGAACTTTCAGAAGGTACAGCACAATTGATCTTCTCTGAAACACCTTTCTACGCTGAAATGGGTGGACAAGTAGCTGATCACGGAACCATCAAAGATCAAAATGGAACAATCGTTGCTCATGTAGAAAATGTCTTAAAAGCACCAAATGGTCAATTTTTACACACGGTTCAAGTCACTGGGAAATTAGTTGAAGGTGCAACATACGAATTACATGTAGACGAAAAAATGCGTAACCGTATCTTGAAAAACCATACAGCAACTCACTTATTACACCGTGCATTGAAAGATATTTTAGGTGATCATGCCAATCAAGCCGGTTCATTAGTCGCTCCAGGACATTTACGTTTTGACTTCACTCATTTTGGTCAAGTTACAGCAGAAGAATTAGTTCAAATGGAAGCGATCGTTAATGAAAAAATCTGGGAAGCAATTCCAGTTGAAACTGTTGAAACAGATATTGATACAGCGAAAAACATGGGCGCAATGGCTTTATTTGGAGAAAAATACGGTAAAGAGGTCCGTGTTGTCAATATCGGTGGCTATTCAATCGAACTTTGTGGTGGAACACACGTAACAAATACAGAAGATATCGGTATTTTCAAAATTGTTTCTGAATCAGGAATCGGGGCAGGCGTTCGTCGGATCGAAGCTGTAACGAGCAAAGAAGCCTACGAGTTAATGAACGAAGAAGAAAAACAATTAAAAGCAATTGCAGGAATTGTTAAATCACCTCAATTGAAAGAAGTTGTGTCAAAAACTGAACAATTACAACAACAACTACGCGATTTACAAAAAGAAAATGAACAACTTGCTGGAAAATTAGCAAATCAACAAGCAGGCGACATTTTCAAAGATGTTAAAGAAATCAATGGCACAACATACATTGCGGCACAAGTAAATGTAAAAGATATGAATCAATTACGTCAATTAGCAGATCAATGGAAACAAAAAGAATTAACAGATGTTTTAGTTTTAGCAACAGCGCAAGAGGAAAAAGTCAGCTTGTTAGCAGCTATGTCTAAAGCAGCAAATGAAAAAGGCCTAAAAGCTGGCGATTTAATCAAAACTATTGCACCAAAAGTCGGCGGTGGTGGCGGTGGCCGTCCAGATATGGCACAAGCTGGCGGTAAAAATCCGGCTGGAATCAGTGATGCTTTAACTGAAGTAGCAAACTGGTTAGCTAAATAATTAAGATTACCAAAAATAAAAGGGGGAACAAAGCTGCGACGGCTTTGTTCTCCCTTTTAGTAATTTTAGGCACTTTGTCCGCCATCGATCACAATAGAGGCTCCATTGATAAATGAAGCGTATGGGCTACACAAAAATAGAATCGGTTGAGCAATTTCTTGACTTTCACCAGCTCGTTTTAATGGAATCATGGTATCTATAACTCGATCCATTGGTCCGTCTTCTGGCATCATCTCAGTATGGATCAAACCAGGTAATACACTGTTTACGCGAATGCCACGTCCCCCAAATTCTTTAGCCATCGAACGAGTCAATTGTAAAATAGCTCCTTTTGATGCACAATAAGTTGCAATTCCAGGTCCGCCATTTAATCCACCGACTGATGCAATATTTATGATATTGCCCTCTTTTCGTTCCAGCATGTAATGTAAAACCAGTTTAGATAAATAGATGTAGCTTCTAACATTAACATTGAAGACTTCTTCATATTCTTTTTCCATGTCGATATTTTCAAAAGCAAAAGACTTATAAACGCCTGCATTATTGATGAGGACATCGATTTTCCCATAGTCCTTGATGACATTTTCCACTAAGTTCTCCATGCTAGAATCATTACCTACATCAGTTTGAATAAATGAAGCCTTACCACCATTTTCCACGATTTTAGCGACGATGGCTTCACCTTTGTCAATTCTTCGCCCACAAATGATGACCTGTGCTCCTGCTTGAGCAAAAGCTTCTGCTGTTGCCGCACCAATACCTGAGGTTGAACCAGTTACAATAACTACTTTTCCTTCAAATGAAATATTCACGTTGAAATGCTCCTTTAAAATAATATTTTTCTTTTTGAATTAAATATATCATCAGATTGGTTAAAAGTAAAAGTTTAAGTGAGATAGATGAACGAATAACAGAGCAAACCTGAATTGAATAGCAATAAATTTGAAAGGTATATTTCTTTCTTTTTTTTCATTTTGTTGTTAGATTTAAGATAAGCTTACTCAGCCTAGTCTAATCATAATCAGTTAGAAGCATGGATAACTGTCACAGTGGCTGAATAAAATACTACATAAGTTGGCTTATCTGTGAACATTTTTACCTGTAGATTCTTAAAATCAGTTATAGTTTCAGAAATTTTATTGCGTTTTCTTTTGAAAAATTCAGAAAGAAAAGAATATTTTCTGTAACTTTTTTGTCTACCTTGAAAAGATTCTCGTTATTTTTAATTGTGATAAATAAACAAAGAAGTTTAAATACGTTAATGAAAGAGAGTGAGGCTAAACAAATGCCTAATGAAAAAAGCTCGATAGAACGTTTTGAAACAGGTGAAAATTTCTATAGTCAACAGTACTTTGGTTCTCATCAAGCGATTCGTGAGAAGCAAGAAGGATTCTTTTTTCGAGTATGGGCACCAAATGCGCAGGCAATTTGGTTAGTGGGTGATTTTAATCATTGGGATCAGTCTTTACCTATGAAAAAAGCGGAAGAATTTGGTGTATGGGAAATTTTTACGACCAGTCCAAAAGAAGACGATCTTTATAAATACTTGGTGAAACAAGTAGATGGCAGAGAAGTTTACAAGACCGATCCTTTTGCAGTTGTTTTTGAAAAACGTCCTGACAATGCAGCCGTGATTCACACAATTCCTCAAAAAAACTGGCATGACGGACTTTGGCAAAACCGTAGTAAACAGACCAATCATTTTAAACGACCATTAAACATTTATGAAGTCCATGCAAGTTCCTGGCAAACTGAAGAGGACGGGACACCGTATACGTTTAAAACATTAAAAGAGACATTGATTCCCTATGTTAAAGAAATGGGCTTTTCTCATATTGAATTTATGCCTTTGATGGAACATCCGTTAGGAACATCTTGGGGGTATCAATTGATTGGGTATTTTGCTCTGAGTTCTTATTATGGCCGACCGGAGGAGTTTCAGGATTTTGTAGAAGAGTGTCATTTAAATAATATTGGTGTGTTGATTGATTGGGTACCAGGACATTTTTGCATTAATGATGATGCGTTGGCTCATTATGACGGAACACCTCAGTTTGAGTATAACGATCCGATTCGAGCAAAAAATGTTCGTTGGGGGTCGCTTAATTTTGATTTAAGCAAACCTCAAGTACAGAGCTTTTTGATTTCCAGTGCGTTGTATTGGATCGAAATGTTTCATATTGACGGCATACGTGTGGATGCTGTTTCTAATATGCTTTATCTTGATTATGATGAAGGGCCTGTAATTGTTGATCAAGAAGGCGACAACCGTAATTGGGATGGGTTTTACTTTTTGCAGAAGCTAAATGCTGTTGTTAAATTGAATCATCCCAATGTGATCATGATTGCAGAAGAGAGTTCCTCGGAGACTAAAATAACTGGAACTGTCGAAAGTGGGGCTTTAGGTTTTGATTATAAATGGAATTTAGGCTGGATGAACGATACGTTGCGTTTTTATGAAATGGATGCTGCGTTTCGGAAATATAATTTCCGCCTGCTGACCTTTTCTTTTATGTATATGATGAATGAAAATTACATTTTACCATTATCCCACGATGAGGTAGTCCACGGGAAAAGAAGTCTGATGCATAAAATGTGGGGCGATCGCCATAAACAATTCGCACAACTTCGTAATCTTTACGTTTATTTGATGACTCACCCTGGAAAGAAGTTGTTATTTATGGGCAGTGAATGGGGGCAGTTTTTAGAGTGGAAGTCTGATGAACGTTTGGAATGGATCGACCTTGATGATGAGATGAACCACAGCATGCAGCATTTTACAAAGACACTTAATACGTTTTATAAAAATGAAAAAGCTTTGTGGATTTTGGATCATCGTCCAGAAACAATTGAGATCATTGACGCAGATAATAACGAAGAAACTGTCTTGAGTTTTATCCGCAAAGGAGAAACAAAAAAAGATTTTTTAATTGTCATCTTAAACTATTCTCCAGTAGAAAGGCAGGACTTCGTGGTTGGAGTACCTTTTTCTGGAACGTATGAAGAAGTCCTAAATACGGAGATGAAAGAATATGGCGGTACTTGGACCGCTCACAACCAAACAAGTGAAACAATTAAGGAGCCTTTTAAACAATTTGATTATCAGATCAAAACGATTGTTCCTTCTTTGGGGGCAATTATTTTGAAACCAAAACAAATCAGTACGTAAAGCGATAAAACAATGAACCGTTTTCCAAACGAAGTCTAAAAATATGATTTTAAAATAATGGATGTTTTTGAAAGGAGGCAGGGTGGAATTTCACCCGTTGCAGATGAGAACAGAAATGCTAGCAATGATTTTAGCCGGAGGACAAGGTACTAGATTAGGAAAATTAACAAAAAATATCGCGAAACCTGCTGTACCTTTTGGAGGCAGATATCGAATTATTGATTTTACGTTAAGTAATTGTATCAACTCGGGAATTAAAAATGTTGGGATTGTTACTCAATACCAACCGCTTGCGTTGAATAACCATATTGGAAATGGCGCAAGTTGGGGGTTAGATGGTATTGATTCTGGCGTAACCATTTTACAACCTTATTCCAGTTCTGATGGTGAAAAATGGTTTGAAGGAACCGCACATGCCATTTATCAAAATATTTCTTATATCGATCAAATGGACCCACAATATGTATTGATTTTATCTGGAGATCACATTTATAAAATGAATTACGAAGCAATGTTAGAAGAACATATTGCCAATAATGCTTCATTGAGTGTGGCAGTTATCGAAGTACCGATTAAAGAAGCTTCACGATTTGGTATCATGAATACGGATGAAAATGATCGAATCATTGAGTTTGATGAAAAACCAGCTGAACCTAAAAGTAATTTAGCGTCTATGGGGATTTACATTTTTAACTGGGGCCGCTTACGTAATGTTTTATTAAATAGTTATTCTAAAGACGGTCAAATGCTTGATTTCGGGAAACATGTGATTCCTTCTTATTTGGAAGCTGGTGAAAATGTATATGCTTACCGTTTTGACGGATACTGGAAAGACGTTGGAACAATCGATTCTTTGTGGGAAGCTAATATGGAATTTATCCGCTTGGAAAATGAGTTGAACATGAGGGATAAAAGCTGGCGGATGTTTTCAAAAAATACAATTTCACCGCCTCATTTTATTACGGACACAGCTTCCGTCAGTAATTCACTGATTGTTGACGGTTGCTATGTAGCGGGGACAGTCAAAGATAGTATTCTTTCAACAGATGTTCAAGTAAAAAGTGGCTCAACAATTGAAAGTAGCGTAATCATGCCTGGTGCAACGATTGGCAAAAACGTACGTATTAAAAATGCAATCATTGGCGAAAATGCGATCATCGGTGATAACGCAGTGGTTTATAACGAAAATGACATTGAAGTGATCGGTTATTCTGAAGTAATAGGGGTGCAAAGTGATGAAGACTAAAAAAATGTGTGCCATTTTAGGAAATGAATCAAGGTTCCAAAAATTATTACCATTAACTGAAAACCGTCCCTTAGATACATTGCCTTTTGATTGTAAATATCGATTGATCGACTTTCCACTTTCTAGTATCGCCAATGCAAATATCAATTCGATTTTCATGGTATTCAACGAAGGAGAAACTCGTTCAGTCTTTGATCATATAGGTGGAGGAAAAGAATGGAATTTAGATTCATTGCAAAATCGATATTTCGTTTACTTTTATCAGGAATTCTTAAAAGAAAAAGCACAAGGACTTCCTTATTTTGATTCAGTTATCGATTATCTTGAGAAATCAGAATCAGAGTTTACTGTTTTTATGGGCAGCAATATGTTATGCAATATTGATTTACGTGCAGTCTTAAGAAGTCATCGAAACCAAAAAAATCAAATGACAGTTGTATATAAAAGAATGGAACGTGAAAAAATATCATTAGATGAAGGTATTATTCAAGTCAATGAAGACGGCAATGCTACGGGAATTCATGGGTTTAAAGGTGCAGCAGAAAAAGCTGAACGCTTAAACCTGTGTATGAATATTTATATTATTCAAACCGAATGGTTGATCGATCAATTGAAAAACGGTCAAAAAAATGATAGCTCACCAAGTATGCATACATTTCTTCAAAATAAAATAGCGGAAGAACCAACGACGGCTTATGAATACACAGGATATTTAAGTAATATTCACGATGTTAGTTCTTATTATCGTGCGAATATGGATATGTTGGATTCTAATAAATTCAATTCATTAATGTATTCAAAACAAAAAATTTATACCAAACTTAAAAATGAAGTACCCACTTATTATTCCGAATCTTCACATGTAAAAAATAGTCAATGCGCAACAGGCTGTATTATCGAAGGAAGTTTGGAAAATAGTTTGATCTCTAGACGAACAACAGTAAAAAATGGCGCAAAAATCAAACATTCGATCGTGATGGCTAATGCGAAAATTGCTGAAGATGCAATAATCGAATACGCCATACTAGATAAAAATGTAACGGTTGAAGCAGGAGTCAAAATCTCCGGCACTGCTGAAAAACCAATTGTGATCAAAAAGAACCAAGTTGTTTCCACTGATATTTATGGAGAAGAGTCATGAGAGTATTATTTGCATCAGCAGAATGTGCACCTTTTTTTAAAACAGGAGGTTTGGGTGATGTAGCTGGTGCTTTGCCTAAAGAGTTAGCCAAAAAAGGTGTGGAGATTTCAGTTGTTTTACCCTATTTTACGAAAATGCCTGATCTATATAAAAATCAATGTGAAGACGTCATTGATTTTTATGTAGATGTTGGCTGGCGGCATCAATACTGCGGGATTAAACGACTACAATTAAATGGTGTTACCTATTATTTCATTGATAATTTGTATTATTTTGACCGTGAAAATCTTTACGGTTATTACGATGATGGGGAACGTTTTGCCTTCTTTTCTTTAGCTATCATTGAAATGTTGGAAAAAATCAATTTTATTCCTGATGTGGTTCATGTCAATGATTTTCATACAGCGATGATCCCTTTTTTATTAAAGGAAAAATACCAAGAAATCGACGCTTATCACGCAATCAAATCGATTTTAACGATTCACAATATTGAGTTTCAAGGTGCTTACAGTAAAGATTTGCTGCCTGATTTGTTTGGAATGGGGATCGATCGATTTTATGACGGGGCTGCTCGTTTTGGGGATGGTATCAATTATTTAAAAGCCGGAATTATGTATGCAGATCGTGTGAATACAGTCAGTCCCACTTATGCTGAGGAGATCAAAACGCCTGAATTTGGCTTTGGTTTAGATGGGATTTTACGTTTAGAACAAGGAAAATTAAGTGGGATTTTGAATGGAATCGATTATGAAATGAATGATCCAGAAACAGATAAGTTAATTCCATGCAACTATTCACTAGAAGATCGGTCAGGCAAAGAGCAAAACAAGCAAGTGTTACAGAAAAAAATGAATTTGCCTCTGCGAAAGGATATACCGCTGATCGGAATAGTCAGTCGTTTGACCTTCCAAAAAGGATTTCATTTAATCTTGGATGAATTAGTGAATGTGCTGGAAAAAGATGTACAAGTTGTTTTATTAGGAACAGGAGATACAGGGATCGAAAATTCTTTCCGTTATTTTTCCAGTCGTTATCCAGACAAGCTTAGTGCGAACATTACCTTCGATGTTTCTTTGGCACAGTTGATTTATGCAGGCTCAGATTTATTCTTGATGCCCTCAGCCACAGAACCTTGTGGCTTATCTCAGATGATTGCGATGCGTTATGGAACCTTACCAATCGTTCATGAAGTAGGTGGATTAAAAGATACGGTAATTCCATTTGATCCGATTACCAAAAGTGGAACAGGCTTTGGTTTTTCTGAATTTAGTTCTTATTATTTGATGTACAGTGTACTTGTTGCGACGGATCTGTATCGGGACGATCAACAAACTTGGCAGCAGCTGATCCAAATGGCTATGAAAAAAGATTTCAGCTGGAAAAAATCGGCCCAAGTATATTTGGATCTCTATCAAGAGATGGATCAATCATCATAAATTGTAGGTGAAAAAATGACAACTATTTATTACAATCCATGGCTAAAACAACATAAAGATCCTTTTGGAGCAATTGAACAAAACGGACAAATGAAGTTTTCAATTTTTATTCAAAGCAATGAGATCGAGGATGTTTATTTTGTGATTCATAAAGAAAATAGTGGTCAAAAAAGTGATTATATAAAAATGGAAAGTGATGCACCAGGTAATTACCAATGTTCTTACGTATTTGATCAAGGAAAAGGACTTTATTTTTATTATTTTGTAGGTCATCAAAAAAAGGATTCCTTTTTCTACGGAGCAACGAAAGAGCTTGGTGGGGAAGGTCAACTTTATGAAAGCGAATATTCAGTTGTACCTTATCAAATTACTTGTTTTTCTCAAGCAGATCATGCGCCTAAATGGTATCGAGAAGCGGTTTTTTATCAAATATTTCCAGATCGTTTTCATAATGGTAATGCACATAATCTAATCGATCATCCAAAGAAAAATTCATTTATTTATGGCAGACATACTGATGAGCCAATGTATATCAAAGATGAGACGGGCAGCATCGTCCGTTGGGATTTTCAAGGGGGAAATTTTAAAGGAATCATCGAAAAAATTCCATATCTAAAAGAGCTGGGTGTGACCGCTATTTATTTGAATCCTATTTTTGAATCGGTTAGCAATCATCGTTATGATACGGCGAATTATCTAACAATCGATGGCATGTTGGGTGATGAAACTGAATTTAGGGCACTTGTAGATTTGTTACATGAAAATGATATGCATGTGATTTTAGATGGCGTGTTTAATCATGTGGGGAAAAATAGTATGTACTTTAATTATGATGGCAGTTATGGAGAAAAAACGGGGGCCTATAGAGATCCAGAAAGTCCTTATTATCCTTGGTTTACCTTTACTGATTATCCGAAGACTTATGAATCTTGGTGGGGATTTGATGATTTGCCGGAAATCAACAAAAAAAATCGTCTGTTTCAAGCGTTTATTTATGGAGAATCAGACAGTGTATTGGCAAAATGGAATCGTTTTGGAATTGATGGCTGGCGTTTAGATGTTGCTGATGAACTACCCGATTTTTTTATCAAAGGGATTCGTCAAAATCTAAATCAGTATTCTGACAAAATTTTACTGGGAGAAGTTTGGGAAGATGCATCAAATAAAATAGCCTATGATGAACGACGGCAGTATATCCTTGGCGATAGTTTACATGGTGTGATGAATTACCCTTTTCGCACGACGATTTTGGCGTTGCTTAGAGGAGAAATGACACCTGAAAAAGCGGCTAAAAATATAACGACATTAGAAGAAAATTATCCTACTGACATTTTTTATAACAACCTTAATAATTTAGGAACTCACGATACGGAACGTTTATTAACAATGATGGACGGGAATAAAACAAAAGCGTTAAGTGCGTTTTCTCTACTGACTGTGTTACCTGGAATTCCTTGTGTGTATTATGGCGATGAAGCTGGGTTAACAGGAGGAAAGGACCCTGAAAATCGAAAGTATTTTCCGTGGGATAACAAAGATCAAACAATGGAAAAAGGCTTTAGACATTGGATCAAGGTTCGCAAGAAAACAGAAGTATTAAAATATGGAGCGTTTATTCTTTTTTATACGGAAGAATTATTGGGAATCTTGCGCTATGATTCAAGTAACTATGCACTATATGTATTAAACCCAAACAACTGTGCAAAAAAAATCAATGTTGCTGATTTCAGCTTTACTAAAAGTTGTCCGTTGACTGATGAAAAAATCGAAACGATTTTAGATGAATTAGAAATTGCAGCTTATGACTGTTGTTTTATTTCTGGGAAGCTGTAACTTCTTTTATTGACCAACCAAAAAAACTGCGGTATACTTTTAGCGAGAAATGAATAGTCAAAGAAAGCCATAGAGGTGTTTTTGTGAGTGTAAGTATCTAACCTAAGGAAATGAATAGCTGAAGAATAAACAACCATTTTTAGATGGCTTCTTTAGCATACCTATGTTTGATACCTATCTTAACTCATAAAAAATATCCGATAGACTGCTGTATATCTATCTTTATTTATTGATTAGTGAGGGATGAAGGAAATCTTCGTCTCTTTTTTGTATTTTCACTCGAACAATAAAATAGATCACAAGCAGAAAAGGAAACTCTTTGACCTATTCAAAAGAAGATAGGTATCTCTGAAAAAAGAAGGAGATACAACATGAATCAAGAAACGTATAATAAAACCCAATTCAATACAATTAAAGAAAAATTGATGACCTATGCAATTAGTTCTTACGGAAAAGCAAGAATCCAAGTATTAGAACCAAGTAGTCGCATAGAGGTAGTCAAAAAACGCCTGCAAGAAACTTCAGAAGCAAAAGCGTTGCTTATGGCCAATCTGCATGTTCCATTTATGGGCTTAAACAACATTGAACATCTGACGAGTCAAGTGGAAAAAGGCTTTATTTTAGAACCAAGTGAGTTAGTCAGCTATGCAGATTTTCTTAGAAGTTGCCGATTGATCCAAAGTTTTATGCAAAAAAATAACTTTATTGCACCATTTTTAGCTAGATACAGCGAATCGCTACAACTATTTTCAACTATTGAGGACGAAATCTATCATGTAATTCGTAACAATCAAGTGGAAAATGATGCTAGCCGAGAGTTACGTAAAATTCGTAGAGCCATTCAAGAATGCGAAAAAGAAATTGAAATGAAACTCCAATCATTTCTTAGAAATACGCAAAATAAACCTAAAATTCAAGAAGCAATCATTGTGAAGAAAAATGATCGTTTCACGGTACCGATCAAAGCAACGTACAAAAACCAAATTTCAGGAACGGTTGTGGATGCATCATCTAAAGGAACGACAGTTTTTATTGAGCCTGCAGCGATAACGAAGTTGAATGATAAATTATATCAGCTGAAAATGGAAGAAGTAGCAGAAGTTTACCAAATTTTATCGACATTGACTGGTTTGATTGCGGAACAAATGATAGCAATTCACTCAAATATAGAAGTAATCGCGCAATATGACATGATTTTTGCCAAAGCGAAATACAGTAGAGAAATTAATGGTATCGAACCTGAAATCAATCAAGAGGGAATCATTCAATTTGTGAACGTAAAGCATACACTTCTGGGTGAAGCAGCAGTTCCTTTGAATGTGTCATTAGGAAAAGAATACCGAGGTTTGACGATTACTGGACCGAATGCTGGAGGAAAAACAGTCGTACTGAAAACCGTCGGATTGATTTCCTTGCAAACGATGATTGGTGTACAAATTATCGCTGATGCTGGCACAAACGTTGCTATTTTTGATCAGATTTTCGTTGATATCGGTGATCAGCAAAGTATCGAAAATGCATTAAGTACTTTTTCTGGTCATATGCAAAATATTTCTGAAA
The DNA here is from genome assembly GCF_017377505.1 of Enterococcus sp. DIV0212c. GTDB lineage: Bacteria > Bacillota > Bacilli > Lactobacillales > Enterococcaceae > Enterococcus_L > Enterococcus_L ikei. The sequence continues at coordinate 41,962 of NZ_JAFREN010000007.1, read as the reverse complement.
TCCTTGCTAAAACCAAGCAAAACAGCTTGATTTTATTAGATGAAATCGGTAGTGGGACAGAGCCAAACGAAGGAGCCGCTTTAGCAATTGCAATCATGGAAGCTTTTTATAAAAAAGGGAGCATCCTTATTACAACGACTCACTATGGCGAAATCAAACGATTTTCCGAACAACATGAAGATTTTCTAACCGCAGCGATGGCGTTTGATTCAGAAAACCTCATGCCGAAATATCAATTGATTTTAGGCGAAACTGGTGAGAGTAATGCGTTTTGGATTGCCAATAAGATGAACTTAGATAAACAAGTGGTTAAACTCGCGCAAAACTATTTACATGACCGCAACTATTCAACTAAAAAAGCAGACTCACTGCAAAAGGTCAGAAAACAAAAAGAACAAACGGTTTTTCCAAATTATGAAAAAGGTGACCGTGTATTTTGGACAGAAAAAAAGAAAATTGGTTTGGTATATGAGTCCGTAGAAATGACAGATGATGTGATAATTTACGTGGACAACGAAAAAATAACAGTTCATAAACGGCAATTGAAATTAGATCGCAGCGCCAAAGAGCTATATCCGCCAAATTATGATCTAGATTCTTTATTTGAACATTATCATGACCGCAAGAGGAATAGAGATCTTGAAAGAGGGTCAAAAAAAGCGCACAAAAAATTAAGAAAAGAAATGCAAGAAAGACAGGCAAAAAGAGACGATTAAGTGATCGTTATTGTAGTCGGACGCAAGAAGTAAGCAGAACAATCGTCAGAAATGAACGGATGATTGTTCTGTGTTTTTGTTAGTTGTCTATTTTATAAATGGAAAAAATTGTCAATAATTTACTTCTTTCAAAGTTTTCAAGCCCTTTTTTCAATGGTATAATAACCATGGAGGAATATGTCGAATGAATGAAAATCAATTATCAGAACGTTTAAAACGTGTAGGTGAATTAGTCCCTGAAAGAAGCCGTGTAGCAGATATCGGTTCCGATCATGCCTATTTACCTGTAGCGTTAGTTTTACAAAATAAAATTGAGTTTGCGGTAGCTGGTGAAGTGGTCAACGGACCTTTTGAAGCTGCCAAAAAACAAGTTAGAAAAAATGGGTTGACTGAACAAATCGTTGTTCGCTTAGCTAACGGATTAGATGCTGTAGAGGCATCGGATAAAGTTAATGCAGTAACTATTTGCGGTATGGGCGGCGTTTTGATTCGGGATATTTTGGATGCCGGCTGGCATAACCAGCGTCTTCAAGGAAACGAACGCTTAGTTTTACAACCAAATATTGGTGAAAAACCGTTGCGTGATTGGTTGACAGAACATGGCTATACGATTCTTGAAGAAGATATTTTAGAAGAAAATAATAAGATTTACGAAATCATCGTGGCTGCTAGAGAAGAAACGAGAGTGGCTTATTCAGAAAAAGAACGCCTTTTTGGTCCTATTTTACTAAAAAAACAATCGCCTATTTTTCAAAAAAAATGGCAAGGTGAATTAAAACAACGTGAAACGATTTTAGCTCAACTAGCCAAAGCCGCTGGCGATCAACAAGCAAGAATTCAACAAATTGAAAAAGAAATCACTGAAATTCAGGAGGTTTTGTCAAATGAGTCTTGATGGGAACGTATTTATTGAACGTTTTGAAACGTACTGCCCTCAATGGCTAGCCGAAGCGGGAGATCCTGTAGGGTTACATATCGGGACACTGAATAAAAAGTTAAATCGAGTTTTAGTTACATTGGATGTTCGACCGGAAGTTGTCGCTGAAGCAATCGAAAAAAAGGTTGATCTGATCATTGCTAAACATCCGCCTATTTTTAGAGCAGTAAAGCGTTTGGATACAGATAATTTTCAGACAAAAATGTATGCTGATTTATTGAAACATGATATTGCCGTTTTTGCAGCGCATACGAATATGGATATTATTGATAACGGCTTAAATGACTGGTTTTGTGAATTACTAGAGATCAACGATACGACTTACTTAACAAAAACACATACAATTTCTTACAAGAAATTAGCTGTTTTTGTACCGATCGATGATGCAGCCAATATGCGTAAAGTTCTTGGACAAGCAGGTGCCGGCATGCAAGGTGATTATACAAATACAAGCTATTCTTTGATTGGGACTGGCCGATTTACGCCAGCTGTTGGTGCTAACCCAGCTATTGGAACGATCGGTGAAGAAGAATCTGTTCAAGAGGCTAAAATCGAAGTTATTTTCCCAGAAACAATCCAAGCAAATGTGATTCAAGCAATGCTGGCGGCTCATCCATACGAAGAACCAGCTTATGATGTTTATCAAATAGAAAACATCACTAAAGATTACGGGTTAGGACGCATTGGGAATTTAGCAAAAGCTTTGCCGCTAAAAGATTTTGTGACTATCATCAAAGAAAAATTTGCTTTAGATGGCTTGCGAATCGTAGCAGAAGACGAAACAAAAATGATCCAGCGTGTTGCTATTTGCGGTGGCAGTGGTGAAAAATTTTACCCAGATGCAATCAAAAAACAAGCTGACGTTTACATCACAGGAGATGTTTATTATCACACTGGACATGATATGTTGACAGAAGGTTTGTCTGTGATTGATCCGGGACATTATATCGAACAATTATGCAAACCAAAGTTGGTTGAACTATTCAATCAATGGAAAAAAGACTATAATTGGGATATAACATTTATTGAATCAGAGGTAAATACGAATCCATTCAAATTTAGATAAAGTAGAAAGAAGGAACTTAACGATGTATGAAAATTTATTACCACGTTTTTTACGCTATGTAAAAACAGAAACGCGCTCGAATCCAAAAAGTGAAACAACACCTTCAACGCAAACACAAGTTGCTTTTGCCCAAACTTTGAAAAAAGAATTAGAAGAAATCGGCATGAGTGATGTAGTATATAATGAAACAAATGGTTTTGTGATTGCGACGTTACCAAGCAATATAGATAAAGAAGTTCGTTCAATTGGCTTTATCGCTCATATGGATACGGCAGATTTCAACGCAGTCAATGTGAATCCGCAAATTATTGAAAATTATGATGGCGAGTCAACCATCAAATTAGATAGCGAAGGAAAATTCACTCTAAACACAACAGATTTTCCTAACCTAAAAAATTATGCGAATCAAACATTGATCACAACGGATGGTACAACGCTTTTAGGCGCAGACGATAAGTCAGGAATCGCTGAAATCATGACGGCTATGGAAATCTTGATCAAAGATCCATCAATCAAACATGGGACGATTCGTGTGGCTTTTGGACCAGATGAAGAAATCGGTGTTGGTGCAGATAAATTTGACGTAGAGCAATTCAACGTAGATTTTGCTTATACAATGGATGGCGGTCCAGTCGGAGAATTACAATATGAAACATTTAACGCAGCTCAAGCAGAAGTAACGATCCAAGGGAAAAATGTTCATCCTGGAACAGCGAAAAATACAATGATCAATGCATTACAGTTGGCAATCGATTTTCAAAATCAATTACCGCAAAATGAAGTGCCTGAAAAAACAGATGGTTATGAAGGATTCTTCCACTTAGCACAAATGGAGGGAACACCAGAAGAAGCAAAAATGACGTATATCATCCGTGATCATGATCGTGAAAAATTTGAAGCGCGTAAAGCCTTGATTCTTAAAATTCAAGAAATCATCAATCAACCATTTGACCAAGAACGTGTTCAAATCGATTTATTTGATCAATATTATAATATGGGTGAAGTAATCGAAAAAGATATGAGCATTATTGAATTAGCTAAAAATGCGATGATCGAGCTTGATATTGAACCTTTGATTGAGCCTGTCCGTGGCGGAACAGATGGTTCTAAGATTTCTTATCTAGGTATTCCAACGCCAAATATTTTTGCTGGTGGCGAAAATATGCATGGACGCTTTGAATTCGTTTCATTACAAGCAATGGAAAAAGCGACTGATGTAATCGTGAAAATTGCGGAATCTAACGCTAAATAAAGTTTGTAACTATTGATAATAGCACTAAAATTCAAAAAGAGGGAGTAACGTTACAGGTAGTGACTTACTTCCTGTTTTTCTGTCAAAGCTAGACAAGCATGTTCAGTTTTAAATTGGAAGGAAACGTGATGACAATGGAAAATGTAATGATTCTTTTTAATGAAACATCAGGTAAAGACAAAGGCAAAGAATTAGCAGAACAGTTTGTAGAGTATGCAAAAGATCATGGACAAACAACTACCCATTTTCTATTAGAACAAGTTGGCCCAGATTGTGATAGTAAAAAAACAGTTGAAAAGGCGAAGACTGAAAATATCGATACGTTGATTTTCATTGGTGGAGATGGCACGATCAATCATAATGTAGAAGATTTCAAAGAAGAGTTACCGCATCTAAAAGTTGGTTTACTACCTGGTGGAACGGTTAATAACATGGCTAGAGTTTTAGAAATTCCAATGAAATTTGAAGCGGCAGCCGATATCATTCTGGGCGGAGCTACTAGAAAAATCGATTATGGTATGATTAACGAAAAAGTGATCGTTAGTACAATGACGATCGGTATTTTAGCAGATACAGCGGCTCGAATCAGTCAAGAAGATAAACAAAAATACGGTAAACTTATTTTTGTGAAAAACTTTTTCAAATTGCTCGCTAAGAAAAAACGTTATCGTTTAGAAATCAAAACAGAAAAAGAGCAGTGGCAAGGAAAGACACAGTTAGTGACTGTGACCATGACGAATTCTGTTGGTGGGTATACGAATTTTGATGATTCAGCATCTCCAGATGATGGTTTGTTTCATTTAACGATCTTGCCAAAATTAAACTTTTTCAAATTGGCTTTTTATCTACCGAAAATTATTGCAGGAAAAATCTATGAACTTCCTGATATTAAGTATATAACGGCAGCTGAAATAGAGATCAAAAGCTTGAACGAAAAAAAAGTTGGGACGCGTGTTGATGGAGACCCAAGTGAGGATTTACCGATTCAAATGAACGTTGTTAAGCATGGTTTGACTGTTTTTGTTCCAAAATCTTAGATTTGATTTTTTATTGCAAAGTACCTTATTAAGAGAATGAGGGTTGGAGGGAAATGAATGGCAGATTTATTGAAACATTTACCTTGGGTATATTTACTCATAATAAATGTTGTTGAATTTTTTGCAATGTATATTGATAAACAACGGGCCAAACGTAAAAAATGGCGTATACCTGAATTTGATTTGTTACTTGTTGGCTTGATCGGTGGAGGAATCGGCGGTTTACTTTCTCAGCAACTGTTTCATCACAAAACAAGAAAATTACGCTTTTATTTTTCCTTTATTTTTGGTACACTTGTAGCTATTGCAATTCTTTATTTTAGCTATAAAAAATAAGGATGAAGACAAATTTAGTGGGGAGAAACCATGAAAAGCAATTCTAAAACAAAAGTTTTCCTAAATATTGGCTTGTTAGCGATTTTTATCGGTGTGATCATCTATGTGATGGATAATTCACTTAGCGATATATTTGCTCAATTAATGAAAACAAGCTGGATCGTTGCTGCTCTTGTCGTTTTGTTAGGTGTTGTTTATCAAATCGTTGAAGGGCGTTCTATCAAAGAAATTGCCTCGTACTTTCAGAAAGATTTCACGACGAAAGATGGTTTTTTTACCTCTTGTTATGTTGCCTTTTATCGTGTGATTTCTTTTGGAACAGGTACGTTGCTTTCTGAAATTTATTTTTATAAGAAAAAAGGACTGGCAGTTTCTCAAGGTGTTGGTGTAACAGCTCTGCATATGATTATGTATAAAGTTGCAGTTATTTTTTTATCTACATTAGGTTTGATTTTCCAGTTTTCTTTATTTTATGAGCGTTCACCAAAAATGATTCCTTTTATTTTAGTGGGCGTTGGATTGACTTTTGGGATTATTTTTTCACTACTGATTCTTTCAAGTAGTATCAATCTTCAAGTGCTCTTAATAAGCTGGACAAACAAGCACTTTAAGCGAAAAAAATTACGGGATTGGGTAGATAAATGCAATTTGCAAATCTATTCTTTAAGAGAAACCGTTCAAACGATCACCAAAGACCGTTCAGCGATGATTCGGATTTTTGGCTGGAATGTCGCGAAGTTACTTTTTTGGTATGTGATTCCTTATGTGGTCTTGGTTGAAAATCATCCAAATATCGACTTCCTTTTGGTTCTTTCGTTTACCAGTTTTTCAGTGATTTTGTCGGGTGTATTTCCGACGCCTGCAGGAATTGGACCGTTTGAATTTGTTTATTTATTACTGTTTAAACCTTTAGTAGGAACAGTTGATGCAGTATCATCTTTATTATTGTACCGCTTTGGCAGCTTCGTTTTGCCATTTCTGATTGGGTTTATTTATGTCTTGATTCAAAAAAGACGAGAGATAAAATCAGGACTCCATGCTGTTAGGGAAGAGAAAAAAGAAGTGACTGATGAGAACCATTAAAGAGCCGAACGAAACGTATATCGTTTCGTTGGGTTCTTTTTTATTTGAACAATCACTTTATTAGAGTTACTATTGATTTGTAAAGAATATATTTATAGGAAGGTGAAAATATGAGTAAAAAAATGACCACAAGTGAAGGACAACCCGTAGCCAATAATCAACATTCGCAAACAGCTGGTAAAAGAGGACCAGTATTGATCCAAGATATTCATCTTTTGGAAAAATTAGCTCATTTTAACCGCGAAAGAATTCCAGAAAGAGTAGTCCATGCTAAAGGAGCTGGTGCTTTTGGCGAGTTTGAGCTGACTAATGACATGATCCACTATACAAAAGCTGGACTTTTTAATGGTGTAGGAAAAAAGACAAGAGTAGCGATTCGTTTTTCTCAAGTAGCTGGTGAATCGGGTTACATCGATACGTACCGCGATGTTAGAGGGTTTGCAGTCAAGTTTTATACAGAAGAAGGAAATTATGATATTGTCGGTAATAATACGCCGGTATTTTTTGTTAATGATCCGTTAAAATTTCCTGATTTTATCCATTCTCAAAAGCGTGATCCAAAAACACATTTACGAGATCCTTATATGCAATGGGATTTTTGGTCTCATTCACCAGAATCTGTTCATCAAGTCACGATATTAATGGCTGATCGAGGCATCCCTGCAAGTTATCGTACGATGCATGGTTACGGCAGCCACACGTTTAAATGGGTCAATAATCAAGGAGAAGTTTTTTGGGTGAAGTATCATTTTAGAACAAATCAAGGTGTAAAAAATCTAACAGATGATGTTGCTGCTCAGATTGCTTCTGAAAATACGGATTATTTAACAGATGAATTATTTCAAGCGATTGAAACAGGTGATTTTCCTTCATGGACACTTTGTGTGCAAATCATTCCGTATGAAGAAGGCTTGAACTACAAATATGATTTATTTGATGTAACTAAAGTTGTTTCACAAAAGGATTATCCGTTGATTGAAGTTGGTAAAATGACATTGAATGAAAACCCTCAAAACTATTTTACAGATGTGGAAGAAATTGCTTTTTCACCAGCTAACTTGGTTCCAGGGATCGAAGTATCACCTGACAAGTTACTACAAGGAAGATTATTCGCCTATAAAGATGCGGCGCGCTATCGTTTAGGTGTGAATTACGATCAATTACCTGTCAATAAACCAATCAATGAAGTCAATAATTATGAACGAGATGGTTTCATGCAAGGAAATAATCCAGGTGGAGCAGTTAATTATGAACCAAATAGTCAAGGTGGACCAGTACAGGATGAGTCTGCAGCGATTACACCATTCGATATAGAAGGGCAGGCAGGAACTTATGAAAATGGTCCAGACCACTATTCCCAAGCAGGTGATCTGTACCGTTTGATTCCAGAAGATGAAAAAGAACGCTTAGTCCAAACTATTAAGAACAACTTAGGTCAGGTTGATAATCGAGAAATTCAGGTTTTAGAAATCAAACAATTTTATCAAGCGGATCAAGAATATGGTTCAAGAGTTGCTAAGGCTTTGAATATTCCAATAGAAGAAATCCAGCAGTAAAAAATAGTTTAACAGGTCACCAATAAAATAGACTATAACGATTCGACTCTATGAAATGCTTCTTTATCAAACAATTAAAGCAATAGTCTTAGTTATTTAAAGTAAGAGCGTATAAAATCAATTATGCTGATTTTATACGCTTTTTAATTTACATTCTCCTTAGATCAAAAAAATATTGAACTTTTTTTACAACTAGTGTACTATTTAACTAGAACACTAGTGAAGGTTAAAATCAATTGGAGGTAAAGTCATGGATTTCCATACAGATCGGCCGATTTATTTACAAATTATGGACTTTATCATTCAGCAAATTGTTTCTGGAAAGCTTGAGCCAGGAGATAAAGTTAAAGCTGTAAGAGAGATGGCGGTCGAATTAGCCACAAATCCAAATACTGTTCAACGAGCTTTACAAGAATTGGAACGTGAGGATATTTTATTTTCTAAACGTGGATTGGGACGCTTCGTAACAGAAGATATTGAAAAAATCAGCGACTTACAAAATCAAGTAGTTGGCCAAGTAATCGAAAATTTTTTAGCTGAAATGAAAAATTTCGGTTGGTCACAAGAAGAAGCAAAGGATTTGCTGAAAGTGTATATCGAAAGGGAGAAGTAATAATGGCAGATTTAGTGAAGGTCGAACAATTGAGTTACCGCAAAGGAATGAAGCAAATTTTTAATGAGTTGAGTTTTTCTGTTTCAACTGGGAAAATCATTGCGTTGATCGGCGAAAATGGTTCTGGAAAAACAACGATCATGCGTCTACTTGCCGGTTTAGCTTTAAATTGGAAAGGGCAGATTTTGATTGATGGGAGTGTCGTTGGGACAAAAACAAAATCATTTGTAGCCTACCTAGAAGATCAAAATAATTTTCAACCGAATCAGCAATTAGAAGAAGTCATCTCATTTTATGCGCGCTTTTATTCAGATTTTGATAAACGAAGAGCCTACGAATTATTGCGTTTTATGAATTTGAGTGAGTCAGAAAAACTAGGAAACTTATCAAAAGGAAACGCTGAAAAATTTGCTTTGAGTATGACTTTGGCTAGAAGAGCAAAATTATATTTATTAGATGAACCATTGAGCGGAGTAGATTTGTTATCAAGAGAAAAAATCATTCAATCATTGTTGCAGTGGTTTGACGAGGAAAGTACGATCATCATTACTACACATCAATTAAGGGAAATTGAAACGATTATTGATGAAGTATTATTTTTACGTGATGGACAAATCATTCTTCATGAATCATTGGAAACGATCAAAGAAGTCAAACACAAGGATTTAGAAGACTTGTATCGTGAGGTGTATGAGATATGATCAAGCTATTTCGATTATTTTTTTCAAAGACACTTATTTTAGTTTATAGCGTTACTTGGATTTTGACAATCTTACTGGGGCTTATAAATGTATACAACGTAAAGCAGCAATCGGCTGATTTCAGTGCGGCATTTTTAGCTTTTTCAATTATGATTTTTTTTCTGCTCTTTTTTGTACTAGAATCAAATCGTATTTATCAATTTTTTCGAGATACCGATTATCGATTACTGCCAATTAGTACAAGAAAATTGTATTTTTATAACGTTATTTTCAGTACAATCATAGGATTTAGTTTTTTTATAGGAAATGCGATTATTGGAGTACTGATAAATTATACAATAATTAATATACCGCTTGATCTAAGTACATCTTGGATTGAAGGGGTCGCTGCTATTGTTGATGTAGTCGTTTTATTTTTAGTGGTACAGTTTTTAGTTTGTATATACTCTGCGAGTAAGCAATTTATTCAAAAGAGATTTCGTTGGATTTTGGAGATAGTGTTATTCATACTCTTTATAATTTTAATGGATCGTTTTTCGGGATTTGATTTGGGTATTATAAAAGGATTTGTGATAGATACTTTTGGTATGAAGCAAGAAATCTATTTTCGTGTAATTTTACAATTAGTAACCGCTTGTCTTTATTTTAACCTAAGCATCTGGGTGATCAATCGGTTTGTGGAAGCGGGGGATAAATAAATGTGGCTGTTATGGAATGAATATAGGAAAGAGAGCCGCTTATTATGGCTGTTTAGTGGTTGTTCGTTTCTATTTCTCAGTGGATTTATGATTTATAAATTAGGATTTCAACAAATACATTTTCAGGGGATTTCACAATTTGTTTTAATTATGGTATTTTTCTTCTTGTTTGCTCATTTTATTTATGAAATGTATCGGCAAATCAAAGTTTGGAAAAAAAGTCAGTATCGCTTGTTGCCAATTAGTGAAGCTAAATTTTATTTCAGTAATATTCTGTTTAGCTGGATTACGACCACACTCTTTATGACTTGTTACTATTTGTGTCTTGTCGGGCTGGTTTTTCTATTGGATAAACAAGTAGATATGGCGAATTTTCAAGAGTATTGGAAACATCTTTTGATTGCTAGCTACTTTTTCTTTTCAACATCAATCTATGTTCAGTTGGTTTATTTATTAAGTAGTTTGATTAGCATGAATGCACCGATCAGATTGCAAAGAGTATCAAAATATGTACTTTTTCTATTCTTGTTTGTGGCAGAAGTAGTGGTCAGCGATCAACTATTAAACGGGTACAAAAAAATTGCATTCATTGAGAGTCATCAATTTAAAATCATTGTAGGGTATGTTCCGTTGTATTTAGAAGATCTAATTTTTGATGGATTTTTACTTGTGATAAGTAGTGTGGCTAGTATTTTCATTTTGAAGAAATATATCGAAGCAGAAAGAAGGTAAATCATGGAAAATAAGCAAGTATTAGAAGTAAAAAATATTTCAAAACGTGTAGGCAAAAAAACAATCATCAAAGATGCGTCATTTATCGTTAAAAGTGGGAAAGTAACTGGTTTATTAGGACCAAACGGTGCAGGTAAAACAACGATTATTCGTATGCTGGTTGGATTGATGAGCCACGATGAAGGTTCCATTCAAATCAATGGTCAGTCACTTTCGACGAATTTTAAAGAGGCTATGACTCATGTCGGCGCTATCGTCGAAAATCCAGAGTTCTATAATTATATGACTGGCATGGAGAATTTAAAACAATATGTTCGAATGTCGCCAAAAAAGATTACTGATGAAGAGTTGGATCAGGTGATTCATAGTGTTCATTTGGAAAATAACATCGATCAAAAGGTCAAAACCTATTCTTTAGGAATGCGCCAAAGACTTGGCGTAGCGCAAGCCATTTTACATCAACCTGATTTACTGCTTTTGGATGAGCCGATGAATGGCTTGGATCCAAAGGGGATGCGAGAATTTCGGGAAATGATCCAATCACTGAAAAATAAAGGTGTTGGTGTATTGATTTCAAGTCATCAATTAAGCGATATGGAGTTATTATGCGATGATTTAGTAATTGTTCAAAAAGGGGAAATCACTTATGTAGGTCCAATGAATAACCCAGAAGATGAAAACAAACTGATTTTATTGTTAGAAACAGACCAGCAACAAGCAGCGTTAAGTTTCTTAAAAGAGCAAGACTATGTCGTGAATGTTGAAGGAAACTATTTAAAGGTTGAACTACCAGAAGATACTAGAACTGTTTTAGTCAAACAATTGGTTGATAAAGGAATCGGTATCAAAGAGTTAAAAGTACACGTAGATTCTCTAGAGGAGAATTTCCTGCGTTGGACAGAAGATGGAGGGTTATAACATGGGCGTACTGATAAAAAATGAATGGTTAAAGTTGATCAAGAAAAAATCTTCTTGGATCATGTGGATTCTATTAGCGGTGATGACATTTGGGATTACGTTGTTAGTAAAATCAACGGTTAAAACTCAAAGTGGCGAAGTCATGATGAAGGCCAACGATTTATTTGCTAGTTTGACTGAAATGACCTCATTTCTCAATTTATTTATAGTAGTAGTTGCTGCATCGATCGTTGCAGAAGAGTTCAGTCGAGGTACAATCAAATTCTTATTGATTCGCCCGTATACGAGAAGCCAGATTCTATTTTCAAAATTTGTCGCTTGTTTGATTTACAGTGTGATCGGTACAGTGATTTTGTATAGTAGCAGTCTGATTTCTGCGAACTTGTTGCTAGGTGCACAGTCTCCATTCGCTGTTGTCAAAGGCTATCATGGCTGGAATGCGCTGACAGTTGCTGGCGCCTACGCTGGTGCAAACTTACTTCTGATTCTTTTGTATATCACAATTACTTTATTTATATCAGCTGCCATTCGTTCGCAAAGTTTAGCTGTTGGTGTTGGTTTAGGAGTTTTGTTTGGCAGCAGCATTATTAATTCATTTTTAAATGTTGTGATCACCGAACATCAATGGTTGAAATGGAATCCGTTTAATATGTTGAATATTAAAAATACAATCATGGAAAATGGTGAAGCAGCTAATAATTATGCTGGTTATCTGAATTTTTGGCAAATGACTGCAGGGATTTTAGTCTATAGTTTCATTATTTATTTGGTGATGCAGCTGTTATTTAAGAAGAGAGATGTGTCATTGAGTTGATTCTTTTTTATCATTACTAGTTATATTTTAATGTTAAATGAGAAAAATAAGCTGTTGTGTAAAATGAAAAACAAGACCGAAACTTTGGATTAACAAGGTTTTGGTCTTTCTTTTTATAATGATAAAAATGTTTTATTAGAGAAAATGAATAGTTTTGTTTTTTATCTAATAAATTGCTGATAAAATCAATATTTATGCATGTGAAAGCTTGTCTAAATACTTAAAAATGATTATGATTAAAAAGATATTTTATACTTAATTAGGATTGGAGTGTTTTGATGGAACAAAAGCAACTACGATGGTTTACCGTAGGTCTGATCGCTTTCAACATGGTCTGGGGCTTAGGTAACGTCGTGAATAACTATGCACAACAAGGAATTTCAGTTGTGACATCATGGGTTTTGATTTTGGTCTTATATTTTATTCCCTACGCGTTGATCGTGGGACAACTTGGTTCAACCTTCAAAGACAGCAGCGGAGGAGTTAGTTCGTGGGTTCAAAACACAAGTACGAAACGTTTAGCTTATTATGCTGCGTGGACATATTGGGTTGTGCATATCCCTTACTTAGCTCAAAAGCCGCAATTGGTTCTGATTGCTTTTGGCTGGGCGATCCAAGGAAATGGAGACATTGTCAATAATTTCTCAGTTGTAGGAATTACCTTGATTTCCTTAGCTATTTTCTTAGTATTTTTACTGTTATCGACAAAAGGCTTGATGACCTTAAAAGTTATTGGTGGAATGGCTGGAACGGCCATCTTTGTGATGTCTATGCTGTTTATCTTATTGGCAGTTGGCGCACCAATGATGAATTCTACAGTTGAATTCGCTACACCTCATATGGATAAAATCAGTACGTATATTCCGAAATTTGATTTTAGTTACTTTACGACGGTTTCAATGCTAGTCTTTGCCGTTGGTGGCGCAGAAAAGATTTCGCCATATGTAAACTCAATGAGAAATCCAGCAAAAGAATTTCCAAAAGGAATGATTTTCTTAGCGGCCATGGTTGGTGTTTCAGCGGTTTTAGGCTCATTCGCTATGGGGATGTTATTTGCAAGTAATAATATTCCAGAAGATTTGATGGCTAATGGTGCGTATACAGCATTCCAACTATTAGGTGAATATTATGGTGTCGGTAACTTGTTGATGATCATTTACGCAATCACAAATGGTATCGGACAAATTTCAGCGTTAGCCTTTTCAATAGATGCACCACTTCAAATTCTTTTAGCTGATGCTGATCCTGATTATGTTCCAGCTGCGCTACGTAAAAGAAGTAAAAAAGGAACCTTGGTCAATGGTTACTTGTTAACAGGTATTTTAGTAAGTATTATCATTGTATTACCAATGTTTGGTATCGACAATATCAAAGAACTAGTGAAATGGTTGACTAACTTGAATTCAGTTGTAATGCCAATGCGTTATCTATGGGTATTCTTCGCATATATGATGCTAAATAAAGCGTACAAAAATTATACGTCAGAATATAAATTTATTAAGAATCCAAAGATTGCTTTTGGTTTTGGACTATGGTGTTTCCTATTTACAGCATTTGCTTGTATCTTAGGAATGGTGCCGAAAATTGATTTTGCAGCAGATCCAAAAGCATGGTTCTTCCAATTAGCGTCTAATATTATCACACCAGTTGTGTTGATTTTATTAGGGATGATTTTACCTGCGCTTGCTCGTCGTGATAAGAAGAAAGCACAAGTTAATTAATAGCAGAGAGAAAAATGCTCAGTATGAGTGTTTTTCTCTCTTTTTATTTATAGGGGAGTAGTCAACTTTTTTATTGCTGTCTTTAGTTATGGTTTTTCTAGCTAGTATTATTAATCAAATATTTAGTTTGTTTGGATTATTATGGTTTAAAAATATATTTTACTTGATGTTTTTCTTTTAATTTCAAATATTTCTAAAAAAATGAGAACATTTCTTCCTTTTTATCGGTATAATAGAAGGAGAAGTCTGTTCTTTTTTCTAAAAAAATGATACGATTTATACAGGAAAAAAATTGAGGAAGTGAGAACAATTAGTAAGCGACAACATCAATCAGAAAATGAAGAAAGATTAACGTATCTTTGTAAAGAAGTTGACCCCGATTATCTAGGCCGTGAGATTTACGCGGATGATGTTGATACTCCATATACATTTTATTTAGTTCGAAAGTTGAATCTAGCAAAAGATTACCAAAATCTTGCTGAAGGGGAAGCATTTTTCGATGCAATCTGTGATAGCTGGGATGAAATAGAAGAATTTGAAGAGTTAGTAGTTAAAAAGATTTATATGTATGTTGAGACAGAGATAATCTATTACACATTATTTATGGGAAGTTTTGAACCAACTAGACGAGCACTACGCATGAACCTAAAGCAATGGCTCGAAGGAATTACTCTTGAAAAACAAGATCGTGCACTGGTTTCTCGTGGAGAAAACACATTGAATTCTGGCGAAGTTCAAAGAATGATGAAGCAGATGCTTGAAACCTCAAATGAGATTTTTCGTTTACGCAAAATGATCAGTGACTTAACAGAGACAATCAAAAACGAGAAAAACGAGATTTCTATTGCTAAAAGCAATCCAGTTATTTCTAGAAGTATTCAGACCATTCATCTGAAAAGGGCGCATCCTTTAATGATCGAAGAAAATAAAAGGACAGAAGTGTCTGACTCCGCTGCAGCTGATATAGAAGTTGAGCTTTTTGACGATGACAAGCACGATGTTGTGGCAGAAACAGCATCAGAAAAAATAGATGAAGCACTAGAAACAAAGGAAGCAGACGGTCAAGCGATAGAAAAAAAGTTGGAGAACGGATTGGCGGAAAAACCAATTCAAGAAGATTTCCAAGCAGAAGAAGAACGTACAGCTTATCTAAATCCGGGACAAGAAAATAACAATGAATCAAATCAAGATATTCCAGTAAAAAAAGAGCGCACATCACTAAGATTAAAACGAAAACAGTTAGAACGTGAACAAGCAGAGCAGACTACAAAATCTAAGGCTGTGAAAGAAGATACGGAACAAGAAGTAACAGCGCCTGAGCCAGTAGATATTACACGCTTGGTATTAGATCAACAAGCAACAAAAAAAGCAACACCAAGTAACTGGCCCCGTTTTTCAAGGCTGTTAAAAGCAAGTAAAACAATTGAAGCACCAGAAAAAGTCCCAAATTTTACAAAGAGTGAAATGGAAAATTTGGAAGATGAAATCTATTTGTGTTTTATGAATAAGCGGATGCGTTTAGGAACAAAGAAAAGTCATACACAGAAAAAAAGAGTCTTACGTTCGGAATTGCTAGCTCAAATTAGTCAAGCAGAATATTTAAATTATTCTTGGGGGCAAGTATTAAGACAACGTAAAGAAGATGTTTTGATCTGCGGCCGCTTAAGTTGCGGTGGTTTAGTCGCCTCTTTAGATGAATTTTTAAAAGAAATGCGAGTAATTGCTTATAGCCGTTCATTATTTGGTAAAAAAGTTCGCTGTTCTGTTGACCTATTGCGCCGTTTAGATGGGTATATTTTAATGGACCAATACATGCAAAATTTAAGTTTGATGCCGGTTGAAGAATAGTTGGCATGATAAAAAAAGTGAATTGACTTTTAACAGACTAAGGTAAAGCCGTATAAGCTTTGCTTTAGTCTATTTTTGATAGATATATAATTGAGAGTAAAGTGCTGTTAATTGGTTAAATATGACTTCTAATGTATGATTAGAATACAGCACAATCTTAATAGGATTATACATAGCCTATAATAGTTAATCATAGTGGAGGTAAATAGTATGAAGAAATTTTTTAAGAAAAAAACTGCAGACGAAAAAAAATCACCCTTAAAAAAAGCTGGAAAAAGTGACAAACTAAAAGAAAACAAGAGCGTAAATATGGACAATGAAGCAGATGAAAAAGAATTTGAATCATTTTTCTCTGAAGTAATAAAAAAATTTCCTGAGAAAACATCATCAATTATCCTTAACAGTTATGGAAAATCAAAAGAACGTGCTGAAAAAATCATGGCTAAAAGTAAAAATCAATTCGGTAGTATCTTCGATGAATTTTTGGCAGGTGTAGATGATGATACACGAAAAAAATGCCACAAAACGGTACATGCAGCATCCTTAACAGCTGCAATCGTAGGTTGTTCACCAATTCCTTTTTCAGATGCATTTCTGCTTGTTCCTATTCAGTTAACAATGATGGCTCGTTTGCATAAAATATTTGGACAATCTTGGTCTGAAAGTATGGGCAAAAGTATAGGAAAAGAAATTGTCGTTGTTGGATTAGGCAAAAGTGCAGTGGGCAATATAATAAAATTTATTCCCGGAGTAGGAACAGTTGCCGGTGCTGCCATCAATGCGACTGTTGCCAGCACGATTACAGAAACGCTTGGTTGGGTTACTGTCAAAATGTTAAACGATGGAGAAGACATTTTTGAGCAAACAATGACGTTTAAAGGGCAATTTAAAACCCTGTTTGATGCATTACAAAATTCTAGTAAAAAATCAAAATAGAGCTTAGGAAAACGGATCAGCTTAAAAGAATGAATCAGAAAATTTTAAACTGAAAAGGAGCTTTTTTATGAAACAATCTATAGTCCACATCGCATTAATAGTTGATGATTACGATGAAGCAATTATGAAAAAATATATTGTAATATAGATGGTAGTTGTTTATTATTAGTACAATTCGTATTAACAATAAAAGGGTGAAGGTTTTGTTATGATAGGATATAATCTATGAATCATATAAAACGGATATTTTTATTGTTCCCACTTATAATTTTAACGGCTTGTTCTTTTTCAATAGAAAAGAATATAGGGAAATCAGATGATTACTCAAAAAAAGATATAGAAAATGCCATATCTGTACTGGAAAAAGAGTATGAAGAGTTTTTATCTGTTGGTAGACCAATAGTTTTGACATTTAATCAAGAAACATCGGATAGAGTTCTTAAAGATTATTCAGTTGACCTAAAAAAAGATCTAATTGTTTTAGATTCTGATATCAGAACAAACCTATTTTCAGGTTCATTATCTCCGTTATCGGTTTATAAAAATTTTTATTGGATTTTAGAAAAAGAGGAAGATAGGTTTAAAATTATTCATGGTGGCTTTTTGAATTAATGTTCAAAAGTGAACAAAATAAAACAGAAAGGATAGTCTTAATTGATTGTCCTTTTTGCTTTTTTTATCAAAACTTAAACGTATCAATCGAATAAAATCGAGCACTTCTTCGTTCACGAAGGATTTCTAAAATATAGCGATAACTCAATTTATACCTTTTTTTGAAAAGCTTTGCAACAGAAGCTTTAAAAGTGTTATATTAATCTTACTGAGTTTTCCACTTACGGGTGCAACGATATAGGTAGCTTCGAAACTTATATAAAATTATTTAAAATAGTTGTTGTATAAAATCCGTATAGAACCTTTAAGACAACCAAGAAGAATCCTAACAACTCTAAAACAAAACATTTGATTGATTGCTCTTACTACATAAAAGAAGTACATTTTTAAGGAGAACAAGATGAAAATAGAGCGTATGCTAACCATTATTGTGATGTTACTGAATAGAAATCGTATAACAGCAAATGAATTGGCTGAAAAATTTGAAGTGTCGGTTCGGACTATTTACCGAGATATCGAAACAATCAATCTAGCTGGCATTCCCATCATTTCTCATTCTGGAAACAATGGAGGATTCAGCATTTATGAGAGTTATAAATTAAATCATCAAGTACTGACTCTTAACAACTTGGCTTCACTTCTTTCTGTTCTCAAGGATATTAATTCCACAGTTGACGATATTGAACTAGAATCATCCATAGAAAAACTAAAAAATATCATTCCTGAAAATAAGGAAGATTATCTAAAGCTACATATGGAACAAATCATCATTGATCTCCATCCTTATGGAGATTCTCCAGAGCATAAAGCATTAGTTAAGACACTAAGGAAAGCTATTACCCAAACTAATTTACTAACGATTGACTACAGAAATTATGATAATATCGTCAGCAAAAGACAAGTTGAGCCTATGTCCCTCGTATTTAAAAATTATACTTGGTATTTATTTGCTTATTGTCTGTTAAAAGAAGAATTCAGAATATTTAGAGTTTCTCGTATAAGTGATTTTCACATTGAAAACCAATCATTTGAACGTCGAGAAAAATCCTATCACGAGATTATGACATTATTAAATGAGCAAACAACCATGACAACGATTGTTTTGAAAGTTTCCCCTAAAATGAAGTCCCGTGTGGAGGATGTTTTTAATAAAGAAGATATTGTAGTTTTAGAGACAGGTGAACTTCTTGTTACTGCTACATTCCCCGAAAAAGAATGGTTGTTCTCTCTCATATTTAGTTTTGGAGAACATATAGAGATCTTAGCACCAAAAGAACTGCGCCAAAAAATGGCTACCAAACTCAAATTGATGGCTGAAAAATATCATTAAGTGCGTTTCTCAAACCTGACAGACTGTTGTCAAACCTCCATGATAATATTGTTCTTGTAAGAGACTTTTATTTTAATTATCTAGCTCCGCAGAATAGGTCTTCGGAAAAAAATGAAATCCGCTTGTGACAAAAATCGTCACCTACAGATTTTCCTATTTTTCTGTCAGAACTGAACGATCCTGCTCAGCTTTAAAAAATTAGGAGGATATAAAATGACAAACAATTATGAATTTCCAACATCAACACTTATCTTAGTTAACGGTGTAGAGCTAGAGGTTTTTGAAGCTGGACAAAAAAATGTGGGGCAACCTATCGTTCTCTGTCACGGATGGCCAGAACATGCCTTTTCTTATATCAAGTGACACCTCTTGTAGAAGCAGGTTATCACGTGATTATTCCTAATCAACGCGGGTATGGAGGGTCTTCTTGTCCAAAAGAAGTCACACAATATGATATTGAACATTTAACGGGTGATCTTGTTGCTCTTTTGGATCACTACCAATACAAAGATGCTATTTTTATGGGGCATGATTGGGGTGCAAGCGTTGTTTGGAGTATGGCTTTGCTACATCCAGAACGTGTTCGTAAAATGATTAACTTATGCTTGCCCTATCAAGTTCGTGGAGAGAAACCTTGGATTGATTTTATGGAAGAATTTTTTGGAGATGATTACTATTTTGTTCATTTCAACAAAAAACCAGGTGTTGCAGATGCCATATTGGACGAAAATGCCTCACAATTTCTTCATAACTTATATCGAAAAAATGCGCCGACACAAGGTCCTGGTGAAGGAATGGAAATGATTCATTTAGCTAGAGCAACCAAACCATTAGGTGAGCCTGTTATGAGCGACGAGGATCTTGCTGTTTATATTTCAGGCTTCAATAAAACAGGTTTTACTCCAAGCATCAATTGGTACAGAAATTTAAATCGTAATTGGCATTTATTAGCTGATGTATCTCCTATTCTTCATCAGCCAACATTGATGGTTTACGGCGAGAAAGATGTTATTCCGCCACTTCCAAACATCAAAGATTTTGTCCCTAATATAGACATTAAGAGTTTAAATGCTGGTCATTGGATTCAAGAAGAAAGACCAGTTGAGCTCAATCAAATAATTTTAGAATGGCTGAAAAAATGAGTGAAGTTCTATTTTTTAGTAATCAAACAGAATTTATTGATTGGTTGACTATTCATCACCAAACAGCTAGTGAAATTTGGGTCGTTTTTTTTAAGAAAAAAACTAACAAAGTAAGTCTTACTTGGCCTGAATCGGTAGATTGTGCACTGTCGTTTGGTTGGATTGATGGGATACGGAAAACAGTAGATGAAGATAGCTATAAAATTCGTTTTACTCCACGTAAGCCTAATAGCCTCTGGAGTAAAGTGAATGTGCAAAAGGTGTATAAACTCATAGAACTCCATCAAATGAGGCCTGAGGGATTGGCTGTTTTCAATCAAAGAAATGATCAAGCAGGTTATTCTTTAGTCCATAGGAATGTTGCTCTAGTGAAAAAATATGAGGTTAAAATTAGAAAAAATCCAAGTTCTTGGGAATTTTTCAATCAACTTTCGCCTTCTTATAGAAGAGATTCTATTTGGTGGATAATGAGTGCTAAAAAAGAAGAAACGAGGCTAAGAAGATTAAACCGATTAATTGTTTCCTGGGAAGATGGAGAAATGTTAAGACCTTAGATTTTTCATTTTACTTTATTGTCGCAGAAAAGGTCTGTAAGAGATTATGCTGAGCACCAAATCAATCGAAAAAAGAATCGCTGTTAATGGGAGGTTCTTTTTTCGATTAACCTATAGGATTGATTTGTGGAGCCCAAACACAACAATTAAAATAGCGCTAAACTTCACAACATTTCTAAGAGTTCATACGTTCATATTAATATATTTTTACTCTAAAAAAACTTCCTGAAAATCCGCCTATTTTTACTTTTGGAAGGGAAAAATGGGCTGAATAAATAAGGAGCCAATATGGATATTATAATAGATAGGCAAAGTGTATGTATGGGTGATGACATTACAAGTCACAAAAGCACATATAAAATAAGCAATAAAAAAACATTTCTAGAACTCTTTGAAGAGTTAATAGCAAAAGATTATTTTCCTCATATTGAAGGAAATGATGTCGTTTGGATTCTAAGATTCGACGGAAAAGATAGGATTGCATGGAAAACAAAGAAAAATAAATTTTATGAATATAATATGACTCGTTGTGCGATGAATAACAAGGGGAAAAGAATACCTGTTATTACTTTTATTTATTGCCCATCACTTAAAGAATGGGAAGAAAAATATGAAGACTGTAAGGAAAATAAAGCAATGCAAATAAATTGCTTTGATAAGTTGAAGAATTATTTGTTTAAATAGCTATTTACGGAATACGGAAGGCATTCCTAAAAAGAATCAGAAAGGATAGTTTAATTAGCAATGATCGAAAATTTATGTTTCCTAATTGTATTTCTGGTTACTCTTCTTCTATTAATAAAAATTGAAAATTATTTAGGGATAGCAGTTCTTTTCTTTTTTACTACAGTCTATCTTAAAGGAAAGTATCAGAAATAATAAAAACTTTTAGATTGTTCTCAAATGAGTGTTTCAAAACTGATAACAAAGAAAGGAAGTGCACAATAAGTTATGACAGACTTTTTAAGTTCTGTGTGTATCACTTGTTTATTATCAGGGGTGAGTGGTGTCATAATATTTAGGAATAAGTTTTCTAAACGAATGTAAGAAAAATATCTTTCATACTATAAAATAAAAGATCCTTTTCTGGCATGAGTATTTTTCTTGCCTATGGGAATAGATTTTTTAATATATATAATTTCGATGTTGCTTAATTAGAAAAAATAAGTAATGTCCAAAAAAAAGATCAATAAAACGTGAATTGTGTTCTACAAAGCAAGAAATGTGTACAGATTTGTATCGAAAAAGAGATATGTTTAAAAATCAAGGAGGATATAAATTATGAAAGAAAATTTAAAGGTTGTCAAACAAGAAATGAAGGATAAAAGTAGACCGTATCAGACATATGGCTATTATTTAGCCATTCCAATTGCTCTTATAGTTTTGTTTGTATCATCATTTTTAGGAATGGATCAAAACTCAATAGGGACGATTATTCTTGTTTTTACTATTCTGGCGAATGTTGGTGTGAGTAAATTAAAACTGGTATCTAGAAGAAAGTATATAGCTCCAGTACTAATTTACGTAGGGAATGCATTGGGAGTAGTACTAGTAATTTTAATGATTATCGGAATTTCAACTGGAGGGAAGGGTCTCATCGCTTTGGGATTCATAAGTCTACTTGTATTTCCTATAGAAATTTTAGCAATTATTTTCTTTTTTATTACAGCGAACGACATAAAAAAGGCTTATCCAACGATGAAACAAGATTCAATAGATGCTCGTGAAAAGTATGTAGCTATCAAGAAAAGTAACTAAAATTTAAGAAAAATGAATTAAACAAACTGATACGCTTATTGAAATTAGTCATGGTGATAAAAAAACAAAAACTGTTCTTGGGGGAATTTCCATTGGTCAGAGTTTTAAATTCTGAAAAGGATAAATCTTAGAAAATAAAAGTAATCATTCTACTAACTAAAAGTGAATGATTGCTTTTTTATTAATCAAAAAAAGAATCAAATTCGAAATACAAATAGAACAAAATCAACTAAATCTCCTTCATCTTACAACCTTTCAAACTAACACTAAAAAAAAAGTTGATTTTGTAGTATAATTTTCAAGGATAGGGGAAAGGTGGGAAGTCAATGAATAAAAGTCAGACCTATGCAGTCGTTGATATAGAAACAACAGGAACGGATCCGAGCGTAGACCGGATCATTCAATTCGGCTGTGTGCTGGTTCAAAAAGGAGAGATTATTTCCCGTTTTGCTACTGACATCAATCCCAATCAAGCTATTTCTAAACAAATTCAGCAACTTACTGGTATTAGTAATGCACGGGTACAAAAAGCACCTTATTTTGAAGATGTTGCACTTACAATTTATAATTTATTGGCTGATACGGTTTTTGTTGCTCATAATATTTATTTTGATTATTCCTTTTTAACGCAGGAGTTGGTACGATGTGGCACACCTAAGTTGAAAATACTTGGAATTGACACAGTCGAATTAGCTCAGATTTTCTTGCCGACTGAAAAGAGTTTCCGTTTAGGTGATTTGTCTGAAAGTTTAGGACTGATCCATGATAATCCTCACCAAGCGGATAGCGATGCACAGGTGACGGCTGAACTTCTGCTGTTGATTGAAGAAAAAATGCGACGATTACCGCTGATTACAATGGAAGTAATCGACCGTTTAAGTCAGCAAACAGGGATGGATACGAGCTCTTATATTCATCATATATATAAAGAAATGAAGCAGGAGATTCAACCTTTAGCAAAAGACCAGCATGTTGTGTCTGGAATTGCTTTGAGAAAAAAAGAAGTTCCACTATACGAAGAAAAGTTATATGGAAAATCGATTTTTCCGCAAAAGAAGAAAGCCAAAGAAAAAGTTTTCACAGAAAAAATCGGCTATCGTTCAGAGCAAAGTCGGATGATGAATTTAGTTTATGATCATTTTACGAATGATGAGAACAAAAATTTATTTATTGAGGCAGCTACGGGAACAGGAAAAACCTTAGGCTATTTATTTCCGTTGAGTTATTTGGCAACACCAGAGAACCCTGTTATTATCAGTACAGTTTCTATCGTGTTACAAAATCAATTAACTGAAAAAGATATTCCGCTAGCAAATCAGGTTTGTCCTAAACCGTTACAAGCAACGATCATTAAAAGTCATCGCCATTATATTGATTTACAGCGGTTTAAAGCTACGCTGAAAAATCCAATCCAGCAAAAACAATATGCATTGTATCAAATGGGAGTCCTAGTTTGGCTAGTAGAAACAAAGACTGGTGACCTTGATGAATTGCAATTAACGAATTTTAACCACGTTTTTTGGCGCGATGTTGCTCATCGTGGTATCGATTTTTTATCCGAACAAGATCCGTTATATCAAGAAGATTTTGTACGATTTTTATATAAGAAAGTTAAACAAAGTAATGTATTGATTGTTAATCATGCTTTTTTGGCACAAGAAACCCTTAGAGAAGTCCCACTTCTTCCTAAAAGCTCGTATCTGATCATTGATGAAGCGCATCATTTGCCGGATATTGCTGGAAAGATTGCTAATCGTCAATTTAATTATGCTTCATTTAAAAAGCAGGCAAGTCTGTATTTAGAAGAAGATCAGTTGTTTGATCAGGTGAACCAAATATTTGAATCAGAAACACAAGTACAGCGATTATTGCGTATTTATTCTAAAGCACTGAATGATTTAGTTGAAGAATTTAGCGATTTGTTTTATGAGATCAACCAGCTGTTTAAAAATGTTAAGCAGCGGACTGCTGAAGCTGTGTTGTTAACGAAACCATTATTTGATCATTTGTCGTTAAACGGAGAGACGTCAATTCAAAAAATCGAGATTCTTTTAACAGAGATGCAGGAAATTCAAAATAGATTGCAGCGATCGCTTGTTGATGAGTTGGAAAAATATACAGCCTCTCAGCGGATCGTATTTGTCAGTTTACTGCAATTCTTTGAACGAATCGCATATATTTATGAGTGTTTTGATATTTATGTTAATGAATGGCATCCGCGTTGGATCAAAGAATATAGTCTTACTCCTCAAGGCTATGGTTTACTTGCCATCAATGATTTAGAAGCAAGTATTTTGCCAGAAACAACTTGGTATGACCGTTATCAGCGAATCTTATATACGGGCGGTACTTTGAAATTTGGTAATGATAAAAAATACTTGCCCAATAAATTAGGATTGACAGATGTTTTGTTTAAAACGTTGCCTGATCCTTATGACTATGAACAAAACGCCAGCTTATATATTCCAACAGAAGCGATTGCGATCAGTCAAGCTGATGCTGCAGAATTTTCGGCTTATATTGCTTCTGTGATTCAAGAGTTGTCAGAAAGCCAGAATCGTTCTATGCTGGTTTTATTCACATCACATGAGATTTTATCCAGTGTTTATTACCGTCTGCATCCGCAGTTTCTAAATGCTGGTAGAGAGCTCTTAGCTCAGGGAATCAGCGGAAGCCGGGAAAAAATCTTAAAACGGTTTGCTCATTCTAAAAATAGTATCTTATTAGGTGCTGACAGCTTTTGGGAAGGTGTAGATCTACCAGGAGAAGCGCTGTCGATTTTGATTGTGACACGCTTGCCATTTGAAAACCCGAAGCGGCCCTTTGTCAAAGCTCGTTATGATTACCTTGAAGAAAAAGGAATCAATCCTTTCACTCATGAAGCATTGCCTAAAGCAGCTCTACGTTTACGCCAAGCTTTAGGGCGTTTGATCCGCTCTGATGGTGATAAAGGAGCCTTGATTGTTTTAGACAGACGTTTAGTGACAGCTAAGTACGGTAAGCGGATGTTAAAAGCATTGCCTAAAAATTTGCCGATCAAAGAAGAATCACTAAAAGAGATAACTTCCGAACTAAACGAATTTTTAAACAAATAAATGAAATAAATTTGCCTGCTATCTATTAAATCAAACTGATTTTCTGCTATAATGATAGCCAGTAAGTTTGGAAAGGGCGAGTCGAGTGCAAGAAGATCAAAATGAAACAAGAAAAACGAAGATTCTTTTAAGTATAATCGCAATATTATTAGCAATTATTGTGATGATCACTATTTTCTATGTTCGCTCAACACATCCAAGAACACAAGCGAAAAAAGAAGCAACTGAGATTGCAAAAGAATACGCACATCTGGAATCAGTTGATAAGTTTTACTGGTTTACCAGAAAAGAAACCTACTTTAGTGTGACTGGGAAAAATGATAAAGGGGAAGACCTAGTTGTAATCATCCCGAAATCAGGAAAAAAAGTCACTGTACTCAACCAAAAAGACGGCGTGGAAGAAGGACACATTCGCCAAATTATTGAAACAGAGTACAAAGAAAAAAATATTCAAAAAATCAGTTTAGGCTTGTATAATGACAAACCTACCTGGGAGATAGTGACAAAAAATGATGACGGCTTACTAAGTTATTATCTGTTGTCATTTGAAAAGGCCGAAGAAATCATGATCATTAAAAATGTCTGACGAGACAAATTAATATATTTGATGTAACAAGGCAAAAAATAAATGGAGGGAATAGTATGGAATTATCAAGACGCGCCCAAAAACTAGAACCTTCTGTGACCCTAGCTGCATCAGCGAAAGCAAATGCGTTAAAAGCAGAAGGAAAAGATGTATTAAGTTTAACGGTTGGTGAACCAGACTTCACCACGCCGAAAAATATTCAGCAAGCAGCGATCAAAGCAATCGAAAATGGTAAAGCTAGCTATTATACGCCATCTGGTGGAATCAAAGAGTTAAAAGAAGCTGTTGTCGATTATATTGCTCGTTATTATCAGTTAAGCTATCAGACAAAGAATGTCATTGTGACAGATGGGGCCAAATTTGCCTTGTATCTACTTTTTCAAGCAGTTCTTAATCCAGCTGATGAAGTCATCATTCCAGTCCCATATTGGGTAAGTTATGGTGAGCAAGTTAAACTGGCTGAGGGTGTACCTGTGTTCATTTCGTGTGATCAAGAAAAAGAGTTTAAAGTAACGGTGGAACAATTAGAACAAGCCAGAACGGCAAAAACAAAACTCTTAATTTTAAATTCTCCCTCTAATCCAACCGGAATGATTTATTCAAAAGAAGAATTACGTAAAATCGGTGAATGGGCAGTTTTAAATAATATCTTGATTGTATCTGATGATATTTATGGTAGATTGGTTTATAATGGCGCTACATTTACACCGATAGCAACAATTTCTGAAGCAATCAGCAAACAGACGATCATCATTAATGGTGTGTCCAAAAGTTATGCCATGACTGGTTGGCGCATCGGGTATGCGGTTGGAGATGAAACGATCATTGCTGCGATGAATGACATCGCTTCTCAGTCAACAAGTAATCCCACAGCTGTTAGTCAATATGCAGCGCTAGAAGCGTTAAATGGAGATCAAGAAACCGTAGAAGTCATGCGTCAAGCTTTTGAAGAGCGTTTGAACAAGGTTTATCCTAAATTTGCCGCTTTACCAGGATTTAACTTACAAAAACCACACGGTGCCTTTTATCTGTTTCCTAACATCAAAGAAACATTAACTATTTGCGGATATACAGATGTAACAAAATGGGTGAACGACTTACTAGAAGAAGCCCAAGTAGCTTTAGTTACAGGTGCAGGTTTTGGTGCTCCTGAGAATGTTCGGATCAGTTATGCGACAGATCTTGCAACATTGGAAGAAGCAGTCAAACGAATCAAAGCATTCATCGAAAAAAAATCAATTAGATAAAACACTTAATTCGGGATAGGCAAAAAAGAAATGAACGGAGAGACGATTGTGGAACAAATTCAAATTATCGATTCAAAAAATCATGTAGGCGAAACAGTAAAAATAGGTGCATGGATTGCTAATAAACGCTCAAGCGGTAAAATTGCTTTTTTACAATTACGTGATGGAACAGCTTATTTTCAAGGAGTTGTAGTTAAAAGTGAAGTACCGGAAGAAACTTTCCAATTGGCCAAAGGTCTAAATCAAGAAACATCAGTTTGGATCATTGGTGAAATCAGAGAAGACAGCCGTTCAAAATTTGGTTACGAGATCGGTGTAACAGGAATCGAAGTCATTGGTGAAAGCCATGATTATCCAATCACACCAAAAGAACACGGAACAGACTTTTTGATGGATCACCGTCACTTATGGCTACGTTCTTCTCGTCAACATGCGATCATGCAAATCCGTAACGAAATTATTCGTGCGACATATGAATTTTTCAATAACAATAACTTTGTTAAGATCGATCCACCGATTCTAACAGCCAGCACGGCTGAAGGAACAACTGATTTATTTGAAACAAATTATTTTGATCAAAAAGCTTACTTATCTCAAAGTGGACAATTATATATGGAAGCTGCTGCTTTAGCGTTTGGTAAAGTGTTCTCATTTGGACCAACATTTAGAGCAGAAAAATCGAAAACACGCCGTCATTTGATTGAATTTTGGATGATCGAGCCTGAGATGGCTTTTATGCATCAAGAAGAAAGCTTAGAAGTTCAAGAGCAATATGTAGCTTTCCTTGTACAAAGCGTGCTGGACAATTGTGACCAAGCTTTAGATGTATTAGAACGCGATAAAGAAGTCTTGAAGAAATATACACAATTACCATTCCCACGTATTTCTTATGATGAAGCAGTTGAGCTATTGAAGAAAAATGGATTTGATGATATCGAGTGGGGCGATGATTTTGGTTCACCACATGAAACATTTATTGCCAATTCATTTGACCGCCCAGTCTTTATTTTAAACTATCCAAAAGCAATCAAAGCATTTTACATGAAACCACATCCAACTCGTGATGACGTAGTGATTTGTGCTGATATGATCGCTCCAGAAGGGTATGGGGAAATCATCGGCGGTTCTGAAAGAGCCATTGACCATGATTACTTATTAGAACAAATTCGTAACCACAATTTAGACGAAAAAGAATACTCTTGGTATTTAGATTTACGTCGTTACGGTTCTGTACCACATTCAGGATTTGGTTTAGGTTTAGAGCGTACAGTTACTTGGTTGGCTGGAATCGAACATGTTCGTGAAGCAAGCCCATTCCCACGTTTATTAAACCGTATCTATCCATAGAAATAATTATACAGTCAGTCGTTGAAGTGTTGTATTTCGCTTCAACGACTGTTTTTTTATTGAGAATGAATGTTTCGGATAAAATATCAATACAAAATTAGAAAAGATAAAGTAAATTGTTTAGAAATCCATTTTTTTGTGGTAGAATTGTTAGAAAGTATAATAAAGGAATGACTCGAATGGAAAACCCAACACAAATCAAAAGAAAACATTTTCGTTTTCCAGCTTATGATGATGAATTAGGCGTAAAATTAATTTCTGAAAATAAACGAACATTGTTTCAAGATGAACCAGTAATGACAAAAACGACGTCACAAACAACACCACATACAACACAAAATCATAGTGCACCAGTGATTGATCCGATAACGGTTCAACCAGTGTTGTCTAAACAGCCGGCGCAAACAAATAATCAACATGTTACTCATAGTCAAGAGCAGATGGAAGAATTAGCACGACACAAATCTAATTTGCCCAATTATATGATGACTCATAATAAACCAAGCACAACCAAGCAAAAAACGAATCTCTTCGGCAATATGCCTAAAAGAAGCTCATATGGTTTTGGTTCTCAACAAATGCCAAACAAAAATAAAGCGGCTTTTTCTAAGGATTTTACTTATGATACACGCTCTTATTTTGTACCAAAGTATATTCCAGCCTCTGTTATTCCAGAAGAAAAAGCACCAATTTTGACAGAGCATGAATTAGCGGAATCTATGAAAAAAGATCAAAGTTCGTATTTGCTATTTGATGATGAGCCAGCGGCGTTTCAAGTAAAAGGGAATGAAGATCCAACTGTTAAAAAGTTTAACATCCCTACAAATACACCTGAAATTCCAGTTACAAGACGTCAATACCAACAGATTAAGCCGGATATGGAGCGTTTTGGTAAAGAAGAAGATATCAGTCATACCTTACCACGTTCTCGAAAAGAACTAAAAACAGCAAAAGAAAATGCCAAAAGCCAAACAGCTTATGGCCAAAAAGTGGCAGAAGCCGAACATGAGAAAAAAAGTGGAATTTTAGATAAGTCTTTAAGCGGTATTATTGAAGATTCTAATGATGAAATGAAAAACAGTAAGTATTTTATTTAAAATAGTTACTGTTTTTTCTTTGAAGTCATAAGGTAGTAATTTATTACTAAGGAAGTACTTTAACTAACAAGGTTTATACTGCAGAAGAGATGGATTCATCACTAATTTTTTTGAAAATGAAAAAGATAAATAATATTATTTCTGTAATTAGTAAATCAGTGCAGCACGCTTGAGACAACGGCTTGCTGCATTATTTTTAGTGTAAAAGAAGGAGAAATGTTGAATCATTATGGGTTGATTATTTTCAATTTTTATACGATAATGGGGAACGTAGAAAACTGTTAAGTGAAAATTTATGTATTTATATAGATATGAAGAGAAGAGGATTATAATGAGCAATCAAGAAAATAAATTACATCATTTCGTTGGGATTAAAGGATCAGGAATGAGTTCATTGGCACTGGTGTTATTTGAAAAGGGCTATCAAGTACAAGGGTCTGATGTGGAAGAATATTTTTTCACACAACGTGATTTAGAAAAAGCAGGTGTTAAGATCTTACCTTTTGCTGCTGATAATATTAGTAAAGACATGATCGTGATCGCAGGCAATGCTTTTCCTGATACTCATGAAGAATTAGTTCGTGCAAAAGAATTAGGTGCTGAAATCATTCGTTACCATGATTTTATTGGACGTTTTATCCAGCCTTACACAAGCGTAGCTGTAACTGGTTCTCATGGAAAAACAAGTACAACAGGTCTACTTTCACATGTATTGACTGGGATTGCGCCAACGAGCTTTTTGATTGGTGATGGTACTGGACACGGTGATCCAGATGCTGAATTTTTTGCTTTTGAAGCATGTGAATACCGCCGTCATTTTCTAGCCTATTCACCAGATTATGCGATCATGACGAACATTGATTTTGACCATCCTGATTACTTCAAGAGTATTGAAGATGTGTTCTCTGCGTTTCAAACAATGGCAGTACAAGTAAAAAAAGCGATTTTTGCTTATGGTGATGATAAATATCTACGTCAGTTAAAAACAGATGTACCGGTTTATTATTATGGCTTAACAGAAGACGATGACATTCAAGCTAAAAATATCAAACGAACAACTCAAGGCTCTTCTTTTGATGTCTATCACAAAGAAACATTCGTGGGTCACTTCGTCTTACCTGCATTTGGTCAACACAATATCATGAATGCTTTAGGTGTGATTGCCGTAGCCTATTTTGAAGAATTAGATATGAAAAAAGTTGCTGAAGAAATGTTGACTTTTGAGGGTGTAAAACGTCGTTTCACTGAGAAAAAGGTTTCTGACATGATCATCGTGGATGATTATGCGCATCATCCAACAGAAATTATCGCGACAATTGATGGCGCACGTCAAAAATACCCAGATAAAGAAATTATTGCTGTATTTCAACCACATACATTCACACGGACGATTGCATTGATGGATGAATTTGCTGAAGCGTTAGATTTAGCGGATGCTGTTTATCTTTGTGATATATTCGGATCAGCCAGAGAACAACAAGGCGATGTAAAAATTGAAGATTTAGGCAATAAAATTAAAAAAGGTGGACAAGTTATCAAAGAAGAGAATGTATCTCCTCTTTTAGATCATGAAAATGCCGTAATGGTCTTTATGGGAGCTGGAGATGTTCAAAAATTTGAACAAGCTTACGAAACCTTATTAAGTAATACAACTAGAAGTGTTTTATAAACTAAACGATTGATCACGATCGTTTGACGAAGAAGTTTCAACGACACATTTTGTGATTTGTTGAAGCTTCTTCTTTTTAACTTGCCTTTTACTGTCATTTTGGTACAATTATCTTATCATTAGTGGAGGTGTACTAATTTGAATATCGGAAAACCGAGAAAATTAGGCAAAACCATCGAAGATATTGAGGAAGGCGATTCGCTGTCTTTAACCGAATCGATCGAAGATAAAGATCTACTTCTTTATTTGGGCTTAACCAACGATGCCAATCCTTTATATATCCAACATGATTATGCCCAAAAAACAGAATATGGCAAACCAATCGTACCATCAATCATGCTGATGGGAATTATCACTAGCGCAATTTCAAAACATTTACCAGGACCAGGCTCACATGTGGTCAATTTTTCGGTGAATTTTGTAGAACCAGTTTTTCATTATGAGACACTGACTTTTCAGTTTGAAGTCATTAAGGTCGATAAAATGAAAGATGTCGTGACAATTTCGATTGAAGTGGTCAATGAGGAAGAGGATCGTGTTCTTGATGCGGTCGTAATGGTTCAGCCGCCTCAGGTCACATTAGCTGAATTAGAAGAGAAAGAAGGTAATATAAATGAATAACGGAGCAGTAGTAAATGCGGGAATAAACAAGTTTTATTCAAAAATCTATGCATTTTTAGCGATGGGAATTGGTGTAAGTGCTCTTGTGTCATATCTAATATTGACTGCTTTTCCAGGAGTTTTAGTTGCATTATTAAAGTCCCCAGGTTTATTTTTTGGTTTATGGCTTGTGGAGATCGGCTTGGTTTTATTTTTAGGGTTTAAAGCACAGAAGAATCCTAGTTTGGCAATCAGTGGTTTCATAGCATATTCCATTATAAATGGTGTGACGATTTCTGCTACTTTACTAATGTACGCTCAAGCAACAGTAGTCAGTGCTTTTATCAGCGCTGCCGCAACTTTTGGGGCGATGTCATTAGTTGGAATGTTTACGAAAAAAGATTTATCAGCAATGGGACATGCGGCTTATAGTGCCTTGATCGGTATTATTATTGCAATGGTCATTAATTTCTTTTTCCTACGCAGTAGTGCAGTGTCATTTTTCATTTCGATTTTGATGGTTTTGATTTTTGCTGGGATTACCGCATATGATAATCAAAGAATTCGTCAAGTATACAATGAAACAGGCGGACAAGCAGGAACAGGAATAGCTGTATTCTTCGCATTACAATTATATCTTGATTTTATTAACTTGTTCTTAGCATTTTTACGTATTTTTGGTAAAAATAATTAATTAAAGAGTTTGATTGAGCAGTATTCAGAGAAATCTGAATACTGTTTTTTTATGCGTTGGATAGATTTTTATACGAAAATTGATTATATTTTGTATTAAAATTCTTTTTAAAGGTATTTTGTGACTAAAAATCCATTGACTATCTGTTCTCTTTGATTTATACTTTTATAAAATTAGAAATATATATAGATTTACTAATGTTCAGTTAATAATCTACGGGATGGTGTAAAAAATGGAAGAGTATGAAAAAATACCAAAAGGATTTAAATTTTATGGCACACATGTTGGGATAAAAAAAAGAAAAAAAGACTTTGGCTTGATCGTAGCAGACAAGCTGTGTCATGGGGCAGCTGTTTTTACCAAGAATACGTTTTGTGGGGAATGTATACCGATCGGTAAAGAGCATGTAAAAAATGCTGAATTGCAGGCAGTGGTTGTGACTAGTGGCATAGCTAATGTAGCCACTGGGAAAATTGGTAGAGAAAATGAATATAAGATTTTAGAACAATTATCCAGTAAGCTACAGATTAAAAAAGAAACTATTTTGCCCTCTTCAACAGGCTTGATTGGGCCTCAATTGCCAATCGAACTGATCGAAGATTTTTTGGAGAATAATTCGCTTGCATTGGAAAGTACTTACGAGAATTTTGCACAAGCTATTTTAACAACGGATCAACGAATCAAGGTTCGCAGTCTCAAAGTCAATAATGGGACGATTTTAGGTATCGTTAAGGGCTCTGGAATGATTGAACCAAATATGGCGACGATGTTGGCGTATATTTTAACGGATGCTAAAATCAGTAAAGAGGACATTTATCCGATGCTAAAAACAGCAGTAGATCAGTCTTTTAATACGATTAGTATTGATACAGATACAAGCACAAGTGATACGGTCGCTTTTTTAGCTAGTGGTCATTATGAAGTTGAAAAAACAGACTTGCAAGCAGGACTAAATCAAATTTGTAAAGAACTCGCTTTAGATGTTGTAAAAGATGCTGAAGGTGCTTCGAAAACCATGTTTGTCACAGTTAAGAATGCTGAAAGTCAGGAACAAGCTAAAAAAGCTGGAAAATCAATCATCAACTCGCCGTTAGTAAAAACTGCTTTATTTGGCAATGATCCTAATTGGGGCCGTATCGCAATGGCGCTTGGAAAAACAGAGGGTTTGATTTTTGACCAGAATAAAGTAGAAATCTATTATGGCAAGTATCCTATTTTTTCAAATAATAATGAAGAAAAGCAAAACATCAGTCAGATTGCAGCGTACATTGAACAAAATGAAGATATCTATTTAACGGTAGATCTTCATCAAGGATCAGAAAGTTTTGAGGTAATTGGCTGTGATTTGAGTTATGAATATGTCAAAATAAATAGTGATTATTCGACGTAGTGATATCATTTTTTGTCAGAATTGAGCTACTTTATTATGTTTTTAAAAGAGGAGTGAGCAGGACTGAAAAAGTTTTGTTCGCTCCTCTTTCATTTTGCGAATGTATGTTCTATAATAAATAAATGATAGGTGGGATGGAACATGCCGAATACTCAAAGAATCGCAGTCCGCAAATTAGTGGAGTTTATTTTACGCAGAGGTAGTATTGATGCTAGATATACAAATACAAGTGAACATACAGCGTTAGAAGGAGCTAAAATCCATCGGAAGCTTCAAAAAGCAGCCGGAGATTCATATCAAAAAGAAATCAAACTAGCAATTGACATAGAATTAAACCAACAAATATACATAATCGAAGGTCGTGCAGACGGGATTTTTATTGATGAGCAAGAAAGAACAGTAATCGATGAAATCAAAACATCCGAACCTGCATTTTCAGAGTTATTGGACGAGCAAATAGATATGTTTTGGTATCAGGTAATGTGTTATGGACATATTTATTGCCAGCAGGAAGAGTTGGATATGATCACCTTACAATTGACCTATTACCAAACAACAACAGAAGAAATCACTCGACAAAAAAAGGAATTTACTAAAGAAGAATTAAAAGTATTTTTTGATGACCTGACACAAAGATATGAACAATGGTTGATTTTTAAAGCAAACTGGCGCACGATTCGAAACCAATCATTAAAAAAACTGCCTTTTCCATATGGAGATTATCGGGTAGGACAAAGAGAATTAGCAGTCGCTGTTTATAAAACGATTTTAAGCGACCAAAAATTGTTTGTTGAAGCACCAACTGGTACAGGCAAAACGATCTCTACCTTATTTCCAACATTAAAGGCGATTGGTGAAGAGCAAGCAGAAAGAGTTTTTTACCTAACAGCTAAAACGATTACACGACAAGTAGCAGAAGATGCAGTAGAAGCCATGAAACAAAAAGACTTGAAGTTAAAGAGTGTTACATTAACCGCAAAGGATAAAATTTGTTTTTTAACAGAAAGAAATTGCACACCAGAAGCTTGTCCATTTGCGAACGGTTATTATGATCGATTAAATGAAGGCCTTTGGGACCTGTTGAATAATGAAAATCAATTTACACGTGAAGTGATTGAATTATATGCACGTAAACACACCTTATGTCCGTTTGAATTGTCTTTAGATGTTAGTTTATGGTGCGATCTAGTGATTTGTGATTATAACTATTTATTTGATCCTGTCGTTTATCTAAGACGTTTCTTTGAAGAGCAAACAGAAGTGAAAGAAAATATCTTCTTAGTGGATGAGGTCCATAATTTAGTTAATCGTTCACGGGAAATGTACTCAGCGGTATTGTCTAAAAGTAAACTGTCTACACTAAAAGCACTGCTTGATAAAAAACAAACTAAATTGATCCGAGGGATTAGCAAAATTGAAAAAGAATTTGATCGTATCAAACAAGTTTGTGAAGATGAAGCTACAGAATTTTTACACCAAAAAGAACCTATCGATTCTCTGGTCAAAGTTGCCTATTCGTTAGCTGAAAAAATAAAAGAATGGCTGCCGGAAAATCAAGACCATGCTGAGCTGAATCAAGTGTTGACTGTTTACTTTGACTTACTGAATTATACGAAAATAAGTGAAAGTTATGATGATCATTATTGTACTTACGTAAATTGTCAAAACTACGATATTAGTGTCAAGCAATTTTGTATCGATCCATCGTACCTTTTACAGCAAAAATTGGATAAAGGAAAAGCAAGTATTTTATTTTCAGCGAGTTTAACGCCATTGGATTATTATCAGGAGGTTTTAGGTGGTGGGGAAGAAAGTTTGCGCTATCGAATTCCCAGTCCTTTTCCAAAAGAAAATCAATTATTGGTGATCGAAAAGTACATTCAGACAACCTATAAAGAACGTGAGAAGAGTTATGACAAAATTATCGAAAGCTTGACTAATATGATCCAACAAAAAAAAGGAAATTATTTTGTTTTCTTTCCATCTTATTCTTATATGGATATTATTTATGAAATGTTCCGACAAAAAAATCCTACAGTCAAAACAAAAATTCAGGCAACGATGATGAATGAAGCGGAACGGGAAAATTTTTTAGCTGATTTTGTTTCAGAGCCCAAAGAAACATTGATTGCTTTTTGCGTATTAGGCGGTATCTTTTCAGAGGGAATTGATTTAAAAGGAAGCCGTTTGATTGGGACTGCAATTGTGGGTGTCGGTTTACCGCAGATCAATCATGAACAAGAATTGATCAAAGGTTATTATGATCTAGAAAAACACCTAGGGTTCCAATTTGCTTACCAGATTCCTGGGATGAATAAAGTGTTACAAGCGGCAGGTCGCGTAATTAGAGATGCAGCAGATCAAGGAGTAGTTTTGCTTTTAGATCAACGTTTTTCATCAGCGCCTGTTCAACGTTTATTTCCGCCACATTGGAATGGGGTTCAAACCAGTTACTCACCTGAACAGACGAAGCAGTTGATGCAGCGATTTTGGCAGTTGAATTGAATAATGTAAATAGAAAAAAACGACACTTACTGGTATACTAACAGAAGTATTGAGAGATAAAAAAATGTTTTTGTGTAAATATAATTAGTATAGAAAAAGCCGAATTTCTGATTATCGGCTCTTTTTTGAGTAGTAGACCTTAAGTCTGCATAAATAAAATAATCATAAGGGGACTAAAAATGAAAACAATATTAGTTTTGCATACAGGCGGCACAATTTCCATGTCAAAAGAGGCAGATGGAAATGTTACGACCAATCATATGAATCCATTGCTTGATCAAGAAGAACTATTAGCAGGAAAAGTCAATTTGGTTGTAGAACCGATTTTCAATATCCCTTCACCTCATATGACTTTAGAACGAATGCTAGAATTAAAACAACGTATCCAGAAGGCTTATTCAGAAGATGTTGATGGCGTTGTAATCACTCATGGAACAGATACATTAGAAGAAACTGCTTATTTTTTAGATATTACCTTGGAACGTAAAATTCCTGTTGTGCTAACTGGTGCCATGCGTTCAAGTAATGAAATCGGAACAGATGGTTTATATAATTTTATTAGTGCTGTTTGGACAGCGTGTTCTGATGATTCTTACGGAAAAGGTGTGCTTGTCGTAATGAACGATGAGATTCACACCGCTCGTTATGTAACAAAAACGCATACCACAAATGTTGCAACCTTCCGTACGCCGACATTTGGACCTATTGGTATGATCGCTAAGGAACGAACGTTTTTTGCCAGTGAGGTTCGTCCTCAAGAAGTTTGTGATATTCATAGTGTTACTGGAGAAGTTTATGTTATTAAAGCGTATGCTGGCATGGACGGTAGTTTATTTGATTTGGTTGATAATGACCAAACCAACGGGATTGTGATTGAAGCTTTAGGTGCAGGCAATCTTCCACCAGAAACACTGCCTGCAATAGAAAGACTTTTAACAAGAAAGATTCCAATTGTTTTGGTTTCTCGTTGTTCTAATGGGATTGCTGAAGATATTTATGACTATGAAGGCGGCGGAGTTAATCTGAAGAAAATGGGGATTATTTTTTCTAGAGGGCTAAATGGACCAAAAGCACGTATTCGCTTGATCGTTGGTTTAAATAGTGGTAAAAATCAGCAAGAGTTATCAGAGTTTTTGAGTGAATAGATAAATGAGACAGAATGGAGATCAGAAATTACCGTCATCAATATCTGAACTATCTTTTCAAGAAAACAAAACGGGGAAATATATTGCGGATTTATGTGAGGGCAGTAGTAACGGATTTAACAACAAGCAGTTATAGAAAAACGCATAAGTAGCGGGGAAATTTTCTCCAGCGGCTTATGCGTTTATATTAACGAAAATTGGTAAATTGTAATTCTACTGGTAAATCTAAATTTCTAAGCAAAGTAATCACTTTTTGCAAGTCATCACGGCTTTTTCCAGTTACTCTGATTTGATCTTCTTGGATTTGTGATTTGACTTTTATACCAGAATTTTTGATTGCCACATTGATTTTTTTAGCGTTATCTTTATCGATCCCACTAATCAAATCACCGTATTGGCGGGCAGAACCACCAAGCGCTTTTTCACTTGTTGAGAAGTGGATATTTTTAATAGGTACTTCTCGTTTAACTAACTTGCTGAACAAAACGTCTTTGACCTGTTCGATTTTGTAGTCATCTTCTGCAACTACCACTAATTTATTGTTTTCTAATTTTATATCTGCAATTGAACCTTTAAAGTCAAAACGATTTTTGATTTCTTTCAATGCGATTTGGATCGAATTTTTGACTTCTTCCATGTTTATTTCAGATGTTACATCGAAACTTGCTTCTTTTGCTGCCATTAAAATTGCTCCTCTCATTATTTCTTACTTTTATAGTACCATTAAATAGCGAAGAAACAAGTAGAAAAACAATTTTTGAAGAATAGAGGAATCAAGTGATGTTGTGAGCCCAAAGTAGAATAAAATAATCCTCATTTTAATCAATTTTTCTTTTCTTTTTTACAGCGAGCTGTTATTCTAATTCAGGAGAATTTTACTGTTAAATAAGTGATGAATCAAAGCTGTAACGACTGTTCAGCTTTTTCTTAAAGAGGAGGATCTAATTGAGTAAGTGGGTTATTTCATATAAACAAAGTGAAACGTTGAAAAAATTTGCTGTTATTTTTGTTACGGGTATTTTAGTAGCGATTAGTTTAAACTTTTTTTTGATTCCGGCCAAAGTTTTTTCTGCTGGAATGAATGGTGTGGCACAGATTATTGCAACGTTATTGCATACAAATCTTGGGATCACGATTGATACTGGTCTTTTTATTTTGTTATTAAATATTCCAATTTTTGTTTTGGGGTTTTTAAAATTAGGAAAAGTATCAACAATTTATAGTTTTTTAAATGTGGCATGGGTTTCGTTGACAACGATTTTGATTCCAATTGAAGTAATTACAACGAATCCGTTGATGAACGCGATTGCGGGTGGAGTTCTGATTGGAATTGGTGCAGGATTATCGCTTAAAATGGGTTTTACAACGGGTGGTATGGATATCATCTCGCTTGTTTTGTCTAAAACGACAGGTAAAACGGTTGGAAATTACATGTTTATGCTAAATGGGATCATTGTTGTGATTGCGGGTTTTGTTTTTGATTGGGAAAGTGCATTGTATACAATTATTTCGATTTATTGTATGACTCAAGTAGTCGATATGATTCATACAAGTCATCAAAAAGTCACTGCTATGATCGTGACTGTTAATCCAGAAATCGTTACCCAAGCAATTTCAAAACAAATGGTTCGTGGAATGACATTGTTACCGTCTATGGGTGGCTATTCTGGTGTAGAAGGACGAATGATCATGATCGTGATCACGCGTTATGAACTCTATGATTTAGAGCAAATTGTCTATGAAGTGGATGAGAATGCTTTTATGAATATTATTCCTACGCATTCCGTATTAGGAAGATTTGCGAATGAAGATGAACAACGGATTTTTAAAAGTACTGGGAGCTTTCCAGAATTAAAAAAACATAAAAAAAGTAAATAATCTGTCTGAGTTGCGAGAAGTATGTTCTTGCAACTTAGATTTTTTTTGTTTTTGGGACAGAGTTACAAAGCTTGACTGATATAAATAAGTAATTTTAAATTTGGACTTTGTTGGATGATTAATATTTACAAAGACTTGCTTGAAATCAAAAACTCATAATATATTTAGGATTTATGGGATGAAATAAACGTATGTTTACATTGAAAAAAGAGACTTTTTGATATAAAGTTAGTTTTGAACGAAAAATATCAAGGGGTGGTAAAGTGAAGAAGAAAAAATTGATAGGATTTGCTTTAATAATGGTTGGTTTATTACTTGGTGGAATAACAACAACAGTGAATGCTGAGAAACAAACGAAGCGTAGTATGTATGAATCAGACTATGCATATGTACCAAGTCCTCCTCTGAGAATGGCTTTTGCGGGAACTGCTATTCATCTTTTAGAGGAAATGGGAGAAGAAAATAGAGCTAATGATGCTCAAGAACTTTTGGATAATTATGGTCTAATTAAGAAAAGTGATATGAAATATTTGGATGACGTGTCAACAGAGTTCTTTGACGAAGATACATCCTTAGAGGGAGCACAATATGTTGAAAATGCCAAAAGGGTCAATATAGAATTTGGATATATTTCTGATTTTCGCCCGTTGTCAAATTTAACTAAAATAGAAGAACTTGAAATAGGAGTTGGCGGTTCGATACCAGATTTATCAGATTTTTCTAAATTAACTAAAGTTAAAAAGATCAATATACAACTTTATGCTAGTCGAAACGTTATGGGAGAGAAAGGTAGTGGACTTACTAATAATTTGGCGTTACTTGATATTTCAGCGTTGAACAACATGCCAAATCTTGAAAATGTACGGATAGCGACAAGAGGTAAGATGCAAACAATTGTTTTGAAGAAGGGTATGACTAATTATCAAATGATCGATCCAATCATTCTATCTAAACAATTCGAAGGAGCAGAAATTCAGTATTACGATGTAAGTGTGGAGGATGGAGTTCTAAAATGGACGGACATTGAAAATCCTAATGAAGAAGAAGGGGATGAAGGTGAAGAATTTCTTAATTTTAGATGGGAAATCAAGAAAGGTAACTTTTCTTATAATGGTTACGCAGAAATCCCTATTATCTGGAAGTAGACAAATAAATAGAAGTAAGTACAAAGAATATGTGTTTTATAATTTTGTGTGATTTTGACTTCGACTAACAAATTTCATAATGAGGTTTAACAGAGTGAAGGCATTATTCAATAGCCGTTCACTCTTTTTTTTAGACAAAAAGCCGGAAGTGTCTTTAGTTTTGTGAAAGTCTGGACAAAAGTTTTCTGAAAAAGTTAATTTTAGTAGAAAAGTACTAAAAAGTCTGCTAAAATATAACTGTTGGTTAAGGGATACCCTTAACAAATAAAGTTTTTTTAAAACTTAGGAGGAATTTTATTATGCCATTAGTATCAGGAACAGAATTTCTTAAAGCAGCTCGTAAAAGCGGCTACGGTGTTGGCGGATTCAACACAAACAACCTAGAATGGACAAAAGCAATCCTTGCAGGTGCTGAAGCAAAACAAGCACCAGTACTTATCCAAACTTCTATGGGTGCTGCTAAATACATGGGCGGATACCAAGTATGTTACGATTTAGTGAAAGACTTGATCGATTCAATGGGTATTACTGTACCTGTAGCTCTTCACTTAGATCATGGTGAATATGAAGATGCATTAGAATGTATCGAAATCGGCTACACTTCAGTAATGTTTGATGGTTCTCATTTACCATTTGAAGAAAATATCGAAAAAGCGAAAGACGTTGTTGCAAAAGCACACGCTAAAGGCGTTTCTGTAGAATGTGAAGTTGGTTCAATCGGCGGCGAAGAAGACGGAATCATCGGTTCTGGCGAATTAGCTGACGTTCAAGAATGTGTACAAATGGTAGCAACTGGTATTGATTACCTAGCTTGCGGAATCGGTAACATCCACGGTTCATACCCAGATAACTGGACTGGTTTAGCATTTGACCACTTACAAGAAATCGCTGACGCTGTTGGTGACATTCCATTAGTATTACACGGTGGATCAGGTATTCCTTTAGAGCAAGTTCAAAAAGCAATCTCTATGGGTGTTTCTAAAATCAACGTTAATACTGAATGTCAAGAAGTATTTGCAGCTGCAACACGTAAATATATCGAAGAAGGCAAAGATCTTGAAGGTAAAGGCTTTGACCCTCGTAAATTATTAGCACCAGGAACAAAAGCTGTTACTGAATTAGTTGAACAACGTATCGAATGGTTCGGTTCTGCTAACAAAGCATAATTTATTTCCATAATCATTAAAAAGGATAGAACAAAAGT
>NZ_JAFREN010000006.1 GCF_017377505.1 Enterococcus sp. DIV0212c | reverse complement strand
CTCTTTGTTTGTATTATTTTTTATCAAAATGATCTTCATAAACCAACATCAACTTATCGAAACTTTTTGCATCAGGAATCAGTGGAATAATGATGATTGGAATATTATTGATATAAATTTCAGGAATATTGGTAATGATGCAATCATATTCAGCAGCAGCTTTTTCTAGATCTTCTAATGAAGTAACATGCAATGGTGTACAAGAGAAGCGCCCACGCAAATAATAAGTGATTCGCTCAGAAAGCATATCCATGTATTCTAATCCCGAATTGAATAAAAGGCAGGCTTTCATAGTTGGCGTTGAATATTCTAAACGATCAAGCAAGTTTGGCCAACGGGTAAATAAAATGGAAATAGCTTCATAAATCATATATTCCTTATAAGGATTTGAATAAAAAATAGCTTGTAAAGAATGAATCAATTCCATTGGGAAATGACCATAGAGATTTTTGACGCCTAAAAGAAACTCCTTATTTTTATCATGAAGGATATATGTCCGACCGTGGATTTGA
Organism: Enterococcus sp. DIV0212c; assembly: GCF_017377505.1. Classification (GTDB taxonomy): domain Bacteria; phylum Bacillota; class Bacilli; order Lactobacillales; family Enterococcaceae; genus Enterococcus_L; species Enterococcus_L ikei. Next base: position 77,737 of record NZ_JAFREN010000006.1, on the reverse strand, counting down.
CAATCTAAATTATAGAGGCGCATAAAAATATCATCAAAATGATTACATTTACAATCCATCTTTTTTTCAATTTCGTGTAGTAAACTTTCGATTTTTTGATATTTTAAATAAGCGTTTCGGTCGATTTCAATCATTTTATGTACTGTGTCAATTGAATCAACATACTGATCACTAAAAAATAAATAGAAGAAAGCATCTAAATTAGCTGAAGATAACGGTAATTGAAATTGACAGTAAAATTCATCACAAGCATAAGTATCATTAAGAATCGGAAATTCTTTTTCAGGGATATCATGCAATTGGTTCTCACCATTGTGTTTTAATAGATTAATGACAGTATATGTGTAAAAACGCAGACGGTTCAACAGAGAAAAATCTAGGTTGTATGATGGTTTATTGGGTTCTGCTTGCTTCACTATTTGAAGACCAAGTTGATCTAAACTAATCAATTGAGCTGGGGTTAGAAGACTTTCAGCTACACCATATTTCTCATAAAAATAATGTTGCATAAAATTACAGATGCTTTGTGGGTCGCCAACTAGCTGCATTTTCTTCAAGTTAATGATGAAACCTTCGACTTGAAGATGTTGATTCACACGCAAAACGATTCTTTTGATTGTTGAAACACTGGTATAAAGATCGTCGGCCAAATCAATGATTGTGGAAAAGTTATGTAAGAATATTTTTTCGATTAGCTGAAATTCAACACTGTTCTTTAAGAATTTTTGATAAATACTTGTTTTGCAAAAACCGAAATTTGTTGCTAAGCGAATACCATATTTTTTTGACGTCTCAATAGTTGCTGGAACAAGTAATGCTTCTAACTCAATGATATCTGATTTTAATGTTTTTACTGGAACATTTAAAGCTTCCGATGCCACTGCAAAGGTGACCCAATCATTATCAGCTAAAAGTTCCATTAGCTCTAATTGACGTCTGGATCGAGAGGACAGAATTTCTTTCATAATATCAACACTTTCTTTTTTTATATGTTATTTTTATATTTGTTCACATAATAATGAACTAAATTTCAAACTATTACTTATTTTAACTTGAAATGATTCGTTTTGTCTATACGTCAACAGATAATAACATATGTCTTTTTAAAATAATTTAAATTATATAGGTCATAATTTTCTTTTTAGTAGAAAAATATGACCTATTATGGTTATTTTTTGGTATAACATATGTAATGTTTATATAAAATTGTTTGAAATTTATTTCATTTTTTTCATGAGGATTGAATTAGGTCAACTATGACTTTTAAATGGCTAGAAATGACCTTTTTTTTTCTTACATGACGTTTAAACTGTAGTTAAGCCAGCGGGACTTAAAGGTGAATTATTGAATGGAGGAAGATTATGAAGAAAAAGTTATTAGGATTAGCATTGATGTCAACAATTATTTTAGGCGGAACAGGTCTGTTAAATGCAGATGAAGCAAATGCCCATGGATATGTAGAGAAACCAGCAGCACGTGGTTATCAAGGTTCATTAGATAAAAATGCAATTGGTTGGGGACCTGCAATGGAGAAATACGGAATGGTTATCACGAATCCGCAATCTCTAGAATTTGACAAAGGTTTTCCACAAGCAGGACCAGCAGACGGACGTATTGCTTCTGCTCAAGGCGGTAAAGGACAAATTACTGATTTCGTAATGGATAGCACTGGCGCAAACCGCTGGACAAAGCAAGATATCAAAAGTGGGTTAAATACGTTTACATGGCACTATACAGCCCCTCACAGCACAACTAAATGGCACTATTACATGACAAAAGTTGGTTGGAATCCTGAAAAACCATTAGCAAGAGCAGATTTTGATTTTCTTGGCGAGGTAAAACATGATGGTTCAGCTGCTTCAAACAATAAATCACATCAAATCGTTGTTCCAGAAAATCGTTTAGGTTACCATGTAATCTTAGCTGTTTGGGATGTTGCAGATACGGCAAATGCCTTTTATAACGTTATCGATGTAAATGTAAATGGTAGTGGCGAAACCACTCCTCCTGTTGAGGTAGCGCCAGCTAAGCCAACGAATGTAAAAACAGCAGAAGTAACGACTTCTTCTCTTAAATTAACTTGGGATAAAGTTGCTAATGCAAAAGAATACAATGTTTATCGTGACGGCAAAAAAGTTGCTACAATCGGCGGCACACAATTCAATGATGCTAACTTAGCTGAGAATACAACATATTCTTACCAAGTAGAAGCAGTTGGAACAAACGGTAAAATCTCTGAAAAGAGTGCAGCAGTAAAAGCAACAACACAATCATCAGCTGTAGAAGACAACCAAAAACCAACAGCGCCAACAAATGTTCATTCAATGGGAACAACTGAAAACACAGTAGATTTAATGTGGACAAAATCAACTCATTTCTTAGGTGTTAAAAACTATGAAGTTTACCGTGATGGTAAAAAAGTTGCAACAACAGAAAAAACAAGTTTTAAAGATACTGGTTTAAAAGCTAATACAACATATAATTACACAGTAAAAGCAATCAGTCTTGGCGGAAATGTATCAGATGCAAGTGCAGTATTTTCTGTGAAAACAAAAGAAGCACTAAGTGGTCAAACTACATGGGATGCTGACAAAATTTACAACTATGGAGATAAAGTTATCTTTGATGGTTTAGAGTATGAAGCGAGATGGTGGACAAGAGGTGACCGTCCAGATCAAACTGACGTTTGGAAACTTCTTACAAATAAATCAGTTAACTGGGAATCAAACAAAGCATATAGCGGCGGAAACACAGTGACTTTCCAAGGACAAACATATAAAGCAAAATGGTGGACACAAGGGAACCAACCAGGAACTTCACCAGTTTGGGAAGCTTTATAATAACTAATACCTGTATAACATAATAGGAAACAAGAACTACGACATAGAGCAAAAAGAATAGCCCGGCGAGATGAAATAATCTTGTCGGGCTGTTCTTTGTGTTTTAGACCTTAAATATTTTGAATATGTGTATGTTTAAACGCGTCAGGGTATTTCAATCCATATCCTAATGTTCGATCCATAAAAATATGTGCTGACCAAACGATGGCAATTGGTAATAAAAGTGTTGTGTGAGTAAAAAGATAAGTGAAAATCAACAGGACTGGAAAAACTAGATTATGTGCTAGATTGTATATATTTGCGCCTAGAGCTGGATTTTTTAAGTAACCAATCATTGAGATGTCGGGCAATAAAAGAAAGACAAAGAAAAATAAAATTGGAAAACCAAAATAGATAAAAAGTGTCAGTGCTAAAAGAAAGAGTGCGCCGTTTTCTAGTTGTAAAATTGTTTTGTTTTTCATGTATGTGTCCTCCTATAGTCCGTAGTAAGAGAGCTGGTCGATCAAAGCGAATAATTCAGCTTGATTTTCTGCGTAGTTATTATTTTCAATTGTTGCCTTAAGTTTAAGTAATAAATGATAGGCTGTTTCAAAAAAAGTAATTCTTTGTTTGATATAGTCGATTTTATTGGTTAAAAATTCAGTAGAATCGTTATTGCATTGAATGGAAATCGGTTGTCTTTTTAATTCGAGTAAATAGTTGATTTCTTTGATTGAAAAATCCAATTCTTTTAACGCTAAGATGATTTTTAAATCCTGCTGATCTGTTTCTGTATAGGTGCGATAGCCATTTGTCTGTCGTTTAGGTCGAAGTAAACCGGACTTTTCGTAAAAGCGAACTGCGTCAGTAGACAGATTGAATTGCTGAGCGAATGCGGTTATATTCATTGAATACCCCTCCTTGTAGAGCAAGTGTAACATTGGATATAGATCCAAGGTCAAGAGAGAAGCAATAAGAATGGCGTATTTTTTTTGCTATAGATAAGTAGGTAAGGTAAGATATTAACAAAGATTTTAATGGACTGAGGAGGAAAAAATGAAATTTGAGTGGCGGAAACAAGAAAAAGAACTTTATTTGCCAAAAGCAAAACCGATGGAAATCACTGTGCCTAAGCAGAAATTTTATACAATATCAGGAGCAGGTGATCCTAACAGAGCGCAGTTTGGAGAAGAAACCGCTGCTTTATATGCAATGTCTTATGGAATTCGGATGATGCCTAAAAAAGGGATCACGCCAGAAGGGTATTTTGAGTACACGGTATATCCTTTAGAGGGAATTTGGACTTTGTCGGAGGAAGCGATAGCAGCTGGCAGGGAGTTTAACAAGGATGATTTAGTCTATAAAATCATGATCCGTCAGCCTGATTTTGTGACAGAAGAGTTGGCGTTAAGTAATTTAGAAAAAATTACGCAAACAAAACCCAACCCGAATAATCCAAACGTGAAATTCGAAACGATTGAAGATGGAAAATGTGTACAAATGCTGCATGTAGGTTCTTATGATGATGAGTTTAAGACCTTTGAAGTGATGAAACAATACTGTGAAGAACATGAGTTGGTACGAACCACATTTGCACATAAAGAAATTTATCTTTCTGATCCTAGAAAAGTAGCGCCTGAAAAAATGAAAACCGTATTGCGTTATTTTGTTGAATAGGATGGAAAAACACGTAAGAGAAGATAATTTTTTCTCTTGCGTGCTTTTTTATTTGTTTAACGTGTTACTTTCCGATAAACATGTGCTTCGTAATCAGAAAGTATCATATGTTGTTTTACCGATTTTTTACTTACTGTAGTCAAAACTTCTTCCCAGTCTGAATGATTCCAAGAATCTGGGAATGAAATCGTTGTTTTTTCTCGATCTAGTTGAACCAAAATCAACCAACTTTCTGTTTCGGTGGTACGTGTGTAACTAAAAATCGTTGGATGCTCTGGAAAAAGCAACTGGAATTTACCATTAATAAGAGCATCATTTTGTTTTCTCAAACGAATCAAGGCTTGATAGTGATGGAAAATGCTGCTGCTTTCAAGATCTTTTTGTGCTGCGTTGATCATGCGATAGTTTTCGTTGACCTTCAGCCAAGGTTCAGTTGTGGAAAAACCTCCATGTAAAGCATCTTCCCACTGAAATGGAGTGCGGCTGTGATCTCTGGACCAGTTCACCGCAATGGCCAAAGCTTCTGCAGTCATTTTTCCTTGAGTTAACAGTGTTTGGTAAAAATGAATCGTGTCAGCTGCATTGATTTCATCGATTGAGCGAAAAGGATAATTGGTCATCCCGACTTCTTGTCCTTGGTAAATGAATGGTGTTCCTTTTAGCAAAAGTAGGACGGTAGCTAAAGCCTTAGCCGCCTCAGGAGAATCATCTCCATATACAGAAACGCTGCGAGGAGTATCGTGGTTTTCTAAATATAACGCGTTCCATCCATTATCAGACAAACTCGTTTGCCACTGATTCAAGGAATGTTTCAAGTGAGGAATGGACCCTTTTTGTTTGCCAATTTCACCAATCCGTTCGCAGTGTTCTAATTCAAAAATCATGTTGAAATAACCGTTGTCGCCTGTCCAATCACCCGCTTCTTGATGAGGCACACCGCTAGCTTCTCCCACGGTCATCACGTTATACTCGTTGAAAATGGCTTTTAGCTCTTTTAAATAAGATTCGATACCAGTCACATTCATAAATGGCGCCCATTGATTATCGGTAATCTGGAAATCCCACGGTTCTTTTTGAATGTGGCTGATGGCATCAATTCGAAAACCGTCAATACCAAGATCCAACCACCAACGAATCATTTGGTAAATTTCATGGCGAACATGAGGATTTTTCCAGTTAAGATCTGGTTGTTCTTTCGCGAAAACGTGAAAGTAGGCTTGTTTTGTTTTTTCATCGTAAGTCCAAGTGGAGCCGCCAAAAAAGGATTGCCAGTTATTTGGTAGCTGTTCTTTTGTTGCGTCTGCCCAATGATAGTAGTCGCGATAGGGATTATCTAGAGATTTTTTTGATTCTAAAAACCAAGGATGTTGGTCGCTTGTATGGTTGATAACCAGGTCCATAATGATTTTTAAGCCAAGTTCATGGGCTTCTTTAAGCAAGTCTTGAAAATCATCCATTGTACCGAAATCTTCGTGGATCGCTTGATAATCAGAAATATCATAGCCGTTATCGACATTTGGTGATGTGTAGATCGGGTTGATCCAAATAAAATCAATACCCAACTCTTTTAAATAAGGTAGTTTTTGGCGGATGCCGTTTAAATCACCGATGCCGTCATGATTGCTATCTTTAAAACTACGTGGGTAGATTTGATAGCCAACAGCATTTTTCCACCAACTATTTTGTTCTGTGTTGTTCATTTGTTTGGTTTGAACGGCTAAATCAGGCATGTTTATTTCCTCCGATTTTTATCTTTTTTCTAAAAAACTACTCTGAGATATTAGAGAGCTTGACTACAAAGGCTTCGTAAGGCGCCAAGGTTCTATCTGAAAGTTGGTGGTACTCTTTTTCTGTATTTGCGATAATCGTTTCAGTTATCGTTTTATCTAATGAAAATGGCTGTGTTTGGTCTGAAAAATTACAAACGATCAGCCAGCTTTCGCCTTGATAATGACGATAGTAAGCAAAAACTTCTTCTGCGGTATCTGTTACTAATTCGAAACTGCCCCAAATAATCAAGGGATGGTTTTTGCGAAGTTCAATCAGTTTTTGATACGTATAAAAGATAGAATTAGGATCGGCTAGTGCTTGTTCAACGTTGATTTCTTGATAGTTTTTGTTTACAGCGAGCCAAGGTGTGTTCGTTGTAAAGCCAGCATTTGTTGTATTGTTCCATTGCATTGGCGTGCGGGCATTGTCTCGTCCTTTAGTGTTGATTGATGTTAGGATGTCAGCTTTGCTGTAGCCTTTTTCGATCCGATCGGCATACATATTCTTGCTTTCGATATCTTCCACTTCAGAGATATCTTGAATCACACGATTAGTCATGCCGATTTCTTCCCCTTGGTAAATGTAGGGTGTCCCTTTTAGCATGTGAAGTAAAATTGCCAGCATTTTAGCACTTTGTATACGGTAGCTGCCATCATTTCCCCAGCGTGAGACGATGCGAGGCAGATCATGATTATTCCAAAACAGTGAGTTCCAGCCTTGGTTGCCAAGCTCTGTCTGCCATTTTGAAAAGACGTTTTTTAGCTCTGAAATTTGTAAGGGCCGCAGATCCCATTTGCTTTTTCCAGGTTCTTCATCTAAAGCAACATGCTCGAATTGGAATACCATAGATAGTTCATTTCTTTGTGGATCAGAGTATAATTTGGCAATTTCAGGTGTAGCGCCCCAAGTTTCCCCGACTGTTAACAAGTCTTTGCCGCCGAACGTTTGAGCATTCATTTCTTGTAAATACTCATGGAGTTTTGGACCGTTTCCGGTAATTTTTTGGTCGGGTAGTTTACCAACAAGGTCAATGACATCCATTCGGAATCCGCCGATTCCTTTATCGATCCAAAAGTTCATCATATCGTAGATAGCTTGTCGGACAGAAGGATTTTCCCAGTTTAAATCAGGCTGTTTTTGGCTGAATAAATGCAAATAATAGTCGCCAGTTGGTTCATCTAATTCCCAAGCAGAACCTAGAAAAGTTGATTCTAAATCGTTTGGCGCTTGCCCGTTGACACCTTCACGCCACACGTAAAAATCACGATAAGGGTTTTCTTTAGAGGCGCGTGATTCGATGAACCAAGGATGTTCATCGCTGGTATGGTTGACCACTAGATCCATAATGATTTTTATTTCTCGCTGTTGGGCTTCTTGGATTAGTCGATCCATATCATCCATTGTACCGAATTCTGCCATGATCTGTTCGTAATCGCTGATATCATACCCGTTATCATCATTTGGAGAACGGTAAACCGGGCTGAGCCAAATGGCGCTGATTCCTAATTTTTTTAAATAATCTAATCGCTGAATGATACCGTTTAAATCCCCAATACCGTCACCGTTACTATCTTGAAAGCTCCGTGGATAAACTTGATAAACGACGGCTTCTTGCCACCACTGCGTGTTTGTTGTCATTCTTTTCAATCCTTTCTATCGTGTCTATCGATACAGCAAAACCATAAGGCGCAAGTTCAATTGCTTTTTCGTCTAATGTTTGTACTCGAGTAGAAAATAAAACATGATCTTTTTCGATATATACAGGGAATTGTCCTGTGTTGAAAATGCTGCGGATCATTTGACCTTCGTATTCATAGGCGAAATCAATCAAACCAGTTTGATCGTCTACTTCGTGCCAGCGTAATTTTCCTTCTGATAATAGTGTTTGGTGTTTTTTTCTAAAGGCGATCAAGGTTTTGACAAACTCATACATCTCCTGATCTTGTTTTTCTGTTTCCCAAACCATACACTTGCGGCAATCTGGATCGCCTTCGCCGTCCATGGCGTATTCATCTCCGTAATAAAGGCAAGGAACCCCTTTTTGTAAGTAGGTAAAGGCTAAGACTTGTTTCATTAACTCTTTATTATTGTTAGCGATCGTCAATAAACGCGGTGTGTCGTGAGAATCCAGCACGTTGAACATGATTTGATTGGTTTGTTCACGGTAGAGCATTAATTGATGATTTAATTCAGAGACCATCTTACTTAATGGAATCGTTTGGTAAACAAAATAGGAAAGTATCGCATCAGTAAAGGCGTAATTCATGACCCCGTGAAATTCATCACCTTGCAGCCAGCGTTGAGAAGAGTGCCAGATTTCTCCTAGAATATAAATATCTGGTTTAGCTTCTGTACAAACATCATGGAATTTACGCCAGAAACGATGGTCCACTTCGTTGGCTACATCTAAACGCCAAGCGTCAATATCGAATTCATCGATCCAATAACGAGCAATGTCTAATAAATAATCCTGAACTTCTTTATTGGCTGTATTTAATTTAGGCATATGAGGTGTAAAGGCAAATGTATCATAAGTAATATCATCCGAAAATTCAAAATTCGCCGTTTCTGTATAAGTAACTGGGAATTTATGGATATGAAACCATTTTGCGTAGGGTGAAGCTTCACCGTTTTTTATAACATCTTGCCATTGTGGTGAAAAATCGCCCATATGATTGAAAACAGCATCTAACATCACGCGGATGCCTCTTTTATGACATTCGTCAACTAATTGTTTAAAGAGTTTTTTATCACCAAAAGCCGAATCTATCTCGAAATAATCGATCGTGTCATATTTATGATTGCTGGCAGCTTGAAAAATTGGGCAGAAATAAATACCATTGATACCTAAATCAACAAGATGATCTAAATGATCTAAAACGCCTTGTAAATCGCCGCCGAAAAAGTCATCTCGTCCAGGATGTTCTTTGCTGCCCCAAGGTAGAGTACCTGTAGGGTCATTTGTCGTATCGCCATTTGCAAAGCGTTCAGGGAAAATTTGATACCAAACTGTTTCTTTCACCCATTGCGGCGCTTTGAAACGGTCCGCTTCATGGAAATAAGGTAATTTGAAATAATTACTTGCTGCTTTTAAAGTAGATTCTTGATAAGGGAAAAAACCGTGATCACCATAAAATAGCACTGTTCCATCCATACCCTCTATTTTAAATGCGTAACTTAAACGTCTGTGTGGAGCGCTTGTTTCTACTATCCAATAGTCGTGAGTAGCTGTGGATAGATATTTTTCCATAGGGATAGTTGATTTGAACCATTCGCTATGTTCAAGTTGGTACGGATCGCCGTTGATTAGTGCGGCCTGTTGAATATCGCCTCTGCCGGTTCGTAAACGGATATGCATCTTGTCTGCTGTGTATAAATAAGCGAATTCGCTTTCGGGTTGATGGTGGATGGCTGCAGTGTTCATTTAAATAGTTCCTCCTGTAATCAATTCTGTCTTCTTTTTACGTTATATATTCTAAAAACCACCCATATTATGACACATAAGAAAAACGTTTTCAATGTATTTTTCGCAATCGATTGCATTTTGTTTTGTCTAGTTGGTCGTTTGCTTGATAAATAAGGGGAAAATCGCTTTAAAAAGTTATTTGGTCTGTTTATTTTGATTGAAAAGCTATTTTTGAGGCGATTTTTAAAAGGGAATACTTAATAAAAGTGGCTGTTACTAGCTTTTTAATCGGTATCGAAAAAATATTTTTATAATTTATACAGGTTTCACTTGACATATTACGCAAACGATTGCACAATGTAGGAGAATAGAACAGCAAAAAATTCCTAGGAGGAACAAAAGATGAAAAGAAACACGAAAAAGCTTTTGACATTAGGGGTAACAATGACAGCGGCAGCGTTTTTACTTGCAGCTTGTGGCGGAGGCTCGTCGGAAAAGAAAACTTCTGCTGAAAATGAAAACGCTTCTATAAAATTATGGGTAGACGTAGCGTTTGTCGACACATATAAACCATTAGTAGAAGAATTTGAAAAAGAACATAAAGATTGGAAAGTTACCATCAAACCAAGTGAATCTGCAACAGCTCAGGAAAATATTAAAAAAGATCCTAGTGCAGCAGCAGATGTGTTCATGATGCCTCATGATCAACTAGGTCAAATGGTGGATGCAGGCATTATTTATGCCAATACCAAATATGAAGATAGCGTTAAAGAAAATAGCACAGAAAGTGCAGTTGAAGCAGCGACATACGATGGCAAACTTTACGGCTATCCATACGGCGTTGAATCACAAATTTTGTATTACAACAAAGAAAAATTAGCTGAAAATGATGTGAAGAGCTGGGAAACATTGACAGCTAAAGGCAAATTAGGCGCCAATTTTGGTGAAGCTGGAGCGAACTATATCTTTACACCATTGTTTATGTCAAACGGCGATGAATTATACGGAAAAACAGGTGAAGATATCAAAGGAACTAATTTCAATAACGATAAAGGAGTTCAAGTATTGAAATGGATTCGTGCACAAAAAGATAACTCTGGCGTTATTCAATCAAATGCGGATGCACTTTCTAATTTAGGAAACGGCAAAATCGATGCGTTCTTATCTGGTCCTTGGTCTAAACTAGATGTGGAAAAAGCGTTAGGTGATAAGTTTGCAGTTGCACCATATCCAACAGTTGATTTAGGCAGCGGAGAAGTGCAACAAAAAGCCTTCTTAGGTGTGAAATTGTTTGGTGTTAACGCATCGACGAAAAGTCCAGTTGCAGCAATGGCTTTAGCTGATTTCTTAACAAGCAAAGAAAATCAATTGACTGTTTTTGAGAAAAACGGCACAGTTCCTGCGAACAAAGAGGCTCAAGCTGATGAAAAAGTGAAGTCTGATAATGTAGCAGAAGCGGTAATGACGATGAGTGATGCAGATCATTCTGTGGTAATGCCGAAGCTTCCAGCGATGGTTTCTTTCTGGGGACCAGCAGATGCCGTGATCAATGATACCTATAATGGAAAAATCGCTGAAGATCAATATTTGCCAAAATTGGACAAATTAGTTCAAGATACTAGTAAATCAGACAAATAACCGATTAGAACGATAGTAAAAAAGAGAGGCTGAGTGGTGGGGCTGAAACTCAAAGAGTTTTGGTCGTATCTCTCAGGCCTCTTGATTTCAAAGAAGAACAGGAAGTGAAAAGCTATGAAGGTAAAGCCGAAAGCAGATGGGCAGATTACATTTAGAGAGCTATTTAAAAAAGGTGATACACCTACCAAACTATCTTATCTCTTTATGGGATCAGCCAATATCATGAATGGACAAATCGTCAAAGGTTTGGCATTTTTAGCGTTACAGATAGGATTTTTGGTATGGTTAGTCGTTAATGGGATCCATGCATTATCAATGCTGCAAACATTGGGAACAAAATCTCAAGGTTGGATCATGGATGAGTCCTTAGGGATCGAGGTGCAACAACCTGGGGATAATTCGATGTTGTTATTATTATTTGGGATTGCCGCAATTATTCTTATTGTGCTTTTTATTTTTCTGTATATCGTAAATCTAAGAAGTGCGCGTAAAATTTTTGTTTTAAAACAAGAAGGACGACCATTACCGAAATTAAAAGAGGATTTAAATAGTTTATTGAATGAAAAATTCTATATTACTTTAATGAGTATTCCGTTATTAGGCGTGCTGGCATTTACGATCTTACCGTTGCTTTACATGATTTCTATTGCTTTCACTAGCTATGATCATAATCATTTACCGCCTAAAAATTTATTTCATTGGGTGGGTTTTGCTAATTTTAGTAATGTGATCACCGGTGATATTGCAGGAACCTTTTTCCCAGTACTTACTTGGACGTTGATTTGGGCAGTATTAGCGACAGCTACGACGTTTTTCTTTGGGATTTTATTAGCTTTATTGATCAATGCTAAAGGAGTGAAAGGAAAAAAAGTTTGGCGGACGATTTTTGTGATTACGATGGCTGTTCCGCAATTTGTTAGTTTGCTATTGATGGCGAATTTGTTTAATGGATCTGGACCAGTCAATGCGCTTTTGCAAAATTGGGGACTGATCAATCAACCAATTCCGTTTTTAACAGATGGTTTGTTGGCGAAAATCACAGTGATCTTTGTGAATATGTGGGTTGGGATTCCAGTTACGATGTTAGTTGCGACAGGGATTATTACCAATCTACCAACAGATCAAATCGAGGCAGCTGAAATGGATGGTGCTAATAAATTTCAAGTGTTTAGGAATATTACCTTCCCTCAGATTCTGTTTGTTATGGCGCCGAGCTTGATCCAACAATTTATTGGAAATATCAATAATTTCAATGTGATTTTCTTGCTGACTGGCGGACAACCAGCAAATAGTAATTATCATTCTGCTGGTGAGACAGATTTGTTGGTAACGTGGTTGTATAAATTGACAGTGAACGCGGCGGATTATAATCTTGCATCGGTAATTGGGATCATTATTTTCGTTCTTTCAGCAGTGTTCTCATTGTTTGCCTATACACGAAGCAGTTCATTTAAAACGGAAGGGGCGTAAAAAGGAATATGAAATCGAAGAAAAGAAATACGTTAATTATTCACTATACGTTGTTGACGATTTTGTCGATCGTGTGGATCTTCCCGATTGTCTGGATTGTTTTAACTAGTTTTAGGAGTGAAGGCGGTGCTTTTGTGACGTACTTTATTCCGAAGCAATTTACTTTTGAGAATTATAAAATGTTGTTGACTAGTACGACCTATCCGTTTGTACAGTGGTTTTTAAATACGTTGTTTGTAGCGGTTTGTAGTTGTATTTTATCGACGTTGATCACGATTGCGATGGCGTATTCATTGAGTCGTTTACGCTTTAGAGCGAGAAAACCATTTTTAAAATTGGCTCTAGTACTGAATATGTTCCCTGGATTTATGAGTATGATCGCTGTTTATTATATTTTAAAAGCGATGAATTTGACGGGGAGTTTGTTAGCCTTGATTTTAGTTTATTCATCTGGAGCGGCTTTGGGATTTTATATTGCGAAAGGCTTCTTTGATACAATCCCGATGGCATTGGATGAATCAGCAATGATAGATGGGGCTAGTAAGTTTGAAATTTTCACGAAAATTACTTTACCTTTAAGTAAACCAATCATTGTTTACACAGCTTTGATGGCGTTTATGGCACCGTGGATGGATTTCATTTTTGCAAAAATTATTTTAGGTGATAATGTCAATAAATATACGGTTGCGATCGGTTTGTTCACGATGCAGACGAAAGATAAGATCGATCAGTATTTTATGGCATTTACAGCAGGTTGTGTGCTGATTGCGGTGCCGATTACACTGTTGTTTATCTTTATGCAGAAGTATTATGTAGAAGGAATTACGAGTGGTTCTGTGAAAGGGTAACGTTTGAAAAAGCATTTCCGTGTTGGAAATGCTTTTTTTATGTTCGTCTGTGAGTGTAAGGAGAGGGTTTGCCTTCAATCACATTGGCGATTTCGTGAGCTAATACTTCTCTGGAAATAGGATCATATCCTTGGACGATTTTTCTGAGTCCGGGGATTTTTTTCAGTAAGTTGATGAAAAACGCGCTGATAACAGAAGAAAAACGTTTTTTATCCACAACTAAACTAGGGTAAATAATGACACTTTGCTCGGCTTGCTCTTTGATCAGTTGTTCAGCTTGAAGTTTGGCATCCATATACTTTCTTAAAGGGAATGGCGCGCTGTTAGCTGATAGGAACAAAAACTTAGCTGGAGTTTCCTGTGTGTTTAAATACGCTAAAATGATTCGGACAGGTTCTAGAATAAAACGCTCATAAGTGATATTTTTAGAAGGATTTTCTTTAAGAATCCCGATTGCATCAATGACCCAATCGGCTTTCTGAACAGCTGAATGCCAATGATCGTCTGTTAAAACATCAGAACGCAACCAGTGTACTTTTTGTGACCAAGAAGTTGTTAACTCGCTTGGTTTTCCGCGGCGGGAAATACACGTTACGTTATGTCCTAGGTTGATTAGTTCTTCTGATAGTTTTTGTCCGATAAAGCCACTACCACCGAAAATAGTTATCTGCATCTTCTCCTCCTACTTTCTTAAAATTATCATGATCAATCTGTCTTATAGCTAGTTTATCATTATCCATCGGAAAGAAGGTTAAGGAATGCTTGAGGGAAAGAATTAATATTCATCGTATTTAGCGTTTCCATTTCCTTAGTGGTTATTTTAGTAGCAGCTTTTTGGATGATGAATTTTGTCTTTTGATTGTTGGCATAGTTTTATTGACTTCAAAAAATGAGTTGTTGAATCGATAATTTTTGGACTTCAAAAAAAGACTGTTTTTGGTAGAGTCAGCGATAAAAAGAAAAGCTCTTTAGAAAGAACCTTTCTTTTTAAGAATCAAATTAGTAAATCGTTAGTTTTCTTTTGTTAACGTCTGAAATTCAAACAGTATTGGATTGATTCTTTGTCTCATTGATTTATTTATTTGAACAACTCTGTTGAGCACTCGTAATCATTGCCATAATAACATTCAAAATCTGTTCAATTGCCTATACCCTATTGAACTTTTCCCTAACGAAAAACCAGCATGATTTTCATCATGATACAATTTCTAACTATGTTTTCAATGCAACAAAAAAGAAGTTGAATAATCAACTTCTATTGCTAAATCATGCAATTTAGATCCATTCAAAATTTGTTACATAGGAAAAAGTCACTACCAAGTACAAAGGATATGTACTTGTAATCATTTGTGGATCAAATACATTTGCTTCTACTTTTTTAATACTACTCATGACTCAATTATTTTGTCTTCAACTTGAATGTTACTTGAGAATTGTAGTCTTTCCGAGCAAACCACTCTTTTTTCTCTGACCCATTCATATCAAATCCAGCTGCCTTAAAATCATTATATGTTACGTAGCTCTTTCTATTCATATCACTTGTGCTGTATATTTGGCCAGTTATATTTAATATGACATTATCAGTAGGTAAATCTTGTGAGTTTCTTACTGACTCATGAGGATGCTTAATTTCAAAATCTGTAATATTACTTTCTGCTTGATAAACGTAGGGAATACTTTCAATTTTGGGTTTTAATCCTTGTTTCTGAGATACTATTAGTTCAGTATAAACTGTTATAGTTACTGGATTTATCTCAGAAGAAATCACTAAATGACTTCTCCATCTTTTATCATCCCCTTGCTTGTCTTCTTCTGATATTCCTTCTGAATAACTAGCAAGTATTTTTTTCGACTTCTTATCAGTAACAACCGCCTTCAGTCCACCTTCTATGTCTTCATATTTTACATTTATTTTGTTTGAAGCAAAAGTTGTTGGAATTTCGAAATTGGCAAGTTCAATCACCTCATTAATATTCATATCTGTATTCGTATCAGATTTAGCAGCCTTATCTTTCCCACTAGCATATGCTATTCTTCCAAAAAATAATAAACCAAGTATCAAAGAAATAAGTAAAAATCTTTTTTTTATTTTGATCACATCCTTCAAATTATTTTAGCCGATGAACATTAATTCATAACACGAAATAAAACTTGTGAATTATAATTTTTCCGTGCAAACCACTTCCCTGAATTTGAACCAGACATATCGAAACCAGCTGATTCCAAAAGGCTAAATGAGAAGCCTGCGCTCGCGCTCCATGAACTTTCAGTATACACTTGACCAGTTATATTTACCAACATCCATGTACTTGGAAATGTTGAAGGCGAGCTAACAGATTGATACGTATCTTTTAATTCATAAGCTCCGCTTTTTCCCTCTGTCTGCCAAATTCTATTAACGTTCTCAATTTGCCGCCAATTACTATCCCCACGAAGCACAACTTCTGCATAAACATTAATTGTTGCTGGTCGCAGATTGTACGTAGACTGGATATGACTAGTCCATACTTGTCCGGTCGTTCTTGTGTTAACAGTACTATTCTCTATCATTTCTGAATAAGTTGCAAGAACTTTACTTGAAGCATTGTCAATAATCTCCGCTTTCTTACCATCAACCATATCTACATAGCTGACTGTTGTATCAGAGACTAAAAATTCAGTTGGGATTTCAAAATTTATTAATTGAACTTTTTGAGTGCTAATCACTGAATTTTCAACAGTTCCCATTTTTTCTTGGTTAAGATCTTCAGCAAAAACAATCGCACTATTTGAAGTCAAAAATACACTACCTAATAATAATAACAATATTTTTATATTTTGTTGATAACCTAAATAAAGAAAGTTGATATATAATCATAAAGTAAGCTATTGTTGCTTTTAATGATTTAAATTTAACTAATAATTAAAAATATATTGCAATTCTGCTTCTATTTGTTTAGTATTGTTTATAGTACAAACTGTACTGATAATAAATAGGAGGAAGGTTATTGTATGAAAAAATTTATTTTAGGGTTAGTAATTTGTTGTTCAATCGGGTTTGGAGCAAGCGTAGTTTATGCGGATGATGTTGTTAGTGAAGTTAATTCTAGTATGGATATGACACTTGGTGAAATTGAAGATGTTTTAATGGCACATTTAAAAGAGCGAGGGCTAGATTACTCACTTCATTCCAAAGAGTTTTCTGACTATCTATATGACCAATTAACTAGTTCAAGTGATCAGGAGCTAACTAAATTGGACGAATATGATAATATATTAGCGTATGCAGCTGAATATATATATTTAGAAACACTTCCTGAAGAAGATGGGAAAATCTCAACGATTGAAGAGTCGTCTGATATGACATTAGCTGATGTTAAAGAAATTGTTGATGAAGAAAATTTAGAGTCTGCACAAACAGCTTCTGAGCATGAAAATAGTGTTCCAAAAATTTCACCTCGTGGAGTCTGGTCAAATAACCATGTCTCTAATTATGCAAGAACTTTTGGAACGCGACCAAATCCAGCATACAATAATTATGATGGTAGAGGTGGAGATTGTACAAATTTCGCTTCACAAGCACTTAGAGCTGGAGGAGCTAAAGATGGAGTAACAGGATATCCAGGTTTTATTGACTGGTCAAGTAAAAGAACTAGCCTGGGATTAAAAGATTCTGCTGCTTGGATAAATGCAGATGCGTTCAGACAATACTGGCAAGTAAAAGGGCGTAGTGTACGAAGATATTCAAATAGAAATGATGTGAATAATAATGCCCAGCTTGGAGATGTTTTGAATTATGCAAATAAAAAGACCGGTAGATCTTGGCATAATGCTGTAGTAACGGATAAACTGAACGGAAACATTTATATAAGCCAACATAGTACAAATAGAACCAATTGGAAGTGGAATAGTATATCTTTGAGCTTAAATGACAATTATGTTTATATTATTAGAGCTATTTAAAGTATTTTTAGTGGATTCCACAAAATATTGAAATTAAGGAAAATGCCTATGAATCGTGTGAAATGGATACTTCTATTACTTCCGTTGGTATATTTAACGTCTTGTTTTTATTCAATAGATAAAAATATAGGGAAATCAAATGAATACTCAAAAGAAGAAATAGAAGATGCTGTAGCTGTAGTGGAAAATGATTATAAAGATTTTTTGACTGTAGGTAGACCTGTAATTTTAATTTTTGATCAAGAAATCTCCGACAGAGTTCTTAAAGACTATTCCGATGATTATAAAAAAGATTTAATAGTTCTAAATTCCGATATTAGAACTAAATTATTTTCAGGCTCACTATCTCCATTATCAATCTATAAAGATTATTATTGGGTTTTAGAAAAAGAGAAAAATAGTTGGAGAATTATTCAAGGGGATTTTTTGAATTAACTGTCGATGTCATTATTTAGTATTAATCGAAAAAGAGAGGGTAATCTTAATTGATTATTCTCTCTTTTTATATAAACGGAACTATCAAAACTTAAAAGTATCGATCGAATAAAATCAAGCAACAACAATCAGGATATTAGGCTATCAAAGGTTACGATCATAATTTGAACAATAATAGAGCTGACACACCGAAATGATCACTAATTACAGGCGTACTTTTTCCATCGAAAACTATTTGATAGCTAGAAATGGATAATTCTTGTGAAGCAAAAATATAATCAATGCGCAATTTTTCCTGATTCTCTCCCCAACCATCGATGGCTTTTTCAACAGTGTGTTCTCCGATTTTTTGATCTGCTGCTAAAAAGCTATCTTGCAACTGCAATGAGCTAGCGAGAACAAGTTCATAGCCAGTTTGAGCGACTGAAGCTGGGTTATTGAAATCACCCATGATCAAAAATGGAGAAGGGGAGTTTTGCAACGCTGCCTCGGTTTGTGACCATTCATGAGCGAAACCGCCAGTTTCTGACCACCAAGAGTAATGAGCGCTGACAGCGGTGATTGGTTTTGCTCCTAGTTTTGTTTGGCCGATCAATAAGACTCTTCTGCGGTAATCAGTCGGATCATCTTCGCTTGAAATTAGGACAGCTTCTGGCTGGATCGGCTGTTTTGAGAGCAAGGCAACTCCTTCGTGGTAAGTGGAATAACCAATATGATTATACGCCCAGCTCCAATGATAGTGTTGGCCTAGTTCTTTTAATTGGTGAACCAGTAAATGAGCGAAATTATCTTCGTGTACAGGCAGCTGATCTTCTGTTGGGTGGAAGTTGTGAGTCGTAGTAACTGGATGGCTATCAATCCGCTGATTGACTTCTTGCAAAGCAATCACGGCATAATCTTCTTGGATGATTTGTTCCGCTAATTGATGCAGTTTTTCTAAGGGCTGACTTTCCAGCCAACTGTGGGTGTTCAATGTTAATACCTTCATATTTATTCCTCCTAGCGATAAAAAAACGAGGCGGGACGAAGGAACTGCTTTCGTCTCATCCTCGCTTGAAGTTGAATCAAAATTTGATTTTGTTAAATATCTAAATGTCCGATCGTAGTTCCAGGAGCTTGTTTGCCACGGTTCTCTAAATGGAAAGCCTTGATTTTTTCACCATTTGTAAAGACCACGATCATAGTAGTTTGTTTACCAGCGGCTTTGATTTTTTCTAGATCGGCCGTTGCAATCGTTTCGCCAGCAGTTACTTTTTGTCCCTCGGAAACGAGAATCGTAAAGGCAGATTCTTTCATTTCGACTGTATCAAGTCCCATGTGGATCAGTACTTCGATCCCTTCATCAGTTTGAATTCCTAATGCATGTTTTGATGGGAAGATACTGCTGATGGTACCGTCAATCGGTGCGTAAATCGTTTCGTTTAAAGGGATAACTGCGAAGCCATCACCCATCATTTTTTGTGAAAACACAGGATCATCAACTTGGTCGATGGCGATTACTTCACCATCAGCAACAGGCGTAATTGATTTAGAAATGCCAAGATATTCCGCTGTATCTGTTGATTCATCAGGTGAAATTGTCTGTAGTGGTTCAGGAATGGAAACACCAGAATCTAATAGGTCTTGAATGTCTGATTTTAATACATCAGCTTTAGGACCATAGACCGCTTGAACGCCATTATCTTTTACGATCAGTCCCATTGCACCAGCTTTTTTCCAAGAATCTTCTGTTCCAACTTTATTTTTGTCGGCAACACTTACTCGTAAACGGGTCATACAAGCATCTACATCAACGATATTTTCTTTTCCGCCTAACAAATGAACGATGTCAATGATTTGGGGATCGATCCCGCTTGTATCTTTGGTGTTTGTTGGTGCTGAATCTGTTTGAGCGTCGTTATTATCGTAATTTCCATTTCTACCTGGTGTCGCGAAGTTGAATTTTTTGATCATAAAGTTGGCGATAAAGTAAGTGATGACGCCAAATGCGATCACACATAAAACGAAATTCAATAAATCCATTCCTAGTCCTGCTTTTAATGCTAGCGGAGTACGAGTTAATAGTTCGATATTTCCAAAAGAATGGACGCGTAAGTTTACGATATCTGCCATAGCGAATGCGGCACCTTGGATCACTGCATAAACCACATATAATGGCACAGCAGCAAACATAAACATGAATTCTAAAGGCTCAGTAACGCCAGTTAAAAAGACGGCTAAAGCGGCTGAAAGATACATTGATTTGTAGCTTGCTCGTTTATCTGGATCAACATTGCGATACATCGCTAACGTCATGCCCATCAAAATACCAGAAGCACCGATCATTTGTCCGACTTTGAATCGTGCAGGAGTCCAATTGCTTAAAACAAAATTGTATTGAGAAGTATCTCCAGAACCTTTTAAGTTTACTAAATCAGTTGCCCAAGCCAACCATAAAGGATCTTGTCCGAAAACTTGTGTTCCAGCTTGTGCACCAGATAAAATCTCGTAAGTTCCGCCCAATTGTGTATAGTTGATGGGGATCGTAAGCATATGATGCAAGCCGAATGGCAGTAGTAAACGTTCAAGTGTTCCGTATAAAAATGGTGCTAAAATCGGTGCGGTATCTTGAGATTGAGCAATCCACAGACCAAAATTATTGATACCAGCTTGAATATACGGCCAAATAATAGCTAAAAGAATTGCAACGATCGTTGACCAAAGAATCACGACGAAGGGCACGAAACGTTTTCCGTTGAAAAATGAAAGAGCGTCGGGTAATTTCCGATAATTATAATATTTATTAAAAGCCATTGCGCCGACAAAACCAGCAATGATCCCGACAAAAACACCCATATTCAACGCTGGCGCTTCTAAAACACTAGTGAAGAATCCTTTTACCATGATTTTTGTGCCGAATAGCGTATGAGTAAAAGCTTTGTCATCCGCTAACATATCGCTAGTTACGCCAAAGATCGAACCAGTGATTCGGTTGATCAAAATAAAAGAAAGTCCAGCAGCGAAAGCCCCGCCAGCACGCTCTTTCGCCCAACTTCCACCAATTGCTAATGCGAATAAAATATGCAAGTTGCTGATAACGCCCCAACCAATATTTTCAATAACACCGCCTGTTGTAGCAAGTGCAGTCCAGTCAGGGTTGATTAGGGGAATCGTCTTTCCAATACTGATCATTAACCCAGCGGCAGGCATCACGGCAATCACGACCATCAATGCTTTACCAAACTTTTGCCAAAACTCAAAACTTAATAACTTCTTCATCTTTTTTCTCTCCTTTGCAATAATTGTGCAATCGTTTTCGTTGATTGTAGTATAAAGCAGTTCTTTATTTTTGTAAACCCTTAAATAAAATCATTTCTGTGTAGTTATCTATAAAACGATAGTATCATTATATGCAAAGTATTTTCAAATAATAAGCAATAGGAAATGAATAAATGTTTGACAATGCAAACGGTTGCGTTTATTATGGGAGGTAAGAAGCGAAACATTTACAGGAGGAGAGAAAATGAATCACTTATTTGAAATAGATCCATGGAAAATTGCGACACATCAATTAGAACGGAACGAACGCCGTTTACAAGAGTCACTGACTTCAATGGGTAACGGCTATATGGGAATGAGAGGGAACTTTGAAGAACAATATACAGGAGATCATCATCAAGGCACCTATTTAGCAGGGGTTTGGTACCCAGATAAAACCAGAGTTGGTTGGTGGAAAAATGGTTATCCTGAGTATTTTGGTAAAGTCATCAATGCATTGAATTTTATCGCTATGGATATTTTTGTGAACGGAGAAGCCGTTGATTTAGGTATTCAAGAGCCGAAAGATTTTTATTTAGAATTAGATATGCGCAATGGTTTGTTGACGCGGACATTCATTCTTGAAAATGAAGATACAAGTGTTAAATTTTGTTTTGAACGTTTCTTAAGTATTGTGCAACAAGAGCTGGCTGTAGTTCGTGTAACTGCAGAAGTGCTTAAAGGAACAGCGGATATTCAAATTGTTTCAAAAATAGATGGCGATGTTCGCAACGAGGATAGTAACTATGATGAAATGTTTTGGGAAGCGCAACAATCTGGTTTTGAAGATGCGGTTGGTTTTCTAACTACTCGTACGATCCCGAATCCTTTTGGCATCGAACAATTCAGTGTAACTGCTGCAATGAAGCACGTAACAACTGCAAAAGTAGGTGTAGCCGAAACGGAACCATTAAAAGTGCAACAAGCGTTTCAAGCAAATCTGCAAACAAATGAAACGATCGTTTTAGAAAAACAAGTGATTGTTTTGACGAGCCGAGATGTGCCAGAAGCAGAGCAACAAGAAAAAGCGGTTGGATTATTAAAAGGCACTACTAAGACTTTTGAGGAATTATTAAATGAACAAACTGAAGCTTGGGAAAAACGTTGGGCACTGGCAGACGTTGTAATTGAAGGCGATAATGCAGCTCAACAAGGGATTCGTTTTAATTTATTCCAATTATTTACAACTTATTATGGTGAAGATGAACGCTTGAATATCGGACCAAAAGGGTTTACTGGTGAAAAATATGGCGGTGCTACTTATTGGGATACAGAAGCCTATGCCGTTCCTCTTTATTTAGCTTTGGCCAAACCAGAAGTGACGAAAAATCTATTGAAATATCGCTATAACCAATTGGAACAAGCCAAGCATAATGCTCGTCAACAAGGATTAGCGGGCGCTTTATATCCGATGGTTACTTTTACAGGAATCGAGTGTCACAATGAATGGGAAATCACTTTTGAAGAAATCCACCGTAATGGTGCGATTGCGTATGCTATCTATAATTATGTAAATTATACTGGAGATGTTGAGTATTTAAAAAATGAAGGCTTGCAGGTTCTAACAGAAATCGCACGTTTCTGGGCAGATCGAGTTCATTTTTCTAAGCACACAGGAAAATATATGATCCATGGCGTGACGGGACCAAATGAATATGAAAATAATATCAACAATAACTGGTATACAAATACGATCGCAACGTGGGTGTTGCAGTATACTTTAGATAATTACGCTAAGTATCAAGCTGAAACGCCAGTTGAAATAACCCAAGAAGAGCAAGCACATTGGCAAGAAATCATTGAAAATATGTACTATCCATTTGATGAAGAGTTAGGTGTTTTTGTTCAGCACGATACGTTCTTAGATAAAGATTTAATGCCAAGAATGGCGCTAACAACCGCTGATTTACCATTGAATCAACATTGGTCTTGGGATCGGATTTTACGCTCTTGTTTTATTAAACAAGCAGATGTTTTACAAGGGATTTATTTCTTTGGCGAACGTTTTTCACGAGCAGAGAAAGAACGAAATTTCTTATTCTATGAGCCGATGACCGTGCATGAATCTTCTTTATCTCCAAGTGTTCACGCAATTTTAGCAGCTGAACTTGGGATGGAAGAAAAAGCTGTGGAAATGTATCAGCGAACTGCTCGTTTAGATTTAGACAATTACAATAATGATACCGAAGATGGCCTGCATATCACATCGATGACTGGTAGTTGGCTAGCGATCGTTCAAGGCTTTGCGCAAATGAAGACGGCGGATGAGAAATTAAGCTTTGCACCGTTTTTACCAAGTACTTGGACAAGTTATGCCTTCCATGTGAATTATCGTGAGCGTCTATTATATGTGACGGTCGATCAAAACAGCGTTCGTTTGCAGCTTGTTTCTGGGGCAAAATTGCCACTTGCTTTATATGGAAATAAAATGGTATTAGAAGATGAATTAGTCGTTGAGATGGAAAAGGTGAAAGAAAATGTTTAAAGGTGTTTTATTTGATTTAGATGGTGTGTTAACAGATACAGCGGAGTATCATTATCAAGCGTGGCAACGATTAGGAAATGAAATCGGGATCACGATCGATCGAGCATTCAATGAAGAGCTAAAAGGAGTGAGTCGGGAAGATTCACTGAAATTATTACTGGCTCATGGTGGACGCACGCAAGATTTCACTCCAGAACAATTTACTGAATTAGCGCAACGGAAAAATGACTATTATGTAGACATGATCCGGCAAGTTAGCCCGGCAGATGTTTACCCGGGAATCCTTGAATTGTTGGAAAACTTAAAAAAACAAGGCATCAAGATTTCCTTAGCTTCAGCTAGTAAAAATGGTCCATTTCTATTGGAGAAAATGGCGTTGATGCCCTATTTTGACGGCATTGCAGATCCAGCCAAAGTAGCTAAAGGAAAACCAGATCCAGAAATTTTTCAATTAGCTGCTACAGAAGTTGAGTTGACTGCTGCACAATGTATCGGCATTGAGGATGCTAAAGCAGGGATTCAAGCGATTCTAGCTAGCGGAGCGTTGCCAATCGGTGTTGGGCGTTCCGAAGATCTTGGGACAGATATTGTTGTCGTGTCTTCTACGAAAGAATTGACAATGGATTTCTTAACTTCTGTGTGGAAAGAAACAAAACGTGAAGCTTAAATCCAATGTTAGTTGCACTATATTGTTTTAAGTTCAAAAGACGATAGCAACGAGGTATCAATCTATGGTATTATTTTCTACGATAGAATGGTTTATGATTTAACCGAGAAAGGAGTGAACTAGATGACGATTACTGTGAAAGATGTTGCTAAAAAAGCTGGTGTTGCTACTTCTACCGTTTCCAGAGTGATCAATGATCATTCCAGTATTTCAGATGCTACCAAGAAAAAAGTCTATAAAGTAATGGAAGAAATGGGCTATGTACCCAATATTGCTGCACGAAATCTAGGAAAACGTTCTTCAGGAGCAGTGGGTGTGATTTTGCCGCCGTTGGATTCTCGTGAACGGATGGGTAATCCGTTTTATTTGGAAATCATTGAATCCATCAATGATGAAGCCCGCAATCACAGCATGACAACTGCTATTGCTACGGCACAATCTTTTGAGACCTTGCTGGAAAATGTTCAATTGATGCATCGTCAAAAACAAGTAGACGGATTTATTCTTTTGTACTCAGACAAAGAAGATCCAGTCATTAATTATTTATTTGAAAACCAAGTTCCTTTCTCATTGATCGGTCAGCCTTATACCAATGAAGACAAAGTTATTTACGTAGATAATGACAATCAACTATTAGGCAAACACGCAACGGATTTTTTGATTGAAAATGGACACAAGAATATTTTATTTATCACCAATACAACGCACGAAAATGTCTATTATGAACGTTATTTTGGTTACCAAAAAGCAATGATGTTAGCGAATTTACCAGTATTGCCCTCAGTCGATATGGAAAATCCAGAAGATTATGTTGCCTTTGAACAGTTGTTAAAGGATACGAAAGCGACAGCTGCTGTAGTGATCGATGATATTTTTGCTATGCGAATGATCCAATTAGCGCAAATGTATGGCTATCGCGTGCCAGATGATTTCTCTGTGATCAGTTTTAATAATTCGATTTATGCAACCTTAGTCCATCCATATCTCACAAGTATTGATATTGATATCGCCGAGTTGGGTAAAATGGGTATGCAAAAACTGATTGAATCACTACAGGAAAAAGAAGCAACTGGAGTTCGAATGGTGATTCCGCATCAGTTGATTAAACGTGAGACAGTTCTTGATTTGAAAAGATAAATGATTAATATAAAGCAGAGATGATTTTAATTATCAAATCATCTCTGCTTTTTTGCTATCAGTTAAAAAAACCAGAGACAAATGTCTCTGGCTAAAGTGTATAAGTATAAAGTTTCCTATTTTACATTTACGTCAATTGCTTGGAAGAATGAATTGATAGTATCGTTGATATCCCAAACCGCATAAACAACATGATAACCGCTTCTATCAGAAGGGATCGTTACTTTTTGTAATTCATCTGTGGCAGGAGTAAATCCTTCGCCTTTAGGATAGTCTTCTCCGATTGGTTGACCAATAACTTTAATAAGATCCATATTTTTTAGAGTCAAAGGTTCATTTTGATTCCAACCTTGTTTAGTCATATAGTATCTATATCTATTTGTTTTATGCACTGCAGTATGGTGCCAATTGAAATTATTTTCGCCAGTACTGATGGTAGTCTTAACCCATCTGTTTGAAGATTGCTCGTTCAGTGGTGAATAAACATCTAATCCAGCAGAAGCTAATTTACCATTCAATTTTCCAGAATCTAAACTAGAAGTTGGTGCTTCGACTCCTTGTGGTGTAGAAATTATTTCTGGGTGTGATGAAATTTCGCCAGGTCCCCAACCGAAACCATTCGCTTTTGCATTCACTACTCTGCTGACTGGTTGATTTACATAACCGTGAGCAGATACCTCTTCATTTCCACTAAACATCATCAATCCTGAAACTCCTAAAGCTAATAAACATAACGTTAAAGATTTCTTTTTCAAAACATTCTCTCCTCTACAATTTGGTTAATTAATTTATTTACAAGTTGATCATAACACCATAAGGAACGTTTACCAACCATTATGTACGTTATTTAATTATTATAATTTTTTTATAATAAAATAACAAAAATAAAAAAGTATAAATACTATTAATAAGGATAATTTAACAGCTTTTCAAACGTTATGTAAATTAAACAATTAATATAGTACATCAATGGTGACAAGTGGTTTAGACCAATTAAGGAGTGAATTCGTACGATCAATAACATAAGAAACGGATTTATTAGTCGATGAGTATCTCCATATAATTCTGTGATAGGATAAAAAGAAAACAATGAGTAAAGAGGAAGTGACAAGGTGTACATAAAAATGAAGACGTAGGAAACAAGTAAAAAATGTAGACAATAGACAATAATTTTTCGATAAGAAAGTATCTCAACTTATTTCTGAATGAGTTTTTTGCTTGCTATCCATATTGAATTTGATGACAAAAAAGAGCAACAGTTTTTTAGGTTGACAAATAAGTCGTTCTATTTTAATATAAAGGAGAAATGAACCGACTACATTTATAGTCGATTTGGATATGAGGATAAAAAACGAAGCAATTAGACAAGGAGATGGAGAAAGTGGAAGCAAAAACATTTGATATAGAAGGTATGACCTGTGCTTCATGTGCGCAAACGGTAGAAAAAGCTACTGCAAAGCTGACTGGTGTAACAAAAGCCACTGTCAATCTAGCGACTGAAAAGTTAAATGTCGAATACGATGAAAACAAATTGTCAGAGAGTGACATTCAAAAAGCTGTAGCAGATGCTGGATATGAAGCATTGAGCAATAGCCAACAACGAACATTTGATATAGAAGGCATGACTTGTGCTTCATGTGCGCAAACAATCGAAAAAACAACAAACAAGCTAAATGGTGTGACAAAAGCATCTGTTAACTTGGCTACGGAAAAAATGGTCGTTGATTTTGATCCATCCGTAATAAACATTTCCGACATTACTAAAGCTGTATCAGATGCAGGATACGAAGCGATTGAACAAGTTGACTCAGCAGATACGGTGGATAAAGACCGTGAGAAGAAACAAAAACACATTTCAGAAATGTGGCAACGTTTTTGGTTGTCAGCAGTTTTTACGGTTCCTTTATTATATGTAGCAATGGGACATATGATTGGTTTACCGCTACCAGCTTTTTTAGATCCAATGATGCATCCAGAAACCTTTGCGATGGTTCAATTGATTTTAACTATTCCAGTATTGTATTTAGGCAGAAGCTTCTTTACGGTTGGATTTAAAGCGCTATTTAAAGGCCATCCGAATATGGATTCTTTAGTTGCCTTAGGAACCAGTGCCGCAGTGGCGTACAGTTTGTATGGAACAATCATGATTTTTGCAGGTGACCCACAATTTACGATGGCGTTGTATTATGAATCTGCAGGTGTAATCTTAACATTGATCACATTAGGGAAATATTTTGAAGCAGTTTCAAAAGGAAAAACGTCAGAAGCAATCAAAAAATTAATGGGCTTAGCCCCGAAAAACGCCCGTGTTCTCCGTAACGATCAAGAAATAGAAATCCCAGTTGATAGCGTTCAATTAGATGATATTATTGTTGTTCGACCAGGTGAAAAAATTCCCGTAGATGGGGTTATTATAGAAGGTTCATCTGCAATCGATGAATCAATGCTAACGGGTGAAAGTATGCCAGTTGAGAAAAAAATGGGTGACAATGTAATTGGCGCAAGTATCAATAAAAATGGCAGTTTCCGTTTTAAAGCAACAAAAGTCGGTAAAGATACTGCATTATCTCAAATTATCAAATTAGTGGAAGATGCCCAGGGCTCAAAAGCACCAATCGCTAAAATGGCGGATAAAATTTCTGGCGTATTTGTACCAATAGTTATGGTTTTAGCTGTCTTAGCAGGTTTAGCTTGGTATTTCTTAGGGCAAGAATCTTGGGTTTTTGCACTAACGATCACTATTTCCGTTTTAGTTATTGCTTGTCCTTGTGCTTTAGGTTTAGCAACACCAACGGCGATTATGGTAGGAACAGGAAAAGGCGCTGAAAATGGTGTATTGATCAAAAGTGGTGATGCACTTGAAACAACCCATAAAATTCAAACGATTGTTTTTGATAAAACAGGAACAATCACAGAAGGTAAACCGAAAGTTACTGATATTGTTACCGCAAATCAGATGACGGAAGATGAATTGCTCCGTTTAGCTGCATCTGCTGAAAAGGGATCTGAACATCCTCTAGGTGAAGCAATCGTCAATGGAGCGGAAGAAAAGAACTTGGCTTTTGCCTCAACAGAAGCATTTGCTGCAATTCCTGGACACGGAATCGAAGTAACGATCGAAGGCAGTCGCTTATTATTGGGAAATAAAAAATTGATGGATGATCGCGGCATTGCTCTAGGGAATCTAGGTACCACATCAGATCAATTAGCTGAACAAGGAAAAACACCGATGTATATCGCCAAAGATGGTAGTATCGCAGGAATCATTGCAGTAGCTGATACTATTAAACCAAACAGCATTCCCGCAATCAAAAAACTACATCAAATGGGCATCGAAGTTGCCATGATCACAGGCGACAACAAACGAACAGCTCAAGCAATTGCGAAACAGGTCGGAATTGATCGTGTCCTAAGTGAAGTTTTACCGGAAGATAAAGCTGAAGAAGTAATGAAATTACAAAAAGAAGGTAAGAAAGTCGCAATGGTTGGTGACGGAATCAATGATGCACCAGCATTAGCGCAAGCAGATATCGGAATTGCAATTGGCTCTGGAACAGATGTTGCAATGGAATCAGCGGATATCGTATTGATGAGAAGTGATTTGATGGATGTTCCAACAGCGGTAGAATTAAGTAAAGCGACCATCAAGAATATCAAAGAAAACTTATTCTGGGCATTTGCTTATAACACTTTAGGAATTCCTGTTGCGATGGGTGTATTGTATTTGTTTGGCGGACCATTGTTAAATCCTATGATTGCAGGAGCTGCCATGAGTTTTAGCTCAGTTTCAGTTTTACTAAATGCTTTGAGATTAAAAGGGTTTAAACCTTCAGTGTTAAAGAAATAGCTATAAATCTGAATAAACGGTGTGGAAAAGTCAGGTTCTTCGGCAATTTACTAAAAAAGCACAATGCGTTTTATGCATTGTGCTTTTTTTAGTCCAATTGCTCGAACCTAAATGACTTTTGCCAACCTCTTTCCGTGAAATCGTACTATGCTTATTTTTTTAAGATAATTCTGCTGAAAGTTCTTGATGCATTTTCCAAACATCTTGGCCGAAATTGCTCATCAGCGTAATATTTAAATCTAGTACGCGGTTATAGGATGAAATAAAGGAGATCCCAGGATCATGTCCTTGCATATATGGAAAAGCGGGTGTATTTTTTGTAGCGATCCAAAAACCATAGCCGTAATGATCAGAGCCTTGCATCGTTAGCATCACGTCTACAGCATGTTCAGAAATGATTTTTCCGCTGAACAAGGTTTGCCAAAAACATTCCAAATCTTTTAAGGTTGTAAAACAGCCGCCAGCACCAGTTCCTTTGGCATCAATACTGTAAATATTGCTATAATAATCATTTGATTCAGGATCGAGAATATAAGCATTGGCCGTATTGGCAGGTAGCCGATCCAAAGCATAATAACCTGTTGAAGTCATTGAAGCTGGCTCGAAGATGATTTCTTTTAGATAACGGTCAAAGTCTTGTCCAGTCAGTTCTTCGATGATCACCGCTAAAAGTACATAGCCTGTATTATTGTATTGAAACTTTTTACCAGGAGGAAACTTCATTTCTTTATTAATAAATAAGGGTAACAGGTCACTATTTTTACGAATCGCATAATTAGGAAACTCTTCCCATAATGAGGCATAGTTGTCTATTATATCTTCATCATAATAATCTCCAATTCCAGAAGTATGATTTAACAATTGGTGAACTGTTACATTAGGATCTATGTTAGGTAGTTTTGTAGAAAGAATATGAACAATAGGCTGATCGATTGCCAGTTTCTTTTCTTCAATTAACTTCATGATTGCAACAGCTACAAAGGCTTTTCCGCCAGAAGCTGTGCCGAAAATTGTATGCTGATTGTTTTTTATTTGATTGGGGTAATCTCTATAACCGAAAGCTTTGGAAAATAATGGTTTTTTCTTTGAGGTAATGCGAATGAAACCACTGAAATCTGATGGAATGAACCGTTCTAAATTCATAAATTGAAGCTCCTTTTTACAATTTTGTTGCTTATGATAAGTTTATCATTAAATGAGCTTGGAATGGTGAGGATTTTAATCTTTTTGAAAACTTGAAAATTGGCTGGTTTTCTTATGTAATCGTGTTGTTCAAATGAAAAATAGTTGCATTCAACTATTTTTTATGTCGGTTTAATTATTTATTGATTAAAAAAGTTGTTGCAGATACAATGACAGTAGACTTTAATTGGATGAAATAATCAGCTTTATGTAATCGCAATTCCTACGAAGTTGATCAGCTGAAATTAGGAGGGAAAGTAGATGTCAGAATTTAAAGAAAAATATGGTGCTTGGGGAATTATTTTTGGGGCAACAGATGGTGTTGGAAAAGCAATGGCTAAATTTTTAGCAGAAAGAAAATTAAATGTTGTATTAGTTGGTAGAAGAACGGCTGCTTTAGATGAGTTAGGGAAAGAATTGGCGGAAGAATACCAAGTAGAGTATCAAGTGGTGACAGAAGATTTATCTACTAATCAGGCAATCGAGCGGATTATTGAACAGACGAAAGAACTGGATATTGGTTTTGTTTCTTATGTAGCCTGTTTAAGTGTTTTTGGTCCATTTTCTGAGCATACATGGGAAGACGAAGAAAAAATGCTTCAGATCAATATTGTCTCATTCACAAAATATTTCCATTACTATACGAAATTATTCAAGGAAAAAAATCGTGGCGGAATCATTAATATTGGCTCAATGTCAGGTTTAACAGGTTCGCCTTATATTGCTCAGTACGGGGCAGGTAAGTCGTTCATTATTAAGATGACAGAAGCTGTTGGTTTTGAAATGTTGGATACGAATGTAGATATTATGGTTCCAATTTTAGGTTCGACGATTACACCAAGTTTCTTGCAATCGTTACCAGATACTGAAGCTGGCAAAGCTGCATTAGCAGCTGCCATGACTCCAGAAGAATGTATGGATGAAATCTTTGAAAACTTTGGGAAGACTCGTTCGATGATTCTAGGCGATCTTAATCGTAAAAATGCTAAAGAAATGGCCGGTCAACCTTCTGATCAGACGATTGAATTTGTTGGGAATTTATTTAAATAAGTAAACAATAAAATGATATGATATACTTGAAATTAAATGACCAAATAAAATTTAGGAAAATAACGTATAAATAAAAGAAAAGGAAGTGATTAGCAGATGGATACCTATAAATTAATATTGATCATGCTCCCTCCGCTTCCCGGAGTTAGATGTTTTTTTTCAACCCTATGATTTAACTATCTAGCTGAATAGGCTAGAGCATTAGGAGGAATTTCTTTGAAAAAAAGCATCAAAACTCGTGTACCATCATTATTATTACTCATTGTTTTAGTGGGATTTCCCCAGATCAGTGAAACGATTTTCACCCCATCGTTACCAGATATTGCGAATGCTTTTCAAGCATCGATGGCAACGGTACAATTAACATTAAGTATTTATTTTCTAGCCTTTGCTTTGGGCGTATTTTTCTGGGGCTGGCTATCTGATTTTATTGGTCGGCGTAAGGCAATGCTTTATGGGTTACTTATTTATGGAGTAGGAAGTTTTCTTTGTTTTAATTCTTTTTCGGTCGAAATGTTGCTGTTTGCTCGGTTTATTCAAGCTTTTGGAGCGAGTACAGGCTCTGTTGTGACACAAACGATTTTGCGGGAAAGTTACTTCGGCAATCAGCGGCATGCATTATTTGCACAAATTTCTGCAGCGTTGGCCTTTACTCCGGCAATAGGACCTTTAGTGGGCGGAATCGTTGATCAGTATTTTGGTTTTAGAGCAGTATTTTTAGTTTTAGTAGTAATGAGTGTGTTGATTTTCAGCTATGCATTCATAAGGTTGCCAGAAACAATTCAAGTGCAACGACAAGAACCGATAAAATTATTGCCGATCATTAAGCGATTAGTCACGAATCCTAAAGTATTGACGTATGGTTTTTTGATTGGAGCGATTAATGGTCTGTTGTTTAGTTATTATGCTGAAGCACCATTTATTTTTATTGAGCATTTTCAATTGTCAACAGCAGTATATGGCTTTTTAGGAATTGCCGTGGCGGCAGCTTCGATTTTGGGTTCGTTGTTGTCCAAGTGTTTACTTCCTTTTTACCAGCCAGAAAAAATTATTCTTATTGGGATTAAGGTAATGTTGTTTGGCACGCTATTTTTAGTTTTTACCGCTGCTGGTTTTCTTCAGGGAACGGTTCAGTTGTGGTTGATGTTAGCAGGTATTTTTGTTGTGTTAACAGGAACAGGTATGGCGTTGCCGAATTGTCTTAGTTTAGCGTTAGTAGATTTTCAAGATGTAATTGGTTCAGCAGGAGCACTTTTTAGCTTAGGTTACTATTTACTTGTTAGTTTATTCACCTTTGGAATGAGCAAAGTTCATAATGGAACGTTGTTGGCAATGCCTGTGTATTTTCTTATCATTGGCGTGGTTATGTTCCTATTGGCACGCAAGTATCTGTTGGAAACAACGATTCAAAAGTCATAGCTAGACAAAACATCTGCGCGAAACTTGCGCGGATGTTTTTTGAAAAAGTCATGTGGAGGTCTAGATGTTTTTTTGCATAAATTGGTAGACACACATCTTTTTCCTATAAATTATGCTAGTGTTAGAAATAATAAGTGAGGGGTGCGTTGGGTGAGAGAAATTTTGTTACAGGCAGTTGGCTTTTGTTTTGTCATATTTTTAGGCTATTTAATGAAACGAATTGGTTTGTTGAGTAAAGCAGACGGCGGTATGTTGTCTGTCATCATTGTAAATATCACCCTACCGGCAACAGTGATCGTTAGTTTAGCAAGTGTGGTGGTTTCAGGAACATTGTTTTTCTTGTTAGCAATGGGCATCATTTTGAATATCCTGGTTATTCTGATAGGCGGTCGTGTAAGTAAAAAACGGTCCGTTCTAGAGCAGGAATTCCAAATGTATTCGATGTCAGGTTACAATATCGGTAATTTTAGTTTGCCGTTTATTCAAGGCTTTTATCCTTTGGCTGTGCCATTTCTTTTGATGTTTGATATTGGAAATAGTGTGATGCTGACTGGTGGGAGTACGTTGTTGATCGATAAAATGGTGGGCTCTAAAGAAGAGACAACGTTGAAGAAAATCGTTTTGTCTTTGTTTAAATCAGCGCCTTTTACAGCATATATGGTTATGTTGTTGCTACGGATCGTTCAAATTGGATTGCCTGTAGAAGTGTTGGGTGTGTTGGAAATGATTGCGAATGCAAATGGATTTTTGTCGATGTTTATGATTGGCTTGTATCTTGAATTAAGATTACCTAAAAAAGCGATGCACTTAGTGAAAGAAGTTCTTGCTTGGCGTTATTTGTGCGGAGCGGCATTTGCTTTACTGTTTGCTTTTGTGATTCCGTTAGATCCGTTACTGCGAATTGTGCTAGTTGTATTGAGTGTAGCGCCGATGCCGACCTTTTCAGTGATCAATAGTGTTAAAGCTGGAATGCCGGAAGAAACAGTTGGTTTTACGTCATCTGCAAGTATTTTGATCAGTTTAGTGTTGATGACACTGATAATGATATTTATGGGCTGATACTAGACAAGAGGGTGATTCCGCTCCCGCCATTTAATAGTATTAAAAGAGGTTGGGACAGAAGTGTTTAATCCCGAGAAATAAGAAGGAATTCACGAAAATTGTTCTTCAAATTTTTGTGAATTTCAGCTTATTTCCGAAGGGATTGCTTCTGCTCCCACCGTTTATCCGGATTCCATGTGAGTGGGATATGACTCGAAGAGTTATGTCCCACTCACTTTTTTATTCAAGTATCAAACGTTCAGCAATATAAAAGTCACCTTCATAAGGTGTATCTTCTCCACCAACTTTTTGGTATAAGTCAGCGCCTTTTCCTGCTAAGACGACAGCATCTTCTTTCAGGCTCATGGCTAAAGCTTTTTCGATTGCTTGAGCGCGGTCTGCAATTAGTTCAACAGGAATATCAGCTGTGATATAAGATTGGATTTCTTCACAGATCGTTATTGGATTTTCATCGGCTGGATCATCAGTGGTTAAAATAGCGACATCAGCCAATTCAGATAAAACAGTACCGAAATCCTTACGTCTAGAAATCGCCTTGTTTCCAGTACTGCCGATAACGACAAGCAAACGGCCATCAGGATGTTCTTCTTTGACAAACGTTAGAAGATTCTTTAAACTATCATAATTATGCGCATAATCTACATAGACTTTAGCGCCATTTTTATTTGTCAATAATTCCATCCGACCAGGAACAGTCGTTTCTTTGATTCCTTTTTGGCAATCACTACGAGTAGCGCCGACCAAAGCGCTGGCGATAACAGCACTCAAGGCATTCCCTTTATTAAAGTCACCGCCTAAACGTAAGTGATAATCACCAGAAACCGCTAAGGTATCATTTTTTGTGGTGATAGAGAACGCAAGAGAATCATCTGTTTTTGTTTGATAGATATAATCTGTATCTACCGATGTTTGATCGCCATAAACGATATAAGGAACTTGATGCAGCTCAGCTGTTTCTTTCAGTAATTGAAAATGATCGGATTCATGATTAAAAATCATGGTTTTTGAATGTTTGATTAGCTGACGTTTGCAGTAAAAGTAATCATCAAACGTTGGATGTTCAATTGGACTGATATGATCAGGTGTAATATTTAGGAAAATCCCTACATCAAAAAATAAACCATACACACGATTTGTCTTGTAAGCTTGTGATGAAACTTCCATAATGAAATGGGTCATCTTGTTTTTAACAGCTTCTGCCATCATTTGATAAAGATCAAGTGATTCAGGTGTGGTCAAGTGTGATTTGAAAAAGGTTTTTCCATCTAAAGTAGAATTCATGGTAGACAACATAGCTGTCTTGTTATTTGTTGCTTGATCTAAAATAAATTTAGTAAAGTAAGCCGCGGTTGTTTTTCCTTTTGTCCCAGTAAACCCAATAAGTTTTAATTTATTTTGCGGATAATCATAAAAAGCCATACTTAAAACGGCCATTGCTTTCTTTATATCCGTTACAATGATTCCTAAAGCTGCCGGTACATCATAGGGCTGTTCAGCTACATAAACGTCAAGACCTGATTGGATAGCACTTTCTAAATATTCTGCTTTGAAATTCATTCCTTTACAGAAAAATAGCGTATCAGTGCTTACAGTACGGGAATCATAGGAAATGGCTTCAAATATTTTATCATTCAACGATAGCGGTAAAGTCAAAGACCAACCTTCAGTTGAAATAAATTCTTTCAAAAGATGTTCTTCAAGTAAACATTCACGGATTTTTTCTAAAGAAATAGTCATCATTACGCCTCCAAGCGGTATCTAAAATCTGAATGTAAGGTTTTTG
Organism: Enterococcus sp. DIV0212c; assembly: GCF_017377505.1. GTDB lineage: Bacteria > Bacillota > Bacilli > Lactobacillales > Enterococcaceae > Enterococcus_L > Enterococcus_L ikei. The sequence goes on along the minus strand of NZ_JAFREN010000006.1, from coordinate 41,803 downwards.
GAATAGAAAACTTTAGAGCTTCATCATACAATTTAAATGATAAAACTTCAAGATGCGTGCTAGGATATAGAGAAAAAACAAGTGAAAAAACCTTATTGTTAGACAAGATTTTTTTTAGTAGAGCTATATTAAAATAACAAACATATAATAAATATATTTCCCTTGAATATAAAAATAAATATGAATTATGATTGATATTTAGTGCTTTCCTCTTTTAATATAAACAAAAATAAAATAATTAGGAATGCAGTTTTTATTTGATATTTAGATAATTAAAAAATGATAATCGTTGTTTTTTCACAAAATCTGTGAGGAAAATATAAATAAGTTAATTTATTCAAGAAAGTCGTTGCATATACTTGGTTTAACAATTAAAATAAAGGAAGCATGTTCAAAGAAAGTTGGAGGAGTTAAATGATAAATCAACCAAATCCTGCTGATCAACCGATCTTGACTAACCAAGAGAAAATGGTTAAAGGGTCTGCTTGGATGACAGCTAGTAATATAATTTCTCGTTTGTTGGGTGCCGTCTATATTATCCCGTGGTATGCATGGATGGGTGAGCACGCTAATGAAGCAAATAGTTTATCTTCAATGGGATATACTGTCTATGCTCTTTTTTTATTGATATCAACAGCAGGGATTCCTGCGGCGATTGCTAAACAAACTTCTTATTACAATTCACTGAATGAATATAAGATTAGTAGGCAACTATTTTATAAGGCTCTTCAATTAATGGCCATTCTAGGGGCTATCTTTGCGATCGTCATGTATCTTGCCTCGCCACTTCTAGCCAAATGGTCAGGCGGCGGAGAAGAATTGATTCCAACGATGCGCTCGTTAAGCTTAGCTGTTTTGATTTTCCCATGTATGAGTGTTGTACGAGGGTATTTCCAAGGAAACCAAGACATGATGCCATATGCGTTGTCCCAAATTGTTGAACAAGTAGCCCGTGTTTTTTATATGTTGTTGACAGCTTTCATCATTATGAAAGTTATCGATGGAGATTACGTTGATGCAGTAACGCAATCGACACTTGCGGCGTTTATCGGAATGTTAGCTAGTTTAGTTGTTTTGCTTTTCTACATTCGTAAACAAAAACCAATGTTTGACTATCTTGAAGCACACAGCGCTAATCAACATGAAGCATCAACTCGTGATTTATTGACAGAGACATTAAAAGAAGCTATTCCATTTATCATTGTAGGTTCAGGTGTGACGGTCTTTAAACTAGTGGATCAATTCACATTTTCTAATTTTATGAATACATTTACAACCTATTCTGGTAGTCAGCTACGTACTCTTTTTGCGATTTTTAATGCGAATCCAGACAAATTGACGATGGTTGTGATTGCTTTGGCAACGTCTATTTCAGCTACTGGATTGCCATTGATCACAGAAGCGATTACGTTAAAAAAATACCGAGATTTATCTAAATTGATCAGTAACAATTTACAATTGTTTATGTTTGTGATGCTGCCTGCGACATTCGGAATGATCGTTTTAGCAAAACCGCTATATACTATGTTTTACGCGCCCGATGCATTAGGGGTGTCAGTCTTGATCCAAGCTTGTTTTGCCGGGCTATTTATGGGGCTGTATATGTTATCGTCAACGATGTTGATGGGGATGTATGAAAATGAAGCAGCAATCAAATACTTTGCCTTAGGCTTAATACTAAAATTAATTGTTCAATACCCAAGTATTCGTATGTTTGAAGTATATGGTCCATTAGTTGCGACAATGATTGGATTTTCTTTATCTTGTGTGTTGATCATGAGGAAAATCAAGAAAGTCAGTCACTTTAACTTTGGATTGACTTTACGACGTAGCTTATTGATTTTCTTGATTACGTTGGTCATGATGGTCGCAGCAATCGTGATGCGACAATTCTTGTACCTTTTCTTAGACCCAACTCGTAAATTCCAATCGTTCGTGATCATTTTGATCGTAGCGACATTTGGCGGAGCAGTTTACGGTTATATCACATTAAAACTGCGCTTAGCGGATAAATTACTAGGAGCAAGCGTAGGTAAAATTCGCCGTAAGTTGAAAATAAAATAGAACGAATCAAATAGCGGGACGCAATGTTCCGCTATTTTCTTAAGGAAAATAAGCTAACTCACTGCGTTAGAGGTGCCTGATATCAAGGCTAAAAAAGATTTTTCAGTTTTTAAAATAGGAGGATCAATCATATGCGTTTAGATAAATTTCTTGCAGAAACTGGAATTGGTAGTCGAAAAGAAGCCAAACAGCTATTGAAAAAAAACTTAGTAACTGTAAATGATCATGTTGTCAAAGATGGCAAAACACAGGTCAACGAAACACAAGATATCATTAAGTTTGCTGGAGAAGAACTAACTTATCAAAAATATTATTATTATATGCTGCATAAACCCCAAGGTGTGATCTCCGCAACCGAAGATAAATGGGATCAAACAGTAGTAGATTTATTGCGGGATGAAGATTATCGTGAAGATTTATTTCCAGTCGGTCGTCTGGATAAGGACACAGAGGGACTTCTATTATTGACCAATGATGGGCAGCTTGCGCATCAATTATTGTCCCCTAAAAAACATGTAGACAAAGAATACTTTGCTAAAGTTCAAGGAATCGTAACAGAAGAAGACATTCTTCATTTTGCTGCTGGTTTTGCTTTAACAAATAAAGAGCAGGTCAAACCAAGTAAGCTAGTGATCGAGTCAGTAGATAAAGTAAATGAAACTTCAGAGATACGCTTGATTATCCAAGAAGGAAAATTTCATCAAGTAAAGCGCATGTTTGAAGCGGTGGATAAAAAAGTTGCCTATCTGAAACGATTGCGAATGGGAAGTTTATGGCTAGATGAAGGACTGGGATTAGGGGAATATAGAGCTTTGAGTGAGGAAGAGCTGAACAATCTAAAAATGAATAAGTAAGGATTACCTCGATGTTAGTTGGAATAAGAAGATTAGTAATTGGCTTTTTTATGATCAATTAGGTTTGAAGGATGAGATAAACGGATTTTTCGTTTTTTCATCCTCTTTTTTATTTCTAACGCAAAGTAGCTATAATAAATAAAAATAACTCCTTTGGTCAAGTTTTCTGTTTAATAAAGATCAAAAAATTTGTGAAAATGAAGTACCGATGTCATAATGATGGGGAATTAATAAAATTTAATAAGGAGAGGATTAAAATGAACGGAAAAAATCAGAAATTTAGTAAAAAAACGATTAAAATTCTTGCTTTATCTAGTTTCAGTTTGATTTCATTTGGTTATGCAATACCAGCTTTGGCTGAGCAATGGATTGCTAGCACTCCAGAAAGTATTAAATTAAATGAAGGAGACACTTCTTATACCTTAAAATGGGGAGATACTCTTTGGGCAGTAGCGGTAAGAATTAATGTAAATGTTGAAACTTTAGCTGCAATTAATAATATTGATTTGGCTTGTGGGCAGGAGTATGATTTGCCAGTAGAAACAATTATTCATTTTGATGGCGCCAGATTGACTGCAACAACTCCTGAAGGTATACCCAAAAATGCTGGGATCACAGTTGAAGATTGCGATAAAATTGTCCCTAGTGTGCCAGTTTGTACAGATGTTTCTGAATATGTTAATAGTGGGAAAGTAACAGATGAAGAGATTAAGGGGAATCCAAATAGTACCAGCAGTACTGAAATTAATACAAGTACTGTAAGTAGCGAGAGCAGTACAAGTAGTGAGAGCAGTACAAGTGGCGAGAACAGTACAAGTAGTGAAAGCAGCACTAGTAGCAGCGAGAGTGAAAGTAGTAGCAGTAGTACAGGCGGCGGAGGCGGAGGAAATAATTGAACGTTAATCCGCTTAAAATAAAATATGTATTTAGAAAAGAAATAGTGAATGTTGGGAATCACTTCTTAATGAAAAGCCGTAGGGAATAATACTTACGGTTTTTTTAGTAGGCTATCGTATAATCTGTTACAAAATAGTTTGTATTCTTGACTAGCTAGTCAATACAGGTATATACTTCTATTGACTAACTAGTCAATGAGGAGGAATAATAAAATGCATGCCATTGAACTTAAAGGATTGACCAAATTATATAAAAAACAACCTGCCATCGATCAAGTAGAGCTATCAGTAGAGCAAGGCGAAATCTACGGTTTTATCGGTCCAAATGGTGCTGGGAAATCAACAACGATCAAAGCCATGTTGAATTTCATTTACCCAGATCAAGGAACAGCTACCTTACTTGGTTTAGATAGTATTAAAGATGCTAAAGAAATTCGCAAAAGAACAGGTTATGTATCAAGTGATGTCCGCTTTTATCCTAACATGACTACATTGGAAGTTCTTAAATATGTAGCTGAGTTTCATCAACTAAAAAATAGCAAACAACAAATCGATTATTTTATAGAGTTATTCGCTATTGATGCCAAGAAAAAAATGTCAGAGTTGTCACTGGGAAATAAAAAGAAAATAGCAATTACCGCTGGAATTTTACCTAATCCAGAATTGTTGATATTAGATGAACCCACCAACGGATTGGACCCGCTGATGCAGCATCGTTTATTTGAAGAGTTGGAGAAGTATAATAAAAAAGGGATGACGATTTTTTTATCTAGTCATGATTTAAACGAAGTCCAACAGCATGCACATCGGGCAGCTTTTATTCGTGAAGGAAAGATTATCACCGTTCAAGATATTACCAAAGAAAAATCATTGGGCAAGGTAATCACATTAGTTGGAGATCAAATCCCGCTATCGTTGTTTGAAAAAATGGGTGTGGCTATTTTAAAACATCAGGGAAATGAAACCCGCTTATTTTATGAGGGAGATTTACATAAAGTTTTACCTTTGTTAGGGGATGCTTCAATTCAAGATTTTACAGTTACTAACCCTGAACTGGAAGATCAATTTATGGCTTTGTATGAAGGAGGCGATGGAAAATGATCACTGCTAAAATCGAAAGTAAAGGACTCATCAAAGGACTGATTATTTGGACTATTTTATTCGCTGTGATTATTTTCGGATTTAGTGCAGTTTATCCTCAAATGCATAGTTCAGCAATGAAAGACCTTCTAGATGCTAAATTGAGTGGATTATCGCCATCGTTATTAAAAACCTTCAACATCAGTGTGAATGGGCAATCAAGTTTTTTAGTTGCGGCGGGCTTCTTTGCTTATTATTTTCAATATATGTTTTTAGCGGCTTCTATTTATGCTATGATGCTGGGAAGTCAGGCGTTGATTAAAGAAGAAACAGATGGGACGATTGAGTTTTTATATGCTCAACCTGTAACGCGTATTGGGATCGTGACGAGTAAATTTCTAGCGAATTTCTTGATTTTAATTACTTTTTGGCTACTTTCATTTGGGGTTTCTGTAGGATCGACATTGTTATATCGTCAATCAACGGATTCGGTTGCGACAATCACGAAAGAAATCAGTAAGATATTTACCCAAGAAAGTTTGATTTTGTTGTTTTTCTTAGCTCTGGGCTTTTTTGTTTCAACGTTTTTAAAATCAAGTAAGCAAAGTACCAGTGTTTCTTTAGGCATTGTTTTTGGCTTTTATTTGATTGGGATTTTTGCTGATTTGAATGATTCATTTAGCTGGGCGAAGACTATTTCTCCGACGCATATGGGGATTCCAAGTAATTTATTGGATAAAGGGTTATCTATGGCAAATGTCGGTTTATTGAGTGTTTTGATTGTGTTATTCCTAGGTGGAACATACATGGTTTACCAACGGAAGGATTTGAAAGTCTAGTGAAAGAAGTCAAGATCGATCAACAAAAATATGATCGGATTTTAACAGCGGCTTTAAAGTATTTTTCGAAATACGGCTATCAAAAAGCCAATACAGATGAAATAGCGAGCGAAGCTGGCGTTTCTAAAGGCTTGATTTTTCATTATTTTGGAAAAAAGCAACTGTTGTATGAGCGTACGATCAGTGATGTGATTGATTTTTTAAGTGAGCAGTCTAAAGAATTGTTTACAAAGAAGTATACGGACTTAGTAGAAGTCGTGGTTACATCAACTAGACTTAAAATGAAACTAGAAAAAGCCTATCCGGATCATCTTCATTTACTGATTACAGCATATGCACAAAAACAGAATTTACCTAAAGAAATCCAAGCAAAATTATCACAATATATGGATGGAAATATGGCGATTGCGCAACAACTTTTGACAGGTATTATTGAGCAGCTGCCAATCAAAAAAGAAATTGCCCAGCAAGATGTGGTTCAATTAGTCTTAGGGGTATTTAATCAAATTTCTGTGGAGAGTTTGCAGTTTTTAAAGGCTCATCCAGAAGTAACAGAGGTCAAACAAATGCAGTTTTTAGCAGAACGGACAGAAATTTATATGGATATTTTACAAACAGGATTTCTAAAAAATAAAGCAGAGGAAAAGTGAACGTCATTTTTCCTCTGTTTTATTATTTAAACGCTCAAATCGCTTCATGTAATGGGGTAAATTCTTACTGATTTCAGTTGGTAAGACAACGTAATTTTCTTTTCCTAATTCTTCTCCAATCAAGCTGTGGAGATAAACAGCAGCACAAAGAGCTGCTTCTTTATTTTGAAACTGAGCCAAAAAGCCCGTAATCATACCAGCAAGTGTGTCGCCCATCCCACCAGTTGCCATAGCGGGAGTTCCTAGTGGATTTCTGTATTGTGAAGAGGCAGTATAAATTTCTGTTCGATGGCTTTTTAAGACGATACTTGTATTTAATTGCTTTTGCGCGGCTCGATTATTTTCAATTGTTTGGTTAGCGATTGTAAGTCCACTTAGTCGTTCCCACTCCATTTGATGAGGTGTGAACACCACTTGTTTTGGATAGTTCAAAGCATAATGATTTTGAGCGAATAACGTAATGGCAGATCCGTCAATTACGAGCCATTGTTCAGGTTTTTGTTGTCGCAAAACTTTTTCTAAAACTTGCTGACTATGAGTATCTAAACCTAAACCAGGGCCAACCAAAATCACATCTGCTGTATCGATTAAATCACTGAATTCTTGTGTGGTCGTCCAATCAAGAACCATTGCTTCAGGCAAACGAGCATGTACTGCTGTATGGTTTTTCTCTGCAGTAATGACAGAGGTTAGGCCGCAACCTGCTTTAACACAAGCTTCTGCACTCATAATGATTGCACCGCCGTATGTCTCATTTCCGCCAATCAATACAGCTCGCCCAAAGGTTCCTTTGTGAGAATTTTGTGGACGAGACTTGATCACAGTCGTCAAATTTTCTTGTGACAGTTCTTTCATCTGAATCCTCTCCTTGAGTGATTTACCTTCAGTATAAATCTGTTTCGAATGAAGAGCAAAATATTACGGAAAAAACTGTTCCCGCCTTTTTCTTTTAAGCCAGTTAGTGGTATGATGGGAAGGTAGAATAATGAATTGGAGTGACTAAAAAATGACAATTGATTGGCAAAAAGAAGTAGACGCACGTAAAGATGCGCTATTAGAAGATTTACAAAATTTATTACGCATCAATAGTGAGCGTGATGACTCTAAAGTAACACCAGATGCACCTTTTGGACCAGGACCTGTAGCAGGCTTGAAACATATGTTAGCGTATGGCGAGCGCGATGGTTTCGTTGTGAAAAACGTTGATAACTATGCTGGACATATCGAATACGGTGAAGGCGATGAAACATTAGGCATTTTCGGACATATGGACGTTGTTCCTGCTGGTGACGGTTGGGATACGGATCCTTATGAGCCTGTCATCAAAGACGGTAAAATCTTTGCTCGTGGTTCAAGTGATGATAAAGGCCCAAGTATGGCGGCTTATTATGCATTAAGAATCATCAAAGATTTAGGTGTACCATTGTCTAAAAAAGTTCGTTTTGTCGTTGGTAGTGACGAAGAAAGCGGCTGGGGTGATATGGATTATTACTTTAAACATGAAGAAACACCTGACTTTGGTTTCTCTCCAGATGCAGAATTCCCAATCATCAATGGTGAAAAAGGGAACGTCTCTTTATACGCGCGTTTTGGCGGATCAAGCGAAGGCGAATATGGTTTAGAAAGTTTTAATGCTGGTTTGCGTGAAAACATGGTTCCAGGTACAGCGACAGCTGTGATTACTGTTCCAACTGCCGAAGCTGCTGAAAAAATGCAAGGTGCATTTAGCGTTTTTGTCGATGAAGAACCAATTTCTGGTGAGTTAGAAGCAAATGGCACAACCGTTACGATCAAAGTTATTGGTAAAGGCGCACATGGTGCTAGCCCACAATCTGGGATCAATGCAGCAACATTCTTAGCAGTCTTCTTAAACAGCTATGCATTTGGCGGTTCTGCTAAAGAATTTATCCAAGTGGCAGCAACACTTGTTCACGAAGATTTTTATGGTGAAAAATTAGGCGTAGCCTTTGAAGATGCTAAAATGGGTAAATTGACAATGAATGCTGGCTTATTCGTCTTCAATAAAGATGCTGAAGAAGGCAACTTTATGAGCTTGAATTTCCGTTACCCTAAAGGAACAACTGCAGCAGATTTAGAAGCTGGCGTAAAAGCGACAGCAGGCGCTATCGGTGCAGAAATCGTTCAAGGTGGACGTAACCAAGAACCACATTATGTTCCAGCAGATGATCCATTGGTTGAAACGTTATTACAAGTTTACGAAGATCATACTGGTCAAAAAGGCCATGAACAAATCATCGGCGGCGGAACTTACGGACGTTTATTAAAACGTGGTGTGGCGTACGGCGCGATGTTCCCAGGTTATACAGATACAATGCACCAAGCGAATGAGTTTATGGCATTGGATGATTTATTCCGTGCGACAGCTATTTATGCGGATGCGATTTATCGTTTGGCTGGCAAGTAGCCCGCTACTTTAATTCATGGATTTAAAGTAATTATATATAGTAGTTCAATAAGCAACGACCTACAAGTACCTTGTATGCTAAATACAAAGTACTTGTAGGTCGTTGTTTTTATGATTAGAAATGAAGGTTTTATCTTTAAATAGGTGGGTAAATGACTTTATTAGATAAATGAAAAAAAGAGAACTTTTTTTGTTTATTAATAAAAGTGCGGAAGAACTCTATTTAAAGCTGATATAATCACTTTTGGAGTTTTAGAAAAGAAAATGCTGATAGAGATAGGGAACATATAATTAAATTTCGTGAAAAAATCATTAAGTAAGTTCCAAAAAATATTAGTTATAATTAATGAAGTTGACTTCACTTTGATCGTAAACTGTAATTAATTAAAATATGATTCTTTCATTGTGAAGGATCGAACTATCGAAAGCTGGGAGGGATATGTTTGTTTAGGAAGAGTGTTACTTATTTGGGCTTAGTATCCATTATCGGGGGAATTCTCTGTGGAAATATGTCAACAACACTTGCAGTAGAAAATAAAAAAAAAATCCCTGTTACCTACAATAATATTAATGATATTACAGATCCAGAAAATCCAAAAGAACCAGAATACATAATTACTGTTCCAGCATCTATAATTTTTACCGATAAGCGTAAAGAAATTGATACTACTGTTTTAATGACCAATCTAGATGGAACAAAATATGACGGAGAAAAATCTTCAACGGTTGAAGTTTTTTCTAAAAATGAGTTCAAATTAGTAAATGGTAAAGCTCAGGTAGCTTATAAGCTAGTGACAATTGATGATCAAGGGAAAGAAAAATTAGTAACGAATAATAATAATCAGATAGGAATCTTTAATAAAAAAAGAGATTCAGTTAAAGGTTTAGCAAGGTTAGTCGAGATGCCAAATCGTAGAGGTTGGCATTCAGATGTCCTAACTTATCGAGTGATTTCTGATGGAACTAGTCAATAAGTCGTTGATAAAAAGAGTGCATAACTCAAATGCATAGGTCTCTGTTTTGTTTTATAGAAAGGGATAAGAATATGGAAAATACAAAAAAAAAGACCAATATCAAAAGAAAAAAAAACAGCCAAAAACTCAAAAAAAAGCAGCAGAAAGCTCAAATGATTTATGAAAAAAGAATTGCAGAGCAGAAGAAAAAATATCAAATTAGCTTTGCCATACTATCCTTGTTGCTACTCATACTTACAGGCTATTTTTTCTTAACACAAGAGAAGGAACAACTATTGGGGAGTGAATCTCACGCCACGCCGCATAAAAGCAAAATCAAAAAACCAGAAGCTTGGTCAAATGAAAAAATTGCTTTTCCAGCTTTTAAACAAGTAACGATAAAAGAAGGAACTGAAAACCTTTATATCGCATTGACCAACCCTTCGTTTAATTCGGCGAAGATAAAATTTACTGTGTACCTAGATCAACAAAAAGAAGCATTGCTTAAGACTGGATTGATCAAACCAGGTGAAGCCGTGACCGAAGTTCCATTACCAAAAGGATTATCTCTTGGCACGCACAATGTTTTTTTAAAGATGCAAGGGTATGCTTCTGAAGATGAAGAAGCTGTACTTTCGGGAACAGATACATCGTTTAAATTGATTGTTCTCAAAGAGTGATGAGCTAAATATAGAAGAAAGGTAGGTATGTATGATGAAAATAAATAGAAGGCTACTATTATTGCTATTAATAATTCCTTTTTTTAAGAATTGTCTGGAGAATCAAGTTTATGCTGAGAGTCTTGTTGAACGCACAAATATCGCTACTTTAAAAGAGCCGGAACAGTTCAATGAATCCGCTAGTAACCGTGAAAATAGCGTAGATACTCTGCCATTTACAGAATCTCCATATGTGACTTGGTTAGATAAAACCGGAAATTATGTCAAAGGAAAATCACTACCTACGTTAGATGAAGTTCTAGTTTTGAAATATGCCGGAAAGGATCTGGTCGATGATACGACTATTAATGGGAGTATGTGGTCTGGACGTAACGTTACTCTCGATAAGAATTCTGTGATCACCGTAAAAAATGCAGGTATTTACCGTGGAACTCCAATAACGCTGAAAATTAAACTACTAGGAGCAAAAAATACAATCCAACGAGGAGCAGAGGATGCTTCGCTCGACTTTCTTACGTACTATGACAATATGAATTTAGAATTGACAGTCTTGGATGATGAGGGGCAAGAAGTATTAACCAATATATTAGTTCCTGTCAAAAAAAAAACACCCAGTGCAAATAGTGAGCTATTTATGGGAAGTAGCGAACTAGCAAATGTGATCGTTGAAGATGATCCAATTTTTGATGAGTTAAACGTCACAAAATTTCCAGAAAATACACAAAAATATAGTGTTCAGTGGCCCCAAAAAAGTTCTTCTACGTATACATTTAACTTTCTTTATCAAAATTCTAAGCAATTGCATGGAGGAGTATCTATAGAAGGAGATGGCTATACATTTAGCCTATTGGATAAAAAGGCGAAAGTCATCACTCCAGTAAAATATCAGCAACCGGATATTCTTCCTGAAACGGATGATTCTGGTAAAAAAATACTGGGAAGTATCACTCAATTTTTACCACAAGAACCCAGTGAAAAGTATTATACAGATTTGACTGTTACGGTTAATACAAATGGATATAATCAATGGATAGATGAAGCAGATTTCTGGAATCAGATAAAAATAGTAGATAAAGATGGAAAAGACTATTCAAATGATCCAAATATCACTAAAAGCATTGATAAAAGCAATAATACTTTTTCTGTGACTTATAAAAAATCTTTGTTAGAAAAATTAGGAACTACAAGTGACAACAGTTTAGTCATTAAAATGGCACTATCTTTAGATGGAAAAAACACAAAATTACAGTCTATTTTGAATCAGGAAGACGATTATTTTTATATTCCTATAGAAGTAAAAAATAATTTATCAGACAAAATTATCCAAAAAGAGTTGTTGACTAAAAATACGAACATACAACTTGCAGATTCTGCTTACGTGACCTGGTTAGATAAAGCTGGAAATTATGTAAAAGGTAAGGCGTTGCCTGCATTGGATGAAGTTCTAGTTGTAAAATACGTTGGAAAAGATTTAGTCAAAGATACGACTATTAATGGAGAAATATGGTCGGGAGCAGAAGAGACTCTTGATGAGAATACTGTAGTAACCGTAAAAAATGCTGGTATTTACCGAGGAGTCCCGGTTTCACTAAAAATTAAATTGCTGGGAGCAAAAAATAAAATAAAACGTGGAGAAAAAGATGCCGCGCTCGATTTTCTTACTTACTATAATGATATGAATTTGGAATTGATTGTTTTGGATGAAGAGGGACAAGAAATCTCAACCAATATGTTAGTTCCTGTCCAAAAAAAAGCACCAAGTGCAAACAGTGCGTTGTTTATGGGAAGTGCGGAACTAAAAAATGTAATTATTGAAGATAATTCAATGTTTGATGAACTAACGGTCACAAGATTTCCGGAAATAACACAAAAATATAATGTTCATTGGCCAAGCCAACGAACTTCTACGTATGTCTTTAACTTTCTCTATCAAAAACCTAAAAATATGCACGGCGGGGTCCCATTAAAAGGGGATGGGTATACGTTCAGTCTCTTGGATAAAACAGCCAAAGTCATTATTCCTGTAAACTATCAAGCCCCTAATAGTGTTCCCCAAAAAGATGATTCCGGCAAAAAAATCATAGGGAGTATTGCCCAGTTTTTACCGCAAGAACCAACTAGCAACAGTTATAAAGAAGTCACTGTTTCTGTCAACACTAATGGATATAATAAATGGCTGAGTGAAGAAGAATTTTGGAAACAGATAAAAATTTTGGATACTGCTGGGAAAGACTATTCAAATGATCCAAATATTGTAAAAACAATTGATAAAGCAAATAATTGTTTTTCTGTAACCTATAAAAAGGATTTTGTCGAAAAATTGGGCAATGAAGGGGATAATACGCTAATTCTGGATTTTGCATTAGCTTTGGATACAAAGAATGAAACACTAGAATCTACTTTCAATAAAGAAGATGGTTATTTACATATTCCTTTGGAAGTAAAAAATAATCAAGCAGATAAAGTGACTAAAAATAAGTTTCCAATCAAAGCACTTTTGCCGACAGGTGAACCAGTTGAAACGACTGTAGCCTTAGGGAGTTCAACGACGGATTTAAAGCCAGAAAAAGTTGTAAAAAACCTTAAAAGTAATATAGATTCTGATAAAATAGAAGCTATCGGATTCAAGGAGCAGATGAAATTTGATAAAGTGGGTAAGTTCAGTGTAACAGTCCTGATTAAAAGTATTAAAACAGGTCTCAGTAATGCGGTGGAAGTTCCACTAACTGTGTCTTCTGAACCAGCAGCGTATATAATGTTACCTCAAAGTATCGAATTGAAAGACGAAAAGGATACGAATTATGTAAGTGGACATGAAACCATCTCATTTATTCCAGCTGGCACAGATGAAAACATAAAAATCAAAGTAACAACAGATCCTATTATGATGTTAACTGCTGGAGATGAAACGGTGAATGCAAGTATTTATAAACAAGATGGTTTTCCGCTCTTAGAAGGAGAAATCATGACAATTCTAAATTCCAAAAATAGAAAGTATGATTTTAAAGTACAGGCAAAAGCAGAAGATTTTACGAAGGCTGCACTTTACAATGGTCAGATGACATTTTCTATTTCCAATTAATTTTTGAAGCGCATAGTGATTCAACGTAGGAATAAACAATTGTATAACAAAAAATCAATACGCAAGTTATAATTATGTGGTGAATTTTTTATTAAAATCTAAAAACCTGACAGACAGTTGTCAGGTTTTTTTCTATACAATAGAAACAAGTCGTTAGAAACATCGGATATTTTCAAGTATACTTATAAACATACTTAAAAATAGTGAAAGCTTGTCTAACGATAAACAGCATGTGCATACAAGAAAAATGAGGTGAACAAATGATAAATTTTCAAAATGTATCCAAAAAATACAACGATCAATTAGTATTAGAAGGCTTCGATGTCTCAATTGAAGACGGTGAGTTTTTTGTATTAGTCGGTCCAAGTGGAAGTGGGAAAACAACAACATTAAAAATGATCAACCGATTGATCGAACCAACCGATGGGGATATCTATTTTAACGATCAAAGACTGATCGATTACAATCTTAAAGAACTACGCTTAACGATCGGTTACGTGCTCCAACAAATCGCACTTTTTCCAAATCTGACCGTTGCTGAAAATATCGAATTAATTCCGGAGATGAAACACTGGAGCAAAGAGAAAAGACGAGAAAGAACAGAAGAGCTACTAAAAAAAGTAAGCTTACCACCAGAAGAATATCTTCACCGCAAACCAGCTGAATTATCTGGAGGAGAGCAACAACGTATCGGAATCTTGCGAGCAATAGCAGCTAAGCCCGATATCATTTTGATGGACGAACCATTTAGCGCATTAGATCCAATTTCTAAAGGACAATTACAACAATTGATCAAAGAATTGCACAAAGAATTAGCGAGCACAGTGGTTTTTGTAACGCATGATATGAATGAAGCCTTGTTTTTAGGTGACCGTATCTGTGTCATGAAAGAGGGGAAAATCGTTCAAACGGATACTCCGGAACAAATCAGAAGTAATCCAGCCAATGATTTTGTCGCGCAATTTTTCCAACAAGATCATTCCAGTTTAGAAAATTATTGTGTAGCAGATTTATTAGAGTTAGGTCTTGTGGAAGATGGTCAAGTAAATAGCAAAACGACTGTCACCATAGATACTGCACTACCAGAAGTGATTCGTTTACTTGTAGACGGAAAAACGGTTGTACTAGTTGACGAGAAAGGGCCTATCGGTGAAATCACAGATCGAACGATTTTACGCTTCTTAGAGACGAAGATAGAAAAAGGTGATCAATAATATGGGAAAACTGATCGAAACATTCGTTGCCCGCAAAGAAGATTTTATTCAAGCAGTCGTTGAGCATATCCAGCTATCGTTACTGTCACTATTGATTGCGATTCTTATTGCAATTCCATTAGCGATTTTATTGACAAATTATAAAAAAGTCGCTGAATTTGTCCTGCAAATTACCGGTATTTTTCAAACGATTCCTTCATTGGCTTTACTTGGTTTATTGATTCCGGTTATCGGTATCGGAAGTCCACCAGCAATTGTTGCGTTAGTGATTTATGCACTATTTCCGATTTTGCAAAATACCTATACAGGTCTGACAGAAATCGATCCTTCCTTAGAAGAAGCGGCCGAAGCCTTTGGGATGAATAAACGAGAAAAACTAATCAAATTTGAACTGCAATTAGCCTTACCTTATATCATTTCAGGGATTCGTACTGCGACAGTTATGATTATCGGAACGGCAACACTTGCGGCTCTGATTGGTGCAGGTGGTCTTGGAACGTTTATCTTACTAGGAATCGACCGAAACAATGTCTACCTAATCTTGATCGGCGCAATTTCTTCTGCTGTCTTGGCGGTCTTGTTTAACTTTGGGATTCATTTATTAGAGAAAGCGACAGTGAAACGCATCGTAGCAGCCTTTATGGTCTTGCTTGCTTTGTTAGTGGGATCGTTTGTCTATACCCATCAAGAAGCAGAGCAAAAAGAAATCACAGTAGCAGGAAAATTAGGTGCAGAACCAGATATTCTGATCAACATGTATAAAGAATTGATCGAAACAAATAGTGATATCCACGTAAACCTAAAATCAAACTTTGGGAAAACGAGTTTCCTATTTAATGCACTAAAATCTGGTGAAATCGATATCTACCCTGAATTTACCGGAACCGTTCTTGAAACGTTTTTGAAAGACAATAAGAACACATCCAAAGACCCAAGAGAAGTGTACGAATACGCACGAGATCAAATTAAAAAACAAGAAAATATGGATTATCTAGAACCAATGCGTTATGAAAATACCTATGCTGTCGCAGTTAAACGATCATTCGCAGAAGAAAATGGACTGAAAACAATCGAAGATTTGAAAAAAGTTGAAAGTCAGCTAAAAGCTGGTTTTACCCTAGAATTTATCGATCGTGAGGACGGCTATAAAGGGTTACAAAAACTGTATAACTTGAATTTCGATGTGAAGTCGATGGAGCCATCTTTACGTTACCAAGCAATCAATAATGGGGATGTCAATGTGGTGGACGCTTATTCGACTGATAGTGAGTTGAAGCAATACGATTTAGTGATTTTAAAAGATAATAAACAACTATTTCCACCATATCAAGGTGCGCCATTGCTGAAAGCTGAGACGCTTGAGAAATATCCGGAATTAAAAGAATTATTGCAGCCTTTGGTTGGTAAGATCACGGAAGAAGAAATGAGTGAGATGAATTACCTAGTCAATGTGGAGCAAAAAGATCCAGCGACGGTTGCGCATGATTATTTAGTGGAACATAAGATGTTGGAAAAATAGTAATTGATAAATGAACAGCTACAACGAGGGAGATGAGGCGTTATCTTCCTTGTTGTAGCTGTTTTGACTATCATAAGTTGTTTTTTGTACGCTTTATAAGGTATAATAAACGAGAAGGTAATCATTATTCATTATGATTACAAAAAAAGCCAGTGCGGATACACTGACTCTTTAGTTGAGTTTTGACTAAAGCTCGATAGTTTGTTGCATGGCCACTATCTTACTTTAGCTGAGCAGATAGTGGTCTTTTTTTACCCAAAAATCAAAGTGATAAAAAGTTTAATCACTTCAACAATATAGTAAGCCAGTAAGCCACAAGTGTGACTACTATTTTCGAAGCGATATCTTTTAACAAATCTTTCAAGGACCGCTTTTCCAATGCATTAAAGCAGGACAAAAGCGATAAAGACATATCTTTATGGCATCAACTCCTTTTTCAGAGCTTCAGCCGTTATTCAACTAGTTATAGTATATCAAAAATTGTATCGATAGTGTATTAAATATTTTACAAAAGTCAGTATGATAAGTTGCTTTACAGAGACTTTATAAGGTATAATTGATGAGAAGGTAATCGATAATCATTACGATTACAAAAAAGCCAGTGCTGATACACTGACTCTTTAGTTGAGTTCTGACTAAAGCCCGATTGTTTAATGTTGCCACTATCTTACTTTAGTCGAGCAGATAGTGGTCTTTTTTTACTCAAAAATAGAAGTGATAAAAAGTTTAATCCCTTCGACAATATAGTAAGCCACAAGCGTGACAACTATTTTCGAAGCGATATCTTTTAATAAATCTTTCAAGGACCGCTTTTCCAATGCATTAAAGCAGGACAAAAGCGATAAAGACATATCTTTATGGCATCAACTCCTTTTTCAGAGCTTCAGCCGTTATTCAACTACTTATAGTATAGCAAAAATTGTATCGATAGTGTATTAAATATTTTACAAAATAGTAATGAGCAAACAGTCAGCCGTGGAGAATGTTCATCTGATCGAATGCTACGGATTCTGGTAGGTAGCATTCTTTCTCATTATACGCATTATTGACCTAGGCAACTTGATTTATCAGTTCGTGCTGATTGTTTTTGGCTTCAAAATACTAAGTGACCGCTTAATATCTTGAGGTGTCGGCTGTTTCCTCGTTACTATCATGGCTGCAATGATCTGTCATAAAAAAGGCTTGCTCCGTCAAAAGTTAGCACAAAATCGGCAGATCATTACAGCAGGTGACGCATGGTGAGAGAAGTCAGATTTGCGGTAACTTCCTCTAAAACGATTGTTCAAATCTAAAAAAAGAGTTGCTCAATCGTATAATAGAACGAAAAAAAAACGGTATTGGACACCTGCCAATACCGCGCTAAGTACAATTAAGAAGCATCGAACTGTTGTATTAAACTCAGAACATCAGAAAAAACACTAGTAATTTCATGAAATATTGAGTAAAATAAAAACAGTCAATGAAAATTGACTAGGGCAACTTGTACGATCAGGTGATGCTGATTGTATAAGGCTCTGTGGGATGACGACCAATCTTCCTGCAGAGTGCCTTTTTATTTTGTCTAGCTGAACGACATTCGTTTGGCTAGATTTTTTTTCGTTCTATCTCATTCCATTTTAATTTAAGTGAGGTGGAGAGTCAATGGGGGAATGTAAGTTTGTGTGAAAAAAATTATTTATGGTCGTTTATTGAGATTTAATTGATAATAATGATGTACTTTTTGGTATAATAATAAAAGTAGGTTATGTTAGTTTTGCTATATCTAACAAATTTTAATGGATGGGAGACAGTAAAATGGAAATTTCAGAAATAAGAATAAAAAATTATCGTCGTTTTTTAGATTCAAAAATTGATTTTCGAGAAAATAAGTTAGTTATTTTAGCAGGGGCAAATAATAGTGGAAAAACATCCTTAATACAATTACTTCATGTAATATTCAATAATAAAAAAAGTATATGTGAAAAAGATATCTCTATTCAAACTCGTCAAAAGTTATTTGATGAATTGATAAAAATGTTAGTAGAAAAAAAGCTTTCTGATGAAGAGTTTTTGAAAGCTGTCCTATTGTTTATGAAAAATATTTCAGCGGAAGAATATGCTATAGATGTTAAAATATTAGTTTCTTATAAAGAAAGTGAATCAATAGCATTATTTTCTAACTATCTAATGGATTTAGATGAAAATAGAAAAGAATTCTATTTTGAATTTCGAAACGAATTTTTATTTGAACGTTTCGAAAAAATTTTTCATTTACAATGTGAATACTTTTATTCAATGTATGTGAAAATGCAGGATATATCGCTGAATATAAGTAGTCAAATAGATGAAAGAGAGTGTAATGAATTAAAAACGGAGTTAGCTAAAATAGGGCATCAATTTGAACATGAATTATTTAAGTTATATGGATTATCATTGAGTAACAAGTACTACTACACAAATGTTGATTTTAATATTTTAAATCATATAGAGTATAAAGAATTTTCGAAGTTATTTATTTTTGATTTCATATCTGCTGATCGAGAGTTAGATGATGAGTCTATAAAGACAAAAAAAATTACAAATACCATTATCGAAAGCACAGATCCTTTAAGTGAAGATTCTACATGGAAAAGTAATTTTGACAAGTTATTTGAAACTGTAAAAAGCGGATTGCAGGATTCTCAGGTTGAAGAAATTTTACAAAATAGTACATCTTCAGCACTTGAAAAAATTCGAAATAATATGGATTCAGTTGGTGAAACGCAAGTTGATGCTATTGAGGCATTGATGAATTTTGATGATAAAATTCTTTTAAAACTAGTTAAAGATAGCGTAGCGATAAATTATGTGTATCAAAAAGATGGAAGTAAAATTTATCTAAGTGAAGAAACTCAAGGTCTAGGAATGAGCAATCTCATTTTTATAAGTCTAGAATTGCTAAAATATCAAAAGAAGATAAAAAAAGGTACAGTAAATTTCTTTGTCATAGAAGAACCTGAAGCTCATATGCATGTTCAAATGCAAAGAGTACTTATAGATTTTCTAGAAGATTTATTTCAAAATGATAATAAAATACAAGGCTTGATAAGTACACACTCAAATGAAATTGTTAAAAATTGTAATTTGAGAAGTTTAAAAGTTATTCGGCCTTCGAACCCATTTGAAAACAAAATATGTGATCTAAAAATATTTTTAGATCAGCATACTTCAGAAAAAACTTTTTATGAAACATTTTTTAGGTTGAATTTTTCCAATCTCATTTTTTGTGATAAAGCTATTATTTATGAAGGTGATACGGAACGAATGTTTATTGAAGCGTTAATTTCTAGAAATGATGAGTTTGATTCGTTGTCCAAAAAATACATTTCATATTGCCAATGTGGTGGCGCATATGCTCATAAATACTATGAACTAATGAACGAATTGGAAATTACAACGTGTGTGTTTACAGATATAGATTATACAAAAGAACAAAATAACGTTATAAATGTAATGGATGACAAAAGTACTAATTCAACACTTAATACGTTTTGTCCAAAAAAAGAAAAACAAAAAATATTGGTTAAAGATATCTATAATTGGCAAGAAGATAGAAATAAAAAGAGTTGTTTTGATATTTTTACACAAGGCATATCTGATGGTTATGCACGAACTTTAGAAGAAGCAATTTTGTATAGATATATATGTGCGGAAAAGGTAAATATTTTGAAGAAATTAAGTGATGAAAAGAAAAACCTAGAAATACCAGAAGATTTTACAGTTTTTACCAACCTACCTTTATATTTTTGGAAAAAATTAAAAGAATATAGTAGTTTAGAAATTAAGATACCATCTATAAGTAGAGAAAAAAAGCAGCTAGAAAATGAATATAGCAATGATCCCCAAAAATTGGATATAGAACTTGAAAATTTAAAAATGAAGAAAGATGAGATGGTTCTCAGATCAATAAGGGATATTGTAGCTTCAATCTCAAATAACAAGTCTGATTTTATGTATTCGATTATGGAACATAACAATGAATTTAAAGTTTTACCAAACTATATTAAGGATGGATTATTATGGTTAGAACAAACTTGTATTTCATAAATGCACCTGCTGGTAGTGGAAAAACTTATTTTATTAAGGATAAGATTAATCAATTACTAGATAACAATTTTCAATCTCAAATACTTTGTATTACTTACACAGAAAGAGCGGCGAATGAATTAAAGGCAAGAATCATTTCAGATGCTGTAGACATAAGTACAATTCATAGTTTTGTAAACAGTTTTTTATCTCCTTTTTTTTCTTTGCCAGAAGTAATTGATTTTTTCGTAGAAGTATATCATGATGAAATCCTCGATCGACTAGTTTCCAATGATGGAGAGTATGCAATGAAATATAAAGAGATAATAGGACTTGATGACTCTAGAGTTGTGACGATTGATGATATTAAGGAGCGATTAAATAGAGTCTATTATAACGAACGAGAAAGAAATTCTATTTTGTATGGGGGGATTTCTCATGATAGCTTATTGTCTTTTGCTTTTAAATTATTAGATAGGTACCCTATAATAAAACTAAAACTAAAAGAAATGTATCAATATATTTTCATTGATGAAGTTCAAGATACAAGTTCTGATATTTTAAATTTTTTTTATGAGGCAGTATTAGACAGTTCCACAGAATTATATGTTTTTGGCGATAAGATGCAGGAAATCTATGATAACTATGATGGAAGTTTTGAAAATCAATTTTCTGAATTTGATAAAAATCTATCTAAAAAGTTTATTACCAATTATCGTTCTAGCAAAGAAATTCTTGATGTATTAGAGAATGTGTATCTTTCTGATTTAAAAATCGAGCAACAATCAAAAAAAGGGAAATCTAATAAAAAACCACAAATATTGATTTGTGATTCAATAAACAAATTTTTGGAGAATAATCTTCATAAGTATAATGATTTTCTACAATTGAGAACTTTGAATAGACATAGATTTGAAAATAATGATCCAAAAAAAGATTTAAGTATTTTATATAGCAAGTATAGAGAAATCTATCCCAGTCATTTAAAAATTAAAGTTATGGATGTACTTCTACCAAGAGATGAAATGAATAATCCAGATTTATTACTAGGTTTCATATTTAAATTATATGATGTCTTAGAAGATTTCCAATGCGGGCGATATGGTTCGGTAATACAAGAGATTAAGAAGGCTAAGTTTTCTACTGACGACAGTATAGCTAATATTTTTAATTTAGAAAAATTAGCTATTGAATATCATAAGGATAAAGCTTTGTACGCTAGTATTTTTCAACAAATTTATTCTGAATTTATGAGTGATAATAAAGATCTTCATTCTCTATTTGAGTTTTTGATTGGAAATAGAGTTATTACAAAGAGCTTTTATAATGAGATCATTAAGACGGAGTATGATGATGGCGTTAAATACACTGGTATTTTATCTATTCCACTTAGTAAATTTTTCTTATTAGCTAAATTAAGATACAATCAAAATATTTCTACACAACATGGCGTTAAAGGAGAAGGTCACGACAAAGTCATGTTTATTTCGGAAAATAGCTCAAATCCAGGGATTCATATGTATAAATTCTTTAAGATATTTTCAGAACTGAAAAATTTTGGTCTAGATGAGTTTCAAAAATATTATTATGATTTTAAGTTTGATGTAGAAAAAATTGAAAAAGAAGCAAACAAAAAAATTAGAGCATTTTATGCGGCAGATAGAGATATGTTTGAAACAGAGTTTGAAATAATATACTTAAAATATAAAGACAATCCATATTTTGAGTATATAAATCGTTGTGGAGTAGACTTTAAAGGTAAATTAGCTATGGATAAGATTAAGAAAATGTTTAATGTGAATGCTGTTCGTTCAACATTACAAGCGTATAAGTTGTTTTATGTGGGATGTTCACGAGCTAAAGAAGAACTTATTGTAGTAGTTGAAGAGAAAGAAATCAGTGGTTTTAAGGGGGAATTTATCGATAAAATGATGAGTTGCGGTTTTGACATAGTCAATGAGTAAAAAATATCTATGATAGGTGTGCTAAGCTTTTTGTAGTTGTGGAAAAGCTTAGTTTTATTATAAATAAAGCAGGAGCAAAGCAAAAAATGAAACCAGATATTATTGAGATAGTAAAAGTTCTATTTTCTTTAGGTTTAATCAGTAGTTTAAGTAAGTTTATTATTGACAGAATTTTGTCCACCAAAGTAGAAATAGAACTAGAAACAAATTACGGACGAGCTTTTAGAGAAATTTTCAATTTTATAGTATTTATACTTATACTTAGTCTTTATGTTTTTTTGTTTGTGGGAATATTTTATAGTCCTGAAAATCAAAATTACGATGTACTGACATCAGGACATGTGAGTGTTACGCCTGAAGAAGTGGACAAATGGCTAAATCAAGAAAAAAATAATAAATTATTTATAAGTTTATTGTTGTTAGGCATCTTTTTAGTAATCATAGCTTACATATACGGTGTCGCGAGATCATTTTGGTATAATAATTACAAAAGAAAAGTATATTTGGAATTTTCTACGAACGAGAAACTACTAAAGTTATTTGTGGTAAAAAGACTTAGTAAAGATAGGGTACTTTTAGCAAATGAAGAACAGACGTTGTATCAAATAAAAAGTCTTTCATCATTGGAAGATATCTACTTCAAAACTGAAAGTTTTATTGAACGGAGAAACAGAAGATATAAGTCGTTTTATGAAACTGTTGAAAATAGAGTTAAATGGAATAAAATGGATACCACTACAAAAATAATTATGATAGTACTATCCATTTTATTGGGAGTAATAATTTTAGTTGGAACACTGGCTCAAGAAAATAAATTTATATTTTTGGTTATACTCATTATTATCTTTTTAGTAGTATTTTTTTATGTAAGGAATCAGTATAAAAAAGGAAAATCACTAATAAAAAATGCTAAATGACTGGAAGATAACTATTCAATCAAATTGTAACAAAAGTGTTTTGGGTATGATATCTAAATAATGTGAGGAACTAAAAATTAGTTCTATCTTTATATGATTAGGTATATATATGGATAGTGATGAAAAATGAAAAACCTAACTATAATAGCACTTCTTTGCTCGAGCATTTTTTTAACTGGTTGCAGCAATACGTCTTCCAAAAATGCCGAAGTCAAAGAGCAACCAACAGAAAAAAACAAGTCAAAATCAACACCTAAAACTAAAGAAGAAACATCATCAGAAGTCAATAAAGCAAACTACTACTCTTATCTCGATGAAGTGGATCGTTCCAACATACAATCATCAACAGTAGAATCCTTTCTAATGTACGATAATACCAACCCAAAGAGTCTACAACAAAATACAAACACTATTTTCTTAGCCCGTGTAATCTCTATAGATAAAGCGGATGTAGATGCCAATCTTTCTGAAACCGATAGCAACAGCATTTTACCTGACACTTATGGAAAGCTAGAAGTATTGAAAAACATCGAAGGAACAACTGATAAAGAAGTATCATTTATCAGATCAGGCGGTATTATCAAAGAAAAAGATCGTTTTAAAAACGCTGAAAAAGAAGAAGTGGACAAACACAATCGTTTGAGAGCAGAATCAGACCGTCCCCCTAATACTCAGAGTGAGGATTGGGTGGGAGTGAGAGAAGATGGCGACATCGAACTTCAAGCAGGTGAGGTATACTTATTCTTTGCTACTAGAAGATGAAGAACAACCAATTTCAAGAACACGTTCTATCCCAAATGAAATTGGAAAAACATGGAAAATAAAAAATGCTTCTTCTGGTGAAGAGCAAGATCTTGGCGATTATTTAAAAAATGAGTTAGGAATCGAAATGCAAGAAAACTAATTTAAATAAAAAGCAAAGCTTTAGGTCCTTGATATGAAGAGGACCCGAAGCTTTTTATAATAACCTCCTCAATCTTCTTTACAAGAATATCACTCATTAATAAAAAAACAGTAGACATTATGTCTATTAGATTGTAAAGTGGTTAATATAAAATTATAAAAGGGAGTGTTTTTGGTGAAAAAAATGTTATTGAATATTTTATGTAGTGGTTTTTTATTTGGTATTGTTGGGTTTGGAGCTGTCTCAGAAGCCTCAGAGCTAGAAAAGAATGCTGAAATCCCTGTTAATGTAGTGTCAGAGGATGATGAATTTTATTATGTTATTGATGATAATGATGCGATTCAATCTAGAACATGGTCAAAAACACAAAATTATAAAATAAAAAAAGGAGCAAGAACCTATTTAGGTACTTATACAACTAATCGTAAAACAACTTTGCAAATTAAATTTATGGTAGGTCCTGCTGAAGTAAAATTAGGAGGTTCTTATTCTGAAAGTGGTAAATTTAAAAAATACAAACAAAATGTTACTGTAACAGTAACGTACAAGAGATATAGAAAAATAGATAATAAATATGTTGATACTAAGACAGTAACGTCTAACACATCATATACCGATTACGTAGCGATTTAACAGACCATAATGAATTGAGTGATATCATTGATTCTTAAAGTTATCTACATTTTAATTTATTTTTTTATAACAGAATTAATCCCATCTGTAGGAGTAAGTTGGGATTTATCTAATCCAATATTTATGCTCATCCAAAAGGTGTTTTTTGTATTATTAGCAATAGTCTTATTTAAAAATGATCTATGGTTTAGACTGAAAGAAGTGAAACTAAAGCAAACGATTATTCCAATTTGCATTACATTTGTATTTATGTGTTTAACATATCTACTTGTAGTTAAAATCTTAGGTACAGGTGTAGCTATCGGGAAATACCAAGTGAGCTCTATGCTAATTTTAGAAGCAGTTCTTATTACACCATTTATTGAAGAGATAGTTTTTCGATATTGCTTTATTAACTCTCATAAAATCTATGTGATGATCATTCAAATGCTACTATCTAGTATTTGGTTTATGTATGGTCATGCGGCAGCTGCGAATTACAATTATATATTATTGATTCCTTACTTTGTATTAGGTGTTCTCTTAAGTTTGGTTTATATAAGGAAACATAATATTTGGTACAGTACTTTGGTACATGCGAGCTATAACTTTGTGATCATTGTACTCTCTGTAATTAGTAACTAGTAAAATAGTATAGAGTACCATTTCTTTAATTGAGAGTGCGGTACAATAGTCATAAAAAGCTTCAAGATCTTTTTTTGTTATAAAGATCTTGAAGCTTTTTTATTTGACTTTACACAATTGCAGTAGGGATTTAGTTATTTAGCCACTGAAAAAAACAAGGACATTGTGATGGTTACCATGATAAACAACTCTTAAAATTTATTTCAGTTGTGATTAATTTAGCTAGTATCAATCATAATTACAAATGAAGCTAATATCAAAATATCAGGAAAAAGGTAGCGAAATCTTTATAATGTTCAAACTATACACAGAAAAAAGCTGATAGTTGCTTTACACTTTTCTCATAATAAAGTAATTTTTACCAAAAAGAAATGCAAATTTCCCAAACTTTCGCTATAATAAAGAAAATAACCAAAACAGGAAGTGTAACCATGAAAAAAGCAGACCGACAACGGTTGATCAAGCAACTGATCACAGAAAATGAAATAGAAACCCAAGACGACCTGATTGCACTTCTTGAACAAGCTGGTGTCAAAGCAACCCAAGCCACTGTTTCAAGAGATGTTCGTGAGATGAGCATCGTTAAAACCCACGGTTCAGATGGTCGCGTGAAGTATGCTTTATTCTCTCAACAACAAGCATCCAGCAGTGAAGAAAAGCTGAAGGAATCTGTGAAGGATTCAGTGATTCGTATGGAACGTGTCCAATTTATGGTAATCGTCCATACAGATATGGGCGCAGCAGATGTGGTAACTAATTTTTTAGATGAAGTCAGTTATGAAGAAATTGCAGGAACTGTCGCAGGAGTCGATACAATCATTATTATTGCTCGTTCAGAAGATGACGCAATAGCTGTTGTTGAACGTTTTGAAGCGATGATAGATTAAAACAAAACCAATCAAAAAATGAAGGGAGATTTGGTTACATGGAATTGAAAGCGTTACAAAACGGGTCGGACATAAGAGGAATAGCAGTAGAGCATGAGGAAAAAACAGCGAACTTAACACCAGCGCAAGTCGGGAAAATTGCAGTAGGAATGGTTCATTGGCTTCGTGATGAGAAAAACTTAGCTGAAAAACATCAATCGGGAAAATTAACTATCGGTATCGGTCATGATAGTCGTATTTCAGCAGATAACTTGAAACAAGCATTAATCGACAGTTTCGTTGAGCAAAATGTTGAAGTATTAGATTTTGGTTTAGCCACAACGCCAGCCATGTTTATGGCTACTCAATTTCCGCAATATGATTGTGATGCAGCGATTATGATTACAGCGAGTCATTTGCCTTATTATTTTAATGGATTGAAGTTATTCACGAAATCTGGCGGAGCAGAAAAAGCGGATATTACCTATATTTTAGAACACGCAGACGAATCTGCACTTGTAGCAAAAGGCTCAGTAACCAAAACCTCGATTTTAGATGATTATTCCGCTGATTTAACGGAGAAAATTCGTAAAGGAATGAAAACAACAGAAGAAAAACCTTTATCTGGTTTTCATATTATAGTAGATGCCGGAAACGGCGCGGGCGGTTTCTTTGCGGAAAAAGTCCTAGCGAAACTAGGCGCAGACACTACGGGTTCACAATTTTTAGAACCTGATGGAATGTTTCCAAATCATATTCCAAATCCAGATAATAAAGAAGCGATGAACAGCATTCAACAAGCAGTCTTGAAAAACAAGGCAGATTTGGGTGTGATTTTTGATACAGATGTGGACCGTTCAGCAGTAGTAGATGGATCAGGCGAAGTCATCAACCGAAATAATTTGATTGCTGTTTTAGCAACAGTCGTTCTAGCTGAATATCCAGGCAGCAGCATTGTGACCAATTCACCAACTTCAAGCCATCTGAAAGAATTTATCGAGTCAAACGGTGGCAAGCAAGTACGCTATATTTCTGGTTACCGCAATGTAATCAATAAAATGATCGAACTCAACGATGAAGGAATCGATACACAATTAGCGATTGAAACAAGCGGACACGCAGCTTTTAAAGAAAACTACTATTTAGATGACGGTGCCTACGTTATCGCTAAAATCCTGATGCTGCTGCCTAAATTAAAAAAAGAAGGCTCAACATTAGGCGATTTGATTAGTTCATTAAAACAACCAGCTGAAACCCAAGAATTACGTTTTGAAATTTTGGACAGTCATGTCCGTGATTACGGTGAACAAGTGATTCGGGATTTAAGTAGTTTTGTTGGAAGTCAACGAGGGATGAAAATCGATCCTGAAAATCATGAAGGAATTCGAGTAAATGTTTATGATGACTATGGCAGTGGCTGGTTTTTACTACGCATGAGTTTGCATGAACCATTGTTAGTTTTACAAGTAGAAAATGATCAAGTTGGAATGAATCAAAAAGTGTTAGAAGAATTAGCAGGTTTCTTTGAAGGATATAAACAATTAGATTTAATGAAATTAAATGAAGCATTGAATAAATAATAAAAGCTAGGAAAGAACAAAACGTTCTCTCCTAGCTTTTTAGCTTACCATAAACCAGGTTCAGCAATTGCCACAATCGATTCTCCAGTAAATGGATGCGTCAGATGCAGCTCATAAGCATGAAGCATCAAGCGCCCGATAGGCTTTGGATGATAGAAAGGGTCGCCAACGATTGGATGGCCAATACTTGCCAAATGCACGCGGATTTGATGAGTTCTTCCAGTTTCCAAAACACAATAAATGGTGGTATGGTTCATCTTTCTATCAAAAGATTCAACATCAACGTGGGTAACCGAGACATCACCACGACGCTCATCAACCACTCGTTTTCGACGGTCATGTCTATCACGCCCAATTTTTTTACGAATGGTCAAAGACTCTTTTAAATTACCTGAAACAACCGCTTGATAGCGCCGATAGATTTGTTTACTTTCCAATAAGCGTCCTAAAATTGGCAACACAAAAGGATTTTTAGCAAATAGAATCGCACCACTTGTTTCTTTATCTAGCCGATGAACAACATAGGGGATTTGGTTTTTAGGCGCTAAGTAAGCGGCTAAATGGTTAAGGAGGGTATCATTTTCATCTGGTTGATTAGGGTGAGTTTTCATCCCAATCGGTTTATTCAAAATAATCACATGTTCATCTTCAAATAATACATTAACGTTAGACTTATTCCCTAAAAGAATTGTAGGCGTTGGATAATCTTCTGGTTCAAACTGTAAAGTAATAACATCGCCACTTTTTACAGAAAAATGGAATAAAGCTGGCTCTCCATTGATCGAAACATTTTTTCGAGTGCGCAAAAAGTGTCGTACTTTACGAGGAACTAACCATTCTTGTTCAAGTAATTCTCGAACGGTTTGTTCTTTAAAATTTTTAGGTAACTGGATGGATAATTCCATTTGTTTTCCACCTTTTCAATAGCGTTCTCTCTTAGTTTAACAAAAGGAAAGATAAGTTCAAGTGGTTGGGTAGAATTAAGTTGGAGGTAAGGTTGAAGTTACTTTTTTTAGAAGGGCTAGCAGAAGGAAACAACGTTCCTAATGGTCAACTTGTACTGTTTATTGTCGAGTTGAATTTCTTCGCAATTCATAGCAATTTACAAGTAAGGAAAGTCTCCTTACGTTAATTTTTAGCGTTATCCAATGTTTTTAGTCGTAGGTGATTGGTGATCCACAAGTAAGGAGACTTCTCTCCCAGCAGTCGCTAAGTAGTGTTCATCATCTGTTCTGGCGTAGCCAATCACAGTGATACACAACAAAATACCCACTCTTTGGGGAAGAGTGGGAAAGGAGTTAAAAATGAAAAAGTGTTTTGTTAGGGTTGTTTGTTGGTATACATATATAATACAAACTAAATATGAATTTTTTGTGTATTAAATTATCCAAAACTGTAAATTTTTTCTAAAGAAGTGTTTAAGTTTTACACAAACGTCCAATTACTAATTCCCTCTCATTGTATTGATCAAGCGTTTTGTCCAATTAAAATCTGTTTTTGTGATTGTATCATCACCAAATTGTTTGCCATCCCGATCGATCGCATAGACAAACATACCACCTTTTTGTCCGTCTTTTGGATTCCATTTTGCATAAGCGTAAGCACGGCTTGTTTCATAAGGTTCTACAGTATCATTCCAACGATTGTGATCTTGTTCTTCTGGGAATGAGATACCAGGAAGAAACTGTTGCGGTGTAACTGAAGTTTTATACGTATTCCAGGTATTATCTAAAGAACTAGCTGAGCGGCCGTAAGCTTGGATAAATAGATAGTCAACGTAAGAAGCTACTTTTTTGAATAAGGAATGATTATCTTTATTTGTATCATAAATCAACAATTTCCCAGTATTGGAATTTGGACCTAATTTTTTAGATAACGCTTTGAACGTACCAGCAGCCATTTCTTCTTGCTTAGCAGTCAAACTAGATTCCATGTCAATATCCAGCCCGTCTAAATTCCATGGCGTTAGATAAGTGTCAATTAATTGTTGCGCGTATTTTTCATATTCAGCAGTTGTTGGAGTAGTGCCTACGTGTGGGACATTACAAACTTCTCTGATATCAATCGTCCGAATGACACGAGTTCCTCTGGCATGCAATACTGGCACATAAGTGTTTTTCAATGTATCCCAAAACTTCTGTTGATTGGTTCCCGGATTGACATAATGAAAAACAGAGACAATATCTACGCCTTCAGGAATATCTGTCATCGCAGTGACGTTTTGATCAGGCAGTGTTGAATTTGCATCATGAGGCATTGTAACATCTCGCCACGTGCGATAATAAGCCATCATGACCGGATCTTTCGGATTTGTTTGCGCAGCATCTGACTGACTAGGTAATAGACTAAAACTTAGTAAAAAGAAAATCGGAATAAGTAAAAATGTTAGCTTTTTAGACATAAAAATTCTCCTCTGCTATTTTTTGTAAAACGGTTACATTTCAAAAGAAGTGTAGCATAAAGAAATCTATAATAAAAGTTAGAAATGTTTGGACTTGAAATCTAGGTAGAAGTTTCATGTCATGTAGTCGTACTTGAAAATTTTCTCAGAACAAAAAGAGACCCACTCTTTGGGGAAGAGTGGGAAAAGGAGTTAAAAAATGAAAAAGTGTTTTATTAGGGTTGTTTGTTGGTATACTTATATAATAAAGGCAAGATATGAATTTTTTATGATCAAATTTATGTTAAATTAGCACTTTTTTTCAATGAAAGTAAGAATTTATACGTTAAATAGTTGTTGTTATAGAGGAAACCAGCGTTTTCTTGACAGATTCTTAAGCTTTTCTACATAAAAATAAAAGAAAAGCATGCTAAAATAGGCAAAACATAATTTATGTGTACTATTCATGCTAAAGCCGTATGAATGTTAGTAGGTAACTGTGTTAAAATGGCTTAGAAACTTTTATATAAAGAGGGAGTACTATGGACTTTAAAACAATTATGGGAAAAATAAAAGCTGGGTTTAAAAGCTTTTGGACTTGGATCAAACCATACCTTATTCGGTTTCATCATTGGAGAAAGCGAATTTGGAAAAAATATCAAATCAACAAAATAATTTTACTTTTAGGGCTAGTTGTTGTTTTAGTAACTAGTATTTATCTATTCACATTAGCTAAATCAGCGAATGTCGGCGCTCTGAAAAAAGGGCTGGAAGAATCCACTGTTATTTATGATAAAAATGGAGATGAAGCAGGAAAGCTGTTTGGGCAAAAAGGAACAGTTGTCACTATTGATCAAATTTCTCCTTATGTGAAAGATGCCTTGATCTCAACGGAAGATCGAAACTTTGAGACGCATCATGGTTATGACATCAAAGGTTTATTTCGTGCTGTTGTCGGAAAATTGAGTTTTGGAAAAATTGGCGGCGGTGGCGGCGGGAGTACAATTACTCAGCAACTAGCCAAAAATGCGTATCTGACACAAGAGCAAACCATGACTCGAAAAGCAAGAGAGCTATTTTTAGCGATCGAGATCGAGAAAAAATATGACAAACAACAGATTCTAGAAATGTATCTCAACAATTCATATTTTGGTAACGGAGTTTGGGGAATCGAAGACGCATCACATAAATATTTTGCTGTTAGTGCAAGTGAACTCTCAGTCGGGCAAGCAGCGACTTTAGTGGGAATGTTGAAAGGCCCAGGTATTTATAACCCGATAGACTATGTTGAAAATGCAGTGAATCGCCGTAATACGGTTTTGCAGTTGATGGTAGACAATGGCAAATTATCTCAAGGAGAAGCCGATGCGCAAGCGGGTGTAGATATGGGGAGCATGTTGGCCGACAATTACTCTGACCAAAATTCAGATTACAGATATCCATACTACTTTGATGCGGTCATCGATGAAGCGGTCAATAAATATGGCTTAAAAGAAGAAGATTTACTGAATAAAGGTTATAAAATCTATACAGCATTAGATCAGAACTATCAAAAATCGATGGAGCAAACCTACGCCAATGATGCTTTATTCCCGCCAAATGCCGAAGATGGGGCAATGGTTCAAAGTGGCTCTGTTGCACTTGATCCAAAAACAGGTGGTGTGCAAGGTGTTGTTGGAGGGCGAGGGGAACACGTTTATCGCGGCTTTAACTTTGCCACACAAACGAAACGTTCACCAGGATCATCATTAAAACCAATTTCGGTTTATACGCCTGCTTTAGAATCTGGGATGAAAGCAAGCAGTATTTTAGAAGATAAACCACAAGATTATTATCCAGCCGAAAACTACAGCCGCACAAATGCAGGTGAAGTACCAATGTATCAGGCGCTAGGCGAAAGTTTGAACTTACCAGCAGTTTGGACATTGCATAAAATTGGGTTGGACAAAGGCTTTGAAAAAACGCAAAAATTCGGGATTCCTTTAGCGAAAGAAGATAAATATTATGGTTTGGCTTTAGGCGGCTTGAAAACAGGCGTGTCACCGTTGACTATGGCCAATGCGTATAGTCCGTTTGCTACAGGAGGTTCTCAATCAGAAGCGCATTTGATCAACAAAATCGTTGATTCAACGGGTGCTGTGATCGAAGACAATACAAATGCTAAAAGCAAACAAATCATTACCAAAGATGTAGCTGATCAAATGACTAGCATGCTTTTAGGTGTTTTCAGCTCAGGTACAGGGGTTAACGCAGATCCAGCAGGCTATGTTATGGCTGGAAAAACTGGAACAACTGAAACGAACTTTGATACAGATAAGACCAATGACCAATGGGTTGTCGGCTATACACCAGACGTTGTTATTGCAACATGGCTTGGTTTTGAACAAACAAGTGAAAGTCATTATTTACAAGGAAGCAGTGCTACACATGCCTCAACCGTTTTTAGCAGTCAAGCTCAAGGAATCATGGCCAATACGGCTCAAACGCCATTTACAGTAGCTGATGCGTATGCAACAGGTGGTGAAATGATGGCAGCAGGTCAAACACCTTCTGAAACGAATGATGCTTGGAAAGATAGCGTGAAGGACATCGGTGGACAAGTTAAAGAAGGAGCCAAAGATATCGGCGAACAAGTTAAAGAAGGCGCTAAAGATATCGGAGGCAAAATTAAAGATGGTTGGGACAATACAAAAAATGGTCTAAAAGATTTCTTTGGTGGTTTGACAGGAGAATAATCGGTTTGAAAACGAATCAAAGAATGGTACAATCAAAGAGAAGAATTTATAGAAACGAGGGAGATTGAATGAGTAATATTTATGATACAGCCAATCAAGTAGAACGCGAAATCCGCGAATTAGCAGAATTTAAAGCATTAGAGCAAGCATATGAGGATGTAAAAGCGGACGAAGAAGCATACAAATTATTCAAAGAATTCCAAGCGTTCCAACAAGGATTACAAGAAAAACAAATGCGTGGTGAAGAATTCTCAGAAGAAGACGCAGAAAAAGCACAAGCGTTAGCAACTGAAGTTCAAAAAGCACAAGTGATCAATCAATTGATGGAAAAAGAACAAGCATTTAGTTTGATCGTGAATGACTTAAACCGCATTATCATGACTCCAATCCGCGATTTATATAACGATTAATAAGAAATAAAACAACGAACGATAGCACTTAGATATAAAGCATATTTCCGATTTTAAAGACCTGAACGAGACTAAGCAAAGTTTTGTTCAGGTCTTTTTTTATGCTTAAGTAATCAAAGTCCTTTTCCAAATCTAGCAACAATAGCGTGTTTAAAATTATCGAACAGGTAGCAAATAAAAGGAAGTGAGTAATTCATTTACTCTCTTAAAGAGAAATAAATAAGACTTTTCTTTCATAAAAAAACACCCGAAATCTTAAAAAATATCCCAATTCCCTCTATTTTAATGATATAGTAATACTAAATGAAAACATGATTGGGGAACAAAAAGTATGATTGGTATTTATGATTACACAGTAATACTGACTTATGGAAATGCTATTTTTTCTATTGTTGGTATGTATTTAGCACTTACACAGCACGTTGTTGAGGCTATTTTTTGTTTAGTTCTTTCTGGTATTTGTGATATGTTTGATGGCTTTGTTGCAAATCTTAAAGAACGCACTAAAAGTGAGATGAACTACGGTATTCAGATCGATTCACTAGCTGATTTGATCAGTTTTGGCGTTTTTCCAACAGTTTTAGGCTATGCATCAGGTTTGACACAAGGAATTTATTTGCCATTATTTGTTTTTTATATTTTAGCTGCATTAATCCGTTTAGCGCATTATAATGTGACGGAAATGGAAAGAAAAGAACAATCTAGCAGTTGCAGAGAATATTATGAAGGCTTGCCAGTTACGAGCAGTGCGGCGTTGATACCGTTGTTATTCTTTATTGCAGGACGTTTGCACATCGCAATTTCGCTCGTTTATCCAGCAGCATTATTGATTATTGGATTCCTGTTTATTTCAAAAGTGAAAATTAAAAAAATCGATCCGCGAAAATTGATTTTTGGTGCTTTTTTAGGCGCAGTTTTAGCCTTTATTATTCGTTAAATCAAAAGGGGTAAAGACATGGACAAACGTTTCAAAACAAGTGCTATCACGGGAAATGATAGTTACTCATTACGTTTTTTATATAAAAATCCACTGGGGCGTCTTCTTTTAAAGATCATGATTCAACCACCGCTTACAAAAGTTGCCGGTGCTTATTTGAATAGCTTTTTTTCAAAGGGAATGATCAACAGCTTCATTAAAAAAAATGAGTTACAAATGGCAGACTATGTATCTACAAAGTATACGTCGTTCAATCATTTTTTTATGCGGGAAATCAAGCCTGAAAAACGCCCAGTACCACAGGAAGAAACGGACTTAGCGGCTCCTTGTGATGGCAAGGTGACTGTATATTCGATAGATGAACAGAGTACGTTCAAAGTGAAACATTCTGAATATAATCTTATAGAGCTATTGGATAGTACCAATCTTGCGGATGAATGGCAAGGTGGCTGTGCTGTTATTTTTCGTTTAACACCAGATGATTATCATCATTATTATTTTATAGATGAAGGGACTATTACTGGGCATCAGAAAATAGCCGGTGTTTTCCATACTGTCCAACCAATAGCGACGCACACGGATCCTGTATTTTCAAGAAATTCAAGAGAAGTGACAGTCATTGAGACGAAGCATTTTGGAAAAATCGCCCAAATCGAAGTAGGAGCTTTGATGGTAGGTAAAATCAAGAATGTAAAAAATTCAGGAAGTTGTCAGCGTTTTGAGAAAAAAGGCTGGTTTGAATTTGGTGGCTCAACAGTTATCTTGTTATTTCAAAAAAATCAAGTGATGATCGATCCAGAAATATGGATGAACACTGAAAATAATTTTGAAACAATCGTAAAATTTGGTCAAGTAGTTGGTCAAAAAAGTGGAGGAACGCTATGAAAAAATTGGCGTTTTTGATTATTGCGCTGTTATTTTTGTTAGGAAATATTTATATTGGTAGAAAATTTCTCTCAATACTAGAACACTTTTATTTTTTTAACCATCCACTTATTTTATGGGTGGTTATCAGTTTGTTTTCTATTACATCGATTGCGACACTTCTATTGTTCGATATGAATATTGGCGGAGTGGTCGGAAAAATGGGTAGTTATTGGTTATCTGTTTGGTTCGTCTCCTTAGTTATTTTTGGATTAACTGAATTGATTCTCAAAGTTACCAGAAAGATTACAACTGTTCAGTCAAACACCGAGCTCGTTGTTTGGATCACTGCCGCGGTTTTGATTGTTATTTTGTTTTGCTATGGTTCATGGCATGCGCAGCAAATCAAAACGATGAATTATCAAGTGACGATTGATCGTTCTGGAAATGACACACAGAAAAAGTTAAAAGCTGTACTGATCAGTGATGTGCATCTAGGTTATGTCAATGATGTGAAAAAACTGGAAAAAATCGTAACGAAAATCAATCAAATGAATCCAGCTATTATTTTTATTTCTGGGGATCTATTTGATGGGAATTTTAAAGCATTGCAAGATACAGAGGGAATGAAAAAGCAATTTAGACGACTTTCTTCGACTTATGGAACATACATGTGTTGGGGAAATCATGACGCTGGTGAGACCTTTGATCAAATGAAAGAACTTGTTGAATCATCGAATATTACTTTACTAGAAGATGAAATGACCGTTGTTGGTGAAGAAATTTTAGTCGTTGGTAGAAAGGACAGCCGTCCGATTGGTTCACAAGCTGGCGAGCGGAAAAGTATCCAAGAACAATTTGAAAAAGTAGGCAACCAACTTCCAAAAATTATTTTAGATCACCAACCCTCAAATATCGATGAATACAAGCATTCAAATGAATTGATTCTTTCGGGACATACACATCAAGGACAAATTTTTCCGTTTAGTTTAGTGACAAAAGCGTATTTTACTGTAGATTATGGTTATTATCGTAAAGATGAAAACAGCCCTCAAGTAATTGTTTCCTCAGGTGTTGGAACGTGGGGGCCGCCGATGCGGATCGGAACGCAAAGTGAAATCGTCCAAATTGATATTACAATAAAGTAACGCATTATACAGAGGTTAGAGTACACT
Source organism: Enterococcus sp. DIV0212c (assembly GCF_017377505.1). Classification (GTDB taxonomy): domain Bacteria; phylum Bacillota; class Bacilli; order Lactobacillales; family Enterococcaceae; genus Enterococcus_L; species Enterococcus_L ikei. The sequence goes on along the minus strand of NZ_JAFREN010000006.1, from coordinate 5,514 downwards.
CTTTGAGTGGGATTTCTATCTCTGTATTTTTATATCACTAAAAAAATGAAAAACGAACAAATTTTCGTATGTTTTTACTGACCGATTCTTAATAAAATGATATGATTAAGGAAACGAATTAGGACGGATAGGAGGATCTAATGAAAGTATTGCACACGGCAGATTTACATCTGGATCGGTCTTTTGAAGGCCTAAAAAACATTCCAAAACAACTTGCTGAAAAGCTACAGCAAGCCAATCAAGAAGTAATTACAGCAATTGTTGATATAGCAATAAAAAATTTGGTAGACGTAGTTATATTTGCTGGAGATACTTTTCACCAAAGTCGGACATCGATTCGAACGCAGGCGTATTTTATCGACGAGATGAAGCGCTTAGAGCTGGCAAAGATTCCTGTGTTTATAACATTTGGTAATCATGATTATTATGCAGCTGAGCGGTACTGGTTTGATTTTCCGAAAAATATGTTTCTTTTTCAGAAAGAACAAGTGGAGACACATTATTTTATGACGAAAAATCAAGAAAAAGTAGCAGTCTCAGGATTTAGCTATGAACATCCCTGGATCAATACGAATAAACTTTCTACATTTCCATTAAAAGATCAATCGGCGGATCTTCATATTGGTATTTATCATGGAGATACGACTAATAATGGGCAGCAGAATTATGCGCCGTTTTCATTTAGCGAAATGAAAACAAAAGGCTATGATTACTGGGCATTGGGCCATATCCATCAGCCGCAAGTAGTAAGTGCAGATCCCTTGATTGTCTATCCAGGAACGCCGCAAGGACATACGAAAAAAGAACGAACAGTCCAAGGGGTAGCGATTGTTTCAGTTGAATCAGGACATGCAACAGTTCGTTTCGAGCCTGTAGCCCAAATTGCATGGCAAGTGGAGAAATATTCATTGCGTCAAGCTGGAAGTTTGCAAGAAGCATTGAGTCTCCTTACAGAACTGCTCATGAAGGGCGTAAAAGACCAAAGACAGGTTATTTTAAAAGAAATTCAGTTAACAGATACAGAACAATTAGGGGAAGAATTTCGAATATCCTACGAAAATGGCGAGCTGCTTTACTATCTTCAAACCACGTTACTGCAGCAAAGTAATCAATCCCTCTTTTTATTTCAAGTTAAAGTAGTGTCAGAAGATCTTGATAAAAAAGTCGTGATCGCTGCAACGCCAGAGTTATTAAAGCAATTAGAACAAAATTATGTACAGCCAGAGATTTTTTCCAACACACTGCAAGAACTAGTTCAAAATCCGTTATTTTCTTCTGTTGTAAAGATAAATGAAGAGTGGCGTGAACGCAGTGTGGAACACGCTGATCAAAAGATCAAGGAAGATTTTGTTATTCAGGAGGATCAGTCATGAAACTCATTGCGATAGAACTTGTTGGATTTGGTAAATGGCAGCAACAAAAGATTGAGTTTCTACCAAAGAACCAATTATTATTTGGACCAAATGAGATTGGAAAATCAACGATTTATCAGTTTATCCAAGCCATGCTTTTTGGATTTCCTGCAAAAGGTAAGCGGAAAAAAGATTATCAACCAAAAAATGGCGCAGCTTATGGCGGACGTTTGTGGTTTGTGCATCCGATTTATGGAGAAGTGCAAGTTGAACGTTTCAAAGGGCAAAATAAAGGCCAAGCGAAAGTTTATTTCAATGACCAAATCGGTGATGAGGCGCTGTTGGAAAAGATGATCCATCCGCTGACTAAAGAGTTATTTCAGTCTGTCTTTACCTTTCAACAAGAACAACTTAGTCAACTAGAAAAATTAACTGAAGAAGAACTGCAGACATCTTTGCTCTCTTTAGGTCTTTCTGGAAGTCAGCAGTTATTATTGAGCAGAGAAGAGTATTTTAAGGCCGCTCAGATGATCTACAAGGGCAAAGGCAGTCAACCACCATTAAATCAAAAGCTGAATGCCTATCAAAGTCTACAACAACGTATTAACGAAAAAGAACAGCAGGAGTATCCGTATCAGCAGTTGGTTGCTGAATTAGCAACTACAAAACATCTAATCGAAGAAAAGCATCAAACGGCTCAAGAAATAAAGCAGCAATTAGTCCTAGTAGAAAAGCAAGTGATGAATTTACCTTTGTATGAAGAGTTACAAGCAATCGATCAAGCAAAATCGATTACGGTATTAAGTGGGCAAGACCAAGAAACTTTACTTTCAATTTATCAACAGTATCGCTTTTTGAGTGAAGAATTGACTCGGTTAAATCAAAACATTGCTGCACAAAGTGAGACAGCAGATCAAACACAAGACTATCAGTTTTATTTAGAAGAAGAAGAGCACATTCAACAAATACTCAATCAGCGGTATGCTATCGATAAATTGCTTTCTGAAATCGATTGGATGACACAATCTTTACAGCAAAATCAGCAAGAAATGCTTCCGCTAGAAAAACAATGGGGCTGGAACTCAGAGCAACCGCCGCAATTATCTTTTGAAGAAGACGTTGTCAATGAGATGAGAGCAGAGATCGTTGGGCGAACAGTCAAGTTACAAAACACTCAGACTGATTTACAGCTACTGGAAGAAGAAATTGCGACTCGTGAAGAGAACCTAAGCACTTTTGAAACGATCAATAAAGAGATGTTCAGGAAAAATCACCAACAAAAGACCAAATCGATTAATCCTCTTTTTTGTGGATTTGCAGTGATTATTTTGCTTCTTAGTTTCTTTTTACCAGCACCGATCCGCTATGTTACATGGCTTTTAAGTATAGGTAGCTTGATTGCTGGCGTATTACCGCTTTTTTATCAACCAAAAGACACCTATGCAAATGAAAAACGGCAATGGCAGGAAAAGTTATCTCAATTGGATTATTTGAACGATCAATTACTTAATTTAAAAGCTGAAATCAAAAAAATCAAAGCAGAAGAAAGCGAAATGGCACGTTTCGTTGCTCAAAAGGTCAAAGAAAATCATTTAGGACGAATGGATCAAGTTGAGTTTTGGCTGACTCATCGCACAGATATTACACGTTACTTGATTTTGATCAATACCAATCAAGAACTAGAGCATCAGTTGCATGAAGATCACAGACAGGTTGCTGCATTAGCTGAACAGACAGAGCGTTATACCGCACGATTACCGATTGCTGGAACTTCTTTAGCAGAGCGAATCCGGGTAATCAGTAACTTTGCCGACAAGATGGAAAAAGTTCGTTTTGCCCAAGAATATCAAGCAGATGCATATACGCGCCAAACAATTCGTGAAGTCAAAGAAAAACAACAGCAGGTGATCGATCAAGCACAACCGATGTTAAGACGTTTCCAAATAGCTTCTATAAATGAGATCCCAAACAAGGTTAAAGGCTATCAAGAAGCTACCGCAAATCATAAACGCAAACAAGAGTTGCAGACGATGCTGACTGGTTTGTATCCTGAGTCTAGTAATCCAAATCAACTGCCAGAAAAACAGTTAGAATTATCACAAGCAGCTAAAGAGATAGCAGATGATATTCAGCAGTTACAGAAAAAAGAACAAAAAATTCTTTATCAGTGTCAGCAAATGTTATCAGATGGTACTTTAGATGAACTTTATCAAGAGCAGGCTATGTTAAAAGCTGAAATCGAAGAACTTGCGCTAGATTGGTCAGGTCATCAATTGGCTGGTCAGTTATTGATGGATCTTTTAACAGAGCTATCAGAGCAACAATTACCTAATTTATTGAAAAAAGCGACAGATTATTTTCAGCTTTTGACGAAAAAAGCCTACCGTGCCATTCAATTACAAGAAGAACAGTTAACTGTGATTCGTGAGGATCAGCAACGGTTTATGTTGCATGAGCTTTCTACTGGAACAAGAGATCAAGTGATCATGGCTGTCCGTTTTGCTTTTCTCTATTTACAAGAACAGCGCAGCTTATGTCCGATCATGATCGATGATGGCTGGCTGCATTATGATAGTCAAAGAAAAGAGCAGTTGGCGCAATTATTTGCTGTATTTTCCGAACATCAGCAAGTCATTTGTTTTTCTTCTGACAAAGAAATGGTAAGCTATTATAAAGAATTAAAACAACCGATTATAGAATTAGAAGGAGCGTAAGTATGAAAAAAATCCGTGAACTAACCGTAGATGAAACCTTTGAATTATACCTTTTGATCAAGAATGCTGATGTGCGTATGGCAAAAAATGGCAAAAAGTTTATCGCCTTTACTTTCCAAGATACATCAGGCACGATCGACGGGAAATACTGGGATGCTTCAGAGGAAGAAATCAGCCGCTTTACAGCTGGAAATGTGATTCTTTTAAATGGGAAAAGAGAAGTTTATCAAGGTAATCCTCAAGTGAAAATCATCCATATGCGTGTTGCACGTCCTGATGAGCCTAGTGAACCTGCTTTATATATGGAACGAGCACCGTTAAAACGAGAAGATATGGTTGAAGAAATCAATCAAACGGTTTTTGAAATCACGAATGCCCATTGGCAACGAATTGTTCGTTATCTATTAACACAATATCAAAAAGAATTTTTTGATTATCCAGCAGCGAAACGGAATCATCATGCGTTTGCAAATGGTTTAGCTTATCATACGGTTTCTATGCTTCGTTTAGGTAAAGCGATTTGCAAGGAATACAACGAATTGAATGCTGCTCTGTTATATTCTGGGATTATTTTACATGATTTGGGCAAAGTCAAAGAACTTTCTGGCGCGATGACTACTGAATATACCTTAGCAGGAAATTTGATTGGTCATTTGGTACTTGTGGATGAAGAAATCACAAAAGCATGTATTGCCTTAAAAATCGATGAAAATGATGAAGATGTGATCGTTTTACGTCATATGGTTTTAGCTCATCATGGCTTATTAGAATATGGTTCACCAGTTCGACCACGCATTATGGAAGCAGAAGTATTGCACCAAATCGATAATATCGATGCATCGATCCAAATGATGTTAGGTTCGGTCCGTCAAACAGATCCAGGACAATATACGGATAGAATCTTTGGCTTAGACAATCGAAGTTTCTATGTGCCGAAAGATATTTAAGGGAAAATCAGGAGAAAAAAATGAATCAATCAGCGATAGATTTGTGGTCACAATTTAAAAATGAATATTCAATTACACACGATCATTATGAAGTTTGGGCGTTTGGCAATTCACCAAAGATGGCAGATGAACTATTAGCTCATGTTCTTAAGAGAGAAAAGACGGGGACTTCTTCACTACATCTTTTATATAAACTAGGTTTAGAAGATGAGCAAATACCGGAAGTTGGAAGCTATAGTGTGCTTTTAGATGGCGCTGATCAAGCACAAGCTATTATTTGTACGAAAGTGGTAGACATACTTCCATATTCTCAAATCTCAGATGTTCATGCTTATCTTGAAGGAGAAGGTGACCGTACCTTAAGTTATTGGCGACGTGTTCATCAACCTTTTTTCGAGCAGGCATTAGAAGAGTATGAACTAACTTTTTCTGAAGATCTGTTGATTGTTTATGAAGTATTTGAATTGGTTTTCCAAAAATAGCACAACAAAAAAAGAGATG
>NZ_JAFREN010000005.1 GCF_017377505.1 Enterococcus sp. DIV0212c | reverse complement strand
TGATTTTCTGTCTTCTATTTTTTAGATAATTGGGAGAAAACTCCTTGTTTTCTAGCTTACTTAGTCTATATTTCCTTAAATTGACTGCCATTAACGCGAATCCAATTTCATTGTGTGTCTGCTGTTTCCCTCGAACAGAGAACCGAGTAAAAGAAGCCCTTCAACTGTTATGAGAGAGCTCAGTAGGAAGTCCTGGAGCACGAAAAATGTTAAGACGAAAAGGAAGAAAATCAGTAAATAAGAGATTCGGTGATCGACGTGGAAGATTTACTGATGTTAAAACGATTCATGAACGTCCAACAAAAGCAGAGACTAGAGAAGAACTTGGGCACTGGATGATGAACAAAAGCAGTAACTCCGATAAAATTAGACTAAACATAAAAATATTGATAGATGAATTGGAAATTATCTTGGGTGATCCCATGCATTATGATATAATCAATTTGTTATAGATATTAATTTGTGAAATGGGGAGAAATATTGAAAAAGCTAAGTACTATTTTAGTAGCGTTGTTTGTAGTTTTTGCATTAGTAGGTTGTGGAACTAAAGAAGTGGAGCCTGATTACACAGAAGCGAAAGCAGAAGCGGCTTTAAATAACGGCGAGGATTTAGAAGGTAAAACAGTTAAGATAAAAGTATTAGAGTATGTCCCAGACGGACCGCTAGGTTATACAATTCAAGCTGGAGAACACCTCAACTTTATTTCTACTGATAATCCTAAAGTAAAAAATGGTGACGAATTAGTAGTCAAGATTAAAAAAGTTGAAAATGTAATGGGCTCGTTCGTAATCACCTATGATAAAGTATAATTAAGAGATTTTGAACACTCTATATCTTTAGAGTGTTTTTTTATATAATTCAATATGCTATGAAATAAATAAAAATGGAGTGATATAATATGTGGATAGAATCATTACCTAACGGTAATTTTAAATACTTCGAGCGTTACAAAGATCCGTATACAGATAAACTAAAAAAAGTTTCCCTTACTCTAACTAGCAAATCAAGGGTAGCGCAAAAAGAAGCTCAATCTATACTTGATCAAAAAATTTCTAATAAATTAAATACTGCAGCGCTATCTGATCATACAATTACTTTTAAATTTCTTATTGATGAGTGGAGTAAAATCTATAAGCAACAAGTTCGAGAAAGCACCTACTTGAGTACTATGGACTTGCTAAATGGCGTGAAGGATAAAATCGGAAATGATACCCTTGTTAATAAAATAGATACCATTCTAATTAATAATACTTTGGAAGATTTCCTCTACGGTGAAAGAAACCTGTCAAATAAATATGTATCCATCATAAAATCAAAACTGAAAATTATTTTTAGGTATGCAACTAAAAAAGGATACATTACAAATAATCCTGTCGATAAAGTTGAAATACAATACAAAAGAGATCAAAGCTCTTCTAAAATTAGAGATAAATTTTTAGAAACGGAAGAGTATGATGAAATCATCGCCATTTCAATGTACCATAACAGGCGTTATGGGCTTTTATTCCAGTGGTTGTATCTCACGGGCATGAGAGCTGGAGAAGCTCTTGCGTTGACTAAGGATGACGTTGTAATTAACTACCAAGAAAATCTATTTACAGCGAATGTTAACGGAACAATGCAGTATCGAGGACGGAAAGTATCTGATCAAATCAGAAGAAACTAAAACAACGGCTGGCATGAGGGAGATTGACTTGCCTAAAAAGGCTGTCGATATATACGAGGAACTGTTAAATTTAAATACAGATTCGGGTTCTACATTTCTTTTTGCAACTTCTAAAGGCACACCTATACAAATCACTGCGATTAATACATACCTAAGATGGCTGAAAGAAAAAACTGATATTGATAAGCCGTTAAGCACACATATTTTTAGGCATACACACATTTCTAAATTAGCTGAAATCGGTACTCCTTTATTTGCAATTCAGGACAGAGTTGGACATGAAAATAGCAGAATCACGGAGTCAATTTATTTGCATGTCACCAAAGGAGTTAAAGATAAATTAAAAAAAGATATCGAACTATTGTAGTCCCTTGCCCCTTTTTTGCCCCCTTTCGTTTTCAGAAAAAGTTATCACCAAATTCATATGCTAATTAATAAAACAAGGCAAAAAATAAAACCCCTTGATAATCAAGGGGTTCATTGTTAATAAATAACAAGTTTTTAACGACGGATTTCTTTAATACGAGCTGCTTTACCGTGTAATGCACGTAAGTAATAAAGTTTCGCACGACGAACTTTACCATAACGAACTACTTCGATTTGGGCAACACGTGGTGTGTGTAATGGGAATGTACGTTCCACACCAACACCGTTAGAAATTTTACGTACTGTATAAGTTTCGCTGATACCAGCGCCACGGCGTCCGATAACAACTCCTTCAAATAATTGGATACGTTCGCGTGTTCCTTCGACTACTTTCGCATGTACGCGAACAGTGTCTCCAGGACGAAATGCAGGGATATCCGTACGTAATTGATCTTGTGTTAATTCTTGAATTAATGGATTCATTCTTTTTTCTCCTCATTCCAAACATTCATATGGCCTCTGCCACAGCGGAATATCGTAATAGTTGAGCGCTTTGCACTCACTGAAATAGTTTAACATAGCTCTTCATTGCTGTAAAGGGATTTTTCTTTAAAGGTGTCTTATTTTCTATTGATCTGCTGTCTTTTCTTCTTCCATGATTTCAGTAAGGAATTTTTTCATTTCATCATCAAGTTCAAGAGTTTCCAGCATATCTGGGCGTCTTAAATACGTTCTACGTAAAGATTCTTTCAACTGCCATTCTGCAATCAATTTATGATTTCCATTTGTCAAAACCTCTGGCACACTCATTCCCTTAAACTCAGCTGGGCGTGTATATTGCGGATGTTCCAACAATCCTGTTGAATGCGAGTCGGTTTGCGCAGATAGTTTATTCCCTAACACATCAGGAAGTAAACGAACCGTTGCATCGATCATAACCATTGCACCTAATTCTCCGCCAGTCAAAACGTAGTCTCCTAATGAAACTTCATCCGTAACTAAAGAACGAATACGTTCATCATATCCCTCATAATGACCACAAATAAAGACTAGATGCTCTTCTTCAGAAAATTCTTCCGCCATTTTTTGATCAAACCGTTTGCCTGCTGGATCCAGTAAAATCACACGTTTTTTCGTTTCTGGCGATGCTTCTTCAATTCTTCGTAAGTTATCATAAATCGGCTGAACTTTTAGAAGCATTCCCGCTCCGCCACCATAAGGATAATCATCAACAGACTGATGTTTATTGTCAGAATGATCACGGAAATTTGAAACATTGATTTCTAATAAATTTTTTTCTACAGCTTTTCCAATAATCGATTCTCCCATCGGACCTTCAAACATTCTTGGAAAAAGCGTCAATACATCAATTTTCATCGTCGATCAAACCTTCTGGAATTTCTACACGAACGATGCCTTCTTCTAAATCAATCGACTTAACAACTGATTCGATATAAGGAATCAAGGCATCTTTTTTCTTAGGTCTTTGAACAACCCAGACATCATTTGCCCCTGGCGAAAGAATTTCTTTGATCTTACCAAGTTCTTCATTGTTTTCGTCGATAACAGTCAATCCAATGATTTCGTGATAATAAAATTCATCTCCCGGTAAATCCTTTAAGCCTTCTTTTGACACTTTCAAAATTCCGTCACGGTATTTTTCAACATCGTTGATTGAAAAATGATCTTCAAATGTTACAATATCAAAATTTTTATGTTTTCGATGCGTTTTGATCGTTAATTCGATTGGCGCTTTTTTTTCTTGAAATAATGTCAAAACTGATCCCTTTTTATAGCGTAGTTCTGGAAAATCCGTTTGAGAAATTATTCGTACTTCGCCTTTTAAGCCTTGAGTATTGACGATTTTTCCAACATTTAAATATTCAGTCACTTAAAACCCTCATTTCAAAATTTTAGTCTTTTTCATTCTACCATTTCTGTAGACCGAATTCTATTATATATACGTAAAAAGAAAGCCATTCAATTAAGAATCGCTCTCTTTTTCTCTTTTAAGCATTTACCCCTGTTAAAGTTCCATAAATCAAGAATAAGTTCAATGCGGTCAATACGATCGCAATGACCCAAGCTAAAACTTTCACCCACGTTGGATTAGCGAAACGACCCATGATTTTTTTATCACTTGTATACATGGTTAACGGAATGATTGAAATTGGTAATGCAATACTTAAAAATACTTGTGTATACAACAATAAGTCTTCTACTGCCGATTCTCTACCGCCATAAAGAATCACACAAATAATTACTGGTACAATCGCAATCAAACGTGTCACGACCCTACGCATCCACAGCGGCATTTTCAAGTGAATAAACCCTTCCATAACAATTTGCCCTGAAAGTGTTCCAGTGATCGTTGAGTTCTGACCTGAAGCAAGCAACGCTATCGCAAATAGAATACTTAAAACTGGACTCGCAATATTCCCAACGATATCAGGATTTTTCAACGCGTCAAACAAATCCACAAACTTCCCTAAATCACTATTCGTTCCATAAAACAAAGCACCACCTAAAATCAGCAACAAGCAATTAACAATAAAAGCAACGGTCAATTGAATATTTGAATCCCAAATCGTAAAACGAATCGCTTTCGCCTTTTCTTTATCATCATTACGATCAAATTTTCTTGCTTGAGCAATCGATGAATGTAAGTATAAATTATGAGGCATAACCGTTGCCCCAACAATCCCTAATGCTAAAAATAGCATCGATTTGTCCGTCGCAATTCTCGTATCTGGAATAAAGCCGCGAAGTACTTCACCAATATTTGGGTCTGCCAAGGCTACTTCATACGCAAAAACAAAAAAGATAACTGCAATCAAACAAGCAACAATCGCTTCGATTTTTCTGAAACCTAGTTTCGTTAACAATAATAACAACAGAACATCAAACGTTGTAATCAATACACCGATCAATAATGGGAAACCAAACAATAATTGCAATGCAACAGCTCCACCAATCACCTCAGCAATATCCGTCGCCATAATCGCAAGTTCAGTAATGATCCATAAAACAAAACCAGTTTTTTTGCTTGTATGTTCTCTAGTCGCCTGAGCTAAATCTCTTCCTGTCACGATTCCTAGTTTAGCCGCCATACTTTGAAGTAACATAGCAATCAGACTTGATAATAAGATGACACTCAGCAATGCGTACTTATATTCTGCACCACCAGCAATCGATGTGATCCAATTACCTGGGTCCATGTAGCCAACTGCTACAAGTGCCCCTGGCCCACTATAAGCCATCAATGTTCGCAAAAAACTAGCATTTTTCGGTACATCAACAGTATTATTGATTTCTTCTAAACTAGGGCCATTTGCATATTCCAACAACTTTTCTGCTTCATTTTTCTCTTCTTTCATGTTGATCCTTCTTCCAACTATAAATTATCAGGTTTATATTATTATATTTTTAGGTATGCCATAATCCTTAAAACAATTATAATCCTCTCATTGTTTCTTGTAAATAGGAAACACTTAGTTATTTTTCCATTTAGGGCTAAAGTAGGATGTTTTTAATGTAAATTCTTTGTATAATAATCGTAACAAGTTCGTTCTTACAACTTTGTTCGTGAAATTTGATAAATAACAATGGTAAAATAATAAGAAGACTTTTATACTAGAGGTAGTTATTAATAAGGAGATGAAGGATATGAGCATCGCGCTTTCGAGAAAAATTATTAACATTATTTCAATCGTAGGAATTATCGTAACGATTGCTGTGACGATTTATTTTGTACGATTAGGTGTTTTTAAAGATATTAACGCTTTGAGAGGTTTAGTCGGTGACTCAGTTATCTTAGGTCCTATACTATTTATGTTGATTCAGATCATTCAAGTCGTGATTCCGATCATACCAGGTGGCATCAGTTGTGCTGCAGGTGTTTTGATATTTGGTCCTTTCGCAGGATTCATTTATAATTATGTTGGTATTGCAATTGGTTCTGTGATTATTTTCTTGTTAGGACGACAATATGGCAAACCTTTCATTCTAAGTTTAGTTAGTGATAAAACTTATAACAAATATATTGGCTGGCTGGATAATGAGAAACGCTTCGAACGTCTTTTTGCACTAGCTATTTTTCTTCCAATTGCGCCAGATGATGCCCTTTGTTTAATGGCCGGTTTGACTAAAATGTCTTTGAAGAAATTTACATTGATCATTATCTTAGCAAAACCTGTTTCAATCTTCTTGTATAGTTTAGCATTGATTTACGGTGGTACATTCTTAAACGGTTTACTAGGCTTTTAAAGCTTGAAAATATATAATAGAAACATGGTTGGGATAGGATGCAACAGTATCCTATCTTCTTTTATTTTAGTTTTGTAGGGGTGGATTAAATAATGAAATACTTAAAAAATAGTTTTAAAAATATGATTGATTTTTTTGCAGGTACGTCTGCTTACTTTCGTGATGTTTTATTGATGCATGGGTTTATGCTTTTTGTACTACTTCCTCTTTTAGCTAGCTCGACGCGGTTTATATTAAAACAAGGGAAGATCAACTACCTATCTTATGATACAATTCCAATCATCTTTGCCAAACATCCTGGTGTATTGATTGCATTGATCATTGTGTTGTTGGCAATTGTGATTGCGGTCTTTTTTGAATTTACTTTTTTACTTTTGAGTATTTTCTTCATAAAGAAAAAAGAACCGATTTCTCTAACGAACTTACTAAAAGGAACGATTCTTCAACTTAAAAAAATTCGATTTAGTACGATTCTTTTTTTCCTATTTTATTTTTTCTTAGTGTTACCGTTTAGTGGTTTAGGTTTTAATTCGGACTTGTTGTCAAAAATAAAAATTCCAGCATTTATTATGGACTTTATCTTTGCTAATCGTGTAACAATCATTGCTTTAGTTATTTTGGGTTATTTACTTTTCTTTTATCTTTCTATTCGATTGATTTTTGCATTGCCTGAGATGATTTTACGAGATGTTCCTTTTCGCCAAGCGGTTACAGAGAGCTGGCGTTCAACCAAAAATCACTTTTTTAGAATCTTAGGTCAATTTATTGTGATCGGTGGAAGCATTTTTTTGGTTTTCGTTCTTAGTTATACAGTAATACTAAGTACCCAAGCGGTTATTGAAACGGCGATTCCTAGTTACGCTTTAGTCAGTGCAGTGGTTGCCATGACACTATTACAATTTATTTTACTTCTTAATATTGTTTTTTCTACGGTCGGAATTTTTTATATCACGATCGACTACATGGATGATGAAGGTTTTTTACCCGAGTTGCCACAGTGGTTTTTCGATCAGCCCAAACAGCCAAGAAAAGAATGGACTGCTTTTAAAATTGGATTATTTGCTTTTACCGCAGCTATACTTGGCATTGGTGTTGGTACTTATAATACGAATTATTTAAGTAACCCGTCAGTCAAAGAACCACTAACAATCTCTCATAGAGGTGTTGATTCATCAAATGGCGTCCAAAACACATTACCTGCTCTCGAAAAAACAAGTTTGGAACATCCTACTTATGTAGAGATGGATATACAAGAAACCAAAGATAAACAATTTGTTGTCATGCACGATTTCAATCTAAAAAAGCTTACGGGTGTTAATAAAAGACCAAATCAGCTGACATTAGACGAATTAACCAAGTTAACTGCTAAAGAAAATGGTATGGAGGCGAACGTTTGCTCTTTTGATGAGTATCTCGAAAAAGCAAAAGAATTAAATCAGAAACTATTGATCGAAATTAAAACAACGCCGCAAGATAGTCCTGATCTAGTGAAACGATTTACCGAAAAATATCGGAAAGTTATTTTATCAGAAAAGCATATTCTTCACACGTTGACCTTTGATACAGCCACACAGCTCAAGGAACAAGAACCTAGTTTTTACGTTGGCTATATTCTTCCGTTTAACATTGTAGGACCGCCTGTTTCAAATGTAGATTTCTTTACAATGGAATATACAACCTTAAATCGTAATTTTATAAGCGCTGCCCATAATGATGGAAAAAAAGTCTATGCTTGGACAGTCAATGATGAAGATACGATGACTCGTATGATGTTTTATGGCGTAGATGGTATTGTTACAGATGAACTAGAGTTACTTAATAGAATGATCAAAGCTGATTTAGATGAACTCACATATTCAGATAAACTATTCCATTTCGTTATTGGGATTGGTTAAAATAGTATAAAAAAATAGAGTGACGTATAAACAATTATCTGTTTTACGTCGCTCTATTTATTTTGCGTTCATTCGTGTTTTGCCTTCTTGACACATATACAGAAGCGGACAAATATCACATTTTGGATTTCTTGCTAAGCAATGATACCGCCCGAAAAAAATCATCGTATGATGGGTTTTTACCCATAATTCTTTAGGTATTTTTCTCATTAAAGTCTGTTCGACTTCCATTACATTGGCATCTAACTTACAAATGCGTAAACGTTTCGAGACTCGTTCAACATGAGTATCAACTGCGATAGCCGGTTCACCAAAAGCATCCCCCATCACCACATTAGCCGTTTTACGACCAACACCTGGTAAAGAAACTAGCTCTTCACGAGTTTCAGGAACTTTTCCGTCAAACTGATCTAGTAATTGTTCAGCACACGCTTTAATATTCTTTGCCTTATTTCGATACAAACCAATCGTTTTGATTTTTTGAATGATATCATCTATTGGTGCGTTTGCAAGTGCCTCAGGCGTTGGATATGCTGCAAATAAAGCAGGTGTTGCCTTATTCACAGAAACATCCGTTGCTTGGGCGCTTAAAATAACCGCAATCAATAATTGAAAAGGACTTTTATGAGTAAGTTCGCACGCAGCATCCGGGAACATCTCATACATGATTTCTATCGCTTCCATTGTTTTCTCTTTGGAAAGCATCTACCTACCCCCTACTCGCTATCTTCTGGATTAAGCCAATTGTGTAAGGTAACTTTAGGAATCGGCTCATTTTTGGCACCTTGTTGCTCGATTTCTTTTTGAATCAACGCCTGTTTTCGACGTTTTTGATCTTCTGCTACTTGCTCTTTTGTCGTAATATTTTTACGCTCCCAAGCCAGTAAGATCCGATCGATATATTTTAAACTATAGGCTTGATTTAACACAGCTTCTCTCAAGGCCAGTCGAATAAGTTCAGGTTGATAGTGATCTGTTTCTAACCATTGACCGATCATCTCCAGTTCAATTGGAGATAGTTGGCGACCAAACTCTTTTTCAAATCCCTGATAGAGCTGTTTAATTGTTTCCTCTGACGTCACTTCTTTTTGTTTTTCCGTCTGCTTTTGCTGTAAAAGATCAATTTTTTCAAAAATAGGTAGTAAATCATACGTATCCATCATTTGACCTTGATCATTTTGTTTTGTTTCAATGCTTAAAAAACCACGAGAAACAAGTTGATTCAACAACCTATAAATAACATCCATTGGTCTTCCCATGATTTGACTGAATTCAGCTAAATCTGGAAATAAATCACCTTTTGCTTGGGAACGGAACAACTGTAACCAGAATAAAAATTCTTCGTCTGTTAAACCAATTTTTTGATAATTCTCAATGACCAAATTGGAGACAGTCGTTTCACCGGCTTTCAGGTATTCATTGATTGATAACATAACTGCTCCCTCATTTCTGTTGCTAGATAAAAATTGTTACTCTTTGATTTTGTATACATCATAATAAATAGTTTTCATGTAATCGATCAAATATTGTGGATTCAATGCTTCACCCGTCGCATCTAAAATCAATTGATTTGGTTTTCTCGATGCACCATATTGGTGGATATGATCTGTTAACCAGTTTTTGATTGGAGAGTAATCATCACTTGCTAAAACCGTATCTACATCAATTTCTTTGCCCATTGCATGACGCAGTTGAGCCGCATACATGTAGCCTAAAGCATAAGATGGGAAATAACCGAAACTGCCCCCAGACCAATGAACATCCTGTACGATTCCATCTAAATCATTCTCAGGTCGAATCCCTAAATATTCCTCGTACTTATCATTCCAAATTTGAGGTAGATCATCAACCGAAACATCCTCATTAAAAATCATTTTTTCAATTTCATAACGAATAATGATATGAAGTGGATACGTTAAACTATCTGCTTCGATCCGAATTAAACTCGCTTTTGTTTCTTTCAAGGAATCATAGAAAGTATCAAAATCAATATCATCAAATGTCCCCTCAGTACATTCTTTAAAAAATGGAAATTGTTTAGTCCAAAATTGTTTATTACTGCCTATAATAATTTCATTAAATAACGATTGCGACTCATGAATTCCCATAGAAGCGCCTGTTGAAAGTGGCGTATAATCATATTTTGGATCGATACTTTGTTCGTAAATTCCATGACCTGCTTCATGAATGACACCAAAAGTTGCCATTGAAAAATTTGTTTCATCCCAACGCGTTGTGATTCGTGCATCATTCCGATTTAAATCCAGCATAAACGGGTGAACCGTATCATCTAAACGACCACGAGAGAAATCATAGCCTAACTGCTCTGCAACGCCTGTCACAAAGGTTCTTTGTTGTTCTTTCGTTACACGTCTAGATAAAAAATCAGTGCGAGGGACTGTTCCTTTTTCAGCAATCTTGGCTCTGATTTCCATGATTCCTGTTTTTACTTGAGCAAAAATCTGATCTAATTTTTCAACACTTAAGCCAGGTTCATATTGATTCAACAAGACATCATAATTTGTTGTTTCATCTTTTTTCCAATATGGAATAAATTCCTTTAAAAAATCGATGATCGTTTGAATTTCGCTTTTCATTTCAGCAAAGTCTTTAGACTTTCTTGCTTGTAACCAAGCTGTATGTGCATTTGTTAAGGCAGTATTATATGCTTGCATCCGTTCAGCTGGAATACTGTGGTTAAGCTCATAATCTTCTTTGACCTTTTCGTACACAGACAAACCAACTTCTGACAATTCATCAGAGTGCGTATCAAAATAAGCTAATGCTTCTTGCACTTTTGGTCCAACACTGCGCTCAAATGCCATCCCTGATAAATAACCGACAGCTTCTCCTCTAAACGCACTGCTAGCTTCTGGCATTCCTGTTTGACTATCCCATTCCAGTAAACCTAAAGCTTCATTTAACAACTCAATTTCTTTGATTTCTTGTAAAAATTCTTGTTCTTTCATATCGCTTCACCTACTCTTCTCTTGGTTTTCTCGGTGGTCTTTCTCCCCAATATTGGAACAAATCAGTACGTAATGCACCATTGTATAATTTTCTCTTCTTCGTCGCTCTTGCGCCATAATATTGTTCAAACGTTAAATCACTCGTTAAAATATATTTGCTCCATGTTTTCAGCGGACGGAAGACTTCGCCCATCTCTTTATAGAGTTTACGTACAGACTCTTCCTCGCCTAAACGTTCTCCATACGGCGGATTCGCAACCATTACGCCATATTCTTTTTCTGTTGTAAAATCACGCAAAGCCAATTGTTTAAATGTGATAGAATCACCTAAACCGATTTCTTCCGCATTTGCTTTGGCGATTTCGATCATTTTGCCATTGATATCAGATCCCATAATATCTAGCTCGATATCATAGTCTGCTTTTTCATCTGCTTCTTTACGAACTTTTTCAAAAACCGCTGAATCAAACCAATCCCAAGTTTCACAAACAAACTCACGGTTAAATCCTGGTGCAATATTGTGCCCCATCAATGCCGCTTCTATACAGATCGTACCCGATCCGCAAACAGGATCAAAGAAAGGACGGTCTTTACGCCAATTCGTTAATGTCACTAACGCAGCAGCCATATTTTCTTTCAACGGAGCTCCACCTTTTTCAATTCGGTAGCCACGTTTAAATAAACTTGGACCTGTCGTATCAAGAGTTACCGTCACATGATCTTTTAAAAGAGCAACTTCTAATTGAAAAAATGCACCTGTTTCAGCTAAAGGAACTGTTGCTGGACGATGGTACACTTCTCTCAAACGGTTAACGATCGCTTTTTTAGTGATCGATTGACAATCAGGTGTGCTGTATAATTTTGATTTGATTGATTTTCCAGCTACAGGAAATTCTGCATCCATCGGTAAATAATCTTCCCATGGCAAAGCTTTCACTTTTTCGAATAATTCATCAAACGTAAAGGCATCAAATTCGCCAACTATAATTTTTATACGGTCAGCTGTACGCAACCATAAGTTTGCCGTAGCGATTGTTTCCATCGTACCTTCAAAAAGCGCCTTACCATTTTCGACTTCACATGGAATCCCTAAATCACGAAGTTCTTTTCCTACTAATGCTTCTAAGCCACTCGCTGCAGTTGCAACAAGTTTAAATGTTTTTTCTTTTGTCATTATATCTCCTCTTGTTCTTGTTAAGAACTGTTCATTACTTTATCTATACTAAAAAATGTTTATCTCTTACTTTAAAAAAAGCCTTCACAACAAAGTTGGAAGGTCATCCTGAATACTTGTAATTTTCTGTAAGCCATGTTCTGTATCAAATGCCTCTCAGGGAAAGACACTCGACGGTCATCATCTATCTGCAGAAATTAATCTGCCTCTTCTACTCGTTCATTTCCTTTAGAAGAGCGCCCCTACCATTGTTTGGGTTGCTCGCTCGAGGGGTTTACCGCGTTCCACCAATTCCGTTTCCAAAATTGCTTCGTCACTGTGGCACTTTCAAGGGTACTTTAACATAGCCGAAACCTTAGTCATTTTTCCTGCCGTTACTTTTTCAAGCACCTTAGCTTATGATTTCGCTAAGCACGAACACTACAGACATCTCAGTCTGTGCGAGCATGGACTTTCCTCAGCCTGAATAAATTCAAACCGCGATCACCCGAAAATTACAATATTTTGATTCAATCAATTAAAATTGACGTGTTTCTGAGTTATCTACTTCACGTTCATACGGATTGTGCAAATTGCTTTCGTATGAATTAGAGTGGCTCATACCTGTGATAGGATTTGAAGCTGGAGTATCATCTAATTTTTTGCCGAATACTTCACGTTCTAAATTAGATAAACGTTTTAGAATATCGAAGTTTGTTACAGCAGCACTCTTAGGCATTTCTTGACTACTGCGAGTTGGCATTGCTTGTTGTACTTTGGATGCTTGATCCACTTTAGCTAGTAAACGATTATTTTCTTCTTGCAACGTTAAAATTTCTTTGTTATACGCTTCATAATCTTTGATTACGTTATCTAAAAATTCATCAACTTCAACTGGATCATACCCGCGCATCTTTGTTTTAAATTCTTTTTGTAAAATATCTTTTGGACTGTATACTAAATTTGCCATACTTACACCTCTTTATTTTCTTTGATTAGGATAAAAGTTCATAGTTCAACAGCATTATTGTATCGGAAAATCGTCAGAAAATCAAACAGATTATCACTATTCCATCGAGTTTTGTAAATCATCCATTGTTATCATGCGGATTTCGTAAGGAAATTTTTCTGAAAAATGTTCCGCATCCTTTAAGAAATACTCTGTTTTACCGGGATATTCCTTGTCATAAACTAATAAACTTGCACCCGTATGTTCTAATAAAAAACGCGTATGCATTTTTAATTGTGCTGGCGATTTATAAGGCTGATGACTTACCGAATCAACAAAATCTGCTAAAATCTCAATTTTTTCTAAATTGCCACGATTTTTTTCATTCCAATTACTACCAAATTCTTTAAAAGGATAAATAATTCCCAATTTTAGTTCTGGATAATCATTTTTCAATTCCCCTACAACTTCTGCTGCCCAAATCTCTGTTCCAAGATTGCCGGAAACTAAAACCCACTCCAATCCAGTGTCTAAATAGCCCATAATTTCCTTTTTTAATACATTTTTAATAACTGTAATTTTAGGGTCATTGTCCTGAAAAGCCCCGATTTCAAAGCTTTTATAGCCAGTCACATAAAGTGTTTTTACGTTTTCCATAGACATTCCTTTTCTTTCATAAAGATTTTTTGTTATAATATTGGCTAGGAGTGTGATAGAAATGGCTTTTCATTATCCTAACGGTACTCCCTATAACAATCATGAAGCACCGAAATCAAAAAAACAAGTAAAAAACCAAAAATCAGTTCAATTTGGTAAACGAGGAATGGACTTTGAAGAAGAGATCAATAAAAGCAATGCGTATTATTTAACCCATAGTACAGCAGTCATTCACAAAAAGCCCACCCCCATTCAAATTGTAAAAGTTGATTATCCCAGCCGTAGCGCTGCCGTAATTAAGGAAGCTTATTTTAGACAAGCCTCCACAACTGATTATAATGGTGTCTACAAAGGATATTATCTGGACTTTGAAGCAAAGGAAACGAAGAACAAAACCTCTTTCCCTTTTAAAAACTTTCATCAACACCAGATCGAACATATCCAGCAATGTTTGGCACAAAAAGGAATTTGCTTCGTTCTATTGTGGTTCTCTTCATTGAATAGATGTTTCTTTTTTAGCGGAGAAAATTTAATAACCTATTGGTCAGAACAAGAAATCACTGGAAAAAAATCGTTGCCTTTATCTATTATTGAAAAAAATGGAATAGAAATCCAAATTGGAATTGCACCTAGAGTTCCATTTTTGGACGCAGTCGAGCAACATATTCAATCAAACAAAGGAGTTGCGATTAATGACAACTGATGAAATAGGATCACGTGCTGCGAGACACGGACATACACCTACTTCCAACACCACTGAAAACACACCTTCTAACGGTGGAAAAAAACCAAAGAAAAAGCGAATCCTTCTAAAAATCTTTCTAGGATTAGTTCTTCTTGGCATCATTGGCCTACTTGCTGGCTTAGGTCTCTTCTGGTCTTATGCTAAAGAGGCGCCAAAACTGGATGATGACATGCTGAATGCAACAGTTTCATCAAAACTTTATGATGCAAATAATGAGGTTTTTGAAGAATTAGGTGCAGAAAAACGTGAAATGATCAAACCAACTGATGTTCCGCAATTATTAAAAGATGCGGTTGTGTCAGTTGAGGACAAACGTTTTTATAAGCATAGCGGTGTTGATCCAATCCGTATTTTAGGATCTGCTTTTTCAAACTTTAAAAATGGCGGTCTTCAAGGCGGTAGCACACTGACCCAACAGTTAATTAAACTTTCCTACTTTTCAACAAAAGAAAAAGATCAAAATCTTAAACGGAAAGCTCAAGAAGCATGGCTTGCGATGCAACTAGAAAAAGAAAAATCAAAAGAAGAAATTCTAACGTATTACATCAATAAAGTTTATATGGCAAATGGCCTGTACGGTATGGAAACAGCTGCTCAAAATTATTATGGCAAACCGTTAGCAGAACTGTCCCTTCCACAAACAGCTTTACTAGCCGGAATGCCGCAAGCACCAAATGATTATGATCCATATGTAAAACCAGAAATCGCTAAAGAACGTCGTGATGTTGTTCTATTTACAATGAAAGAAAACGAGAAAATCACACAAAAAGAATACGATGATGCTAAAGCAACACCAATTGATGACGGTTTACAACCTTTAAAACAATCGAATGAAAACCGTAAAATCGTTGATAACTATATCAGAGAAGTTATTGCTGAGGTAGAAGGTATGGGTAAAAATCCCTACACAGACGGTTTAGAAATTCACACAAACCTTGATATGAATGCGCAAAAACGACTTTACGATATTGTTAACAGTGACACTTATGTTAAATATCCTGATCAAGATTTTCAAGTTGCTTCAACAGTGATCGATGTCAAAACTGGTCAAGTCAAAGCCCAAATCGGCGGTCGAAACATTCCTGATGATGTCCAATTAGGAACGAATCTGGCAATCGAAACTGACCGTGATGTCGGATCAACAATGAAACCAATCGCAGACTACGGTCCTGCCATTGAAAATCTGAACTATTCAACGGGCCGAACAATGTACGATAAACCAACAAATTATGAAGGAACTACAATTCCTGTTACAAATGCTGATATGCAATATTATGGTGCTTTGACAATGCGTAAAGCTATCATGTTTTCTCGTAATACAACAGCAATTCAAACATTCGATGCTGTTGGTAGCGATAAGTCTGCTGAATTTCTTAAAAACTTAGGAATTGAATTCAAACAGATCGTTGCAGCTAATGCAATATCAAGTAATACAAATGAGTTAGGCGGAAATAAATATGGTGTTTCTTCCTTAAAACTTGCCGCAGCTTACGCCTCATTTGCGAACATGGGCGTTTACAACAAACCTTATTATGTCAATAAAGTCGTCTATCAAGACGGTTCCGAAGATGTAACTGAAACAGAAAGTAAACGTGCTATGAAAGATTCAACTGCTTATATGATGACTGATATGCTTAAAGATGTTATCTCCGGCGGTACTGCCTTTAATGCAGAGGTTCCTGGATTGATCCAAGCCGGAAAAACCGGAACAGCGAATTACACTGCTGAAGATCTTGCTAAAATAGGTGCCTCTGAATCAGCTAGTATTGCGCCTGACAGCACGTTTGTTGGTTATACACCACATTATGCAGTTTCTGTCTGGACAGGCTATAAACAACGTTTAACCCCTATTCCATACGAATATTGGGGAACAGCATCTGATGTTTATAGAGAAATGATGTCTTATCTATCAGAAGGAGTCTCTAATGATGACTGGAGCATGCCTGATACAGTTATACGTTCTGGTAGTGAATTATATGTCAAAGGAGCTTATGAAGAACAATTATTGCCGTCAAATACTGGTTATGAAAGTTCTTCAACTACTGAAAGTTCTGCAAGTTCGGAACCAGCTTCAAGCAACTCTACAGTTCCTTCACAAACAGAACCACCAGTAAGTCAGTCAAGTGAGACACCAGTTTCATCCACTCAACAAACAGAACCACAGATTTCAACTGCGCCATCTGAAGTCTTACCAAGCAGTGAGCCTACGTTGCCGTCAACTACTCCGACAACGCCTCCTGTACAAAACAATGCAGCCAGAAGACGGTCATCATCTTCCGGCTGACATACACTAAATAAAAGGTACGATGTCTAACTAACGACATCGTACCTTTTTGATTATTGATTATTCAAAGCTGCCTCAACAAATCCTTTAATCAAATGTTGTGGTCTATTTGGTCTAGAAATCAATTCTGGATGGAACTGACAAGCAACAAAGAATTTCTTCTCTGGCAACTCAACAATTTCAACTAAGCGATTGTCTGGTGAAACACCAGAAAAGACTAAGCCATTTTCTTCAAATAATTGACGGTATTTATTGTTGAACTCATAGCGATGACGATGACGTTCTTGAACAACCTCTTGTCCTTCGTATGCGGCGGCTGTGACACTGCCTTTTTTCAACTTACAAGGATACAAACCTAAACGCAATGTCCCACCAAGGTTCTCAACATTTTCTTGATCTGCCATCAGATCAATGATGTTGTTAAGAATATCTGGATTATTTTCTGCTGAACCAGCATCTTCAAGTTTTACAACATTACGAGCAAATTCCACACAGGCCATTTGCATACCTAAACAAATACCTAGGAATGGTACATCATTTTCACGGGCAAAACGAATCGCTTCGATCTTCCCTTCTACCCCACGATCACCAAATCCACCTGGAACCAAGATTCCATCAGCATCTTTTAAGATCTCAGCAACGTTTTCTTCTGTCAATTCTTGTGAATCGATCCAGTCGATCGCAATATCAGAATCAAAAGCAAAACCAGCATGTTTCAATGCTTCAACGACTGAAAGATACGCATCAGGAAGTTCTACATACTTCCCAACTAAAGCAATTCTAGTTGTTTTCTTCAGGCCTAATACTTTTTCTTCTAATGCACGCCATTCAGTCATATCAGCAACTGGTGCATCTATTTTTAAATGATCACAGACGATCTGGTCCATATTTTGAGCTTGCAGCGCTAATGGGATCGAATAAAGCGTTTCTACATCACGTGACTCAATAACAGCTTCTGGTGCTACATCACAAAATTGAGCTAATTTATTTTTTGTTCCTTGAGAAACTGGTAATTCAGTACGAACAACTAGAATATTTGGCTGAATCCCTAAACTGCGCAATTCTTTTACGCTATGTTGTGTTGGTTTTGTTTTCATTTCACCGGCCGCTTTTAAGTAAGGAATCAGTGTTGTGTGGATATACATCACATTATCACTACCAACATCAGCTTTCATTTGACGTAAGGCTTCTAAAAATGGTAACGATTCAATATCGCCTACTGTTCCGCCGACTTCCGTAATAATGATATCCGCATCTGTCATAGTAGCAGCACGCATGATTTTGTCTTTGATTTCATTTGTGATATGAGGTATAACTTGTACAGTTGCACCTAAGTATTCACCTTTGCGTTCTTTTCTCAATACTTCTGAATAAATCTTCCCTGTTGTCACATTAGAGTATTTATTTAAGTTGATATCGATAAAACGTTCATAGTGACCTAAGTCCAAATCTGTTTCGGCACCGTCATCTGTGACAAAAACTTCTCCATGTTGGTAAGGACTCATTGTTCCTGGATCCACATTGATGTATGGATCAAATTTTTGAATCGTTACTTTCAAGCCGCGATTTTTTAATAAACGTCCTAAAGATGCTGCAACAATACCCTTCCCAATCGAAGAAACTACGCCGCCTGTAACAAAGATATATTTTGTCATAATATAAAAAAACCCTTTCTTAAAATAGATTTGTAGAGATAAGTGAGCAACGAACAGTTTGTTTTTTTACTTACTACAAAAAACAAAAGCTCCCTATCCAAAATGAATAGGGAGCTGGAATTCGTTGTAAACTTCTGACCTTCTCAAAGGTGCCCAAGTAGTATAATACAAGCAAATCTATTTGAGGTCAAGCATTTCTGTTAGAAGATTTTTGTTTTTTTAGTAAAGTTTTAAACCTTTACTCATTTAATCGTTGATATAAGCATTTTTATACGTGCTAGTCGCACCAAAGTTATGATACTCGATTCCTTTAACACCTGGACGGACTAATTGTCCTCTTGCTTGTTGATATAATGGAATCAACGCAACATCTTCTTCTACTAAAACTTTTTCAGCTGCAATCAATGTTTCCCAACGTTTTTCAGGTTCATTAGCATACTTATTAGAAGCGTCATCGATCAACTGATCATATTTTTCACTGCGGTAACTTGTTTTATTTTTTGTACTTACTGAGCTTTCTAAGAACGTCATTGGATCTTGATAATCTGGTCCCCACATACTAACAGAAAGTTCATAATCCCCTTTTTTCATCAGCTCAATTGAATTATTCAATGGAACTGTTTTTACATTGATTTTCAATCCTGGCAATGTTTTTTCTAATTGTCCTTGGATAAATTCAGCAACTTTTTTGTCGCCATCACCATCTTTAGATAATAATTCGATCGTGACATCACCGTTCAATTCTTTTTTAGCTTTGTCTAAATATTCATTAGCCAATTTTTCGTCTGTTTTTACTAAGTCGCCTGCTTCTTTTCTAAAATCTTCTCCCGTTTCAGGATTAGCTACGAAATCTTTAGGAATATAACCATAAATATCTTTTGAACCATCTGCTAAAATATTTTCAACTAAACTTTTCTTATCTAGCGCATACGCAACTGCTTTACGTACATTTTCGTTAGCAAAGATCGATGGTTTGTCGTTTCTCTTTTGATTCATTCTTAATGAGTAGACTTTTGAGCGTTGAATCGCTTCGTAATCTGGATTGTCTTTGTTTTGTTTAGCAAAGTCTCCTGTCAAAATCGCTACATCTAATTCACCAGATTCATATAGATTGAAGACAGTGTTTGTTTCTTTTAAGACTTTAAAGTGGATTTTTTCTGATTTCACTTTGTCCGCATCATAATAGTCTGGATTCGCAACTAAATCCCATGACATTGACGCTTGGTCCCAGTTTTCCATCAAGAATGGTCCATTGGAAACGATATTTTCGCTAGAAGTACCATATTCTTTGCCTTTTTCAGTTACAAATTTTTCATTTTGCGGGAAGAACGGTGAAAAGGCCAATAATGAAGTGAAATAAGTAACTGGTTTGGCCATTTTGATTTCAAGTGTATAATCATCTAACGCTTTTACACCAAGTTCATCCGCTGATTTTTCTTCATTAACAATTTCTGTACCATTAAGAATTGTTCCATCCATTAAGAAGAAGTAATTCGCTTGATTTTTTGGATCAGCCATTTTTTTCCAAGCGAAAACAAAATCATTCGCTGTGACTTTATCGCCATTTGACCATTTTGCATCATCTCTGAGTTTTATTTTATACGTTTTGCCATCTTCTGAAATTTCTGGCATTTCTTTAGCTACAGCCGGTATCACATTATCTTTTTCATCTAGTTGATAAAGTCCTTCAAACACATTAGATTGTGCATTAACACTTGGTTCATCTTGGGTGAAAATCGTATCCATCGATCCTACTTCGGATGCTTCCATCAAATTTAACGCTCTTGAAGATTTTTGTTCTGTTGATGCGCCTTTACTGGCAGTGTTATCTGTTTTGTCGCTTGCTTTCCCTCCACAAGCTGAAAGCAATAGCATTGTTGTGATCAATGTAAGACTTTGTTTTAACCCTTTTTTCATACGTTCCACCTTTTCCTTCTCTTTTTTATTTATTACACAAGTTCCTCCATTGAAACCAACTCTTGTTTTACTTCTAAATAGGCATATGGAAGTCCTTGGTTTTCATATTCGAATTCTCCTCGCTGATTGTCGATTGGATCCGCTCTTAAAAAGTGCTTTGGAGGATCGAAATCTTTTTGGATCTCACTATTTGCTGGCATCCTGAATATATCTAAATTGCCGAAATAATAATTCCAACGATCTAAATCCCCATTTCTACGTGCGCCGCCGCCAAATGATAAGTCAGCGAAAACCCAACCATATGGCGCCACATAAAATTGCGCCCAATCATGACAGCCTGTGTAGTATTGTGACACATATAGACCTGACTGCCATTTTGCGGGGATTTTTGCCATTCGGCATAAAGTGATGAACAAGATTGCTTGAACGCCGCAATCCCCCTTTAAATTGACTGCAGCATACTCTGAAATATTATCAATCGTGAAATATTCCCGCATGAACGAATAATTGACTTTGGTTGTGATAAAATCATAAATTTTTCGTGCTTTTTTGATTGGATTAGTTTCCCCAGCTAAAATTTCTTCAAGCAACTGTTCTAAATAAGGAGTAAAACGAATATGAGGCAGTTGTTCGCTTAGTTCAAATTCTGGTTGAAGCTCAGACACTTTGTTTGGATCTAGTTCAACGTAATCAACTTGGTTGATAAAACTGTATTCCACTGAAAAAACTTGATCTTCTTCTAATATCGTTTCAAAATAAACCGTTCGCTGCGCTGCTTTTTCAGGTGCAATAAAAGTAGCTTCAGGTGTTGTTTTTAAAATTTTAATATCCGAAGCTTGTTTGCATTCTTTTGGTAATGGCAAGTATACGCGAACTTTCTCGCCTGGACGTTCGTGTTCTTTTTTCACTTGAATACTTGTTTTTAGATGAATTTTTACTTTTCTCCCACCTTGTTCTTTCATTAACTGAACGTTCTGGGTCAATTCTTGTTTTCTCAAACGGTCTACTTCGTTGTCTTCTTTAACAATCAATCTCGCTTCATAATCGGCTTGTGTCTTAATCAGATTCATCAAGAAACGACGTTGAAAATGAACCTTTCCATCAATATACAGCCAGTCGACTTTGCCAGTTTCTTTTAAAACGGTTAATTCTTGCTCTTGATATTCTTTAAACGTTTCTTTCATCATCTGGTTTGCTTCAGCAATTGCAAATGGATACTCATTAATCCCAACGATCCGGATAATATCTTGTTCGATTTCTAAACGTTTCCTTAACGCTTCAGGTAATTCATTCGACAAGAGATGCTCAATCAATTTCCCAGCACCATCAAAGTCCCCATAATTTTTTAATTTGATAACATCTTCTGGTAACGGTACACTCATATATTTTAGATCGTAATACATTTGACCACTCACCTTTCCTATTTACTTAACCCCAAACCAGCTTTATCGGATAATGAAATCAGACTGGTTGGTTCTAATCCTACGCCGCCTGGAATTGCGACTTCATTTAAACCAAAAGTTGCATCTAAATCTGCTCTAGTGATATTTTTGGTCGCTGCTGCTAAATGTGCGGCAGCTGTTACACCAATATTGGTCTCTTCTACCATACATCCGATCATACATTCAACACCAGCAGCTTCACAAATGCTATTGATTTTCAATGCTTCATGGATTCCGCCGCATTTCATCAATTTAATATTAACGAAATCAACAGCACGCGCCTTGATCAAACGCAATGCATCTTTGGAATTAAAGCAACTTTCATCAGACATAATTGGTGTTGACACATTGTTTGTGACAAAAGCTAAACCATCAATATCATGGTACGCAACTGGCTGCTCTACTAATTCGATACTGTATTCTGCTAAATGATTGATTGTATTAACTGCTTCTTTGGGTTTCCAGCCTTGATTGGCATCTAAACGTAAACTTATTTGACTGCCAACAGCCTCTCTTATCGCTTTGATCCGAGCAACATCGGCTTCAAAACCTGTTCCCACTTTTATTTTCAATGTATCAAAACCTTGTAAAACTGCTAATTTCGCTTTTTCGACCATTCTTTCAGTCGTATCAATCCCCACTGTCATATCTGTCTTAACACAAGAATCAAAGCCACCTAAAAGTTTATATACAGGTAAATTGGCTTTTTTCCCAAATAAATCATAACAAGCAATATCGATTGCCGTCTTAGCGGATGGAGCAAGTGCTGCAACAGAATTCATGATGCTATGAACTTTTTCTATGTCTAATGGATCGATTCCCAGTAATTGCTTTTCAAATAGTTGAATACACTCTGTCGTTCCTTTTAAAGTTTCACCTGTAATCAAAATGCCCGGTGACCCTTCGCCGTAACCAATGATTCCTTCATCCGTTTCTATTTCAACAATAGCACTCATTGAATGTTCAATCGTGCCAAGTGATATTGTGATTGGTTCTTTTAACTTTACAGCCTTTGGCGCTACACTTATTTTTGTTATTTTCACTTGATTTCCCCCAGTATTGTTTGCTTTAAATTAGTGCGTATTTCTACGCTATGACTTACTACCAATAATAATATATCAATCTAAACGCAATAATAAACATTCTTTTTTTAATTTTGAATTAAATTTTACCACAAAAATTGAATTATTTGTTACAATTTTAAGTTTACTCTATGGAAATGTCAATATAATAATGAGATTTAGATGTGTTTTTTTTAATCGTAATCCAAGTGCTTGTAATTTTGTAACGAATTCGAGATAATATGAATGAAAAAAGGACTCTAAACAAAGGACGGCTGTCAATGGAATTTAGAAAAATAAAAAATTTACGGAAAGAAAAAAAGATCACCTTAACTGAATTAGGAGAAAAAACAGGATACTCCGCTAGTTTCTTGTCGCAAATCGAACGTGGGACTAATCGCCCTTCTCTAGAAGCATTGAGAAAAATTGCTGATACATTAGACGTCACTGTAGCTTCACTTTTAGCGAATGAAGCACCTCAAGTTATTCAGGATGATGAAACCTCAGAACATGGTTATAAAGTAATTCGAAACTCTTCTGGCACAATTTATAACCCTTGGCAAACGAATTCTACTTATTATGATACTCTGTTCAATTTACCCGTACATACAAATAACATGGTTATTTCAAAAATTTATATTGATGCACAAGCATCATCCAGCGGTAGAAAAATTGCTCATAATCTTTGTGAAATAAATTACGTTATCAAAGGTGAAGCAACCATTGAGCTGAAAGACGAGATATTGATTTTACATGAAGGCGATGCTATTTTTTTAGAAGCTTTTACTCAACATAATATTATTAATGCAACTGAAAACGAATTGTTGCTATTTACGTTGCAGTTTTAGCTGACTGCCTTACGCTTATTGAAAAAGATTCTCATTTACAAAGTATTTAAAAAAAGGTATCATATGTACAGAACGAACTGTCAAGAGTCCTGTTATATTTGCTAATTTATTCTTCTGAAAGCAAAGAGCATCGGACGAACAATAAAAAGGAGTAGATACAATGACTGAAACAAATCAAGAGTGGTCTGCCGAAGAGGTTGAGGACATTAAAGAACAGATTTTAACCGCGTTAGAAACTGTGATTGATCCTGAACTTGGAATTGATATCGTTAACTTGGGATTGATTTATGAAGTTGAATTTGCACAAAATGGTGACACTGTAATCAAAATGACGTTAACAACCATGGGCTGTCCGTTAGCTGATGTTCTGACTGAACAAATCCATGAAGCGCTAAAAGAAATTCCTGAAGTAAAAAATCCAGAAGTAAAACTTGTCTGGTATCCAGCTTGGACGACTGATAAAATGTCCCGTTATGCTCGGATTGCTTTGGGTATTCGTTAAAGTTAACACTTAAATTAGTAACTAAAAAAGGAGTAACCGCTATGTTTGCAGTTACTCCTTTTTTGCTACTTTAAAATCATTGGATCCTAGATTATTTAAAGAATAAGTAACTTTTGAAGTTACTGAAATTACTGCCATGGCAGTTTTGTTTACCTTATGAATATAATTCAATTCTTCCATGTTTTAGACAACATTAAGGTCATTCTGGTTACGCTAGTTTTAGTAGACATCAGCTTTTGAAGATTCGACTTTCCACGCTCCATCTGCGGTGATTGCTATGATATAATTATCCGCATCTTTAGGAATCTGTACGACAACTTTACCTGAATATTTACCCGTTTTATCAACTAAAATTGCTACAACCTCTCCATTACTATCCAACATTTTTACAGTAAATTTCGCCAAGCCATCATGTGTGAGCTTAATCACTACTGGTCCTTTTTTAAAAGCTAAATTCGTAATGACTTCATCGCCTGAACCTGTTTTTGATAGTAATGTACCGCTAGTTTTATCATCTCCGTTGCTTTCATCGTCACTATAACTACTTTCTGAACTACTTCCAGGATTCACACCATAATTATCATCTCGAGCACTTTGCGGACTATTGCACTCGATTTTACAACCCGATAATAAAAATAAGCAAAAAATGACTAATAGTACATTTCTTTTCATCGTTTCCCTCCTCTACATGCGAACAATAACACAGCCTGACAAAATAACTAACATTGCTACAAAAAACAAGACGATTTTCAATTTTTTATTCATTTAATTTCACTCCTCTTATAATCAATTTTATTTAATTATAGAAGGTTTTATGTATTTCAACTTTTCATTATTCTCCCAACTTACTATTTTTTTATTAAACAAAAAAATAAGCCGAAAATCACTGAAGTATTATCAGTAATTTTCGAACTAATACATGTTATTTTTTATTTTTTTTCAATACCGCATTTAGCATGATAATTCCCGTAACAATTGTGGTTACGGCCTGCAATAATTTGATTTTATCGATTCCTTTTGATTTGACGGTCATATTAACCCCTCCTGTTGTTTATATTTCTATCTTACAACTAGAAGTAGTTCATTGCCAGTAACAAGCTTAAATAGATATTACTTAAACACACGCATTTAAAGTCTAATTTCATTGGCTAATAATAAAAACACCTACAATTATCAACATAACTGCTAAAACTTTACGAACACTCAGCTTTTCTTTGAAAATAAAATAAGAAATGATAACTGTCCAAACATAGGTCAAGGAAGTCATTGGAAAAGCGATTGAATAATCTAAAAGTTTTAATAAAGCAATATTTGTCACCGCACTTAAGATATACAAAAACGAACCTAAATAAATCCAACCATTGGTCAATACAAGTTTAAGACTTAATTGCGGAAGATCATTCATGCCCTTTTTTAATGCCAACGCACCTGCGCTACCAGAAAATGTCGTAACAACGAGAATCAGCACAATCGTCACGTAATTGGTCATATGGTTTCCTCATTTCCTTCAATACCTAAAAGGACTGAACCTGCAATAATGAAACCTGTTCCTATTAACTTATACCAAGTGATACTTTCATTTAAAAACACTGCCCCTAAAAGGATCGATAAAGCAAATCCTAAACTCATCATTGGCTGTAAAATCGATACTTCCCCATAACGAAAAGCTGCCATCATGAAAAACATTCCAGCACCTGCTGCTATAAATCCGATAATATATAAGATGATTGCATAACTACCCGTTCCATCTGCTCCAAATTTCCAGGCCAATTGCCCTAAGCTACTTAATGTAGCAGCAATCAAAATCAATACAACACCCAAACTTACCTTCTGTTGCTTATTTTTTGCGTCCATATTTGTACTCCCTTCTTAACAATAGCGGTCAATAAATTCAAAAACCGTACCAAAATAGTGATCTGGTTCATAAATAAACGAAGATAAATGCGGCGCCTTTTCAACAATTAAACTTTCCTTTACCCCGTTTGTGGCTTCCATATTTTCATAAAGCATTTGATGCGGAACAAATTTATCCCCTGTGCCATGAATAAACAAAGTTGGCAAATTATTTTTGGCTAGTTGACTGACTGAAGAAGCTTCTTTAAGTGAATAACCAACTTTCTTTTTGGCTAAATAATCAGCAATCGTTAATATAGGAAACGCAGGTAACTTGAAAGCCGAGCGTAACATCGCCCCAAACTCATTGTAAACAGAAGAATAGCCACAGTCCACAACTAGACCTTTCACATTTTCCGGTAATTCTTCGCCACTTGTCATCATCACAGTTGCCGCTCCCATCGATCCGCCGAATAAAATAATTTCAGCTGACGGCTCCATTGAGATTATTTCTTGAATCCACTTTAATAAATCCAAACGGTCTAACCAGCCCATTCCAATGACATTTCCTGTGCTTTTTCCATGAGCTCTTAAATCTGGAATCAAAATATTGTACTGTTGATCAGAAAACCTAGAGGCAACAAAAGCCATATCGCGCTGACCATAAGAACGATAGCCATGGACGCAAATCACCCACTTTTTACTTTCAGGGTGTGGAATGATCAAACGACTGTAAAGCTTTTCCTCAGCTGTCTCCAGCCAATAATCTTGAGCAAAGCTTTCCTGCCAAAAGATATCCCCTTGTTGATTTTGTTTTTCCTCAGTAAGATCATATTGAGAGGTTCCCTTATTGAAATTGTCTGGGTTCATCATTTTATGTCCCGTCTTGTCATACCATTTATTATTTCTAAAAAGAGCAACATTCAAGAAAAAATTTGCTGCATAAACTGAAACTGCAACAAGTAAAATCAATAAGATAACCAAAACCACCACAATCCACTTCAAAAATAACACCTCATTTCTAAAATTTAATGTCTTATTCAAGTATACTCCTATTTGAGAAAAAAAGTATGGATGTACTCAATCGAAAAAAGCCTTCTCCAATTGGAAAAGGCTTCGATCACTTGCTATTTACAATCTAATGCAATTAAATCTTCATACGTTTCTCGGCGAATTGCTAATTTATCTTGACCATTTTCAACAAATACAACGGCTGGTTTTAGATTACGATTATAGTTATTGGCCATTGAATAGCCATAAGCACCTGTACTTGTGATTGCGAATAAGTCTCCTGCATTCATTGGCGGCAACTCGATTCCTTTGATCAAAACATCACCGGATTCACAATATTTACCAACGATTCTCACTTCTTCCGGTGTTTCTGTACTAATTCTATTCGCTAAAAATCCATCATATACTGCATCATACAATGCTGGTCTGATATTGTCCCCCATTCCGCCATCTACTGAAACATAATGCCGCACATTTGGGATCACTTTTTGGGCACCTACAGTGTAGATCGTTGTTCCAGCTTCCGCGATAATACTACGACCTGGCTCGATCCAAATTTCCGGGAATGCATAATCTAATAATTCACATTGACCTTTCACCGCATTTACAATAGCCTTAACAAACGCTTCTGGTTCAAGTGGATCATCCGCTTGGGTGTATTGTACACCAAAACCACCCCCCATATTCAAAATATCCACAGTATAGCCAAATGTATTTTTCCACTCATTTAGAATCAGCAACATTTTCTCAACAGCTGCCAAAAAACCTTCTGCAGAAAAAATTTGTGATCCAATATGACAATGAGCCCCTTTTAAAATCAGATGTTCATCAGCTAATATTTTTTCTAAAGCTGCAGTTGCTTGTCCGCTATTTACATCAAAACCAAACTTAGAATCCACTTGTCCAGTCAAAATGTAATCATGCGTTTGTGCATCTACTCCTGGCGTAATACGAAACATGACCGCTTGCTTCTTCCCTTTTTCCTTTAAAACAGTACTTAATAAGTCAATTTCATAAAAATTATCAATAATAATTGTTCCCACGCCTTGGTCTACAGCGAATGCTAATTCTTCTTTTGTCTTATTATTACCATGAAATTCGATATTTTCAGGTGACATGCCGCCTTTGATCGCTGTATAAATTTCTCCAGCTGAAACCACATCACAACCGACTTCTTCTTCTGCTAAAAGTTTATACATCGCTAAACAACAAAATGCTTTACTTGCATAAATGACCTTATTTTTTACTCCTAAAGCGTTGAATGTTTGTTTAAATCCTCGGGCACGTTGACGAATATGTGCAACATCGTAAACAAATAATGGCGTTCCGTATTTCTCAGCTAAAGTAACGGTATCACAACCGCCAATCGTTAAATGTTCTTGTTCATTAAATTTTGCCGTTCCAAATAATAATGGCATCTCTTCACCTTCTTTAATTGATTATTAAAAATAATAGCATAAAAATGAAAAACTTCCTATCTCTTTTTCATCATTTTCACAACGATATTCAAACTTTACTCTCTTTATATTGATCGTCTTCTGGTCAATAACACTCACTCGGAAAGAACTTGATAGATTCGCTCGCTTAACGCTCTCATCCCATCTTCGGCTTGTTGATTTGCAAAAAGAATCACTAAATCCTGATTATTCTGATCTCCATAAATGACTGTGTCGTAGCCACCGAGATTTCCCTCAGAATATTTTAGTTCATCAAAATAAATCATCCCTGATTGATAGCCTTCGTTTTTTACATCAGCAAGCTGTTCATATTCATTTTGATCAAAAAGTTGCCCATTAGTTAAGCTTTGAAGAAACACAAGAAAATCTTCAGGGCTCATATACATATTTCCGGCACCTAATAAACTTGAAAACAACTTATCACTTGTTGGAAAAGGATCAGGCTGATAATCTTGTCCTACATAATAATAAGGCTGTGCTTTCGTTTCATTTTTTGGTAAATCATCCCAAAAATACGTATGCTTTAATGCTAATTTTTCTATGATTTGCTTTTGAATAACTTCTTCATAAGGTTGCTGTAAAATTTTGGAAATGATTCCGGCTAACAGCGTATAATTTCCATTTGTATAAAAAAATTCTTTGTCCTGTGTAACAGTCAATGTTGTTAAAGTATTATCAAGTTGGCTTTTTTGATCCTTTAATAGTGTTGCAGGCTCTTCTTCTTCCATCATGATTCCAGAGCTATGGTTAAGCAGTTCTCTGATGGTAATATCCTGACTAAAAGCAACTTCTGGAAAAAATGTATCTAACGTCGTATCAAATGTAAGTTTACCATCTTTTACTAATTCTAAAATAATTGCTCCCGTAATTATTTTTTGCAAAGAAGCAATAGGAAATACACTGTTCACTTTGTTAGACAATTTCTTTTCTGCATCAGCATACCCATAACTTTGTTGAGAAAAAATGGCTCCTTGACTAACGATCAATGCTGTTCCTTGGAAATGAGCATCTTTGATTTCTTGATCAATATATTTTTTCACCTCTGATTTAGCAGTTGCTTCGTCTTTGACATTTTGCTTCGGCTCAGAGCCGGATTCTTCAAAAAAGCCGTTTTCCTTATTAAAGAACCATCCGATTAATAAAAACAAAACTAGCAGTCCTACAATAATATAGCCTTTTGATCGTTTACTCATTCAGTACACTTCTTCCTTTATCCATTTCAAATAAATTATACCATTTACTGAAAGAAAAACAGACTAAAATGAAAAGCTGGACTTACAGAAACGCACCAAACAAATAATACTCTATGTAACTCCCTGTACTTAATTCTTTCTAACAAAAATGTAAAGATCTAACGATTAGACTAAAAACCACACAATGCATAAACGCATTGTGCGGTCTTTAGAAAATTTCCGAAGCCTTCAATTCTTAATAAAATTTTGTCTCACTCACATCTCACTGAACCTAGATATAGAGCTTCAAATGTTTTCTAAGACTCTTGAGCAATGGTTAAAATAGCAGCTGGAATCCGATACGGTGAACAGGAAATATAATCCACACCAATCTTTTTCAAGAAACGAATAGATTGAGGATCTCCGCCAACCTCACCACAAACGCCGATTTTAATTGTCGGATCAACTTCTCTTATTTTATCAACAGCAATTTTCATTAACATACCAACACCTTCTTCATCGATATGTTGAAATGGATCATTTTTTAGAAGCTGTTTCTCTTGGTAAGCACCTATAAATTTGACTGAATCATCCCTAGAAAAACCATAAGTCAGTTGAGTTAAATCATTCGTACCAAAACTGAAAAAGTCAGCGGTTTCTGCGATTTTCTCAGCAGTTAAACACGCTCTCGGTATTTCTAACATCGTTCCAATTTTATATGGGATAACTTGTTCTTTCTCATCAAAAATCTCTTGAATTGTCCGAACAAGACGTTCTCTTAACCAACGCATTTCTTCTTGACTCCCGATCAATGGAATCATGATTTCTGGAACAATTGTTGAAATGCCTTCATGTTGAGAGACTTCTATGGCACTTTCAATAATGGCAGCGACTTGCATTTCATAAATTTGCGGCGTTGTAATAGCTAAACGGCAACCCCGATGCCCTAACATCGGATTTTGTTCACGCAGCTCTGCGATTCGATGATGGATTTGCTCTTTTGTTCGTTTTGTAGCATTTGCTAAATGTATAATTTCCTCTTCAGTTTGCGGTAGAAATTCATGTAACGGAGGATCTAATAAGCGAATAGTGCATGATTTATTTTTTAATAAAGTAAACATTGTTCGGAAATCTTCTTTTTGAAATTCTTTTAGTTGGTTTAACGGTGCCATGAGCGATTCTTCGTTTTCCGCAAGAATCATTTTCCGCATTTCAAAAATTCGTTCTTCCCCGAAAAACATATGCTCCGTTCTTGCTAAACCAATCCCTTCTGCACCTAATTTTAATGCGGTTTCAATATCTGCCGGCGTTTCAGCATTTGCTTTAACATCGATACTTGCCGCCTCTTTAGCCCAATCTGTAATAATTTCTAAGACTTGCCATTCATCGCCTTGTACATAAGGGATACTGCCTTTGTAAATGGTTCCTGTTGTTCCATCTACAGAAATAGTATCACCTTGATGCAAAGTAACCCCATCTGCGGTTGCTTGTTCCAAAAATTCATCTACATAAACTTCTTCACAGCCTGCAACACAGCATACACCCATGCCTCTAGCTACAACAGCAGCATGTGATGTCATACCGCCTCTAGAAGTCACGATAGCTTCACTAACGACCATTCCTTCTATATCTTCTGGCGATGTTTCTTGACGAATCAAAATAACTTTTTCCCCTTGTTCACTCGCTTTTTTCGCTTGTTCTGCCGTAAAATAAATGTTTCCGCTGGCTGCCCCAGGACTCGCTGGCAACCCTTTTGCAAAAATGGCAGCCTCTTTTAAACACTCTGGTTCAAAGACAGGATGAAGTAATTGTGTCACCATTGTTGGATTGATTCGCTGAATGGCTTCTTTTTTAGAAATAATTCCTTCTTCTACTAACTGAATACAAACTTTGAACGCAGATTTAGCTGTTCGTTTCCCATTTCTAGTTTGTAAAAGATAGAGTTTCCCATTCTCAAGCGTAAATTCAATATCTTGCATATCTTTGTAATGATTCTCCAACAAACCGCTTAACTTCAAAAATTCTTGATATACTTTTGGCATCAACAGTTCAAGTTCACTAATCGGTTGAGGTGTTCTAATCCCTGCAACTACGTCCTCTCCTTGAGCATTCAGTAAAAACTCCCCGAAAATCCCTTTCTCTCCTGTCGCAGGATTTCTAGTAAACGCCACCCCTGTACCACTTTTAGATCCAAAGTTTCCAAAGACCATCTCTTGAATATTGACTGCTGTTCCTAATGAATCTGAAATATTGTGTAAACGACGATATGTGATCGCTCTGCGGTTATTCCATGAACGAAAAACGGCTTCTACTGCTAAAGTTAGCTGTTCGTATGGATCTTGCGGGAATGGTTGATGACTGACTTCCAAAAAGATATCTTTATAAACCGCTACCAATTTCTGCCAATCTTCTGCCTGCATTTCAGTATCCAAAACATATTTATTCTTTGACTTATAAAAATCCAATTGTTCTTCAAATCGATTTTTATCAATCCCACAAACTACATCACCAAACATTTGTAAAAGTCTTCTATAACAATCATAAGCAAAACGACTGTCACCTGTTTTTTGAATCAAACCAATCACTGTTTCATCGTTTAATCCTAAATTTAGAATCGTATCCATCATTCCCGGCATTGAAAATTTCGATCCGCTTCTCACTGAAACTAAAAGCGGATCAGCTGCTGCTCCAAATTTTTTCTTTGTTCTTGTTTCCATACTCTCAATATGTTGTCGGATTTCCTTATTTAACTCATTTGAAACGAATTCTTTCTTTTGTAAATAATCTAAGCAAGCCTTTGTGGTAATGGTGAAACCGGTCGGTACAGGTAATGCTAATTTTGTCATTTCTGCTAAGTTAGCTCCCTTGCCTCCTAATAAATCTGCTTGTTCTTTGCTTCCTTCTGAAAAATCACTTACATATCTCACGAGCAAACTCTCCTTCATTTTCCATATAGTGTATCACATTACTTTCAAAACGATTATATTGTGTATCACATTCAAAGTCAACAGGTAATAGTGTAACTTTTTTTTATTGTTGCATTATTTTTATAAGAAATATATAATAATTAGTGTGTCACATTTAGAAAGTAGGTTGATAAAATGAAGCTTACCTCAAGACAATTAGAGATCATCAAGATCGTCAAGGAAAATGAGCCAATCAGTGGAGACAGCATTGCTAAAACACTTGGTTTAAGCCGAGCAACCTTGAGAAGCGATTTAGCTATTTTGACGATGACTGGTTTGCTTGATGCGAGACCAAAAGTTGGCTATTTTTATACAGGTCAGACAATTGAACCTTTGCTTTATGAAAAATTGTACAAAAAAACTGTAGAAGATATTATGCTGCCACCCATACTTATCCATCAAAGTACAACGGTTTATGATGCCGTAACAAATTTATTTATGTATGATGTCGGTTCTTTATATGTCAAAGATGACAACGATGAGTTAAACGGCATTTTGTCTCGTAAAGATTTATTACGAGCTGCGATCAGTAACCCTAATACAGAAAAAACCCCTGTTGCTATGATCATGAGCCGCATGCCTAATATTATTACGATAACTCGCGACCGCACTATTCTAGAAGCGGGCGGATTATTGATGCAACATAGTATTGATACATTGCCTGTCGTTGAGATCGATCAACCAAAAAAAGTAATCGGTAAAGTAACAAAAACTAGGATGATGGCTTACTTTATTAATGCAGGTAATGACATTGAAAAAGAAAACTACTAACAAATAAAATAGTTCTTCGCGATTGCTCTTTTAAAATTTATTTAAAAAGAGACAATATTTAGAGCTATAAAAAAATAGGAGCGTGCACGTATGCAAAAGAACAAAATCAAAATTTATTTAGTATCAGATTCCGTTGGAGAAACTGCACAAAAAATCATTTCAGCAGTGTCAGCACAATACCCAAGTATTGATATGAGCGATATTCAACGTTTTCCTTTCATCACTGATGAAGAATTATTACAGCCCATTTTAAAAGATGCTCTACATGATAAAGCTGTTGTGGTCACGACATTGGTGAATAAAAAACTTGTAAATTTAGTCAAAGATTTCTCTAATCGTACCGGACTACAATATGTCGATTACATGAGTCCACTAAGTGAAATCGTTGAGGGAACCTTTGGTGTTCAGCCTCTACAAGAACCTGGAGCTATCCATAAGTTAAACGAACAATACTTCAGCCGTGTTTCAGCAATTGAATTTGCGGTTCGGTATGACGATGGTAAAGATTCAAAAGGCTTCTTAGAAGCTGATTATGTATTATTAGGTGTTTCCCGCACATCTAAAACACCATTGAGTATGTATATGGCAAACCGAAATCATAAAGTGGCGAACCTACCTTTGATCCCAGAAGTTGCTTTACCTGCTGAACTAGACCAAATCGATCCTAAAAAAATCATTGGTTTAACAACGAGTATCGATAGTTTAATGGACATCCGTAAATCTCGTCTGCATTCTTTAGGGTTAAAAGAAGACTCTGCCTATACAAATGCCGATCGTATTCAAGAAGAATTGGATTATGCAAATAGCGTTTTTGAAAAATATAATGCTTTAGTAATCAACGTCGATAAAAAATCCATTGAAGAAACAACAACGATCATCGAAGATTTAGCCCAAAACGAACGCTAAGGAGTCGTGCAGATGAGCAACTTTCAATCTAAAGAACTGATTGCTGAAATTATCAATCTAGAAGCCATTTTAAATTTACCCAAAGGAACCGAACATTTCATCAGCGACCTTCACGGGGAATTCGATGCCTTCAACCATATTTTAAGAAACGGTTCTGGAAGCATTCGTAACAAAGTTCATACTCTATTTAATCAAGAACTTTCTATAGAACAAATGGATGAATTGTGTTTTTTGATTTATTACCCTGAAGAAAAAATTCAGTCTTTAAAAAGACAACACGTTTTATCTCAAAACTGGTGGTTTGAAACAATTGAACATCTGCTGATTATCGTTCGTTTTTCATCAAGTAAATATACTCGATCTAAAGTTCGTAAAGCCTTACCTAAAACCTATGCTTATATCTTAGAAGAATTGATTTATCAGTACGATGAAACCACTGACAAAAAAGCCTACTATCGTCAAATAATCAAAAAAATCATCGAACTTGATGAAGCAGAATATTTTATTACTGATTTAGCGTATTTGACTCAACGTTTTGTCATTGATCATCTTCATGTGATTGGAGATATTTATGATCGTGGGCCTCATCCTGACAAAATTATGGACTCTTTAACTGAGTACCATTCCTTAGACATTCAGTGGGGAAATCACGATATCATTTGGTTAGGTGCAGTGAGTGGATCAAAAGCTTGTTTAGCAAATGTATTGCGGATCTGCGCCCGTTATGGCAATCTTGATCTATTAGAAAATGCGTATGGTATTGATTTACAGTTACTAAAATCATTTAGTCGTAAAACCTATCATGAGAATATCCATTTTAAGCCGAAGGAAAATCCTTACAGGAAGCTTTCAATAGCCGAAGTAACTGATTCGATGAAAATTCAGCAAGCAATGGCGATCATCCAAGAAAAGTTAGAAGGTCAAATTATCAAACGGCGACCAGAATTTCAGATGAAGCATCGATTATTATTGAATACAATTCAAGAAAATCAGCTTATGATTAATAAACAAACTTACAATTTAGTCAATACTTGCTTTCAAACAATCGATTGGAACGATCCTTATCAACTATCTAAAGATGAAGAACGAGTTATCACAGATTTACTAGAGCAATTTCAACATGCCCAAAAATTAAATCAGCATATGGCTTTTCTCATAGAAAAAGGCTCACTTTATCTTTCCTATAATAACAATTTATTGATACATGGCTGTATCCCTCTTAACAAAGATGGATCTTTTCAATCAGTGTTATTCAATGAAAAAACGTATAGTGGTAAAAGCTTACTTGATTTTTTTGAAGCTAATATTAAACAATCGTTTGAACAACCTTGGCAAACTGAAGACTTTCCAACTGATCTCGTCTGGTATCTTTGGTGCGGTGAATGTTCATCACTCTTTGGAAAAAAAGCTATGAAAACATTCGAACGTTATTTTATCAAAGATAGTGAAACCCATATTGAGGAGAAAAATGCTTATTATGAGTTAAGGAATGATCCTGAGGTCTGTTGCCGTATTTTAAATGCCTTTTCAATCAATGAACCAGATGCTCATATCATCAATGGGCATACACCTGTCAAACTACTCAAAGGTGAATCTCCAATTAAAGCGGATGGAAAAATGATTGTGATTGATGGCGGCTTTTCACGAGCCTACCAAAAAGTGACTGGAATCGGCGGATACACGCTCTTGTATAATTCTTTCGGAATGCAATTAGCGGCTCATAAACCTTTTTCTGACAAAAAAACTGCTATCGAAAAAAATGATGATATTATTTCCACACGTCAAATTGTAGATCGTCAGGTAAAACGATTGAAAGTCAAAGA
This sequence comes from Enterococcus sp. DIV0212c, assembly GCF_017377505.1. GTDB lineage: Bacteria > Bacillota > Bacilli > Lactobacillales > Enterococcaceae > Enterococcus_L > Enterococcus_L ikei. The sequence continues at coordinate 115 of NZ_JAFREN010000005.1, read as the reverse complement.
CACAACGATCGGTCTATCTTTGATAAAAGATACTAAACAGTTGAAACAGCGATTAGACAACCATGATCACTATTCTTATAAACATAAATAAAAAAACAGAAGCGCTCAGAGACAA
>NZ_JAFREN010000041.1 GCF_017377505.1 Enterococcus sp. DIV0212c | reverse complement strand
ATGTATATGGTTAGAGTAGACTACAACTATATAGCTACTCTAACCTTCGATGGCCTGCTCATTCCAAAGCTAACTTACACTTACTTTACTAAATTTTTAAAATACCTTTTCTATTCTTATTTCAGGATCCTTCAAAGATAATATATCAACAACATCATTCGGTGTATAAATACAATAATATGTCACATCGTTTTTAGAATTAACGCCAAAACTCTCTTTTTCCAACTAATCCACAAAATCAGAGTTTTCAATAATAAATAATTGAACATATTAAAATTAGTCTTCACTATTATACTTTTCTAAATCACAAGCGAATGAATAATATTTTTTTAAACTTTCAATGATTTTATCATTCTTACTTATTACAATAAGTGTATTTCCATCCCATTCTACTATCTCCAACTCTGCCAGAGGATTTTGCAAAGTCAACGGTACTTCCCAAAATCCTTTATAACTATTTGCAAATGGTAATGAATAAGTTAGCACCTCTTCTTTTTTAATATTTTTTTTAAAAGCAGAAAATACTCCCCAAATCCAATAACCACCATCCTTACTTATTAATTCAGAAAGTTTTTCTCCCTTTATCCATGTATATGATTCATTGAAAAAAGGTGTATCATTTTGTGATACAAACTCGCTATTTGTAATTAACCAGTTATACTCATTTTCTATATTTCCTATTGCTTTGAAAACATCAGATAATCGAGAAAAATTTTCTTTGTGTTTAAAAACAACTATTCCTTTCATTATTTATCAATATATCCTTCTAGACTTTCTGTATGAAAAAAATTTCTCTGAATATCTGTAATGATTTTTTTATTTTTGCTTATGGCTAAAAATAAACTGCTATCCCAAGAAACTAATTCAACTTCTGCTAATGGATGTTGAATATTTGTCTCAAGCGACCAAAAACCGTCATATCCATTTGCATAGGGTAAGTTATTTTCAAGAATTTTTTTCTTTGAAATATTTTTTGGAAACCCAGAAAATACTCCCCAGATAAACTGAATATCATTGTTTTCTACTATTCTCACCAAGCTTTCGTTGTCTAACCAAATATAATCTTCATTTGGTTTGATCAAATCATCCGGATAATAGTTACATTCATAATCAGTAATAAGCCAGTTATACTGGTTATCTTTTTTTATTGCTTCAAATATATATTTCATATTTGTAAAATAGCCACAAGGAAATTGTTTTACTACAATTGCTTCTATCATTTTCTCACACCATCTTTCCAAGTATGTTCATGTGGTACCTCAGGATGTCTTGTTGGATTTCCATGGTCATCATAATAGCATTCTTTGCCCAATCTAACGTATTCTTCGCTTTACCCAGTAAACCTATTGCGCCTCCGCCAGGGATAAAGAGGATTTCATTTTTCATTATTTTAGATTTGCCATATTTCTTCCCAAACTCGGTTAACTGTTCTTCACTACTTTTCTTACCCGTCCATTTCTACCAATATTTCTAGGATAAAAAACACCATGAATTTTGGCTCATGATGTTTTTTGACTCTTTATTCTCAAGTATCCATATTTCCTGTCCAATTTATTAGGTATTATTCAATACAAAATTATAAAAAAACAATTTACTTTCATTTGCAATTTTTTCATATACTTTTTTATCTTCTTCATTTTGAAAAATCAAAGGTATACTGATATCATAATTCGTTTTTATAATTAAAGGTACTGTATTGAAGTACAAGCTACTCCATAAACTTTCTCGTAAAAAACATTTAAAAAACATGTTCAATACATTAAGGTTATCTATTAAATAAATTGGTTCTTTACTATTTTTTAAAATTTCAATCTGATTTAATATAATATATTTATCTATTTGATCAAAGTACTTCTCTTGACTAATCAGAAACTCTATTAAATCTTGATTATTTTCAAAGGTTCCAAGGTCGATATAACATTTTTCTCTATTTAATTCAAACACCTTTTTGATGAAGCAAAAAAATTTAGATTCTTGACTTAATTTAAAATAGTTGTTTGAGAGCAAATCTAATCGAGGATCTTCTTTAGCCATCGGTTTATTAAAAACATCTAATACAACCTTTTCGTATTTTTTTTCAGACTCAATAAGTAGCTCATCATAATCATCAGCTTGAATATATAGCTCCCATAACTCACTATCATTATTCACCATATTACTATTAATTGGCTGTATTTGGGGAATGATACCATCTTCAGTTCTAATCTCTAAGTTTATTTCCTTTTTCATCGTAAGTTCCCTCTCTCTTTCCTTTTTCAAAATCTCTTTTATTTTTATATTTTTTCCAAGAACTTCCTCCATGACTGGCTCCATCGTCTTGTGACCAAACTGAACCATCTTTTTGTAAATATCCAGTATCTTTTGTCGCTTTACTATTACCCTTCCTTATTGTTGTCCCGTTTTTAGGATTAAAAACAGCTTCATTATTCTCAACTATTTTCTGAATATAAGCCCCAATAAACCATCCTACTATCCCATTAGTAAGGTCTTTGACACTTGGTATTTTCGGTAAAGATGGGAATGAGAAGTTTCCAGTATCCATATCTAGTTTAGGTATCGTTGTTACAGGTGGAACTATGGGTACTCTTGGAATTGGCATTACAAATGCCGTTCCTACAACAAGTCCTGAATTACTTCCCGTCCATTTCTCGCCGTATCACAAACTTTCTTGATTCGGACGGTTGCCATCATACGAGTTGCTTTTGCTCGCTGAACCTCTACTTGATAGCGATATGCCGCACTTTGATAGTACAATGCCTGGTTGTAAGTCTGATAACCCACAGGTTGTCCATTTCTTCCTCG
>NZ_JAFREN010000040.1 GCF_017377505.1 Enterococcus sp. DIV0212c | reverse complement strand
CGAGGAAGAAATGGACAACCTATAGGGGATCAAACATACAACCAAGCATTGTATCATCAAAGTGCGGCATATCGCTATCAAGTAGAGGTTCAGCGAGCAAAAGCAACTCGTATGATGGCAACCGTCCGAATCAAGAAAGTTTGTGATACGGCGAGAAATGGACGGGAAGTAATTCAGGACTTGTTGTAGGAACGGCATTCGTGATTCCCATTCTAAGAGTACCGGTAGTTCCACCTGTAACAACGATGCTTAAACTAGACATGGATGTAGGAAACTTTTCAATGCCATCGTTACCGAAAGTCCCAAGTGCACAAGACCTTGCTAAGAGGATAGTAGGATGATTTATTGGGGATTATATTCAGAAAATAGCGAAGGAAACTGATTGGGAAAGAGATAACAGAGTTCCTTTAATTATAAAAACAAATTATGACGTCAGTTTACCGTTAGTTTTTCAGAATGAAGAAGATAAAAAAAGGTACGAAAAAATTGCAAATGAGAGTGGGCTGTTATTTTTGTAGTCTAAATGAATTTACAAACGTATGAAACAAAGACGAAAGAGATAAAAATTATATTTAAACTTAGTGTTGGAAGTTACTTGTTCGGAATATTGATTGTATAAATTTAAATTAAAAGGAGCTGTTGTATATGGATTTTGAATTACAAAGAAAAATTTTAATAGACGATATATTACTATATGAACCAATCGTAAAAAGAAAATTATTATTGTTTATTAATAAATTGATTTGGAAATTCACTAGTTGCTTACTGCTGTCAATATTATTATTCAATCTATATTATTTTGTATTTGGATGGAAAGGTATAATATCAAACATCTTTACTGGTACTCTAATCTTTCTTTCATTAGTCTTTTTGATCAAGTTACTACAAGTTAAATCGTTGATAACAAATAACTATCATACTTGGGCAACGAAAAAACTTAAACTAATTATGGTTTCTGAGTTGGATTGGTATTCAGATAATAACTATTTATATAATAAACTTGTAGTTGGAAAAAAAGAGAAGACTATAAGGATACAAAGAAAATCGTTAAGATTATTGAAATCAAAGGAGAAAGGGTGCTATTTTATTTGTGAAGAAATGGACTTCAATAAGATGGATACTTTTTCTTCAAAAGAACTATTTATAGGACAACTATCAGAAGCTACAGTAATGAAGACATTATGTTGAAGCTGTATTGAATACTAAGAGAGCACATGCAATTATCAGAAAAAACTGATAATTGCATGTGCTCTTTTTTATTTATCTATTTTTAAAATTTAAAAAGCTGTTCCCCTTTACAAAAGGAACGTACGTTCGTATAATTGGTTATGGAATAGAATAAGGAGAGGATAGCTATGATTTTTGATTATGAAAAAGAACCTAGAAGAGTGCTTTTTTGTATTGACGTAAAATCCTTTTATGCATCAGTCGAATGTGTTGCTAGAGGATATGACCCACTTGAAAAAATGCTGGTTGTGATGAGTCATGCTGAAAATACTGGTGGTCTTGTTCTGGCATCTTCTCCAAAAGCAAAAGAAGTGCTGGGAATCACCAATGTTACACGAAAATATGATGTGCCTAATCATCCAGAATTAATGATCGTGCCGCCTCGGATGAATGAATATATCAAAGAAAATATGAAAATCAATGCAATTTATAAAGAATATGTTGCAGAAGAAGATTTACATATTTATTCGATCGATGAATCTTTTTTAGATGTAACAGCTAGTTGGAGATTGTTCGGACAAACTCCCAGAGAATTAGCTAAAGCCATCCAGCAAAGAATCAAAAAAGAGACGGGGCTAGCGATCACGATCGGAATTGGCGATAATCCCTTATTGGCCAAATTAGCAATGGATATCGAAGCGAAACACAATGAAGAGCGGTTAGCTGAGTGGCATTATGAAGACGTTCCTGAAAAAGTCTGGAGTATTGAGTCAATGACGGATATGTGGGGAATTGGCCACCGATTAGCCAAACGTTTAAACAATCTAGGGATTCGTTCTGTATATGATTTAGCCCATGCGGATCTAAATAGTCTCAAAAGAAATTTAGGAATTATTGGTGAACAATTATACGCTCATGCACATGGCATTGACCGTAGCCGATTATCTGAAAAATACATACCTGAAGAACGTTCCTATAACAATTCTCAGATATTGATGCGGGATTATCTGAGGCAGGATGAGATCGAAGTTGTGATCAGAGAAATGGCTGAACAAGTGGCAGCGCGTCTTAGAAAAGCGCATTGTCAGACGGAATGCGTTCATTTGTCTGTGGGATTTTCCAAAGCGGGTAAGTCGGGTGGAACAGGCTTTTCAAGACAAATGAAGGTGCCATTAACTAATAGCAGCAAGTTATTGATTGAATACTGTTTGACAATTTTTAGGCAGCATTGGCATGGAGAAGAAGTACGACATATTGGAATTACTTATTCCAAATTAAATTACAATACTTATGTACAATTGGATTTATTTCATGAACCAGATGAACAAATGAAGGAACTGAAATTAGACCAGCTAATTGATGAAATTCGCCAACGTTTTGGCTATGTTTCTTTGGTCCATGCAAGTTCAGTTTCATCTGGCGGTACAGCAATTTCCAGAGCATCACTAGTTGGCGGGCACGCTGGGGGAATGGAGGGTTTACAATGAGTAAAGAACGAGATTATTATTTTGAACAGTACCAAGATCGAAAAATGAAAAAATGGGCAGGGTTTTATTTATCGGAACATACCGCAATTATCGAACAAGAGAAAAAAATACAACCAGCTAAAAAGAAAATACAAATGAGCTGGGCAGAAATCGATGAAGTTTTAGCTCTGGCTTTTCAACGTCAGTCTGAGGTGATTATTCAAAAAGAAGAATTGGATTGTGAAGGAAATTATGGGGCTGACGTGATAGGTATGATTCAAGGCCATGATGAATTAGGGATTTATGTGTCGGAACAAAAGATAGGCTATGATGAGATTCGTCATGTTGAGCTTCGTTAAAAAATGCTTTGGAAACAAAACGAATCACCCGTTTTGTTTCCAGAGCAGAATGAAGATTTTTGTCTTTGAATTAAGAAACAAGGAAGAATTCAGCCAATGCTAAGACAATCATCATTAAAGTAATCAACCCACAAATAATCAAATGGCGACGTTTATGCATCATTACGATTGCGATAAACTCTCTTAAAAAAGCGTTCGGTAGAAAATAAAAGGCTGTTTTGGCGCCAATGCCGTCAGCTTTCAGGTTTGCCATTTTAGCAAAAAGACCTGCACGAAACAGATGGAAATTATTGGTAGTGAAGATTGCACGAAAATCGCTCCCTCCAAAGTCTTGTTCCATGATTTCTTTAGAAAAGGCCATGTTTTCCAAAGTATTTTTTGAATTTGCTTCAATTAAAATATCTTCTTCCGGAATTCCTTTTTCAAGGGCGTAGTTTTTCATAGCAAGGCTTTCAGCAATATGTTCATCATCGCCTTTGCCGCCAGACATAACGATTTTAGGAGGATGTAAAGTAGCACGGGATTGTGCTTTATAAAATTGAATCGCTTTTTCGATTCTTTTCCCTAAAAGCGGCGGTACAATTTTTCCATCGATCAATCCTGAGCCTAATACAATAATAAAATCTTGATTATACTTCGGTTGATTGGATTGATAAATGAGCGAAATCGTTAAAAAATTATAAAAAACAATAGAGAAATAAAACATCAATAACGGTAAAATCCCAAATAACAAAGAGGCCCACGATGGTAAAATACGAGCTGAGTAATGATTAAAAATCAGAAAAACCGTTAATCCAATCGCTAAAAGCAAGGTCAATAAATTAGCTAGAGAACGTCCTTCTTTTCGCATCACAATAATTGCATTCCAATATAAGAAAACAATTAAAGCGTAAAGTCCTATCAATATAAATAAGAATAAGACAACACCTGTGATACCAGCTAAAATGATCAACAGCGGATCAGTCGTGCGAACTAATAAGGAACCCAAATAAGTCATACCAACGACTAAAAATAGATTGAATAACAATCCGTTTATCAGCCTGCGTTTTTCTTTAAAGTAACAAAAAAGAAAGAGTAGCAGAAAGCCCGACGGAATCAAAAAGTAATAAGTGTGAAGTTGGACTTCCAAATAAATAACATAAAAGATAAAACAGAGTGAAAACCAAAGTAATTCATAAAATTTCCAATCTTGAGCTCCTTTTTTTTGGCGCCACTTTGGAATCAAAAATACGCCAACTAGATAAATAATGCCAATGATAATACTAAAATAACTGCCCATAATAGAACTCCTTCAAAAATAATTTCTTTATCAGTATAACGAAAAATGAGAGAAAAAAATACTATAAAGCCTAATGAATGTGACCTGTTTATTACTGGATAAAAATAAACGAGAGCGAGGTTGTGATATAACTCTACGAGTCATATACCACTCATGTGGAATCCGGATAAACAGTGGGAACAGAAGCAATCCCTTCTGTCCCAACCTCACACTTTCATCTTAAGATCGTTATTTTAAAGAACGAACTGGAAAAGTGATGAAAAAACTTGTTCCTTGTCCTTTTTCAGAAACTAAGGACAAATGCCATTCGTATTTGGCAACAATCGAGGCAACTGCAAACAAACCAAGACCCGTACCTTCATCTGCCGTTTTTGTGGTAAAGAAGGGTTCAAAAATTTTTTCTTTTAATTCATCAGGAATTCCTGGACCGTTATCAGAAATCTCCAACGTCACAAAACCTTCAGCCAGATTCATTCGGTGACTGTCTTTTTTTAGCAACTCAGTTAGTTCTTTTGATGCAGGTGCAACAGTTATTCGGATTTTCTGTTGTTTATCTGCGTTGTCTTTTGTTGCTTGATAGGCATTGGTGATCAAATTATAGATTAAATTCTGTAAATCGATTTCTTCTAATTTGGTTGTGCCTAAATTTTCTTGAATGGAGAGTGATAGTTGGACTTTTCTAGGAATAATTTCTCCAATCAAATGTGTTGCCACTCCGATAGCAGCCGAAATATCCATCCATTCTTGAATACTTTTTTGGGTTTTAGAAAAACGTAGTACATTCGATGAGAGCTGTTTTCCTTTTTGGGCAGAATGTAAAATTTCTTCTAAATCTGCTTCTAATACGGGATTATCTGTGTATTCTTCCAGAAGTAACTGTGTATTACCGATAATCGGTGTTAAAAAATTGTTCATATCATGGACGATCGAAGTTGTGAGTAAACCGACTGTTTCCATCTTATTTCGTTGGTAAAGTTCTAATTCTAGTTGATGCTGCATTTTTTGTTGTTTTTGCTTTTCGATCAAGCGGCGATTTTCTTCTTCAATCGTTTCTTTTTTTCTAAAATTATGAATAAATAGCGAACAAATGATAAGCAATAGTAACAGTAAAACTAAAAGGAAAGATAAAACAATGACGAAGTTGATGATATCATCGTTTCGTTCGTTATAATCTGCATTAAGAGCAACAACCCAACGAGCTAAACCAACATCGATCCATTCAAATGCACTGATTTTTATCACTTCTGAGGGCGTATCTTCATCCCACCAGTAGGATTTATAAGTTAATTTCCCAGAGGAATGGGTTAACTGGTATTTTTCTAATCGTTTTAAATCAGAATAATCAAAATCTGGATAAAGTTTTTCTCGATCATTGATAATATCTAAACCTACTTGCTGCTTTACAGGGTGCATAACAACCGTCATCGAGCGATCTTTGATCATAGGATAGCCTTTGTAGTCTAATTCAAAATCTTGTAGAAAATTTTTATAGAAAGCTTCTAAACTTAACGGTAAAATCAAGTAACCATCGATAGCGCCGGATGCCGTTCTGATTTCCTGATAAAAATTGATATAGGCTTTTTTATCGATAAAATAAGAATCGCCATTTTGAGCAGTAGGCTTGTCGAGTAGTTGTTTTAAGGATAAATCATGGCTAATGAATGGACGAATAGTTTGAGTATCAGCAATTGATACCTGTTTTTTTTCCGAGTCCCAATGAAAGGCGTACAAAGGGGTACCGTCTGGTTCTACATAAAAAAGCGCATTTGCTTCATTGTTAAGCGAGTCAAAAAATGTATTGAGTGAAGAATAGCTTGTTTTTAAATAAGTTGCTGGATCATCACTATTCTTTAAATTCCCGTCTATAGCCAAGTAGTTTAACGCTTGATGTCGGTTTTTCATAGAAAGTTGAATCACTTTCCCCACATACTCTGTTGACTGCAATAAGAAGTCTTGTCCGCTAGCAGTTGTGGTTTTGCGAATGACGGAAAAACCACGAATTGCAAAGAAAACGGATACAACAATAAAAATAATCATTGCAGCGATCATGATGTTCACAATTCTAGTCGTTCGTTTCATTGGTCTAGCTCCTTTTAAAAGTCTGTTCATATCATAACAAGTTCATGTTGAAATTTAAAGATAATTCCGCTATTGTATAGATAATGTATAAAGAATAATGAGGTGTGCATGTTGCGAAACGAAAAAATTTTAGTGGTAGATGATGATCCTGCAATTCGCCGATTGATTTGGAAGTCGCTTCAGTCAACGGGATTATTGGTGTACCAGAGCGATACGATCGAAAAAACAATAGATATCATGAACCGAGTGACGTTTGAATTGTTTCTATTGGATGTGAGCTTGGAACATGAAAATGATGGGTATCATTTGGCTCAATTAATTCGAGAACGGCAGCCTTTGACACCGATTATATTTGTCAGTGGGAAAAAAAGCGAGCAAGATATTATCAGTGGTCTAGAATCAGGAGGAGATGTTTATCTTTCTAAACCATTTGCGCCGAATGTTTTACGAGCGCAAGTCATCAGTACATTGAATCGAACAGAACAGTTGCTCACACTAAGTCAAAAACGTGAAGAAACAATGCTGAGAGATGGTGTTTTTTCGTTTGATAAAAACCAATATCAATTTAGTAAAAATGGTGAAATTGTAAATATGACCTCTAAAGAAATCATGATGATCTTATTTTTCATGGAGAATCCTTATCAAGTGTTTAGCAAAGAACAGATTTATGCTAGTGTTTGGAGTGACGGAGATATGGATAAAAATCTGATCACTGTATATATTAATTATCTAAGAAACAAAATCGAAGATGACCCTAAAAAACCAAAATATTTACAGACAGTTTGGGGGATCGGGTATCTATTTAATCCGGAAGGTAAAGAGGCTGGGACGAGTATTGAATAGCGTAGAAGACTATATTTTAAAGGGCTGAGATATAACGTGAAGAGTTATGTCTCAGCCCTGTTTTTGTATTATCAACTATGTAACGGCTCAAAATAGACCTTCCAATCGCCCAAAAAAGAAACTTAATGCTAATAAATCAGCTGATCCGCCAGGACTGAGATTTTTTTCAATTAGTACTTGGTCAAAAAAAACTAAATCCTTTTCCAGTCTTTCTTCAGAAAAGTTTGCGGAGAAATCCTGCAATAGCTCAGCTGCTTGTTGTTTGACACTGTGCCAAGCTTTGATGCCGCCGCGTTTGATCAAGTTAGAATCTTCGATTGTAGCCATTAAATGCAATAGTAATAATAAAAAGGTGGTGCGCTGTTCATTTTTGCAGTGTTTTCTTAAAAATGGTAGGGCAGTATTTTTAAGCGCAGGATAGCCTGCTTCTGCTTCACCCCTAATACCAAGGATGCCATGTTTTAAATAAAGCTGCTCGCCATAACTTAACTGGGGTTTTTGAGAGAGATCAGCAAAATCTTTTGCAAGCAAACCATTTGTCATTTGTTTTACATAATCAAAAACCTCAGATGTATCTTGTTTTGAAAAGGGAATAACTATTTTTTTCTCCTGAATAATTTTTCCTGTGGCACTCAATAACAAAGCAAAAGAAAAATTGGCGCCTTTATGAGTATTGATGCCATTGGTTTTGTTTAGCATTGCTGTTTCAGCTTGTTGTCCTAATAAACGAACCTTTTTAAACAAGTCAAATGGACTTCCGTCATGAGTTAAGCCCAAAGATACATATTCAGTAAAAAAAGGAGCAAGAGCGGCACTGCTATCAATAAAAGTAAAATAATTCATGTCTACATGTGCGCCGCAACTTACAGGATCGACCAAGCCAGGTTTAGGGGAAAGAGCAGCTTCATATAATAAAGCTTGTAAAGCAAATGCACCAATTTCTTGTGGGATGGGTTGTTTATTTAGCTGTTTCATTTAAATGTTTTTCCATTTCTTTAATGATAAATGTTTGCGAATAATCTAGGTGTTCTGTAATCAATAGTTCTAATTGCTCTTCTTCTTGATTCACCATGCATTTATAAATCAGCCAATGTTCATGCAACGCTTTGTCTCGGCGATCTTTAGATCTGATAGAAATATCGCGGAAGTAAACTAGGTACTCACGTAATTTCATAACAATCGATTTTAAACGCAGCATCTTGCTTTTTTCATAGATCAATTCATTAAAATCAGAAAATTTTTGTAGGACTTGATCGATTTCATTTTGTTCATTCAGCTGTTCAGTTTCTTCTAAAAGTATCTTTAGCTCTTCAAAATCTTCAGAAGACATTTCTTTCATTGCTGTGATCGTTGCTAAGACATCCAGCGATTTTCTAATAGCGTAGATTTCATTTGCATCGTTAAGTGAAATCCCTCTTACGATAATTCCAACTCCTGGTACATGATCAACTAAGCCTTCTTCAACTAGTTTTTGTAAAGCATAGCGAATCGGCGTACGGCTGATATTCATTATCTCAGAAAATTCTTTTTCATTGATTCGTTGTCCCGCCGGAATTTCACCAAGAATGATTGTTTTTCGAAAGGCTTTATAAACAAGTTCCTTTAATGGTTCATTTACGCTTAGATCCAAATTTTTTCCAACTGCTTCTGATACTGTGCTCATCGGATCACTCCTCTGCTAATTAAATAGTAGGAAAAATTACTGAATATTTCTATTGACTATTGCTAAGAATAGGCTAAAAAATATAAGAAAATCTTCTTTTTAAATAGAAGTGAGTGGGGTAAAACTCTCTGAGTCACGTCCCACTCACTTAAAATTTGAATAAAAGGTGGGAACAGAAGTAACTCCTTCAGAAATAAATACTTCCGTCCCAACCTCTTCAAGGATTAAGTTTTTATTGTGGAATATACAGTGGCATATGACCAGTTAGGACGATTGTTACAACAAAGATAATGAAGATTCCTAACGCCCATTTCGCTGATTCTTTTTGCCATTGCCCCATATCTAGACCTGTTAAACGAAGTAATAGATAGATGAAGGCAACTAATGGACTTAACAAGTGGAATGCTTGTCCCATCAATGAAGCTAATGCCATTTGCATATCGGTAAAGCCGTAAGCACGTCCAGCTTCTGCTAAAACAGGTAACACACCAAAGTAGAATCCATCATTTGAAATAAAGAAGGTACCAGGAGCGGAAATCAAAGCAATAACTAAGCCCCAGAAACCAGCCAATTGATTCGGAATGATTTTTGTGAAACTTTGAGCTAATGCATCTGCCATACCAGTTCCTTGGAAAAGTCCCATGAAGACACCTGCTGCAAAAACTAAGATAACCACTTGTACGGCATCTCCGCCATTGGCACCAATCCGTTTAGATTGATCTTTTAAAACAGGGTAATTGACCATCAAGGCAATAACTGTACCTGTTAAGAATAAGAACAACGGTGGTAAGCCAAGCCCAACAAATGAGTCGGTTACTAGCAACGCAATCAATGAAATCGTTAAGATCGCATTGAATAACCAAATTTTAGGTCGACGAATTGCTAAGGTTTCTTCATCTGTAACAGTTGTCATTGCATCGATTTCTTCGTCTGTGAGTTGTTTGATTCCTAGACGGGCACGTTCTTTTCTCCCCATCGAAGGTGCAACGATGAAAATGACATAAAGCAAAGCAATGATCATTCCAGGAATTAAATAAGCTAAAATTTCAGCCCCAACATTTAACACGCTCATCGCACGAGCCGTTGGTCCACCCCAAGGAAGTAAGTTCATGATCGTATTTTGCAAAATAACGATGACTGCTAAATTCATTAATTTCATATCCAATTTTTTATAAATAGGAATAAAAGCAGAACAGCAAATCAAGGTTGTTGTTGTACCATCTCCGTTAAGAGAAACGGCCGCTGCAACAACAGCTGTAGCGATCAGTACTTTCATCGGATCGCCTTTTGCAATGTGGATCATTTTTTTCGTGATTGGGTCAAATAACCCAGCATCCAGCATGATTGAAAAATAAAGAATGGCAAACAATAACATGATACCTGTGGTGGATGTTGTTTTGATTCCTTCCATAACAAAGTCTCCGATAGAACCTTTCTTAGAAACACCGGCAAACATTGCAATTAAAGCAAAAATCAGTGGAATCAAAACCAAAGCTGTAAACGGTGACATTTTCTTTTTCATGATGACAAACATGAAGACGATGATCATCACATAAGACAAAACAGTTAATAACATTTTTTTCTCTCCTTCAACACTAAATTCGTTCTCCGAAACAATCGGGCGTCTCTTTGTGTGTTGGGGCTATAGAAAAATAACAGTCAGGTAAATTTAGAAAGCCCTTTCTTGTTTCGTTTAACAAGGCTAAGTTTAATCGAAGAAAGTTTAGATAAATAGATGATAAATAGAAAAAGAACACCAAAAAAACACAAATGGGAGCGGTTTCTTAAAGAGATGTTAATAAGATATTAATAAAACCTTAAATGCGTAGAAACGTTGATATATCAGCGTTTTTCAGTGGTTTAGAAGTTTTGGGACAAAGAGGAACAGCGAAAGAACAATTTAAGCTTGATGATTTCATTTTATTGTAATCGTTTTTACCTATAATGAATTCATAAACAGAAAGGATGTGAGTTCATGGGTCTATTTGAACGCTTGTTTAATAAAGAAAAAACAGAAATAAAAACGGATAAACGACCACTTTCTCCTATTATAGAAGAAACAAATGAGTGGCAAGAAATTGCTGGATACATCCCAGTAGAAAGTACGGAATATCAATTTGTTTCATTGATTGCAAGTGCAATTGCTGCAGGAGATCAACCAGAAAGTGAGTTCGTTGTTAAACGTATTTCAAAAAGAAATCCAGAAGCACAGTTGGTCTCTGTGATTGCTACTAGCATTGCATCGGCTGATCACACAGAGAGTCAGTTTGTTATTCAGTCGATTAAAGAAAAAAAGATTGTCTAGTTTTCATTATTTAGCAAGACGAATTAGTTCCACGTTTGTGTTATTTAGTTCCATGGGCTAGACTCTCGGAAAAAAGATAAATTATGAATGAGGTAAAGAGCACCTCAGTCATAATTTCCTATTTTTCAGTCGAGCCTAGACAGCCCATTACACTTTAAATTTTAGGAGGAAGAAAAATGTTACGTAAGTTCAAAATTTCAATTGATGGAAAAGAGTATTTAGTAGAAATGGAAGAAATTGGTGGAGTACCACAAGCGCCAGTTGCACCAGCACCAGTTGTACCTGAAGTACAAGCAACACCGACACCAGTCGAGCAAGCAGCTCCTGAAAAAAGTACGCCAGCTGGAAACGATGCAATGCCATCACCTATGCCTGGAACTATCTTGAAACTCTTGGTAAATGTTGGTGATACTGTACAAGAAAATCAACCATTGATGATTCTTGAAGCTATGAAGATGGAAAATGAAATCGTAGCTGGTAAATCCGGCACGGTCACAGGGATTCATGTCCAACAAGGTGATATGGTCAATCCAGGAGAACCGTTAATTACAATCAATTAAATAGAAAAAAGTAGTTTAATTTAAAAAGAGGAAGTGACGTTTGTGGAAACATTAATTGAAGGCGTAGTAGGAATGGGGCAGGAACCGGGACGTATTGTAATGATGGTCATTGGAGGCATCCTGATGTACTTGGGAATCAAAAAAGAGTACGAACCTACCTTACTTGTTCCAATGGGATTAGGAACGATATTAGTCAATTTTCCTAATTCTGGTGTACTAAGTGCTGGCGGAGAAGCTGGTCCGTTTCAAGTGTTATTTGATATAGGAATTTCAACAGAGCTATTTCCATTATTACTATTTATCGGAATTGGCGCTATGATCGATTTTGGGCCATTATTACAAAATCCATTTTTATTATTGTTCGGTGCAGCCGCGCAGTTTGGGATTTTCTTTACAATTATTGCGGCCGTTTTATTAGGATTTGATTTAAATGATGCGGCTTCTATCGGGATTATCGGAGCAGCAGATGGTCCAACGTCTATCTTCGTTGCGAACACGTTGAATTCGAAATATATGGGTGCGATTATGGTGGCAGCTTATTCTTATATGGCCTTGGTTCCGATTATTCAACCAGTGGCAATCAAAGCTGTTACAACGAAAAAAGAACGCAAAATCCGCATGACTTATCGTGCTGGTGAAGTATCACAAACAGCGAAGATCTTATTCCCTATCGTGATTACGATTGTCGCTGGATTAGTAGCACCCGTTTCTCTTCCATTAGTTGGTTTCTTAATGTTTGGGAACTTATTACGAGAATGTGGCGTCTTAGATCGTTTGTCTGTAACGGCACAAAATGAGCTGGTAAACATAATCAGTATTGTGCTAGGCTTGGCAATTTCAGTGAAAATGCAATATGAAGAATTTTTACAAATCGATACCTTAATGGTTATTGGTCTTGGATTAGTAGCCTTTGTAATGGACTCAGTTGGTGGAGTCTTGTTTGCCAAATTATTGAATCTGTTTAGAAAAGAAAAAATCAATCCAATGATTGGTGCGGCAGGAATTTCAGCATTCCCAATGTCTAGTCGAGTGATTCAAAAAATGGCAACAGACGAAGATCCACAGAACTTTATTTTAATGCATGCAGCAGGTGCAAATGTATCTGGACAGATTGCCTCAGTTATTGCGGGTGGTTTATTATTGGCATTGCTTGCGTAGAATTTTATAGAGAAGAAAAGGAAAGGAGCTTGGCTTATGTCAGCTGATTTACTAAAATCATTGGAGCTATTGGTTTTTGGATGGGGCGGCGTGTTTGTTGTCATTTTCGTGATTTACTTTGCGTCGTTTATGTTAAATAAATTATTTCCACCGAAGAAGTAGGAAGTGATAGTAATGAATATCAGAAGAATTTGGCTTGATCGAGATCAGATGGGAAAACAGCAATGGGCAGATTTTTTGGCTGCCGCTGATTTAATACCTGATGATCAATTAGACTATACAATCGGTATCTATGATCAGGAAAAACTGATTGGAACAGGATCGATTTTTCGGAACATTTTAAAATGTATTGCCATTGATTCCTCCTATCAAAATGAAAATCTGCTTTCTCAAATTGTTCAAGCATTACGAGAAAGATTGCAGGAAATAGGGTATCAGCACTATTTCTTGTATACTAAACCCAAAACAAGTAGGCTGTTTCGCTCTTTAGGCTTTACTGAAATTGCGGCAACAACCGAACTGGTTTTTATGGAGCAGGGTTTTCCTGATTTTGAAGACTATTTAGCGGAACTCAAAAAGCATCAACGAATGACAAAACAAAATGCAGCAATTGTAATGAATGCAAATCCATTTACGAATGGTCATTTATATTTAGTTACAGAAGCTGTGAAATGTGCAGAAACAGTTTATCTTTTCGTTTTATCTGAGGATCGCTCGCTCTTTGATGCAAAGACACGTTTTGAACTGGTAAAAGAAGGAACCAGTCATTTATCAAATGTCGTTGTTTTACCAACAAGAGAATATATGGTATCTAGTGCGACTTTTCCTTCTTATTTTTTGAAGGATCAGGCGAAGGCTAGTATTGCTCAAGTTCAGGCTGTTTTGGATGCTACTTTATTTAAAGAAAAGATTGCCTCTGCGCTATCAATTTCAACTAGATTTGTTGGAGAAGAGCCATTTTCAGAAGTAACTGAAATTTACAATCAGGCGATGAAAAAGACCTTTGGTTCCGAGCTGAAGTTAGTTATTTTACCAAGAAAGCGAATTGGTGAAGAAGTTGTCAGTGCTACCAGAGTTCGCAAATTGCTGGAACAGAAAGATTATGCAGCGATCCAACCTCTTGTTCCACCAAAAACTTTTGAGGAAATATTGAAACAAAAAAATAAGTAATGAGGTGTACATTTTGGAAATCAAACAAAACGCATCTGCTGGTACAACTGAATCAAGCGATATTATGATTACAATTGGAAAAAACAGTGGACAAGGAATTCTAATTGAACTGGACAGCAGTGTTGAAAAGCAATTTGGACGTCAAATTCGTGAAAAAATACAAGAAACCTTAAAGAAGTTGTCTGTTACTGATGCGAAGATTCAGGCAATTGATAAAGGGGCATTGGATTGTACAATTCAAGCCCGAACGGTGGCAGCTGTTTATCGTGCTGCTGGCGAAGAAAATGTAGACTGGCAGGTGTTAAATACATGGAACGCTTAAGAAGAACGATGATGTTTGTGCCTGGAGCAAATGCTTCAATGCTAAGAGACGCGACGTTATATGGTGCTGATTCGTTGATGTTTGACTTAGAAGATGCGGTTTCTTTAAAGGAAAAAGATAGTGCTCGTTTACTTGTTTATAATGCCTTGAAAACCTTTGATTATTCGAGTGTGGAAACTGTTGTACGAATCAATGGACTAGACACAGTCGGCCGTCAGGATGTTGAAGCGATGGTTTTAGCTGGGGTTGATGTCATTCGTCTACCAAAAACTGAAACAGCTCAAGATATTGTCGATGTGGCTGCGGTAATCACAGAAATGGAAACAAAGTATGAAATCACTGTTGGTACAACTAAAATGATGGCAGCAATCGAATCAGCTGAAGGTGTTTTAAATGCTCGCGAAATCGCTCAAGCAAGTGATCGGTTGATCGGGATTGCACTGGGTGCTGAAGATTATGTAACAAATATGAAAACACATCGCTATCCAAATGGACAAGAATTATTTTTTGCCCGTAGTTTTATTCTGCATTCAGCTAGAGCAGCTGGAATTGCGGCAATCGATACCGTCTATTCAGATGTCGATAATACCGAAGGGTTCTTAGCTGAAGTTGAGCTGATCAAGCAATTAGGTTTTGACGGTAAATCAGTTATTAATCCACGTCAAATTCCTTTAGTAAATAGTGTATATGAGCCGACTGAAAAAGAAATTCAAAATGCGAAAGAAGTGATCTGGGGCATTCGTGAAGCAGAAGCGAAAGGTTCAGGCGTGATTTCGGTCAATGGAAAAATGGTGGATAAACCAATTGTTGAACGAGCAGAGCGAGTGATTGCCTTAGCCATTGCAGCAAAATTAATTTCTGAGGAGGAAGTCTAAAATGAAAAATAATGTAGGCAAAGAAATTCCAGATAATTATGCTGAACAATACGGTTTATTTAAAGGTGAGCTAGCGAATATTAGTGAATACAAGGAAGCAAGCCGCACGATCAATCCAGTTAGACCAAGAGATACAAAATTATTAGGTAGTTTAAGAGAAGCAATTGAAAAAACTGGATTAAAAGACGGTATGACGATTTCCTTCCATCATCATTTTCGTGAAGGCGATTTTGTTATGAATATGGTTTTAAACGAAATTGCAGCGATGGGGATCAGAAATTTATCGATTGCACCTAGCTCAATCGCAAATATTCATGAACCATTGATCGATCATATTAAAAATGGCGTTGTGACCAATATTACTTCTAGTGGGTTACGTGATAAAGTCGGCGCTGCTATTTCTGAAGGAATCATGGAAAATCCAGTTGTGATTCGTTCTCATGGAGGACGTGCCAGAGCGATTGCTGCAGGAGATATTCATATTGATGTAGCTTTTCTTGGTGCACCAAGTTCGGATGCATACGGCAATGTAAATGGAACTAAAGGCAAAGCAACTTGCGGCTCATTAGGCTATGCGATGATCGATGCGAAATATGCAGATCAAGTAGTGATCATCACGGATAGTTTGATGCCTTATCCAAATACACCAATCAGCATTCCACAAACAGATGTTGACTTTGTTGTAGAAGTTGATGCAATCGGTGATCCTGATGGGATTGCGAAAGGCGCTACGCGTTTTACAAAAAATCCGAAAGAGCTATTGATTGCAGAATATGCAGCAAAAGTTATCACGCATTCACCTTATTATAAAAATGGTTTCTCTTTCCAAACAGGAACTGGTGGAGCAGCCTTAGCTGTTTCTAGATTTTTGAAAGAAGCAATGATCAAAGATGGTATCACAGCAAGCTTTGCTTTAGGTGGTATCACGAACGCAATGGTTGAATTATTGGAAGAAGGACTAGTCGAAAAAATCATCGATGTCCAAGATTTTGACCATCCATCTGCTGTTTCATTAGGCAAAAATGCTAATCACTACGAAATCGATGCAAATATGTACGCTTCGCCATTAAGTAAGGGTTCTGTGATCAATCAATTAGATACAGCAATCCTTTCCGCACTTGAAATCGATACGAATTTCAATGTCAACGTTATTACGGGATCAGATGGCGTCATTCGAGGAGCATCTGGCGGACATTCGGATACTAGTGCTGCGTGCAAGATGAGTTTGGTGATCGCACCATTGATCAGAGGGCGAATTCCAACGATTGTTGAAGAAGTCAATACAGTCGTAACACCAGGCAGCAGTATTGATGTTGTGGTGACAGAAGTCGGTATAGCCATTAATCCAGAACGCCAAGATTTAATCGAACATTTTAAAGCATTGGATGTTCCACAGTTGACGATGAAAGAACTACAAGAAAAAGCATATAGTATCGTGGGTAAACCAGATGAGATCAAATATGGTAATAAAGTCGTTGCATTGATCGAATATCGTGATGGTTCAATTATCGATGTGGTAAAAAATGTCTAAAGCCTATTTAAAGGGAGAAACAGTTACTTTACCAGACATGCTGAATGCTCGGGAAAAGCGAGTGGACATTCAGAAAGAACTTTTACAAAAGCATCCTACATGTGCTTTATTAAGCGCTACGATGAATATTCCAGGACCTATTAAGACCAACGAGCAGCTACGACACGCATTTTTAACTGTCATTAAAGAGATCGATTCTCTTTTTCCTCCTGAAAAAATAGCCGCTCGTAAATATCAAGAGTTAAAAACAGGTTCTGAATATTATCTAGCCCTTAATGAAACACCTAAAGCATTGAAAAAACAGCTGATTCAAATCGAAGAAACTCATGATTATGGACGCTTGATGGATTTAGATGTGATTGTCTTAAAGGATCATCAGCTATATTCAATCAGCCGCACGGAATTAAATCATACGCCAAGAACCTGTTTTATCTGCGAAGAAGAAGCAAAAGTCTGCGGTAGACAAAGACGTCATAGTGTAGAAGAAATGCAAGATGCAATCAGTCAACTTATTGAGAAAGGAAGGATGAAATGACAAAAAAAATCCTTTTTACCGAAACCGTGCTACGTGATGGACAACAAAGCCAAATCGCCACACGAATGCCGACAAGTGATATGCTGCCGATTATTCAAACCTTGGATGAAGCAGGTTACCACGCCTTAGAAATGTGGGGCGGAGCAACGTTTGACGCCTGTATTCGTTTTTTGAACGAAGATCCTTGGGAACGTTTAAGAACCATTCGCAAAGCAGTGAAAAATACCAAACTACAAATGCTTTTACGAGGTCAAAATTTACTTGGCTATAAAAACTATGCCGATGATGTAGTAGAAGCCTTTGTACAAAAATCAATCGAAAATGGCATTGATATTATTCGTGTTTTTGATGCATTAAATGATACAAGAAACTTACAAACTTCAATTGAAGCAACAAAGAAATTTGGAGGACATTGTCAGCCAGCGATTTCATATACGACGAGTGATTTTCATACGATCGATTATTTTGTTGGTTTGACCACAGAATTAGAAAAAATGGGTGCCGATTCCATTTGTATTAAAGATATGGCAGGAATTCTCACACCTGATGATGCCTATCGTTTAGTAACAGAAATCAAGAATAAAATCCAAGTACCATTAGAAGTTCATACACATGCAACTAGTGGAATTTCTGAAATGACATATTTAAAAGCTATTGAAGCTGGTGCGGACATTATTGATACGGCAATTTCTTCTTTTTCTGGAGGAACGAGTCAGCCAGCCACAGAATCAATGGCGCTTGCGTTAGAAAATTTAGGTTACGATACTCATTTAGACATGAAAAAAGTGGCAGAAGCTGCAGATTATTTTAATCCGATTCGTGATAAATTTAGAGAAGAAGGCTTGTTGAATCCTAAAGTAAAAGACACAGAGCCGAAAACATTGATCTACAAAGTACCTGGGGGCATGTTATCAAATTTATTGAGTCAGTTGACAGAGCAAGGACTAGCAGATAAATACGAAGAAGTGTTAAGAGAAGTACCAAAAGTACGTGCTGATCTAGGCTATCCACCGCTTGTAACACCACTATCTCAAATGGTAGGAACCCAAGCAGTTATGAATGTGATCAGTGGAGAACGTTATAAAATGGTACCGAAAGAAATCAAAGATTATGTCAAAGGCTTGTATGGAAAACCACCTGTGGCAATTTCAGAAGAAATGACGAAATTGATCATTGGGGAAGAAGAAGTGATTACGGTCAGACCAGCTGACTTATTGACACCGGAACTTCCGCAGTACGAACAAGAAATCGCAGAATATGCAAAATCAACTGAAGATGTGTTGATGTATGCTTTATTCCCGCAACAAGGAAAAGATTTCTTAGGAAGAAGAGAAGATCGATTTTACGATGTTCCTCTGCAAGAAGTAAACGTGTCATTAGATATTTAGAAAGATGAGTTTTAAAGAAAATAACGAATGAATTTATTTCCAGCATTGTCTGTTTGGAAATAAGTTCATTCGTTTTTTATATGAATTCTAAGTAAATTTAATGTTTTCTTATTGTTTTTAATAATAATGAATAAATACATTTTTTAATTACGGATAAGACTATTTCACACTGATAGGTTCAGAGAATTCCATTGTTAATTCTATTTTTAATTATAAATGATTACAGTTAATTAAAGTATGTTTTGTTATTTTATTTGGGATATTTTACCTGCATTGACCGAGCGTATAGCTTTTTTTATACTAAGATAGAAATAATTTTTTTCAAAAAAAGGAGATGGGAAAATGGGAAAGAAAAAGAGTTGGGTTCAGTTATTTTTAGTATGGATCATGTTATTTCAATATGGTTCATCGACAATTTATGCAGTAGCGATGGAAGAAAATCAATCGTTAAATCAGGCAATGCATGTGATTAAGGTTTCTGTAGAAAAGAATAGCGATAGAAGACAAGTAGAAACTTTGATAGAGGAATCAGGAATAGAAAAAGATTCTTATACGATTCAGGAACCAATAGCGTTATTTTCGGTGACACAAGAGGGACTGACTGAAGAGCATTATTATCCAGTGCTGAGTCAAAAAAAATTAGCTGCACTGATTCGTTATACACCAAAGACAGAAAGTTATGCATTAGAAGCAGAACAAGTAGTCAAAAAACTAGCTGATTATCAAGGGGAGACAAAGAATACTGCGCCCTTAGTTTTATTGGAAGTTGAACAGCAGATAATCGGGAAAGATGAGAAGAGCGTTTATAATTTTTCAACACCTGAAATGTCTGAGAGTGAAACAGAGCAATTGTTTTTACAAGCAGATATATCGAAAATAAATCTGTCGAATACGATGGATTTGTATGAAGAAAAGGAAGAGCAGACGGAGAATTCTAAGGAAGATGCTACTCAAGTAACGGAAGAAACATCTATTCTAGATTCATCTGTGGAAGAAAGTGAAACATCGGCAACAAGGGAGGTATCGGAAGAAAGCTGGACGTCAGAAACTAGTAGCGAAGTAACGCAAGAACAGTCAGTGACTGAAAAGAAAACAGATGATTCAAAAGCGGAAAATAAAAAGACAACTGAAAAAGAAAGTAAGTCTGAATTAAGGAATATGCCACTTCCGTTAGAACCGTCGAGACTAAGACAAAACAATTCAATGTTTGCACAAAGTATACCGCTACAGTTGAATCAATCATCTTCTGGAAATATTTCATTAATTGGTGAGAAAAAATATTACCAATTCAAAGTGCCAGAACGCCAAACAGGAACAATCTATGATAAATATACAATGTATACCACGAGTAATTTTGATAGTTACGGGACATTATATGATAGCGAAGGAAAAGTAATAGAAAGCAACGATGATGGAAATGGCAATAGAGATTTCAAAATAATCAAAGAAGATTTACAATCTGGGATATATTATTTAGAAGTACGAGAGCTTAGGAATACAGGCACGGGTTCATATGTGGTTCGAGTAGATAGAGAGTTAGGACAAGATGAGAATTACGATCATGGAACAGCGGCACTTCTACCAATAAACAAAGATTATCCTGCAGGAATCGACTTTAAAGGAGACAAAGATTATTACAGAATTGAAGTGCCAGAACGCCAAACAGGAACGATCTATGATAAATATAC
>NZ_JAFREN010000004.1 GCF_017377505.1 Enterococcus sp. DIV0212c | reverse complement strand
AGTAGGACGTCGCCACGCTAAAGTGTTGTCTTGGAGGTTTAGCTCAGCTGGGAGAGCACCTGCCTTACAAGCAGGGGGTCGGCGGTTCGATCCCGTCAACCTCCATTTTTTGAGCCGTTAGCTCAGTTGGTAGAGCATCTGACTTTTAATCAGAGGGTCGCAGGTTCGAGCCCTGCACGGCTCATAGAAATATTTTGCGGGTGTGGCGGAATTGGCAGACGCACTAGATTTAGGATCTAGCGCCTTACGGCGTGGGGGTTCAAGTCCCTTCACCCGCATTTTTAGTCTCGTTTTGTTAACTTGGCGAATTTACGCCGGCTTAGCTCAGTTGGTAGAGCATCTGATTTGTAATCAGAGGGTCGAGGGTTCAAATCCTTTAGCCGGCATCCAGATTGCGGAAATAGCTCAGTGGTAGAGCACCACCTTGCCAAGGTGGGGGTCGCGGGTTCGAACCCCGTTTTCCGCTTAGCTTGTTCTTTCGCCGGGGTGGCGGAACTGGCAGACGCACAGGACTTAAAATCCTGCGGTGAGTGATCACCGTACCGGTTCGATTCCGGTCCTCGGCATAGAAATGTAGCACCCATAGCTCAACTGGATAGAGTGCTTGACTACGAATCAAGAGGTTAGGGGTTCGACTCCCTTTGGGTGCATTTGTAAATACGGGAAGTAGCTCAGCTTGGTAGAGCACTTGGTTTGGGACCAAGGGGTCGCAGGTTCGAATCCTGTCTTCCCGATTTGTTTTGTGGGGCCTTAGCTCAGCTGGGAGAGCGCCTGCTTTGCACGCAGGAGGTCAGCGGTTCGATCCCGCTAGGCTCCATTAGTAATTTATTATTTCCGCGGTGTAGCTCAGCTGGCTAGAGCGTCCGGTTCATACCCGGGAGGTCGGGGGTTCGATCCCCTCCGCCGCGATTCCTTTTTAGAGCCAGGACCTTTAGCTCAGTTGGTTAGAGCAGACGGCTCATAACCGTCCGGTCGTAGGTTCGAGTCCTACAAGGTCCATTGTAGTGACATTTTATTTTATTTTGGAGGATTACCCAAGTCCGGCTGAAGGGAACGGTCTTGAAAACCGTCAGGCGGGTAAAACCGTGCAAGGGTTCGAATCCCTTATCCTCCTTTTCTAAGAATCACGATGCTTTAGCATTGGTGATAATTAGTACAGTAATCACCTTTCTATAGTCAATATAGACTATATATTATCGCGGGGTGGAGCAGTCAGGTAGCTCGTCGGGCTCATAACCCGAAGGTCGTAGGTTCAAATCCTGCCCCCGCAATTGCTTTTAAATAAGCATAAAAGTTATTAGTGACGCAACACAATAACGATGGTTTGGTAGTTCAGCTGGTTAGAATGCCTGCCTGTCACGCAGGAGGTCGCGGGTTCGAGTCCCGTCCAGACCGTTATAAACATTTGCGGGTGTAGTTTAGTGGTAAAACCACAGCCTTCCAAGCTGTTGTCGCGAGTTCGATTCTCGTCACCCGCTTTATGGGCCTATAGCTCAGCTGGTTAGAGCGCACGCCTGATAAGCGTGAGGTCGATGGTTCGAGTCCATTTAGGCCCATTTATTAATTTTTTCTTGGGGAAGTACTCAAGTGGCTGAAGAGGCGCCCCTGCTAAGGGTGTAGGTCGGGAAACCGGCGCGAGGGTTCAAATCCCTCCTTCTCCGTTTCATAGCGCGGCCCGTTGGTCAAGCGGTTAAGACACCGCCCTTTCACGGCGGTATCACGGGTTCGATTCCCGTACGGGTCATTTTTAAATATTTATTTCGGAGGATTACCCAAGTCCGGCTGAAGGGAACGGTCTTGAAAACCGTCAGGCGGGTAAAACCGTGCAAGGGTTCGAATCCCTTATCCTCCTTTTCTAAGAATCACAATGCTTTAGCATTGGTGATAATTAGTACAGTAATCACCTTTCTATAGTCAATATAGACTATAATATTATCGCGGGGTGGAGCAGTCAGGTAGCTCGTCGGGCTCATAACCCGAAGGTCGTAGGTTCAAATCCTGCCCCCGCAATTGCTTTTAAATAAGCATAAAAGTTATTAGTGACGCAACACAATAACGATGGTTTGGTAGTTCAGCTGGTTAGAATGCCTGCCTGTCACGCAGGAGGTCGCGGGTTCGAGTCCCGTCCAGACCGTTATCATTATAATATTTGGCGCAGTAGCTCAGTTGGTAGAGCAACGGATTGAAGCTCCGTGTGTCGGCAGTTCGATTCTGTCTTGCGCCATTTCAAAGAAGAAACATGCGGGTGTAGTTTAGTGGTAAAACCACAGCCTTCCAAGCTGTTGTCGCGAGTTCGATTCTCGTCACCCGCTTTTTTTCTTTAAGGGCCTATAGCTCAGCTGGTTAGAGCGCACGCCTGATAAGCGTGAGGTCGATGGTTCGAGTCCATTTAGGCCCATAATTTTAAAAGGCCCGTTGGTCAAGCGGTTAAGACACCGCCCTTTCACGGCGGTATCACGGGTTCGATTCCCGTACGGGTCATGACTGTTAAGCATTTAGCTTTTAAGCTGAATGTTTTTTTATTTACAGAATTTTTATGAAAACGTTGACATTGCATTTGTAATAAGGTATTCTATGCTTGTACACAACAAGTAAATAGATGGATAGTGATTGTTTAATTACAAGCTAAACCTAATTTTTCCAAAGAGGAGGAGTATCTTCTTTTTTGGAAAGGTTGGGTTTTTCTTTTTTACAATTAAAGGAGTAAGGTGGGAAGAAGGGAGCGAAAAAATGATTATTCAAAAAATTTTGAATAATAATGTTGTGATTACGTTGGATGTGAATGAACAGGAACAAATTGTGATGGGACGTGGTATTGCTTTTAAAAGAAAAATTGGGGATTTTATTGCGGAAGAGCAAGTGGATCAAGTGTTTCGTTTAGCAAATCAGGATACTTCTTTGAAATTTCAAGAATTGTTAGGAGAATTGCCCTTAGAAGTAATGCAGTTATCTGATGAAATTATCAAGTATGCTAAAACCAAATTAGGTAGAAAGTTAAATGATACGATATTTATTTCATTAACTGATCATCTCCACACTGCTTTAGAACGAATAAGGCAGGGAATCGAAGTGAAGAACTTTCTATTATGGGACATTAAGCGCTTTTTTTCAGATGAATATTTTATTGGCAATAAAGCTTTGGAAATGGTGAAAGAAAAATTTGATGTGCAACTTTCAGAAGATGAAGCAGGATTTATTGCTTTACATCTGGTGAATGCCGAAATGGATGAAGAAGTCGGCAATGTTTATGAGTTAACAAAAATTATGCAGGAAATCACAAATATCGTTAAATATCATTTTAAAATCACTTTTAATGAAGACTCTGTTTATTTTTATCGTTTTAGTACTCATTTAAAATTTTTTGCATATCGTTTATTGAATCATAAAGAATTTCATGATGAAGAAGACGAGGAATTATATGAAGTGATCAAAAAAAAATATTGTAATGCTTATACGTGTGTGAATAAAATCGCTGCGTTTTTAACTGAAAATTATCATTATACTGTTTCAAAAGAAGAGAAAATGTACTTAATTATTCATATTGCAAGAGTCGTACAGACAAATAGTTAACAAGATTATTTAATCTTAGCATAGATTTAAAATGAAACGAAAGGTGGATAGAAGATAGATAGACCCCTTGGATAGTGACATTAAGTTGGCTAAACCTTCAAACGTAACGTATTAAAAAAACTAAACTTTGGAGGAACAAAAAAATGGGAAAATATTATGATCTAGCACAGAAAATTGTTGATAATGTAGGTGGAAAAGAAAATATCAATAGCTTAACACACTGTATTACACGCTTACGTTTTAAATTGAAAGATGAATCAAAGGCAAATGATGATGTATTGAAAAATATGGATGGTGTAGTTACCGTAATGAAAAGCGGTGGACAATATCAAGTCGTAATCGGAAATCATGTACCTGCAGTTTATGAAGATGTTGTAAGTATTGCCGGAATTTCAGCAGATGCAGAACAAGAATCGTCTGGCGGAAATTTATTCAATCGCTTGATCGATATTTTAAGTGGCTGTTTCCAACCATTCTTGGGGGCATTAGCTGCAGCTGGTATGGTAAAAGGGTTAAATGCTTTACTTGTTTTCTTGAAATTATATTCAGCTACTTCTGGAACTTATACAATGTTAAATGGTATTGGCGATGCAATATTTTATTTCATGCCAGTGATTCTAGGTTATACAGCAGCTAGGAAATTTAATTTAAATCCAATGGTAGGAATTGTGATTGGAGCGGCTCTTTGTTACCCAACAGTACAAGGAAGTGCATTGCAAGCGGCTTTTGAGACAACGGCAGGTGCAGGTGCTGCAGCGCCGTATAGTTTGTTAGGTTTACCTGCGTATGACACGTTTTTAGGTATTCCATGGGTTGGTGCGGGTTATACAAGTAGTGTTGTACCGATCATATTCATTGTTGCCTTTGCAGCGCAAATTCAAAAGCTCTTTAAGAAACTTATTCCTGAAGTTGTTCAAACTTTCTTGGTACCATTCTTTGTATTATTGATTGCATTACCAGTTGGCTTCTTAGTAATTGGTCCAATCATCAGCATGTTAACAGATTTACTAAGTGCAGGTTTCCAAGCTTTAATGGGCTTCTCACCAGCATTGTATGGCGTTATTCTTGGTTTCTTCTGGCAAGTATTGGTTATTTTCGGCTTACACTGGAGTGTTGTGCCGCTTGCAATCATGCAAATTACTCAAGAAGGGGCAAGTCAAGTATTGGTTGCTTCTTTTGCAGCAAGCTTTGCTCAAACAGCAGTTGTTATGGCAATGTTCTTCAAATTAAAAGATACAAAAATGAAAGCTCTATGTCCGCCAGCAATAATTTCTGGTATTTTCGGAGTAACTGAGCCTGCAATTTATGGTATTACTTTACCTAAAAAAACGCCTTTCATTTTTTCAATGATCGGTGCGGCAGTGGGCGGATTATATTTGATGATTAACAGTGTAACTTCTTATACAATGGGTGGATTAGGAATCTTTGGTGTTTTGAACTTTATCAATGGTGATAATGCAAGCGGTGTGATTCATTCTTTTGTCGCAATCTTGATCGCGATGGTGATTGGTTTTGGTTTGACATTCTTCTTCTGGAAAGATGACACTGTTGTAGAAGAAGTAACAGAAAATAAAAAAGCACAAAAAGCAATCAAAGAAGCAGTTTTAAGTCCAGTTAAAGGACGTGTTCTACCGTTAAGTAAAGCAAGTGATCAAGCCTTTGCTCAAGGTGCTTTAGGAAAAGGTGTTTTGATTGAACCAACTGAAGGCGTAGTTAGAGCACCATTTGATGGAACAGTTATGACTCTATTTCCAACATTACATGCAATTGGATTGATATCAGATCAAGGAATGGAATTATTGATCCATATTGGTATGGACACCGTTCAGTTAGAAGGAAACGGTTTTGAAGGAAAAGTGGCACAAGGTGATAAAGTGAAAAAAGGACAAGTTTTAGTTACGTTTGATATTGATGCCATCAAAGCAGCTGGATACAGCGTTGAAACACCAGTTATTGTTACAAACACAGGCGATTATTTAGATATTGTGGAAACACAAGATCGTGAAGTAACTTCAAACGATACCTTAATTACTGGATTAACTTAAAAAATAATAGATAAGAGAACTGAGCTTACAGCAAAGCATGATATGTTTTGCTGTAAGCTTGTAAAAGAAAGGGATTTTGATATGTCATTTAGAAAAGACTTTTTATGGGGCGGCGCAACAGCGGCCAATCAATGTGAAGGCGGCTATAACGAAGGAGGCCGTGGTTTAGCTAACGTTGATTTAGCACCAGTTGGAGCGGATCGTTTTCCAGTAATCACAGGGGAGAAGAAAATGTTTGATTTTGATGACGAACATTTCTATCCAGCTCAAAATGCAATCGACATGTATCACCGTTATCAAGAAGATATCGCGTTATTCGGCGAAATGGGCTTTAAAACCTACCGTTTATCAATTGCCTGGAGTCGCATTTTCCCTCTAGGAGACGAAACTGAGCCGAATGAAGAAGGCTTGAAGTTCTATGAAGATTTGTTCAAAGAATGCCGTAAACACAATATAGAGCCTCTTGTAACAATCACTCACTTCGATTGTCCAATGCATTTAGTCGAAAAATATGGTGCATGGCGTAGTCGTGAAATGGTTGGCTTCTATGAAAATCTTTGTAACGTGATTTTCAATCGTTACAAAGGCTTAGTAAAATATTGGTTAACGTTCAACGAAATCAATATGATTTTACACGCACCATTTATGGGCGCAGGTCTTTACTTTGAAGAAGGCGAAAACAAAGAACAAGTCAAATACCAAGCGGCACATCACGAGTTACTGGCAAGTGCGATCGCAACCAAAATCGCGCACGAAGTCGATCCAGAAAACCAAGTCGGTTGTATGTTAGCGGCAGGTACAAACTATGCCTATACATGTAAACCAGAAGACGTTTGGGCAGCACGTAAAGCGGATCGTGAGAATTTCTTCTTTATCGACGTGCAATCTCGTGGAGAATACCCAGCCTATGCGTTGAAAGAATTAGAACGTGAAGGCATTGAATTACCGATTGAAGATGGAGATTTAGAATTACTGAAAGTACATACAGTAGACTTTATTTCATTCTCTTACTACTCTTCAAGAGTTCAATCCACTGATCCAGCAATCAATGAAAAAACAGCAGGTAATATTTTTGCCTCAGTGAAAAATCCATACCTAGAAGCAAGTGAATGGGGCTGGCAAATCGATCCACTAGGCTTACGTACAACAATGAATGATTTGTACGACCGTTACCAAAAACCACTCTTCATCGTTGAAAATGGCTTAGGTGCCGTAGATACGCCAGACGAAAATGGTAACGTGATCGATGATTACCGTATCGAGTATTTAGCAGCTCATATTCAAGCGATGAAAGATGCCGTAGAACTTGATGGCGTAGACCTATTAGGTTATACAACCTGGGGCTGTATTGATCTTGTTTCAGCTGGAACAGGGGAAATGAAAAAACGCTATGGTTTTATCTATGTCGATCGTGATAATGAAGGCAATGGTACCTTGAAACGTTCGAAGAAAAAATCATTTGATTGGTATAAAAAAGTCATTGCGACAAATGGGGAAGATTTAACAAACAATTAATTCCAGGAGGCAATTGAATGAAAAAGTTCGTTAAGTTTTTAGGTATTTTAGTTTTAGGATTGTTGTTTGTAACGGGATGTGGTAATGCTAAGGAGAAAACAGCAGAGTCTACGTCATCTAAAAAAGCACCAGAAGAACTAACGTTGTATATTGTTCGTCACGGCAAAACAATGTTAAATACAACAGATCGTGTGCAAGGATGGTCGGATGCAGTTTTAACAAAAGCTGGAGAAGAGGTTGTCACCGCTGCTGGTGTTGGACTAAAAGATGTCGATTTCCAAAATGCATATAGCAGTGACAGCGGTCGCGCCATTCAAACAGCGAATCTGATCGTGAAAGAAAATGAAAAATCATCAGATTTAAAAGTTATAACTGATGAACGATTAAGAGAATTTAACTTTGGAACATACGAAGGCGATTTAAATCATACGATGTGGCAAGATATTGCAGATGATCAAGGGATTACTTTAGAAGAATTTTTGAAAAATATGACACCAGAATCATTTGCCAATAGTGTCGCTAAACTAGATGCTAAAAATGTAGAAGAAGCTAAAATCAATTGGCCGGCAGAAGATTATAAGACAATTACTACTCGACTTAAAGCAGGGGTAGATGATATCGTTGAAAAAGAAATGAAAAATGAAGGATCAGGAAATGTCTTGATTGCTTCACATGGGCTAAGTATTTCTGCTTTACTCGCTACCTTATTCGATGATTATAAAATTCCAGAAGGCGGCTTAAAAAATGCGAGTGTTTGTACTGTAAAATATAAGGATGGAAAATATACCTTAGACAAGGTCAATGATCTTAGTTATGTTGAATCAGGTCAAAAAAAATAGAAAAAATGAGCTAGAAATGGTAAATTAGTCTCTTGTTTCAACCTCATTAGCACAAAATTCGATCAAAGAACCATTTTTGATCGAATTTTGTGTATAATAAAAGCAAAAAGAAGGAAATGGGATAAAATTATGGTGACTATTACAAATTTTCGTGATATCGGCGGTATCAAAAATAAAGACGGTAAACAAATCAAAAAAGATGTTTTTTTAAGATCAGGTGAGCTATCTAATTTAACTAAAGAGGATGAACGGCGTTTAGAAACAACGTATCGTTTAGGTAAAATCATTGATTTAAGAAGTGAAGCTGAAGTAGAAGAACGACCAGATATGTCTGTTCCCAAAGCTGAATACATCCACATTGATATTTTGGAAGATATCCAAGATGAAGGGGCTTCAATCGGTGATTTTGTCAAAATCGGTTCTCCTGAGAAATCAGCTTCCTACATGGAAAAATTATATGAGGATATTGCCTTGAATGGAACCTCTCAAAAAGGCTACAATAAATTTTTCAAAGAAATCTTAGCTTTGCCAAAACAAGAGAGCATTTTATTCCATTGTTTTGCAGGGAAAGATCGTACCGGAATCGCTGCATTATTGGTATTAGAAACGCTAAATGTATCAAGAGAAGCCATTTATACAGATTATTTATTAACGAATAATTTGAGAAAAAAAGAAAATGCAATGATCTTAGAGCAAGCGAAAAAAGCTGACTTGGAAGAAGCGAATTTAGAAGCATTACATGTGGCTTTAAATGTAGATAGTAGCTATTTAGATAACTTTTATCAAACCGTTGAAAAGCAATATGGAGATATGTCAACTTATCTAAAACAAGCAATCGGTATTGATAAGGGGACAAAAGAAGCCTTGAATCATCGCTTTGTTCTTGATTAGAATAAATGAATGAAAGAAGAGGAATGTATGACGAAAACTCAGCACATTGACTTATTGAATCGCTGCATTGAAATTTCCAAAAATGCTCGAGAGCATGGGAATACGCCTTTTGGAGCATTATTGGCAGATAAAGAAGGAAATATTCTTTTAGAGCAGGAAAACATCGAAATCACAGAAAATATTTGTACAGGACATGCTGAAACTACTTTAGCTGCCAAAGCTTCACAAAAATATAGTAAAGAGTTTTTGTGGGAGTGTACCTTATACACAACAGCTGAACCATGTGCGATGTGTACTGGAACGATTTACTGGGGAAATATTGGAACAATCGTTTATGCAATGACAGAACAACGTTTATTGGAACTAACTGGTGACAATGAACAAAATCCAACATTTGACCTACCAACCAAAGAAATCTTAAGTCACGGTCAAAAAAACATTCAAGTAATTGGGCCTTTTCCAGAAATTGAACAAGCAGCAGCTGCTGTTCATCAAGGCTATTGGAATTAATAAAAAAGTAGGAAGCATTCACTTAGTTGAATTGTTTCTACTTTTTTTATTTTAAGAAAGAATAAAAAGACTGAAAAGTCAGAATTTTGCGAAATGTTATTGACTTCTTAGAAAGATAAGTCAATAATAGATAAAATCACCTAAAAAATAATAAAAGGAGTTGGCAATAGATCATGATCATCAAACCATCACTACCACAAGAAATGACCATTTTTTTCGATACTGAAAATCAGCCGAACGATAAAGTTCAGATGGGTGTTATTGTTTTACAACCAGGAGAAAAAAGACCATTAGAAGGTTTTGCCAGACATGATCAAGATGAGTATTCGTATGTAGTTTCGGGACAAGCACACACGATCTTAGAAGATGGCCAAGATCTTGTAGGTAAATCTGGGGATGCCCAACTGATCGAAGCAGGAGAAGGTCATATCAATTACAACGACGGGGACGAAGCGGCTGTAGTCGTTTGGATGTTAGTTGAACGCGGATAAAAAATGAAATTAGGGGAGAAACGTATGAAAAAAGCAATTAAATCGATCATGGGACTAGCCATAATGACCGTCATTATTTCGGGATGTTCTGGTGGGCAAAAAGAGGAAGCAGCAAAAGACACAAAACCATTAAATTTAATGTCTCCATCTGAATTAACTACACTGGATACATCAGTCATGTTGGATTTTCCAGATGCAATCGTTCAAACAGCAGCTTTTGAAGGATTGTATGCATTAGACGATAAAGATCAGCTGATCCCAGCTGCAGCCAAAGAAATGCCTTCTATTTCTGAAGATGGCAAAACATATACAATTAAGCTAAGAGAAGAAGCTATCTGGAGCAATGATGATCCGGTCACGGCTAAAGATTTTGAGTATGCGTGGAAAAAAATGATCGATCCCAAAAACGGATTTGTCTATAGCTTCTTAGTTGCTGATACCATTTTAAATGCAGAAGAAATTTCAGCCGGACAAAAAACGGTTGACGAATTAGGCGTAAAAGCGATCGATGATTACACTTTGGAAGTAAAATTAAAAGAAGCTAAACCTTATTTCACCTCTGTTTTAGCTTTTCCCACATTTTTTCCGCAAAATCAAAAAGTTGTAGAAGAATTTGGCACAGATTATGGGACAACGGGTGAAAAAACAGTCTATAATGGTCCGTTTATTGTAGAAAGTTGGAAGCAAACAGACTTAAGTTGGGATTTAAAGAAAAATGAAAAATATTGGGATCATAAAAATGTAAAATCAGATAACATTCATTACGAAGTAGTTAAAGAAGCATCAACAGCACTCAACCTTTTTGAAGATGGACAATTGGATGTTGCAGCGATCACAGGGGAATTAGCGAAACAAAACCAAAGCAACCCAGACTATCATTCATATCCAACAGCAACGATGAACTATATTCGTTTAAATCAAAAACGCAATGGAAAAGATACACCATTAAAAAATGAAAACTTGAGAAAAGCCTTAGCTCTTGGTATTGATAAAGAAAATCTTGTGAACAACATTATCGCAGATGGGTCAAAACCTTTATACGGAGCAATTACCAAAGGGTTTGTGAGCAATCCTGAAACAGGTGTAGATTTCAGAGAAGAAGCTGGCGATTTGATGAGCTACAATAAAGAAGAAGCTCTAAAATATTGGGAATTAGCTAAAAAAGAATTAGGCGACAAAATCACACTAGACTTAATGGTGACAGATGATGGTTCTTACAAAAAAATGGGTGAAAGCCTACAAGGCAGTTTGGAAAAACTATTTTCTGGTTTAAAGATTAATCTGTCCGCCTTGCCAACAGAAACAGCACTAAACTTAAGTCGCGAAAGTGATTATGATATGTTCTTGATTTACTGGACGCCAGATTATCAAGATCCGATATCCACACTTGGTATGTTGCGCTCAGGAAATGATCGGAATTACGCGAATCCAACATTTGATAAATTATTAGAGGATGCTTCAAAAACTTATGCGACAGACTTAGAAAAGCGCTGGCAGACATTGATTGCAGCTGAAAAAGAAGGAATTGAAGATACAGCTGGTATGATCATTATCAGTCAGAACCAACAATCTGTTTTACAAAATCCTCAAGTTAAAGGCTTGAGTTATCATACTTTTGCAGCACCGTTAACCTTGAAAAATGTTTATAAAGAAAGTGAATAATTTTCTTCTAGAAAAAGTCTTTCAAAAAGAAAGGCTTTTTTTAGTCAAATCAATGTCTCAAAGCCTTAGAACGTTGTATGATAGTTATATACTGAAAAAGGAGTAGATGAAAATGACCACAAAAGAGTCTAAGCATATCGACGGAATCGTTTTGAAAAATGTGGAAGAAGAGATTCGTCAATACATTTTAAAATTGCGCCCAGAACTTACAGAAGATTCCAAAGTCACTTTTCCAGATTTATTGAATTATCGTTTAGATTATATTAAAGTGTTGATTTCAACGGATTCAGGAAAAATGGAACAATTGAATGAAACGATCATGCAAAGTATTAAAGATAATACAACCATTACTGACAAACTAGATTCTTCGGCCGAAAAAAACTTGACTACGGGACAAAAAACGGCAGATGGAATCGCTAAATTTGGCGGAAGTTGGCCGTTTATTTTCATTTTTATTGCTATATTAGTGACTTGGATCGTTATTAATTCGGTAATGTTCTTTTTTAAACCATTTGATCCGTATCCCTATATTTTACTCAATTTAGCGTTGTCTTGTTTAGCAGCTATTCAAGCACCAATCATTATGATGAGCCAAAATCGACAAGAAGACAGAGACCGAAAACAAGCAGCGAATGACTATCAAGTTAATCTGAAATCTGAAATAGAAGTCAACTTACTCCATGAAAAAATGGATTATTTGATCAATAGCCAATGGCAACACTTAGTTCAGATGCAAAATATGCAGATTGAGCTTTTAGGAGAGCTGCAAGAACAAATCAATGAACTAAATAAAAAGAAATGAGTAAGTGAATGACGAGAAAAGTTGAAGTAGTCGATGCTAAAAAAGACTGGAAAAATCAGTTCAAACATGAAGAAAAACAGCTAGAGTCGATCTTTACAAATGAAATGGT
The DNA here is from genome assembly GCF_017377505.1 of Enterococcus sp. DIV0212c. Taxonomy (GTDB): domain Bacteria; phylum Bacillota; class Bacilli; order Lactobacillales; family Enterococcaceae; genus Enterococcus_L; species Enterococcus_L ikei. The sequence continues at coordinate 345,368 of NZ_JAFREN010000004.1, read as the reverse complement.
TGCTATCTATCATATTGGAAGTACAGCTATTGAAGGCATCAAGGCAAAACCTGTCATTGATATCATGATGGTAGTGCTAGATATCAAAAAGGTAGATAATTATAATCATACAATGGAGCAGTTAGGTTATAATTGTTTAGGGGAAAACGGAATGTCCAAACGACGTTTTTTTATAAAAGGTGGAGACCAAAGAAGTCATCATATCCATGTCTTTCAAATCGGTAATCCAGAAATTGATCGTCACCTAGCGTTTAGAGATTTTCTAAATAATCATCGGGAAGATGCGGAGGCCTACAGTAAACTAAAATCGAAATTAGCCGAACAATTCCCTTATGACATTCAAGCATATATGGACGGAAAAGATACATTTATTAAAGCAATCGATCAAAAAGCGATCGTCTGGAAAAAGGAGAAAAACAATGAAACAGCTTCAAGCGACTAAAAAAGAGTATAAAAATCTGGTAGAAATTTGGAGTAGATCAGTCAAGCAAACCCATGTTTTCTTACAAATCGAAGATTTCAAAACAATAAAAAAAGAGTTACCGACCTATTTTCCACACTTGGATGTACAAATTTGGCTGGATCAAGAAAAGAACGTTGGCTTTTCAGGGGTAGATGGGAATAAATTAGAGATGCTTTTTCTAGAACCACAATATATCGGTAAAGGGTATGGCAAGCAGATAGTAATGACTTTGATTGAAGAAAAGGGGATTCAATTCGTTGATGTCAATGAACAAAACAAATCTGCAAAAGCCTTTTATCAAGCGATGGGGTTTGAAGAATATGAGCGCAGTGAAGTGGATGATGCAGGCAGAGCTTACCCCATTTTGCATTTAAAAAGAAAATAAAGAGGGAATTACAGCAATTACGATTGTAATTGTTGTAATTCCCTCTTTTTGTACAAGTAATCATTTGGTTAATTCAGAACTTTTTTTAAGCATTTTTTGTAGAAATTTTTTCCGTTGTCCCTCATTTAGATTTCTCAAAGAAGATAATGAAAAGTGTTGGACCTTTTTAATTCCACACATGTGTAATACTTGTTTTTTTAAAACAGTGCCATAATCTTGTTGAAATAGCTTTTTATACCATTTAGGTGAATCTTCAGTTGTTATGATCCACGCTGATTTTTCTTTTAAAAGCCCGACTGGAAGACTACCTTTATAAGTATAGGCAAATCCTTTACTGAAGACTTTATCAATAAACCCTTTTAAAATAGCCGGCATACCTCCCCACCAAATCGGAAATACGAAGATGATATGATCAGCCCATAAAATTTGCTCACGATAACTAGCTGTTTCTTCATCAAATTGCATATTCCTTCTCTTTTTTGTTTCATTGAAAACCAGTATGGGATCGAAATTTTCTTTATAAAGATCGATGATTTTAACTGTATTTTTTTGTTCCGTTCCTTGCTTAACATTATTAAAAATAGCATGCGTATAGCCTGTTGTATTAGGATAGGCATAGATGATTAGTACATTCATTTGTGGTCCTCCAAATCAGTAGTTTAAGGATGTAAATCGTCAAAAATAGTATTAGTGAATTCTGTGAGCTCCGATATCATTTGATCGTAATTTTCTTCGCATTCTTCATAAGTTTCAGGGACTGGCAGCGATTTTATTGAGTTGATGATCAATTGATAATGTTTGATGGTTGTCTCTAAATCATTAATTTTGTTTGCCATTAACTCACGACTGCGGTTATTACACTCTAAAGAAACGGGTTGGTCGAATAATTGCAGCAATTCTTTCATCTCTTTTAAAGAAAAACGGGCATACTTCATAACAGAAATATATTTTAAGCGCTCAAATTCTCTTGGACCATATAAACGATAATTATTTTCCCCTCTTTGGGGCTTTATCAATTGTTCCTTTTCATAATATCTGATGGTATCTTCACTCAAATGAATGCGTTGAGCAACTTCTTTAATAGTCCATAGTTCTTTCATATCAATCACCTCAAAAATATCTTAACATTGGAGTATGCTCCAATGTCAATAACTAAAAAATAGTTTTTTGTCTGTTTTTAATGAGCGTTATGTTTTAATCTATGTTAGATAATATGTATACTTTATATATTATAAGTGTTTTCCTACTTTTAATAGTTAGGATGATTGACGATTTCTATTATAGAAAAAAATTACTAATAAAAAATATAGAAATAATCTCATAAAAAAAATTTAAAAAAATAAAAAATGCTCGATTTCCTTATGAATACTAGGGTGATGGGCTCTTTTTTTTGTTTAAAGTCTAAAAAAAATAGACATAGGAATGAAAAAAATGACAAAAATATTTGATTTTAATAGCATATTACTTGATATTAAAGATTGAGAGATACTATAATGAGTATAAGTCAGCGGTTTTAGCTGCTTAGTTATGGGAGGAGAGAGCATTATGTTTAGTTATACAGATATGATATTGTCAGTAATGCAACGAGTTGAAGTCTACAATGAGATTTTTAATGCCATTTCTAAGGAAGTACAAGAGAACAGCTGCAGCCAAGCCATTAACAGAAGGGGTAAAGATACATATAGATTTTGCCGTACCAATGTTAATCGGTTCTTTGTCGAAGAAGCTAGTTTTAGAAAAAACTTAGTATTTTATGGCGAAAAAGAAGCAACGAAAATCCTATTAGAAGGGTTGGATACTTATAAGGAAGGCATCTATTTTTGGCTGGAAGCGTTGAATGAAAAATGTGAAGTCATCGATGAAATCAAATACAAACGTGGCTTAAATAGTACAGAAAGTTCGTTTAGACTAATCAATCAAGCTTGTAAAGAAGCTTGCGGAGGCATTCAAAGTGCACATAGTGTACACAAAATGTAAATCTAGATCTTTAGAGCATTCAATGTATATTTTTTTTAAAACATGTATAAAATAGTTAATTATTTAATGAATTTATTTAGCTAAAATAGCTAGTATTGGGTGAATACATCCTAATAAATGGACCATTTTTACGTCATAATTTTGATTATTTATAAAGAAAATACCAAGACGATTATTTAATTAGTCTTGGTGTTTTTTATTTTACTGGAAAATTTTTCAATTAAATGATCTAATGCTTTATCAATTTCATGAGCAGTGTGATTATTTCGATGAAGAAATAACGGTGGAGTAGTGTACATATCAATTAGCTTTATCCCAAGTGCTTGTTTTGACTCAGTCAGTGAAACTGTAATTTGAGGATGGACAAGCGTTTCACCACAAGAACCTGCAACTAAAAAAGCTAATTCTACAGTGTCCTCATTAATTGTCCGAATTCTATAATAACCATCAGTCATAAATTTTTTTTCATCATTAAAAAAAATCATTAAGGTATCAATCTGCGTTTTTTTCTTCATTTTTTCGCCCCTTTTTAATTATTTTAGCATAGGTTGGGAAAGAAAACTTAAGCATAACTAAAGTGTTATAAACCAATGTTTTATTTAAAGAATACTCAAGATAAAGACTGGATAAAAAATCGGCTGGGAACATAATATTCACAGAATTCTCAATTATTTGTATTTTTAATCAAAAAAGTGATAAATAAAATAAAGAATTTGTGTGGACTTGATAAATGAAATAGATTAAACTTATTTTAGTTTAAAAAATATATCTATATTATATGTAAAATATAATTTTCTTCAAATTTATTTGATGTGAAGATAAGAAGTGTCAGTGGAGATGGCTGATCGATCAACAAAATTATAAAGGAGCCCGCCGTATGTACAACCTAGGATTTGTTTTGCTAGATGAAATCGATAAAGAAAAATACATAGAATCATTAAAAAGTGATCAATTACATGTACATCCAGTCAATAAAAAAGAAGTAGTAGAAAAAGTAGAAAATTATAATGGAATTTTGATCAATGAACACGATGCACAAAATATTGGGATGATTTGCGAATTGATTATTTCATTAAAGAAAAAATGTGATACCTTCATTTGGGTGATTTCAGAACGGACAAATAAGATGAATCATATTGTTTATTTGCAGCTTGGAGCTGACGGAATACTTGATGATGAATGTGATCCAGAAGAATGCAAACTTTTAATAACAAATTCATTAGATAGATACAACCGTGTTTATACAAAGAGTGACGAACATGTAAATGAGACTAAGGGTAACTCAGGGCTTCAATTACGCCCATCCAATTTTAGTGTTGTATTGAATGGCGAAGAAATCAACTTAACAAAACTAGAATTTAAAACAATCGAGTTTTTACAAACCCAACAAGGTGTAGCCGTTTCATATGACGATATCTACAAAAATGTTTGGGAAAGTGATGGCAATGATAAACAGTACCGTGTATCAAATTTGATTTTTCATCTAAGACAAAAAATCGAAGAAGACCCTGCACATCCTAAGCACATTAAAACAGTTCGTTCAAAAGGCTATAAGTTAACACTATAAATTATTGCCAAATAAATAGTTATGAACAAAGATATGTCATGGCGGTTGATCTGAAACAGACTAAAGACAATGACGGTGACAAATAGCGAATTAAATAAGTTTTCTCTTTTTCTAGCCAACTGTTGAAACATAAACAAAAATAGAGAAAATCAGTGCTCATTTTGCTAATTCCATGATCGAGAACAGCCATTCTCCATGGAATAGTAAACAAAAGTTGAGTGCTAATTTTCCCCTGCATTGTGAATGTAACAAAAAATTAGACAATTGGCAAGAAAAATAGAAATAGATTGTGCGTTCTTCTAAGACAGACGTGCAAAAAATTGTTTTGGGAAGGAGTTGAAAATGTATGAAAATCGGAAAAAAGTCTTACTTTATTTTAGGACTGGTTTTATTGATGGGGATTTTCTCTATTATCATCTTTCATAATATAACACCATTGAAAGCATCGGAAGAAGCGTATTCCATTAAAACGGAACCGATAAATGAATCTGGGGAATTTCCAATAACATTGACGATTTCTAAACCAGTAAATGAAAAATTGAAACTTTCTTATGAAGGAATCAATGCAGTTACAACTGAAGAATTATTAGAAGGTCTTTCTGATAAGCAAAAAGAAAATATATCAATTGAGGATATAGAAAATTCTAATGCGAAACTGATTAAGACCAAAGAGAGTAGTGATTCTTTAGTAATAAATTTTTTAGTTAGTCGCTTAGATCAAACTTCAGAAGGTAAAATAACTTTAACTAATGAAGCAAATGAAGAGGTGGCTTCAGCAAATATTACATTTAGTGATGAGCCTGCTTCAAAAGTTAAAAATACGATTAAAGATAGTTTGTCTTTAGTTCAATCAACAAGAGCTGGGAAAACTAGAGATGATGCTGCAACTGGACCAGTTCTATCAACACCAGAAGAAATTGCTGCAGCAAATGATGCTGCGAATACTAGATTTGGTTTTGATCCTTTAGTCAATGTTAAGACAGTTGGTTCTTGGGCTGAATTTAAAGCGGCTTATGATGATCAAACGGTTACTAAAATTATTATGACTACTGATATCAGTAGAACTAGTAATTTAGCTCTTCGTCAAACGTCAATCGAGATTGATGGCGGAGGCTTCATATTAGATATGAATAGTGACACGTTGAGAATGGCAACACGTCCTACAGATGGGATCGGATTCTTTCACTTTCATGATATGACTGCTAAGAATTCCGCAAACGAAGGAAACGGTCTCGGAGGTAATATGTGGGCCTTTGTTAATGCAACAAACGGTACGCCTAATTCGCAAAACTGGTATTACCGAACAGGTAATATTAATACGGTTCGAGAAAATGGTCAGCGTGTTATTCGTTTGATCCGAGGGACACGTGGAGAAATAACAGTATATGGTAAGTTGAATTTGATCACTACCTCAGAAAATTTTTATGCAGGAAGTATGATCATTGAAGATGGAACAAATTGGTATGGTGAAGATACAGGTTCAAACTATTCAGTAATCTGGTTTGAGCAAAATTCAAGCGGTACTGACACAGGTGCGGCTCAGAAATTCGAGATCGGTAAACATGCACAAGTAGTATTGAAAAATTCTACAAATGGAACAGCTTATCCTGCCGTTTATTCGTATTATTCGAATCTGACTGTTGGAGAAAATTCTATTTATAACTCGAACATGAACGGAAACTCTGTTCGTTTTGATAATACTGGTTCTTCTATGACTGTTAAAAAAGATGCAACAGTTAACTTGCTCAGTCGTGGTAGTGGTTCTGTTATGCAATTCAGTACAAATAACTCTGCGTTTAATTTAGAGCCTGGTGGGAGTATTTATATCGTTGGTTCAACGACAAGCCCTGTTGTTGATATAACAGGTGGTTCGAATAGAACATTTACGATGAATTCGCCAAAAGGATTTGATATTCGTAATAAAAATACTGGATCTGCAAGTAATAGTCCAGCGGTTTCTACTACTAACGTTGCAACGAATATCTTTACGATAAACGATTCAGATATTGACTTGTGGACATTAAGATCTGAACTGATGGGACCATCCCAACAAACGTATGCTAAAGTTGAACAATTTTCAGCAAAAGCTAACGGTGGAGCAGCGAATGTCACAACGACAGAACCTGGTTTGGCGACTTTTGTTGCAACACAATATCGTCGAATCGCTGGTATGAATGCAAATCCTGAAGTCGAGTGGGTTCCTGTAACCGATGCGGATAAGACCTATAAAGCCAGAGTGAAAATTGGGATGACCCCGACAGATAACTTTGATGAAAATGGAAATGTTATTTTACAACCAGTTTATGCAGCAGCTGGTCAGGCACAAGTAACCTACACGGATACTTACGGAGAAACACATACAGTTTCTACTGATAATCAAGGCTATGCAATAATGACGGACACTAAATTTAATATTACGAATAAAGAAATCAAAGCACATGCTGTCAGAGGGCCGTGGATTTCTGAAACAGACCCAGTCACACCAGTTTTAGATGTTACACCACCTGAACCGGCAATTGTCGATGGCGGTAAAGTGACGAATGCTATGAAACAATTGATTGGTAAAGATGCTGAACCGAAAGCAAAAATCTATGTTGACATCAATGGTACACGTCAATCAAATGTGGGAATAGTTAATGATGATGGCACTTGGGCATACAATTTACCTAGATATTTAAATACAGGTGAAATAGTTCAAATCTTTCTAGAAGATAATGCTGGAAAAATTACAGAAATGCTGGATCCAGTAGCACCGACAACCAACACTGCTAACGGAAATATCAATCCGGCAACCGAATTGAAATACCGTGATGCAACGTTTAAGGCGGCAACAAAATATACAGTAGAAGATGTATTACCAGATAAACCACTTATGGAAAAAACAGTTGTTTCTTCTGGCGGACAAACAACACAAGTCGGCGATATCTTGACGTATACATTAACAGCCCAAAACAATAAAGCAGCCTCTTATACTACTAATTGGGCAAAAGTGGTTGTCACAGACACACTTCCTGTCGGGGTAGATTTTGATCCTGTAACAGCTGAGGTGAAAATCAACGGTGTTGCAGCAGTAAATTCTACTGATTATACGTATGATCCAGATACTCGTTTACTAACAGTTAACATTGGAGATTTAACAACAGGCGCAACTGCAAAAGTAACATTTCAAGCAACAGTTGCTGCAAAAGCTGTAGGAACAATTATTACGAACAAGGCAAAAGCAGTTGGTGATTCGCCAAGAGAAACACCTTTTGTCGAAGGTTCAATCAATTCAGATGCACAACATGAAACCTATTCGGCAGAATCACTTAGTGTAGATAATCCAGGTGGGACGGTTTTTGGTGTTTTAGAATTAGCATCCGCACCAACAGAAATTGATTTTGGTAGTGTGAAATATCAAGGGAAGAAAACCCGTGTGAATGCTGCTGAACATCATGGTGATGATCTGATTGTTAAAGATAGCCGAGCAAATAAAAAAGGTTGGTCACTAACTGCTAAAATGACGACCCCAATGACAAGTATGACGCCGGATACCCCAGCCTATACGCTGGATGGCGCACTTAAATATGTTTATAAAAACAGAGAAATCACATTAAATGGCGGTGCTCAAGATATCATGGTTCAAGGAGCTGTGACTGGCGGATCGATCGAGGGAGCCACATACAACATTAGTGATTCATGGTCTGAATCTGGAGACGGATTTAAATTTGAAGTTTCTGCTGCCGATGTGAAGACCCTTGGCACTTATCAAGGTGAAATTCTTTGGGAATTGGGCGATACTCCATAAAAGTAAAGGAGATTCTTAACCTATGAGAAAAAAAATCAGCTTTTTAATCCTCTCCTTTACTTTTGTGTTAACGCTAGCAATCAGTCATCCGTTGAATGCTGCGGCTAATAATGGAGGAGAGGTGCAGACCAGTGGTGTAATCAGCTTTTACGAAGATAGTTCTTCAACAGAACCGTCAAGTACTACTGAACCTTCATCAAGTACACAGCCATCAACTAGTTCAGAAGCAATTACAAAACCAGTTGGGCGCTACCCAAGTACGGGTGAAATGGTAAAAACGAGTCTTGTATTCAGTGGGGCAGCCTTAATTATTATCGGCTTACTGCTATTTTTCTGGAAACGCAAGAAAGAGAAAGAAGGGCGGGATAACAAATGAGAAAATTAAACCAAACGATTAAATTTCTCGTTATACCAGTTGCCGTGATTTCTTCATTAGCGCTGAAAAGTGTTGATGCATTCGCAGAATCAGAATCATTGAGCGGGCCTGGGAAGATCAAATTTTCAGGCGAATATCCGCAAGAGATTGTTGATCCAGAAAAACCTGGAGAAATAGTTGATCCTGGGGAAACTCCGCAACTTAAAGGAGACTTGAGAATCGACTTTGTTCCAAAACTGGATTTTTATCAGAATAAAATTTCTGATAAAGACGAAATTTACTATGGAAATGCACAGAATTTCTTTGGTGCAACCAAACCTAGAGGCAACTTTGTTCAAGTGACTGACTTGAGACAAAAGCCGACAGGTTGGACCTTACAATTGCGTCAAGAAATGCAATTTACAAACCAAGATACTGAACACAGTGAGATAAACGGGGCCATGTTATCGTTAGATAAATCATGGGTAAGTTCTTCAAAAGATCTTAGTGGTGCCCCGCAATTATCAAAAGAAATTATCAATATAGATAACGTTGGCGCTTCTTATAATTTAGCGCAAGCCAATACTGGTCAAGGCGGTGGAACCTGGACGATTTCTTTTGGAGCATCTGCTGAAAATCAGAGCAACCAAAAGAATACTTTGGAACCCAGACTTGATAAAGATGGTCAGGCAGTTCTTGATCCGGTATTCGACAATAAACCCATCTATTTGAATAAAGCTGTTTCACTATCAATACCAGGAACAACAATCGTTGATCCGGTACCTTATACTACGGTGTTAACTTGGATATTAGCTGAGTTGCCATAAATAGAACAAACACACACACAAACACACAAAAACTAGGAGGAAACACACATGAAAACAAAAACATTATGTTCAGTAGCATTATTAACTTTATTAGGAGTAAGCTTAGCAGCCCCATTAGCAGCTAACGCTGAAGCAAAATCACTACCAACAAACGGTAAAATCAAATTTACAGAAGATAACGATCCTAAAGATATCACTGACCCAGAAGATCCTGAAAAACCAGTTGTAGATCCTAAAAAACCAATCATCGTTAACCCAGATCGTGGATCATTCAGTATTGACGCTGTAACTGAATTAAACTTTGGTGAAGATAAAGTGAAAGCTTTTGCTTCTAACCCAGAATACTTTGCAGCAGCAATTCCAGTAAAAACAGCTGATGGTGATGTTACTCGTGGGAACTTCGTACAATTTACAGACGTACGTGGTGTTGCAAACCATAAATACCAAGTAAGTGCACAATTATCAAAACAATTTGAAGCAAATGCAAATGCTGGAACATTCTTGAAATCAGCTACAATCGATTACTCAAATGCAGCAATCACTTCTGCTGATCCTGCAGCACAATGGCCAGCAACAACTGTTGCCGGATTCCAATTAGCAGCAGATGCAGCTGGAACAGGTGCTGGTTCATCAGTAGTTATTTTAGATAACAAAGAAGCTTCTAAAGGAATCGGAACATACACGATTGAATTTGGTCAATACGGTGACGGAACTGCTGATACAACTGCTGAATCTGTTAAATTAACTGTACCAAACACAAACATTTTACTAGCTGACGAATATACAGCTGAAATCACTTGGACAATCGCTGAAGTATTATAATTTAAACGAAATAATAGTTGGATTGTATAACACACTTTAAGTAGTCATGTTCAAATAAATGGCGAGACAGAAAGAAAATTTCTGTCTCAGCCTTTTTAAAGAGAGGGATAGCGATGAATAAAAAGCATCTATTATATTTAGTAGCCACAGTTATGTTAGCTGTACTTATACCGATGAAGACGTATGCACAAGACAACAGTAGCGGTAATGCAACTGGATTTACATATGAAACAATCAAGCCTGATAATCAAAGAAGTAACGATGTAGGGTACTTTGATTTAAAGATGACACCTGGACAAAAACAAACCGTTAAAATCAAAATCAAAAATCTAGCTTCAGAAGAAATAGAAGTTTCAGTCAAACTGAATGGTACGAAAACAAATGCTAACGGCGTTATTGAATATGGTCCAACAACGATCAAAAAAGATAAATCATTAAAATATGATTTTGAAAATATTGTTAAAGCACCCGAAACAGTTAAAATACCTGCAAACGGTGAACAGGATGTCGACATAGAAATTACGATGCCAGAAGCATCATTTGATGGAGTAATCTCAGGTGGGATCCAACTTCAAAAAATTGAAAAAGATGAAAAATCAAAGCCAAAGAAGACGGGCGTTATCAACAAATACGCTTATGTTATTGGGATGATACTTTCAGAAACAGATAAAGAAGTTCAGGCTAATCTCGAATTAAATAAAGTCTATGCAGAATTAAACAATTTTAGAAATACATTTTTTGTAAACTTCTCTAATGTTGAACCAGCTTATTTGGAAAACATGGCGACACAAGTTCAAATCATGAAAGATGGCAGTGATGAAGTTTTATATGAAACAAAACGTTCTGGCATGAGAATGGCGCCGAATTCATTGATCGATTTTCCAGTCAGTATGGAAGGCGACCGTATGGTTCCAGGAAACTATCGCGCTAAAATTTTAGTGACTTCCGGTGAAAAGAAATGGGAATGGGACGAAAGCTTCAAGATTACAGATGAAGAAGCAGACAAATTTAACAATCAAGATGCTGGTTTAGAAGATGTTCAAACCTTCAACTGGCAATTGATTGCAGGAATCGTGGGTGGCGTACTTGTATTAGCTATCGTGATTTTCCTTGTCATCAGAACAATCAACAAGAAGAAACAAGCTAAGAAAAAACAAGCAAGAAAAAAAAGACCTAAAAAATAAATAGATGATATAGAGTTTTCTGTCGTCTAATCTAGACTGGAAAAGCTCGTTTAATAAAAAAAAGGGAGGGAAAGAAATGACGATACTAGATTGGTTTTTTATTATTTCTTTGTCCTTAGCAAGCATAGGGGTATTGTTTGCAGGGATCTCCTTTTATCTAATGATTCAAACCAATAGAGCTTTGAAAAAAGCCAAAAGAACCAAAGTCAAAAAGAAAAAACAGAAGCAAAAAAGAAGGAAAATCAGAGAATTAACTAAAAAAAGTAAAAAACAGCGGAATGTTGGGATTATTTTAAGTCTGCTATTTTTAGTATCAGCATCAACTGCAGGGTACTCTTTGTATTATCAATCGATGCATTTAAGTCAGAAAGACTCTAAAGCAGTTATTCAAGGATACTACTTATTAGATAACCTTGAAAATGAATTAAAAGAAGCGAAAACAACAGATAATGATATAAAAGCAGGTAAAAATATTAAGTTACTAGCAGGACAGCTTTCAAGTTATGGTATTTATAAGGCCACGATCAGAAACACTGAACAAGGGCAAAAAGTGTTGAATAAATACTATAAATCAATGAAGGAATTAGGAATCAATGTCTCCTCTCAAACAGATGAATTCTTCAAAAATGAGGCTCTTTTAAATGAATTTGAAGCAGATCTAACAGCCGTTAAGAAAAATCAAGCAGCAGTTGTCAGCTACTTTAAAATTAATGAAAAAGCGTTGGTAAATAAAAAATAACCTGGTGATGTTATGAAAAAAGTAACTCATAAAAAAAGTGATAGACTGAAATCAAAGCAACACCCTATTAAAAAACGGTCATCTAGCACAACAAAAAAGAGCGTAGTAAGAAAAACTTCGGCGAACGCAGATGCGCCGTCTAAGAAGCGCAAGAAGAAAATGAACCAGAAAAAAAGAAGAATTAAAAAAATTAAGACTCTTTTTTTGGAAATAGGGTTGACGTTGTTTGTGACGTTAGGTGTTGTCTATCTCCTATCACTATTTACCTTTTCACTTGCAAGAGTTGAAGGATATTCAATGAGTGATACGTTGGAAGATAGCGACGTTGTTGTTGTGAATAAATTAGCTAAAATCAAACGTTTTGATCTTGTTTATATACATGTTCCTAATTCTAGTGATAAGTCCGTACGAAGAATCATAGGTCGTCCGGGAGAAAGTTTGTACTATAAAAACGGGCAGTTGTTTATCAATGAAGAGGAAAAAGAGGAACGTTTTATAGCCGACTATAAAAATCAATTTGAAAAAGATGGTATGATGTTTACGGAAGATTTTACTCTAAAATCTTTGACAGGTGAAGTAACGATTCCAAAAGATAAGTATCTGGTTTTGGGGGATAATCGTCCTTATGCGACGGACAGCCGTTACTATCAGTTAGTAGATAAAAAAGAAGTGATTGGCACCGTAGAAATGAGAGTATTACCGCTACATAAATTGCAGCGATTTTAATAAAAACACCTTGATTCTTTGTAGATTCGTAGGTGTTTTTATTGTATAAACCAAATAGTTCTATGACAATGATAGGAACGAAAGAGTTTTGAGATAAAAGAATAAAAAGTAAGTTTTTTCTTTGGAAATCTGTTATACTGTTAGCGTTACAAGTTCCCGAAAGGATTTGTTGTAAAATAGTAGGCTATTCAAAGGAATATGGTTTTCATATGACTTGAGTGGGACTACATTTTGTACAAAGATGCCTTGTAACCGACTAAATTTAGGGGGAATACATTATGACAGAGAGACATTTATTTACATCAGAATCCGTTTCGGAAGGACATCCAGACAAAGTTGCCGATCAAGTAAGTGACGCAATACTAGATGCGATTTTGGAACAAGATCCATTGGCCCGTGTGGCATGTGAAACAAGTGTTACGACAGGGTTGGTTTTAGTTTTTGGAGAGATTTCTACTACAGCTTATGTAGATATCCAAAAAGTTGTTCGACAAACATTGAAAGATATTGGTTATACACGAGCTAAATATGGATTCGATGGTGATACTGTTGCAGTTCTTGTGGCAATCGATGAGCAATCACCGGATATTGCACAAGGTGTGGATGATGCACTAGAAACACGTGGTGATAAAGATACTAAAGACGATATTGGTGCTGGAGACCAAGGCTTGATGTTTGGTTTTGCAGTTGATGAAACACCAGAACTAATGCCGTTACCGATCTCTTTGAGTCATAAACTTGTTCGTCGTTTAGCAGAATTACGTAAAGAGGATAAACTGACTTATCTACGTCCAGATGCAAAATCACAAGTGACAGTAGAATACGATGAAAACGGCAAACCACAACGTGTAGATACAGTCGTGATCAGCACGCAACATGATGAAGAAGCTACGCTGGAGCAAATTCAAAAAGACGTGAAAGCACTCGTTATTGATGAAGTGATCCCAGCAGAATTACTAGATGAAGAAACAAAATACTTTATTAATCCGACAGGTCGCTTTGTTATCGGCGGACCTCAAGGAGATGCCGGCTTGACTGGTCGTAAGATCATCGTAGATACCTATGGCGGTTACGCTCGCCATGGTGGCGGTGCCTTTTCAGGAAAAGACGCGACTAAAGTCGATCGTTCTGCAAGTTACGCAGCACGATATATTGCGAAAAATATCGTTGCAGCGGGCTTAGCTGAAAAAGCAGAAGTCCAACTAGCCTATGCAATTGGTGTAGCGCAGCCCGTGTCGATTTCAATCAATACTTTTGGGACAAGCGAAGTATCTGAAAGCAAATTGATTGCAGCCGTTCGGGAAAACTTTGACCTGCGTCCAGCAGGAATTATTGAAATGCTTGACTTACGTCGTCCAATTTACAAACAGACGGCAGCATATGGTCATTTTGGTCGTACAGACATTGAACTACCTTGGGAGCAGACAGATAAAGTCGATGCAATCAAGAAAAGCTTGATGGAGTAAACGAGGCGGCGCTACTAATGAAAATTAGTGGCGCCGTTTTGCTGTGAATCACCACGACTGGCTTCGCCAGAGTGGATGATTCACAGTACTTGGCGACTAAAGGGAGAGAAGTTACCATACTAGTGAAACACCAAACGCTATAATCCAAACAACAAATAAAAGCCAAAAACTCACAAATTAGTCATGGATTAGGTTACAATAAACCTAAAAATTCTAATAGTAATATAAAGTCTTACAACAGTACCAACAAAACTCTGTAAAATAATCATAAGTAACTTTATTAAACTAAAAAATATCAAAAGGATGGAGATACATGGAAAGAAAAACAAATGTCAAACTTGTAACAATCAGCGTTTTCGTTGCAACATTTATGACAGCAATCGAAGGAACAATCGTTTCAACAGCGATGCCAACGATCGTAGGATCACTGCACGGCATGGAAATCATGAACTGGGTTTTTTCTATTTATTTATTAACAAATGCGATGCTAACACCAATTTACGGAAAGCTAGCAGATAAAATTGGGCGTAAACCAATATTTATGATTGGAATTATTATTTTTATTATTGGTTCGTCACTTTGCGGCTTAGCACAAAATATGATCACGTTGATCATTGCTCGAGCAATTCAAGGAATCGGAGCAGGGGCTATCATGCCGGTTGCGTTGACGATTTTGGCTGATATCTATTCAATTGATAAACGGGCAAAAATGTTAGGACTGAACAGTGCAGCTTGGGGAATTGCGAGTATTTTTGGTCCACTTGCTGGTGGATTTATTGTAGATACTGTCGGCTGGCATTGGATATTCTTCATTAATGTACCGATTGGTCTTGTATTGATGGGCTTGATCGCTTACTTTTTAGTGGAACCAAAAAGAGAAAAATCCAAAGTACCAATGGATATCTTAGGCAGTGTTCAGTTGATGTTCGTCTTACTAACGCTATTATTAGGATTCCAATTGATTGGTGATGGCGGATTTGATTTAAAAGTCTTTCTTTGTTTAGGGGCCTCTGTTCTATTCTTTATTGGTTTTGTTTTTGTGGAAAAAAGAGCCAAAGATCCTGTTATTGATTTGATGCTGTTTAAAAATTCTACTTTTGTGATTGTCAATATCGTAGCAGCTTTGATCAGCGGATTTTTGATGGGCGTGGAAGTCTATATTCCAATGTGGATGCAAGGTGTGTTAGGAAAAAGTGCTGGAATTGGTGGTCTTGTATTAGCACCAATGTCGATTTTATGGATGGTAGGTTCGTTTATTGCCAGTAATTTAATGGAGAAACATACAACAAAAAGAGTGCTGACAATTGGTTTAAGTATTACACTATTAGGTGGTATTTTCTTAGTATTGGTTCCAGCAACAATTTCATTTGTCTGGTTCTTCGCGATTTCTTCTGTTTTAGGCGTCGGCTTTGGGATCACGATCACAACAACGACTGTGACCGCGCAAAGCAGTGTCGATCCATCTGAAATGGGGGTTGCAACATCATTCAATACATTGGCGAGAACGATTGGTCAAACGTTGATGGTTTCAATTTTTGGTGTGATCATTAATGCAGTGACAACTTCAGAATTAGCTAAAAGTACATTACAGGTCGATCCAGATGTGATGAATCAACTTGTTAATCCGCATACGGCTAATACGATACCAGCAGATTTACTGAGACCTCTACGTGGCATGCTTTATGCTGGGCTTCATAATGTATATGTCGTTGGAATTGGACTGATTATTGTTGCAATTATTTTAAATGTAAGTGTAAAAAAGAAAGTAGTTAATTAGGGCATTGCTATTTCTTTATAAAAAAGAACAATAGAATACGAAATTTTGACATGAAAAAGTCATATTTGCTTTGTATTATATAGACATACCAAGAGAAAACAACTTAAGTAAAAACATTTTTCATTTGTAACTCCTCCCTCGAGGCTGGAGCAGAAGTGCTTAACTCTGAGAAACAAACAGGAGTTGCCTTTGTTCCAGCCGTTTATGCAAATTCCAAGTGATTAAGCGATGACTTACAGAGTCAGGTCATAATCGCTTTTTTGTTATACATATTTAGTCAAAAATTTCGGAATTTAATGCTACAATAGTAGAAAACAGGAAACGAGGGATGTTGGATGGCTTTTTTGCAAGTAAGCATTTATTCAAATGTATTAGAAATGGAAGTATCATTGAATGTGATTTTACCTCAAAAAACGGAGAAAAAAATTGGAACGGCAACGAAAGGAAAGTTTACAGATGTCCCTGTTATGTATCTCCTTCACGGAATGGGTGGAAATCATAGTGTATGGGAACGCCGCACATCGATAGAACGTTATGTTTCAGATTTAGGTTTGGCTGTGATCATGCCTTCAACCGATTTGGGTTGGTATACAGATACAAGCTATGAAATGAATTACTGGACATTTATTTCAGAAGAATTGCCGGAGATCTGTCATGAATTATTCCCGCAATTAACCACGAAAAGAGAAAAAACATTTGCAGTTGGACTTTCAATGGGTGGTTATGGTGCCTTAAAACTTGGGTTAGCTAAATCAGAAAACTTTGGAGCCATAGCCTCTTTATCTGGAGCAGTGAATCTTGCGGACAGAATGGAGGACCTTTTAGCGGTTAGAAGCAGAAAATTCTGGGAAGGGATTTTTGGACCGCTTGAACAGGTGCAAGGATCAGCCAATGATCCGATGTTTTTACTTGAACAGCTTGTAAAAGACGGGAAAAAAGCACCTAATATATTTCTGTGTTGCGGAAAAGATGATTTGCTTTTGTATGGAAATCAAAAAATGTCAGAGGCATTGACAGCGCATAACATTGAACATACTTTTGAAACTGGAACAGGCAATCATGACTGGATTTTCTGGGATAAATGGATTCAACGAGTATTAGAATGGTTACCATTAGAGAAATGAAGATCAAAAAGCTTAGACAAATAAAAAATGTCTAAGCTTTTTTGCGTATCTACTATTAGATGAACGTATCTAAACCATTTAAAAATACACGTAATGTCTTCATAAAAAAATCTTTCTGTTTTTCTTTGTGTCGATATTGAATACTATCATTGATATTATCTAAGTTTTGTTCCTGAACATATTGCTTCATCAAGATGATTTGTTGTTTCAAGTATTCATCACCTGCTACGACTTTATTATATAATTTTTTCTCTTCAGTAGAATCCATCAGCATGCCAAATAATAAATGCTGTAAAGAAGTAATCGTCATGTAGCTTAATTCAATTGAAAATCCAGCTTCTTTCAAAACCCCAAGCATCGCATCAAGATTTCTCAAGCGTGAAGGATAAGAAGGAATTGTGTGTACTTCAATTTCTAAAGCACAAGGATAATGTTGATACAATTCATAATAATTGTCCATATAAGCATAAATCGTTTCTTTCCAGTTTTTTTGCGACTTAGGCGGTATAAAATGATTCTCTATTTCTTCAGCCATACTTTGTAGCAAGGCCTGTTTATTTTCAACATGCCAGTATATCGCAGGGGCTTGAATTCCGAGTTTTTGAGCGACTTTTCGCATGGATAGTTTTTCCAATTCAGGGTTTTCTGTTAGTAATTGAAAAGCTGCCTGAACGATTTTTTCTTTCGATAATTTTGAGTCCAATTTTCTCATCCTTTATATAAAAAATGTAAGCTAACTTCTTGAATTTCACTTCCAAAAATGGTAAATTGTTATGCAGCCTAATTTTACAGTGTTAAGTTTGTGAAATCAATAAAAGCGAACGTGTCTCGCTGATTTATCCATTATCATATAATAACACTAAATAATCGTTGAAAGTTGCACAATGAATCAGATTAGGCGAGTTTTACAAAGAAAGTTGGGATCAAGTGAGTATTATTATGGAACATGTCAAAAAGTACAAGTTGGAAGTTACTATAGCATTGTTCACCGTTATTGTTATGGTCATGTCGGCTTTATGGCAACCAAAACTATTACAAAAAGTATTAGAAGCAATTATTAAAGATGATAAGAGTCAAATGAAAGAACTTGGTTTGTATTTGATCGGAATAGCTGCATTAGGATTGATCGCAGGTGTTTTTAATACGATTTATTCTGCAAAAGTTGCACAAGGTGTGAGTGCAGATATTCGTGAAGCGACTTTTCGTAAGATCCAGACTTTTTCATTTGGAAATATTGAAGAATTTTCAGCGGGGAATTTAGTTGTTCGTTTAACAAATGATGTGACTCAAATTCAAAATGTGATCATGATTGCATTGCAGTCGTTGTTTAGAATCCCGATTCTTTTTATCGGTAGTTTCATTTTAGCAATGATGACCTTACCGCAATTATGGTGGGTGATCGTTTTACTAGTTGTAGCAGTATTTATTATCACAGCACTATCATTTTCACAAATGGGCAAGCATTTTATGATTATTCAAACGTTGATTGATAAAGTGAACGGCTTAGCTAAAGAGAACCTGTTAGGAATTCGAGTAGTTAAATCTTTTGTTCAAGAGAAAAACGAATTAAATCGTTTCAGTAAAGTCAGTGACGAATTAACGAAACATAATTTGATTGTCGGTACATTGTTTTCAGTGATGATCCCATCATTTATGTTGGCAGCGAATTTAGCGATTGTTGGATCGATTTTTCTTGTCAGCAATTTAGTGAAAGACGACCCAACGGTGATTGGTGGAGTAGCTTCATTTATGAGTTATTTGATGCAAATAATGATGGCGATCATTATTGGTGGGATGATGATGATGATGACTTCTCGAGCAGCTGTTTCTATCAAGCGGATCAAAGAAGTGATGGATACAGTTCCAGCACTTACTTACAAAGATGTTCCAGAACAGAATTTGGATGGTCAGGTAGTTTTTGACCATGTTAGCTTCCGTTATCCAGGGGATGATGTGGATACATTGAAGGATGTTTCATTTTCTATCAAACCTGGAGAAATGATTGGTATCGTTGGGGCTACTGGCGCAGGGAAATCAACATTAGCCCAATTGATTCCTCGATTGTTTGATCCATCTGAAGGAACTGTTTCAGTTGGTGGTGTTGATTTACGTGATGTCAATGAACACAGTTTGCGTAAAGCTGTATCTTTCGTGTTGCAAAAAGCGATTCTTTTCTCTGGTACGATTTCACAAAATTTACGTCAAGGTAAAAAAGACGCTAGCGATGCAGATATGAGCCGTGCAACTGAAATTGCACAAGCAAAAGAATTTATCGAAAAATTATCATTACAATATGAAGCACCAGTTGCTGAACGAAGCAATAATTTTTCTGGTGGTCAAAAACAGCGTTTATCTATTTCGCGTGGTGTTATTGGCGATCCGAAGATATTGATTTTAGATGACAGTACAAGTGCTTTGGATGCACGTTCTGAACGTTTAGTCAGAGAAGCGTTGGATAAAGATTTGAAAGAAACGACAACGATTGTGATTGCACAAAAGATTTCTTCTGTCGTTCATGCAGACCGTATTTTAGTTTTAGATAAAGGACAATTGGTTGGCGAAGGTTCTCACGAAGAACTAGTAAAAACCAATCCAATTTATCAAGAAATCTATGAAACACAAAAAGGAAAGGATGAAGATAATGACTGATTTAATCAGAGCAAGTAAATTCTTTTATCATTATTTAAAACGTTATAAACTTTCCTTCTTCTTCATTTTTGTAACAATTATCATTGCCACTTATTTACAAGTAAAAGCACCACAATTTATCGGAGAAGCTATTCAAGAGCTTGCAAATTACGTGGGAGCATTGATGCAAGGAACAGATGATAAGAGTAAATTCATTGATATTATCTGGAAGTTATTGATTTTTTATGTACTGACAAGTGCAGCAAATTTTATTTACAGCATCTTGTTTACACAAGTTGTAGGAAAATCAACAAATCGAATGCGGATAGGCTTATTCAATAAATTAGAAAAGTTGACGATTCGTTTCTTTGATTCACACCAAGATGGTGAAATTTTAAGTCGTTTTACTAGTGATTTAGATAATATTCAAAATAGTTTGAACCAAGCATTATTACAAGTATTGACCAACATTGCTTTGTTTGTGGGAATCTTGATCATGATGTTCCGCCAAAATGTTCAGTTGGCCTGGGCAACGATCGCTTCTACACCAGTAGCTATTTTGATTGCAGTCGTTGTAATCAGTAAAGCACGTAAATATGTGGATATCCAACAAGATGAAGTTGGTAAATTGAATGGTTATATGGATGAAAAAATCAGCGGCCAACGCGTAATCATCACAAATGGCTTGCAAGAGGAAACGATTGATGGCTTTTTGGAACACAATGAAACAGTACGCAAAGCTACTTTTAAAGGACAAGTCTATTCAGGTTTGTTATTTCCAATGATGCAAGGAATGTCTTTAGTAAATACTGCTATCGTGATTTTCTTTGGTGGTTGGTTAGCATTGAACGGAGATTTAGAAAAGACTGTAGCTTTAGGGTTAGTTGTAACATTCGTTCAATATTCACAACAATATTATCAACCGTTGATGCAAATTTCTTCGGGTTATAGCATGATCCAATTAGCAATCACAGGTGCTAGACGATTAAATGAAATGTTTGATGAACCGGATGAAATCAATCCAAAAGATGGAAAAGAAATCAATGGTATCAACGAGTCTGTTGCATTGAATCATGTTGACTTTGGATATGATCCAGAAGTTCCTATTCTAAAAGATGTCTCCATCGATGTTAAAAAAGGCGAGATGGTAGCTTTAGTTGGGCCAACAGGATCTGGTAAGACCACGATCATGAATTTGTTGAATCGTTTTTACGATGTAACTAATGGTTCTGTTCGATTTGACGGAACGGATATTCGTGAAATTGAATTAAGCAGTTTGCGAACGCATGTTGGGATTGTTCTACAAGATTCCGTCCTATTTGCTGGAACGATTCGAGCGAATATAGCATTTGGAAAACCAGAAGCTACTGAAGAAGAAATTATAGAAGCCGCTAAACAAGCAAACATCCATGAGTTTATAATGGAGCAAGAAAAGGGCTATGATACTGAAATAACTGAAGAAAACAACATTTTCAGTACTGGACAAAAGCAATTGATCAGTATCGCGCGTACGATCATTACCAACCCATCATTGCTGATTTTAGATGAAGCGACAAGTAATGTTGATACCGTAACAGAAGCAAAAATTCAAAAAGCTATGGATGAAGCAATCAAAGGCAGAACCAGTTTCGTGATTGCGCATCGATTGAAAACAATTTTGAATGCAGACCGTATCGTTGTTTTAAGAAATGGTGAAGTGATCGAAGAAGGCAGTCACCATGAATTGTTGAAACAAGACGGATTTTATGCAGAGCTTTATCATAATCAATTTGTGTTCGAATAAAAATAGAACTAAAAGAGGTTGGATCAGAGCAGGGGCCTCAAAGTTGGTTAGAACAGAGAAGCACCAATAGATTACTAAAAATAGCAGATAAAATCAGCCAACATTGATTTTATCTGCTATTCTCTTTTATTATTCGTAGATAAATCCAAAGAAATTCCAACGTTTACGACTTTGCTTTTTTCTCAATACAAAACAAAATCGGCGGGTTATTCTTCTGATTGATAAACTGATAAGTTAATACGCTATAGTTTTCTTGCGGTAGCTCTTGGCAATAATTTTGTATAAGAGCTAATTCTGCTTCTCCGCCAAGGTGACCATAATAAACCACTACAATAATACGACCTTTAGGTGCTAGGCGAGGAAGCAAAGCATCAAGGGCTTTTTTAGTTGTATCTGGTTTTGTGATGATTTGCTTATCACTTTTAGGAAGGTAACCTAGATTAAAAACAGCTGCGGATAGTTGCGTATTTTCTGGAATGGTTGTATCGATCGTTTCATGTCCTTTATGATTTAAACGAGCTTGATTGATTAAGTCTGATTCAGTGAGTTTCTTTTCAGTGTTTATCAATGCTTGTTCTTGTACATCAAAGGCATAAACTAACCCAGTTGAACCAACAAGTTGTGCTAGAAAAGCTGTATCGTTTCCGTTACCCATAGTAGCATCAACAACCGTATCGCCTTCTTGAATCACCTCTTGCAAAAGCGTATGACTAAAATGAAGTGCTGTCTGCAGCATTAAATAAGCAACTCCTTTTCTACTCGTACATTATATTTTCCTTGAACACTATCACGGCGTTTCATTTCATCATCGATAGCATTTAAAACTTCCCACTTCTTCAAGCTCCACATCGGGCCAACTAAAGTATCTGTGGGTGCATCTCCTGTTAAACGGTGGATAACGATTTCTGGCGGAATCATTTCCAACTGATCGCAAATAACATCAACATAATCTTTTCGTGTCATCAATTGCAAACGACCTTCATGATAATCTCGTAACATTCGTGTATTGGTCATCAGATGTAGCAGGTGTAATTTGATTCCTTGGATATCAGAATCAAGAATCGTTCGGCGAACATTTTCTTTCATCATCTCTAAGCTTTCACCTGGTAAACCATTGATTAGGTGCGTACAAACTCGAATAGCATGCTTACGTAATTTCGCTACACCATCTAAGTAAGTCTGATAATCATGTGCTCTGTTGATCGTAGTACTCGTATGTTCATAAGTCGTCTGTAAGCCTAATTCTACCCACAAATAATAACGTTGATTCAGCTCAGCCAAATATTCCACTACATCATCTGGCAGACAATCTGGGCGTGTTCCAATCGAAATACCAACGACGCCGCCTTCATTTAGAACTTGTTCAAAACGATGACGAATGACTTCTACAGGTGCATGTGTATTAGTGAAATTTTGAAAATAAACGATATATTGGTCGACTTGAGGCCATTTCTTATGCATCATGTGAACTTCTTTTTGAAATTGAATCGGTAACGGATCTTTAGGTGCAACGATCATATCACCAGACCCTGAAACGCTACAAAATGTACAGCCGCCTTTAGCCACAGTACCATCACGATTGGGACAATCAAATCCGCCATCCAATGGAACTTTAAAAATTTTTCCGCCAAATTGCTGACGTAACGCATAATTCCATGAATGATAGCGTTTATTAGGATCTTCTGTATATGCAAATTCAGACATAGTTCTTCTTCTTTCTATTGTTGTTTATTTTTAAAGCGCCAAACAAAACGTTTTTCTAAGTAAATTGGATAAGTCATAAGTAGCCAAGCTAAACCAAAACAAAAACCACCTAAAACGTCACTAGGGAAGTGAACACCAGCGTAGATTCGGCTGATTCCAATCAAAAAGATACCTAGACCTAATAGGATTTGTAAAAATAAGCATAGGTTTTTTTGTTTAATAAATTGTGGCAACAATAAAATAATCGTACCATACAATAACACGCTGCCTGTAGAATGCCCACTAGGGAAACTGTAACTATGTTCTGTTACTAAATGATCCAATGTTGGACGAGGACGCATGAATAACAACTTGATCAATGGATTTGCAACACCTGCAATCAATCCTGTATTGATCAAAAGCCAAAGTGTTTCGGCATAATATTTTCCTCTAAATAATATGAAGGCGATCGTCACACAGAGAATCCCCACCGTTAATGGATCAGCAAACTTCGTATACCAAATAAAAAATTGATTAGCAGAAGGATAAGGGGCTCGAACAAGGTTTGTAATTGTTTGATCGAATCCGTTCAACCATGTTGGATAAAAACGCACCACATAGCCTAAAAACATAAAGACAACTAAAAAACAACTGCCCGCAAATTGGTAGTATAATTTATTTTTCATGAGAAATCCTTTCCTATATAGATAAAGTTTATTATAACATCAAATAATCAAGAACACATCTGAGAATAAAAAAAGAAGAGCCCCTAACAAAACTAAAACTCAGTTTTATCAGGGACTTAAAATCCAAATAAATGCGTTGCTTCAATCCTTTTTAAATCAAAGATCGTTACTCTTCATCATCTTCAAAATCAGAAGGACCTTCAACTGAAATGTCACCAGATTTTGTTTGCAGATCAATTGTTTTTGATCCTTTTCCTCGTTTATAAGAAGTACGTTCTTTACCAAAAATTGTGCTGTCGCCCAACTTAGTTTTTGTTTTGATCGCAATATCATACAAAATTTCTTCTGTATGAAGTTGTATATCACCTCGTTGAGACTCAACAGTCAGTTTTTTAGGAATTTCTGTTCCATACAGTGAAAATTCGCCATTGATACTTTTAACCTCAGCTTCACCTTTAAGATCAGTTGCTTGAATATCACCATTTGTAGATTCTATTTTAGCAATTCCTTTGGTGCTATTTAAAGTAATATCGCCTGATGTACTAACAGCAGACCAATTTGAAGCAGCAAAATCACTTATTTGTATGTCGCCGTTGGTTGTTTTAAACGTCGATTTATCGGTTTTGACATCAGAATTAACGTTTAGATAGCCATTGCTAGTCTCAGCCGTCAACTGTTCTGCATTGATATTGCTAATGTTGATATCTGCATTGTTCATTGTAATAGAAAAATCTTTCGTTGCAACATTTGAAAAATTGATAGTCCCTTCGCTCTTTCCGTCGATGACTAAACGTTCTGCACTATCAGGAATTGTTAAAGTTACTGCCGAACCTCTATCGAAAATACCAAATTTTACCCCTTCAAATGCTATTTTTTTCTTGTCACTAGCAGCAGAAATAGTCATTTGATCATTTTTTTCTTTAACTTCTAATGAGCTGTTAAGCGAAACAGGAGCGGAACTTCTAGTATTCATCACTACCTGATTAGAGCTTTCAGTTAAGATGTAAAAATCTGCATCTCCTGAAAGATCTAGGTGAATTTCTTTTGTACTTTGCTTATTTTTTATCTCATAACTTTGTTTTTTTGTGTCTGTCATAGAATCTTCAGCGCGTCTGAAATAAACGGCACTGCCTATTCCGCCAATGATCATGGCTAACACTCCAATGGTTAGAAAAAAAGCAGTTGTCTTTTTCATACTAAATCTCTCCTCTTAAAACTTGAATATTCCATTGTAAATAACGTCTTAGGACTTTTCCAAAAAACTTAGTTAACGGAGTTAAAATCAAAATTCCAATGACTCCTGCACCACAAAGAAAAATACTTAAGAACATTTGGAACATCGTTGCATCATTAAAGCCGGCAATCACAGAGATTCCGCCTAGAATAGGTGAAAATAAAAAGAGAACTGCAACGAGCCAACAAGAGAAAAATATCATAATAAAAGAAAATATAAACCAAATCATTAAAAGAAAATTAAGCGAAAGAACTCCAGCTATTTGACAGAATCGAGTGAAACCACTATGACGAGGACGTTCATATGTCTGATAAGTATCTGCATATGGATGTTCAGGTACTTCTTCATAGTAGTAGTCATTAGTCACATTAGGCTGGATTTCTTGCCAGCCATCTCGTTCAAGCTTTTTTTCAGGAACTGTGATGTCAAATTCTTGTAAAATTTCTTCAGCTATACTTCTTGGTTTACCTAAACTTTTGGCAATCTCTTCTTCTGATTCACCAGCAGCAGAACGTTCATCAAAAATTGTTTCATATTTGTTCAAGACGAATGCTTGCTGTTGGGGTGTCAGAGGCTTTAAGTAAATCTTTAATTCAATTAAAAAGTGCTCTTTATTCATCGTTTCCCCTCATTTCATTTTACAATCGTGTTACTTCTTCTCCACTATAATTTTTTTTTGAGGGAATAACAAGTACTTAAGCAAAAAATCAGCCTAAGGTAAAGAGAGGCGTCAGTCTTGAGACCTAGTCATATTGATGCAAATCGTAGGAGGATATGTAGAAAGAAAATAAACAAAAAGGAATGAAATAAATTACATTTTTATTTGTATATTCCAGAAGGCAAAATTAAAAAATATTTCTATTTTCTTTGAAAAAAGGGTATACTATAAATCAAGGAATACTTTTTTAAGAAAATTTGGAGGATATACTATGGAGAAGTACAAAACATCAAGAAAAGAGCGGAGGAAAGCGGAACAGAACAAGCTTGCTTACGATCAGTTTAAAAAAGGAACAACTGTCCTTAGCTCTGCCATTGTTGTGTCATCTATTGCTGCGCCGATTGCCGCACCTAAAATAGCTGAAGCAACTGAAGATCAAACGTCAAGTGCCCAAGTAAGTTACTCAGATACAAATACACATACAGAAGCCGTTCAAACGCAAGCGACGACTGATTCAAACGATTCGATGACACAAGAGACTCAGACAACAGCACCTGATATGTCTTCAAGTGAAGAACTGTCTGAAACAAAAGACTCATCAGAATTAAATACATCAGAAACAACACAAAGTACTGAGGCAACTGAATCTACCGAAGACTCGACGGAAGCTACTGATTCTTCCACAACTGAAAAAGAAACGGAAGAACTAACTGTACCTAATCTTTCAATGCGTTCAGCATTTTCTGCGCAATCTAGAAGTGTCAGCCCAAGTGCTTTTATCGCTGAAATTTCAGGACATGCACAATCTGTTGCAGCTGCAAATGATTTGTACGCTTCTGTAATGATGGCGCAAGCAATCCTTGAAAGCGACTGGGGAAAAAGTACTTTAGCAGCAGCTCCAAACCATAATTTGTTTGGGATTAAAGGAAGTTATCAAGGACAATCTGTTACGATGAAGACATGGGAAGTTATTAATGGTCAGTGGGTTCAAGTAAACGCTGCTTTTAGAAAATATCCTTCTTTTTCGGAGTCATTTAGTGATAATGCCTACGTTTTGAAAAATACATCTTTCCAAGCTGGAGTTTATTACTATTCTGGCGCATGGAAAAGCAATACGAGTTCATACAGAGATGCAACAGCTTGGTTAACTGGACGCTATGCAACAGATCCAAGTTACAATACGAAGCTAAATAATATTATTACAACGTATAATTTAACACAATATGATACTCCATCTTCTGGGGGCGGCAATACAGGTGGCGACACTGGAGGTAGCAATACAGGAGGCGGTAACACAGGTGGCAATACGGGCGGCAATACTGGTGGTGGAACTAGTACCCAAGATGTGATTCATACGGTAAAAGCTGGCGACAGTCTTTGGGCTTTAGCTGCTCGATATGGAACATCGATTGCCAATATCAAAAGCTGGAATAGCCTCTCTAGCGATATGATTTATGTAGGTCAAAAATTAGTTGTCGGTAAAGGTTCTGGTAACACTGGAGGCAACACAGGTGGAAATACCGGAGGCGGATCTACAGGAAATACTGGTGGTTCTGGAAATACAGGAACAAACAATACGTATTATACAGTAAAATCAGGAGATTCTTTATGGGCAATAGCGAATGCAAACGGCATAAGTATTGCTAATTTACGTCAATGGAACAATTTGAGTGGCGATGTTATCCATCCAGGTCAACGCTTGATCGTTAAAAAAGGTCAAGGCAGCACTGGCGGTGGAAATACTGGAGGCGGATCTACAGGAAATACTGGTGGATCAAGCAATACAGGCACAACTAACTCATATTATACAGTAAAATCAGGAGATTCCTTATGGGCAATAGCGAATGCAAACGGCATAAGTATTGCTAATTTACGTCAATGGAACAACCTAAGTGGAGATATTATTTATCCAGGTCAACGTTTGATCGTTAAAAAAGGCCAAGGCAGCACAGGTAGTGGAAATACCGGAGGCGGATCTACAGGAAATGCTGGTGGATCAGGTAACACAGGAACAAGCAACTCGCAATACACAGTAAAATCAGGAGATTCCCTATGGGCAATAGCGAATGCAAACGGCGTAAGTGTTGCCAATCTACGTCAATGGAACAACTTGAGTGGCGATATTATCTATCCAGGTCAACGTTTGATCGTTAAAAAAGGCAGCTCAGCTGGTAGTAGCAATACTTCTAGTAATCAAGGTGGCAGTCAAACAGGTAGCACACATACTGTAAAAGGTGGAGATACCTTGTGGGATCTTGCTCAAAAATATGGAACCAGCGTTCAAAAAATCAAACAATTGAATGGTTTATCCGGTGATACAATTTACATTGGACAAAAACTGAAAGTTAAATAAAAACGATTGAAATCACCAGAGAAGTTTGGTAGTATGGAAACACACAACTGATAGATAAACAGTGAAAAGGAATAGTAGAGAGAACCATGTTTTAGAGAGCGTATGGTTGGTGAAAATACGCACAGAAGCTTTCGAACTCGCCTTTGAGTTATTTTACTGAATAGTACTTGAATGAAACGCTTGAGATTTGTTCAGGTTATGATGAATAACAGAACTTTGGACTGTATTTATCCTCACTTTAGTAGGTAAGATCGGTGACGACCGTTACAACATTAAGGCTTGTATCATTACAAGTAAATTTAGGTGGTACCACGTTGCATGTCACACGTCCTATAGGAACTATTTCCTGTAGGACGTTTTTTATTGCAAAGCTGATGATCCGCAATTCTAGGTACAATCAACCAGCATAATGAAAGTTAGTCAAAATAGGAGGAGAATACACGTGAGTTATGAGCACAAAAAGATTGAGAAAAAATGGCAAAAATATTGGGCTAAGCATAATAGCTTTACTACCCATGATGATCCCGACAAAAAGAAATTCTACGCATTAGATATGTTTCCTTATCCATCTGGTCAAGGGCTGCACGTTGGGCATCCAGAAGGATATACAGCAACGGATATTTTATCTCGTATGAAAAGAAGCCAAGGATACAGTGTGCTGCATCCTATGGGCTGGGATGCATTTGGATTACCGGCAGAACAATATGCACTAGACACGGGAAATGATCCAGCAGAATTTACGAAAAAAAATATTGAAACCTTCAAACGTCAAATCAATTCTTTAGGTTTCAGTTATGATTGGAATCGTGAAATCAATACGACGGATCCAGAATATTACAAATGGACGCAATGGATTTTTACAAAACTATATGAACATGGTTTAGCTTATGAAGCAGAAGTGGCAGTTAACTGGGTACCAGAACTTGGAACGGTTATTTCAAATGAAGAAGTGATCGATGGTAAAAGCGAACGTGGTGGGTATGATGTTGTTAGAAAACCTATGCGTCAATGGATGCTGAAAATCACAGCGTATGCAGATCGTTTATTGGATGATTTGGATTTAGTCGACTGGCCAGAAAGTATCAAGGATATGCAGCGTAATTGGATCGGACGTTCTGAAGGGGCGAATGTTGATTTCAAAATCAAAGGAAGTAACGATACAATCACTGTTTTCACAACGCGTGCAGATACGTTATTTGGTGCTAGTTATTTAGTCGTTGCACCTGAGTTGAAAATAGTTGATGAGATTACAACTCCTGAGCAAAAAACAGCAGTCACTGCTTATCAAGAAGAAGTAAGTAAAAAATCTGATTTAGATCGTACAGATTTATCTAAAACAAAAACTGGGGCCTTTACGGGAGCCTATGCGATCAATCCAGTTAACGGCAAAGAAATCCCAATCTGGATCGCAGATTATGTTTTAGGAAGCTACGGAACAGGAGCTGTTATGGCTGTACCTGCTCATGATGAAAGAGATTACGCGTTTGCTGATAAGTTTGGTATCGAAATGATTCAAGTCATTGAAGGTGGAGATATTACGAAAGAAGTTTTTACTGGAGATGGTATTCATATCAATTCTGGCTTCTTAGACGGCTTAAAAAAAGATGAAGCAAATGAAAAAATGTACCAGTGGCTAGAAGAAAATGGCTGTGGTAAAAAAGAAGTCACTTATCGATTACGTGATTGGCTATTTTCTCGTCAACGCTATTGGGGTGAACCAATTCCCGTGATCCATTGGGAAGATGGTACAACAACGACCGTTCCGGAATCTGAATTACCATTGAGATTACCAAAAACTGATGATATCAAACCAAGTGGGACTGGAGAATCACCGCTTGCGAATATTACTGAATGGATCAATGTAGTCGATCCTGAAACAGGTAAAAAAGGTAAACGTGAAACCAATACAATGCCGCAATGGGCAGGTAGTTCATGGTATCATTTACGCTATATCGATCCACACAATAAAAATGAACTTGCCAACTATGAAAAATTAGAACGTTGGTTGCCTGTAGATATCTATATTGGCGGAGCAGAACATGCTGTACTTCACCTATTATACGCTCGTTTCTGGCACAAATTCTTGTATGATATTGGTGTTGTACCAACAAAAGAACCTTACCAAAAACTATATAATCAAGGAATGATCCTAGGCCAAAGTTTCCGTGATAGCCGCGGTGTATTAGTTCCTACGAATATGGTAGAAAAACGCGACGGAATCTGGGTAAATATCGAAACGGGTGAAGCGTTAGAAGAAGCACCAGCTAAAATGAGTAAATCATTGAAAAACGTTGTAAATCCTGATGATGTTGTTGAAAAATACGGCGCAGATACACTAAGAATGTATGAAATGTTCATGGGACCACTTGATGCATCAATTGCTTGGAGTGAAAATGGACTTGAAGGAAGTCGTAAGTTCTTAGATCGTGTATGGCGTTTGATCGTAGATGAAAATAATAAAATGCGTGATCGCATCACAACTGTAAATGATGGTCGCTTAACTAAAGTCTATAATCAAACAGTGAAAAAAGCGACAGAGGATATGGAAAACTTACACTTTAACACAGCAATTTCTCAGTTGATGGTCTTTGTGAATGAAGCCAATAAAGTTGATGTTTTGCCGTATGAGTACATTGAAGGATTCGTTCAATTACTAGCACCAATTGCGCCGCATATAGGTGAAGAGCTATGGTCAATTCTAGGAAATGAAGACAGTTTGACGAATGCGCCTTGGCCAACATATGATGAAGCTGCATTAATCGAAGATGAGGTCGAAGTTGTTTTCCAAGTGAATGGAAAAGTTCGTGCAAAATTAAATATCGCTCGAGGCTTAAGTAAAGAAGAATTAGAAGAGAAAGCTTTAGCAACAGAAGAAATCCAATCATTTATTGAAGGAAAAACAGTGCGAAAAGTTATTGTTGTTCCAGATAAATTGGTGAATATTGTAGCGAATTAAATAATTTAGTAATGAGTCAGGGATAGAGGCATCTAACTTCAAGAAACAAGAAGGTAGAATGTTTCTGTCCCTAATTCAGCTACCATTTCATTTAAAGAATGATCCAGCTAAACTTCACCCAAAGCATCAGAAAAGCAGAAAAACCACTTTGCACAATTTAAAACATCATGCTACAATACAACTAAGAAATGACGAAGGTGGTGAATAAGTACAATGGTCAACATGCCAAAAATAACAGCAAGTATTTCATATATAATAGCGTACCTAGCTTTTTGTCATGTTATTATTTCCAATTTTTTATCTCAAGGGACAAGTGTGTCTAAAAAGGGATAATCAATTGAATAAAACAGACCATTCAGACTTATTTACTTAAAAATGATCAGTCATAAAATAACAAGAGGATCACAGTTGGATCAAGCCAAACAGTCAACGATCGAGCAGTGAGGAATTTGTAGTTAATAGTAGATAATGAAGGTTGAACAGAGAACGTTGTTCAGCTTTTTTGTGTACGCTAAAAATAGCTTTACCAGTATAAAAAAGACAATAATCATTTGTGTTCATCTGTCTGAATGGCAGAAAGAGGAAGAAAATGTTAGCACAATTACAAAAAATCACCAAAAATTACGGAACGGTACCACTTTTTGAAGAACTAAATCTACAAATAAATACAGGCGAAAAAATTGGTTTGATCGGCACAAATGGATCAGGTAAATCAACGATTTTAAAAATTATTACAGGAGCAGAAAGCATTGATTCAGGAACGGTCAGCTGTAAAAAAAATAGCCGGATCGGTTATCTAGCACAAATGCCAGAAGCAAGTGAGCAGAATGTAAAGACTTATTTATTAGAAACTTTTACATTATTGAATGACATTCAAAAACAATTAACACATTTAGAAGAACAAATGACGGCAGTAGAATGTGACTTAGAAAAAATCTTGACTTGCTATGGTCAAAAACAAGAGGAATTCCAGCAGGCTGGTGGCTATGAAATGGAAAATCAATTGGAAATGATCACGAATGGTTTAATGATCGCTCATTTATTACCAAAAAAACTTTCAGAATTAAGCGGTGGTGAACAGACGATCGTTGCATTGGCAAGAATTTTACTGCAAAAAAATGATCTTGTGTTGCTGGATGAGCCGACCAATCATCTGGATGCGAAAAGAATTACTTGGTTGGAAGGGTATTTAACTCATGAGAAAATGGCGTATTTGATTGTTTCTCATGATCGGTTATTTTTAGACCATACGGTAGAAAAAATCATAGAATTAGAAGATGGACATTTGCTGGAATACAAAGGAAATTATTCTGCATATAAAAAACAAAAAGCAGAGTATCTTGAAAAATTGAGAAAAGATTTTTCTGAGCAGCAAAAAGAGATCAAAAAAATAAAATTAGCTATCCGTCGCTTTAGACAATGGGGACACGAAGGTGATAACGAAAAATTTTTCAAAAAAGCGAAGGAACTTGAAAAACGGTTAGAAAAAATTCAAAAAGTTCCTAAGCCTAAAGAAGACACAGCTAAAATAGGTAAAAAATTTAAAGAAACAGACCGTTCGGGTAAAGAAGTACTTCAATTTAAAGAAGTTAGTAAAAGTTATGCTGGACGAAAACTATTTGATAAAGCGGCGTTTTCTCTATTTTGGAAAGATCATTCTGCAATCATAGGAGAAAATGGTGCAGGGAAAAGTACATTGTTAAAATTGGCTTTAGAATTAGAGGAGCTAGATAGTGGCGAGATCAAGCGTGGGACGAATCTTCATATCGGCTACTTACCTCAAGTTATTCAGTATGAAAATCCTAATCTGACGATTTTACAAGAATTCAATCAAGCGTGCAGTCTTGTTGAACAAGAAAGTCGACGAGTTTTAGCAAAGTATTCCTTTTACAGCGATGATGTCATGAAGCAAGTTCGATTCTTAAGTGGTGGTGAAAAAATTCGTTTAGAATTAGCAAAACTGATGCACAATAAGGTCAATTTTTTAGTGCTTGACGAACCGACCAATCATTTAGATATCGAAACGAGAGAAGAGATTGAAGAAATACTGGAAGAGTTCAACGGAACGCTACTTGTTGTTTCACATGACCGTTTCTTTTTACAAAAAATGTTTGATACATTTTTAATTGTTGACCAACAGAAAATCAGGAAGGAAATAGGAACTTACTTAGAGATCCTCACTTCTAAATAAATAAAATTTAAAAAAAGGCAAGAGGTTGGAACGGAAGTTTAGTAGATTCATCTGCTCCCGCCGTTTATTCAGATTACAAGTGAGTAGGGCGTAACTCAAAGAGTTATGTTCCACTCACTTAATTTTGTTTCATTAACACAAGCTGTAAAAACAAGTCCTAAAATCATCAGAAATCAAAAATAATTTTAAGAGCTTTAAAAAAACTTAATATTTGTGAAAAAATGATCAAAAAGGCTTGCGGCATGATGAAAACATATAAAGTTTAAAATAATTTACCAATAACGATTAAATAAATATATAATTTTTAGAAAAACTGTTGTTATTAAATTGATATTCTCTGTTAAGTGAAATACAATAATAGGTAGAAGATATATTATTGTTATAATTTATATAAAATAGTAGGGGAGGACTGTCATGAAAAAAAATATTCACATGATTTTTATCAGCTTCATCATTTTAATTATTTTTCCGATTGATTGGTCCTATGCTATAGAAATTGAACCATCAGTTGAAGAACCTTCTGTAACAACTGAGTCAACCAAAGGAAACGAATCGTCAGATTCATCAGAACCGACTGTCAGCGAGTCTTCATCTAGTCAAGAATCGACTGAAGAAGAAGTGATAGAAAATGGAAAAATAATGGATAGTAATGATATAAATAATTCGATAGATGGAAATAATTCTGATATAAATAGTGAAAAATTGTTGAGAGCAGATATTTTACAAGATACAGACGGCTTCTGGCTAGTGGATTCAGCGGCTACTTTAACTGAATATTTAAAAGATAGTCAAAAGCTGAAATTTCGTTTAACCAATAATATCGACTTAGGAACTGCTGGTTATCAATTGAAAGATAGCATGATCATTGACGGTGCAAATCACATTATTACATATAACAAAGGAGCCTCAGCTACTAGGGGTTTTTATGCAAATCAGGCAAACGCTGTAATCGAGATTCGGAATACTCAGTTTGGTAATAGTGATGGCTCTGGTGCAGTGGGGTATTATGGTTTTTTATCTGGAGGATCTGCCGCTAATATGACATTTATCTTTGATAGTGTCGATTACTATTCAACAAATGGTCAAATGATTTATAACATAAACGGTTCGGTCATTATGCGAGGACAAAACACGATCGATCAAAGAGGTACGAGTACATATTCTCAAGAATGGGCAGAAATCAATTACGTAGAAATTCAAAGTGGTCATACTTCGATCAAACATTCTTCCAACCAAACCAGTGCATTTATTTGGTCAACGAGTACTTCTTCAGCAAATCCTTACGCAGGTAAATCTCAAATCGTAGTTAGAGAAAATGCACAACTCGATATCCAAACGAATGGCAATATGACATATGGTACTTTGGCACCAAGTTATATCGTTGAGAGGAATGCAGTTTTCAATTTGGATAAAGTAAGTCTTGCTACAGGTGGTACAAGAAATCAATTTTTTGCTTCTTCTCAAACACAACCAGTACTATTTGATTTTCAAGAAAACGCTCAAGTGGATTTGAAACTACCTTCATCAATCAATCTCTACACAGCTAAAGGTGGGCTGACGATTGCTGAAAATGCGGATGTTTCAATAGATGTTGCGAGCGGTGCAATTTTCACAACAGCTGCCTCCAGCACATTTGCAATCAGTATGAGCAAAGCAAAACAAGTCTCATTTTCTGGAACCAGTCTTGGTACGGTTGGTCTAAACGGTGCGAATGGTGTAAATAACTTATCATTTACGAGCAACTATTTACAAAAAGTCGAGACATTTTCAAGTAAAACAAATAGCACACCAACGCAAAAAATAGTTAAAAAAGCATCTGATTTAAGTGTTCAAGGAACAAATTTTACAAATATTGCGGGTACACCAGATTCATTCTCTGCTCAAGAGATTCTAGCCTTGAAAAATTCGCAGAAACTTGTCTTTAGTGAATTTATAGATGTTCCAGATCAGTTAGGATTACTTGCTGCTGAGGAAACAGATACATCCGTTTCTCTAAATGGTTCATCGATTAATAATGGGAGTCCAGCATCAGAAGTCAAATTTTTCTTGTTTACTGATAACGGTGATACCAATGATTTAAGAAGAGCCAAGCATATTGTGACCTTGAATAATTTTGATGGACAAGAAAACACAGTACTTGATTCAACCTATAAAGTAACGATAAATGACTTAAACCCAAATACAACTTATTGGGCACAAATGGTTGTCGTCAATCAAGCCGGAGAAAGTGAATTTTCCGATGCAACTAGTTTCACTACAAAGCCTCAGCTAAAAAATATCACAGCGGATGTCACAACGACTTCAGCAATTATCAACGGTGAGTTGGCAAGTGATACAGGTAAATGGACAGATTTTACAAATGGAGAAGCAGCAGCAGTTCCTGATCAAACGGCTTATTACGGTGGTAATTATCAGCAAGTTAAAGTGGAATACAGTAAGAACAAAGACTTTCCAGCTGATGCAACAAAATCACAAATCGCAACTCTTTCAGGTGATAAGAATCAAAAATTTTCAACAAAATTAAAAGGTCTTAACGGAGATGTTACTTATTATGTGCGTGTGAGAGTCACTGGAGCGTCGGGGGAAGAAGTTGTTTTAGCAATGACACCTCTAACCGAATTTCAAACAGTGACAGAAATCATCAAAGTAGAAGTTCCAATTGAAATGGCTTTTCAGACTCAAAATAAAAATCTGGGTACCGCAAAAGAAGGGGAAGTGTCTTCTGGTGAATACCAAGTTGTAAATAAAGGAAATACCCCTACAAAAATATCGCTAACAAACCTAACGAAGGAAAACGCAGCGGCTAATCAACTGCAATTGTTAGATAGTTTGTCAGGGCATTCTGGACAGGATGAACTAGCGTTGCAAATGTTGGTAGACAATAAACAGGCCGCACCACTATTTTTGACGAGTGAATTGTCAAAAAATCCTTTATCGATCGGTGTTTTAAATGTGAATGAAGAAAAAAGCTTGAGTCTTAAAGGCAAGTACTTTAATCCTACAAAGCAAGCGGTATTTCCAACCTACAAAGTGACATTCAAAGTTGAAAAAAATGAAGAGTGAGAGGAATTCTATGGATAAAACAAATCAAACAAACGAAGAAAAGAAGAAAAAGAAACGACTGCTAATTTTACTGTTGCTGTTCTTGTTAGCTGTATCAGCAGGAGGCTTATATTATTATTTTTCGACTAAAACAGAACCTGTCCGAGTCGTTTCTGGCGATTATTTACCAGATACAAAAGGCGCTAAAAAAATGAGTGATAAAGAAGTTAAGGCAGCCGAGCAAAAAGCTGTGGATGCAAGTAAGTTCAATATGGTTATTAAATCAGAGGCTATATTTGAAAATAGCGATAGTGAAGGCAGTCTGTATATTAAAAATCCAGTCGAAAACGGTTATCCCATCAATGTGGTGATTCGTTTAGACAGCAATAATGAACAGGTTTATTCCTCGGGTGCAATTCAGCCGGGATATGAAATAAATGGAGCAAAGCTAGAGAAAAAAATTGCCCAAGGAGATCATCCAGCAACAGCCACATTTGATATTTACGATTCAAAAACAAACAAAAAACGTGGACAAGTTCAAGCTGGAATTACGATTCGTGTCAACAACTAATATCGTTATTTAACAGATTTTCTGTTAAAAATAAATCATTTACACATAGAAGGAGAAACAATATGAAAAAAACGAACTTTTTACTTGCTGCAATGATGCTAGGACTAAGCGTATCAGGACTAACACAACTAGCCTCAGCTGAAACAATCGATGGAGAAAATTCAGCTGACGTTATTATCAACGGAACGATCGGTAAATTAGATAATACAGATCCAGATACGAATATCCCAGAAGGTTCTGACGAATGGATCAACGTTACAGTGGATACGGCGACAGCTTTCCATACAACGACTGCAAGTGCACACAAAAACATTGAGTCTGCTGATTATAGTATCGTGAATAATTCAGGTCGAGGTGTTGCTGTTACATTGAATAAAATGGAGGGAACTCCTAAGTATGTTGATACATTAACAATCAATGCAAAGGGTAGCGGATTAGTTGCAACTCCAGCGGCGACTAATTTAGTTGAAAGTAATACTTTAGCTGACTTGACAAGTGCACCTGTTTGGATGCGTTTAGCGAATAAAGATGGACGTTTGAATATTGCTACTGATGCTGCTTCTGCTTATGCAAATTCTGCAAAATTCAATTATACTGGTACGACAACTGCTAGTTTACCAACTGACGTTAATGAAAATGCAACAACAGAAAAGTACACATTAACATTGAAATTCACATCGATCCAAAAAGACGGTACAACACTTGGTGTAACGCCATAATCAAATAAAGGCTGTGATAAACAATGAAGAAAGTTAGTTATCACATTATTACGATCATTCTTTTGGCAGGCTGTATTGGTTTGTTCCATGCTTCTGTTTATGCTTCGACTGCTGAAATAGAGGTAAATGGGCAAATCGGTGGGAATAAAACCAATCCGCAACCGCCAAAAAAACACGAGCAAGAACTAGATACAAAATTAGCACAACCAAAACAAGCACATATAGAACTAAGAAAATTTCCAAATACTGGTAGTCTTATCGAAACAATCGCTCCTATTGGCTTCGTATTACTATTGATTTATTTACTTCTCAGTAGATGGAAAGCACATAGAAAAAACTATCCATAATGATAAGCTTAAAGCAGAAGGATCAAACTTCTGCTTTTTATGTTTATCTAAGAGTTATGAATCCTATAAGTGGTAAAACTGATAGAAATAATACTAGAATAGGTTAATTGAAAAAAGTAAAAACGAATAAAAAAGAAATTGACAGCGTTTTCTTTTCGTGATATATTAATCGTAGTTAATGGAATTGTTACTGTTTTTCAGGCATAACCATAATATAGCAAAGATGATAAAAGGATTTTTGTCATGCTTGCTATATTATGGTTTTTTCTTGTTTTTCTACGAAATTTTGGGAGCTCTTTCAGCTTTTATGTGTCTAGCATAAAAAGCTAGTCTCTAGGAAAAAAGATAAAAATGGAATGAGACAAAAAGCATCTCAATCAATTTTTCCTATTTTTGTACGAGCCTGAACGAGCTTTTTCAGCTTTTATAGTAAGGAGGTGGAACATGTATATAAAAAAGCGAATCAATAATAATGTTGTGTTGGCTGTCGATGGAGAATTAGAAGTGATTGTTGTTGGTAAAGGGTTGGGATTCCAAGTATATCCCAATGATCCTGTCGATTCCACATTAATCCAGCAAGTTTATTTACCTACAGAAAAAATGAGTGTTAAGCAAATGGCTGTTTTGTTAAATGAAGCGAGTTTTGAAGAAATTTTATTAGTGGAGAAAATAGTGAAAATTGGTGAAGAGAAATTAGGAAGAGAGATTAATCCGGTTATTTTGTTTAGCTTACTGGATCATCTGTTATTTGCGTTTAAACGACATGAAGAAGACTTAAAAATTCGAAGCCCAATCGAATGGGAAATCAAACAGTTTTATCCTCAAGAAGTTGCAGTTGGACTTCAATCGATTGCATTAATCGAAGAAGAAAAAGGAATGGTTTTAGCAGAATCAGAAGCCATATTTATTGCGATGCATTTTGTGAATTACCAATTTGATAAAGAGTCGATGGAAACGACCATGGATTATATGGAAGCAATGGGGGATATTACTCAGCTAGTTCGCTACTATTTTCAAGTAGAAGTAGATGAAAACTCAATTAATTATCAGCGCTTTTTGAATCATTTACGTTATTATTTAATCCGGTTGAATGCCCAAGAAGTCATGAATTCACTTGATAACGAAGAACTTGTTTTAACTGTTAAAAAGAAGTATCCGAAAGAATTTAAATGTAGCTTGAAAATCAGCAATTATTTAGAAAATCGCTACAAGAAACAAGCGACAATTGATGAACAATTGTATCTGACATTGCATTTAGCTCGCTTATTACATGCATAAATATCAATACGAGGATTCGTTACAGCTCGGCTGGCAAGACCTGTTTGAAAAAGATTATTTTCTAAAGAAAATAGTTTTTTTGAGCAGGTCTTGATTGTTTATAGAAGGGTGTTTCACGAAACTAGGAAAGGAATCAAAAATAAAAATACTGAGCAGAAAAGAGGAGAAACTATGCAGGATTTAGCAAAAAAAATCATTACACTCATAGGTGGTGATGAGAATATCATCAGTCTGACTCATTGTGTCACGAGGCTAAGATTTAATTTGAAAAATGAATCAAAGGCACAGACACAAGCGATTGAAGAACTTGATGGTGTTATGGGTGTACAAAGACAAAGTGGACAATACCAAGTGATCATTGGCGGAAAAGTTAGTAAAGTTTACGCGGAGATCATCAAGCTAGTCCCTCACCTAGACAGCAATGAGGAGCAAGAAGAAATACGTACAGAAAAAGATTCACTGCTTAATCGTTTGATCAATACTTTATCAGCTATTCTGGTCCCAAGTTTAGCTCCAATCGTTGGTGGCGGGATGTTAAAAGGTTTTTTATTTATGTTGACAAGCTTAGGTTGGGCAGATCCTGAAAGTGGGACAATGTTTGTGCTTAATATGACCGGAGATGCGATGTTTTATTTTTTCCCATTTCTATTAGCTGTCAGTAGCGCACGCAGATTTAAAACTAATGAATATATGGCTTTAAGTTTAGCTGGTGTATTGATGTACCCAACATTGATCAATGCAGCAATTGCAGGAGAACTAACAAATGTTCAGTTTTTAGGATTTCTTCCTGTTCCAGTCGTAAATTACAGTAGTTCGATTTTACCAATCATTTTAGCTGTTTGGTTATTAAGCTATGTGTATCGTTTTTTTGAGAAGGTCATTCCAAGCATGGTGACTGTTATTTTTACGCCGTTATTGACCTTGGTTTTGATGGTTCCTGTGATGTTGATTGTTTTGGCTCCCATCGGTTTTTATGTTGGAGAATATATTGCTCAAGGCATTGAAGCATTAATAAACTTTTCGCCGTTGGTGTCAGGATTTGTGATTGGTGCAAGTCGTCCTTTATTAGTATTGATGGGCATGCATCATGCGATTCGTCCAATTACACAACAGCAAATTGCCACATATGGTTATTCCACAATGGGGGCGAT
Organism: Enterococcus sp. DIV0212c; assembly: GCF_017377505.1. GTDB lineage: Bacteria > Bacillota > Bacilli > Lactobacillales > Enterococcaceae > Enterococcus_L > Enterococcus_L ikei. The sequence continues at coordinate 304,889 of NZ_JAFREN010000004.1, read as the reverse complement.
GAATTTTATGAGTACGATGGCTCAAGCAACCGCGGCTTTCGCTATTTATTTCTTGATTTCGAGTAAAAAGATGAAGCAAGTGGCTTTGTCATCCACTGTTTCTGGATATTTAGGAATCACGGAACCTGCATTATATGGTGTTTTAGTAAAATACAAAGCCGCTTTTGTAGGTGCATCTTTAGGTGGCGGAATCGGCGGCGCTGTGGGTGCTCTTTTAGGTGCAAAATCCATGGCTCCTGTAATGCCAAGTGTTCTTTCGATTCCAGTTTTTCTGAATGATGCTGCGGTAGGTTTTATTATTGCTTTAGTTGTTACGTTGATTGCAACGTTTGTCAGCACATTTTTACTGGCAAAAAGCGTATTGAAAATTGATGGACAAACTGAAAATAGCAGAGAAAAAGAGGTGCTTGCAGATAAAAATCAAGAGATTGTAACGATTTGCACACCTGTTTCTGGTATCGTTTATCCAATCAGTGATGTTGCGGATCAAACCTTTTCAAAAGAATTAGTTGGAAAAGGAATTGCCATCATGCCTGATGAAAACACAATTGTTTCACCGATCACAGGCGCAGTGACTGTCGCTTTTAAAACAAAACATGCAATAGGTCTGATGTCAAAAGAGGGAATAGAGGTCTTGATTCATGTGGGATTAGATACCGTCGAATTGGAAGGACAGCATTTTGAGTTATTGTGTAAAGAGGGGCAAACAGTTCAGGTGGGAACACCGTTGATTCAATTTGACCGTGAAAAAATCAGTGAATTAGGGTACGATATAAGTGTGGTCATGGTTATTACAAACTCTGATGAGTATCTATCTGTTTTGGCGATGGATGATCAAAAAAAGGTTAAAGAAAATGATGCTTTGATTACGATAGTTCCAGGAGTAATACATGGTGAAAATGAAGAGAATCTGGTTTTAGAATGAAGGATAGAAAGTCAGTTTAATGGGTTCGCTTAGAAAAAATGATTGAGGTAAAAAGCACCTCAGTGATATTTTCCTATTTTTCAGTCAGCACTGAACGAGCCCGCTACGCTTTTATATTAAGGAGGAAATGAAATGAAAGTTATTGTAGTAAAGGATTATGATGAATTAAGTAAGGTTGCAGCGCAGATGTTAATTGGTGAAATGTTTCAACGGCATGAGCGTGTGAATTTAGCGATAACAGCTGGTACGACGCCTATTGGTATGTATGAAAAATTAGTCGATGAAGTTAAAGGTAAATCGTATTTTGACAACGTCCACTATTATAATTTTGATGAGATTCCTTATAAATCAGGATGCCGTGAAGGTGTGACGATTGGTGATTTAAGAGAATTGTATTTTACGCCTGCAGCTATTCCGGAAGAACGTATTCATATTTTAGATGGAGAGAATTATGAAGAGCAAGATAAACGAGTAGCAGAAGCTGGCGGTTTAGATGCGATTTTACTAGGAATCGGTGCGGATGGACATTATTGTGGAAATTTGCCGGGCACAACGAAATTTACTGATTTTACAACCAAAGTTGTGTGTGATGAAGCAATGAAAGAACGGATTGCGCCACATTTTGAAAATCGTGCTGAAACACCAGATTTTTATGTTACAATGGGACCAAGAAGTGTGATGAATGCTAGGCACTTAATTCTTTTTGCCAGTGGAAAAAAGAAAGCGAAAATTATGAAAGCGTTTGTTGAAGGCGCAATCATTGACGAAATACCTGCTTCTATTTTGAAAATGCATCCACATTTGACAGTGATTCTTGATGAAGAAGCAGCGCAATTTCTTTGATACATGGCTAAATAGAATAGATAAACGCAAGGAACATTGTTTCTAATATTTTTGATAAGGAGAAATGATACATGAGTAAATCAGTATTTCCAGAGAATTTTTTATGGGGCGGAGCAACAGCTGCAAATCAATACGAAGGCGGCTATCTTTCTGGTGGTAAAGAGTTAAGTACACTAGATGCAATTACGGGCGGTAGCCATACAACGCCTAGAATGATTACCTACAAAACAAAAGAAGGAAAAGTTGAGACCTGCTCTAGAGGAGAGGCTTTACCTGAAGGGGCTGTCGGTTATGTTGATCCAAATCAATATTACCCAAGTCATGTAGCAACTGACTTTTATCATCATTATAAAGAGGACATTGCTCTATTTGCAGAGATGGGTTTTAAATGCTTTAGATTATCAATTGCTTGGTCAAGAATTTGTCCAAAAGGAACAAAGGAAATCAATGAAGAAGGATTAGCTTTTTATGATAAAGTTTTTGATGAACTATTAAGTTATGGGATTGAACCGATCGTTACGATCAATCACTTTGATATTCCGATGTATTTAGCAGATGAATTAGATGGCTGGTCAAATAGAAAAGTGATTGATTACTTCTTGTTTTTCTGTGAAACATTATTTAAGCGCTACAAAGATAAAGTCAAATACTGGATGACCTTTAATGAGATCAATTTCTTGCGCAGTTGGACTCAAATTGGGATTCATCAAAACGATAAACAAGCGAAGTACCAAGCTGCTCACCATTTATTTGTTGCTAGTGCTAAAGCCGTTAAATTAGGACATGAGATCAATCCTGATTTTAATATTGGGATGATGGTGGCCTATATTCCAAGTTATCCGATGAGTTGTAATCCAGAAGATGTCATGGAAGCAATCAAATTTAACCGTGAACAAGAATTTTACATTGATGTACAGGTTAAAGGGTATTATCCCGCTCATAAAATAAAAGAATTTGAACGTGACAATGTTGTAATCAAAAAAGAAGCTGGTGATGATGAAATCATCAAAGAAGGAACTGTTGATTATATTGGCTTTAGTTATTACATGTCGACTGTTTCTGCATCTAATCCGGATGAAGTAAAATATGTGGGCGGTAATCAAATGCCTGCAGTCAAGAACCCGTATTTACAAGAATCAGATTGGGGTTGGGCGGTTGATCCGTTAGGTTTACGTATTTCTTTATGTAAATTATATGATCGTTATAACGTACCATTGTTTGTTGTAGAAAATGGTTTTGGAGCAGTCGATAAAGTCGAAGCAGATGGTACGATCCAAGATGATTACCGCATTGATTATTTCAGTAAACACATAGCTGCGATGAAAGATGCTATTGAATTAGATGGTGTTGATTTGATTGGTTATACACCGTGGGGCTGTATTGATCTAGTTAGTGCTGGAACGGGTGAAATGAAAAAACGCTATGGTTTTATTTATGTTGATATGGACGATGAAGGAAACGGCACGTTAGATCGTTCTAGAAAACAATCATTTTATTGGTATAAAAAATTAATTGCAGCAAACGGTTCACAAGAGTAAAAAAAAACTAGGTATGACTTTAAAAGTTATACCTAGTTTTTTTATTTTTTAATCTAATTCATAAAAAAGTCAGTAAATTGTTGTTGTGGGAACGAACAGTGGTATACTGCTAATGAGGCGAATTTGACGATTATTCGATCGAATGATTTGAAAAAGCTGTAGGAGGAATCGTATTTAGATGAAAAGAGTATCAGTCAAGGAATTAAAAGAATTAATTGAATTAACAGTCAACGAACCAGTTTCGATCATTGATGTTCGAGAGGTGGATGAGTTTGCAGAAGGACATATTGTTACTGCGAAAAATTACCCTTTATCCACATTACCAGAGGCTATGTCAGAAATTGATCGGGAAAAGCCGCATTATGTTATTTGCCAACATGGAGTTCGTTCAGAACATGCGTGTTCATTTCTTGAAAATTATGGATACAATGTTGTTTCTGTTTCAGAAGGAATGTCAGTTTGGGATGGAGACAGTAAGGATAATAGTTATAGATAAGAAGAAATCGTGATGAGCAGTGTGCTTATTGCGGTTTTTTTTTGGTAAGAAATTATGGTTTTGAAAAATACTTATTTTTAGTAAGTTAAATCTCTTGCAGTTTCACTTACTTTTTGTTAGTATATAAATGTAGATAAGAAAACAACAGTTATTGGAGGAAAAAATCATGACAACAAAATTATTAATCGCTTATTATAGTTCAACAGGAACAGGTACACAAATGGTAACATGGGCCAAAGAAGCAGCTGAAGCAAATGGTGCAGAAGTTCGTTTAAGAAAAGTTCACGAATTGGCTCCCGATGTGGCAATCGATTCTAATCCAGCTTGGCGTAAAAACGTAGAAGCGAGTGCGGATATTCCAGAAGTTACAAGTGATGACTTATTATGGGCAGATGCGTACATCTTCTCTTCACCATCACGTTTCGGTGTAATGGCTAGCCAATTAAAACAATTCTTTGATTTACAAGGCGGACTTTGGGCACAAGGTAAATTAGCTAATAAATTTGTAACAGCATTCTCTTCTGCACAAAACCCAAATGGCGGACAAGAACAAGTTATTCAAGGGATTTATACTGTAATGCAACATTGGGGCGCAATCATCGTACCAGCAGGATACGTGAATCCATCAACTTTTGCAGCAGGTGGTAATCCTTATGGAACAAGTGCTTCAATCGACGGAGAAGGAAATATGCTGAAAGCGGATGAAGTGAAAGCTGCAATCCAAGACCAAACAAAACGTTTGGTTGATGTAACGAGTAAATATTTAGGTTAAAAAATAAAAGAAGCCTTGAGACAATCAGAAAATGTCTCAAGGCTTCTTTTGCTTTTATAGTAGAAAGTGCAACCTTTATTTCGTTACATCTTCTCCAAACCATTCTTTAGAAATTTCGCTAAGTTTACCAGATTTTCTTAGTTCTTTAAAAGCTGCATTGATTTTTTCAGCCAAAACTTTATCAGATTTCCTCAAACCAACAGCAAATGCTTCACTTTCAAAACTACCGCTAACAATAGAATAGTCAGCTAAATTATCTTCATGCGACAAGTAATAATTTGCATAAACACGATCAATCAATAAACCATCGATCCGCCCAGATTTCAAGTCCATAAATGCTTCATTAAACCCGTCATATAAAATCGCAGTTTGATCTTTGACGAGGTTTTTCAAAATTTCAGGCTGTACTTCAAAACTATTGTAGCCGGAAGAACCATTTTGAGCGCCTAAAATTTTTCCTTTCATGTCAGCAAAGCTATTGATATTATTTTTCTTCAAAGAGACAACGACTTGTTCATTTTTCATATATTCATCACTAAACAGCACTTTTTCTTCCCGTTCTGCACTTTTAGAATAACCATTCCAAATTAAGTCGATCGTTTGATTTTGCAGCTCATTTTCTTTCATGGACCAGTCAATAGGCTGGAAATCGACGGTGATTCCGTATAAATCAAATACTGCTCGAGCTAGATCAACATCAAAACCGATAATGTCACCAGCCTTGTTTTGAAAGCCCATCGGTACAAACGAATCATCTAAACCGACGATCACCCGTTTTTCAGAAGCAATCCGCGACCATTGATCTGCATCCGTTTTTTTTCTGCCGCAACCGGCTATCGAAAGAATAGCTATTAAAGCAGCTATGGCAAGTACGAGATAGTTTTTTTTCTTCATATAAGGTGTCCTTTCTACTGAACGGGAGTGACTTTCAGTAAGTTATCAGCAATATTTTCAGCAAAATTCATATCATGAGTGACTACGATTTGTGTCATTCCTTGCTCTTTTAGGGTTAGAATCACTTCTTCAACTTGTTGACGCAATTCAGGATCAAGAGCGCTCGTAGGTTCATCGTAACCTAAAACTTTTGGTTTCATGGCAAGAGCTCGAGCAAGAGCGACCCGTTGTTTTTGACCACCAGACAATTGATAAGGGTAGAGTTTTTCTTTTCCGCCTAAACCAAATTTTGTCAGTAGGTCGATCGCTTCTTTCTCGCTAGCTTCTTTTGATTGTTTCAAAGCCAACGTTGGAGCCAATGTTATGTTGTCTAATACAGAAAGATGAGGGAATAATTGGAAATCTTGAAAAACGATCCCGACTACTTGATCCGCATTGTCCATTTCAACAGGATTGAATGGCACACCGTCCATCGTCAATTCACCAGAATCAATGGATTCTAGTCCGGCCAAACAACGTAGTAAAGTTGTTTTTCCACCACCTGAAGGCCCTACAATTGTTAAAATTTCGCCATCTTTTATTTCTAAATTCAATTGGTCAATAATTCGTCGACCGTCAAAACTTTTGATTAAATTTTTAATTACTAACATAATGGTTTCCTCCTAAATTTAAAATCTGAACAGACTCATTTAACTTCGACTGAAAAATAGATAACGATACTACATTACGTTTTGATTATTTATAATATTGATAATGTTTTTCCAATTTTTTTGAAGCCAACGTCAATACAGCAGTTAACAATAGATAAATAACACCAACTAAAACTAATGGCAATAAACTCACATCACGGCTCATCGCGATTTTTCCTGCACGTAACAAATCTCCTAAACCAAGTACGTAAATCAACGAGGTATCTTTAACCAAATTGATGACTTCATTACCGATAGAGGGTAAAACAACTTTGATCACTTGAGGTAAAATAATTCTTGAAACAGTTTGAAAGCGTGTTAAACGTAAAACTTTGGCTGCTTCATATTGTCCTTCTGGAATTGATTGAATCCCGCCGCGAAAAATTTCTGCAAAATAAGCTGCATAATTTAAAATAAAAGCAAACAAGGCTGCATCATAACGCTCAAAGACGATTCCAATCAATGGCAAACCATAAAAAACAAAAATCAGTTGTAATAATAAAGGCGTTCCTCGCATTAGCCAAATATAGATATTGATCAAAAAAGTTAACGGCTTAAAATTTGTCTGTAAAGCAAAAGCCACGATGATCCCAAGTGGAATCGAGCCTAATAGTGTAAAAATAAATACTTTCAAGGTCATAGTTGCACCGTCCAGTAAAGCCGGCATGATTTCTAAAATGTAGTTCATATTTTTTCCTCCAGTTATTAATTTTTTTTGTGAGAATAAACAAAAAGCCCCCTCGGCCAATCAGCCAAGAGGACGAAATAATCGTGGTTCCACCTCAATTTGTCAATACTTTACAGTATCAACCTCATTGGAATCTTTCATGTAACTAAAGATTCTTTTCTGATAACGGAGAATCCCGCATCTTCCTACTAGCTTCAGAAGATGACCGAAACAGATGTGTTCAGCAAAGGTTTCCAGCTTTTTTTCTCAGCGAATAAAAAAGTCTCTGTCAGGAAATTGTCTTTGATTACTTGTTCTGTTTATGTGTTTTGATTTTGTTAGAATGGTTGATGGAAATTTTTTTAATAGTTTGTTTTCATGTGTTGTTAGATGTAATACGTTTGGTCATTCACTAGCAAGGTTCTTTCGCTTCTGTACTTGGTTGTAGTGTAACTTGATGGTGATTCGCTAGTAGGGAAACTTCTCTCCCGTTGGTCGCCAAGTATTGTTCATCATCTGCTCTGTCCTTTGGCCAATCACAGTGATTCACAACAAAAAGTCCTTTGGCAATTAAGCCAAAGGACGTAAAATTCGTGGTTCCACCTTTTTTTATTATCGTCTCACAACGATAACCTCATGAAGTCATAGACTTCTAATGCTGTAACGGGCATTCCCGAACTTTCCTACTCTTCGATTCAAAAAGTTAACTCCCAGATGTGGTTCGCTTTATTCTTCTGTCTTTTTCCACCAACCAAAGACTCTCTTGAATGAAACAATAAAGGTACTCTTCTGCTCTTTGTTTTGTATAACTTTACCACCAGTTTTTCCTCTTGTCAACAACTCTTTGTTTAGAAAATTCAGAAAATAACTTATTCTAAGCATAAAAGTTACTGATTAAGCGAAGTTGAGTTAAAATGAAAAGAGTCATTCCTATTAAAAAGTAAGTAACTAGTGATAGTTAAAAACTATCGCACAGTTTCTATTACTACTATCCTTTCCCATATATATCTGATAAACTAGGTACAATTATTGTCGGAAAGTAAAAAGGAGTGATGTCGATTGAGGCGGCCAATTATTGGAATTGCAGCAAATGAAATAGAAGATGCGGGGGCAAAATTATACCATTTGCCGATCTGTTACACTCCTTGCGGCTATGTAAAAGCAGTTCAAAATGCTGGTGGCTTACCGTTATTGCTGCCTGTAGGATCGCCTGAATTGGCAAAAGAGTACGTGAGTCAAATCGATAAGTTGATTTTAGCTGGTGGACAAAATGTCTCGCCAACATTGTATGGAGAAGTAAATCAAGTAAAAGAGGCAACGGTATCTGATGAAAGAGATCAATTTGAATTAGCGTTGATCAAAGAAGCTTTGGCTCAAAAAAAACCGATCTTTGCAGTGTGTCGCGGCTTGCAGTTAGTCAATGTCGCTCTTGGAGGTAGTTTATACCAAGAAATCAGTGCTACTAAAATTACTCACATGCAAGTTCCGGTACCTAGAGAAATCCCCACTCATCAGATTAGAACAGAAGAAATGAGTATTTTGCGTAAAATCTATGGAAAAGAAACAACCGTTAATTCGTTTCATTTTCAAGCTGTAAAAAAATTAGCAGAAACATTAAAAGTTACTGCTTTTAGTGAAGATGGGATTATTGAAGGTGTAGAAAGCAAAGATCCTAGCGTCGCCTTTTTAGGTGTGCAGTGGCATCCAGATTTTGCTTATGATTATTTAGAACAAGAAATGGCAGTTTTTCGTTATGTCGTTGAAGAATTATAAATCATCTAGCTTTACAGAACGATTAAATAAATCACTTGAAAGTTAAAAAACGAAATTAAGTTGGTTTTCTCTAAGCGTTCAGTTCAGCTTTTATAAAGAGGAGGAATTAGGTAATGAAGAAAAAATTTGGCGTTTTTGTTTTAGCAGCGACTTTATTATTGGCAGCTTGTAGCGGTGGTAAAGGGACAAATTCATCTGATGAAAAAGATGGCGGTAATTCAGCACAGGAACAAGTGATCAAAGTAGCTTCTGGTGGTGAACTCTCAACATTGGACAGCGCGCATTACACAGATGTTTACAGCTCAGATATGATTGGTCAAGTTGTTGAAGGTCTTTATCGCATGGACAAAAACCATGATCCAGAATTAGGGATTGCAGCAAGCGAGCCAACAGTTAGTGATGATGGGTTAGTCTACACATTCAAATTAAAAGAGACCAAATGGAGCAATGGTGATCCAGTTGTAGCTGGAGATTTTGTTTCATCCTTTAAAAACGTTGTTGATCCAAGTTTCGGTTCAAGCAGCAGTAACCAAATGGATATTTTCAAAAACGGTCGTAAAATCCGTGAGGGACAAGCAAAAATAGACGAACTTGGGGTTAAAGCTATTGATGACCAAACGCTAGAAATGACCTTGGAATACCCAATTCCATATTTAGCTCAAGTCTTGGTAGGAACACCATTTATGCCGAAAAATGAAAAATTCGTCAAAGAAAAAGGCGAAGCTTATGGAACTTCTGCAGAAAATTTTGTTGGCAATGGTCCATTCGTGATTTCAGGTTGGGATGGCAATACAGAAAACTGGAAGCTAACAAAAAACAAAGATTATTGGGATCAAAAAAATGTCAAACTAGATACGATCGATGTGCAAGTAGTCAAAGAAATCGGTACAGGAACGAACCTTTTTGATGCAGGTGATTTAGATTACACTGTGTTAGCAGATACGTATGCTCTGCAATATAAAGATTCACCTCAAGCTCATTTTACACCTAAAGCGATGGTTGGTTATTTAAGTCCTAACCATAAACGAGAAGTAACAGGAAACGCCAATGCTCGTAAAGCAATCTTACAAGCAATCGATAAAGAAGCATTTACAAAAGATATTTTAGGAGACGGTTCTACAGCTATTAATGGTTTTGTACCAAAAGATTTTGCGAAAGACCCAGAAACAGGGGAAGACTTCCGTAAAGAAAATGGAGACTTCCTTCCATTTGATCTAAAAGAGGCGCAACAAAGTTGGGCAACGGCTAAGAAAGAATTAGGCAAAGATGAAATCGAATTAGAATTACTTTCAGCCGACTCAGCTCTTGCGAAAAAGACGATCGAGTATGTTCAAGGGCAATTACAACAAAATCTGCCAGGACTAAAAATCACGTTGAAATCTGTTCCATTGCAAAACCGTTTAGATTTACAAACAGCTAGTAACTTTGATCTAGTTTTTGGTACATGGACACCGGATTATGCTGATCCAATCAACTTCTTAGAATTTTACGATTCTAAGAGTGGTTTGAATACCTCAGGTTATAACAACCCAGAGTACGATAAAGGTTTGAACGATGCCCGAATCACTTTAGCCAATGAACCAGAAAAACGCTGGGATAAATTGAAAGAGCTGGAAGAAACACTGATCGAAAAAGATGCAGCTGTTTTGCCGCTTTATCAAGGAGCAATTGGCTATTTGAAAGCAGATCGATTAAAAGACTTACAAGTTTTTCCTTTTGGGAGAACAGTCTCTTATCGCTTAGCTCATGTTGACTAGTAGGTAAAAAATAGAGGATGGGACAGAAGAGGTTACTTCTGCTTCCACCGTTTATTCATATTTAGTGTGTGAAACAAAAGTGCTTTTCACTTTTGTCTCGCACACTATTTTTTTTTTATTTTAAATGCTCTCCAGAACACACTCATAGTCGTATTTATAGAGGATATAAAGCATGAAAAAAATCAGAAAATCCTCAAAAACCCATGCGTATCTTTTGTAATTGTTGGATAATGCGTTTAACATTAAACATAGAAACAAGGAAAAAACTTTTGCAAAAGTAAAAGCAACGTTGGAGGGGAAAATCTATGCGAGTGATCAAAGGTCTTATTTCTTTACTATTAATAGCAGGTATTTTTGGTATCGTTGGTTTGTATTCTCAAGTGGAAAACTTAGGCGTTGTGACTACCTTTTTCCGAGAATTATTATTTCAATATGATTGGCTATTTTATTTTTATCAGATTGTTTTGTTTGCCCTATTAGTATTATTGTTGCTGGCTTTTGTGCTAGTTTTATTCAAACCAATCACCAAAAAAGAAATACACATAAAAAAAGACATGGGACAGATCAATCTGCCATTGCATACATTAGAATCAATTGCTAGATCTTCCTTACAAGAAATTGTAAATGTCGATGATACACAGGTGAAGGTAAGATTAACGAAGCATCAAACAGCAGATGTAGAAGTAATTGTGGCAGACGAAAAACAAAAACTGTTTCTAAGTAAAGGAAAAATGATCCAAGAACAAATCCCGCAAGCTTTGAAACAGATGGCAATGCTAGAGACGAATAAAACGAAAGTCATCTTCAAAAAGAAAAAAGTAGAATCGACCTTGTTGCCAATTGGTAAAAAAGAGTCTCGCGTGGTTTAAAGGAGGACATATGTTGAAAAAATTACTAGCATTAGCTCCTTACCGCAATCAAATTATATTTACAATTCTAGCTATCTTGATTGCCATACTTTTTATGACGATCGGATTTTGGAAAACAATCTTGCTAGTCGTATTAACAGGAATCGGCTATTTTATCGGAACAGCGCAAGATGAAAAACGCTCTATCTCTTCAATTTTAGCTTCTATACAAGCTTTTTTTGAAAGATAAAATAAATTGAATCAAAATCAGAAAGGTTGAGAAAAAAATGGATAACAAAGCAAATGGAAACACAACTGAAGGAACAAATGCAAATGGAATCAAAACAAAATTAACATTTGACGATCAAGTCGTGAAAAAAATTGCTGGTATCGCCGTATCAGAAATTCCTGGGATTTTAGGATTGAGCGGAAATGCCATTACAAACTTGACCGACAAATTTACGAATGGAAATAATCCAACTAAAGGAATCAGCGCAGAAGTGGGTACAAAACAAGTAGCCATCGATTTAGATGTAATAGGTGAATATGGTAAAAATATTGCTCAAGTATTTGATACAGCAACGAAAAAAGTTGCAGATGAAGTGAAAAATATGACTGGTTTAGATGTCATCGAATTTAACATGAATGTAGATGATGTTATGTCTAAAGAACAATACGAAGAAAAATTCGAAAACAAGAAAAAAGATGATAACGAAAACGAAAAAAAACAAGAAAATAATACACGCACATTACAATAATATGTAGCTGTATTTGAATTAGAGGAGGAAGTTTATTATGTTAAGTTTTATTTGGTCTTTAATTGTCGGCGGTGTGCTAGGTGCTATCGCTGGAGCAATTTTGGGTAGAGATGTACCTGGTGGTGTGATTGGTAATATCATCGTTGGATTTATCGGAAGCTGGGTCGGCACAATGCTTTTAGGAAACTTCGGTCCAGTGATCGGTGGATTTCCAATTATCTCAGCGTTGATCGGTGCGGTAATCTGTATTGCGATTTATTCATTTATTGCTAAACGAATGGCATAAATAGAATAGCCTAAAAATTAGCAGGTAAAAATCTTCTTAGATTTTTACCTGCTATTTTTAATTTGAATTTTTTCTATATAAATTGAATAGTTATGGTGTTGAATTATCTAAGGCAGCAACGATTATTAACGAGCGCGAAAATCAACTGTTTGCAATCAGTGATTTTAGAAAGGAAAATAAATACTTGACACTGGGATGCTCCACGTTAAGGAATTAAATATAAAAAAACCGCCCTATTCTTTTAATCGAATAATTAAAAGAATAGGGCGGTTTATTATTATTATTTCTATTCCAACATTTCTGCTGGCAGTAAAATCGTTTCTTTATTGCCATCATCAAAAGCAAAAACTTGAGATGGATATTCTTCAGAATAAGGAAAAGGCAAGTCAACGGCCATTTGAACGTCGCTGATTTCTTGTGAAAAATGAACAGTCACTTTTCCGCCATTATCAATCAAATCAAAATATAGCATATTCGTGAGTGGAATCACTCCTTTTAAATCCAAATCAATAATTAGCCAGATACTGTCGATCAAAGCTGCTGGCAGGCTTTCAACTACACCGAGAGAAGCATACCGACTACGTTCACTATCAAAACTTTCAACCATTTATATGACCTCCTTTATCTATCTAATATCAACAGTATACCTTATTTAGTAAAAACGCGCTTCTGTCATGTTTCATAAAAAAAGCAAGTGTAAAGCTTGCGATTTGTTGTAGTAAAAAAGAGACAAGGTCAACAGACCTTATCTCCCTAAATTTATTTTTAAGTAACCAGTTATTCTGGTTTTTCACCAATTACTGTAGGTTCAGCGGCTTCTTCAGAACCTTCTTCTTCAGTAGCTGCTTTGGCTTCTGTAACTGCTACGATTTGTTCTTCAGCATCAGTAATGATGTCATAATCTTTGTTTTTTGGTAAGTCAGCGACAGTAACTGCATCACCGATCGCAAGTTTAGTAATATCAACTTCAACTCGTTCTGGCAATTTATCTGGAGTAGCTGAAACTAGAACATTATACAAGTTTTGTGTTAGCTCACCACCGGATTTAACACCTTCAGATTCACCAACAAGAACGATTTCAGCTTCAACTTCTGTTGCTTCTTTCATGTTTACAGCTAAAAATTCAACGTGTTTGATTTTATTTGTAAACGTATCTAATTGCGCTTTATACATCAATGTATTGATTTTTTTACCACCAACATTCATTGTGATAACGGCATTAACACCATTGTCGCGCAAAACTTTTGTTAATTCTTTTTCATCAACGGAAACAGGCGTGCTTTCCAATTCAAATCCATAAACAACGGCGGGAACTTGACCTGTGTGACGTAGTTGATTTCTTAGTGAACGCGGACGGACAGCTCTTTCTTTAACTTCTAATGATACTGACATAACCTAAATTCCTCCTTGATTTAAAAGCTAAGCAGGCTGATACAGCCTGTGAAGCTAGATAAATAAAATGAATTTATATTTGGTTATCTGCAAAACGCAACATGATGGAAAAAAGGAGTTTTGTTGACGCAGATTGTAAACATGTAAAAGCATAAACTTAGCTAAGGTTTTCCTGTTCAAATTTGAAACGAACAAGCAGCTTCTACAAACGAACAACAAAAACAAAAAATCCCGAATAATTGTGCACAATTATCCAGGGGAAAATTCCATATGATACCTTATTCTCTCCCAGGTCATTACGCTGTTTTTGAGAAACCTTATTCACTTTCTATATCAACCATAACGCGAATCTAAAGTTAAGTCAAGGGAAGTGAAAGAAGATGAGTTGTCTTTTAAATATTACTTAAAGTTTATTCTATCAAAAAATAAACCGTTTACTTGTTCTGTTTCCTTTTCATTCTTCGATGTTTATACTAAAATATTACTTGAAATGAGGAAAATAAATGCGTTTAGATAAATTATTAGAACAAGAAAAAATCGGCTCAAGAAGAAAAGTCAAAGCTCTGATCCGCAGTAAACAAGTCACTGTTGATGGACAGATCATTATGGACGAAAGTTTAAATGTAGATGCAGCCTTACAAAATATTTTCGTTGGAGATCAAAAAATTCAGCAACAAACGCATGTTTACTATATGCTGAATAAACCTCAAGGGGTAGTGACAGCAGTGAAAGATGCTCAACATCAAACCGTTATCGATTTAATCAAAGAAAGTGATCGACGGGCAGGATTATATCCTGTTGGACGCTTAGATCGTGATACAGAAGGCCTGCTATTGATTACAGACAATGGTCAGTTAGGTTATCAATTATTATTGCCTCATAAAAAAGTCTCAAAACGCTATGAAGTTATCGTTAACGAACCGCTAACAGCGCATGATTGTAAAGCGTTTGCGGAAGGGATTGTGTTTTATGATGGGAAAAAATGTAAACCAGCTGAACTGCTGATTTTGTCTTCAGGAAAAAACGAAAGCCATGGATACTTAGACATCACTGAAGGAAAATTCCATCAGGTCAAGAAAATGTTTTTATCTGTAGGTAAAAAAGTAATCTATTTAAAACGATTGTCGATGGGACCAATCCAGCTAGATCAAACACTTGGCTTAGGTGAATATCGTTCTTTAAACCAAGAAGAATTACAGAACTTATTACCTTATTTTACTATTCATAAAAAAGAAAAGAGTGTGGAACATGAAATTTAAAACATTATTATTTGATGTTGATGATACATTACTAGATTTTCAATTAACAGAAAAAAAAGCATTACAGGCACTTTTTCAGGAAGAAGAATTAACTTTGACTGATGAAATAGAAGCAACCTATAAAAAAATCAATAGTCAGCTTTGGCGTGATTTTGAGCAAGGAAAAACAGATAAAAAAACGGTTACGGATACGCGCTTCAGCTTACTATTTGCTCAGTTGAATAAAATAGTAGATGGCAAGAAAATGGGAGAGCAATATCGTTATCATTTAGGTCAAGGACATGATTTGTTAGGAAATAGTAAAGAAATCATTGAACGACTTCAGCCAGATTATGAGTTGTATATTGTGACAAACGGCGTAGCCAAAACACAATATCAACGACTAAACGATTCAAATATGGCCACATTTTTTAACGACATCTTTGTTTCAGAAGAAGTGGGCTATCAAAAACCAATGAAAGAATATTTTGATCATGTGTTTGAGCGGATTCCTAATTTTGAGCGGGAAAAAACATTGATTATTGGTGATTCACTAGCTTCAGACATTCAGGGAGGTAATTTAGCTGAGATTCAAACACTTTGGCTAAATCCATCGAAACAACCAGCAACACAAGCGATTCAACCAACGTATGAAATCAGTCGTTTAGACGATATTTTTAGTATTTTGGAATAATAAAAAACGGTGTGTGGGACAAAAGTAAAAAGCACTTTTGTTTCACATACTAACTACGAATAAAGGGTGGAAACAGAAGTAATCTCTTCTGTCCCATCCTCTATTTATATATCAATACTCAATCGCACCATATCTTTTAAAACAAGCTTATTTTCGATGATTTCTTCTTCATAATGACGGAGGAAAAAATCGCGATCAATTCCTGTCATGCGAAATCCACATTTTTGATATAGGTATAATTGCCCAAAACTAGTACTTCCAGTACCAATTTCCACTGTTTTGTAATGATTAGCTTTAGCATGAGATAGTGCAAACTGAATCAATTTCCCACCAAAACCTTGCCCTTGATTCTTTTCAGAGACAGCAACATTGACGATTTCCAGAGTTTCTGGTCTTGTGGGAAGTAAAACTATAATACCTACGATGCTCTCCTTAAAAATAGCTTCAAAACATAAACCGCGTGCGACATAGTTTTCTACTAAATCTTGGGCTGGATCGGCTAATAGTAATAAGTCATAGTGAATTTTTTGAAGTTCTTGAATGTCTCTAATAATCATACTATTTTTTCCTTTCTATAAGGCTTGGCATAAAATCAACAGATTTTAAAAAAATATGGATAAAACGGTGGCTTTCTGGCTCGTTTCTATTATAATAGAAAAAGGTTATTATGACTATTACATATAAGAGAGAGGTTTCGTTGAATGAAAAATACTCAACCAATCGTGATTGGTGTTACTGGCGGTTCCGGCAGTGGGAAAACTAGTGTCAGTCGGGCGATTTTCAATCATTTTCCCAATCATTCTATCATGATGTTGGAACAAGATTCTTATTATAAAGATCAAAGCCATCTGAGTTTTGAAGAAAGATTAACAACTAATTATGATCACCCATTTGCGTTTGATACGGATTTGTTGATCGAGCATTTACAACAATTGATCAACTACGAGACGATTGAAAAACCAGTGTATGATTATGTTGCGCATACTCGGAGTTCTGACATTATTATTCAAGAACCAAAAGAAGTTATTATTTTAGAAGGCATCTTGATTTTGGAAGATACTCGATTAAGAGAGCTGATGGATATTAAGTTATATGTGGATACAGATGATGATATCCGCATCATCCGCAGAATCAAACGGGATATGGAAGAACGCGGCAGAACATTAGATTCTGTTATTGAACAATATCTAACAGTTGTTAAACCAATGTATCATCAATTTATCGAACCAACGAAACGTTATGCAGATGTGATCGTTCCAGAAGGTGGAGAAAATCATGTGGCTATTGATTTGATCACTACAAAAGTAGCAAGTATCTTAAATGAAGTATAAATAAATGAATACTAAAAAAACAGCAGTTGTATTTGCATTCATCGAATACAATTGCTGTTTTTTTGTTATTTTATTTTAGTGTGGCAAAAGGAAACATGGACAAATCATTCTTAGGTATAGTATCTTATGAGATAACTATTGACGAGGACATCCGTTACCTAAGAGAGGATCGTGTTAAATGAGAATTTTAATTATTGAGGACAATCGTGAACTGGCAAAGTCAGTAAAAAAGGGATTAGAAAGAGAAAAATTTTTAGTTGATCTGGCTTTTTCAGGACTAGAAGGAGAAGAAAAAGCCTACGTAAATAACTATGATGCTATTTTATTAGATTTGAATTTACCTGATAAAGACGGGTTATCGATTTTAAATTTTTTAAGAGAATCCAATATAGATAGTCCAATTATCATTATTACAGCGAGAGATGAAATCGAAGAAAGAGCAAAAGGACTTGATTTCGGGGCGGATGATTATTTAGTAAAACCATTTGAATTATTAGAATTAATTGCCCGCATTCGTGCGGTTATTCGACGTTTCCACGGACGGACCTCACCTCACATCCAGATCAATCAATTGATGATTGATCCCGTGAAGCGTTTTGTTCGTTATGGGAATACAGAAGTCGTGTTAAAACCAAAAGAATTCGATATTTTATTATGTATTGCCCAGCAGCATCCAGCGGTCGTTTCCACAGAAGTGATCGCCGAACATGTCTATGATGAAAATTTTGATCCATTTTCTTCTGTCTTGCGTGTTCATCTTGCTAGGTTAAAAAAACAACTTGCCCAAGCTTCTGGAAAAGAACTACTTAAAACGATTCGAGCGAAAGGATATCAATTATGCGAGTAAATTTTAAAATCAGTTTAACGGTGTTGACCTTTGCTTTTTTTGTTATTTTGATTATCAGTGGTGGATTTTTTGCAGTAAAAAGTAACTGGAGTTCACTGAATATCGGTCAATCGATTGGTTCGGCTATTTATATTGTAAACGATGCAAATGAAACAATTGCCCAAGCACAACCAGCAGCATCTGTGGAACTTAAAGCATCTGAATTAGTCAGTACACAAGCGCTGGATGATATTTATTTAAATAGTTTATTAAAGTATTTACCAATGATCATTTTAGCAGTGTGTTCGGCTATTTTAGTGCTGACTATGACTTTATGGTTTGTTCTCCGACGGATCTATACGAAGCAAATGGTTTCGATTATTCATGATCTACAGTTTTTAGAAAAATTCTCAGAAGATAAAGTTGAAGATAAATCCGTCGCTAAAGCATTTAAACAGCTAAAAGATAAATTTGATGGGAATCTAGAAGATTATAAAAGGCTCAGCAGTTATCTTACGCATGAACAGAAAAATGCCATTGCGATTTTGAGAGCTAATTTAGAACTTGAACAAAACGAAACCGGTAATCTACATATTTTAGATCGCCTAACTGATAGTATCGATGATATTTTAACTCTTTCAAACAGCACGGAAGAAGCGATGAGTGAACGTGTGGATGTTTCATTGATCTGTGCAGAAGTGTGTGATACATATCGTAAAAGTTATCCAAAGCTCACCTTTACATTTGATGAAATCGAGTCGACCCTGATTTTAGGCAAAAACCGTTGGATCTATCGAGCAGTATCAAATTTAGTAGATAATGCAATCAAATACGGTAACGGCAAGCCGATAGAAGTTTCTGTCAATAACCGAAAAGGCAGTGTTATTGTTGAGATTAAAGATCATGGCAAAGGAATCGATCCAGAAGTACACACAACGATTTTTAATCATAATTATCGAATCAACGGACTAAAACAAGATGGTTATGGTATCGGATTATCCGTTGTTTCCCATGTTTGTGACTTATGCAAAGGTTTTGTTTATGTTGAAAGTAACCAAAATCAGGGCTCTACTTTTTATCTATCATTTCCACAAATTGGTGAAAGTTAACATTCAGTTAACAATTGGTTTGGTATTGTAGGTTCAAGAAAGGAGGAGAGCAAGATTATATTCGTCTTTAAACATGCTTTCTTAAATCTTAGAAAACATATTTGGAATTATTTACTAGTTGGTATCATGTTACTTCTTTTAATTTTAGGAGCAATGCTCACAGATACTATCTATACTTCTGCTAAATTATTTACAGAAAATTACAGCAAGAAGTTTATGACCCTAGTAACGATTCTAGAACCAGATTTAAGTAATTTATCGCATGAAAAAAAACTAACAAAAGAACAATATGTCAAATTTGGAGAGTCTAAGTATGTAAATGGAATGAAAATGATTGGTAACGCTCCGATTTCATTTGAAACGTTAAAAACAATTGCACCCCCAACCTCAGTCCAGTTTCAAAAATTTGAGGATACTAAAATTGAAAACAACTATTATCAATCAATAGCTAATTGGTTTAGTGGTGAATCTGCTGATCTTATAAAAGAGCTCACTGAAAACGGGATGAAAATCAGCTCAGGAAGCACTGACCTAAAACACAACGAATGCTTAGTCAGTAGTGAGTTTGCTCAGTTGAATCAGCTTAAAATAGGAGATTCGATTCAAGTTGTTTTAACAGGAAATGAAAAAAAGGAGAAAAAGACGCTGGTGATTGCCGGAATGTATCAACCGAATGAACAAGACCAATCTACTGTAACAACTCAACTTATGAGTGCTCGTGGGAATGATATTTTTACGAATTGGGAAACCTTGCATGCTATGAAAGAGTTTGATCATTTTGGTTATAACAGCGTATCGTATGAACTAAAAAGCATGGATACCTTTGATAAATTTTTAAAAGAGATGAAAACAAATGGCTTGCCTAATGAGTATCAAGTTATGACCAATGAAGCGAATATGCAACTATTTTTAAGTCCCGTTAATGGAATGGAAACACTGGCTGGCACAATTCTGTTAGGTTTCTTTATTTTCGGCAACTTTGGTTTAGCATTATTTTCAATTCGGACATTTAGACAAAGGCAAACAGAAATTTATGTGTTGCGCAATATCGGAATAACCAAAAAGCAAATAATCAATAGTCGAGCGATTGAATTGATGATAGTTGCGTTTTTTAGTTTTAGTTTATCATTCGTGGCTGCAAAATGGTTCGTACAGCCGATTGCTGATTGGTTATTAGGAAGTCAAAAACGACTAACGGGAAATGTCGATCAGCTATTTAATATAGTGGCTAGCGACAAAAATGAATCCATAACGTCTATTCCTATGGTGCTCAATGCTGATTCTTTCATCACTATTGTTGGAATTACTATCTTATTCTTGATTACGATCATTTCCATTGACAGCTATAAAGTTTTTAAATTTGAACCAATTGAATTTTTGTTAGAAAGGAATTTAGACGAGTGATGACTCTCTCTCTTAAAAATATAATATATACGCATAAGAAAAACAATGTGACTGTGTTGGATGATATAACGATCAATTTTTCTTCGGGGAAGGTTTATGGCATTTTAGGAAAGAGTGGAGTAGGAAAAACCACCTTACTCGCACTTATCGCAGGACTTGATAAGGTCAATTCAGGCGGAATCTTTTTTAAAAACCAAAACTTGGAGAACATCGATCGAGACAATTATCGGCGGCATGAGATTGGCACCGTTTTTCAACAGTACAATGTACTTTCAAATGAAACAGCTTTGTCGACACTTAAATTGTGTACTTCAAGTTCTATTACACAAGGAAACGATTATTTTTATAATGCTCTAAAAAAAGTAGGAATCGATGAGAAGATAGCAAATCGAAAAATCAAAAAATTATCTGTTTCCAATCAGCAACGGGTTTATTTGGCCAAAGCAATAGTTAATAATCCTGAAATCGTCTTGATCGACGAACCTGTTGCATCGTTAAGCGAACTTTCATTAGACATAGTCATGGAGTACATACGTATATACGCAAAAAATGAAAATAAGTGTATCATCATCAGCTCGCAATCAAAAGCAATTGCTGAATATGTTGATGAATTGTGGGGATTGAATGGTGGAAAACTATCATTTATCAAAGACAATGTAGAACAGGATAAGCTTTAGCATATATCAAAGCTTGTTGTTGACTCAACTGAATAGTGTGGTGTATTTGTCTAAGTTAATTCTTCATTGTTTTAAGTAGGAAGGAAGAATATATGAACTATTGGAATCGAGCACTGTGCAGTGTTGTAAGAAGAAAAGGAAAATCAGTTATTTTATTTGCAGTTATTTTTATATTAGGCAATGTGATTGCAGGATCGATCGCGATTCAGCAATCTACCGCAAATGTCGAAAAGAAAATCAAACATGATCTAGGTGCCACAGTCAGTGTCGAGATGGATTATCAAAAGATGATGGACGAAGGTCAATCCTTTTCACCCTCTGCTTTAAAAGTGGATGACATTAAAAAAATGGGTGAATCTCCATACGTAAAAGAATTTGACTATAACGTGAAGACAAGTCTTTTTGTGAAAAAAATCAAAACCTATGAAATGGAAAATGCGTCGACTATGGGCGGTATGCCGAAAACACTGAGCCTTAAAGGAAATAATTTACTAGAACCACTGGATTTTAAAGACAAAAAAGTAAATCTAGTTGAAGGTCGAACGTTTAAGCAAGACGAAATCAACAGTGGTAAAGATGTTGCAATCATCTCCAAGAAATTAGCAGAAGCGAATGGTTTCAATGTAGGGGACAAAGTAGTGCTAGATAGCTCAGTAATGGATTTTAAACAAGATGGATCGATGGAAGAGTTAGCTTCTCAAGACCACCCTGTAGAAATTATTGGTATATTTGAGCCTACAAGTATTGAAAAGAAAAAATCAGACGGAAAAGATCAAAAAGGTATCGAAGAGCAATTCATGGAAACAGAGCAGTTCAATACGATTTACATGCCAAATGACGCTGTGATGAATATCAACAAAGTAGAATTTGAAAAAGGGAAAGAATTGATTCCAGATCGTTATAAAAAAACAGATGGTACAGAGATGACAGTGGACGATATGAATCAAATCACGCCTGTGTATGTGCTGAAAACACCAGAAGATGTCGATGCCTTTAAAGAAGAAGCCAAATCATTGATTCCAGAAGGCTACAAGTTAACTGCTTCTACCGATCAATATGATCAAGTAGGTGGTACGTTCAAGAAAATGTCTCAAATATCCGGCTATGTAGTACTCTTAGCGATTGGCGCTACTTTACTGATTATTTCATTAGTGGTCATCCTCTTCTTACGTGATCGTAAACATGAATTAGGTATTTATTTATCATTAGGTGAAACAAGAGCAAAAGTCATGCAGCAAATACTGATTGAATTGTTGCTAATTAGTTTAGTTGCTATGTGTCTATCTTTAGTTACAGGAAATATTCTTGGGAAAATGGTCTCAGAATCTCTGATTGCCAGCGATGCATTTTCACAAACTGGAGATGCAGCAAGTCAAGGTGGTACGATGATGGTTGGTGGTTCCACTAATATGCCAACCTTAACGACGGAAGACGTATCAAGTGCTTATGAAGTAAAATTCTCAATTAGTTATATTGTGACGTTCTTGATTGCAGGATTAAGCACAGTTTTATTGTCTGCGATTTTACCTTTGACTTATGTCTTACGGTTGAATCCAAAGAAAATCATGATGTAGGAGGAAACCAATATGACAATTTTACAAACAAAAAACGTAAGCTACTTTTATCAAGATGGAGACAAGCGACGAATGATTTTACAAGATACGTCGATCAATTTTGAACAAGGGCAATTTTATACGATCTTAGGACAATCTGGTTCGGGAAAAACAACGTTTCTTTCTTTGATTAGTGCATTGGATGAACCAAAATCTGGCGAAGTTTTATATAAAGGTCAAAATATTAAGAAAATTGGGTTGGAAAAGTATCGCAGAGATGATATCAGTATTATTTTTCAAAGTTACAATCTAGTTCCTTATTTAACGGCTTTAGAAAATGTTCTAGTAGCGATGTCGATCACAGACAATGATATGCCAAAGGATAATCGTGAAGTAGCGTATAATTTACTGGACTATATCGGTATCAATAAAGCCAAGGCTGATCGTTTGGTCGGCCAATTATCTGGGGGAGAACAGCAGCGTGTTGCAATCGCCAGAGCCTTAGCAACGAATGTCGATATCATTCTTGCTGATGAGCCAACAGGTAATTTAGATGAAGGAATGGAACAAGAAATCGTGGATATCTTTAAAGATTTGGCTGAAACACATAATAAATGTGTGATTGTTGTTACCCATTCCAATGAAATAGCAAAACAATCAGACAAAACCTATTTTCTTAAGCAAGGTGAGTTGATGCTGAATGAGTGATTTCTTATCTAATTTCAATAAATCCAATTACGATGATACCAAAGAAAAAAAGCTGCGGGAAGACACTGGTAAACAAGAAGCACCTCAACAGGAATCTACAAGTTCTCCCTCAAATAAACCTTTTGGTGAAAGTAAAAGTGAACCACAGACAAGATTCGGACCAGTCAATGCGGCTGAGCCCAAAGTTGATAGTTCTTCTGCTTCTTTTGAAACGGAACAAGCAGGAACTTCTCAAACACGAAGAAGTCAGACAGAAGATGGAACAGAAATAGACCCGACCTATCATAAGAAAAGGAAACAAAAATTTTTACTGATCGGAATTGGGACCTTTGTAGCACTTTGTATCCTGTATTTTGGTTATTACCAAATGACACATGTTGCACTCCCAGATTTTTCTGGGAAAGATTTAGCGGAAGCACGAACCTGGGCAACTGAAAATAAAGTGAAATTAAAAGTGGATCAAACGTACAGTAAAAAGATAGAAGCAAATAAAGTGATTTCGCAAAAAGTAAAAAAAGGCAGTAAAATCAAAAAAGGTGCTGAATTAACGATCGAATCAAGTATGGGGGCTGATCCAGAAGAAAAATTGAAGCTGCCCGATTTTATGACAATGAAAAAAGCAGAAGTAGAAAAATGGATCAAGGATAATAAAGCTGAAAATATTTCTTTGATCGATGAGTACAGTGATTCCTTGGAAAAAGGCAAAGCAGCCCGCTTTGAGATCGTTAATAAAGAAGTGACAAAAGAAAATTACAAGCGCAAAGACAAAGCCAACATGTATTATTCTAAAGGCAAAGAAACCTTTGAAAAAAATATTTCTGTGCCTGATTTTACAAAAAAAATGAAGACTGAAGTCGAAAGCTGGGCCAAAACCAACGATATAAAAGTAACCTATGAAGAGGCTAGTTCAGCAGAAATTCCAGCAGAAAGTATCATTTCTCAAAGTATTGCCAAAGATCAAAAAGTGGCTAAAAAAGATAGCATCACGGTGACTGTCTCTTTAGGTAAAGGATATACTGTGCCGAACTTCGCTGAATATAAACAAGAAGAAGCGGCAACTGCAGTAGAGGGTCTGACAGTCCAGTCTAAAAGTGTTTTCACAAATAATGTTGCTTACGGACAATTGATTTCTCAAAGCGTTGAAGCAGGAACGCAGTTGACGAGTAAAGATGAGTTGAAAGTCAATGTCTACTATTCTGCTGGTCAACCTTATCTCAAAGATTTAAGGGGAAGTACACTAGAAGGCGATTTGCAAAAACAATTTTATGACGAATTTCAATCAAAAGGAGCCAATATTAAATATACCGTTCGATATGTTGACTCTGCAGAGCCGAAAGGGACAGTAGTTGGAATGAGTGCTTATAATTTATATATACCATTAGACTATACTGTTAACTTGGATATTAGCTTGGGCAATTTAGCTGGAGCATCAAATTATACACCTAAATCTCCATCCGAAAATGGTACTGAGAAAGAAAGCGACTCAAAAAGCATGTCTCCAAAAATAGAAAAATAGTTATAAACAAAGAAGTCAGGAGGTCAAGATCTCCTGACTTCTTTGTTGTTTTACAAAAAATACAAAGTTTTTTTTATAAAAGTTTGGTGAGAGGTAAACTGTTGTTTGAATGGACAACTAAAGTAGGTTAATCTTTTGTTGAACTTATTTTAATATATATATTATTTTTTTATAAAATACAAATGGATATATATAGTATAAATGTTTATAGATAGGGTCGGTTATAGTCCCGTTAAAACAGTTGTCTATGAAATAATCGACATATTTTTATAAAAAAGAATAAAATATACATAGATTTTATCTAAGGATGACGCTTGGAAATGAAAAAAATATAGTGATAATATTTCGTTTTTTAAATAAGAATTATTGAGTATTTTTTTCTCATGAAATACTCTTTTTTGAAAGATTATCAAATATTTCAGTGGTTGGTACAAAATATTGAAAAATTTTACTATAAAAGCATGATATAATTTACACGGAAGAAGTTTTTGTTAGTTAGGGGTGATAAAGTATTATGATGCGAAGGGGAGAAATCTTTTATGCAAATCTCTCGCCTGTTGTTGGTTCAGAGCAAGGGGGAATTAGACCAGTATTAATTATTCAAAATAATAAGGGGAACTTATTTAGTCCAACGTTGATTGTTGCACCTATTACTAGGAATGTGAATAAGAAAATGCAGCCAACGCAGGTCAAAGTGGATATACCTCATGACGATCGAATGACACCGTCACTGGTATTACTAGAACAAATCCGAACGCTGGATAAAGAACGAATCCTTCACAAAATTTGTCAGTTACATGAAGAGGATATGCTGAAGGTCAACCAAGCACTGAAAATAAGTATTGGTATTCGTTAAATGGGAGTAGTACATAGGTAAAGATATACATAAATATTCGTAAATAATGGATTGAAAAACTAGGGTTGTACGACAAGTTAAACCGAACGATTCGCGAATATGCTTTTTTGAATAATTGAGAATAGAGGACAAGACAAATTCTGAGATTAGGGTATGTTTTATCCTCTTTTTTTGTCTAATCAATAAAATGGAGCATAAAGAATTTTTTGAATTTTTCAGAATTTATGGCTATAGTATAGTCAAAGGAGTTGAGGGAGATGAAAAAAATTCGCTATGGGATTTTAAGTACAGCTCAAATCGTTCCTAGATTTGTAGAAGGAATCAAAAAAAGTAGAGCTGGAGAAGCGATAGCAATTGCCTCACGTAGTTTGGATAAAGCAAATCAAATGGCAGAAAAATTAGGAATTTCTAAAGCCTATGGAAGCTATGAAGAATTATGTCAAGATGATCAAGTAGAGGTCATTTACGTAGCTACCTACAATAAAGGGCACTATGAAGCTGCTAAAATGGCATTGATGCATCACAAGCATGTTTTAGTTGAAAAACCGTTCACTTTGAAAATTGACCAAGCAGAAGAACTTTTTGAATTAGCAGAAAAAAATGGCTGTTTCTTAATGGAAGCACAAAAATCGGTTTTTCTACCAATTAGTTTACAGGTCAAAAAAGCAATCCAGCAAAATCAAATTGGTGACATACGTTGGATTCAGTCGGTGACGGCGTATCCTAGTGTGGATCATATCAGTTGGTTTCATTCATTGGATGCTGGCGGTGGAGCGCTACATGGATCAGGCAGTTATCCTTTGCAGTATATGCAATTTATGCTTGATCAGCCGATCGATGAATACCATGGAAGTGTTACGAGAAAAAAAGGTACAACGGATGACCAAGTGAATCTGGCTTTGAAGTTTCAAAATCAAGTACTAGGTAATATTTTTATCTCAGTGAAATTAGACATTCCTAGTAACCTGACGATTTATGGTGAAAAGGGTCGAATAGAAATCCCTTATTTTTGGAAGACGAACCAAGCCTTTATTTATGATGAGAAAGGACATTCTACAATATTGAATGGTGACTTTGAAAGCGAATTTGTTTTTGAAGTGGATCATGTGAACGACTGCCTGCAAAAAGGCTTGTTGGAAAGTCCTGTGATGACAAAGCGTATGACATTGGACACTGTAAGTTTAATGGATCAGTTATATACTGAGTGGCTGAAAGAAGATAAGTAAATCGTAGAAGAAGTTGCAATCGTGTTTTATCTATGTTAAAGTATCTTCATGCGACGAGTTGACTCAATCAGATAGCTTCGGCTGTTCCGTTTTGACGGCTAGTGATTGACAAAACAACAGAGGCACATATGTTAAATCATACCTACCGGATGTAGGCGTGTCGGATAAATATTTTTGTGGAGAAGATGTTATCTATTTATTTTTATAAATACTGTGGTAAAAAAGAAGACTTCGGTCTTCTTTTTTGCTGTGCAATGCAATAGCATGGCAGCTGTATTGTTATATTAATCTGTTGTCAAAAATGGAAATAGATAATTGGTGCAAAGAAATATTTTATATTAGATAATTTAGATTGCACTAAAACAAAGCAGGGAAACCCAGTATTCACGCTTGGAAAGCTGTGGATGCATACTATAAAATAACGAATAAAGGAATGTGAAATTTCCAAATAAAATAGTATACTAAGAAAGTTGCACTTGTGTAAGTGCAACTTTTTTGTGTTGTTATGCAATAAAAATCAAGCTATAGTTCAAGTGTAAGGGAAAGAAAGTTGGTGAGTAGGATGTCACTGCACTTATCAAAACGAGAAATAAAAATCTTGTTGTTGCTTTTAGATTTAGAAGACAGTGTTACAACAAAAGAGTTGGCAGAGACCTTCCATGTTAGTGTTCGGACAATCAAATATGATTTAGATAATGTCAGAGATTGGTTCAAAGAACAAAATGTTGTACTGCAGACGCGCCGAAATAAAGGGATTTGGCTAGAGATACCGGATTCAGAACGGTTGACTCTAAAAAATGAAATTATCGAAGTGGAAAGATTTGAAACGTATCCAGATCAAGAATTACGAGTGAATCAACTGATTTTTCGCTTGTTGCTGGCCTCGAAAAGTTTAACCTCTCAAGAGTTAGCGGATGATCTGCAAGTCAGTAGAAATACAATCATCAGTGATTTAGATCGTGTAGAAGAACAGATTCAGGTTTATGATCTTGTACTAAATCGTCAAAGTCGTCAGGGATTTTCAATCAATGGTAAAGAAAGTAAAATACGTTTATTGATGGAATTCATAACCCAAAAAGAAATAACGGAATATGATATCTATCAAATCATGAGCTACTTTGTTCAATCTGGACAACAGAAAAAAATGCAGGAAGTTCATGTTGGCGTCAATACAATTTTTCAAAAAATCTATCAAGTTGCGCTGAAAGAAATGACAAATCTTTTAGATCCTTCACTATTTGATCAATTTAATTACGCAGAGATTCTTTCAATCACCTTACGGGTGGCCATCGCAGCTTCGAGAATGCAGTTGCATCACACAGTTGGTGGTTATAAGATGTTGACCAACCAAAAAATGTTGCAGCAAAAACAGGAATTACCATTTTTATTGATGAAGAAAGTGTTCGATCATTATGAGCTCCCGCTTTTGGCAGATGAGTATTTTTATATTTACAGTGATGTATTTGTAGCAAATAATCAGCAGGATATTGTTGGTTTGACAGGAGAGTTGATCAAAGATGTTTCAGAAGAAATAAATTTTCCTTTTTATCGAGATCAGCAGCTGTTTACGAATCTGTTCGCACATTTATCCTTACGTTTAACGAAAAAGCATCTGTTTATTAATGAGTATAATCCTTTTGTAGATGATATCAAGGCAAAGTATCCGCAATTATTTTCAGCTATTCAACATGCCAGTCAAAGTGATATCGTCGGATCAGCGTTACTGATCAATGATTCGTTTATTGCCTATATTGCTTTGCACTTTTTAGTTGCTTATGAAAAAAATCTGCATGAAGTCAATGTGGTACGAATCGTTTATGTTTGTTCGACTGGGTTAGGCGTAACCAGTCTTATCGAACAAAAAATTTTAGAAGAAGTTTCTAATGTTGAAATTGCAGGGTTTGCTTCAGTCTTGAATGCAGTGGATGTTATAGAAGAAAAAAATCCAGACTTGGTTTTGAGTATTTTTCCGATAGAAATAGTTAATCGGCCATTTATCAAAGTCAATCCATTGCCGACAGATGCAGACATTCATAGTATCCAAGAGGAAGTCAATAAAATATTGACACATACGCAATCAGGAAAAGTCCCACGATTGATTCCTCGCCAGCAAATCAAAGAAAAACAAGGAATCGAAACTGAAAGCCGAGATATTCTGGTACGGACCTACGTGATTTATGAAGAGTTACTTAAAGCGTTTGCTGAAAAGCTGACGCAAGAGTATAAAGAAGCATTTTTACTTCATGTGATGTTGATGGTTCATCGAATCACCTTTGACAGCCAGTACGAGAATGAAGGAAATATTGTGAAAGAAACCTTATTAGCCCAGCAAGAATTAGTCGGGCAAATCGAACAGATTTTTGCCAAAAATGATTTAATGGTTAATCAAGCAGAAATCACTGCTTTATTGAATTATATAAGAGAGGAGGAGCACGTATGAAGTTAAATGACGATGCTCAAAAAATAATTGACGAGAGTCCTTATAAAGTAGAGTTGGAAGCATCATTAGAAAAAATCAGTGAGCTATTAATAGAACAAGCTATCCAACCAACGGAATTACAATGGACGATCTTGATCAATCATGTCAATGAAATGATCAAGCGATCGAAAGCAGATGAAAAAATGTCTGGTGTTGATCCAGTAATGTTTGAAGAAGTCTCAAAAGAAG
The DNA here is from genome assembly GCF_017377505.1 of Enterococcus sp. DIV0212c. Classification (GTDB taxonomy): domain Bacteria; phylum Bacillota; class Bacilli; order Lactobacillales; family Enterococcaceae; genus Enterococcus_L; species Enterococcus_L ikei. Next base: position 275,445 of record NZ_JAFREN010000004.1, on the reverse strand, counting down.
CATTGATGATTGCTGATAAAGTGGTTCAGCACATTGGAAATCTGCCCCAAGATGAAATGTATGTTTTATCGATTCATTTTGAAGCAGCAAGACAAAACGAAGGATAGAAAGAAGAGCTGGAGCATTGATTATCAGCTTTTAAATAAAAAAATTGGAGGAATTAATAATGGTAACAGTAGTAATCGCAGATCGTTTAGGTAAAGGTCAAAATGTTGCAAAAGGTGTAGAAGCAGCAGGAGGAAAAGCTGTCGTTGTTCCAGGTATGGGTGCAGATATGCGTTTAGGTGATGTGATGCAGCAAGAAAATGCTGATTTAGGTATTTCATTTTGCGGAAGCGGCGGTGCAGGAGCGTTAACAGCAGCTACAAAATATGGTTATCCAGAACGTCACGGCATGCGCTCAATCGATGAAGGTGTGACTGCAATCAATGATGGAAAAACAGTTTTAGGTTTTGGTTTTATGGATCAAGAAGAATTAGGCAAACGAATCGTTGAAGCATATGTGAAAAAGAACGGATAATCATTTGAAACATTTGGCTTTACAGGCTAGCCTGTTCAGCTTTTAAATTATGGGGAGGAAAGTCCAATGGAAAAAGTAACAACGAAACAACGGCAGATCATTCAAGTCGAGGGGACTGGGAAAGAAAAGAATCTGGCGTTTGCAAATGCGTTGAACCAAATCCACAATCGTGTACTGAAAGAAAAAAATGATGTGATTGTGCGCATTGAGCCGCTTGATATTCAAATTGTTAAAGCAGAGCAAGAAACATTTACGGAACGATTCTTCTTTTTCTTTTTACCTCGTACGCGCGCAGATTATCGTGTGTTGCTGGATGTTGAAGTAGAAATCACTTTGATCGAGATGGAAACTGTTCCGTTTGTTGAAAAAAGAGTTGCCGATCCAAATGGTCTTCCCATCCCTTTTAGCAAGAAAAAAAGAATGCATAAGGAGGCAAATTAAATGGACGTGTTAGTTGTTTTACTCAAGTCGTTATTGATTGGGGGATTAGTTGGATTTGCAGCAGGAGCAGGGGCAGCAAGAATGTTCCATGCACCAAGTACACAAGGATTAGGTGCATTTAGAACATTAGGTGAGATGAATGCTTGTGAAGGAGATGCGGCTAGTCATTTCTCATTTGGATTAGGATTCTTCTTCAATGCTTGGGCATCAACTGTTGGAGCGGGTGCATTTACACAAGATGTGGATCACCGTGTTATTCCTAACTGGGCAGCCGCTGCATTATTAGTAAAAAATAAAAATGTTGCTGAAACTATGCATAATCCTAAGAAAATGGGGATTTCAGGTGCAGTGATTGGGATGTTGCTTGTAGCGTTCTTGAATACAACAGCTTCTGCAATTCCAGAGTCATTACAAGTTACAGCTGTGGCAGTTTTAGTACCAGCTGCAAATTTATTGATCAACACAGTGATGCCAGTACTATTTTGGTTAGCAGCAATTGATGCTGGAAAACGTTCAGGTTTATGGGCAACGATTTTCGGTGGTCTTGCAACAATGATTATGGGCAATGCTGTTCCTGGTGTTGTTTTAGGGATTTTAATTGGTAAAGGTGTCGATGAAATTGGCTGGAATAAGGTAACTAAAAGTATGATGGCAGCAGTTATTCTATTATTTGTATTCAGTGCTTTTTTCCGCGGATTCGATTTACAAATGATCGAAAGCTTCCGTTTACAAATTCCTGGTTGGTTGGAAAACATGCATGATGTTTTCAGTATCGGTAAATAATTTAAATAGAAAGAGAGGAAACTGTAATGGATGAAATAGTAGAGTTAGAAGGAAAAAAGAATTTTTGGTTTGCTGATTGGTCATTTCCAATTTTAGTTGGTCTATTGTCAGCAGGTGTGTTTGCTGGAACCCATATGTATTTTGTTTATGGTGTTGGGGCATTTAATGAAGTGGCAATTGTTGCGATGTTAAAAGCCGGAATGGATGGCGGATCATATGGAGCAGCCGCTGCATTTGGCGCAAGTTTCTTGTTTGCTCGTATTTTAGAAGGTTCACTGGTGGGGATTTTAGATATTGGCGGTGCGATCTTAACAGGTGTTGGGATTGGTGTTCCAGCGATTCTTTTGAGCATGGGGATTGAAGCACCTCTTACAAACTTTAGCTTGTCATTATTAACGGGTATGCTTCTTGGAATCGTTATTGGTGGAATTATTATTATGATTCGTAAATTTACGATCAATCAATCAAATTCTACTTTTGGCGCAGATGTGATGATGGGCGCAGGTAATGCGTCAGGTCGTTTCTTAGGTCCATTGATCATCATTAGTGCATGTGGCGCGTCTGCCCCAATCGGGATCGGTTCAATTATTGGCGCAGTTATTTTCTATGTATGGAAAAAACCAATTGCTGGTGGTGCGATTTTAGGCGCAATGATCTTTGGTGCAATTTTCCCGGTAGATTTACCAAGCTAAACTTCAATAATCTTGCACTTTTCTTTTGAAAACCGTTTACATTATAATGTTACCATGTTATTATGAATGGGAAATAATTCGACTTTTTATTCATACTAATTTTTTGAACGGAGGACAAAAGAAATGAATGGTTTTGTGCAGTGGATGGAAGTAAAATTGATGCCGATTGCTAATAAATTTGGCTCGCAGCGTCATATGACTGCGATTAGAAAAGGGCTTATTGCAACTATGCCTTTGACGATCGTAGGTGCGTTTTTTACAGTGTTCCAAAATATTCCGATTGACTCGTATACGAAGTTTATTGAACCGTATCAGGCAGTCTTGGACATTCCTTCACGTTATACGATGGGATTGTTGGCTTTGTATGCGACATTTGGGATTGCTTCTTCTTTGGCAAATAGTTATAAGTTGGACTCTTTAACATGTGGGATCTTAGCGGTGATGGCCTTTTTAGTAACAGCTGCTCCTCCAACAAGAGTTTTTGAAGATGTCAAAGATGTTATTGGTGCTGGACGCTACGTCAATTTAGCTAATTTAGGTTCAGCTTCGTTGTTTGGTGCAATCGTGACCGCACTGATTTCTGTTGAAATTTATCGCTTCTTTATTCAAAGAGACATTACGATAAAAATGCCTGATGGCGTTCCGCCAGAAGTGTCAAATTCGTTTATTGCTTTGATTCCAGGTGCTGTGATTTTATTACTATTCTGGGTGATTCGTCATGTTATTGGTTTTGATTTGAATGGATTCTTAAGTACATTGTTGATGCCGCTAAAAGATACATTAGCAGGAAATAGTTTGTTTGGTGGATTATTGACAGTCTTCTTGATCTGTTTCTTCTGGGTTTTAGGGATTCACGGGCCAGCAATCATGGGACCTGTTATCAGACCATTCTGGGATATGTCGATTGCTGAAAATACACTTGCCTTTCAAGAAGGTGCTTCTGTTCATAATTTACCAAATATCTTTACGGAACAATTTTTACAATGGTTTATTTGGATCGGCGGTGCCGGTACAACACTAGCTTTAGTCGTTTTAATGATGTTTTCTAAATCAACTTACTTGAAAAGTTTAGGACGTTTGTCCTTCTTACCAGGATTATTCAATATTAATGAACCTGTGATTTTTGGTACACCGATCGTAATGAACCCAATTTTAGGGATTCCATTTATCGTAGTACCACTGATCACAACAACATTTTCTTATTTCTTAACAGTGACAGATTTGATTCCAATGATGGCCGCTCGTTTACCATTTGCAATACCTGCGCCGGTCGCCGCTTGGATGAGTACAAATTGGAGCGTTCCAGCAGCAATTCTTGTCTGTGTTAATTTCGCGATTACTTTGGCGATCTACTACCCGTTCTTCAAAGTATATGAAAAACAACAGTTAGATAAAGAAGCAGAAGAGTTGGCAGCGGAACAAAAAGCAAAAGCCGCTGTTTAATTAAGAAGAGAGGGAGGGTAGTAACATTACTATCCTCTTTGGTGATTAAGGTCATGATAATTTGGTTTATTGTATTTTTTATTCTTAGTCAAGTAATAATTGAAAGAAAATGGCTACCTGCAAAATTAACTGATTTACGGTTACTTCATTTATGTATTGGTTCAATTGGTTTGATCTTTGTTTCGATTGTGATTGGAATCTTAGTCATACAGCCTATATTTATAGTGGGAACTGTGACCATTTTTTGTAGCTCAGTACTTTCTTTTAAATATCGTAATAAATTCGACCATATAAAGCGAGGGTAAAAACAATGAAAAGAGCATTAGGTGTATCTGTTTACCCAGATCACAGTGAGATAGATAGAGATAAAGCTTATTTAAAAAAAGCCAGTGAATGTGGCTTTTCGCGAATTTTTATGAGTATGTTAGAAGTAACGGAAGGCAAAGAAGTTGTAAAAGAAAAATTCAAATCATTGATCGCTTATGCAAAAGATTTAGGTTATGAAACGATTTTAGATGTAGCACCGAATATTTTTGATGAGTTGGAAATTTCATATGATGATTTGACCTTCTTTTATGAAACTGGAGCTGACGGTATTCGTTTAGATGCTGGTTTTGATGGAAATAAAGAAGCCAAGTTGACGTTTAATCCATTTGATTTGGCGATTGAGTTGAACATGAGTAACGATGTGGCTTATTTGGATAATATTTTGACGTATGAGGCGAATGTTCCATTTTTATATGGATGTCATAATTTTTACCCGCAGGAAGGCACAGCTTTACCGTATGATTTCTTTGAAAGATGCAGTGTTCGCTTTAAAAAACATGGGATTCGGACTGCGGCGTTTATCAATTCTCAAGCGGGGACAATTGGTCCTTGGGATGTAAATGACGGATTGCCTACACTTGAATTACATCGCCATTTACCAGTGGAAGTTCAAGCAAAACATTTGTTTGCGACAGGCTTGATCGATGATGTGATTATTGGTAATGCGTATGCCTCCGATGAAGAGTTGGAATTATTAGGCAGTTTAAATCGCTATCAACTTGAATTGGCAATTGAATTTACTGATGAGGCTAGTGAGGTTGAAAAAGAAATCACTTTAACTGAGCAACATTTTCGTCGGGGTGACATCACAGATCAGGTGGTTCGCTCAACGGAAGTTCGTAAAAAATATAAAGATAAAGCCAATCCAGCACATGACAATACGCTAGAGTTTCAAGTGGGTGATGTTGTGATCGGTAATGATGGATTTGGAAAGTATAAAAATGAATTACAGGTTGTTTTACAGCCGCATTCAGATGACCGTAAAAATAAAGTAGGTCAAATAACAGAGAAAGAATTGTTGTTGTTGGATTTTGTAAAACCCTGGACAAAATTTAGATTTAAAGAAAAGTAGGGGATAAGATGAGTTACGACTTAATTATAAAAAATGGGCAAACCATTGATGGTAAACCAATAGAAATCGCCATTAACGCTGGAAAAATCGCAAAAGTTGCAGATAAAATCGAAGCAGAGAGTAAACAATTGATTGAATTAGATGCTGACACATATTTATCAGCAGGTTGGATCGATGATCATGTTCATTGTTTCGAGAAAATGACTTTGTATTATGATTTTCCAGATGAAATTGGTGTCAAAAAAGGCGTAACAACGGTAATAGATGCAGGAACTACAGGCGCAGAAAATATCCATGAATTTTATGACTTAGCCAAAGAAGCAAAAACCAATGTACATGCTTTAATTAATATTTCAAAATGGGGAATTGTTGAGCAAGATGAACTAGCTGATTTAAGTAAAATCAAAGAAGAGTTAGTCCATAAAGCATTAACTGAACTACCAGATTTTGTTGTAGGAATCAAAGCTCGTATGAGTAAAACAGTCATTGGGGACAACGGAATCACACCACTAGAAATGGCTAAAAAAATCCAAAAAGACAATAATAACTTGCCTTTAATGGTGCATATTGGTTCAGCACCGCCAGAATTAGATGAAATTTTAGCACATATGTCTAAAGGCGATGTCTTGACTCATTGTTTTAATGGAAAACCTAATGGTATCTTGGACCAAGCAACAGATAAAATTAAAGATTTTGCTTTTGCGGCATATGATAAAGGGATTGTATTTGATATTGGTCATGGAACGGACAGCTTTAATTTCCATGTTGCTGAAACAGCTTTAGCACAAGGTATGAAAGCAGCATCAATTAGTACAGATATTTACATCCGTAATCGTGAAACAGGACCTGTGCATGATTTAGCGACAACGATGGAAAAATTACGTGTTGTAGGTTATGAGTGGGCTGAAATTATCGAAAAAGTGACAGCAATTCCTGCTGAAAATTTCCGTTTTAATACAAAAGGCCATTTGAAAGAAGGCTACGATGGCGATATCACGATCTTTAAGATCGAAACGGGTCAAAAGACCTTGACTGATTCAAATGGCTTTACCAGAGAAGCAAAAGAATTGATTAAACCTGTAAAAACCATTATTGGAGGAACAGTTTATGACAATTAGTTACGAAAAATTCAACTTAAAAGAAGTCATCAACGCTTCAGGCCGAATGACGATTCTAGGTGTTTCAAAAGTTTCAGAAAATGTCTTAGCGGCTCAAAAATTCGGTGGCGAACATTTCTTTGAAATGAGTGAACTAAGCATTCAAACAGGCGCTTATTTAGCTAAATTATTGAATGTTGAAGATGCTCAAGTCGTTTCTTCTGCTTCTGCTGGAATCGCTCAAAGTGTGGCTGCTTTAATCGGTGAAGGCTCAAGTTATCACGCTTATCATCCATATACGGATAAAATCACCAAACGTGAAATTATCCTCCCAAAAGGACACAATGTGGATTATGGGACACCTGTTGAAGTGATGGTGGAACAAGGCGGCGGACAAGTGATTGAAGCTGGCTACGCCAATATGTGTTCACCAGAACATATCGAAATGATGATTACAGATCAAACGGCCGCAATTTTGTACATCAAGAGTCATCACACGGTTCAAAAGAGCATGTTAAGTGTGGCAGAAGCCTCAGCTGTGGCTAAAAAACACAAGCTACCTTTGATCGTTGATGCCGCAGCTGAAGAAGATCTATTCAAATACATCGAAGCAGGCGCGGATCTTGTGATTTACAGTGGAGCAAAAGCAATCGAAGGACCAAGTGCTGGTTTAGTTATCGGCAAAAAAACATACATCGAATGGATTCGTCTACAAGGAAAAGGAATCGGACGGGCGATGAAGATCGGCAAAGATAACATTTTAGGATTTACCCAAGCTGTAGAAGATTATGTGAAAAACGGCAGTGAATCAGGCACATCGATGCAAGCACGTTTAGCACCATTTATCGCAGCATTAAATCAAATAAACAATATTGAAGCTAAAAGCGTTCAAGATGGCGCTGGCAGAGATATTTACAGAGCGAGTATCAAGGTCAGTGGAGAAAAGTCAGCGAAAGAAGTTATTGAAGAATTAAAAGCTGAAAGCCCAGCGATTTATACGCGTGAATACCAAGCCAATAACGGGATTATCGAATTCGATATCCGTTCAGTCAATGAAGAAGAAATGACTAAAATCGTGACACGAATAACAACAATCATGAACTAAAAAAACTATTTTTGAAAAGAGGAAACAATTATGACATTAACACCAAACTATTTAGAAGACCGCATTTGTTTAAACGTTTTAGCTAACTCAGTAGAAAACGCCAAAGACTGTTACGAAGCAGCCGAAGGGCACATCGTTTTAGGTGTATTATCTAAAAACTACCCAACTGATGAAGCGGCAATCGAAGATATGAAAAAATATGCTGCAGAAACCAACAATGCATTATCAGTCGGTCTAGGTGCAGGAGATCCGAACCAAAGCCAAATGGTTTCAAGAATTTCTAAAGAATTACAACCTCAACATGTGAACCAAGTTTTCACAGGCGTAGGTACATCACGTGCTTTATTAGGGCAAAATGAAACGATTGTCAACGGTCTAGTATCACCAACTGGTAAAGTAGGAATCGTCAATATCGCTACAGGACCATTAAGTTCACAAACACCAGCAGGAGAAGTAACGATCGAAACAGCGATTCGTTTATTACAAGATATGGGCGGCAGCTCAATCAAATTTTTCCCAATGAAAGGCTTAGCGCATATCGAAGAATACAAAGCAGTTGCAGCAGCATGTGCGAAATATGATTTCTACCTAGAACCAACAGGCGGAATCGATTTAGAAAACTTTGAAGAAATCGTCCAAATCGCCGTAGATGCAGGCGTTAAGAAGATTATTCCTCACGTATACAGCTCAATCATAGATTCAGAAACAGGTGACACAAGACCTGAGGATGTGAAAACATTACTAGGTATGATCAAAAATACATTAAAAAAATAAAAGCTGAAAGTGCTTGTTCAGGACTGATGGGAAAATAGGAAAATTTGACTGCGGCGTTTTATGCCGCATTCGAATTTTATCTTTATACCAAAGTCCTAGCACTTAAAGCTAGATAAAATAAAAGCTGAAAGTGCTCGTTCAGGACTGATGGGAAAATAGGAAAATTTGACTGCGGCGTTTTATGCCGCATTCGAATTTTATCTTTATACCAAAGTCTTAGTATTTAAATCTAGGAAATAGGCAGGGATCACGATGAAAATTGCAGCTTTTGGTGAAATAATGATGCGTTTGACTCCGCCAGAATATTTGATGTTGGAACAAACGAAGGAATTACGTTTAGATTTTACAGGTACAGGAGTAAATATTTTAAGTAATCTAGCTCATTTCGGTTGTCAAACAAGCTTGATAACGAATCTGCCTGACAATCGTATAGGTGAAGCTGCCAAAGCAAGTATTCGCCAATTAGGTATCCAAGATCATTGGATTGGAACAACGGGTGATCATATTGGCTCTTATTTTGCTGAAATGGGGTTTGGCCCAAGACCGACACAAGTGACTTACCAAAATCGTCGAAATAGTTCATTTGGCATGAGTGATGGATCAAATTATGATTTTGACACTATATTAGACGAAATCGATTTTGTCCATATTTGTGGAATTTCTCTAAGTTTGACAGAACAAACACGAGATGCTGCCTTTGTTTTGGCAAAAAAAGCGCATGCTAAGGGCAAAAAAGTTTGTTTTGATTTTAATTTTCGACCAAGTTTGAATGAAGCGCATGGTGTTGCATTTATGAAGGAACAATATGAAAAAATGTTGCCATATTGTGATTACGTTTTTGGGAGTGCGCGCGATTTGACTGATTTATTAGGGATGTCGATCGACGAAAGTTTGGGTTTATCTAGTCAATTTGAAGATCTGGTTCATAGATTTATGCTAAAATATCAGATTAAAAACTTTGCTGGAACAATTCGTCAAAGGAATCAAGACAAACACTATTTAACTGGTTTTTTATTTGATTCAGAGCATTACGTCAAGTCAGCACCGCGAGAGATCATAAATTTAGATCGAATCGGGGCAGGTGATGGGTACGCATCGGGAATTCTTCTAGGGATTATTGAGAATTGGACATTGCTTGAAACTGTAGATTTTGCCACAGCTAACGGTGTTTTAGCTCATACGATCCAAGGCGATGTACCGTTGACCACGCGTAAACAAGTCAGACATCTTATGGAACAGCCAACTGTAGATTTGATTCGATAAATAAAAGAGAAAACCAGCGTTTAGTTGGTTTTAGAGGGTGAAACAAAAGTATTTTTTACTTTTGTTTCACCCTCGCTTTTGTTTTCCTCTTTTTTTCATTATAATGAATAAGTAGGTAATTTAGCGAAACCATTTACGTAGCTAAGATAAATTGGTATGCTTAGGGAACAAAAGCTATTATTTATACGTTATTTTTATATAAAAAAGTTTGTTTACAGGAGGAAATCAACGTGACTGATGAAAATATTTGGAAAGCACTAGACGATGATGTTTTGAAAGATAGTATTCGAAAACGACCAAGTATGTACATTGGCGGGATTGGTCCAACTGGCTTGGAAAGTATGGTATTGCAAGTGCTGGATCAGTTGCTGTATATAGCAGGCGATCTAACACAAGCAGAGCTTTCAATCGAACTTTCGGATAAACAATTTATTTTTTCTTTTTTCAGTAAAAAAGGGTTATTTCTAGATAAAGGTCCTGAAGAGCAATTTACGCCGCCCTATCTTTTCCTCTCTGTTGTCAATGCATTGTCGGAGCAATTAGGCTTTGGGATAGAAAAGTTAGGTAAGCGAACGATTCAAATATATCAACACGGACAATTAAACAAAAAAGCATTGATTCCGTCAGAAGATGAAGGACAAAGAATCGAATTAGCCTTTACGCCAGATGAAACGTTATTTGGTAACAAGCCACTATCCTATTTTGTCTTATTTAATCGTTGCCAAGAGTTAGCGATGCTAAACAGCGGCTTGACGATTTCATTGACAGATGGGAAAAACCAAAAAAATTATTTCCACTATAAACAAGGCTTGGTGGAATATATTTTTCAAAAAGATGACAGTATCACTCGTAGCGGTCAGCCATTGATCATCAATACGGTCAGCGAAGGAGTGACGATCCAAGCGGTCATATCAAAGAATGGCTCTACTAGTGTTAAAGATAGTTTTGTCAACGGTCACTTGCCTTCTGATGGTGGAACACATTTAGATGGTTTTGTGCAAGGAACAGTAGATGCGATCAATCAGTTTTTAGAAGAAACGAATCGATTGAAGTATCTAACAACAGATAATTTTCCAGAACGTTTTGACGTTGTTCTTTCCATCAATGTCAAACGACCGAGATATACGGGTGCTGTCAAAAAGAAAATTAGAAATCCAGAATTGTACAAAATCGTAAAAGAAGCTGTTTTTGATGAAGTCTCGATCTTTTTAAAACGACATCCTGCTTGGTATTTAAACTAAAAATAGGCATAATAATTGAAAGGTGTGCTCATGAAGATTTTTATTGATGGTGATGGTTCACCAGTGAAAGAAAGTACGATCGAAACAGCGCTGGTTTATTCAATCGATGTTGTGATCGTGACAAGTATTGATCATTATTCGTTGAAAGAATATCCCAAAAATGTTTCTTTTGTCTATGTAGACAAAGGTGCAGATGCTGCTGATTATAAGATTGTTCAGTTGATTCGAAGTGGAGATATTTTAGTGACCCAAGATTACGGTTTAGCCTCGTTGGTTTTACCTAAAGGTGTTAGAGTTTTGCATCAGTTAGGTTATGAATACACAGGTGAAAATATTGATGGATTACTGGAACAGCGCTATTTTAGTGCAAAAGTTAGAAAAAGCGGCGGTCACACAAAAGGACCGAAGGCTTTCACGCAAGCGGATCGGGACAAATTTAAAGAAAAATTGATTGCGTTGATTAAGGAAAAAAATGAATTGACACCTAGAGATTGATGAACTCATAACACAATGATTTTTGTCATATTTTTTTAAAGTAAGCTCTCTTAAACCGAATAAATAAAAAATATTCTTCTAGTTAGAAAAAAATGATGATACGATTTTTTTCTATTCTGGTTAATGCTTTTATGCTAAAATATGAAAGAGCTATTTTGAATTCATCATTAGGATACAACAATAATAGAAGAAAATTTAGGAGGAACAGCATTTGAAGATTACTTTGCTATATGGTGGGAGAAGTGAAGAGCACGATGTGTCGATATTGTCTGCCTATTCTGTTTTAAATGCGATTTATTATAATTATTACCAAGTTCAACTGGTTTATATCAGTAAAGAGGGGCAATGGGTAAAAGGGCCGCTTCTGTCAGAAAAACCAGAAAGTCAGGATATCCTTAAACTGACATGGTCTGATAACGGTGAAGTAGACAAATGGGGCGAATACACTGGTAAAGTGATCATGCCTTGTGAAATCAAAGAAGAGGATACAATCGTTTTTCCAGTACTACATGGACCTAATGGAGAAGATGGAACGATCCAAGGATTTTTAGAAACATTGGGCTTACCTTACGTTGGTGCCGGTGTCTTGGCAAGTGCGAATGCAATGGACAAAATCATGACAAAATACCTATTACAAACAGCGGGGATTCCACAAGTTCCATTTGTCCCTGTACTAAAAAGTAATTGGAAAGAAAATCCTAAAAAAGTCTTTGAACAATGTGAAGGTTCGTTGATCTATCCAGTGTTTGTTAAACCAGCAAACATGGGTTCAAGTGTGGGAATCAGTAAAGCCGAAAATCGTGAAGAATTACAAAATGCGTTAGAAGAAGCTTATCGTTATGATTCTAGAGCAATCGTTGAACAAGGAATTGAAGCACGTGAGATCGAAGTAGCGATTTTAGGTAATGAAGATGTGCGTACAACAATGCCAGGCGAAATCGTTAAAGATGTTGATTTTTACGACTATAATTCAAAATACATCGATAATCAAATTACTATGCAGATTCCAGCAGAAGTTCCTGATGACGTTCACCAAAAAGCGCAAGAATTCGCTAAAAAAGCCTATACTATTTTAGATGGCAGTGGATTAAGTCGATGTGACTTCTTTTTAACTAGCAAGAATGAATTATTCCTAAATGAGCTGAATACGATGCCAGGTTTCACGGAATTTAGCATGTATCCATTATTATGGGAAAATATGGGCTTGAAATACAATGATCTAATTGAAGAATTGATTCAATTAGCCTTAAATCGGTTTAAACAAAGACAAAGTTTTTACGAAAGATAAACGCAAAGGGAGGAGGCAAAACGCTAGAAGTTTTGTCTCAGCCCTTTTATGGTTAGTCATGTTAGAAAGAGCAGTTGATAAAAGATGCTATTTTAAGTTAAAAGGGAGAGACACCAATGAAATTAACTTTTTGGGAAGTCGCTGAAGCGACAAAAGCCGTTAATAATTGGAAACAATGGGACGATTTTGATATCAGCGGTATTGAGTTTAATAGCCGTTTGATCACAGCTGGAAATTTGTTTGTTCCGTTAAAAGGGACAAATGATGGTCATTTATTTATCAAAAGCGCTGTAGACAAAGGAGCTGGCGCTGCATTTTGGAGTTCACCAGAAGCGTCGCCTGATGATTTACCAATATTACAAGTAACTGATACGTTAAAAGCAATGCAAGATTTAGCTGTTTATTATTTAAAAAAAATGACACCGACAGTTATTGCGATTACAGGCAGTAATGGGAAAACGACGACAAAAGATATGACAGAAGCGGTCTTGGCCCAACAATTCAAAACGTATAAAACACAAGGGAATTACAATAATGACATCGGCTTACCATACACTATTTTACATATGCCGGATGAAACAGAAAAACTGATCTTGGAAATGGGAATGGATCATGCAAATGAAATCGATTTTCTATCAAGGTTAGCTCTACCTGACATTGCTGCAATTACTATGATTGGTGAGGCGCATATTGAAAATCTTGGTTCAAGAGCAGGCATTGCTAAAGCGAAAATGGAAATCACAGCAGGGCTTGTTGCAGATGGCTTGTTGCTGATACCAGCCGGAGAAGTACTACTTCAGCCGCTAACCAAAGAATTGCCGCAAACGATCAAAACATTTGGTTGGGAGCAAGCAAACTGTGAAGCAACAATCTTGGAAGAGAAAAAAGAACAAACTTCTTTTAAAATCAATGGATCAAATACCATATTCACCATTCCAGTTCCAGGAAAATATAATGTTGGTAATGCATTGATTGCTATCAGTATTGGTCAATGGTTAGGTATTCCAGAAGAAAAAATTCAAGCTGGATTGGCTAGTTTTCAATTAACTAAGAACCGCACAGAGTGGTTGAAAAGCAATAGCGGCATCGAAATTTTAAGTGACGTTTATAATGCGAATCCAACAGCGATGAAGTTAGTGTTAGAAAGTTTCAGCCAAATGCCGACAGCAGGCAAAAGAGTAGCTGTTTTAGGCGATATGCTTGAATTAGGACCGGATTCAGCTGCTATGCACGCTTCAGTAAGTGATTATCTAAATCCAAAGGAAATTTCAGAGATCTTTTTATATGGCGCTGAAATGAATGCCTTATATCAAGTGCTAAAAGAAAAATATCAAGAAAATCAGATCCATTACTTCAAAAAAGCAGAAAAAGAAGACTTGATGAATACCTTAAAATCACTTCTTGAACCAACCGATATGGTGATTTTAAAAGCTAGTAACGGTATGGGATTAAATGAAGTCGTCAATAATCTCCTTGAAATTTAGCAAGGTTTCATAAAACTTGCTGAAAACGTAAAACTATGCTAAAATTACCTATTGCCGGAAGATCGAAGTAGAGAAATAGATAGTCCCTGTGAAGAAGACTGTTCTATTAATATAAAGATTAAAAAAGCTGAACGAACTCGTTTGGCTTTTCTAGTGCCTGTAGCTTCATAAGGTGGATTTTTCGGTAACACTAATGAGAAAATAAAATAAACCTATGTTGATGGTTTACTGACTCCATAAACATTTTCAAAATTAGTGAAAGTCAAATCACCTGTAACACAACTGAAGAATAAATTTCTTCTGCAACAAACATTATTAGGAGGATATCATTTGAAATTTAAAGAACTAGGCTTAGAACCAGACTTATTGGCAGCAATCGAGCGCTCAGGATTTGAAGAAGCAACACCGATTCAGGAGGAAACAATCCCTCTAGCATTACAAGGTAAAGACGTAATTGGACAAGCACAAACAGGAACTGGTAAAACAGCTGCGTTTGGTCTTCCAATGTTACAAAAAATCGATACATCAAACCGCGTATTGCAAGGAATCGTTATTGCCCCAACTCGTGAGTTGGCAATCCAAACACAAGAAGAATTATACCGTTTAGGCCGCGACAAAAAAATTCGCGTACAAGCAGTATATGGTGGAGCAGATATTGGCCGTCAAATCCGTGGACTTAAAGAAAATCCACATATCGTTGTAGGAACACCTGGACGTTTATTAGATCACATCAATCGCCGCACATTAAAACTAGATACAATCGAAACATTAGTTTTGGATGAAGCTGACGAAATGTTGAATATGGGATTCTTAGAAGATATCGAAAAAATCATCTCTAAAATACCAGCAAAACGTCAAACATTACTATTTTCAGCAACAATGCCGCCAGCAATCAAAAATATCGGCGTGAAATTTATGAAAGATCCTGAACACGTGAAAATCAAAGCTAAAGAAATGACAGCTGATTTGATCGATCAATATTATGTACGTTCAAAAGACTTCGAAAAATTTGACGTTATGACACGTTTATTAGATGTTCAAACACCAGAGTTAACGATTGTCTTTGGTCGTACAAAACGTCGTGTAGATGAATTAGCACGTGGGTTAGAAGCTCGCGGATATAAAGCTGAAGGAATTCATGGAGACTTGTCTCAACAAAAACGTATGAGCGTTTTACGTTCATTCAAGAGTGGAAACTTAGATATCTTAGTAGCGACAGACGTTGCAGCTCGTGGGTTAGACATTTCTGGTGTAACACACGTGTACAACTACGATATCCCTCAAGATCCTGAAAGCTATGTTCACCGTATCGGCCGTACTGGTCGTGCAGGAAAAGGCGGAATGTCAGTAACTTTCGTTACACCAAATGAGATGGGCTATTTGCATGTCATTGAAGAATTAACGAAAAAACGCATGACTCCATTACGTCCACCAAATGAGCAAGAAGCATTTAAAGGACAATTAGGCGCAGCAATCGAAACAGTCGAAGAAAAAATTGCTGAAAATGGTCTAGATAACTACTTGACTTCTGCTAAAGATCTTTTAGAAAAATATTCTGCTGAAGATTTAGCAGCATTATTACTAAAAACTATTTCTAAAGACCCATCAGATGCTGTTCCGGTTAAAATTACGCCAGAACGACCTTTACCATCAAATAAAAAAGGCTTCAATAAAAATAATCGTAGCGGTGGCGGTGGAAACAGTCGCAATCGTAATAAAAACGGTGGCGGTGGCTATCGTGGAAACAAAAATAACAAAGGTACTGGAGCTGGCGGCAGTGGAAACGGCGGCGGCTACAATAAGAGCAAAGACAATCGTTCAGCAAAACGCCATAACGATAAAAAACGCAGCTTTGTTATTAGAGACAACTCAAATTAATAAATCCATAAAAGATAGAAAATAAGAAATAACTTGTTTTTTATAACACTACTTATGGGATTTTATGTGGGTGCAACAAAGCTTTTAAGCTTTGTTGCACCTTCTTTTATTAATTTTTTAATTATTATGTGGAAAAATTGCTAAAATTTGATAGAATAAGAGTAATTTATAAAATAAAAAAAGAGGGCTTGGAAGAATGATAAAAGGAATTGGTATAGATATGGTGGAACTTCTCAGAATCGAAAAAATTATTGAAAATAAGTCTTCTTTTGTGCAACGAGTTCTCACCGATGATGAATATGCACTTTTCAAAGAGTTATCGCATAAACGTCAAGTAGAATTTTTAGCAGGCCGCTTTGCTTGTAAAGAAGCTTTTTCCAAGGCATGGGGGACTGGCATTGGAAATGTAGGATTACGGGATGTTGAAATTTTGAAAGAAGAAAGCGGAGCGCCTAAAGTGACGAAATCGCCTCATGAAGGAAATGTATTTGTGTCTATTTCACATACAGATACCTTTGCTGTTGCCCAAATCATTTTAGAAGTAGACTGAATCAGAACTTGTTTTACCTATCGAATTTGAATAAAGGTTGAGATAAAAGCTGTTACGCAGAGATTACTTGATTTTTTCAGTGTAATGAATGTAATGAATAGCTTTGACTTTTCTATTTTGGCCTAAAAAGAAAGAAGGACACATATGGTCGTAGGATGGCATCGTCCCACAAAGTTAGTGATCGATACACAGGCAATCAAAGAAAATGTTTGCAATGAAGTAAAACGAATGCCGCAAGGAACAGAACTATTTGCTGTAGTAAAAGCCAATGGTTATGGTCATGGAGCTGTTCAAACAGCGAAAGCAGCTCTTAAGGGAGGCGCTACTGGATTTTGTGTAGCAATCTTAGATGAAGCTATAGAACTCAGGGAAGCCGGCCTTACAGAGCCGATACTGATTTTAAGTGTCGTCGATGTTTCTTACATAGACTTGCTGCTGCAATATGATCTGTCAGTGACGGTAGCAACACAAGAATGGCTGGAACAAGCAATTGAACGATTGAATCATATAGAAACACAATCACCACTAAAAATACATATAAAAGTTGATACAGGTATGGGACGTATCGGATTTACCACACCAGAAACTGTAAAACAAGCTGTTGAATTAACACAAGCAACAAAGACACTTATTTGGGAAGGGCTATTCACTCATTTTTCCACAGCAGATGAAAAAGACACAGGCTATTTTGAAAAACAATCAGATCGTTTTCAAGCAGTATTATCTGCGCTTTTTGAGTTGCCTAAATATGTTCACGTAAGTAATAGCGCAACAGCACTTTGGCATCCAGATAATCCAGGAAATATGATTCGTTTTGGCATAGCAATGTATGGATTGAATCCGTCTGGACATGAGTTATCGGAGGTCTATCCTTTGAAACCTGCTTTGAGTTTAGTATCGAAATTGATTCATGTGAAAGAACTTTCACCTGGAGAAGGCATTGGTTATGGCAACACGTACACAACAACAGAAAAAGAATGGATCGGTACTATACCAATCGGTTATGCAGATGGATGGCTGCGTCATTTACAAGGCTTTTCAGTGTTGGTAAATGGAAAAGAATGTGAAATCATCGGTAGAATCTGTATGGATCAATGTATGATTCGATTGCCGGAAAAAGTAGCGGTAGGAACGAAAGTCACGCTGATCGGACATGATCACGGGGAAACTATCACAATGCAGATGGTGGCAGATAAATTAGAGACGATCCACTATGAAGTGGCATGTACGTTTTCTGAACGTATGCCAAGGGAGTATAAATAGAATAGGAGGTTTCAAATGGTCAAAAGGGGTGACATATATTTTGCAGACTTATCCCCTGTTGTAGGATCAGAACAAGGGGGAGTACGTCCAGTACTAGTCATACAAAATAATTTAGGTAATCATTTTAGTCCAACCATCATCGTAGCAGCAATCACTGCGAAGATGGCGAAGCCGAAATTACCAACACATATAGGAATCAATTCAGAAGAAACTGGAATCGAACGTGATTCGGTTATTTTACTAGAACAGATCCGCACGATTGATAAAATACGTTTAAAAGAGAAAGTTTGCCATTTGAGCATAGATATCATGGACTCTGTTGATCGAGCGTTAGGAGTCAGCGTAGGAATTTTAGAAGCAGAACTAGAAGAAGAAAATCTTGGTACATATCGTTAGCGTATCAGGTAGTTATTAGCCAAAATTATTGAACATATTTTGTTTTTATCAGTGATAGAGACAAAAATAAAATTGCTGTAATGCTACACTAAAGGGCGTTACTATCTACTTATACATTGTTATTTTTACTTTTTAGAATTAAACAGTAAAAACACTGATATTGGAAAAAGAAAACAGACTATCTATACAAAATAATTGATTTCATCTAATTGAATTAATAAAAAAATACTAAATTATCTTAAAAACCCTATTGTTTTTATTGACTTTAAGCTTGTTTATAAAAAAAAGTTGGCAATAACGTGACGTAATGTTACAATAAACTATGTATAATTGGGTGGAAAGTGGATAACTTTCAAAAAAATCGATAAATACAGTGTTTTTTTATTAAGGGATAAAGGAGTTTATATTTGATGACGATTTTTATGTTTGTATTAGTAGTAATACTGTTTCTTTTTTTCAGTTATCAGTTGTATGTTCGCTTCCAGTTGGAAAGCCTGGATTCTGATAGTCCAAAAATGAAACGAAAGATCAATTTTTATAAGTATCAAGAAAATAATCGATCACTTTTATTTTTGATGATGGCAGCAATTATTTTTTGTCTAATACTTTTTGGAATACTTTACAATCAAGATACTTTAAGAAAAGATAATAAAGATTTAGAATTGAAAATAGAAGAGATTAAAGATGCCAGAGGGGGAGCTTCTTCTGGCGCTGAAATTGAAAGCTATAAAGAAAATTCATTAAAATTAACTGAATTCCCTTGGAAAAAAGTAGTAGAAAGTCGAGATGCCCAAGCGTTAGATAACTATGAACTTCAGCTTTTAAGAGATTGGCAACCCTTTTTTGGTGAAGCGAATGTGGCGATCATGATCAGTCAAAAAACGGAAACATTAACAGTTTCGGTTTTTCCAACGTCACTAACATTTAATGATTTTCAAACGGCTGAGAAAAATATTGAAACATTTATTAAGGAATTACAGCCAGTAAAAGAAATCACAATGATTGATTTTAACTTTACATATCGAGATAAAACAAACAAGCTATCTAAACAATCGATCGTTTACGCAAGAGAATCGAAAGAGACTAACTTAGAAAGCGTAAAACTAGACAAATAGAGTAGAGAAATAAAAGACGGGGTGTAAAACGTATGGCAAAGAGACGGTTAATTAAAAAAATTAACGAAGTTTCCGAAGAAGAGTTATCACAAGATGTAGATTTCAATTCGGAAAGTGAGCAACAGACAGTTGCGGTAACAACAACGAGCAATAATACTTTATTGGCAGAACAAGAACAAGAGATTACACGATTAAGAGAATTGATCGAAGAATACAGATTACAAGAATCGGAATTTGAACAAAATAAAGAAGAAAATTTCCGTTTATCTCAACAAAATAAACAATTAGTACTTAAAGTTGAAAGCAATCAAGATGAGCTTGAACTGTTGAAAGTTACAAACGATGAACTGGCGACACAACTTAACCAAAAAGAAACAGAACTTTTGGAATTAGAAGATGCGCATCAATCTGTTGATGCAACAGAAGAAAACGATAAACTAAAAGCACAAATAGAAGAATTGAAAAAAGTAAACAGCAGCGGGCAAGAACAAATTGCTTCTCTAGAAAAAGCTCTTGTTGAAAAAGACAAAGCATTGGAAACACAAATTCTTGAAAAAGAAAAAGAAGTACAACAATTACAAGCAGATCTAGCAGCCCGAGGAAGTATCGGAGAAAAACAAGAAGCATTGGAGACGGTGAAGATGGAATTAGAATCATTGAATGAAAAACTTCAAACTACTAATAAAGAAAATCAAGAGTTAACACAAAAACTTGCTGATCTTCAAGAACAAATGCACCAATTACAACAAGAAAACCAAGAACTAAAAGACAAAGAAATCACGCTATCAACAAGTAGTGATATTTCTGTCGATAACAGTCGTGTTGAAGAATTGAAAAAAGAATTGGAAACAGTTCTAAAAGATAAAAGCGAATTAGAAACAAATCTGGGTCGTATTCAAGGCTTGAATGATAAATATTCTATTCAAAAAAATGTGTTTGAATCTGAATTAGCTGGTTTAAGAAGTATTTATAAAGAAAAAGAAGAAGAACTAGAAAACTTAAATGCTGAACTAGAAACAATGCGCAGCATGTCTGCTACAGGGGAAGCTACAGGAAATCAATTAGCTGAACTACTACAAGCAAAACAACAAATCAATGATTTATTATTGAAAAATCAATCTTTACAAGAAGAAGCCTTGAAATCACAACAAGAGATTGGTGAAGTAATGGTTTCTGCTAAGAAAGAAGCAAACCGTATCATCAGCGAAGCACAAGTTGAAGCGAAACACATGGTCAACTCAGCTGAACTTGAAATGCTAAATATCGGAAATCGTGCGAAAAATATCTCTAACGAAGTAGAAGAGTCTAAGAATGAAGTAATGACGATCTACCGTGAGTTAGAAGAACGCTTAAACAAATTATCACGTTTGGATAAATCAGGAAACTAATTATTGTAAGACGTGAATGAAGGGAAGAACAATATGAAAAAACGAATCAATAAAAAATATCCTATACTGTTGATTTTTTCTACAATATTGTTTAGTACTGCAATTTACTTTATGTCTGGTTCATTGGTTTTAGGTGCATCAGCTGGAGGATCATGGACCCCAGAGACAGCTGGTGATGGAGTTTCCGTCCCTGCTCCTGTAGTTGAGGGTGCGCAGTCACAAACGACTGACAATCCCACTTCAACTGCTGAAAGCAAACAAAATGAAGAACCTAAAGAAGTCTATGTTGTCAAAGACGGACAGACACTATGGGAAATTGCTCAAGATTCAGGATTATCGCTCCAAACATTAATGAATAAAAATCAGCTTGGCAACAGCGTTATTATTGAAGGTCAAGAATTAGTATTGGATAAATAAGAAGAGTTAGTGAGAAGTTAAATCAAAAAAGGTTTCGGCTATCATGACTAGATGTTATCAAATTAGGTGAGTGGAGCAAAACTTTTAAAAGTTTTGTTCCACTCACTTTTTTCAATGAATCAGTAACCCGATAAGTAGTGAAAAGAATAAAAATATATTGAGAATACTTTGCTAGGAAAGTGAGTAAAACAGTCAGTTTAAACAGAGGCTGTTCTTCATAAACAATGTACATAGTTTCAATTGTGGCATGATGAAATAAATGCTGTATAATGCTTCTTTACTTTAGGTCGTTTATATATGGAAAAAGATGCGACAGTCTGTTATTCTTAAATTAGAGCATAAACGGTATGATTGAGGTGGATCATGGATGAAATCAAAGAACGTTTTGAACGATTAAAACGTCAATTAAAAAGGAAGTTTAATAAAGGAAAGCAATCGAAAAATAAAAATACTAACAAGAATAAAAGGCCGCAACAGCCAAGACCTAAAAAGAAACGTCCTCAACCCAGAGAACGTATGGATTCAATGAGAGAAGAACCTGTAATGAAACCAAGACCTAGGAATAGGGAAGAAGTTGTTAGTAATTCAGCACCGATCAATAAAAAGAGAAAAAAGAAAAAATTAACAAAAGAAGAATTTGAAAAAAGAAAAAAGAAAAGACAAAAAGAGAATATTATTGAAATCGTCAAATTTATGTTTCCAGTCGTTTTATTTGCATTATTTGTCTTTTTCTTTATCTTGAATACTTCTCCTCATATGGTGGATGGAGACTCGATGAAGCCAACGTTACTCAATGGAGATCGAGTGATAGTGCGTCGCACGAAAGAACCAAAAAGATATGAGATCGTTACATTTAAACCACCTGTAAAAAGTGAGTTTCAGTATGTTAAACGGATCATTGCTATGCCAGGAGACTTAGTATGGACCGAAGGAAATGATTTATTTATCAATCATCAGGCAGAATCGTTGCCAAAAGTTTCAGAATTCTCCGCAGCTAGTGAATTACCGGATGGAACAATCAAAGTAAATTTGTCTGAAGAGAGCTTGAAACAACTGTCACAACTGAAAAAAATTCCTAAAGGACATTATTTTGTATTAGGAGATAATCGAAATAATTCAAGTGACAGTAGAGCTTTTGGATTAGTTGATGGTCAGGCGATTGAAGGGGTTGTTTCGTTTAGATTTGCTCCGTTTGATGATATAGGATGGATAAAATAAAAAACGATAAAATTTTATCGTTTTTTTATTTTAACTAAATGAATGTAAGTGTTTTGTATTTTTTTATAATTATAAAAATAAAAACAAAATAAAATTAGAATTTGTGGTATGATATATATATAAATAATTCTCATTAAATTTAGCAAACATAGAGAAAACAGAGAACACCAAGGAAGTATTCTCTGTTATAATTTCAGTTAGTGATAAATGAAACAAACGGTTTGTTACCTCTTATCAATTAGTTGAATAATCAATTTTTCAATTTCAGCCATATCATAACTATTACCAATATCAGAAAAAATATAGACCAATTCTTGTTTTTCTGCGATCATATCACTATAAATATTGGAAAGTAGTATATCATAATGACTATCTTCTTTGAAGGCTTCGGCTTTAATTGGATATTTGTGGCCTAAAATATTTGTAAGATGCTGAATCACTAAATCACCGACGAAGGGATTTAATGAATGATAAACACCAATCGCAATTTTTTCTTCATTCAATTCAGCAATGTGATTTAAAATGATCGTATAGTGGATTTCAGTGAATTTATTTTTATAACTGCCTTTTTCACCATCTTGATCAAACTTTTTAGTCGCAATATCCATCAGTTCAAAAACTTCATTACCAGAAAATGGATGACGATGCGCATTGACGATCGATTTAATCGTCCAACTATCGAACGGTAAGATGAAACCATCAAAGTAATAAAGCTGAGAATGCAGCTGAAACAATAAATTTTCAATGTATAACAAACGAGCTGAAGAAGCGTAGCTAGATAAATAACCTTGTTGCTTTAGATATTTTAAGATAACTTTATTCATATAGTTTAAATAAGAACTTTCTCTACGCTGTTTTTCAGCCAATCTAAATGCAAAAAATGAATTAGGCGAAAAATTATGCATAGAACAAAAGAAATCATAAAACATGTAGGCTTCGTAAATAGTATATGGACGGTCGATTTTTTTCATATATGTATGTAAGGCTAAATTTATCTCTTCAAACAACGGTCGGTCGGGATAATCATAGTTAGGACTGATGACTGGGTTGTAATCTGCAGTCAGTCGGCGGAAAGAAATTTTCATCCACAGCTTAATTTGCAATACTTCAGTTGGATCGAAAGACAGATTAAGAGACTCTTTCAAAATATCTACAAAACCAAGATATTGATTAGCAGTTTCTTTTTCCAGATTAGACTTATCTTCAAAAAGAAACCAA
Organism: Enterococcus sp. DIV0212c; assembly: GCF_017377505.1. Taxonomy (GTDB): domain Bacteria; phylum Bacillota; class Bacilli; order Lactobacillales; family Enterococcaceae; genus Enterococcus_L; species Enterococcus_L ikei. The sequence goes on along the minus strand of NZ_JAFREN010000004.1, from coordinate 251,977 downwards.
AAGAAATTAAAGAAGAAATAACGAATCTGTTTTTCTTCACCGACTAGTTTTCCACGCTTGATTTGCAGTCGGAATTCTTTGAGAAGTTCATTTAATTCTGTAATCTTGCGATAATAAGTCGCAGAACTAATCGCATAATTCAGTTGAAAATAATCACAAGTTAATTCACCTTTGTTGAACAATTGATTGACCATCTGAAATTTAATGGATTTTTCTAAAAAAAGAACAACAACTTTCTTTAATGGGAAAGTTAGGTGTTTTTTCAAAGAAATATTCTCCCCTTGCAAAGTTATTTCAACTTCTTCATCTACGTTGTTTTCTTCAAGAAAGCTTTGTAGAAAAGATAAATATTCATTCAAAGTTGGTAAGCTGATTCTAAATTCACTAACTAACTCATTTTTTGTTGCACTGCCTTGATTGTTGTATAAAAATAATAATATATCATTCATATAATCAAAGGGCTTTTCTAAAAAATCTCGTTTAAGCATAATAGACACCTCACTTTAAGCATACTTGATTCGTGAGAAAATGGCAATACGGAACTTATAAAAAGAAATTTTCTACTTATTATTATTTTAAAATAATGATATTTTATATATAATGGAACAGAATGTTATTGTTATTTTGTATTTATAAAATTATAGCAATGACTTATTTGATTGAAGGGAGAGGAACCTTGGTGAAAGTGGTAATTATCGGGGCCTCACATGGAGGGCTTCAAGCAGCACTGACGTTAAAAAAGTTAAATTCTCAAACTGAAGTTCTTCTAGTAGAAAAAAGAAGTGAGGTTAGCTTTGTTTCAAGTGGAATCGTTTTGAAAATGAATAAAATGGTCGATGAATTGAACAAGGTGAGGTATCTAACATCAGAAGAATTAGATAATAAAGGCGTAGATGTGTTACTTAATGCAACAGTTACTACGATAAATCCAAAGAAAAAAATAATCCTCTATGAAGATGTTCAGGGGAAACATCATGAAGTAAGCTATGATAAGTTGATTCTTGCAACAGGATCAAATCAATTTTCAACAAATATGACACTACCAAGTAAGGACAAAGTAACTGTTTTTAAGAGCTATTCTAGTTCTGTAGAAGTGTTGGAGAAACTAGAAAAAGCCAAATCGATCTCTATTATCGGTGGTGGGTACATTGGCGTAGAGTTGTGTGATGCGTTGAAAGGACAAGGTAAAGAGGTTCATTTGATTGAAAGTGCAGATTCTGTACTTTTCCGTTATTTAGGGAAAGAAATTTCGTCAATCATCGAACAAAAAATAAAAGATTCTGGTGCGTTTCTTCATTTGAACGAAAGTGTTATTGGATTTTCAGATATTGATGAAGAGATGTTTATAACGAAAACAACCAATGAAGAAATCAGAAATGATTATGTGATCGTGGCTGTGAATGCACGTCCAGATACATCTTTGGTGAAAGACTTTTTAGATTTAAATACAAACGGGACTATTCGTGTTAATGAACAAATGCAAACAAGTGATCCAGATATTTTTGCTTTGGGAGACGTTATTTCTTATCCTGTACGCAACAGTTACCGTAAATCATTTATTCCTTTAGTGAATAATGTTGTAAGAAGCGCCACGGTTGCAGCGATGAATGTGTTGGGACATTCTATGAAATATAACATGACGCAAAAAACAACGGCGACTAAAATTTTCGACAGTTATGTGGCCAGTACTGGTTTAACAGAAGAGGAAGCTAAGTTTGAAGGCATTGAAGTAGAAGGGATTTTTTTAACATTACCATGTCAACTTCCTTACCTTGAATTACAAGAAGACGTGCATATCAAATTGGTTTTTGAAAAAGGATCACACAAATTGATTGGCGGGCAATTGATGTCTGAAAAGGATATTACTCAATCGATCAATACATTATCTTTAGCAATCGATAAGGAAACGACACTGGAAGAATTAGTTACAATGGATTTTTACTTTAATCCGGCAATCAATCAGCCGATGGGAATCATCAGTCGGGCGGCTTATGAGTTTTTGATTGAGAAATATAAAGTATAAATGGTTTATTGTTTTGCAAAAGTGGATTATCAGATGAAAACTCGAATGATATTCTGTTACTATGTCAAAAATCAGTGAAATACTCATATTTTATTTTTGCTGTTTTTTTATATAATTTCCATTTTTTGGATAAATGCAAATTACTACTACTTATTGTTATTAAAGTTTATAATAGAATAAAATCTCTAGGGGGCATAGCCGATGAAAGCAGAAGAAAAGCAATTTTATGACTTCATAATGGATCGAACAAAAGCAGATCATCAAGAAGACATGAAACATTTGCTGGCAGAATTGATGGAAAGAAAATCAACGGATAAGCTTGATAAGATGTATCTTATGAGCGTGGTTCCTAGAGCACTTTCTTATTTAAATCCTGATTCAGTAAACGAAGTGAAAAAAGTAGTATCAGATTTTTCAGCAAAACTATAGGTTCAAAAAATAAAGGCAAGCTGATTCATTCGGATGAGTTTGTCTTTTTTGAGGTGCCGGGAAGTATTAACTGAAAAAACAAAAGCAGCAATTCAAGTTTAGAAATAAACACATGAAGAAAATCTCTACGACAATTCAAGAAACCTGTCGTAGAAATGGACAAAAAAAGGAATTTTCATTTGTTATTGATAAAAAAATTATGCTAAAGTAAATCAGTCATTAAAAAGAGTAGGTGAGCAGGATGAAACACATAAAAAATACATTGAAGTTATTTAAATTAGATTGGCAACGGATTTTTAAAAACCCGATCGCTACATTTTTGATTATTGCACTGATGATCATTCCATCACTTTATGCATGGTTCAATATCAAAGCATTGTGGGATCCATACGCAAATACAGGAGAACTGCCGATTGCCGTATACAGCGACGACAAAGCTGCGACTTTCAAAGATAAAGAAGTCAATATAGGCGATGAGGTCTTGAAAAACCTTCATAAAAATAAGCAGTTAGGCTGGAAATTTGTTGATTCAAAAGAAGAATTGGATAAAGGGGTCAAATCCGGTAAGTATTATGCCGGGATTTATTTACCAAAAGATTTCTCTAAAGATTTATTGAGCTTTACAACAGGAGAAATTACTAAACCAAAAATAGACTATTCGATCAACGAGAAAATCAATGCAATTGCACCAAAAATTGCAGACAAAGGGGCATCATCGTTACAGGCCCAAATCACAGATCAATTTATCAAAACCGCCAGCAGCACGTTAGTTGGAGTGTTTAATGATATTGGATACAATTTAGATTCTAATTTAGTCAGCATTACTAAGGTAAAGAACATGATTCTTTCAACCGATGAAAATATTGATCAAATTGATAAGTATACACAAGAGGTTGTTGCTCTCCATGGAAAAATGCCGGAGTTGAAAACAAAGTTAGCTAAAGCAAATGAATTTGTGGATTATTTACCCCAAGTCGATGCTTTAGGTACAAAACTAGTTGATCTAAATGATAAGATGCCGACGATCAAAGAACAGGCAAAAGTTATTTTAACCTTGCAGGAGAAAATTCCGGAAATTCAAAATGCCGGCAAACAATTAGCGATGATCGATGAAGATTTTGCTTCAGTGGAACAAACGATGAATGAAGGAATCAATGAAGCAAAACAAGGATTGACGATTATTCAAGGTGTTCAAAATGCATTACCAGAAATTCAAAAGCTAGGTGATCAAGCGGATAGTTTAGCTACGGCAACATCTGAAGGAGCGGCTAAATTGCAAGAAGCTTTACCTGGCATTACAAGTAGTATGAAAGTAACCTTACAAGCAATCCAAACAATCAGTTCAAGTGTAGCTTCGGTTGTTGAGCAACTGCGAGACAATCGTTTGACACCAGCTGAACGTGAAGTATTAAAACAACAGTTATCAGAAAGCTTAGGTCGTCAACAAGTGGTCATTCAACAATTGATTCAAACACTGACACAAATTCAAGAATCAGCGGGAAATCAAGACCTGCAACCGACGATCGATAAATTAAATACAGTTAACAGCATGATTTCAGTATTAAAAAATAAAGTGGATAGTCTAGACGTAAATGCGATCACTGATGCTGATCTACAAGCTATTCAAGATGAAGCAAATCAAATTGCAGCAACTGCTGGAAGCATTGATGTTGATGCTGTATCAACTATGGTCAATGATATCTTAACGAAATTAATTGCGACGATCTCTACTGCTCAAGGTCTTCTTAACCAAGCAAAACAAATTGATTTTGCCGCATTATTGAGTTCAACAGAAACAACAGTAGCCAACGCAATCGGCATCTTGGAAAAATACCAAGCGGAACTGCCTGCAATCAAACAGGAGCTCCATGATGCAAATGTTTTATTGAATGGTCATATGGATACAATCGTAAATGGCATCAATAAAGGTGCCGAATTATACAACAATGAATTACCAGTTATCGAAGAAAAACTTGGACTAGCCGCAGCCTTCATCAAAAATGACTATCCAGGAATCAAAGAAAATATTACCGATACATTAAAAACAGTCAATGAAAAAATGCCAGATCTTGAAGCTGCTTTGGATAAAGCCAATGACTTAGTTCAAAATGACTGGCCGAATATCAAAACTGGGCTTCATAAGGCCGCTGACGCGATCCGTAAAGGTGAAAAGGATGTCGACCTTGGGCAAGTGATAAAACTGCTTAAACTGGATGCTAACGCTGAAAGTGACTTCTTTACTAAACCCGTTGAAGTCTCAGAAAACAAAATTTATCCGATCGCCAACAATGGATCAGCAAGTACCCCATTTTATACAGCACTTTGTTTATGGGTCGGTGCAGTTTTATTTTCAAGTGTTGCAACAACTGATTTTTATTTAGATGAAAAAGACCGTGGTAAATATTCTAAACGAGAACAATTTTCTGCACGAATGATGACATTCTTAGTAATGGGCTTGGCACAAGCTTTGATCGTTACTTTAGGAAATTATTTTCTTTTAGGAGTAGATGTGAGACAACCAGTTTATAGTGTTTTATTTGCTTTATTGATTGGCTTTGCATTTATGATGATGGTTTATGTATTGGTCGGACTGTTCGGGAATGTCGGAAAAGGTGCTGCGATTATTATCTTAGTGCTCTCTATTTCCGGCGGTGGGGGAAATTATCCAATCCAAGTTTCCGGGAAGTTCTTCCAATTTATCAATCCGTTTTTACCATTTACTCATGCCGTTAATTTATTGAGAGAATCCGCCGGGGGAATTTACTGGCCGAATGCTTGGAAGGCGATCATAATTTTATTAAGCATCTCAATTGTCTTCTGTGTATTAGGGATCTTCTTGTACCCTTATATCGAAGAAAAAACGAAAAAATTGGCGAAGGTTTCTCATGAGAGCCATATTTTCCATTAAAGATATGTAGCTATCAAAAAAGATTGAAACAAACCGACAGCGGTTATGTTTCAATCTTTTTTTGAGTAAGTGATAATCGTAGATTTTCAAGGTATCCCTAACAAAAAAACAAAGAACTCCAATCAATCAAATTGGGGCTTTCTAAACAATAAAAAGTCACTAATAAAGCAGTATTTTGCTATACAAAATTGTAAAATCATTTTATAGTTTTAAGATATGCTAAAAACGAGGTAGGGGTTATTATGATAAATTTTTTAATTGATCGTTTTGAAAAAAGACAACAAAAAAGTTCAGATATTCGAACAGCATTTGGAATTTTTGCTGGAATCATCGGTTTATTGTCCAATATGCTGCTTTTTGTAGGTAAACTATTGATTGGACTGATTTCTGGTAGTGTTTCGATCATGGCGGATGCGATGAATAACTTATCGGATACAGTATCATCAGTTCTAACATTAGTTGGTTTTTATATTTCTGGAAAACCGGCAGATAAAGAACATCCATATGGTCATGAACGTTTTGAATATATCAGCGGCATGTTAGTTTCGTTATTGATTACCTTTGTCGGTTTTCAATTTTTTATGACATCTATCGATCGAATCAGAGATCCGCAAAGCATTAAGGTGACACCTGTGATTTTGATCGTGTTATTATTGTCCATTTTGATTAAGGTTTGGCAAAGTGTTTTTTACCAACGAGTCGCTAAAAAAATTGATTCTAATACCTTGGTCGCAACGGCAAAAGATAGTTTAAACGATGTGTTTACGACCATTGCTGTATTGGTTTCAGCAACAGTTGAAGGTCTTACAGGACTTAAAATCGATGGTTGGGTCGGGTTATTGATTGCGTGTTATATTATTTTTAGCGGGCTACAATTGATTCGGGAATTCGTGAATGAGCTGATGGGCTTACGTCCGAATCAAGAGGCTATCGATGAAATGAAGCTATACTTATCTTCTGTTCCAGATATTGTCGGCTATCATGATTTACTGATCCATCAATATGGTCCAAACAAAACATTTGCTTCGGTTCATATTGAAGTCGATGATCGCTGGGATTTAACCCAGGCACATGAAACAATCGATGGGATTGAAAAGAAATTTAAAGAACAGTTGGGTGTTGATCTTGTATGCCACATTGATCCAGTCAACTTACATGATCAAAGACAACAGTTTATTCATCAAGAGTTGAAAAAAATCATCAAAGCAATCAATAGTGAATTAAAAGGACATGATATTCGTTTGGTAGATCATGGAGGCAAGCCGCGGATATTATTTGATTTGGTCGTTCCCAATCATTTTAAGGCAACGGATCAAGAATTAAAGATACGTATCCAAGAACAGGTTTATAGAAAAATTGGTGATTATATAGTAGAAGTGACATTTGATCACAATTATCTCCTTTGAATATATCCAAAATGATAAAAAAATAAAATAAAATAAGGCGATTTTCTCAAAAAAATATATAAAAATAGCTTTTTTAACTAAAAAAATGGAAAAAATCCATCTACTTAACATGGTACCATAGGTATGAATTGTTAGGAGGAATTAAAAAGATGGATTTGAATGTATTAGTTATTCTCTATTGTATGGTGGTTGTGATTGTTGTTTTAACGCTCGTTATTGTAAGAGATAAACAATTTTTACGGAATTTATTGACTAAAAAGGACTTACAGCTGGAAGAAATCACAGATTTAAAACTGGAGAAAGTCCGGTTAAAACATATAATAAAAATGCAAGATGAAACCATTTCTCATATGTTGAGGTCAAATCCGCAATATTCTAACCCGTTAGAGTATTCAAAGAGCTATTCGCTGGAAGAGGCGGAATCAGCCGTTCAAGAGTGGCATTTGGATGAATTTGAGAGTATGAATCAGGAGTATTACCGAGTATAGAGAAAATAGAAACCACTAGGAAATGTGAGTATACATTATCTTAGTGGTTTTTATTTTCTCATATGTCACCCCATATGCTAAAAATAAAAAAGAAGAAGTTAAATAGAGCTTAATTAATCCTACTTGGTATAATTGGCTAGAAATGTGATTCAGTTTTTACAAGCGATTGTTCTATATAAAACAGTAGCTATAAAAGAGGAAAAGCGAAATATTTTTTTTGTAAGAATAATCTTGATAGAATGAAGAAAATCACTGGTCTAAGAATTTCTTTAATAGATAAAGAGGAGGAGATGAATATTTCAATAGTTTATCAGGTAAATAATTGACAATCTTAAGTTAGAAGCGTAGCATATGTGATTGTTTGCGGAAAAAACAATTTTTTTTCTGAAAATAGAAAAGAAAAAATCAGAGAAGGAGAGAGAAAAAAAGTGGACTATTTAAAACGATTGTTTATCGGAAAACCGCTAAAATCTGCTGAAAACGATGAGCATAAATTAAGCCGATTTGCAGCGCTCGCGTTGTTATCATCAGATGCATTATCCTCAATTGCTTATGGGACAGAACAGATCGTTGTCGTACTCGTTACGTTATCTGCTGCTGCTATTTGGTACTCGTTACCTATTGCTGCGTTTGTTATTATTTTACTTATTTCATTAACGTTATCGTATCGACAAATCATTCATGCCTATCCTCATGGCGGCGGAGCATATGTAGTCAGCAGTGAAAACTTAGGTAAAAACGCTGGTTTGATTGCCGGCGGCTCACTTTTAGTTGATTATATGCTAACTGTTGCGGTTTCTGTTTCTGCTGGGGCTGAGGCGATCATTTCAGCGGTGCCAGCTTTATATGGTCATCAAGTAGCTATTTCTATTGGGATTGTTTTACTGATCATGCTGATGAATCTGCGAGGATTAAGAGAATCAGCTGGTTTCTTGATGTTTCCTGTGTATAGCTTTATTGCAGTGATCACATTACTGATTGCTACAGGTCTATTCAAAATCATTACCGGATCCGTTCCTCTTCATGCAACAGCGATACCGGGAACTGTGGTGCCAGGAATCACGATTGCATTGATTTTACGAGCATTTTCTTCAGGTTCTTCGTCATTGACAGGTGTTGAAGCAATCAGTAATGCGGTACCTTTTTTCAAAAAGCCTAGAGCAAAAAATGCTGCTGGAACCTTAGCTTTGATGGCTGGGATTTTGGGATTCTTTTTTGTGGGAATCACGTTTATCAACTATTGGTATGGAATCGTGCCTCAAACAGAAGTAACTGTACTGGCTCAAATCGGAAAAGCAGTTTTTGGTCAAAATATTCTTTATTATGTGCTGCAATTTACGACAGCGTTGATTTTGGCAGTTGCTGCGAATACAGGGTTTTCGGCTTTTCCAGTGTTAGCATACAATTTAGCAAAAGATAAATTCATGCCTCATATGTACATGGATCGTGGTGATCGTTTAGGCTATTCTAACGGGATCTTGACATTAGCGGCAGGTTCTGTGGTTTTATTGATGATTTTCCAAGGTTCAACAGAACGATTGATTCCACTTTATTCGATCGGTGTATTTATTCCGTTTGCATTATCTCAAACAGGGATGGTTATCAAATGGCGTAAAGAGACTAAAAAATGGTTGTCAAAATCGATTGCTAATATTGTTGGAGCGTTTATATCATATGCAATCATCATTATTTTATTCGTATATCGTTTAGGAGATATTTGGCCATTTTTTATTATCATGCCGATTTTGATTTTCATTTTCTACAGTATTCATGCTCATTATAAAAACGTAGCTGAACAACTGCGCTTGGAAGAAACGGTGCAGCAGCAGGAATTTTACGGCAATACGGTGATTGTCTTAGTGGGAAATGCCACGCAAGCCAATGTTGGGGCAGTTAATTATGCTCGTTCGATCGGTGATTATGTGGTTGCCATGCATGTCTCGCTTGATGAAAATGTTGATAAAGAGAAAGAAATCGAAGCAGAGTTTAAAAAGCACTTTCCGGATGTTCGTTTTTCCGTTGTCCATTCATCTTATCGATCGATCACGAACCCAATTCTTCGATATGTCGATTTGATGAGTAAAAATTCAGCGAAACGAAATTATACGACAACTGTTTTGATTCCACAATTTGTCCCTAATCGTCGCTGGCAAAATATTTTGCATAATCAAACAAGTTTACGTTTGCGTCTACGTTTATCTTGGCGAGAAAATATTGTTGTTGCGACCTATAGTTATCATTTGAAGAAGTAATAGAAAAGCGGAATGAGCCGTTTAGCTCTATAGAAAATTAGGAATCTGAACGTGGAATGTTCTTTGTTCCATGTGAAGATTATCTATTTTCCTAAAGAGCTGGATCATGTAGCTGGATCAAAAAAAGTGGAATGAGCCGTTTAGCTCTATAGAAAATTAGGAATCTGAACGTGGAATGCTCTTTGTTCCATGTGAAGATTATCTATTTTCCTAAAGAGCTGGATCATGTAGCTGGATCAAGAAAAGTGAAATGAGCCGTTTAGTTCTATAGAAAAAGCTGTAAGTTTGTTCATTTTTTGAATAACTTATAGCTTTTTTATTTGGAAAAGTGGAATATTATTCTTCTATCTTGAAAGAAGGTATAATCATTTGTAAGCTATAAAAAAAGGTTCAGATTGGAGAGGAAATGACACGAAAAATTTTATGGGAGTTAGGAGAAATTTATACAACTCCATTGGATTGGTTTTTGGTTTTATTGGGAATGGCTTACAGCGGTTACACTCAAGGAAGCTTTTTCAATTGGCGACTTCTTATTTTTTTAGTGGTTTTATTTCTTTATCACATTACGATGAATATATTTAATAATTACATGGATTTTCAAAATGCAAAAGATGATCATTATAAGCAACAAACAAGTACTATCAGCAAATGGAACCTTTCTTTAAAAATAGTAAAAAGGACTTTTTTATTTTTTCTTTTCATTTCTTTATTTTTTGGTGCTATTTTAGTTTTCAGTACAGACAGTCTGGTTTTGATCTTGGGGATTTTGGGGTATTATGTTGGTTTTGGGTATTCGTATGGAAGAAGACCAATCAATAGTTTACCAATAGCTGAGACTATTCCTGCAGTTTTGAGTGGCTTTATGATTCCGATAATCGGTGCTTACTTAGCGAATTATGGAACAGCTAAACTAACATTTCATTCACTTGGTGGTATGCTGATTGGTTTTATGCCAATGTTTTTCTGTATGTTTAATAACCTGTTGGCAAATAATACCTGTGACCTTGAGGAAGATATTAAAAATGGGCGTAAAACTCTTGTCTATTATATTGGCAAGAAAAATAGTGTTTCGTTGCTTATCTTGTTGACCTGTCTAAGCTATATTTCAATTATAGCAGCAGTTTATTTTAAACAAGCTCCGGTTTTGACTTTAGGAATAATCTTACTGTTTCCAACCACTTTAAAAATATTGCGACCCTATTTTAGACAACAAATAAAAAAACAGACTTTCCCATTGGTACTTAAAGGAATGTCTTTGATTATGTTTGGGTATCCAGTTGTATACTTGATCGGTAGTTTTATTCAGTTATAGTAAGTAGATTTAGGTATTTTAAACAAAAATTTAATAAGAAAACGACCTCGATTACTGTTTTGCACTTAATAGGCAGAAAAGTAATTAAGGTCTTTTTTTTATTGTTCAATTTACCTGCAGCTCAATCAGTTCTTGCTAGATCAAGCAACAAAAGCTGTAAGCTGATTAATGTTTAATTTGTTGAATGCTTACTCGCTGGATCTAATCGGCGTTCGATCATGCCTAATACCCAGTCTGTAATGATTGCCATCAATGCCGTTGGCAAAGCGCCAACAAGAATGATCGCTGTACCATCTGTAGCATTGGTTCCACGGATAATAATATCACCAAGACCGCCGGCGCCTACAAACGCACCAATGGCAGTGATTCCGATCGCCACAACTAAAGCATTGCGGATACCTGCCATGATCACAGATACTGAAAGCGGCAATTCTACCATGTAAAGGAGTTGCCATTTTGTCATCCCCATTCCTTTACCTACATCTAAAATATTCCGATCGACTTGAATCATACCAGTATAAGTATTTTTGATGATCGGTAAAAGTGAATAAAGAAAGACAGTGACAATAACGGTGTTTACTCCAAGACCAAGACCGAGCATTAAAATTGAAAGCATCGCTAGAGAAGGGACCGTTTGGATCAAGTTTGCGATACTCACGACCCAGCCAGCCATTTTTCTTCTACGAGCAATGAAAATGCCGATCGGTATTCCAATGATTGCGGCAAATAATACACCATAAATGGAAATCAGAAAATGTCGGACAAACTGGCTCAATACATAGCTGCCGTTTTGTTCAAAGTAATAGAAAAACTGCTGCAGCAAATTCATATCTTGTAAATTTTGCATTATTTCCCACCTCCTTCATTTTCAAAGAAATGGTGTTCTTGTAAGAAGGTCTCAGCTACTGTTTCAGGTTCCATCAAGTCATTATCGGCTTGATAGTTTAACTTTTGCATAGTTTCTGTAGAAATTTTTCCTGATAGTTTAGCTAGAACATCTTTTAATTCAGGATGTTTTTTTAGGATTTCATCAGTTGCAACAGCACAGGCATCATAAGGTGGGAAGAAGTGAAGATCATCTTCTAAAATCACTAAATCATAACTGCCGATACGGCCATCCGTTGAATAACCTAAAACGACATCCATCTTATTAGCTGCAACTGCATCATATACTAACCCAATTTGCATCGGGAAGACTCGTTTGAAATCAAATCCGTATGTTTCTGTGAAGCCTTTATATCCATCACCTTTTCGATCGATCCAAGAGGTATCTACACCTGCAGTCAATTGATCACCGACTTTTTTTAAATCGCTGATTGTTTTTAAATTATACTTTTTGGCAGTTTCTTGAGTGACCATAAAAGCGTAGGTATTAGCAAAACCATAAGAGTTGAACCATTTTTGCTGGAATCGTTTTTCAAACTCTGATTGTACAACAGCAAAGGCTTTTTTAGGATCTTTGATTGGCTCCATATTTAAGGTAGTCGTCAAATCGGTCCCAGTATAACGTGCAGCTGAAATTTGAGCATCGCCATTCATCATTGCTTGATGGTTAATAGTTGTTGTCGCTAAATTATTGATGATCGTAGTTTTTTCATCTGTATAATGTTCGATCATTCCGGCGACTAAACTTGCTAATATTTGTGCTTCAGAGGTAATTCCTCCTGTTATCGCAATAGTAGAATCATCTGAGTTTGAAGATAATCCTGGTAAGGAACAACTGGATAGTAATAAAATACTGCTAAATGCAATAAGTAATAATTGTAATTTTCGTTTCATTATTCTGCCTCCCTTAGTGCTTTAGGAGTTAATTTTTTCTCTAACAAACCAAGTAACAGGTCTGCAGCTAGGGCTAAAATAGTGACAGGAATAGTTCCAGCAAAAATCAAATCTGGCTGATAATTGTTTAATCCGCTGAAAATAAAGTCTCCAAGACCGCCAGCACCAATATAAGAAGCTAACGTTGCCCAAGCAATCACATAAACGGCAGCTAATCGAATCCCTGCCATGATCGTCGGCATAGCAATCGGTAGTTCAACCATAAAAATCGATTGTAAATTTGTCATTCCCATCCCTTTAGCAGCGTCTTTATAATCAGAGCTGACTTCTTTGATACCAATATACGTATTTCGTAAAATAGGGAGCAATGAGTAAATAAACAGTGCGATAATTGCTGGAATTTTTCCAACACCAAAGATTGGGATCATCAACGCAAGTAAAGCCAATGAAGGGACGGTTTGCAAAGCACTAGTCAAACCAATAATGATTGCAGCTGTTTTTTTAGTTCTTGTTAATAATATCCCAATCGGGACTGCAAACAAAATTCCTAAAATAAGCGCGATACCTGAGATAAAAATGTGTTCACCTATTTTAGTGACAAGTTCATTTCCTCGTTCTAAAAGAAACTGATTCATTTTTTTACACCTCCGCTTGAGGTTGTTTGACATCAGTTGTTTCTGGTTCACTTGGAGTTGGTGCCTCATCTTCTGACTCTTCTTCACCCCAAATTACATCGTAAACGATATCTACCAATGATGCTCGAGTTAAGATACCAACGACTTTTTGTTGGTCGTCTACCACAGGAACATATTTTAATCCGCGTTTTAAGATTCTTTGTAACGTATCTCGCAATAAAGAAGATTTTTTTACAAAGAATACTTTTGGATTCATGATATCACTAACACTTGTTGCAGTATTTCTGCGTCGATCAAGTGTTTCAACATCGATAAAGCCTTTTAAGACACCTGATCCGTCAACCACTAATAATGTATCAACACGTTTTTCTCTCATCAGTTTGATGGCTTCGGATAAAGATTTTTCCGGTGTGATCGTGATCGCGTTGTTCAGCATAACTTCACCCACAGTGGTAATATCCGGTTTCGCTTGGATCAGACGGTCTTCACCAATCAGCTCTTCCACGAATTCATTAACTGGATTACGAAGAATATTATCCGGTGTATCAAATTGAATAACTTTCCCTTCACTCATGATCGCAATTCGATTTGCTAATTTTAGCGCTTCATCCATATCATGGGTTACAAACACGATCGTTTTTCCTAAACGTTCTTGCAGGTCTTTGACCAAATCTTGCAGAGAGTCTCTGGTGATCGGGTCTAAGGCGCCGAAAGGTTCATCCATCAAGATGATATCTTGATTCGCAGCTAGCGCTCTGACAACACCAATTCGTTGTTGTTGACCGCCGGAAAGCTCGTTTGGATAACGATCTAGCATTTCTCTAGGTAACTCAACTAGATCGATCATTTTTTCTGCAATTTTATTCCGTTCTTCTAAATCAACTTTTAAGAGCTTAGGCACAAGTACGATATTTTCTCTGATTGTCATATGCGGCATTAAACCGATATTTTGAATGACATAACCAATTTTTCTGCGTAATTCTACTGGATTGATCGATAAGATATCTTCTCCATTGATCAAAATTTTTCCTTTTGATGGATCAGTCATCCGATTGATCATTCGCATAGAAGTTGTTTTTCCACTGCCGCTGGTTCCGATAAAGCAGATAAATTCACCTTTATCAAAAGACAGATTGATGTCATCTACAGCGATTTTACCGCCTTTGTAAATTTTTGAAACATGTTGAAATTCGATCAACTTTCTCACCCCAAATTCTTTTTTCTGGTTTGTACATCCCAATCAAATTCGTTAGAAAATAAATCATATAAAATACTATTACGGTCATTTTATCCTATTTATTTCAGAACAGATTGGTTTTATCCTGTGTTTCTAAAAAAACATTTCTATTACTAGTATGCTACAAAACAGCGATTTGGACAAATCTTTAATATTTTTATATGAGAAAAAGTTGGAAAAAAAGATATATTTAATAGTAAACAAACTAAAAATTGTTCTTAATAAATCAAAATCTCTGCGATTAACTTATAGGAAAATAGATAGAGAATGGTAGATTAACTATTATTCTATTGACAATAGTTAGGAAGCTTAGTATATTTTGTCTAACTGCTATTATTTTATGAATAATAGGGAACGAAAGGGAGAGGGAAATTCAAAATATAAATAGTATATAGTAGAAAAAATATACAGAAAAAATCAATAGTTATTGTCGTAAAAGGAGCCAATTAGACGTATGAAAAAAATGGGAATAGTTATTATGTTAGCTTTTATAGTTATTGTTTTGAATGGATGTACAAAGCCTACCGATCCTAAAAATGTTGCTACAGCGTTCATTAATAATGTAATTTATCATAAAGATGCAGAACTTGCTGAGCAATGTTTTTATCAAATCGATGCACCCACACAAGCTGATTTGATGCAGGATTTTTCTGAATTATTTGATTTGTCAAAAGAACAGGCGCAAGAATTAGTAACGATTTATCAGGAATGTCTCGAAAAAGAAACGAGTTTTTCTATAGAAATGAAAGACAGTAATTCAAAAGGACAAGAAGCTGAAGTGACGATTATCGGGCTGGATCAGACAAATTTTGACCAACTTATCGATCAAAAAACAGAGGAAGAATTAGGACAGTGGTTAAAAAATAGAGGATACGAGAAGATCGATCATTTAGAAGATATCGATAAAATCTCTGATGAAAAACAATTAAATAGTATTTTAAAAGAATTAGCTGAATTAAAAGACGAGGACCTTAATCAAATCCAATTTGAAGCACTAAAAAAAACATTTAAAGAGTTGAAAGCAACAAAAGAGCCGACGACGATTCACTTAGAATTATTGCCAGATGAGAAGGAGAAAAAATATTGGCGCATTGTGGATGAAGAAACGCGCTTTAATGAATTGCTAGATGCATTTCAAGGAGAAAAGCAGTAAAGAAATATGTTGATTAAGGAGAAGTTAGGATGAAAAAATATATAGTAGTGTGCATAGCTTTTTTGATGATAGGGGGCGGGACTGCCCAAACGACAGTTACCTCAGATGCTGCATTTTCTAAAGATGAAGCAGTCAAAGAACGCTTCGCTTTAAAAAGAGAACGACTAGCCAAAATTGTCTCAAAAAAAATTGCTCATGTTGAAAATTCGATCAAGACGAAACTAAAAGAACAGGAAGTAAAAAAAGAACAAAAAGAGGCAATGAAAACAATAGAAGAAGAAAAAGCAACAAATCCAACAGTAACCCAAGAGGTAGAAAAAGAGTGGTCAACAGCTTCTGACCAAACAAATGCTCAATCACCGATAGAAGAAGATACGTCACAAGTGCCAAGTGATGTAGGAGCAGATACAGTTTCAGGAGCCTCTGCTAGTGGCAGGGAAAGAGGTCAAAAAAACAAGGAGTGGGGCGAACGCTTGAGCGATCCTAATTTGACACCAGAAGAGCGTCAAGGTATCATTCAAGAGAAAAAGAATTACAACCGCAACAACCACTGAAAAAGGACTGGGCAGTAGCTTTCATTAAAGTGCAAAGCACTTTAATGTCAAGGTTATTTTGATACTTTTTAGAAAACGTAGCGTTACTGTAACAAGCAAATTTTTATTTCTAAAAATAAATCAAACTAACTTAATTGTTCTTTTCATACTCAATTTTATTTCAGTGGATAGTTATGACAACAGCGGGTAATTTGTCAATCAAAACTGTGATAAGGGGATTGAGCGATGAGGGCTTCCAGCCAATTTAAAAAAGGCGCTTTAGAGATGTGTGTGCTTCATTTTATACAAAAAGAAGATCGATATGGTTACGAGTTAACACAACGAGTGAATCAGTTTATACCAATTACTGAAGGGGCACTTTACCCAGTTTTACGCCGATTAGTTAAAGAATCCTACTGCATCATTTATACCAAAGAATCGCCAGATGGGCCTTCCAGAAAGTACTACCAAATGACTGATAAAGGAACAGAATATTTGGCACTTTTAGAACATGATTGGGATGAATTCGTTGAACAAGTAAGTAAACTGAGGGGGGCAGATTAGTGAAGACAATGGACGAATATTTAAAACAACTAAAGGCTGCTTTTGCTGAAGAAGATATAGAAGATTTTAATGAGTTAAAGGAAGATTTACTGGAGCAGTTAGCCATTTGTTTAGAAGAAGGACAGACAGAAGAAGAAGTCGTGGCTAGACTTGCTCCGCCAGAAGAGATAGCCGCTGATTATTATGCAGATTTAAGTTTAGATGCAGCAATCAATGCCAAGACTTCTGTTGTACCTAGAGAAGAAATACAAGATGTGTTCATTAAAGCACAGAAAAAAAGAATGCAAAAATTTATAAAAACGGTATTTAAAGTTCTTAAACCACTATTAATGTTAGTGTTGTTAGCATTATTTACCTTTTTCATGATCTATACAGTCAAAGAGCTAAATACAGAGCGAAATTTGGCAGGTATTCCAACCGTTTTATGTTTATTATTGTTAGCAATAATTTTGCAATTAGTAAAAGGATGGATCAAAAAAAAACGGCACTTGATTAATGGACTGTCAATTGGTTTATTGGCCTTTGGAACGGTTATGTTGTTGTTTTTTTCAGTAACTGGTCGATTGATGTATACAGGCAGGCAATATTATAAAGAACTCATTCTCTCTTCAACTAAACAGGCTGCTTTCAGTTTTGATTCAGATGCAGATGTTGAGATTACGACAGTTGAAGTATCCAGCACAGAAAAGCCAAGTCTGATGGTCAAGGGCCGATTTAAAGAAAGTGATATACGAAAAATCGAAAATGGCTCTTATGACAACAAGGTCAACTTAACGTTAGATAAAGAGAATATCTTTGATACATTCACTCGAACAGGGCGTTCAGAAGTGATTTTCTTTATCCCAAAAGGAACGATTCTTGATGATTTTCACTTAGGCTTAAGTCGGGGAGATTTACGTTTGTTGGACATCCAAACAAAGAATTTTAATTTAGATTTAGTTTCAGGGGATGTCTATGCAAAAAATATTATTGCAGATGAAGGCAACATCGTTAGTGAGTATGGAGACGTGATCATAGAAGAATCTGCAATGAATTTGGATGTTAAAAGTGCTTCTGGCAAAACAGTTATTACTGGCATGTTAGGAGATTTAACAATTGAGGGCAATAAAGGATTATCTATTTTAAAATTCTTGCGCTCAGACAACATTGTCTTAAACAATCATTCTGGTCGTATGATTTTAGAAGATTCTGAAACAAAACAGCTAAAAGCAACAGCAACGGATGGTCAAGTAATCGTCAAACGAACAAAAGGGGATATTTTGTTGATCAATGAAAAAGGCAAAATTGTTTCAGAAGAAAATCAAGGTACATTAGAATTAAAAAATGAATCTGGCCCGACAATTGCCATCCAAGATAGCAAGGTAAATGCCAAAGTCTCTAGTCAATCTGGCTTTATCAAGTGGTTACAAGATCCTAGTCAATCAGTAAAAATAACAGCAAGTACAGGAACTGGTGAGCTGAAAAATGATTTTTCTGCACTACCAGATAATGGTAAATACAAAATTGATGTGAAATCCAAAACGGGAGATGTCAAAATTCTCGAAAAAGTTGAATAAAAAGTAACAAGATAGTATAGTTTGAAAACCTGATAATAGGTACATATTTGTTTGTATTATTCGATGTAGAAGTCCATAGTTATATAAATTAGATGTGAGGATTTAAGGTGTGGAGTAAAACTGATTTTTCAGTTTTACTCCACACCTATTTTTTAAAAGAAGTTTTAAGCGCAAATAGAATTGGTTATAAGCAGTGTTGAATACTGAGACTTTTTGATCTAGATACACAGATTAGTTGAACCTCAAAAGGGATCTTTGTCTGAACGAGTAAAAGTTTCATGAGAAAGAATTCAACGTAAAAAAAGAATCAATGTATTTTCATAATAAAACAAGATAAACAAAAAATTTTCTGACACTTTGTTGACTATGAAATTGTTTTTCTTTAAAATGAATACTAGATAGAAACAAAAATAATAAAAAAAGGCACTTCACAGATCAGTTGGCGCTGATCCATGAAGCCCTGAGAAGTCAGAGAATGCTGACCAATCAAGTTGCCGTGTCAATGCGTAACATCGACATATTCCATTTTACTCAATTTTTGGAGAAATATCTAGAACTTTCTTTTCTAGTGTTTAAGATGGATAATGTGATGCCTATTTGTTGAACATGCAATGGTGTTGGTGAAATTTACCAACATCATTTTTTATTTTGTTTCTATCTGAAGATCGCAAAGAGTTGTGTTTGGCTAGATAATGATAGACTGAAGCCGACAGTCTAAAGCTGTCCAACCAACACAGCCTTTGCAATTATAGAAGTCTCAAAGACAAATAGAATCGTTAAAGTGGTAATGTTCTTTGATGGATCAAAAATTTGTCTTTGGGACTTCATTTGATATGAACAGGTGTTTAAGTAAAAATAAGAATATTAATTCTATTCTAACATTATGTATAAAAAGATTTCAAATGTTAATAAATCCGGATTACCTGGAAATCAGTTTTCTGCCGCATTTTGAGTTGATTGAAATAAGCTTTTGTCTTAGCCTAAAGCTTCATAATCATAACTAGATCCAAACAGGGTAAGACACTTTTATTTCTTTGCTTCTTAAAAGCCAGCTGTAAGTGTCAATGATGGTTTAAATTTACTACTTGTTAGTACGGGTTTCTCTTCATAGCCAGATAACATAAAAAATGGTAGAATAGCCAAGACAAATCAAGTAGAGAGAGTGACAAATATGCTTAGTACAGAAGATTTTGATTTTGATTTACCAGAAGAGCTGATTGCTCAAACACCACTAAAAGATCGAACAAGTTCACGTCTGTTAGTTTTAAATCGTGAAACAAAAGAAATTGAAGACAAACACTTCCATGACATCATTGATGAATTAAATGCAGGAGATGCACTAGTCATGAATGACACACGAGTATTGCCTGCTCGTCTTTATGGGGAAAAACCTGAAACAGGTGGACATTTAGAAGTACTTCTTCTAACGAATACTGAAGGCGATACGTGGGAAACGTTGATCAAGCCAGCCAAACGAGCAAAAGTCGGAACACAAATTAGTTTTGGAGATGGTCGTTTAACAGCAACTGTTGTTGAAGAATTAGAACACGGCGGACGAATCGTCACATTCAAATACGAAGGAATCTTTTTGGAAATACTAGAATCACTTGGCGAAATGCCGTTACCGCCGTACATTAAAGAGCGTTTAGAAGATCCTGAACGATATCAAACAGTCTATGCAAAAGAAAATGGCTCTGCAGCTGCTCCTACAGCCGGTTTACACTTTACACAGGAATTACTTAGCAAGATCCAAGAAAAAGGCGTGAAGCTAGTTTATTTGACCTTACACGTTGGATTAGGGACATTCCGTCCAGTGAGTGTAGATAATATCTCTGAACATGAAATGCATAGTGAATTTTATCGTTTAACAGAATCAGCTGCAGAACAACTAAATGATGTTCGGAAAAATGGTGGGAAAATCGTTGCAGTAGGGACGACCTCAATTCGTACACTAGAGACGATTGGAACAAAATTTGATGGACAAATCAAAGCGGATAGCGGCTGGACAGATATTTTTATCACACCAGGCTATGAATTCAAAGTTGTTCAAGCTTTTTCAACCAATTTTCATTTGCCTAAGTCAACATTAGTGATGTTGGTTAGTGCGTTTGCAGGAAGAGATTTGACACTTGCAGCCTATCAGCATGCGATCGATGAACGTTATCGTTTCTTCAGCTTTGGAGATGCGATGTTTGTAAAATAATAGCGAAAATCTAAAAAGCCCCTCCAACTCAATTAAGAGTAGCAGGGGCTTTTTTCATGAAGTTAATTTTTTGGATTTTTTTTGTAAAAAATAAGAAGTTATATTTGGTTGGATTGCAGTAAAAAATATAGCAGTTATGGCTACAATAAAATATTTCATTTTCCAATCTATTTGAGTAAAATAATAACTAAAAAAGATTATAACTGTTATATGCCAATAATAAATTTCCAGAGAGTGCGAGGAGAGCCAAACAATCCATTTTTGGTCACAGAACTTGCGAATAGTGTCATTGCTCACTAGCGCAAAAAGTAAGGTCGAAACGCTTATACCGTAAACTAAATAATAAAGCTGAGGGGGATATTTAGCTTCTTGTAGTGAAATAAAACTATTAGTGAAAGAAAGTATTATGAAAAAAAGGAGATAGCTAAAACCCCAAAAAATATTTTTTTCTTTATTTTGCTGTACAGCCCAAATACCTGCTAAACACATAATTGCATAGCCTGTATAAATAGGTAACTGATAGACCAGTGGATTTTGAGAGGCTACTATGTTTGTTTTACAAAGTAAACTTTGAAAAAATAACAAAAGCAGCAAAACAACTTGTCTTTGAACAAAACGCTTAAATTTTTTTGAAAAAGCATAAATTATAGGTGAAAAAATGGCAATTACAAAAAATACGCCGATTACCCATACATAACCAATTCCTCCGGTAAGATTGTAAGAAGTGTAGATTGTGCTGAGTGGATATGGAAAAGGGTTTGGTGAAAAAATGAACAAAATCCACATGACTATGAAAAATAAAGTTAGGAACTTCCAAGCCGGAATAACCAAACGTTTGAACCTTTTTGCCACATAGACAAAGTAGTTTCCCCTTTTTTTACTCAAGTAAAATGACATCCCTAATAAAAAAGCCATGAGAGGAACATCAAAAGTGCGAGCTATAAAAATTGTAACTGGTGGAGAAACGTGTGCTAACATAATTAAGAATATAGCTGACATTCTCAAAAAATCTATACGAGTATCTCTTTTCATTTTATTCCCCTTTTATTTTTCTTTTATTATACCAAAAAATATTTTCAATTCTACCTTTTTGATGATTTATTTTTACAAATAGATAAAAATTGTGTGTAGATGAGCAGTTTCATATGAATATTTCAAGAAGTCGGTTTTATCATTAAATAAAAAACATACCAAGATTGGAGAACAAAATCATTGTCGGATGATTTGCACTCTCTAATCTTAGTATGTTTTTTTATAATTTTTTATGCTGCATTCGAGGTAGTAACAATTATAAACCGCTTAAAAGTAATGTTTGTGATAATTCTCTTTTACGTACTGATCTTGGTAAGAAACAACGAATTTCATCTTCATTGAAACCAATTTGTAATCTTTTTTCATCGATCATGATTGGACGGCGAAGTAATCCAGGATTATCTTTGACCAACTCCAATAATACATGCAAGGGAAGTTCGTTAATATCTGTATCTAATTTTTGGAAGACTTTGGAACGGATCGAAATGATATCTTCCGTACCTTCTTCTGTAAGGATTAATATATTTTTTAGTTCGTCTAATGTAATGGGAGTAGTGCCAAAATTCTTTTCTTCAAATGGAATATCATGATCGATCAGCCATTTCCGTGCTTTTCTACATGATGTACAGCTATTTGTTGTATATAATTTTAACATATTTTTTCATATCCTTTCGAAAATATTGGTACATACCTCTTAATACATATAATATACGAAAAGTAAAAAATTCACAAAATAAATGCTTACAAAATAGCTGTTTTTTTCTATTAAATGGCTGAAATAACTAAAAGTTCACAAACCAGTGTTATTTTTGTTTGATAAAGTCTGATACCAGCCATGATAATAGAACGATAGGACTGTTATGTATAATTCTTTGTGTGATATGTAACTATTTTATCAAAAAATGGAAACGTTTGCCTTTTTGGGAAGCCAAAATTATGGAAAGTTTAATTGTCTATGGAATGAATCTGAGGAAATAAGCCAGATTAAAAGTAGTTCAATAGAGGAAATTAGCTCAAGTAAGACAAAAATAGTTGGTCTAGTTTTCTGTAAAATACTAAGAAAATAAAATTAACATAGTATTTATACTATTTTTTTATTATTATAAAGGGTAGGAATAATGTCAAAGGAGAGAGAACCATGATTGAGGAATTAACGTATAGTTATGCTGCAACAATCTCAGAAAGAATTCACTGTTGGAGAGATGTGTCCGTAGAGAATGATGAGTATATGTATTTTAAACAATGGCAAGATCGTAAAAGCTTATTAACAACTGCTGATTACGATAAAATGTTTCGGCATAAGCATCTAGATAGTCAAACTTTCAGTCGAGCGTTGTTGCCGTTTACTGAAGAACGAGCACAGTTATTATTACCGACAATTGAAAAAAGTGACTGGTTCCAATTACATAGAGCTCTGTTTACTACAGAAGTTCCAATAAAAGAAATGAGATTATCAGCTGCGTTGCGTTTTCACTTAGATTATTACGAGAATCATATTCGAAATCTTTTAAAAAAATTTCCGCTGATTCAGTTATCAGAAAAAGTGATCGCTGAACTGATCGAGCAATTATCTGATGAATTCTTTTTTCTTGCACAAAAGAGTTTAGTTTGGGACGTCCATCAGATGATTGAGGAATATCAGCTGCAAGCTGAATCAAAAGAGGAAGAATTCACTAAATATATTAAAGAATTTTTAGGGGATAAACAACGGACATATCTTTTTTATGGAGAATATCCGACACTTGCCAGAGTTCTCGCAGTTAGACTAACATTTGCTTGTGAAGTGATTGAAGCTTTTTTTGGCTCATTAAATGATGTTACTGAGCAATTAGCAACTACTTTTTCTGTTTCCAAGCCGCTTGATTTAACCCAGATAAAGTTAGGACAAGGGGATAGTCATGAACGTGGAAGAACTGTTATTCAGTTTCAAGTGCAAGAACAGTCGTTGATTTTTAAATTTAAGCAATTGGAAATAGGTGAGCGTTTCAATGATTTGTTAACGTATGTCGAAGGATTGAATCCCGAGTTGTCTTTTTATAAAATCAAGCGAATTGTTCAGCCAACCTTTACGATCGAAGAAAAAGTTATGTATAAAGAGTGTACCAAAGAAACAGAAGTCACTGATTTTTATCAAAATTATGGGCACCTTTTAGCACTTGTTTATTGGTTAGGTGCGACAGATTTGCATATGGAAAATTTAATTGCCAATGGCTCACGTCCTGTACTGATTGATGTAGAGACGCTCATTCGTCCTGAAATGTTTGAATTGTCCAAGCCGTTATCTAGGCAAACACGCATAGACAAACAATCTGTGATCATTTCGGGATTACTTCCGCAAAAAAAACAAGGGAAACGTGAGCTTGAAATGGACGCATTATCTGGCACCAAACAAAAATTACCTAAAAAAGTCAGAAGGTTGAGAAATGATCGCTCCAGTGACATCGCTTTTCAATTAGAAGAAGCCTATATGGATGGCGCCCAAAATATTCCGTGTTTGGCAGGTAAAGAAGTTGATTACCAAGATTACCGTGATGTGATCCAGAAGGCATTTAAAGAAATGAACCAGCTTTTATTAAAAAATAAATATGAATTTATTGAGAAAGTCAAAGAATTATTTGCAGATACCACGATTCGATTGATTTATAGAGACACACAAGAATACGGAAATTTATTGAATTTTACATTACACACCGATTGTATGTCTAATTATATTGAACGTGAAAAGGTTATTGAAAATTTATGGGCGAATAAAATCATCCCGGAAGCGTTGATCCCTTTTGAAGTTCAAGCGATGTTAGACCATGATATTCCTTTAGTTACAGCAAATACTTTTTCAACAAATGTATCTATCAATGGTCAAGAACTTATGCATCTGTTAAAAAATACGCCCTTGCAAGCGACTATTGAACATATGGAGCAGATCACAGAGAAAACAAGCAACTTTTCTTATCTTTTATTGAAACAAAGTTTAGGCACCTTAGAATATACTACGCAGGAAATCTCAATTCCTGTGAAAAATAATTCGATTGAACATCCATTGTTACAAAAAGCGGCAGATATTGGGGATAAAATCATTGATCAAATTACAGTGAATCAAGAGTTAGGTGAGATTGACTGGGTTTCAGTTTTCCCAGATGACGATGGGGATATTGAGATTGTTTATCCGAATACGGATCTTTATGCAGGCAGTGCTGGGGTATACTTATTCTTGGTTTATTTGAATCATTTTGTTCCTAAAGAAAGTTACGAAGTAGTTATTGATTTATTGGAACAAGAAATTTTCCTAACAGATGGAGAAAAAGAACATTATGAAAGTGCCTTTTTTGACGAAGGGATGCGTCTAACTGTTGCGTTTTATGTAACAAGATTGCTTAAGGATGAAAAATATCAATCGTATATAAATAGTAGCTTACAAAAATTGAAAATTATTCAAATACCAGCGGAGAATCAGGCGAATGAATGGTTATATGGGAAAGCTAGTTTATTGGCGATTTTAGCAGCTGTATACCAAAGTAATCACAATGATGAAGCATATGACTTACTTATGCATTATGCACGTACACTGACATGTCAGGAAATGAAAGATAATAGTTTTGCTCATGGCTATGCCGGTGTTCTTTATGGATTGAGCAAAGCCGATCAAGTGCTTAATGAACCACTAGTGAAGACTAAAATAAAATGGTATCAAGAAAAATTCGAAAAAAATCTTGAAACTGAAGAAATAACGAATGCTTCCTGGTGTCGTGGGATACTTGGGATTAAAAAAGTTTGTCATCTGTTGGATATACCTTTGTGTGAGGAGACGCTAGAAAGAGTAAACAATAAAATAGTTGAGGATGATTGTTTGTGTCATGGTAACTTTGGTTATCTAGATGATTATTTAAATAATAATATTTTATTAAAAAATGACGTTTTGAAATTAAAATCAGATCCAACTAATATCCCTATCAGTCTTTTTTGTGGTTTGGCAGGCCCAGGTTATCAAATGTTGAGGGGTTACGATTCGTCCGTTGTTCGATCCTTGTTATTTATTTAGTGACACAATCTGAAAAAAGAACTTTACTTATCCAGAAGAACGTTTTATAATCTAGTTATTAATGCAAGGGGGAGAAATAATATCATGAGAAAATTATCAATTGAAAAAATGGAAACAAAGACAGACACAACAAAATTAGACAAATTCGTAGGTGCATCTTTCGAAAGAAATGAAGAAACTGAAGAAATGTTTAACAAACTTGAAGAAATCGCACCAAATTCACTTGGTGGATGGACTAAGTTGATTTGTTTCTAAAAAAAAAGACCTCCTTTTGAGAGGTCTTTTTTTTATTTTATTTTTCTAAGGATTAAGATCCCGATTGCTTCAACACCTGAAATAAGCAATACAAAGAAATTCAGTATCCAATTGAAAGACAGTTCATTTTTTGAAACAATCTCAAAAATCGCTGCATTGTTATTTAAGATAGATATCAAAACTACTGTAATGATAAATGAGATAAAACTTGCTGTAGAAATAATTTTCTTTCCACGTTCATCTTTACCTTCTTTGCTAAAGTAAAAATAAATTGAGTACACAATGAAGATAACTGATAGTATAGCGATTACTATACTAGACCAATGATTTGTAGGCAAGTTATCAAAAAAAGATTTAAGTGATTCGGTCATAATTTATCCTTTCCTTCCGTTAGTCGGTTTCTTCGCTTGTTTGCTCGGCTTCTGTCAATTTTTTGAAAGTGAAGATTTGTTCAATCGGCACTTCGAAAACGTCTGCTATGTCATGAGCCAGTAAAAGGGAAGGATTGTACCTATTTCTTTCTAACTGAATGATTGTTTGTCTAGATACTCCCACCTTGTCAGCAAGTTCCTGTTGGGTCATGCGTTTCATGGCTCTGTAGACGTGAATGGAACTCTCAAAAGATGAGTTCTTCTTTTTTGGCAATGCAAATCCCTCCAATAGTCTAATTTATGTATTAAATAAAAAGCGCATAGTCAATATACCATATCTTACTTTCACTTACAAATATCACGCAAACAAAAAAGCCAAGCTTCTCGATTAGCTTGGCTCTTGTTGCTGGAAGGAATCAGTGTATTGAATGATTTTTTTTTTACTTTTCGTTATACATGCAAAGTAATTAGTTGAATTTCTTGTTCATAAACCAAATTTTGTTTTCATTACATTTTCTACTTTTCTTATCTTAAATTTTTTTAATCAAACTATCTTTATACGTGTTTTTCTTGTTCTAATTTCCAATTTTTACACGAATTCACTATTTTTTAAAGATGTTTTTATGATTTTTTACTCTACACATATAGCTTAATGAAAGGTGAATGGTGTTCTGGTAACAATTTTGTGTTTACTCATTTCATGCTTCGAGAAATTCTTCAATACAGCTGATGTTTTCCTCCTTCCTTCTATAATCATAATAGCATATATAGTAAGCGTTTTCAAGGAAAGTGCTTCTGATTTTTAACTTAATTTTTATTGACTCTTTGATTTAATGACTAAAAAAAATAAAAATTTAGCCATATTTATTGAAGTTTGAAAAAAAAACATGGTATAGTGAATATAGATACTATATTAATAGAAGGAAAAAATAAGAATGGGGGGATAGGATGGAAGCATACAAACAACCTATCGAGACAATTATCAAAGAAGTGAACACAAATAAAGAGCAAGGACTACAGGGACAAGAAGTAAAAAGGCGACTCGCTGAGCATGGAGCGAATAAATTTCATGAAGCAAAAAAAGATTCAGTTCTAAAAAAGTTTCTTCACAGCTTGTCTGATTTTACAACAATCATTTTATTAGTTGCAGCAGCTATCTCGTTTTATACGGCAATTGCTACAGATCACGGGGATTATTTTGAAGGAATCTTGATTATCGCCATCGTGGTCATCAATGCAGTTTTAGCAATTGTACAAGAAGGAAACGCTGAAAAATCGTTATCTGCACTGCAGGATATGAACAAACAAAGCAGTTCAGTTTTACGTGATGGCAAAGTAGAGACCATCGATGCAGAAGATGTTGTTGTTGGAGATATACTTGTATTAGAATCAGGTTCAATGATCACGGCGGATGCTCGTTTGATCCAAGCTTCACAGCTGAGAGTAGAAGAATCTGCACTTACTGGAGAAAGTGAACCAATTGAAAAAGATGCGCAGTACATAGGCACACAAGATGCACCTATTGGCGATCAACTAAATATGGTTTTTAAAGGCTGTACTGTAGCAAATGGCCGCGGTAGAGCTGTGGTTACGGCAACAGGAATGCAGACCGAAATGGGAAAAATCGCTGGCTTGTTGAATGACGATGTCACACAGCAAACACCATTACAAAAACGCTTGAACCAATTAGGGAAACGAATTAGTTTTATTGCATTAGGAGCAGCTGCTCTAGTATTTATTATTGGTGAGTTACAAGGCGAGCCGATGTTGGAAATGTTTATGACCGCAGTATCTTTAGCTGTTGCTGCAGTACCAGAAACCTTAATGGTGATCGTGACTTTAACACTTGCTTACGGCGTACAAAAAATGGCAAAAAAACATGCGATTATTCGACGTTTGCCAGCAGTTGAGACACTTGGAACAGCAAATGTGATTTGTTCGGATAAGACAGGAACCTTGACTCAAAATAAAATGCGGGTTAGACGTGTCTGGTCTCGTGGAGATGAAGTAACAGATACAGAAGATGCGATGACGGATGAAGCGATGGAAGTATTGAAAATGGCTTCACTGTGTACGGATGTGATCGTTGATAAAGAGGGTGACGATCTAGTCATTCAAGGAAATCCTACTGAGGCGGCGATTGTGCGTGCAGTAGAAGAGAATTATCATACAAAAGCAGAATTAGAAGAAAAATACCCAAGAATTGGTGAAATTCCTTTTGATTCTGAACGTAAAATGATGACAACTGTTCATAAAATGGGGAAAAAATATATATCTGTAACCAAAGGGGCTTTTGATGTTTTATTAACACGTTTCCGTTTTGGCGATTTAGATCAGGCCGCAGTTGTAAATGATCGTTTTGGAAAACGCGCTTTACGCGTGATTGCAGTCGGTTATGCTATCTATGATGAGGAACCTACAGAAATCACCTCAGAGGCGTTAGAAAAGAATTTACGCCTGTTAGGATTGATCGGTATGATCGATCCGCCAAGACCAGAGAGTAAAGGCGCTATCGCCAGAGCTAAAAAAGCTGGAATCAAAACAGTGATGATCACAGGAGATCACGTAGTGACTGCTGGAGCAATTGCTAAGGAACTAGGAATTTTAAACGATAAAAGTGAAGCTTTGACAGGTTCAGAGTTGCAAAAAATGACTGATGAAGAGTTAGATTCACGAGTGAAATCACTCTCAGTTTATGCTCGAGTAACGCCGGAAGATAAGATTCGAATTGTTAAGTCTTGGCAGCGGACAGGCGCTGTTGTTGCTATGACCGGTGATGGCGTCAATGATGCACCAGCCCTGAAAGCCAGCGATGTTGGTTGTGCTATGGGAATTACTGGAACAGATGTGGCTCAAGGCGCAGCAGATATGATTTTGACAGATGACAACTTTGCAACGATCGTTGATGCGGTTGCTCAAGGGCGTGCAGTTTATCGAAATATTCGTAAAGCTGTCAACTTCTTATTGAGCTGTAATATTTCAGAGATTTTTATTGTATTGATTGCAATGCTGCTTGGCTGGGGCGCTCCATTTACAGCTGTACAATTATTATTCGTAAACGTTGTAGCGGATGGCCTTCCAGGATTTGCTTTAGGAAAAGAACCTGCTGAAAATGGAATCATGGACGAGGCACCGATTCCTAGAAATGAAGGGATTTTTGCACGTGGTTTGTGGCAAAAAATCGGAATCAATGCGTTTGTCTTTACTGTGATCACTTTGTTTGGTTTTTATTTAGGAGCGAATGTTGATTCTGTATCTTACTTCTTCGAAGCAAGCCATGAAATTGGTCAAACTGTAGCATTCTTGATCTTGGCTTACTCATCGATTTTACATGTTTTCAATGTGAGAAGTACGGAATCGATTTTTAGAGTAAAATTATCAACGAATAAATCTCTTTTTGAAATGGCTGTATTGGCGGTTATTATTACAACAGTCATTGCGTTATTACCATTTACTCAAGAATTGTTTGGTTTAGTACCGATTGGCATCAATCACTGGCTATTAGTAATGGGGCTATCGATTGTACCGATTTTTGTAAATGAAATGATTAAATTCCATTATTCGCCAGAAGAAGACGAAGAATAGAATCAGAATAAATACGACGCTTGAAGTGCCGATTTCTTAATAGAAATTGAACCTTCAAGCGTTCTTTTTTATGAAGTTTGATTCTTTGAAAGGTTCCTTTGAAAATACTATTGAAATTATTTACATAAAAGACTTGCTAAAATGCTAAAGGAGTATTATAGTTGTTATCAAAATCAGTTATTTTGTTTTTTTAGCTAATATTTTTAATTTAATTATAAAAAGTAACCGATATTTTTATTTGGACATCCAAATAAAAATCTTAGGGGAGTAGCAGCATAGTTTATCTATGTTTTTAGATCAACAGCAAGTGTGAAAACACTGGTCTAAGAATGAAATTGCGAGACCTAAGTGTAAGGGCCAAGTGTCGTTTCACTTAGGTCTCTTGTGTTACTTAAAAAGTGAGATTAGGATAATGTTCAGGCGGAGTTGAGTGAGCCTATTACGTTTTTAGCATTATCTAGCTTCACAGGCTAGCCTTTCGGGAAAAAGATAAAAACTGAATGAGGCAAAAAACACCTCAGTCAGTTTTTCCTATTTTCCAGTCAAGGCTGAATGAGCCTGTTCAGCTTTTAAATTGGAGGAGAATCTTGTGGTAGAGAAATCAAAAATTTCGCATCATCAGAAATTGACCGCTGCGGGTCTTTTAGTAGCAATGGGTGTCGTTTATGGAGATATTGGAACAAGCCCGCTTTATGTAATGAAAGCAATCGTTGGAGATAATGGTGGTCTTCGGAATGTTTCAGAGAATTTCATTATTGGTGCGGTATCATTGATCTTTTGGACATTAACAATTTTAACAACGATCAAATATGTTGTGATTGCTTTGAATGCAGACAACCATGGTGAAGGCGGAATTTTCTCTTTGTACACGCTAGTACGTAAAAAAGGGAAATACTTAATCATTCCAGCGATGATCGGTGGTGCGGCGTTACTCGCAGATGGGGTGTTGACCCCAGCTGTTACAGTAACAACAGCGATTGAAGGATTACGGGGAATCCCAGTTTTCTTTGATCGATTTGGTAGTGACCAAAACATTATCGTGATGATTACCTTAGTTATTATTCTTATTTTATTTTCTGTTCAACGTTTTGGGACCGATGCAGTTGGAAAAGCGTTTGGACCTATTATGTTTGCTTGGTTTACATTCTTAGGAGTTATGGGGCTAATTAATTTTGGACAAGATTGGACGGTTCTTCGTGCGCTGAATCCTTATTATGCGATTCATCTCTTGTTTAGTCCTGAAAATAAATTAGGGATCTTTGTTTTAGGAAATGTCTTTCTAGCAACAACGGGTGCAGAAGCACTATATTCTGACTTAGGTCACGTTGGTAAACATAATATTCGAGCAAGTTGGCCGTATATCAAAGTTTGTTTGATCCTCAACTATTTGGGACAAGCAGCATGGATTTTGAATGCAAAAAATGATCCGTCTATTTTAGCAATTGAAAACCTAAACCCATTTTTCCAAATGATGCCAAATAGCATTATGTTGATAGGGGTTGTTTTCGCTACAGTTGCGGCTGTAATCGCATCTCAAGCATTGATTTCAGGTTCATTTACATTAGTTTCAGAAGCAATCAAATTGAAACTATTACCAAGATTGAAAATTATTTATCCAGGTGCAAATATCGGTCAAATGTATATTCCAGCAGTCAATATGATGCTATGGATCGTGTGTTCATTGATTGTGATCACCTTTAGAACATCTACGCATATGGAAGCAGCATATGGTCTTTCAATTACTGTGACAATGCTAATGACAACTATTTTATTGATGTTTTATCTATTGCAAAAAGGTGCACCGAAATGGATTGCGTATCTCGTTACCTTATTCTTTGGTAGTATCGAATCGATTTTCTTTGTTTCAAGTATTGCGAAATTCTTCCATGGCGGTTATGTTGCTGTGGGGATCGCGTTATTGATTTTAGCTGTGATGACGATTTGGGAGTGGGGTAATATCATCAAAGAGAAAACATCTGATACTGTTCCGCTTAAACAATATGTAGAACAATTACGGATGTTAAAAGATGATACAACTGTTCCAAAATCTCAAACCAATGTTGTGTTCATGACACCAGATACGATTGGAGACGAAATTGGTCGCCAAATCATTTATTCAATTTTAGATAAACAGCCGAAAAGAGCAAATGTTTACTGGTTCGTCAATGTTGAAGTAACAGATGAACCATTTACTAAAGAGTATTCTGTAGATATGATGGGGACAGACTTTATCGTGCAAGTTCAACTTTATCTTGGTTTCCATGTAGCGCAAGAGGTTAATGTTTATATTCGTCAAATCGTTTATGATTTAATGAAAGAAGGACGTTTGCCTAAACAACCGCAGAAATATTCATTGACACCAGGGCGTGAAGTTGGGGACTTCCAATTTATTATTATTCGTGAAGAGCTATCCAAAGTAACCGAGTTGAAGAAATGGGATCGCCAAATCATGCAATTGAAATTGGCTATCAAAAAAAGAACGACAACTCCAGAAAACTGGTTTGGGCTAGAATATAGTGAAGTGAAATACGAATCTGTTCCGTTGATCATTGGTGATGCACGGAAGACGAGATTAAGAGAAAGAAAAGTTTTATCATAAAGATCAAAAGAGGATGGGACAGAAGAGGTTACTTCTGTCTCCACCGTTTATTCGTAGTTAGTGTGTGAAACAAAAGTGCTTTTTACTTTTGTCCCACACACTTTTTGTTTTAACTTGATAGTTCCTATTCGCGCTATTTTGAAAGGACAAGTATAATAAATAGATAGAAGAAAAAAGAGGTGTAAAGTATGCTTGCAATAAATTTTTTTATATTATTTTTAATGATTGCGATAACGGCATTTTTTGTAGCAAGTGAATTTGCTCTAGTGAAAATCCGTATGTCCAGATTGGAACAACTAAAAAAGGATAATGTTAAAAACGCAGAATTGGCAATCCACGTGACACATCATTTAGATGCCTATTTATCAGCAAGTCAGTTAGGCATCACACTGACAGGATTAATCATTGGTTGGGTAGGTGAAGGATCAGTAGCGACATTACTGCATCCGCTTATAGGGAATTTGCCGATCAGTGCTGCACTTAGTCGAACAATTTCAGTTATTTTAGGTTTTGCTATTGTGACGTATGTAGATGTGGTTGTTGGAGAATTATTACCCAAAAGTTACAGTATTGCCCAAACTGAGAAAGTTGTTTTAGGGATCGTGAAACCTTTGCACTATTTTTATAAAGTGATGTATCCTTTCATTTGGTTGTTAAACCATTCAGCAGCGAAGTTAGGGAAGATGTTGGGGATCCGTTTAGTTTCAGAAGGCGAAGAAACATTGACACAAGAAGAATTGCTATATGTAGCTGTTGATTCCTATAAAAAAGGAGAACTAACAAAAGAAGAATATCATTATATGGAAAATGTGTTTGAATTTGATGATACCCTTGCTAAAGAGATTCAAGTTGACCGAACATCAATGGAAGTTTTTGAAGCGGATGAAACGGTGGAACAAGCGATCCAGCATTCATTAAAAAGAGGCCATACGCGCTATCCAGTGATCGAAGAATCTAAAGATACAGTACTAGGTTATGTGACACTGCCTGCCTTGATCAAGGAATCATTTATCAACAATCAAAGAAAAGTCAGCGAATTAGTTGAAGAACCAATTATTGCTTTAGCGACTATCCCGATTAAAAGTTTATTGACGATGATGCGAAAAGAAGGCAAACATATTGCGATTTTAAAAGATGAATATGGCGGAACGACAGGGATGGTAACGATCGAAGATATTTTAGAAGAACTGGTTGGAGATATCAGAGATGAAACAGATTTGGAAGATGCTTTGATTGCTAAAGAATCGGATGACACGTATATTATTTCCGGTAAAATTACTTTAGATGATTTTGAACGCTATTTTAAAGTGGAAATCCCAACATTTGAAACTTCTGAAATGTCTACATTAGCAGGGTTTATTGTAGAGCAAAAAAACAATCAAATTGCTGTAGGTGACCAAATTGAGGTTGACGGTTTTACTTTTGAAGTAATGGATTATGAACATGCGCATATTGATTATTTTAAGGTAACAAGAGTAGTAAAATAAAAATAGCAAAACACAAAGAAAATGACCAATTCTTTGTGTTTTTTAGTTACTGTATCCCTTTGCATACATAGAAAAATAAGATTGACGTAAACCGTTAATTCAGCTAGGATTAAAGAAAAATGGAAACGGGAGTGTTCGAATGCGTAAAGTAGGAATTATTGGGTTGGGACATGTTGGTGCAACACTTGCTTATACATTAGTCACTGAAAATTTAGTTGACGAACTTGTTTTGATTGATAAGGATGAAAAGTTAGCTGTTTCTGAAGAATATGATTTACTAGATGCTCAGGTCTTTTTGACAGGAAAAACCAAAATTACTATTCAAGATTACGAAGCATTAAACGATGCGGCGGTCATTGTTTTTTGTGCAGGGCAAATCAGTGCTTTAGGAGACGATGGCGATCGTTTTAAGGAACTTGAGATCACAAGTAAAATCGTAGAAGAAGTAGCACCTAAAATCAAAGAATCTGGATTCAAGGGAATTATTTTAACGATTACGAATCCTTGTGACGTGATTGCAGCTTATATGCAGAAGTTAACAGGATTTGAAACAAATAAAGTGTTTGGAACTGGTACGATGTTGGACACGGCCCGTATGAAACAAGCGGTAAGTCGTAATTTATCAATTGATAGTCGTAATGTGGGTGGCTATGTGTACGGCGAACATGGAGATTCTCAATTTGTTGCTTGGTCAAGTGTGACGGTTGGCGATCAACCACTTGCGACTTGGAATCGTGAGCTCGATTTAGATGCATTGGATGAGGACGTTCGAGCAGGCGGTTGGAATGCTTTTGCTGGGAAAGGCTATACAAGTTACGGCATTGCTACCTGTGCGGCACGTCTGATTCGGATGGTTTTAAACGATTCAAAAACGATTGTACCAGTTTCAGCTTATAGTAAACAAGTAGATACTTATTATGGACAGCCTGTTGTGATCGGGAAAAATGGTGTAGAATCATGTGTTGATTGTCCACTAACTGAAAAAGAACAAGATTCCCTAGCAAGCTCTATTAAAATCATCAAAAACGGACTAGCTAATTTACCATTTAAACAGTAAAATAAAGCGTATCGTTTTACTAAACTTGGAGGCAATTCATTGATAAATTTAACAGAAATAACGGAGAAAATGTCTCCGAATCAAAAAATAAACTATGATCGTGTTTTACAAAAAGTTATTGCAGAATGGGAAAAATCGGATGTTCGTCCAACCATTTTGCTTCATAGTTGCTGTGCTCCTTGCAGTACTTATTCGCTTGAATATCTGACACAATATGCGGATGTGACGATTTTCTTTGCTAATTCAAATATCCATCCAAGAGCAGAATATCAGCGCCGAGAAATCGTTCAGCAGAAATTTGTAGAGGATTTTAATAAACAAACGGGCAGTCAAGTCCAATTTTTAGCGGCACCCTATGAACCAAATAAATTTATCCAAATGGTGCAGGAAAAAGAACTAACAGAAGAGCCAGAAGGCGGCAAACGATGTTCTGCCTGTTTTCAAATGCGCTTAGATATCGTTGCAGAAAAAGCCCAAGAATTAGGCTACGATTATTTTGGGAGTGCACTGACGCTATCTCCGAAGAAAAACAGTCAATTGATCAACGAAATCGGGATCGATATTCAAAAATTTTATGCAACTAATTATTTACCAAGCGATTTTAAGAAGAATAATGGCTATAAGCGATCAATTGAATTATGTAAGGAATACGATGTTTATCGTCAATGTTATTGTGGCTGTATGTTTGCCGCGACTAAACAAGGCGTTGATTTAAAAAGTGTGAATAAAGAAGCAAAAGAATTTTTAGCGGAACAAAGAGAATAATAGATAAGACGGTGGTTTTCCAATAAGGTGAAATCATTGTCTTTTTTTTGATGTGAGGGCTCGCTATATTAAATATAGTTTAAAACTATATTAAGTGATAGAAAATAAGTGTTATTCTATATTTCTTTCTCGTGGTAAAGTAGTTGAAATACCTTAATGAAGGAGGAATAGTATGAAGTCATCAATTATCGGGTTTCCTAGAGTAGGAGAATTGAGAGAACTAAAATTTGCGACAGAGAAATATTTTAGACAAGAGATTACAGCAACAGAACTAGAAGTAATAGGAAAAGAGTTACGCAACAAACATTGGCAGTTGTTAATCGATCAAGGTGTTGATTTCATACCAAGTGGGGATTTTTCTTTTTTTGATACAACCTTAGATACAGCTGTTTTATTGAATATCGTACCTAAAAAGTATCAAGCCTTACAATTATCACCATTAGAAACTTATTTTGCTTTAGCTAGGGGCTACCAAGGCGAATCAGGTGACGTGAAGGCCTTAGCAATGAAAAAATGGTTTAATACCAACTATCATTATATGGTTCCAGAAATCGATGATGAAACGGAATTAAAACTTGTAGGAGATAAACTATTCAAAGAATGTATTGAAGCAAAAGAGGCTGGAGTTAACACTCGTCCAACTATACTTGGTCCGTTTACTCTTTTGAAATTAGCTACTTACCATGGAACAAAAAGAGCAGAGGACTTTTATGAAGCAGCGATCACAGCATATACACAAATAGTTGATCAATTGAAAGAACTTGGCTGTCAATGGGTCCAAATCGATGAGCCTGCCTTAGTTTTAGACTTATCGCAAGATGAAGTTCAACAGTTTAAACAATTATATCAAAAATTATTAGCTCAAAAAGGAAATTTGAACGTATTAGTACAAACCTATTTCGGAGACGTTCGAGATATTTATAAGGAATTGGTCGAACTGCCTTTTGATGGAATTGGGTTAGATTTTATAGAAGGCCGAAAAACACTAAGTTTACTTGAAGAACATGGATTTCCAAAAGATAAAATATTATTTGCTGGAGTTGTGAATGGGAAAAATATTTGGAAAAATAACTATCAAGAAACGCTGACTTTACTTGAAAAACTTCAATCTGTTGGTGAGATTGTGTTAAATACATCGTGCTCATTACTTCATGTGCCGTTTACTTTAGCTAATGAATCGCTCTTAGAAAAGAAAGTGGTAAATCATTTTGCTTTTGCTGTCGAAAAATTAGCTGAACTAAAGGATCTAAAGGAAATAGTTGCAGATAAAGAAGCAAACCGTGACTTGTTGGACACAAATATTACGTTGTTTGCTCAGGATCGTTTTTCTAAAAATGGACAAGTTGCACAACGTGTTGAGTCGTTGACAGAGAAAGATTTTATTCGCCTACCAACTTTAGGGGAACGTGCAAGTATTCAAAAGGACAAACTGAAACTGCCAATTCTACCAACGACAACGATCGGTTCTTTCCCGCAGACTAAAGACGTTAAACAAAATCGGGCAAAATTCAAAAAAGATGAAATCACTGAAGCTGAATATACCGCTTTTAACCAAGAAAAAATCGCTGAATGTGTGGCTTTTCAAGAAGAAATTGGCTTAGATGTTTTAGTTCATGGTGAATTTGAACGAAATGACATGGTGGAATATTTTGGTGAAAGTCTAGATGGATATTTATTTACAGAAAAAGCATGGGTTCAATCATACGGAACACGCTGCGTAAAACCACCGATCATCTGGGGCGATATTTCGCGTTTTAAACCAATCACAGTAGCATACTCTAAATATGCCCAAACATTAACAGATAAACCCATGAAAGGCATGCTGACAGGACCTGTAACGATTTTGAACTGGTCATTCCCTCGTGAAGATATTAGTTTAAGGGAATCAACGTTGCAATTGGCATTAGCTATTCAAGAAGAGGTACTGGATCTAGAAGCTAACGGAATTAAAATCATCCAAATCGATGAAGCAGCTTTGCGTGAAAAATTACCATTGCGTCAAACGGATTGGCATACGGAATATTTAGATTGGGCAATACCAGCTTTTCGTCTAGTTCATAGTAAAGTGCAGGCGACGACTCAAATTCATACGCATATGTGTTATAGCGAATTTGCTGATATTATTCAAGATATTGATAATATGGATGCAGATGTCATTTCATTTGAAGCCTCTCGTTCAAATTTAGAAATTTTAGATGTATTAAAAGCGATTGATTTCCAAACTCAGGTGGGACCTGGCGTATACGATATTCATTCGCCGCGCGTGCCATCAGTGGAAGAACTCGAAGTAACGATTCATAATATTTTAAATAAATTACCGATTGAAAAGGTTTGGATTAACCCAGACTGCGGATTAAAAACGCGGGGTGTCTCAGAAACCGAAGCTAGTCTAAAAAACTTAGTCCTTGCAGCTAAAAAGGTACGTGGAGGGGTGTAAATGAGAACTGATACCTTGTTTAAGGAAAAAACTGTCTTTTCCTATGAAATCTTTCCACCTAGACGAACTGCACCAATTGATACAATTTATCATACCTTAGATCGTTTAAAAGGACAGCAACCTGATTATATCAGTGTGACGTTAGGTGCTGGCGGAGTGGGCCTAAACTTGAGTACGGCAGATATTGCTCAAAAAATTCAAGATGAACAGTTTTTGCCAAGTGTCGCGCATTTACCAGCAGTGAATTTTTCAAAAGAGGAGATCGTTAAAGTTTTAGAGGAATTAAAGCAGAAAAAAGTTGAAAATATCTTGGCTTTAAGAGGAGATATTTTGCCTGATAAAAAGCCAAAGCAAGATTTTCCATATGCAAACGATCTAGTTGAATTTATCCGCGAACAAGGAGATTTTAATATTATTGGTGCTTGCTATCCAGAAACTCATGGAGATGCAGCAAGTTCTGTTGAGGACATCAAAAATTTGAAACGAAAAGTTGACTCAGGCACGAATCAATTGATCTCACAGTTATTTTTTGATAATAACTATTTCTATACGTTTAAAGAAAAGTGTGATATTGCAAGCATTGATGTGCCCATCCAAGCTGGAATTATGCCTGTGGTCAATAAAAAACAGATTGAGCGAATGGTGAAAATGTCCAATGTAACCTTGCCACTGAAATTTTTAAAAATGATGGAACGATATGAACATAATCCTGAAGCGATTCGGGATGCAGGAATCGCCTATGCAATCAATCAAATCGTTGATTTAGTTGCACAAGGAGTAGATGGTATTCATTTGTATACAATGAATAATCCTTATGTTGCACAAAAGATTAGAGAAGCAACACGTAGTTTGTTTGAGATATAGTAGAAAATAAAAGGATGTAAAAACTAAATATAGAAACAGAATAATCATGTAGGATAATAAAATAAACCGAATAAACCAATTATTTTTCAATAGATTGGTTTATTCGGTTTGTTTACTTTTGTTTTTAAATTAAAAATGAATATTTGCTGTTTTTATTTTAAAAACAAAGAGTAATTAATTTTATTAAATAACTAATTAGGTTGTTTTTTTGCGATTTAGACCGAGAAATTATTGTTTTTAGGGAATATGTTTAATGCTTATTGTGAACGGTTTTATAAGTCTATGTCATTTTTACTATAGTTGATTTTCTAAGTATACAAATAATGGAGCGAAGAAAAAGAATAATTAGTTATAATTTCGTTTTTACCTATAGGGGGATTTAGGTAAGTTAAAGTTAAAAATATATTGACATAAAAAATAACAATAGGTATAGTTTACATGTGGATAAAAATAATAGTGTTTATATCTTAAATTTATATCTGTTTTATTTCAAATGCGATATTTTTTTATTGAAAGTGAACGATAAGACAGATAGTAGTGAAGGTCTGTTAGTAATGAAAGGAGATTGGGTATGGCAAGAAAATCGTCTGTCCGGGAAGGCAATCGTTCTAGGGATAGCGTTAGAAAAAGTACTTCAAAGAAGCCTGTCCGTACTTACGATAATAGAAAATCCTATATGGAAGATGAAAGGGATTATCAACGTAATTTAAGACCAAGACAACGATCGACAAGACGTATTTCTCACGATGATTTTTATGAGAATCCTAGACTTAGACGTTCTGAATTTCAAGAATATCCTCGTCAGCGGATGCAGCCTAATCGTCTCGTTCGAGAACACAGAAATAACATGGGGACTAACTATAGAAGTGGACAACATTCAGTTGCTAAAAGTCCGGGGATGTTGGTCTTTTCTTTTCTAAGTAATTTTGTATTTTATGGTGTCACTATTGGAATAATTGCAATGGCAGTGATGTTTTCATTTAGTTCAAAGTCAACAGCGTCAATTTTTGGTTATCGATTTTATACAGTTTTGACTAACTCCATGGTTCCGCAAGATG
This sequence comes from Enterococcus sp. DIV0212c, assembly GCF_017377505.1. Taxonomy (GTDB): domain Bacteria; phylum Bacillota; class Bacilli; order Lactobacillales; family Enterococcaceae; genus Enterococcus_L; species Enterococcus_L ikei. The sequence goes on along the minus strand of NZ_JAFREN010000004.1, from coordinate 211,953 downwards.
ATGGATTAAAGGGTGGGTTTTATGCTGGGGATGTCGTAATTGTCAAACTGATGGAGGGCAATAAGATCAAAAAAGATGATATTGTGACTTTTGCTGTTGGAGATGGTTCACGTTATCTAACACATAGAATGGTGGAGCATAAGGACGAATTAAATGGAGAAAAAGGTGAGTATCTAATTACAAAAGGTGATGCTAACAAAACCAATGATCCACCAATATCAGCCGATCGGGTGCTAGGCAAAGTCGTGTTTGCCGTACCTAAAGTGGGCGATGTGTTTGATTTTGTTCGAGAAGAATTTTGGGCTTGTATTGTTTGTATTCTTTCTGTATATGGCTTTTTCTTGGTATTGAAATCGTATCTGTTTTCACCCAATGAAGAAGCAATTAGGAAAAGAAGAAATACAAGATACCCAATGTATGAACGGTGATATTATCATTTATCTTACCCAAATTTGGATAGTTAAATGAGAAATATATATATTAAATCTTTTAGGAGGACTAATAAAAATGAAAAAGAACAAAAAGAAAAAGTTGGTAGCCGCTGCATGTTTAGCGATGTTGGCTGTAGCAGCTGGGACTTTTGCCTGGATTAATTCTCAAGATCAACGAATTAACCGTGTGAAATCCGCAGCGATTAAGGATGGTAGTGTTAGCGTTGAGGAAAATTGGAAAGCGCAAGATATCATTCCAGGAACTGAAACGACCAAGGAAGTATCAGTAAAAAATACAGGTGATGCACCCGTTTTTGTTCGTGTATCTTATGAAGAAGTTTTGAAACATTTAACAGAAAAAGGAGCAGTGACCGGTCGAGACTCTGGTTGGACAGCTAGTGCAACGCCCGCTTTATCAGATGATATACCTGTTGAATATGACGGAGAAAAGTATATTGCTGAAAAAAGCGGCTATACAGATGTAACAAGTAAAGTTAAAGATAGTGCAGCAGCAGCTTTACCTGCAGGCGTAAAAGTTTACGCAAATGGTACGGTAACTAAAGATCCAGTAACTGGTAAAGAGAGCACTACACTTAATTATTCTGCATTTTTTGAATATGAATCAGGGAAATATCAAGCAATGGAAACTGACTTATCTGTAGTAAGTGGAAATACTGCGGACTCATCAATTGGAGATTGGAACTTTGTTTTGTCTAAAGTAAAATATTCAGTCTACAGTGGAGGTTACAGCAATAAAGTAACGAACTGGGCGGCTGCTTCTTTAGAAGGTGCATCGTCAGAAGCAACAGCTGTAAAAGCGTCACTATTAGGAAGTGCAGGAAAGAAAAATGCTGTAGATTATGACTACACAGTTAAAGCTTTAGGACTAGCAACACTTCCAGAAGCATCTCCAGCAACAGAAGCAGATCAAATTCCTGTAGCAAATGGAGATAAAAAAAGTGTGCAGACAGATAAAGATGCTTTAGGTGTGAGTGGTATCAATATTGAGTACGGTGCAGATATGGTTACAACAGCAGGACTACTTGATGGTAAGTGGGCATACAATAAAGAAGATGGCTATTTCTACTTTACAAGTCCAGTTAAATCAGGAGCGTCAACACCACAATTATTGAAAAAACTAATCTTTACCAATGATATTTCAACAGAATTTACAAACGCAACATATGATTTAGTTGTGAAGATGGAAGCTATTCAAGCTACTAAAGAAGCTTTAACAGATAGTACAGGTTGGAACTTAAACGGAGCTGATGGATCAGAAACTCAAAAAATTACAACTTATTTAGATGGACAAGCAGTAAGCTAATATTCAACTAAAAAATAAATACGATGGAAGGGGAAAAAACGATGAAGCAACGATCATTACGAGTATGTTTGCCATTTCTGGTGTTATACAGTTTATTAAGTGTTTTTATCACTTTTACCAGTGGATCGCTAGTAGCTGTTGCCAGTCAAACCCTTCCTCCAGAAGTGGTCATTGGCGATGAAGCAGGTATATCTGCCTCTTCAGAAGGAGAATATTATGTTGATTTGCCAAATGTCTTACCTGGAGAAAGTTATGAAAAAACTATTACGATTCGTGGCATGGACGTAAAAGAACCATTCGAATTAGGAATTTTAGTTACTCCTGAGTCAACGAAAGGAGTAATTAATTTTGATAAGCTTATTACGTTGACGTTATTTATTGATGGAAAAGAGTTATACAAAGGGCCATTATTAGGAAATGGTGAATTTGATTGGACAGTTCAGCCGTTAATAGTAGGAACCTGTGAATACGGGAAAGACCAAATTTTAACAGCAGTATTTGAAATCAATAAAGATTTGACACTGGAAGATTACAAAGAAGAAAGTCAATTATTGTATCATTGGACTTTTACTGCAACAAAAAATCAACCCAAGCCTTCAGAGACAATAGCTAGCAGTACGATTTCTCCTGATAAACCAAAACCTAAAGGAACTTTCCCTATGACAGGAGAAGAAATCAAAAATCTGATTTATAAAACCTTAGCTGGGCTGTTGTTAGTATTGATAGCGATTTTATTATGGAAAAAACGTAAAGAAGATCAAAGAAATGTGGATTAGAAGAAGGGGTTGACAAATGAGTAGAGGGAAAAAATTGTTGAAAACAATCAATCAAAATAAGCCTTTTTTGGCAGTGTTTTCTGTATTTTTAAGTCTGGTACTTGTAATTGGAAGTACTTACTCGTGGATTACCTATAGTGATGAACAGATCAACCAAAGTAAGACCAATACTAGAAAGCTTTCTGCGGTAATTGATGGAACATTCACACCTAATCTACAGTGGATACCAGGAACAACGACTGAAAAGAACTTGTTGGTGAGAAATAATGGGCAAGTACCAGCTATTGCTCGAGTATCTTTGTATGAATTTTTTGCTCAGTTTGAACTTGACATGACGGATGGTGCTGGTAATGGCGCTCAGAAAATCGTGAAAAATCCGAGTGGAACTGATATGACGATGGCTGATGCTGCTACATGGGCAAAAGGTAGTACATATAAGGTAGATTCTGAAAAATACTATATAGCATCAGAAGTTTATAAAGCAGATAAAAAAAATCCGAGTACGGCATATGTCTATAAGGGGAAACGACCGAATAAAGGGTTAAACTACTTAACAATTCAGTTTAACAATACTGATATTTATGATGTGAATAATAAACCAAAGTCAGGGATTCGAAATTATTGGTATTACTCAGAGGGGTATTTTTACTATTCAGAAGTACTGCAGCCAAAAGAAGCAACTAAACAGCTGATTAAAAGTATAACGCTAGATAAAAATTTGCCGAACAAATACAAAGGTTCTCTGTATCAATTAATTCCAGTTATGGATGCTCACGATATTACAAAGTCTCTAATGGCAGACTGGAAGATTGCTTCTAGTTCATATGTTGAAGCCATGTATCGTGAAAAAATTCGTTAGGAGGGATTAAAGATGAAACAAAAGAAAAAAATAGTTCATGTATTTTTGATAGTACCAATATTTATCGTGTGTTTAGTAGTAGGAGGCGTAGTGGCCTATGCTGCGATGACGGTGAGAGAAGAGAAAGTTAATCTTTTTCAAGTTGGAAATCTTCAGACGAAAGTCGAGGAAGTATTTACTGAACCAATAATGATTTTACCAAATAAACCAGTTAATAAAAAAGTAACCATAGCAAACACTGGTACTATAAATCAGTTTGTTCGTGTGATGATTCATCCGGACATTCGTTTAGCCAATAATGGGAGTATTCGATTGTTGCCATCTAAAATTGGTGGAGAGCTTCTTTTGGATATAAACAATACTCATTGGAAACTTGGTGAAGATGGTTATTATTACTATTTAAATGTTTTGAAAACAGGTAAATCTAACGTTACAGAAAATTTATTTACACAAGTAAAATTGAAAAGTGAATTAGGACAGGAATATCACGAAGCAACTGTTAACTTATTGATAAAAGTGGAAGCAATCAATTGTACAAAGTATGCTTATCGTGATGCTTGGTGGCAAGGTGTTCCTAGTGGCGGAGAGCTAAAGATTATAGACGATCAGTTAGCTAAAAAAGCAGAGTAAAGATAGGCACATGGAATAATTATTCCATGACTGCCTTTTTCAATTCAACACTCATGAAATGAGTGTTTTCAAAGAAGTCATTGATTTGGTGAGTATTGAAAAAAGGAGAGAATATGAAAAAAAGAGGACATAAAAATAAGCTGAAAAAGAGTGTGAAAGGATTAATTGTATTGTTCTTTGTTGTCCTTATTGGCGGCTATTTTTCTATTAATAAAGGTAAAATGAAGGCATCCACTGTCGTAAATAATGGTGATTTTAGATTAACAGCAGAAAATAAATGGAGTCAAGAGGATCGAAAAAATTATGCAGAGTTAAAATGGGATAAAGTAGCTGATCTAAGCCAGTCTGGTTATCGATTATATCAATCTGAAGATGGTAAAACATGGAATAATCGTTCCCTGAAATATGGACAAGCAATCAAAGTTTTAAATATATACCCGGATGAACCTAAGTCAAATACTTTGAAAACTTGGATGGACGGGTTAAATTTAAAAGCTAAAGACGGATCTAATTTAATACAAGTTACTCCAGTGACCATAAGCCAATATAATGCAAATCCAAATAGTTTTTTAAAAGATAGTAAAGGTAACTATCAGTATGACGTTTTAATGTTTGGGTCTTGGGATTCAAATAACATGAAAGATATTAGTAAAAATGGAGCTGAAATGACAAGAGCATACCTTGATACAGGACGAGGAGTATTGTTTGGTCATGATACTGTTAATAATACAAGAGCGGTATTTTATGCACAATTTAAAGATTTATTAGGTGTTGGTAAACGACAAACAAATTCTATAACTGGATCAGCGGAAGTTAAATTGATCAATAATGGCTATTTAATGAAATATCCTTTTGAGATGGAGAATGATGTTGTTTTAAATATTCCTTATGCTCATAATATTGAGTTGCAAGATAAAAATATTGGGACAACGTGGCTTGAATTTATTAATCCTTCAGCTCCGTGGCCAAATCCAATTTTAGAAGATGGAGATTGGCGAGGCGGTTGGTACTTAAAAACTAATAACAATGTTGGGATGATTCAAACTGGTCACTCGCAAGGTGCTTCAAGTTTAGATGAAAGAAAAATAATTGCTAATACATTGTATAATTTAGCTCAAGTATCTTTAGATAATTGGGCTATGGATCAAACTGTTAAGGATGATAAGGCTCCAAATAAACCTAATGCTAGTATTCGTTGTGGTAAAGAAGGACAATTCAGTGTTAGAGTTGATGCTTCTGATAATGGTAAAAAATATCAGTGGTATGTAGAAGCGGATACTAAATCATCTGGTAAGAAAAAGTCAGATATTGTAGAAGAAGTCATTATGAGTAATATTGAAGGTTACTTTTATGAATTGACAGATTCACCAAAATCAAAATTAAAAGAGACTGTTGAAAGCTACAAAGATTCATATGGCAGAGTTCCAATAGAAAAATATGATTTATATGTTGCTCCAGAGGAGGATTCTGTTAACTATGAGACAAGAAGTGCCTTTTCAATTAAAGAAAATAAAAATTCAGGAAAATTTCTACATGTTTTAGCTGTAGATCGTTCAGATAATGTTTCTGAAGTCAGTAGTCAACAAATTAAAGATTTACCTCAAAACGTTGATTTTAAAGTTGAACGAACGAAAGATGAAGGAAAATTGATTGACCTAAATTTGGATAGATCTATAGATAATAGTATGGAGGAATTAGAGTTCCGTACGCCCAAAAATACAGTCATCAAGGATTTTAATTCCTTAGCACTTCCAGCAAATTGGACTGCATATGAACCAACCGAAACTGCTGAATATAAATCTTTTACATTTGCGATCAAAGATAAAAATGATTTAATGACAATTACTAATTTTATAAATGATCTACGATTTACTATTCATTCTCCTACGAATCAAAGAGGAGAAATTCAGGTGGTTCTTCATGAGAAAGCTCAAAGTACAACGCAAGTAGGTGAAGTAATCAATGAGGTAACTAACGTTTGTTGGACGGAGGAGATACCTCAAAAAGTTTCATTAAAAGCATTTGATGAAGCTGGAAATGCATTATCTTCAGCAGACTTATTATTGGATGAGAAAATAACAATCGGCAAACAGGAAAGTATTACACCCCAAACTGTTACCTTTTATGATTTTGTCAAGTTAATAACTACTGAAGGAAAGCAGATTTCTCCACTTAAATGGACGATTACTAGTGAATTTCAACAAGGGCGTTTGATTTATGTATCCCGTAAATTGACAGTCCATGCTCGGCAAGTCGTGACTAATAAAAATGACCAAGTTGTTATACCCAAGCAAGGGTTTGGGATACTGGACAGTAAAACAGAATTAGGCCAAAAGAAAGATGAATTTTCTTTAACAATGATTTCTGCGGACAATAATGAACTATCTTTTGATACTTTTGTTATTCGTTATCAGATCAAGGAATCCCTTTATTCTTTCACTCCCAAAATACCAATGAATTATGAGTTGGTTGGCTATGTAATGACAACTGCTAAGCAGCAACATTTGCCTAATAACAGCACTAAAACGCCGATTAAAGTTGATGTATCAGCTAATTCAGAAATATGGTTGACAACTTACATCAAGCCAATTAAAGAAGAACCATCACTCTATCATTGGTCATATAAAGAAAATAACCTAGGTAAAATTAAGGCAAAGTAGCACAGATGCTTGGCTTGAAAAAGTAAATAAAAAAACGTGATGAACAGATATGAATGAAAGACTAGACCGACGAAACGAGGAATTAGATAAGAATGAATTTAGGCTATGCTCGTGGAAATAAATTAAATAAACAATTGGATTTTTTAGAAGATTATGAAGTAGACGAAATTTTCTCAGATGGCGCCCAGAGGTATGACGTGTTTCAAGACCCGGAAAGTAACTATCAGCGCTTACTAGATTATACAGAGTCAGGCGATTGTTTGGTGATTGCGTTTTTAGAAGTCATCTCAAGAGATTATCAAAAATTACTTCGTTTTTTGGATGAGCTGGAAGATTTGGAGCTTGATTTAGTGGTGCTAACATCTCCGGAATTATCTTTATTAGAATGGCGTGAAGTACTTTTTTGGGTAAATCGAAATGATCAATTGTTACATCCACGTTTAATCAAATTGAAATTGAAGCAAGAGAAAGACCGAAATAAGGAAACGTATTCTGTGTTTAGCCGAGATTCAGATGCTAAAAAGCTATATCGAGAAGTTATGTGGCAGTTGCTTGGAAAACGTAAATTGCGGGAAATTTCTGAGCAAAAAGGCGTTCCTATTGAAACGATACATCGTATTCAACAAGAGTTTAAGCGAATTAAACTGGCGGTAGTTTTAGCAGTTTGTTTCTTTTTGGCAATTGCTACAATTAAAATAACTGAGAGCTTTTCAGATAATCTACTGATTCAAATAGCTGTTTGTATTATTACTACGTTAGTTATTCTGTATAATACTTTAGCAGATAGTGAACAATCATAAGGATATAAACAAAAAAGTTTTGCTTCTTCCCTTACAGTTTATGGGAAAAGCAAAACTTTTTATTTAAAAACGCATCTTTTCAATTCGATCAAATGCTTTTTTCAACACGTCAAGGTTTTGTGTTGCAGCCAAACGAACATACTCATCTCCAGTCGTTTCGCCAAAAGCCTTTCCGGGAATCATCAAAACATTTGTTTCTTTCAATACTTTTTCAACAAAAGGAACAGAAGTCAGTCCAGTTTTAGAAATATTGATGAAGGCATACATGCTGCCTTTAACTGGATGAAGAGAAAGAAATGGAATCTTTTCAACTCGTTTGGCAATGTACTCCAAACGCTCTTTAAAGACTGAAACTACAGCTGGTACCAAAGTATCTGCATGATTTAAGGCAAAGATTCCTGCCTGCTGTGAAGGACTTGGAGCAGAATAAGTGATACTTTCATTGATCAGTTTTGCAGCCTCATTGATATAGTCAGGAGCGATCATGTATCCGATTCGCCAGCCAGTCATTGCAAAAGCTTTAGAGAAGCTACTAAAAGTAATTGTATTTTCAGGTGCAAAAGTTGCCATCGGGACAAAATCATCATAAAAGCAAAAGGCTTCGTAAACTTCATCAGAAAGAATATAAAAATCATGCTCGATAGCAAGATCAGCAATTGCTTTAAAGGTTTCCGCTGAGAAAACCGCTCCAGTTGGATTATTGGGCGAGTTGATGATGATGGCTTTGGTCTTATCCGTGATTGCCGTTTTCAATACATCAATATTGATTTGAAAACCATCTTCTTCATAGGTAGGGATAAATACAGGGGTTCCACCAGCGAAAATAACTTGGTCTTTGTAAGGAGAAAAATAAGGTTCATGGATAATAACCTCATCTCCTGGATCAAGAATGACTTGCAAGGTTAAATATATCCCATGTAAAGCGCCAACTGTGGCACGAACTTGGTTTGGCTTAAATGAAAGTCCGTACTGTTTTTGATAAAAGTCAACCACAGTATCAATAAATTCTTGACTGCCGCCAGATGCTGTATATTTAGTATGCCCATTTTTGACATCCGTAAAAGCGGCATCAATGATTTTTTCGTTAGTAATCAAATCTGGATCACCAATCGATAAATCCAGTAAATCTGGTACTTGTTTCGCTAATGTAGCGATATCCATCAAGATATTCTCAGCAGGTTGCTGATGTTTTTTTGCAATGTTTGAACGATTCATGTTTTTACCTCCAATTACTTGTTGCTCTCTATTATTCTATACTATTTATTTAAGAGGACAAAGCAAGTTTGTTTATACTTGCTTTGTCCTCTTTCGATTTTTATAAAACTTTTCTTAAAAAGTCTTGTGTTCTTGGATTTTTCGGTTGTCCAAAAATTTCTTCTGGGGTGCCTTCTTCTTGAATGATTCCAGCATCCATGAAAATCACACGATCCGCTACTTCACGAGCGAAGCCCATTTCATGTGTTACAACGACCATCGTCATGCCTTCAACTGCCAAAGCTTTCATAACAGCTAAAACTTCACCGACCATTTCTGGATCAAGTGCAGAGGTTGGTTCATCGAAGAGCATTACATCAGGATTCATTGCTAAGGCACGCGCAATGGCTACTCGTTGTTGTTGCCCACCAGAAAGACTGGAAGGATAGCTAGTTGCTTTATCTTTTAAACCAACTTGTTCTAATAAAGCGAGAGCTTTTTCTTTTGCGGCTTCAGTTGTTTCTTTTTTGACTTTGATTGGACTAATCGTTAAATTATCTAAAACTGTTTTATGGGGAAATAAATTGAAATTTTGGAAGACCATCCCCATTTTTTGACGAAGAGCATCGATGTCTGTCTCTTTATCCAATAAATTTTTTCCTTCAAATTCGATCGTTCCGTCTGTTGGTTGTTCTAATAAGTTCAAACAACGTAGGAAAGTACTTTTCCCACTGCCAGAAGGGCCGATGATTACGACCACTTCTCCAGCTTTTACATCTAGATCGATGCCTTTTAAGACTTCATTTTTCCCAAAGGTTTTGTGTAAGTTTTTAATATTAATCACTAGTGCTCATTCTCCTTTCAGCAACACCTAACAGGCGTGAAATGGTAAAGGTTAAAACAAAGTAAATCAATGATACCACGAGATACGGTAAGAATGGTTTAAAGCTAGCTCCTTGTACATTGCCGGCTTGGAAAATCAATTCTGAAACGCCGATAACTGAAACGACAGAAGATTCTTTGATTACAGTGACAAATTCATTTCCTAAAGCAGGTAAGATATTTTTGATTGCTTGCGGTAAAATGATGTAACGCATCGCTTGTGGTTGATTCATACCAAGAGAACGTGCAGCTTCTAATTGCCCTTTGTTGACGGCGTTGATTCCGGCACGAACGATTTCAGCAACATAAGCACCACTGTTTAATGCAAGAGCGATACAACCAGCAGCGATTTTCGATAAATCTAAACCTAGAACTCCTGTACCGAAATAGACGATAAAGATTTGAACTAATAACGGTGTACCACGAACATATTCAATATAGCAGATCGCAATTCCACGTAAAATTTTTGATTTTGATAACTTCATTAGAGCAAGTAAGCCACCTAGAATAGCACCAAACAATACACCCATAAAGGCTAAGAAAATTGTATAACCAGCACCGCTGATGTAAAATTTTCCGTATTTTCCAAGGAAGCTTTCATCGTCTGTAAACATTAATTTACCAGCTTCTTTTTTATAACCATCAAGTAAATTATTATCATTGATGGTTTTAATTGAAGCGTTGACTTTTTGTTCTAAAATAGGTGCATTTTTAGGAATCGCAACAGCAGCATCTTTTTGGCCTTGTTCAAACGATACGTCTGCAAATGCCAATTCTTTATCACGGTCAACATAAGCTTCAGCAACTGGTCCTTCCAGAACCGCAGCATCCACTTTTTTATTTTTTAAGTTCATGATGATATCTGGTACTTTTTGCAAAGAAGTTGGAATTGAACCGACAAGTTCTGTTTTTGCTAGTTCTTCTTGTGTCGTTTGTTTTTGGACGCCAACTTTCACACCATCAAAATCTTTTGTTGATTGGAATTGATCTTTGTCCGCTTTTCTCACGACAACTTTTTGTTGGACAGTCATGTAAGGTGTTGAAAAATTAACTTCTTGCAGTCGTTCAGGTGTTGGTGCCATCCCTGAAATAATCAAATCGATTTTGCCGGTTTTCAAGGCACCTAATAATGCATCAAAACCCAATTCTTCGATTTTTAGTTTAACGCCAAGATCGTCAGCGATTTTTTGTGCGATCGAGATGTCGAAACCGACCACTTGATCTTTACCGTCAACATCTGCATGAAATTCATATGGTGCATAATCAGCGGATAGACCAACAATCAATTCCCCTCGTTTCATGATGCTGTCATAGACTGGATCTGGTTCTTCGGCGATTGCTGTAGTTACAGGAAGAAAAGTGAGTAGTACCAGCAATATAGGAATAATAAGTGCTAAGGTTTTTTTACATAATTTCATTTGTTCTTCTCCTTTATAATAGAGTGATAACAGTTGAGTAAGTACAACTGCTTAGTTTTTCAATAAATATTCTAAAAAACGTGTATAAATGTATAAAAATTTATTGTTTTTGGATGTGTTTTATCATATCATAGATTAAGGGAAAGGAAAAGTGAATTTTACCAAAGAATTTATAAATTTTCACTTTTGCATAAAAATAAGTAAAAAATGGAAGGTCGAGAAGAATGAATCAATCATTGATAGTAAGAGGAGCGCCGCAAGAATATGAATGCCGAGTTGGTGCGTGGGATGATTTAGAAGAACATTTAAATAGAAGAAAGATCAAACGAGTAATGGTTTTACATGGGAAAGATTCATGGGAAGCGGCGAAACCGTATTTTCCTACATTAATGAATATAGATGCGCACTTTGTCTATTATGGCGGAGAATGTACGGATGAGCAGACGATAGCGTTAAAGCAAATTTTTGAACAAGAGCAATTAGAAGCAATCATCGCTGTTGGAGGTGGGAAAATTGCAGATTTAGGTAAAGCTGTAGCGAATCAATGTGATACGCCTATCTTGATTTTACCAACACTAGCTGCAACTTGTGCTGCGTATACACCATTAAGTGTGATATACAAAAATGATGGCGCTATGGATCGCTATGATGTTTTTGCTAAAAGTAATGCATTAGTGTTGATTGAGCCTAAAGTGATCTTGGATTCACCAATCGAGTTGATGATCGCAGGGATCGGCGATACTGTGGCTAAATGGTATGAAGCAGATGCAATGATCTCCCAATTATCAGCACAGCCGATCGAGATCCAGGTATCTGCGTTCGCAGCTAAAAAATGCCGAGACGTTTTACTTGCTGATAGTCAAGACGCGCTCAATGCGATGAAAGAAAAAGAAATCAATCAAGCCTTTTTAAATGTCGTAGAAACGAATATTTTACTTGGCGGGATGGTTGGTGGATTCGGTGATGATTATGGTCGAACATCTGGAGCGCACTCGATTCATGATGCATTGACTATTTTACCAGAGAGCCACCACCAACTTCATGGCAATAAAGTTGCGTATGGTGTTTTGGTTCAGTTAGTGATCGAAAATAAATGGTCAGAAATCGAGCAGCTAATTCCGTTTTACCGCAGTCTTGATTTACCTATTTCACTAAAGAAAATGAAGATGTATTTATCAGAGGATGATTATCAGCGTGTTGCTGAACGTGCTGCTGAGCCGCACGAAACCATTCATTATATGAAAGAAAAGATCACACCAGAAATTGTAAAAACAGCAATGATCGAACTTGAAACAGCGATGAGCAGTAGATAAGTGAAGTTGAAAAAATCAAAAAAACTGGAGAACGGAGTTTTTGAACGCTGATCTCCAGTTTTTATTGTTCTAAGGATATCCTAAACAAAGCCCGTAAAACCTTAGTTTTAGGTTAAGGAATGAACGATACATTTTATATCAGGTTAGTAAGTAGTTAAAAGTGATTTTGCTTAGATGAAGCGAGATCACTTTTTTGTTGTTGTGTTTCTTTTGTTGGTTAGTTTCGCATTGCTTGTATCCCCTGATCAGTATCATGCTGAGGAAGAAAGGGTACTTCAAGGAATTAAAATGTCTACAGAAGAATACAGCCAAGCGAAACAATTACTACCAGAAGGTTATACTTTTGTTGGTGATAGTTCGGATTACTCAATTAGAGCTTCTCGACCAGTACTTCTTGCTCGAGATTACATCCAGAAATACGGTTGGTCAGGCTATTACAGTACTGATGATTACATTAGGTTCTACTGGGTTAGGTTTGCGTCTTGAAGCTATGCAACTATTGGTGTCTCATCCGAAAGGAACAGTAACTTACCGGATGCATGTTCAAGGTCAAGGATGGCAATCTTGGAGACAAGAAGGTGGTGTAGCAGGCTCTCAAGGATCGGGTTTACGAAGCGAAGCCGTACAAATTAAAGCAACTAAAAAACTTTATGTAATTTACAGAGCTCATGTACAAGGGAAAGGTGGGTTACCTTGGGTTAGAAATGGAGATGTTGCAGGAACAACTGGACAAGCCAGGCGACTGGAAGGTATACAAGTTTTATTATCTTATAGCTAAATAGCATAAATAAAAATATCTAACCTTTTAAAGTAGCTACAAATTAATGTAGCTACTTTTTTTGTAGTTCAAATATAAAAAAATATCGCACAATAACCTACAATTGTTAAAAGAAGCGTTTATAAAATTTTTTTCTTAGTTTTAAAATGGAAGCTATCAAAACTTAAAAGTATTGATCAGATAAATTATACCTACAAGAATCACGTCAATAGGCTATCAAAATTTACAATCATAAGAGTCTGCTCAATTTTGTTTCAATTTAGATTGATTTAAAGTAAGTTTATTTAATTACTAATTGTACGTGTTATTAATTTTTAGTAACTTTCATAGATGATGTTTTATCATTAAATCCTTCAAGATATGGAACAGTCAGGTCCAATAAATGTGTAATTTTTATCCTTTAAGGATAGCTATTTAATAAGAAAATGACAGCCGGTACACCAAGTAAGCTTTAGGTATAGAGTTAAGATCTTAAAAGAAAATTAATAAAATGAACATTTCCAAATCATTTCGTTTGTGTTACAATTGTGTTACAAAAGAAAAGGAGTGTTTAATATGAAAAACATATGGATTGTTGGGTTATTATTTTTATTTTTGGTAGGATGTTCTGAAGAAAAGCCAAAGGAAACAAAAGATAGTTCTAACATACAAAGTTCGCAAAGTACACAGAAAAAAAAGGTATACGAAAAATCATCGAGTGTAGCATCACAATCAAATGAAAATCCTCATTTAGATCAGAATTCCAATTCAGGTATGATTAATGATTCTAGTCAAAGTATGACCATCAACAACTCTGAGGTAAGTGAAAATACTAATTCCGAAGTGAGGGACAATGCTAATGCGGCAACACCTGTGCCAATAAGAGGTGCTTGGGTAGGTAACAATGGTGAAGTAGATATTGAAGTCACGATAACAGAGAATACTATTATTTCAAATGGTCAGACATATACGGTTACTGGTTTCACGCAAAGTGGAAATACGTATACTATTCTTTGGGATGTTGATAGTGTTGCTAACCCAGGTAATCCACAGCCATTTATTTATACCTATTCACCAGAAACTGATGAATTGAGCGCTGGGATTGTTTTAAAACGTAAATAAATCTGATTTGACAATTGATTTTTACAGTTAGATAAAGGGAAAATAAAAGCGTTCAGCTACGAAACTGTTAATTCGCAACCTAATCAAATTGAGTTATTTTTTGTGGGTTGCGATGCAATTTCTTTTTTTATGGCGGTAACTAAAATCACTAATTATTTAGTTTTAAAGAAGTATACAGAAAATGACTGAAAATCAACAGTTGAATGAACTAGGGTTTCAGTTATTCGTGGATCTTTTAGAGGAAATTCCGAGAGAAAAAAAGTTTGGAATAAAGAGCGGCAACTAGAAGGGATTCAGCGAGCAAAAGAAAAGAAAGTCTATAAAGGAAGACAAATAAAGTATTCCGAAACGACTACAAATCCAGAAAATCGAACGGTTTATTTTCAGATCAAGGATTTAATTTTAAAGGGGGTTCCAATCACATCCATTCAAAATATGACTGGAGCAAACCGTGTGACCATTTATCGAATAAAAAAGGAACTGGAAAGTTAAAATTCCAGTTCCTTTTTTACATTTTAAACTATTTGAATAAGGGGAATTAAATTATAAACCGCCATTTATCGAAGCAAAAACCCCGCCATTTAAAAAGGAAATTGACAGCTATCCTTTTTATTCAATTAAGTACCTCAACCAAAAACATTCGTTTTACGTATAGGTAAATTCTCGAATTAATGTAAAAATGAAAATCTCTCTATGTAGAGGTTTTTGTTTTAACCTAATATTACCTAAACTTATACGTAAATCTATGTTCTAATAACCACCGTTTATGGGACAAAACAAGAAAGAAGGAATAACAGATTGAAAAAGTGATTAACGAACGGAAACGCCAGGACAAAAAATGGGGAGAACAAAATCATAGCCTGTTACTTTGGTTATCGATCATTGGCGAAGAATTTGGTGAAATGTGCAAAGAAGCAAACGAATATGACTTTTGTTCCGATTTAAAATGAGTATGAGACTTACAAACTCGAGCAATTCAATGTACTGCTGAACATTTCCCTAAAACCTTGCAAATACGAACAAAAAAAAGTATGATGAAGAAAGTGTAAATTTACAAAAGAAAGTAGGAAAATGAATGACAGAACCAGCCATTCGTTATCGTTTAATAAAGAAAGAAAAACATACAGGTGCCCGTTTAGGAGAGATCATTACCCCTCACGGAACGTTTCCAACACCAATGTTTATGCCTGTAGGAACGTTAGCGACAGTAAAAACAATGTCACCAGAAGACTTGAAAGAGATGGGCGCAGGAGTGATTTTAAGCAATACGTATCATTTGTGGCTTCGTCCCGGAGATGATTTGATTGCAGAAGCAGGCGGCTTACATAAATTTATGAACTGGGACCAACCGATCCTAACCGATTCTGGTGGTTTTCAAGTATTTTCATTAAGTGATATGCGTAAAATCACAGAAGAAGGCGTTCATTTTAGACATCATCTGAATGGATCAAAATTGTTCCTTTCACCAGAAAAAGCAATCAACATTCAAAACAATCTAGGCTCTGATATTATGATGAGCTTTGATGAATGTCCACCATTTGATGAAAGCTATGACTATGTGAAAAAATCGATCGAGCGTACATCACGCTGGGCAGAACGTGGGTTAAAAGCTCATGCTAATCCAGACCGTCAAGGTTTGTTTGGAATTATCCAAGGAGCAGGCTTTGAAGACCTACGTCGTCAAAGTGCCAAAGATTTGATCAGTATGGATTTCCCAGGGTATTCCATTGGTGGTTTATCTGTTGGTGAACCTAAAGCTGAAATGAATCGTGTATTAGATTTCACTACGCCATTGATTCCTGATAATAAACCAAGATATTTAATGGGTGTAGGAACGGCTGATTCATTGATTGATGGTGTGATTCGTGGAATTGATATGTTTGACTGTGTCTTACCGACTCGAATTGCTAGAAACGGAACTTGTATGACCTCAAAAGGTCGTTTAGTTGTTAAAAATGCACAGTACGCAAGAGATTTTCGTCCGTTGGATGAGAAATGTGATTGCTATACTTGTAAAAATTATACTCGTGCTTATATTCGTCACTTAATTAAAGCTGATGAAACCTTTGGAATTCGTTTAACTTCTTACCACAATTTATACTTCCTATTGAATTTGATGAAACAAGTTCGTCAAGCAATCATGGATGACAATTTACTGGAATTTAGACAAGCCTTTTTTGAAGAATATGGCTTTAACAAAGAGAATGCGAAAAGTTTCTAAAAAAATGATCAAAAGACTAGTGTTGCAAGAGAAATTTTGTTACAGTAAACTAGTGATTATACGATAGAGAGGTGAATAGATAATGGGCGGAGGACTTTCGTTTATTTTACCATTAATTCTTTTAGCAGGAATGATGTTTTTTATGACACGTTCGCAAAAGAAACAACAAAATGAACGTCAAACACTTTTAGATGCAATGAAAGTGGGCGATGAAGTTGTAACGATCGGCGGATTACATGGTGTGATCTCTGAAATTGACAATGACAAAAGAACTGTATTGATCGATTGTGAAGGAATTATCCTTGAATTTGATCGTGCAGCAATCAAAACAGTAAAACCAGGTACAGTTGTTGCTAATGACAATGATGTAACTGTAGTTGAAACGAAAGAAACAGTTGTTGAAGAACCAACAACAATTTCTGAAAACGATGAAACGAAAGAATAAATTCCAGCTTGCTGGGATTTTTTCTTTCTAACATATAAGTAAATTACATAGATTATTTTTTAGAAAGAAGGAGAGGGCCATCGAAAAGCTATCTTGGCATCAAAAGTTCTTATTAAAAAAAGAACTAAAAGCTAAATGCCGATCGTTTCAGCAACTTGGGTATTCATCTGTCAATGAAACAGAATTGATGAATTATCTTGTTTCTTATCGTTGGAAAAAGAAATCTCCATCATCGATCAAAGCGTGTCGTGAAGACATTTTACATATTGAGCCGAACGAATTTTTTGATTATCAGCAGTTGATTGCACAAACAAGTAGTTTAACGATCAAAGATTGGCATGATTTAACGGACCTATTCTAACAAAAGAATAGGTTTTTTTCTTTTTGTCAGATAGGAAGCGCTTGTTTTTACTGCGAATAAAAAAACTTGATTAAATGTGAATAAAATCACAATAAAACTATTTACAAGAAAAAAATAATGTTGTATGATGTGTATGTGAAATAGTTAACAAACAAAAAATAAATTATTTATTTTTCTAGGAGGATCATAATGGCTAAAACAATGAAGAAAGAAGATACCAAAATGACTGATGTATCAGCAATGATCGACGAGTTAGCAAAAAAAGCAAATGTTGCTTTAAAAGAAATGGAAGACTTCGATCAAGAAAAAGTTGACCACATTGTGCACCAAATGGCAATGGCTGCGTTAGATCAACATATGCCTCTAGCAAAAATGGCTGTAGAAGAAACTGGCCGTGGAATTTATGAAGATAAAGCAATCAAAAATATGTACGCTTCAGAATATATTTGGAACAGTATCAAACATGATAAAACAGTAGGCGTTATCAATAAAGATGACCAAACAGGATTAATTGAAATCGCAGAACCAGTGGGTGTGGTTTGTGGTGTTACACCAACAACAAATCCAACATCAACAACAATCTTTAAAGCGTTGATCTCAATTAAAACACGTAACCCAATCGTTTTCGCATTCCATCCAAGTGCGCAAAAATGTTCTGCAGAAGCTGCTCGTATCGTTCGTGATGCAGCCATCAAAGCAGGCGCTCCAGAAAACTGTGTACAATGGATCGAACAACCTTCATTAGAAGCAACTTCAGGCTTGATGAACCATCCTGGAATCGCAATCGTTTTAGCTACTGGTGGTAGTGCTATGGTGAAATCAGCCTATTCAACAGGTAAACCAGCTTTAGGCGTTGGGCCAGGTAACGTTCCTTCATATATTGAAAAAACAGCCAAAATCAAACGTGCAGTCAATGACTTGATCGTTTCTAAATCATTCGATAACGGTATGATCTGCGCTTCTGAACAAGCCGTGATCGTAGATAAAGAAGTATATGCAGCAGTAAAAGCTGAATTTGAAGCACACCAAGTCTACTTCGTTAAACCGAACGAATTACAAAAATTAGAAGATGCTGTTATGAATGAAGGTAAATATGCCGTTAATCCAGCAATCGTTGGTTATTCTGCTGAACATATCGCAGAATTAGCTGGTATCAAAGTACCAAAAGGAACAAAAATTCTAATTGCTGAACTTGAAGGTGCAGGAGCTGAATATCCACTTTCACGTGAAAAATTATCTCCAGTTTTAGCAATGATGAAAGCAAAAAATTCAGAACATGCTTTTGATTTATGTGAAGCAATGCTTGAATTAGGCGGCTTAGGACATACAGCTGTGATCCATACAGAAGATGAAGATCTACAAGTAAAATTTGGTTTACGCATGAAAGCTTGCCGTATCTTGGTAAACTCTCCATCTGCTGAAGGCGGAATCGGTAATATCTATAACGAAATGCTTCCTTCATTAACATTAGGTTGCGGATCTTACGGTAAAAACTCAGTGTCTAAAAACGTATCTGCTGTCAACTTGATCAATGTCAAAACTGTAGCGAAACGGAGAAATAATATGCAATGGTTTAAATTACCGCCAAAAATTTTCTTTGAAAAAAATTCATTACAATATCTACAAAAAATGGAAAATGTTGAACGTGTGATGATCGTCTGTGATCCAGGAATGGTTCAATTTGGTTATGCTGATACAGTTCGTAAAGAATTACAAAAACGTAAAAACGACGTTCAAATCGAAGTATTCTCAGCTGTAGAACCTAATCCTTCTACAAATACAGTTTACGCTGGAACAAAAGTTATGGTTGATTTTGAACCAGATACAATCATCGCTTTAGGTGGCGGATCTGCAATGGACGCAGCTAAAGGCATGTGGATGTTCTATGAACACCCAGATACAGAATTCTTTGGAGCTAAACAAAAATTCTTAGATATCCGTAAACGTACGTACAAAATTGAAAAAGCAGTTAAAACACAATTTGTATGTATTCCAACAACATCAGGTACAGGTTCAGAAGTAACACCATTTGCGGTTATTACAGATAGCGATACACATGTAAAATACCCATTAGCTGATTACGCATTGACTCCAGATGTTGCGATCATCGATCCTCAATTTGTGATGTCAGTTCCAGCTTCTGTAACGGCTGATACTGGTATGGATGTACTGACACATGCAATTGAGTCTTACGTTTCGGTGATGGCTTCTGATTACACGCGTGGATTAAGTTTACAAGCAATTAAATTAGTCTTTGAACATTTAGAAAACTCAGTGAAACGTCCAGATGCAGAAAGTCGTGAAAAAATGCATAACGCATCAACAATGGCTGGTATGGCTTTTGCCAACGCATTCTTAGGAATTTGTCACTCAGTAGCACATAAAATTGGTGGAGAATACGGGATTCCTCACGGACGTACTAATGCGATTTTATTACCGCATATCATCCGTTACAATGCCAAAGATCCTTCAAAACATGCTATGTTCCCTAAATATGACTACTTCCGTGCCGACACAGATTACGCTGATATTGCGAAATTCTTAGGTCTTAAAGGAAAAAATACAGCAGAGCTAGTAGATGCATTAGCAACAGCTGTTTATGATTTAGGTGTATCTGTTGGAATCGATATGAACTTGAAAGCACAAGGTGTTACACAAGAAATTCTTGATTCAACAGTTGATCACATGGCAGAACTTGCTTATGAAGATCAATGTACTACAGCAAATCCAAAAGAACCATTGATCAGTGAATTGAAACAAATCATCATTGATGCCTACAATGGTTAATTGAATAAAAAAGAAGAGCAGCTGAGAAGTTGCTCTTCTTTTTTTATGAAAAGGAGTATAATGGTGGTAATTAAAATGGAGGAATCTATCATGACAATTAGAGAAGCGAAACTAGAAGATATTGAAGCAATCAATCAACTAAATACGTATCCGCTGCAACATGACTATCCGTTGGAAGATGCGAAAGAGCAATTAAAGGATATACTTTCATCACCAGTAAATAAAATATTTGTAAAAGAAATTGCTGGAAAAGTGATTGGTTATATCCAGCTAAGTGAATACGTTTGTACTTATGGACCTAAGCTGATGAATGTTATGGCCCTGGTGGTAGATGAAAATATACACGGTCAAGGTGCAGGTAAATCCTTACTTAACCATGCAGAGCAATGGGCAAAAGAAAACGGAGCAAAAGGTATTCGGCTAAATTCAGGTGTTGAACGAACCGAAGCGCATAAATTTTATGAGCATCAAGGCTATGAAAGAGTGAAGAATCAAGTGAACTTCAGAAAATTATTTTAATCAAAATAAATCGAATCAGGAAAAGAGGAAACAAATGATTACATTAAAATCAAAAAGAGAAATAGATATGATGGCGAAGTCAGGTGCATTATTAGCGGATGTACACAAGCAATTGCGGACATTTATAAAACCAGGGATTACAAGTTGGGATATTGAAGTATTTGTTCGTAATTATATCGAGAGTCACGGCGGTGTGGCGGCTCAAATTGGCTTTGAAGAGTATGAGTATGCAACGTGTTGCAGTATCAATGATGAAATCTGTCATGGTTTTCCGAGGAAAAAAATATTAAAAGATGGAGACTTGATCAAAGTCGATATGTGTATTGACCTGAATGGTGCAATTTCAGATTCTTGCTGGGCTTATTCAGTAGGCAAAGCCACGGATGAAACGAAACATTTAATGGACGTTACTAAAAAAGCTTTATATTTAGGCATTGAGCAAGCTCAAGTCGGCAATCGTGTTGGCGATATCGGTCATGCTATTCAAACGTATGTGGAATCTGAAGGTTATAGTGTTGTTCGTGATTTTATTGCACATGGCATTGGTCCAACGATTCATGAAGAACCATTTTTTGCCCACTATGGAGAACCTGGTAAAGGGGTGCGATTAAAAGAGGGAATGACAATAACAATAGAACCCATGGTCAATGTTGGTTCGTGGCAAATGGAAATGGAGTCAGATGGCTGGACTGCCAAGACAAGAGACGGTAGCTTGAGCTGTCAATATGAACATAGTTTAGCCATTACCAAAGAAGGGCCAGTGATTTTAACTTCACAAGGAGAAGAAGGCAGTTACTGAGATAAAACATCGTTCAAAAATAATTAGAAGCATGGCTTTTTCAAATAAATCATTTGATGTATATAATGGAGTTAAAGTATCAGATTTATTCTATTCAAGAAAGGATGAGCAAAGATGTCCAAATTTTCTCCATGTTTATGGTTTGATGGAAAAGTAGAAGAAGCAGCTGAGTTTTATGTGAACGCATTTGAAGAGAGCAAAATCAATAAGGTTGATTACTATGTAGATAGCGAACATCAACCTAAAGGGTCAGTGCTGACGATCTCGTTGACCCTAGCAGGACAAGAAGTTATTTTACTGAATGGTGGTCCAGAATTTACGTTTACACCAGCAATTTCATTTTTCGTAGAATGTGAGACGGAAGAGCAAATCAGCAAGCTATGGGAAACCTTAAGTCATAACGGCGAAGTGTTTATGGAATTTGGACAATACCCATTCAGTAAAAAATATGGCTGGCTAAACGATCAATATGGTGTTTCATGGCAGTTAGTCTTAGCGGAAACTGCGCAGTCGATTGCACCAAGCTTTTTATTTACTGGAGAACAGTTTGGAAAAGCCGAAGAAGCAATGAATCAATGGATCGAGATTTTCGGTGACGGAAAAGTAGAATACGTCCAAAAAAATCCAGATGGAACTGTCGCACAAGGATTATTTACAATGCACGGACAACCATTTCGTGTGATGGATAGCGGAGAAGCACATGAGTTTACCTTTACGATGGCCACTTCATTTTATGTTTACTGTAAAGATCAAGCAGAAATCGATCGATTGTGGGACGCTGTCACTGCCAAAGGAAAAGAGTGGCCATGTGGTTGGATGGAAGATGAGTATGGCGTGTGTTGGCAAACAGTTACAACGGATATGGATCAATTATTTGATAATTCTGATCCTGAAAGAGCGTATCGTGTGATGCAAGAATTGTATAAAATGAAACGAATTGACATAGCGGCATTGAGAACAGCTTATGAAGGGTAAGTAAAAATGGGTAAGGTAAAATCAGAATAAAAAAATATAGAAATTGAACTAAAAATGAGACTATTTATAATATTCAGATTTTTCAGAATAATATTGACTATTCATTCTTTATGTAATATTATTGTTATATAAAGAAGAGAGGAGTTTTTGTATGACGAAAAAATTGAAAAGAAAAGTTGTAGGTATTGTGATGTTATCAGCATTATTTGTAGGGGGACTCTCAGCGTCAGCAGCAGCGTTTAATACTTTTTATGGGGGCGTAACAGGAATTCCTGGCTTTGGTACCACGTGGGGTTCATATTATCCTAGAGGTAAACGAGTTTACGTTACAGCTAAAGGTAGAACGACTAGTACTAGATATGCAAGCTCTGGTGGCACCGCACATGCTAGTGTTTCACGTGCTTTTAGTGGTAATAGATCTTGGTGGGGAAACGCATAATTTAAAAATGAAAAAAGTAGAGAATGGGACAGAAGTATTTAATCCCGAGAAATTAAGAAGGGATTGCTTCTGCTCCCACCATTTATCCGGATTCCACGTGAGTTGGATATGACTCGAAGAGTTATGTCCAACTCACTACTTTTATAGTTAGAGGAAAATTTTATGAAAAAAATTTATAGAGTCTTGTTAATAATCACCTTACTATGTTTTTTATATACTTTATCAGTTATTTTGAATGACAGTGTTGATCTCTCAATTCCTAACGCAAAAAGTACAGTAGAGGTAGAGGGCTGGGATAAAGAAAAAAGTGCAAAAAATGTTTATCAAGAAATGAAGAAGTATGCTCAAAAAAACGGTGTTAATTTACATAAAATTGTCTTTGGTACAGATTCTGCTGGTAAAGAACTTAAGAAGGTATTTACTTTTTCAGCAGATGATACATTTCGTTATTCTTATGATTATACTTCCTTTCATACAAAAGTGCTTTTTTTCGATAGTAGTGAACTTACGAATGAAAATGTAATGGGAAGCTATGTTTTGACAACTAGTTTACCTCAAAATTTAAAAGATGATTTTAACTCTTTGGGTCTAAAAGTTAGCATTGAAAAAATAAATCCACTACTGCTTATTTTTGGTAGCTTATTTACTACAGTCGGTATTTTATCTGTAGTGTTAATTTTTACAACTTCATTAGCTAATCTTTTTTACAAAGTTTCGGAAATGAAAAAATATGCGATTTGGGAGATGAATGGAAAAAATATTATCTTGATGTCATCGAAACAAAATCTTTGGGATATTCTGATAATCATCTGCGTTATCACTATATTTATTTGTCTCCATCCTTTATTTTGGAAAATGTATATCATTGTTGGGATATTATCTAGCATATGTACTTATTTATTCAATATAGTTACTATTCTAATGGTTAGTAGAACAGAAAAATTAATAGATAAAATTAAAGGAAAGAAAACCTCTACATTACCTATTATTTTGAATGTAGTATTAAAAATGATTGTTTTAGTTATCTTTGTTGTTTTTTCTTTAAACCTTTCAAACGATTTGAAGAAAAATAATGAGGCATACAGGAGTCTTTCACAATGGGGAAAAATTGGTAAATATTATCAATTACATTTTAGTAAGACAACGGAGTTATTTCCAGATGAAGCAAAGTCTGAACGTGAAAGAAAAAAACAATTTATTGAGATAAATAAAAAACTTTATCCTCTATTGGAAGAATCAGAAAAAAATGGTGCAATATTGTCTGTAAACAATGAACATTTTTTAAATGAACTAGGTGGAAGTACACTCTACATTGATTCTGTTCCATTTATGACTATAAACCATAATTTTCTAGAAACAGTCTCCATTATTGATGATTCAGGTAAAAAAATTGAACAACTCGCTGACGATAAATTTTATGTTTTAATTCCTATGAATGAGAAAGCCCAAAGAAAAAAAATTGAACAAGAAGTTGGAGAGGTACTATCACTTTACCAAAATTTATACGATGAGTCAGCAAGTAAGTTTAAAGGAAATCTAGAGATTATGTACATTAAATCAAATCAACAAATCTTTAATTTTAATGCAGAGTATCCTGAATATAGTCTATCGAAAAATCCAATTATATTGATTGTCTCTCTAAACACAATAGGTCCTAATGTGGGGAATTTGATAGCTAATATATCTCAAGGGCATTACTTATTTTCAAATGAAACGAAAGTCAATCAGTTTATTGAAAAAAATAACTTAGAAGAAGAGTTTTTTGGGCTGATTTCAGCTAAGGACACTGCAATGAATATGCTGAAGAAAAATAGAAATGAGTACTCGCTAAAAATTATGTCACTATTTATTTTATTTATCATCTTCATTCTAATTGAATTTTACATCAGTGTATCATATATAGAATTGAATAAAAAAAGATTGTTTTTACAGTATATATTTGGTGTGAATTTTTTTGTAAGACATTATTTGTATTGCCTTACTATCTTGTTGGTATCTGCTGGCGTACTTGCAGTATTATCTAGCATGAACGTACAATATCTTCTTATTGCGGGTGGTTCGTTAGTTTTTGAGACAATATTATTGATCTTTACAATAATTATTTCAGAAAAATTTAAACGATTAGATAGTATAAAAAAGGAGAATTAAAAAACGATTATGCTTAGAGTGAATAATATAGGCAAAAAATATAAGGATAAATACATCTTTGAAAATTTATCTTTTACGGTTGAAAGTGGGACAATGATTGGAATAGTTGGAGACAGTGGCTGTGGGAAAACGACTTTGTTAAATTGTATAGGTCAATTGGAGGAGTTAACCCATGGTTCTATTGTTTTTAAAGGTGATATAATTTCAAAAAAAAATAAGAAGAATTTTTTTAAAAATGAAGCTGGCTTTTTATTCCAGAACTTTGCTTTAATTGAGAATGAGACGGTTAAAAATAATTTAGAAATAGTTTCTAATGATGAAAAAAAAATGATATCACTATTGAAAAAGCAAGGTATAGAAGAATTGTTACATTCAAAAGTCTATAAGTTAAGTGGTGGTGAACAACAAAGAGTAGCGCTTGTCAGATTGTTATTAAAAGATCCTAAAATAATTTTTGCAGATGAACCAACGGCATCTTTAGATAATAAAAATGGTGAATTTGTTATGCAAGTTTTAAAAAATTTAAGTAAGCAAGGAAAAATTGTTTTAGTAGTTACACATAATCATGAGTTTATTAAATATTTTGATAGAGTAATTAATTTGAATAAATTATAATTTTTTACTGTTTATTCAAGTTTACTCTAAAGGTAGCTCTAATTGCTTCCTCTATAAAGTTAAATGGTAAGCAATGTTTTAATAAAATAAGATATTCATGCATTCTTCGTTGAAAATAAAGGATGCATGGATATCTTATTTTATACTTATATCTAATTTAAGTTCTCCAATTAGATTCAGTAGGTATTTAATTGTCGCTTCTCTTCGCAAACGGCTGATAAGCTATCCCACGACTTTCACACCAATGAATGATCTCACCAGAAAAAACAATATCAGTAGTTGTAAGTTCGGCAGTTGTCTTCTTCCCGAGTAATGTATACAACATTTTAAGTTCATTTTCCCATTGCTGAACAAGTTCGATCGTTTCATCTAGACCATTTGTCATCAGTTGATTTAAAATAGTTCCTGCCACACCAACGCTTTTAGCTCCTAAGCTGAGTGCTTTGACAATATCTAAGGATTGTTGCACACCGCCAGAGGCTAAAACCGCAAGATCACGTTGCCAATTCATTGATTCTAAAAGTGAAAGAACCGTTGATTGTCCCCAATCAGTTAAAAATCCCAGTTCTCTTTTCTTACGACGGGCATTTTCAATTTGAGTAAAACTGGTTCCACCTTGACCACTGACATCGACCGCTTTCACACCTCGCCAAACTAATTGTTCGATCGTTTCACTGCTCATACCAAAACCAACTTCTTTCACAATAACTGGAACAGATAGATGAGAAACAATATCCTCAATATTATCTAACCAACCATGAAAATCACGATCTCCTTCAGGCATCACCAATTCTTGTGGAACATTGACATGAATTTGCAGTCCATCAGCTTGGAAAAGATCAACAGCTCGTTTCGCTTCTTCTAAAGAAAGTCCAGCGCCGATATTTGCCAAAATCACACCGTTAGGGTTTTCCTTGCGCATGATTTGATAAGTTTCAGCTAACTCAGGATCTTTCAACGCAGCATTGACCGAACCAGTCGCTACCATCACACCAGTTTCTCTAGCGATGATACCTAATTGCTGATTGATTTCCTTTGCCCGTTCACTACCACCAGTCATTGCATTGATATAAAACGGTTGTTTGAGGGAAAAATCAAGAAAAGAAGTTGAAATATTGACTTCGTCCATTGTTGTTTCTGAAAAGGAATGATGGACAAAACGGATTTGATCAAAATCATTGGCTTTTTCTTTATGAAAGGCTTTTGCTAAAGAAATATGTTCATCTTTTCGATTCATCTTGTTCCTGCTTTCCGTAAAAATATACATGTAATGGCAAAGGAGTGATACCTTCTTTTTCCCAAGAGCTCATTAAAGGCAAAATACCAGATTTTTGTTTGAATAAGACGATTCCGCAATCGCCGCCGCCTGCGCCAGAGGATTTAGCAGCACCTCCGCAGGTTTGAGCTAAATTACATAATTTTTTTAGGGCCGGAGTTTCGATCGTAACGCCTGTGATCAATGTTAATTGTTGGAGTAATTTTCGGTTTTTTCGTATTTGTGCTTGGATCAACGAGATATTTTCTGAATGGAAGCCTGAGATCATCGTTTCTACACAAGCTTTGCTGTCATCTAGAAATTGTTGGTAGGCTGTTTCTTGATCTTCTTTTGATTGATGGACTTGATCGACTAAATCAGAAGTAGATGCAGGGCTGCCAGTCCAACCAATCAATAAACGTAATTTTTTCGGCACATTTAAGGGGTGAATCATTAGCTTTGGCCAAGTTGCTTGAAGTAAAGCTGTCAACGTTTGTTTTTGTGATTGCTCATTGACCCATTGATGATCAAACGTTGAAAAAGCGATCCAGCCGCCATAGCAACTTGCAGCAATATCACCGCAAGAGCCATTTCCTTGAACTTCCAAATGTGCAAGGGCAGAAAGTTTGAATATTTCTTCTTCAGTCAATTCTAACTCATAAAAAAGGCTCAACGCCTTTACAGTTGCCACAGTTACAGCACCGCTAGAGCCTAAACCATATTTCCTTCCATTAGAGCTGTCTAGCTCGCTAGTTACTTTCAAATGATAAAAAGATAGTTCTTTATGTTGCTCTTGCGCATATTTTTCAGTTAAACGAATCGCTGCTAGTACATAATGAAAAGGATTTTCCCGAATATCTAATACCAATTCGTTATTTCTTCTCGTCCAGCGTACAGGTAGGGAGCTGTATTGAGCAGATTGAATACTACCAACGTTTTCCGCTGTTTCAAGAGTAACTGTTACAAATTGATCCACTGCAACGATGATTGCCGGATGTCCTGGTTCAACAACGGCATATTCACCAGCAATAAACAGTTTACCTGGTGTGGAAACTTCTATCATAATTCTTCCGACCTTTCTACAGGAATTCTCTTTATTCCTGGTCCTGCAAAAGCTGAAATCAGCTGTTGCTCAGAAAAATGATCTGCTAAAAAATTCTTTAAAGCAGCCAAATTTTTCTTTTCTACTAAAATTTTAACATTTGGACCGGCGTCCATCGTGAAATAACATGGCAGACCTTGCTTGCGAGCTGCGCGTACTAATTGCATAACTTTCAAACTCTCAGGTGACCAATAAGTAAACGGCGGTACAGCAGCTAACGTTGTTCCATGCATGCGTAAGCCATTTGCTTCAGTGACTTGACCTAATTTATTAAAATCTTTTTCTTTGATTGCTTGTTTAGCTGTTACTAGATCGGGTTCGACGTTTTCGAGCCAACCAGAATAAAAACTTGATGTTTCAACAGTTCGTTTCATCCCATCACGACTAGAAATATCTTTGACGCCATCATCGACTAAAACGAACAACATTGCTAATTCTTCTTCCCACTTATCAGAAGGAATAGGTTGAGCAAAAGAGTTCTTATCAGAGTTGCCTTTTTGC
Organism: Enterococcus sp. DIV0212c; assembly: GCF_017377505.1. GTDB lineage: Bacteria > Bacillota > Bacilli > Lactobacillales > Enterococcaceae > Enterococcus_L > Enterococcus_L ikei. The sequence continues at coordinate 183,620 of NZ_JAFREN010000004.1, read as the reverse complement.
CATTCAGCAAATCCGCCAAAAATACTGCGGCAAGCAGATCCAGAGCCGCGTCTAGCTAAACGAGATAACTCTGTTTCAGTTAACTGTAAATCTAACGCTTCGCTACATGCTCCAGCTAGAGCCGCCAAACCGCTAGCAGAAGAAGCAAGCCCTGCTGCTGTTGGTACAAAATTTCGACTGTCGACTTTAGCGAATAGTGATAGATTTTGTTGTTGACGTACAAGGTCTAAGAAGTTGGAAATTTTGGCTGTTTGCTTAGGATCTTGTTTTTTTCCATCTAAAAAGAATGTATCTTCAGTTAGTGTTTCATCGAAAGAAACACTAGTTTCTGTATAAAAAGCATCTAATGTCAACGAAAGACTGCTGTTCATTGGTATTATCAAGTGTTCATCTTTTTTGCCCCAATATTTGATCAAAGCAATATTTGTATAAGCTCGCGCTTTTCCAACGTACATTAATTTTTCACTCCTAATGATTGAATCCAAGTTGCTACAGCACCAGCTGTTTCTATGGATGCAGCGATTTTTTCAGCTTGTTCCTTAGAGTCAGCTAAGGCGATCATACAACCGCCGCGGCCACCACCTGTTAATTTTGCTCCTAAAGCGCCGTTTTCACGAGCGGTAGTGACTAATTGGTCTAATTGGTCATTACTGACGGTCAACGCTTGAAGCTGAACGTGTGCTTGATTCATGACTTTTCCTAAAGTATGAACATCATCTGCTAAAATAGCTTGTTTTGCACATTTAGTCAAGTGCCCTAACTCAGTGATATGCTGTGAAATTTCTTGTTTGTTTTGCTCAAAGAGATGCGCTACATCGCTAACTGCCGCTCTTGTTTGACCTTTAATGCCAGTGTCTGCCACGATCAAAAAAGCATTGGAAACATTCATTGGGAATGATTCTAATGGATGACCTTTTATAAAATATAAGGGTTCATTTCCAGTTGTCGCAGCCGCATCGATGCCGCTGGGATTGCCGTGAGCAATTTTTTCGGCACCATTGACTAGCGGAAGTAAGTCTTCTGATGTACATGGAATATCAAAGTAATCAAACAATGCACGCACGATCGAAACTGCAACTGCTGCACTTGAACCCATGCCGCGCTCTGCTGGGATCGTGCTAGTAATAGTAATTTTTAGGGTTGCCGTTTCATGATGAAGAGCGGTCAAGGTTTGAACGATGACTTCTTTTACACTTTTTAATTGCGCAGGAACTTCTGAAAGTTTTCCCGAAAAATAATGACAATCTACTATCATAGTAGTGTCAGGTTCGACTTTTGTTGAAATATACGTCTCTTGAAAAGGAAAAGCAATTGCAGGTTCCCCATAAACAACAGAATGTTCACCCATCAATATAATTTTTCCAGAGGCTTGCCCATGGCCAATTTGTTCTTTATTCATTTTAATAAACAGTCCTTTATTTAAGTATCAAATGCGTGGTGATCCAAGGTGCCGCATACAGAATCATAAATTGAACGCCATAATTTACGCCCATCTTATTAAGAGTACCACAAACGATTCCTACCAGCAAAACCCCAAATATATTGATCAAACCAGCATCCATATAAGCTAACAATAAAATAAACCCAATAAACAAACCTAATATCGCTTCATGAGGTATTTTTTTTAAGACAAAACCTGTCATCTGACGGGCATATTTCATTGCAATAAAATAAGTAATAACAGAAGCTAAAACCCCAGCAAATAGAATCGCAAAAACAAATTCACCTCTACTTAATAGATGATGAAGGTTATGATCTAATGTAAAAACAGGTGGTGCATTGAACAAGGCATTAGCTGGACCCACTGCTACCGGTGATAATGGAATTCCTAATGCTATCAGTGGGATGATTACACCTGATAGATAAGTTGCATGAGTTAATGCACTCATTGAAGTAATCGCCATACTCGCTTTTTTCACAGGATCTTTTTCTCTATTTGCTACAGCTTCACCAAATAAAATTGTTAAACCAACTGGACTCAAAAAGAACAGGAAGTTTGAAAGGAACGAAACAACGGCACTGGTACCAGCTTCTTTTTTTGTAATTATTTGAAAAGGATGTAATATCACTTGTTTTTCATCTATCTTGTCTAACGTGATTTTTTTTACTTCATGACGAGGTAAAGCATCTCGGTTTTGTTTGTTCAATAAGCTTAATAAAGACACAAGTAACGGACCAATCGTGATCCCTAGGAAAAACGAAATAGTTACGTTTTTTTCCTGAGGCACAGCTCCAATGCCCCAATAAAGATAACGCAGTCCTTGAAAGAGCAAACCAAGGGGAATAATACTAATCAAAGCTAGTAGCTTATTTTTACCAATCAAGGATAAAAAAATCGCACCGAAAACAAATAATAAAGGCGCATACTCTTTTACAGAATCAGAAAAAGGAGCCAAAATATTAGCTAAAAGCAAACTTACAGGTATGGCAACGGTCGTTCCAATGATCGATCCTGTGGCCATTTTCTTTATACTGATAGCGGCCATGCCGCGTTCTTTTAGATACAAAGCGTGCTCAATCATCGGTGTCGACATCACGCCGCCAGGCAAGCCTACCAAAGCTGTGGGAATAGCATTCATTAAATTTAAAGTAATGATTGCTGAAATAAAGAACGTCAGCACAACAATTGGCTGAACACCTGCTAAAACTATCGCTAACGTAACAGGCATCAAAACAGACGTTTCATCTGTCCCCGGTACAAATCCGATAAATGTATATAAAACAATCGCACTGATAACGGCTAGAAGCATTTGAAAGAGCAGTCCAACATCCATTAGTTGTCTTCCTCCTCAATCACCGTTCGTTTAGGTTTGATCAAAAACGTACTGATGATAAAACCAACGACAGCACCACCCAGACCAAAAAACAACTGTTTTGTTGTATCTTGTGCAGGTGCTAAAAAGAAACTCCCCATAGTTGCTACACTGCATATAACAATTGCTATGATCAAATCTTTTAAAGCAACCAAGTCACCCCAGATTTCGATAAGATCCTTTTTCATTAAAACGTCCCCCTTAAGATTAAAAGCTGAGTAGATTCACTCGTGCTTATTGCTGTTAGAACAATAGGAGTCACATATATAGTTTGATTTTTTCTAAAGAATTAACTGAGAATTGTTCTCAACCTACAATAGTTTACCAAAAAAGCCTATGAAGTAAAATTTTTATATGCTATTTAAGGAAAAAATTAACTTCTCTTTAATGAATAGGAGCAACGAAAAGAAAGATTAAAGTTGAACGTACTCAGTTCGACTCCAATCTTTCTTTTGTTTATTCTTCAATAACTAAGCCTAAACCAGCCGCAATTGTAATTGCCTGTTCTTGCGTTACTTTTAGTCCTTTGAGCAATTCTTGTGAAAAAGCAATTTTTTCAAATGTACTTTTCGTTAAGTCAAGTGTTGCCAACTTTGTATGGAACCAATTACTACCAGTTAAAGAACAGCTGTCGAACAAAAGGTTATTCCAAGCGACTTCAACAAATTCAGTATCGTTTAAACTTGTGTGTTTAAACTGAATAACTTTTTGATTTGTCGCGCTAAAGGAGGAATAATCAGCCAAACAATCTTCAAAGAGACAATCTCGTAAGTAACTCTCCGCAAAGTTTGTCCCAGTCAACTTACATTGGCGGAAATGAACTTGATGAAAACTGGCACCGATCCATTCGGTATTAGACAGATCACAATGATCGAAAATTACATTACTACATTCAAAACGTTCTAGATGATTTCGATTCATAGTGATTTTTTCAAAGCGGCATTCTCTAAAGACCAAGTTACGTATATCTTGATAACTAAGATCTTGATCTTTCAATGACAAACCTTCAATAATGACTTCATCATCTAAAGAGATATAATCCGTTTCAGTAAGCTTAGGCAGTAAAGGGGCGATGGGCTTTTTCGTTTTCATAAATAAAACCTCCAATTAATTGATTATCTGGACCTATTCGATTTCTTTATCTAAATTTTCATCCAATTGATACGCGCGATTATAAAATTTCAGGCAAGTCGTCAATACGAATGCGCCTAAAAGGCCTAAAAGACTACCTAAAACAATACCGATCAAACGATAATTCAGCAGACTTACTGAATATTGATGACGAGCTAAATTTGCTAACAATAAGGACATCGGCGTTGTAAAAAAGTTTGCGATCGTATAATTACGTTTAATAAAAAATTCTACTGTCAAAAAGAAAAAGCAGATCAAAAAAATCGTTTCTAATGAAGTAAATGAAATACTCAATAAAAGAGCCGCAATCAATAAACCAATCATCGTACCCAAAATTCGTTGAATATTTCGATGCATGACCGCACGTAAATTATCTCCTTGTAAAACGGCGGCACAGGAAACAATCATCCAATAAGCATTAGTCAAATGCAACGATTGACTGATATAAGTTGCTAAAAATAAAATAGCCGCATAATGCAGCGCATCAAGAAGAGCTGCAGGGTCAGTATAAAGACGTTCCTGTAAAGAAATTTTCTTTTGCGGCGCAACAGCTTCCCCTTCAATAAAATACAAGATAACTGCAACTATCAGAGCAGTTAAAACGCCTAATAAAACATAACTCATCATAAGCGGAACTTTTTCCAAAGGGATTTTCGTACCACTGCCCATTGCAGTAACCATGACAATAAAAAAAGCCCCCGGCTTAGCAATTCTGTACAATCTAAAAATGATTCGGGCGAAAAAAGAAATCAACGCAATGGCAATTGGGATGAGCCAAGGAATATGAGTACTAAGCATACCTACCAAATTCCCTAAAAGTAAAAACGTACCAATCGAACTTAAACGAATCAGTAACTCCTTTAATGGAAGAGTTTGATAATAAAGAAAAGTAAAAATCCCAAGAGAACCAAAACTACCTATCAGTAAATTATTTGAAAAATAGCCTATAAATAAAGGTACGGCCATACAAATACCTGCACCAATCAGACGAAAGGGTGCTTTTTGAGGTTTGTGAAATACAGTTAATTCTTTAAAAAAAGATGAACGATTCATCTAATCACTCCTTATTTATTACGGAGAAGCACAGTAAAAATCTTTTATGAGCTGCTGGAAATTGAATCATGAGATTGAAAAAGAAAAAAATTTCGGAACTCGTCATACTGTGTTTCTTCTATATACTAATCTAACATACTTTTTTATAACATGACAATCGCTTTTTATCTAATCTAGTATCACGGGCTAGCCTTTCGGAAAAAAGATAAAACCTGATTGTGTCCAAAAGCGTCACCCTCATGTTTTCCTATTTTTCAGTCAAGGCTGAACGAGCCCGTTCCACTTTTTATCTAATCTAGCTTCACGGGCTAGCCTTTCGGAAAAAAGATAAAACCTGATTGTGCCCAAAAGCGCCACCCTCATGTTTTCCTATTTTTCAGTCAAGGCTGAACGAGCCCGTTCTACTTTTTATTTTCATTTCTAAGAAATCACTTCTAATGAATAGATAATCTCATGATGTAAGTATTAAAAAAAAATAAGATTATTCTTGATTTTTTAATTTAAAAATTGTAAACTATACCTCAGTACAATAAATAATTATTAAATTCTGATTTTTCAGAAAATACTTAGGGTCTATATAGGGAGGAAAAAAGAATGAACTTAAAGAAGTCATTTGCTTTTGGATTCATCACTTTATTTAGTTTATCACTAGCAGCATGTGGTAATGGCGGCGCAAAAACAGACGATTCAAGTAGCTCAAAAGCATCCGGTGGTAAACCAAGTGGAGAGCAAGTTTTCCGTGTTAATGTTTTACAGGAGATGCCAAGTGCGGATCTATCTTTAGCAACCGACACGATCAGTTTTTCTGCTTTAAACAATGTATATGAAGGAATCTATCGTTTGAACTTAGATAATAAACCAGAACCTGCTGGGGCTGCTGAAAAAGCAGAAGTCAGTGAAGATGGTATTACTTACAAAATCAAATTAAACGAAAAAGCTAAATGGTCAGACGGCAAACCTGTAAAAGCAGAAGACTACGTTTATGGATGGCAACGTACGGTTGATCCTGCAACAGCTTCAGAATATGCTTACCTTTACGAATCAGTAAAAAATGGTGCAGATATCGCTGCGGGTAAAAAAGACAAAGCTGAATTAGGAATCAAAGCTGTAGGTGATTACGAATTAGAAATCACATTAGAAAAAGCGACACCATACTTTGACTATCTATTAGCATTCCCATCATTCTTCCCACAAAGAAAAGATATCGTGGAAAAATATGGTAAAGACTACGCTGCAACAAGTGAAAAATCAGTTTATAATGGACCATTTGTCTTGGACGGCTTCGACGGAGCAGGTACAGATACAGAGTGGTCATATAAGAAAAATAAAGATTATTGGGATGTAGATTCTGTAAAATTGGATGAAGTAAAAACAAATGTAGTGAAAGAAGCACCGACTTCATACAACTTATTCCAAGATGGACAAGCAGATGATGTAACCTTGACCGGCGAATTAGCTCAACAAGCTGCGAATGATCCACAACTTGTCATCCAAAAAGAAGCAACAACTCAATATATGGAATTAAATCAAATGGACGAGAAATCACCATACAAAAATGAAAACCTAAGAAAAGCGATTTCTTATTCAATCGACCGTAAATCTTTAGTTGAACAAATCCTTGGTGATGGTTCAGTAGAACCTAAAGGCTTAGTTCCAGCTGATATGTCTACATCTCCAGATGGAAAAGAAGACTTTACTGTAGCAGCTGAAGACAAGATTACCTACGATAAAGAAAAAGCCAAAGAACATTGGGAAAAAGCGAAGAAAGAATTAGGGATTAAAACATTAGATATCGATATCTTATCTTCTGATGCGGATTCATCTAAGAAAACAGTTGAGTACATTCAAGGTGCGATTCAAGAAGCCTTAGAAGGTACCAAAGTTACTGTTAGTCCAGTACCACTTTCTGTACGTTTAGACCGCTCAAATAAAGGTGATTTCAAAGCTGTTATCGGAGGCTGGGGAGCTGATTATGTAGATCCAAGTAGTTTCTTAGATTTATTCCAAACAGGCGTACCATATAACCGTGGACGTTACAGTAATCCTGAATACGACAAATTAATAAAAGAAGCTTCAACTACAAATGCGAATGATCCTGAAAAACGTTGGGAAAATATGGTTGATGCAGAGAAAACAATCATGGGCGACATGGGTGTAATTCCTCTTTATCAAAAAGCTGAAGCGCACTTACGTGCTGAGAAAGTAAAAGATGTTGGTTTCCATCCAGCAGGCGCGCAATACGATTACAAATGGACATACATTTCAGAATAGATTGAAATTTTGCCAATAGTAAAAGGACCTTTGCCCTCTTTGAATAAAAAGGCAACGGTCCTCTTGCTATCTTTGCTCATAAAAAGTAAAATAATAAAGAAACGATAGAGACGATCAGCAAAATACCTCCAGTTTCAAGCCAGTAAAGCTGATGTGCTTTACCGATCTCTGAAAATGGGATGAATTCTTTCGGTTCATTTTTCTTCTTAAAACGGAAATGCATTTTCATAAAACGTTGGAAATTATCAAAAAATCCTGAGGACATAATCCACATGGCTAAGCCGATAATCAAAAAGAATAATGAAACGATGAAAAAGGTATCAGATATAGAACGGATAGTCAGTGACTGCTTTATCAATAGGTAAGTAAAAATACCAATGCTTGAGACCGCTGAGGTAATCAAGGGCCATTTAAAATTTTTCATGTGCTCATCCTTACTTAATTTTCTATCCTTACTTTATCGAAAAAAACTGATGAAGTCAAAATAATCTCGGAGGTGTCATTCTTGAACAGTTTTGGAAAATATTTTCTTAAACGGGTCTTCTTTATGATCGTCACATTGTGGTTGATCGCAACGATTACGTTTTTCTTAATGCAATTATTACCAGGTACTCCTTATACCAACCAAGAAAAACTTAGTCCAGAAACAATCGCTATGTTGAACAAGCAATCTGGCTTGGATAAACCAGTAATCGTTCAATATGGAATTTACTTAAAGAATCTTGTCGTGGGTGATTTTGGGATTTCATTCCAATTTAAAAATCAACCAGTTGCAAAACTTTTAGCAGGCCGTATCGGACCATCAGTCCAGTTAGGGGCACAAGCTATTATCTTTGGTACACTAGTCGGTATTTTACTAGGAATCATTGCAGCGATGCGCCAAAACACATGGGTAGATACATTAGCAACGTTAATGGCTATTTTAGGGAGATCGATTCCTAACTTTGTCTTTGCGGTATTGTTGCAATATATATTCGCCATGAAATTAAAAGTGTTGCCGATTGCTATGTGGAATGGATTTGCTTACACAATTCTTCCAACAATCGCATTAGCGATGAGTCCCATGGCCGATTCCGCCAGGTTTATACGAACCGAGATGGTTGAAGTTTTACATAGTGACTATGTAGAGTTAGCTCGAGCAAAAGGGTTGAGCCGTTGGCAAGTAGCGGTTAGACACGGACTTAGAAACAGTTTGATTCCTTTGATTACTTTATTAGGACCATTAGCAGTTGGTTTGATGACAGGATCATTGGTTGTTGAAAATATTTTCGCTATCCCAGGTATTGGGGAGCAGTTTGTAAAATCAATTATGACAAACGATTACCCAACGATCATGGCAGTAACAATTTTGTACTCTGCTTTGTTAGTATTCGTAATCTTGATCGTTGATTTACTTTATGGATTGATTGATCCAAGAATTCGTGTTTCAGGAGGTGCCAAAGGTTAATGGAAACAGTTGACTTAAACAATGTACCAGAAAAAATCAAAACGATTCCAGCAGATGAATTCCAACCTTTGGATACATCAACAACAAAAGAACGTGAACGAATTGCAACACCGTCACTAAGCTTTTTACAAGATTCTTGGCGCCGTTTGAAAAAGAATAAAGCGGCTGTAATTTCTTTGATTTTACTAGGAATCATCATCTTTATTTCGATTATTACTATTTGGGTTTCACCACACGATCCAACGCAGCAAAATGTTGCGTACATCAATTTACCACCCCGTATTCCATTTTTAGATAGTATCAATGGATTTAACGGGACAGCTAATGTTGCTGGTAAAATGGTAGATAAGTATGCGCAAGCAAATGTTCCGGATAACTTAAACTTTTATTTAGGAACAGATGGCTTAGGCCGTGATGTGTTGAGCCGTTTATTCATGGGAACTCGTATTTCATTATTGATCGCATTTATCGCAGCCTTACTTGATATTACGATCGGTGTAACATACGGTTTGATTTCAGGACTATTAGGCGGACGTGTGGATACAGTGATGCAACGTATCTTAGAAGTTCTTTCAGGAATTCCTAACCTTGTTGTAATGATCTTGATGCTGACTGTTTTTGATCCAGGTATTTTATCAATCGTTTTAGCGATGGTTATTACTAACTGGATTTCAATGGCCAGAATTGTTCGGGCTCAGACCTTGAAACTAAAAGATCAAGAATTTGTTTTAGCTGCCCAAACATTAGGTGAATCTCGTTTGAAGATCGCCATCAAACATATTTTGCCGAACATCTCTAGTGTGATCATCGTACAAATGATGTTCAGTATTCCATCGGCAATTTTCTTCGAAGCGTTTCTAAGTTTCATCGGTTTAGGATTAAGACCGCCGACCGCTTCACTTGGAACATTATTAAATGAAGGATATAAAACGTTCCGTTTCCTTCCATATTTGATGTGGATTCCTGCCGTAACACTGTCAGTCGTAATGATTTGTTTCAACTTGTTAGCTGACGGACTACGTGATGCCTTCGATCCTAAGATGAAAGAGTAGAGTGAATGACTATGGAAAAAGTATTAGAAGTAAAAGACTTACAGATTTCTTTTGATACGTTTGCTGGAAAAGTAAATGCTATTCGCGGCGTTAGCTTTGATTTGTTCAAAGGGGAAACTCTAGCGATCGTAGGAGAGTCTGGTAGTGGTAAATCAGTAACTACTAGAAGTATCATGCGATTATTGAGCAGCAATGCAAACATCGACAATGGAGAAATTCTGTTTAAAGGTGAAGATATCGTACACAAGACGGAAAAACAAATGCAAACCATTCGTGGGAAAGAAATTGCAATGATTTTCCAAGATCCAATGACTTCATTGGACCCAACAATGCCAATCGGCAAACAAGTAGCTGAATCTTTGATCAAACACAATAAAGTGTCGAAAAAAGAAGGCCTTGACCAAGCATTAGAATTATTAAAATTAGTAGGAATTCCAAACGCTGAAAAACGTTTGAAAAACTATCCTCACCAATTTTCAGGTGGACAACGTCAACGGATCGTGATCGCGATTGCTTTGATTTGTTACCCAGAAGTTCTGATTGCCGATGAACCAACAACAGCCTTGGATGTAACGATCCAAGCGCAAATTCTAGAACTATTAAAAGACTTACAACAAAAAATCAGCACATCAATCATTTTTATCACTCATGATTTAGGTGTAGTAGCGAATGTTGCTGATCGTGTAGCGGTAATGTATGGTGGACGTTTAGTTGAAGTAGGAACATCAGAAGAAATCTTCTATAACCCGCAACATCCGTACACATGGGGCTTATTAGGCTCAATGCCGACAATGGAGGGAACCGAAGATAAATTATATGCGATTCCAGGTTCACCGCCCGATTTGTTAGACCCGCCAAAAGGAGATGCTTTTTATCCGCGTAACGAATTTGCAATGAAGATCGACGCAGAAGAAGCGCCGCCATATTTTGAAGTATCACCAACTCATAAAGCTGCAACGTGGTTATTAGCACCGCAAGCGCCAAAAATCACCCCTCCAGCTGAAATTGTGAGACGTTGGGCGATTTATGCTGAACGTCATAACGTAACAACAGGAGGCGTTAAATAATGAGCGAAAAAAGAAAAGTACTTTTAGATGTTAAAGGACTAAAACAATATTTTAACGTCGGTCGTCCTGATGAAGTCAGAGCGGTTGATGATATCAGCTTCCATATTTATGAAGGTGAAACATTCGGATTAGTTGGAGAATCTGGTAGTGGTAAATCAACGACTGGTCGCAGCGTGATTCGCTTATATGATCCGACTGATGGAGAAATCATTTTTGATGGTGACGATATCAGTAAAATTCGTTCAAAATCTGGCATGCAAGCATTCCGTCGAGAAGTGCAAATGATCTTCCAAGATCCTTATGCATCATTGAATCCAAGAATGAAAGTCAATGATATTATTGCTGAAGGAATCGACATTAATCACTTGGCAAAAGATGCAGCTGAACGTGAAGCTAAAGTCAACGAATTACTAAAAGTCGTTGGTCTAGATCCAAGTCATGGTACACGTTATCCACATGAGTTTTCCGGTGGTCAACGTCAACGTATCGGAATTGCTAGAGCATTAGCTGTTGATCCGCGCTTTATCATCTGTGATGAGCCGATTTCAGCTTTGGATGTATCGATTCAAGCCCAAGTGGTCAATTTATTACAAGACTTACAAAAAGATGCTGGTCTGACCTATCTGTTTATTGCCCATGATTTATCAATGGTAAAACATATCAGTGACCGTATCGGTGTTATGCATAGCGGTAGATTATTGGAAATGGGTTCAAGTGATGATGTGTATAACTTTGGTGTGCATCCGTATACTGAAAGTTTACTATCTGCGATTCCATTACCTGATCCAGATTACGAACGTACACGTACGCGTATCGTTTATAAACCTGAACCAGAAGATAACAAAGAACGTAAATTAAGAGAAATCACAACAGAACATTATGTATATTGTTCTGAAGATGAAGTCGAAGGTTATCGTAAAAAAATTGAAGAGAAAAAAGCCAGAGCGAATCAAGAATAGTCGCTTTGCAAACGAAATCCTAGCTAGGAAAAAGCACTATTTTTTCTTAGCTAGAATTTTTAAAAAACGGGATGAAAAATAAGAAATGACTAATAGAAATATTTTTTCACGATATTTCATCACTTACTTGTTAAGGTGGTCAAATAATGAAGGTATTAAAGGCGTATAAATACAGACTTTACCCTACTTCATTGCAAGAAGAATTTATCAAAAAAACTTTTTCTTGTGTACGGCTTGTGCATAATCTTTTATTACAGGAACGAATCCAATTATATAAAAATTTGAAAGAAAATCCTGGTTTAAAAGTTAAATTGCCAACACCAGCTCAATACAAAAAAGAGCATCCTTGTTTAAAGGAAGTAGACAGTTTAGCCTTATCAAACGCACAAGTTTACTTGGACCGGGCATTTAAAAATTTTCATAGAGAGAAATCAGTTGGTTTTCCTAAGTTAAAACAAAAGAAAAACTCTGTAACATCTTACACAACGAATAATCAAAACGGTACGATTAAGATTATTGACGAAAAATACTTAAAAGTGCCTAAACTAAAATCGTTGATCAAAATGAAAATGCATCGTCCAGTAATAGGGAAAATAAAGTCCGCAACGATTTCTTTGACTCCGAGTAAAAAGTATTTTGTCTCGATTCTTTGTGAAGAGGACATTCCTATAGTTGAGAAGACTTATTCTGCAATCGGGATAACTTTAGGAGCTTCTGAATTTGCTGTATTATCAAATGGTAGACGTATCGACAATGATAAATATACGAAAGAATTTGAACAGCGGATCACTAGAGAAGAAAGAAAATTAACAAGGCGTAAAGAAATTGCAAAAGTAAAAGGAATAGAACTTTCACAACAAAAGAATTATCAGAAACAAAAACTAAAAGTAGCGAAAATGCGGGAAAAGCTAATGAATCAACGAATCGATTTTCTAAATAAGATCACTACAGAAATTGTTAGAAAATATGATTTGATTTGCATTGAAGATATCCATCGAGCCGATTTTTTTAGAAATAATAAGTTGCATCGTGGGATCTCAGATGTCTCTTGGGCACTGTTTGTATCCAAATTAGAATATAAAGCCTCTTGGTATAATAAAAGATTGATCAAAGTTTCTGCATGCGGAAAATGTTCTGAACATTCAGATAATAAACGCATAAGCCAAATATTTATTCAAGATATTGACGAAAAAAAAGGAATACAGGATCCAGAAACTGCAGCTAGTATACAAGTATTAGTTCAAGGATTAAAAGAATCAGTAGCTAATTAAATAGAAAATGAATAAAAGAACTGTAGGGACTACAGGGATAGCCTAGGGCATATAAGATAGATATAGCGTTTAGTCGATCATTTATCTTTTTCTAGGAAATTTCTAGTAATAGAAATAGTTCACTAATTATTAGTTGATGAAAAATAAAAAGTTGAACTTCGTTTTATATATTGAAGTATATTTTACTTAAATATATAGAATGAAGTTTTTTGTTCTGTCGTTAAAAAAGTATAGTACAATAATAGTAAATAAAAAGGAGAATCCTAATGAAACAATACAAAGCACTGGTCTTTTTTGACCTAGATGGTACGTTATTGGATACAGAGTCAACAATTCCTAAAGAAAATCACCAAGCAATTTTACAATTAAAGAAAAACAATATCTTACCACTGATTGCAAGCGGCCGATCTCCAAAAGAAATCAAACAAATTACTTCAGACACGCCAATCGATTCTTATGTGAGTTTAAATGGACAGTTTAATGTGGTTGAAAACGAAGTTGTGTCAAAACATTCAATACCTTTAAAGCAGATTCAAGAATTGATGGCGTTTTCTAAATCATTAGGTCATTCATTAGCTTGTTATACAGAAGAAGAATATGCGGCATGTTACTCCAATGAAAGTATGAAAAAATTATATCAATTAGATCATGCGCCGCTGCCGCTCATTTCAAAAGATTTTCATAAAAAAAATGACATCTACATGGGTTATCTTTTTTCAGAAGAAGAAGAAAAAGATTCTTTATATCGGGAAAAATTTTCTGAAACATTGACCTTTTTTAGGGATAGTCCGTATTCAATGGCTGTTGTATTGAAGGGGCAATCAAAAAAAGTAGGGATTCAACAAGTAATTGAAAGACTAAATTTAACTCACTTACCGACATTCGCTTTTGGTGATGGAAACAATGATTTAGGTATGTTTGAAGCAGTTCAGACAGCGATTGCTATGGACAATGCCTCAGCACATGTAAAAAGTCATGCTGATTTCATTACCAAATCTCACATAGACGATGGTATTCGCTTTGGATTAAAACATTTTGGTTTATTAGACTGAAAGGATGTAGAAAAATGACAGTGAAAATGATTGCAGTAGATATGGATGGAACGTTTTTGAATAGCCAACAAGACTATGATCGAAAGAAATTTAATCAGCTTTATAAGCAAATGAAACAACAAGATATACGTTTTGTTGTGGCAAGCGGCAATCAATATTACCAGCTTAAATCTTTTTTTCCAGAAATCGAAGATGAATTATCTTTTGTAGCAGAAAATGGAGCCTATGTTGTCAGTGAAGGCAATGAGATTTTTTGTGGAGAAATCGATCCCAAAATTATTGGAGAAGTTCTGCATATTTTGGCTAAATTTAAGGATGGACATACAATCCTTTGCGGTAAAAATAGTGCTTACTTGGCAGCTGACGAACCTACCTCATTTGTAGAGCATGGCAGAAAATATTATCATCGATTGAAAAAAGTTCCAGATTTGTTAAAAGTTCAAGACGATACTTTATTTAAGTTTGCATTGAGCTTTCCTGTAGAGCAAGTAGCAGAAGTTTTAGGACAGCTGCATGAAGCCTTAGGTGATAGAGTCATCCCTGTTTCTAGTGGGCATGGTGATGTTGATTTAATTATTCCTGGTATTCACAAAGCCCATGGCTTGATGAAATTACAAGAGTTGTGGGGAATAAAAAATCATGAAGTAGCAGCTTTTGGCGATAGCGGCAATGATCTGGAAATGTTAAAACATGCAGGATATAGCTATGTCATGAGTAACGGGCAACCGAAAGTCAAAGTAGCGGCTAAAGAAATTATTTTATCCAATGATGAAAGTGGTGTGTTGCTGAAGATTGAAGAATTATTGAAAAAGTAGAAATGGCAAAGTAAAGGCAGAATATAGAATATTTCCCTTCGTAATATCTTTCTTTCTAAAAATACAATAGAATTACTTAAAAGTTATCATTTTTTTGATATTAAATCCACATATATTTTTTAAAAATATACTTTTATTCTTATTAAATGTTCAAGTTTTTTTGAAATTTATCATTTATAATGTTTAAAGGTAATGAAAAATATTACCTTTAAACAAGAATGGAGAGATGAAAGTGAAGAAATTTATGACCGTTTCTATGCTTACTGGAATGATTAGTATTTTATTTCCAGTAGCAGCACATGCCGAGCAAAATGACACCTGGAACCTGACTACTACTTTTCCAGATGGGAAATGGGGGGCCGTTTCGGGAAAAGAAAAAAATGTAAACGCTGAGTATGATCCGGCTACTCAATTATTTAAAATTAATTACAAAGCACCAGGAAGACAATTTAATTCGCCTAGCCCGAGCTTCTTTTATGAAGTGTTCTATAAAGTTACGGGCAGTGATTCTGGAAAGGTGTACACGGAAGGTTCAACATCAATTTTTACGCCAGTTAATAAATTTAAAAGTGTTACATTTTCAGATATAAATGCAGACGATTCATCATACAAATTTGATGTTACTGCCTATGAAAGTGTTGAGACTGGTCCGATTTATCCACCAGACTTTACGCCTTATAGAGTTGATGCTCATGCACGTATTGTTAAAAATTAAAAGAAACTAAAATTAGCGGTTCAGAATTAGTAGTAGGAATTCTGAACCGCTAATTTTTAACGTTTTAACGTATTTTTTGACATTTAATTTGTAATTAGGGATTTCTGGTAAGTATATATCAAGAAATGATAGTGACTAGAATTCCTGAAATATAATAAACGAATGCCTCTGTGGCGCACTGTTATATATAGCTAAAAAAGTGCTTATCTAGGATAGGTAGTAAAAAAATCATTGACAAAAGAAAGAATGTATCATATACTATTAAAGTTGAGAAATGAAAGCAGAAGCACCCGCTTCTCGCCTTAGCTGACAGTGTCACTGGGCTGGATATTGGATTCTTTATATCAATTGATATGAGTCCGAGAAAATCGCGGGATCTGTATACAGAGCCTGTTTTTTATTGTTTTTTACAATAACGGACTTTAGGAAAGAGTTTCAGCATTTATTTTCTCTTAATAAACTTGGAGGTGAATGACCATAGCAAAGGATATGATGGTGAACGACGGCATTCGTGCACGCGAGTTACGTTTGATCGGACAAGACGGAGAACAATTAGGAGTAAAAACAAAAGTGGAAGCATTACAAATCGCTGAAACTGCCAATTTGGATTTAGTTCTAGTAGCACCTACTGCGAAACCTCCTGTTGCGCGAATTATGGATTACGGGAAATTCCGTTTCGAAACGCAAAAGAAAGAGCGTGAAGCTCGTAAGAAACAAAAAGTGATCAACGTAAAAGAAGTTCGTTTAAGTCCAACAATTGACATAAATGACTTCAATACAAAACTTCGTAATGCACGTAAATTCTTAGAAAAAGGGGACAAAGTGAAAGCTTCGATCCGTTTCAAAGGCCGTGCCATTACCCACAAAGAAATTGGTCAGAAAGTTCTTGATCGCTTGGCTGAAGAAACTGCAGATATCGCTACAGTTGAACAAAAAGCGAAAATGGACGGACGCAGCATGTTTCTAACGCTGGCACCGAAGAATGAAAATTAAGCTAACAAGCTGATAATTAGTTAATGAAATTTTTTTGAGGATGCTAGTTCAACTTTTTCAACTAATTTAGTTGAACTGTATACGAAATGAAAATGTAGGAGGAAAATTAGTCATGCCAAAACAAAAAACACACCGCGGATCAGCAAAACGTTTCAAACGTACTGGTAACGGCGGGTTAAAAAGATTCCGTGCGTTTACAAGTCACCGTTTCCACGGTAAAACAAAAAAACAACGCCGTCAATTGCGTAAAGCAGGAATGGTTTCATCAGGCGATTTCAAACGTATTCGTCAACAATTAGCAAGAATGAAATAAAAAAGCTTTTAGGATGATTTCCTGAAGCGTTTAGTAATAAAGCTTGCTGAATTTGAGAATGAAATAATTCATGCAACAACTTAGCAATTAAAATAACTCATAGAGACAACAGATATTTAGGAGGAATTAACCATGGCACGTGTTAAAGGTGGCGTAGTAGCCCGTAAACGTCGTAAAAAGATTCTTAAGTTAGCGAAAGGCTATTATGGATCAAAACATACATTATTTAAAACAGCACAAGAACAAGTAATGAAATCATACAGTTATGCATACAGAGATCGTCGTCAAAAGAAACGTGATTTCCGTAAATTATGGATTGCTCGTATCAATGCGGCAGCTCGTATGAATGGCTTGAGCTATTCTAAATTAATGCACGGTTTGAAATTGGCAGAGATTGATATCAACCGCAAAATGTTAGCTGAATTAGCAGTTAACGATGCAGCAGCATTTACTGCATTAGCTGACCAAGCTAAAACAGCGTTAAACAAATAGTCATAAAGACATTGATATAACAACGTTTATCCCTACTCATTTGAGTAGGGATTTTTTTGTCCAGATTTTTTAACTTGCTTTACTAGCAAATAAAGGTGAGTCATGAGTATGTCTAAACTTAAGAGGAGAAATTTTAAACACATTAGGATTTGTAATGTAGAAGCTATCTAATCAAGATCGTGGTGTTCTAGGGTACATCAAATGATTATCAAAATTTGTGAAGATAAGTTGAGTTGGTTCAGCCAGTATATCAAGTAATTTCAGTTCTGGGTATTGGGCTGTTCGCTAATTCTTTAATAAATCAACTGTATGCTGATCGACACTAATAGCTCTATTGTTGGCTTTTGTTTTAGGAGTTTGGATAAGTAACTCTTTTTTTCACTAGCTAGAGTTTTGCTATCTTATCTACAAGATTTATACATACCAATTGAATAGCTAATGCTTCGCCTTTTTGTAATTCGGTATATGCTGGTAGTGAAGAAAATATGTATTTTACAATAGGAAATTTGTTTTCCATTGAATTAGATGAGGTGACACCCAAATTTGCGACAGAAGAACGAACAAATGACTAAGGAAAACGAAAAACGATTATGGGACAGGATGGGAAGCCAAGAAAATTAAATACGGATGAAATCGTTTGGTATAAATATTTGGTGACGATCACAGAGAGTAATTACAGAAAGAAATCGACTTAAGTGATAGTGAATAGTTAAGACAATCCGATTACGAATAAAGAAATTTTAAAGTAGATAAAATGCAGATATTTGAAGGGAAGTAAAATAGTAAAAGAAAATACAGTAACCTTAATCGCTATTTTTGATGGGTTGCTGTGATATATATGAGAATATAACTTTCTAAGAAATTAATATCTAAAAGGAATAATTATTTTTTAAAGAAATATTATTTGTAAAGTAAAGATTTTCACTGTTAATATCCATTTTTTAAGTTCCGTGATTTAAATAAAATAGTAGAGTCTATTTATTGCTTTCGTTTGTTTGAAGTATAAATAATTTAAATCTTTCTTGGTTTTTACAAAATAATACTATAATTTGTTCATTTTTTCCTATAGTTTGTCTATGTTTTTTTATTTTTAGTAAGAGTAGAATTTTAATTGTAACCGATTACTATTTTTTTATAATGCATTGAGTATGTTTTGACAAATTAAGGAGGAGTGAATTGAAAGAATTAATATTATCTCATGGCAATCCTTTTATATCTTTTTCAACAAATGATGCGCATTTATTTTGTTTAGCTGCAATGAATTTAGAGCAAAAAAATTTTTTAAGTTTAAATGCTTTAAATCTAGGTTTTAGTATTACAAAAACAAAGTACGGTCATATATATGATTCCTATTTAAAGATCAAACAGGAAAAAGTAATAGATCATATTGAAATTGAAAAAGAAATATTCAGAAATATTAATCAATTTAGTAATTTCTTGTTTACTATGCTATCTAAAAAATACTATATAATTTTAGATCTTGATGTTTCAAAAATTAAGGCTTATGACTTTAAAGCGCAAATAACAATTCATAGTCCTATAGTGATAGGCATTGACCTAAAAAATGAAAGGGTATTATTGGGAGATTTTTTTGATTTTAAACACTATAGCGTACAGTGGATACCTTTAAATGAAGTTTATAATGCATATGAAGTTATAGAAAAATATATGGGTATTTTTCCAAAAGATGGTAATGATGATTGGATAAGGAAAACCAGTTTAATTCAATCAAATAAATTAAAATTAGAATTTAATCTAAATAACGTTATTGATGATATTCAAGAGTATTCTAATCCAACACATGTCAAATTTTCATCAAAGCAAGTTTCTTCTTTCCATTTAGTTTCGCACAGACTTCAAGGAATAGGTGGACCAATTGAAGAAACAGAACTTTTGGAGGTAGGTAGTGGAAACAGTGTATACAATTTTTTGAGAAAACATCTTAAGGCAGAATTTGAACAGGGAGAGTATAGAACCGTTCAGTCTTGTAGTCTACTAGTTTCACATTTTAAAATTCTGAAAGATGCAGTTATTTTTATAGAAAATAAATTACTTTTAGATGGTTTGGATCAAGATAGTATTGAGATTATGATCAACTACTCTAAGCAACTTGAAGTAATTTGTTTAAAAAATTATGTTCAAAAATCTCATAAAAATAAACTTGGAAAATGTCTGAGTTTGATAGATATAATTGAAAAAGTTGAAAAAAGTTTTTTAGCTGATCTCACCTTGAAACTCAAATTAATTATTAAAAAGTGAGGTACCTCATGAAGATATTAATGAATGTCCTAGTTTCAGCAAACATTTTTTAGTTAAAGAAAATGAGTGTTTTATTGAAAGTTCCTATAAGTGAACGGAAAATATAAATTTTGATTGAGAGTAAAAATTTTTTTATTATATTAAATTTTCTACCCAAAATATTATAATATTAAGAATAATTTACTGTCAGTTGAGAAACTACTACAAACATACTTCTGTTTTACAAACTTTTTTTGAAATTGGTGAGTAGTACAGCTAAGCTCCAACTTAAACATTGATTTTTGTCAGACATGAGCAAATCATAATATATCGACAGGTAATGAAACACTTAACCGTTGTGGAAATCACAATGGCTGTAGAGGAAGAGAAGAAGCTTTCAAACAAAAACATATAGTAAAATCAGGAAAAAATATAGAATACATTGATTTTTTCCTGATTTCGATTAAGAAAATGGAAGAAAGTAATTATATATTAAATATTTTGTGAAAGTGTATCAAGTAAGAGTAACATGTTGACTTTTTGTTGAATAACGGAACAGGCAATTTTTTCAAGTTGATGTTTCTTTTTGTCAATAGAGTAATTTTTTGAGAGCTTTAGTTTGAGATAAGATAAAACACAGATGTTAGAATCTCTAGAGATTATTTGTATGGTTTGTTTTAGTTTTAAAAAAATAGATTGATCTGGAAAAATACCTAACTCGTTTAAAATATCAATCCTTATATCCCAAAATGCAGCATATTCTCGTAGTAAAGCTAATTGTTTTAGATTATCTATTTTGTCTTCCAATACAAACTTTGAAATATTATCGTAGCAATTGATACCAAAAATATAAGAATCTTTTTCTGAAAATGGAATGAATTTGTATTGTGTTTGAATTGGTTTGCCGATTTGTAAAGAGTAGAGATTTTTACTTTCTAGAAAAAGATTAATGGATTGCTTGAGATCTGTCAGTGAAAACTCACAATTAATCACTTCACGAGGTTTTAGCGCAATGATTGAATCTTCATTGCGTTTATAATTACTTGTTTTTGATCGGATATTAAAATCATTAATAGCTAAATCCAATTCCGAAGCGCTACATTCAAAATGCTTTAATTGAGCACCGATGACCGTATCTAAGGGTGAAAAATCACAAAAATAGAAAGTATTTTCTAACTCATTTACACCGTAGAATAACATGTTATGTATACTATTATCATTTTTAAGAGCAGAAAAATGTTTTCTGTTAAACATTCCATAGACGTAATAATTCTTAGTGAGTAAAAAAGCTATAATCTCTGATAAAGAATAGTCTAAAGTGTCAATAATTGCATATGGGAATCTATACTCCAAGAGTGGTTGACAGTCGAAAAATTCAGAGGTTCTAAAAAAATCATTTAAAGATTCTTCGCTATTTTCCTGAGAAATAACGATATTCAAAAGATTATTAACCAACCATGGCTTAGTTTCTTTACGAGTACTTAGTATAGAAAGAACAGTTGTTAACGGTGGAGAAAAGTTTGAAGTTAAATGTTCAAATGGAAGTATTTTTTTCAATTTATCACCTTCTAATGTTGTTTTAGTAAAAAAATAATGTTACTCTTATAACATAAAATACAATTAATCCTTTTAGTTGTCAATATATTTTTAAAAGGACAACTAAAGTTACAAAAGATAATGGATGTTTTTTAATATTTGAAAATTATTTTAACTACGTGTTTTATTGATGATGTTCTTATCAGACATAAAAGTATGTTAAAAAAATGGACAAAAGGGGATGGTGATGTAATGATTTGTGATTTAGTGATCAATTAGGGAAATAAAAATAGTTAATTTTTGAATTGATCTAATTGAATAAGTTATTAATACTAAAAGTGAGGTACTTTATGAAGAAATTAATGTATATTCCGGTCTCAGCAAATATTTCCTTAGTTGAAGAAAATAAAAATCTTGTTGATAGCTCCTATAGTTTTGAAGAGACAACAAAAACAGATTTGTATTTTGAATTAAGTAGTGAATTACGCAATAAAATCAAAAATGATTTTATCCTTGAATATTGTTTGAGTATTGCTATCGCTGAAGCATATGATGCTGATGAAATTATTATCCCAGTTAATATTGCGTATATCGCTCAACAAACAGACAATGTAAGTGGTTTTTTACATGCATTAAAAAGGTTAGCACATGCTGGAACATTAAAAAAGATAAACGTAAGGTTCTCTGAAAGCGATAATTATTTCAGGGAATATAAATTCAATGCAAACTATTTAAATGAAATATTATCAAATTTAAATATTAAATCGGCTTTGAATATTTATAGTGGGGGATTAGATTGTACGGTTGCATCGGCTTATTTAGAAAAAGAGAAAATAAAGCAACAATATATTTTTTATGATTATGGACAGAATAATATTAAAGAAGAGAAATTGTGTGTAAAAAAACAATGTGTTTCACGAAATATTGATGTTGCTGATATAACTTTTGATAAAGAGTTAAAACTTTTTTTTAATCATATTAAATTTTCTACGGGTCTCTTATCAAACAAGAAGATCACTCTAAAAAATAAAAAAGATGAATATGTTCCTTTTAGAAATTCTTTATTCATAGCATACTCTTTAAATTATGCATACTCAGAAGATAAAGATATTACGCACATAATTACCGGAAGTCATTTAGACGATGTAAATTCGCCTGATAACAATCCACTGTATTATAATATTTGGAATAATTTACTTAAGTTGACACAACACTACAATCATATTTCTGTTTTACCAATTCTTTTTAAATTCGGAGGGAAAACAGAAGTAGTACAGTTGGGGCACGACTTAAACGTTGACTTTAGTCAGACATGGACATGTCATAATAAATCGATAGGTGATAAAACACTTATTCAATGCGGAAATTGTAATGATTGTAAGGTAAGAGAAGAAGCATTTAAACAAAATCATCTAGTAGACCCAATGCAAACTGCATATTTAGAAATTACAAATAAAGTAGAACAAGATATGGAGCATGTTGATTTAATCTTAGATTTAATAAAAAAAATAAAAGAAAGTGAAGAAAATTACGATTTATCTTCCTATGCCTCTAAACCACTTGAAGAATTCGGATTTGATTCGTTAATGGCAATACATCTTATAACATTGTTGGAAGATGTATATGACATTGAAATAGATGGTGAATATTTGATTGATTTTAACTATAAAAATCCAATAGAAATAGGTCTATTGATTAATAAGGTGAGATTAATTAATGAATGATAAAAATTGTATAATTATAAATGAAAAAAACGTTCAATCTAATATTAAGGAGCTATCTAAATTAATATCTCCAGAGAAATTATATGTGGTTTGTAAATCGGATAATTACGGTTTGGGTAATGATATTCTTCATTTGCTAAAAAAATATGATGATTATATAGATGGCTATTGTGTATCTGATTTAGAAGAAGCAGTTCATCTTAGAAAAAAAGGGATTTTAAAACCAGTAATTATCCTTGGAATTATTGATATCGCCACTGATTTAGAAATAATTCATAGATTGAACTTTGAATTTGTAATCCCAAGTTTAGATTTTTTTAAATCAATTAAACCCAAGGAATGTAGCTTAGCTCATTTAGCAGTTGATGTTGGTTTAGGAAGAATAGGGATTACTGAAAAAAAAGAATTAGATGAAATCATTTCTATAGCTTTAGATCAAAAGATAAAGTTTAAAGGAATTTATACACATCATTCTTCAAGTAATAAAAAAATTATTGAACATGAAAATGAGTTATTTAATGAATATTTAATAAACGCAATGGAAATAGTAAATTCATTTCATAGTGGTAGTAGTTCAAGTTTTTCTTCTAAGTTAGATAAAGGTAATATTTATAGAATTGGGGCAGCTATCTTTGGAATGTATCAAGAAAATTCAATTTTTAAAAATAGACCAATTGCTATGTTATGTTCCAAAGTTGTTCATTTGAAAAAAATAAAAGCTGGATGTGCAGTTGGTTATAATTCTGAATATGTGTGTCCAAGAGAAGGATGGATTGTAAATATTCCGCTAGGTTATGGAGATGGATTTGTAAGTCGGATGAAAAATTTTAAAGTTCAGGTAGGGAGTAAAATTGGAATAATTGCTAGTGTTTGTATGAATCAAACGATGATTTTTGTTGAAGAAAAACCACAAATAAATGAAAAAGTTATTCTTATTGGAACAGGGGAAACTTGTAATAACACATTATTTGACGCAACAAATCACTTAGGAATTCATGAAGATGAATTTTTTTGTCAATTGAGTAAGCAAATATTAAGAAAAGTGAGATGAATTAATTAATGCGACTAATTTCAAATGAAGAAATTACCAGTATAAAAGAAGAATGGGATTTAATCGGAAATCAAATTATCAAATGTAATGAAGCATTATCGAATGCAGACTATTCACAACCAGTCAAACCCTATTTAGATTTTGATGATAAGAAAAATAGAATCATTGCTATGCCAGCGAGGTTAGGAGGTTGTGTTAATGTAGCAGGTATAAAATGGATTGCAAGTTTTCCTGACAATAAAAAAGATAATTTACCTAGGGTAAGTTCAACAACAATAATTAATGATATAAAAACGGGACAAACGAAAGCTATAATAAATTCGGAACATCTGAGTTCTATAAGAACTGTTGCAGTAACCTATTTGATGATTAAGGAATACATGAACAACAATGATAAAAAACTGTTTAATATAGGTATTATAGGGTTTGGGCCGATTGGGCAATTACATCATAAAATGATTTCTAGTATGTTTAAAGATTCAATAACCAGTATAAATGTATACGATAAAAATTACAGAGCGCTAGATAATCTACCGTTATCAGAAAAAAATAGTAATATGAAGGCACTAATAAAAAAATCAGATATTTTGATCACATGTACTGATGTAATAGAACCATATATAGATATTTTACCTAAGGAAGGGAGTTTAGTGTGTAATATTTCTCTTAGAGATTTTTGTCTATTCGATGAGAATATTTCACCAATAATAATAGTAGATAGCTGGGAAGAGGTTAATCGCCGAGGAACCAATATAGAGAATATGGTTGTTTCCAAACGAATAAATGAATTAGATGCTATTTCTTTTGCTGACGCAATTATTAGCTTTCCCAGATTAAATGAACATGACTTCTACTTTTTTAATCCTATGGGTATGGCAGTTTATGATATTACTGTAGCAGATTTATATTTAGAATCATATTTCCGAGGAAAGGATAATGAAGAGTGGTGACTCAAGTATCCAATAATCAGATAGAACAAACTAAGTTAGTTCTAATAAAATCAGTTTACCTATATCCACACGAGTCTCTTGATATGAGAAAACTGAGATGTTTAGAAAAAGAGCTTTCTTATAGAAAAGAACTGCTTTGCAAACCTTTAGTATACAAAAAAAGTAATGAAAAATATATCATTTTGGATGGTCATCATAGAATTGCTTGTTTAAAAAATCTGGGATCTAATCATATTATTTGTGAAGTTGTAAAAAAAGAACAAATTAGTTTTTCTTACTGGAATCATATAGTTTATGAAGAGGATTTTCTGGAATTTCTATATAATAATTCGAAAATTTATGTTTCTAGATTTGAAAAGAATGATTTTATACTTGAAATAATCAATAGAAATATAAGGTACTATATATATTCTGTAAGGAAACGAAATGATAGAGAAAAACAATTACTTGTAGATAGCTTAATAAATTACTATTTACTATCAGGGAATTACAATAAAATACCGTGTTACGAAGATGAAACTAATTGCAATGAAACTATTGTGATATTTAAAAAAATAGAATTAGATGAAATATTGGAAGGTAGAAAAGGTTTATGTTCATCGGGATCAACAAGATTCCAAATAAAATAAATTTATTCCGTTAGGACGGAGGAATAGTATGAAGCTGAGTAATTTAGTTGGCAATACTCCTGAAATTTATATTGACAAGATAAGAGATAATCAAATTTATGGAAAATTAGAATATTTTAATCCGACTTGTAGCATTAAGGACAGAGCAGCTCAGTATGTTATTAATAATCTTTTAGCTTCGAATAAAATAACGAGTGAAACGAAAATTGTAGAGTCTTCTTCTGGAAATTTTGGTGTTGCTTTAGCACATTTTTGCAGAGAAAATAAGTTAGATTTTTGGTGTGTTATTGATCCCAAAATTTTGAATGCAAATAAAAAACTTCTAAAAGCCTATGGAGCAAATTTAATAGAAGTGACAGAAAAAGATTCATGCAACAACTATCTATCTGCTAGATTGTCTGCAGTACAAAAATTTATTAATGATAATCCAAATAGCTATTGGATGAATCAGTATGAGAATCCATTAGTGCAAGAAGCATATTCTGTAAGTCTTGGAAAAGAAGTTATAAATTCAAATTGCGATATTGTGTTTTTAGCTGTTAGCTCATGTGGGACGATCGTGGGAATTAATAATTACTTAAAAAAACAAAAATCTAATATTAAGGTTGTTGCAGTAGATGTAGAAGGATCAGTTATTTTTAGTAACTATTCAAAAGAAAGATTTATTCCTGGTATTGGATCAAATAGGAAATCTCCGATATTAAATGTTGATGACATAAGTGACTTTGAACTTGTTGATGAGAGTGAATCGATTGAAACATGTTTAGAATTAATTTCTAAATATTCTTTAGTGTTAGGAGGATCATCTGGAGCTGTTTATTTGGGAATGAAAAAATATTTATCTAAGCATTTTGAGATAAATAATAAAAAAATATTATGTATTTTTGCTGATGGAGGATATAAATACATGGATACAATTTACAATAAACTTTAGGAGGGTAATATGATTATTACAAAGATTTTTCAATTTGATATGGCACACATGCTTGATGGGCACGATGGAAAATGTAGAAATTTGCATGGACATACTTATAAATTAAAAACGGGAATTAAGGGTGATCTTGTTCAAAATGGACCCAAAAAAGGAATGGTCATGGACTATGGAGAAATTAAGGATATTGTAAATGAAAATATTTTATCTAAGATGGATCATGCTTATATATTTGATAAGAACAGTAAAGTTGAATCAGAAATTTCAAGTATCCTTATTAAAAATAATCAAAAAGTCTATTGTTTTGAGGAAAGAACTACTGCGGAAAATTTAAGTAAACATATTTATAAAATACTAAAAGGAAAAATTCCCAATTTAATATTTGTTGAAGTTTTTGAAACACCAAGTTCTTCTGCCTACTTTGGTGATTACAATGAGTAAAAAAATGGAAGAGCTACCAATTGTTGAAATTTTTGAATCAATACAAGGAGAGGGGTTCAATACTGGACGAAAAGCAATATTTATTAGGCTTGGTCAGTGTAATTTAAAATGTCCTTGGTGTGATACTAATTATAACGAATTTATTTTGATGAGTTTTGATGAAATATTTAATAAATTAGAAAGTTTTTTAGATACTAAAAATATTATTATTACCGGGGGTGAACCGACAATTCATAGAAATCTGAATTTGTTTATTGATCGATTAAAAGAAAATTCTTTTAAAGTTTGGATTGAATCAAATGGCATTCGAGAAATTCCTAACTCAATTGACTATGTTGCAATTAGTCCTAAACGATTATATCAAAGCATTTATGAAAAACACTGTGTTACTGATGCCGATGAAGTTCGAATTGTTATAGACGAAGTAGAAGGAGGATTTGATTTTTGCCAGTTCATTGAAAAAAAAGTAAAGTCACAAAAATATTATATTTCGCCATGTGAGGTAGAAAATAAAATTCAATGGGCTGATGCTTTAAACGTTTTGGGAAGATTAAATGAAAGAGATGATAAAAAAGTAGACTGGCTTCTAAGCATTCAATCTCATAAAATTATGGATATTAGATAGGGGACAAAAATGAATAACCAAATTGAAATAATCGAAGAATCAGTAAAAAATATTTTAGTTGCTTTAGGTGAAGATATAAACCGGCCAGGGTTGAAAGAGACACCAAGACGTGTTGCAAAAATGTATGAAGAAGTTTTTATTGGAATTAAATATACAAACCATGAAATTGCAGAAAAGTTTAATAAATGTTTTGATAATGAAGAATCTGGAATTGTAATAGTTAAAAAACTGCCAGCTTTTAGTTATTGTGAACACCATTTAGCATTAATGTTTAATATGGATATAAGTGTTGGCTATATTCCAAAAGGAAAAGTAATCGGTCTATCTAAAATTGCTCGAATCGTAGACTTAGTTTGTAAAAGATTGCAAATTCAAGAACGAATTGGAAAGGATGTTTGCGAGATTTTAAAAGAAATTTTAGATACTGAAGATGTTATTGTTTGTGTCGAAGGAGAGCATTCATGTATGAGAGCAAGAGGAATTAGATCAGGAAATTCTATGACAAGCACATATTTCGCATCGGGAGTATTCAAGGAATCAAGTGAGTCAAGACAGGAGTTTTTTAGGTTGATTTAGAGAATATAAATTTAAAGTAAAGCTTTTGTTACTTCTAATAGATAATGAAAGGTAATACATTTTTAATAAAAGAGCAGGCGGGAGGGCAAAATGAATATTGATTTATGGAAGCATTTTAAAAAAGATTTTTCAATATATATAGGAATAGGGATAATAGTTTCATTTCTAAGCGCTATTAATGTATTTTATTTTCAAAAACTATTGGATGAATTTGGCAATGGACTAGATATTGGAAACATATTAGTTTACGGGCTGACGATAATTTTTGTCCCAATACTTGCATATATGGAACAAAAACCGAGAACTAAACTTCAAAATGGAGTATTCTTTTATCTAAAAGAAATGGCATTGGTTAAAATTAGTAAAATTTCTTATTCAGAATATCTGAAAATTGGTTCTGGTTCACTTCTACAAAAAGTTGAAGCTGGTTCAAATGCTGGTAGAAACATTAATTTGAACTTTTATGGAAGATTATTTAGAGAGTTAATACCAGAAACTTTTTTCAATTTATTTTTTATTGCAATAATAGATGTGAAATTAATTCCAGCAATCTTGATTGGATATATTGTGGTATTTATTGTGACTAAATACTTGCTGAAAATTTTACAAGCAATAAAAGAAAGTTCTTTAATTTCTGAGGAGGCTATGAATAGTACTTTAATTCGTGGCATAACAGAGATGATCACTTTCAGAATTAATAAAAGATATAAAAAAGAAATTAGTAAGTACGATGAAATGGCAACATCAACGACTAATGATCTAACAAAAATGACAATGATACATGAGTTTTTCTTCGGTTTTTTTGCTCTTCTTGTCGCGGTTATTAAATTAGTGATTGTTGTATTGACATTTACAAATGTTATAACCATCAGTTTAGGTGGATTAGTTGCGTTAGTTACCTATGTTGATAGGGTATATACACCAGTTGCTATATTCAATGTGATTTTTGTTCAGTATAATTTGGATAAAGTTACTTACAAACGATTACAAGATTTTTACAATACTTCGAATGATGAAGACTTGTTTATTGAAGGTGAACCAGTGCAGAAAATTAAAAATATTAACATAAGCGGTTTAAATTTAACCATTGAAAATAAACAAATATTGAATGATTTTAACCTAGAATTAGAAAATAATAAAATTTATGGACTAGTTGGGGAAAGTGGAGCAGGAAAATCGACATTAATGAAAGTTATACTAGGATTATTTAAACCAACTAAAGGTGATGTTTTAGTGAATCATAAGAAATTATCGGTCTACAATTTAAATGAATACTATGATCATATTTTTTATCTTTCACAGGATGCGCCTATTTTTCAGGGAACGTTAAAAGAAAATATTATTTTTGACAAAAATGTTTCTGACGCTCAAGTAGTAGAGGCGCTAGAAAAATGCCAATTAGGTAATTTTTATCAATCTCTTGAAAATGGATTATGCACACAAATTGGTGAAAAAGGTTCAAATATTTCTGGTGGAGAAAAGCAACGTATCGCATTTGCTAGAATGTTCTTTTCTGATGCTGAAGTAATAGTTATTGATGAAGCAACTTCTGCCTTAGATGAGGCAACAGAGGAAAAGGTATTAATTGAAGTAACAAAATTATTTAAAAATAAAATTGTGCTTATGATTACACATCGACCTAAGAATCTAGAAATTGTTGATGAAGTAATTGAACTAAAAAAAAAGATTTAAAGGAGTAAAGATGAATATTTCCATTCTAATACCAAACCATAATGACTTAAGAATGAAAAACCTCATACAAAGTATTGATTATACATGCGATTCAAAAAAAAAAGTTGAACTTGTAATTGTTTTAAACAATCCTACAAAAGAACTGAAAGAGCAGTGTGAGAATATACATTCTGAATATAAAGATAAATTCTTATTTAATTTTATATATACAGATCGTCAAAATTTAGGATATTTATATAATATTGGATTGCAAGCATCATCTTTTGATCATGTAATGTTTCTTGACTCTGATATTATTTGTGAACCGTATGCTATTGAAAAAATAATTGAGAGTATGGATCAAGATACTCAACTTGTGAAGGCAAATCTGATTTATAAAAATATGAATGGTTTTGTGGAAAAAGCAAGATTTTGCAACACAACTAAAGATATTCCTCCCTATATACCAGTTATATTAATAAAAAAAGATATTTTCAAATTATTAAAAGACAATTTTGTATTTGCAGTTGATGTGGTCTGGTGTTCAGATGCAGAGTTTGCGTACCGTGTAATAAATGAAGATATTCCTTTTAAATATTGTGAAGCGAATTTTTACCACGATAAAATAACTTTAAAAAAAGATGTAAAAGATGCCATTTTATACGGTTTCGGAAAAGGAATCCGAATAAAGAGGACTAAAGAAGAATGGAATCCATTCAAAGAAATTCGAGAAATGAAAAATAAATCAAGTAAACACAATCTGTCAATTTTAGAAATGTTTTATTCAGTTTTTTGGATATCATTACAACAAGTGTCATGTGGAATTCAAATTGTCTTTCCTAATTTTTTTAAAAACTCAATGAACTTTGATAAATCCTTAAAAGTTAGTGAATTATTCAATGATGTAAACTTAAACAAAGGAGATGACTCCTCGTGGAAAAGCAATATGTATTAGGAATAAATGGATGGTTTGAAGGATCGCATGATGCTTCAGCAATTTTGATAGAATTTAAACGAAATAATCTAGCGAAAATAATTGCAGGATTAGAAGAAGAAAAAGTGATAGGAAAAAAAGGAATATTTGATGTTTTTCCTAAAAATGCAGCTAAATGTGTTCTCGATATTGCTGGTATAGATCCTTCAGAATTATCAGCTATTGCAATTGGATGGGATTATCCTTTAGTTTATAAATCAATGAATAAAAAATTCGATGTTTCATCTGAAAAAATTATTTCTCAGATTTTTCCTGATGAAGCATTTTTAGAAATTCCTATTTTATATGTAAATCATCATATAGCACATGCTAATTCAGCCCATTTTGCTAGTAATTTAAATAATTCATTGTCACTTGTTGTGGATGGGAATGGGGAATTGGAATCTTCCTCCTTATGGAGATATGAAGATGGGAATAGACTATTTATTGATACTTTTAGTCCAATCTCTTCATTCGGTTTTTTGTTTGAGGCAACAAACACAATGCTAGGGTTTAGAGAAAATGAATCTGGCAAAACAATGGGGCTGGCGGGTTATGGAAAACCAAAATATTCAACTGAAATATTAAAATACTTTGGAGATAATCTTACACCTTCAAAAAAATTGGAAAAACTATATAAGAAGTTTGCTATAGCTGCTGGTAAGACAAATTTACTAATGCCATATCAAGAAATATGTATAAAAATGTGGCGATATATTTTTGAGTATGAATTAGGTATAAAAAAATCAAAATCTAAACTTTCTTCTTTCTATGATTTTTCAGATGATTTGAAAAATTTAGCATCGTCAGTTCAGGATGTATTGGAAAGAAAAATATTGGCGTATGTTCATCAAAAAGCTAATGAGCTTGATATTCATAATATTACAGTTTCAGGAGGTGTAGGTTTAAACTGTATACTCAATGGAAAAATTTTAGAATTAGATAGTGTTGAAAATGTTTTTGTTCAGCCAGCTGCGGGTGATTCTGGTGTTGCGCTTGGTGCCGCTATTGAATATGGATATCAAAATAACTATAACTGTAATATTGAAAGTTTTAGTCCGTACATTGGTAAAGAATTTAAAGATGAGGAAATTGAAGAATTTTTAGTTAGCAAAAATTTATCTTTTAAGAAGATTGACGATGCAAGTGAAGAATTAAGTCAACACCTTAAAAATAATGAAGTAATTGCAGTTTTTCAAGGAAGAAATGAGTGGGGGCCACGTGCGCTTGGGAATAGAACTATTTTATCCTTGCCATCTGAAGGAAAACTAGATTTTATAAATAAAAATGTGAAATGCAGGGAATTGGGGAGGCCATTGGCACCTAGTATGATATCGTACGATCTTAACTTATTACTCACATCTGATCCGAAGATATTTGGTAAGTATATGAATGTAGCTCACAGAGCTTCAAAGATAAGTACAGATAATTCTTCCATTATTCATGTTGATAATACATTTAGACCGCAATGTGTATTTGAAAATGATAATCCAATTTATTATAAGCAGTTACAAAAAGTTAAAGAAGTAACTGGTTCGTCAATTCTAATTAATACATCCTTTAATGCAGATACACCAATTATTTACAAGTTGGAATCTGCAATTGATTTCATGAAAACTAGATATATTGATAAAGTGATTTTTAATAATAAATTTATAGTAAGTAGGGATAGCTGATGAATGAAAATTTGGGATCATTATTAAAGAATAATGAAGATAATAATTTGAATTTGTTACTGAATTACAAGGAACAAAGTCTTTCACATAAAGAACTAGACTTGAATTCTAATAAAGTTGCAAACTTTTTTATTAGTCAAGGTATATCAAAAGGAGATAGGATTGGAATTAGTATGGATAATTCAATCGATTTGATTTGTATTATATTTGGCATTTTGAAAATTGGAGCTATTTATGTTCCAGTCGATAAAAGTAAAAAATTGACACAAATGAAGTCTATCCTTTCTTTTACAGATGCAAAAATTTTAATTACTGATAGAAATGATATTAAGAAAAATAATTTAAAGAATATGAAAATTATAGTTGTAAATGAAAATAGTAACTCATTAATTTATGGATTCAATGAGACTTTATCAGATAATATAAAAGTTTTTAAAGACGATCCTGCGTACATTATTTTTAGTTCTGGTACAACAGGAAATCCAAAAGGAATTACAATGTCACACGGGAGCATAATTAGTTTCACTCTCGACGTAGTTAAAAGGTTTAATCACACGTTTAATGATAGAACAATCTGTAGAACTCCAGTTTCATTTGATCCATTTTTGACTGAAATTTTACCAAGTATTATTAGTGGAGGTAAAGTATTTCTACAAAATAGGAATGCTTCATTGATTAGTCTTCTAAAACTGATTCAAAATAAAAAAATTACTAATTTTGGATGTGGACCTTCCTTATTTGATCTTATGATTAAATCTGAAGAAATCGTAAAAAAATATGATTTAAGTTCATTAAAAGAAATCTATTTTGGATATGAAAAAATGAGCGTCAACTTATTAAAAAAAATTCAGACTATACTCCCAGGAGTTAAGTTTATCAATGGATATGGAACTAGTGAGACTTTTGCTGCTACAACATATTATTTGTGTTCTCCCAACGCTACAGAAGTGTTTATTGGCGAACCTATTGAGTCAGCTAGTGTATTTTTATGGAACCAAAAAGAAAATCGTATCTGTGTTGATGGTGAAACAGGTGAAATTGTAATTTCTGGTGATACACTGATGAATGGATATTGGAAAAATGAAATTTTAACAAAAGAAGTTATCAGAGAAAATCCTATAGAAAAAAAACAGAAAGCATATTTCACAAAAGATATTGGAAAGTATATAGATGGAAATATAAAATTTATAGGAAGAACAGATAGCCAAGTGAAAATAAACGGGTATCGGATAAATCTAGAAGAAATACGAGAAGCAGTCTATTTGTTCAATGATATCAAAGAGGCAATTGTTTATAAAAAAGATAGTGAAATAGTCTGTGAATACAATCGTTTCAGTGGTTTAAAAAAATCTGATGATATTAAAGAGTTTCTAACAAATATTATAGAAGACAAAAAGATTCCAGCTAAGTGGATTTATCAAAATAAATTTGATAGAAATGAAAATACGAAAATACTTTTACCAACTTAAACCTTTTATTTTATAATTTTATAATTATGAGATGGATGTAATTTAATTTTAATTATCCCGATATTTAATACTGAACTTTAGATTGAAAAATGTTTAAAAAGTATTCAAAATCAAACATATACTAGTTATGAAGTGATTAGTGTGTACGATGGTTCCGAAAATATAAGTAAACAGTAAATAATATGACCATCTTAAGCAAGAAAATAGAGGAGTTTTATATGCTCGAAACGAAGCTTTAGAAATTTGTAAAGGTAAATATATCTGTTTTATTGATTCCGATGATTTTATCAAAGAATGCGATGCATTAGAGAATATATAATGAACTCGAAAAAGAATCGTTGGATATTCTGCAATTTAACGCAAAATTCAAAGTAACTTCAGTCAATAAATGGTCTCTGGAAAAAATAAGAAGTTATTGATAAATGAGCTTTAAAGTACAAATGTTCTAAATGGAAAAGAGTTTTTTTACTTAATAGCTTCTAATGATGAATGAGATATGGTGTGTGGATATTTATTTTTAGTAGAGAATTTTTACTGAAAAATAAACTAGACTTTGATGAAAATTATATACATGAAGATGCAGCTTTTAATGTAAAAGCTTTAATTGTTTGTAATAGAATGAGATTGTCAGACAAATGCTACTATACTTATAGAGTTATACCTAACTCTATTATGATTGTACAAACAACTATTGCCAATGTTTCTGGATACATACAATCTTACAAGAGTATTGAAAAACCTTTTGTTAAAAATGGCTATGTAACAGATTTTTATCTACATTTAATTTATCTTCAACTTGAAAAACACATTGAAGAATTAGAAAAATTAGGACAATTGTTTTCTGAGAGTTTCAACTCTACTAATTTGATCATTGAAGCAAAAACAACCGAAAATTGCCTATAATAATTTTTTAGAGATACATGAAATCAATATCTAACTCTAATATAAGCAAGGAAATATCGTAATATATGACTGCAGTGCCTATAGAAATCTATATTTATATAAACTGCACATATATATATAAGTTTATGACAATCAGGAAAAGTATGAGTATTCCTGTTTATAAAACGGCATATGATTAGTCAAGTATGGAATTTAATCTATTTTCCAACTTACTCTAGAAAAGGGTACTACGAAGTATTTATTTGCAAAAAATCTATTATTTTTCTTTCCCATATGCCCACAATTTTTTGACTCAGATGTTTATTTGGTGAATTCATAGATTGACCCAGAAAATGACCAAGTTTAATATGAAATTTATTGATGTTAGTTGAAGTGAGTATAGTTATTTTTCTTGTTAGAACGCGATTTTTAAATCATATTATTAATAATGACACACTACATCTCAACTGACCAAGCTAAAACAGCGTTAAACAAATAGTCTTAAAGACATTGATATAACAACGTTTGTCCCTACTCATTTGAGTAGGGATTTTTTTGTCCAGATTTTTTAACTTGCTTCATCAGCAAATAAGGGTGAGTCATGAGTATATCTAAATCTAGGAGGAGAAATTTTAAACACATTAGGATTTTTAATGTAGAAGTCATCTCATCATATTTGCGTTTAAAAAAAAGATTGAAATCTTTGAACGGAGGTTTATAGACTATGCCTTGATTAAGATGATTAAATGCTATTTCGATAAAATATGTTCGTTGACTTTCGGGTAACCCAAAGGTTTATAATATGTATGAGGTGAGAAAATGTCAGAAAAATTAATGACGATTTCAGAGTTAGCAAAAGTATTTAAAATAAATCCACACACTATTAGACACTATGAAGAAAAAGGAATATTTCCACCATCTGAAATAAGTGAAAATGGGTATAGAAAATATGGGTTATCGGAAGCGTATCAGCTATCGTTTATATTATTTTTAAGAGAATTAGGATTAAGTTTGGCAAGTATTAAAATGCTTGTTGAAGAGGGATCAAGAAGTGATTACACAAATGTTTTGTTAGAGAAAAAAGCAAAAATTATGGAGGAAAAACTACGTTTAGAGAAGTTAAGTAAAATGGTTGATGAACAAATTGAAATTAGTTCAAAATCGAAAGATGAAATGTACACGGTCAATCATGCTATTAATTTAAGCTTACTAAAGCGTGTGCCAGTATCAGAAAGTTTTAGTATATCTGATTTAGTTGAAATCAAATTGAATACAGGACTTCTTATGCAGAAAATATATTATATTATTCATGAGACATTTTATGATATTTGCATTGAAAAAAGAAATGGGGAACACTCTAGAATCGAATCAGGAACATATAATTTTCAAGTAATTGAAATAGGTAGCGAAAAAGAATTAGATAAAAAATTAGAAAATGTAATAATAAATCAAGGACTACCTTTAATTGCTATTGAAGATAGTGAACGGTTTTTAATAACGGGAAATCGAATCTCTATTAAGGTCTTGGGGGAGAAAAGATGATAGAGATTGAACAAATAAACTTGTTGAATGAAATGGATTTAAAGCTTTTATACAAAGGATTCAAATCGAAATGGCAGAGGATACTAAAAGTAGATTCCTTTGAAGAATTTTGTAGATTATATAAAAGCACAAGTCTAACTGAGACATACTATAGAGTTATTTATAACGGGCGTTTGGCTGGTCTTTTTGCTATTAGTGGGGATTTTTCTAAAAAGAAACAAACGTCTATTAGAACTCGAAAGTTTTCTGATTGGCGTTGGCATATAGGTATAAATTTATTAAGTAATAAAATTGCCAGAAATGAGTGTTATATATCATTTCTTGTTATTGATAATGATTTTCAAGGTAAAGGTATAGGAAAAAGTTGTTTACAATATATTGAAAAATTCACATTGAATTTAAATAAAATAAATTGTATCACATTATTTGTTTCAACTGAAAATAGTAGAGCTATACAATTATATGAACATCAAGGATTTGAAATTGATAGCCAACTACATTCGTTTCTTACAGAACACTTTATTGGCGAAAAAAAATGGTATAAAATGAAGAAATTTTTGGGGTAGACATCTATTTTTTTAAAAGTATGTTAATAATGAATAAGGTGTGAGTAAAATGAAAAAATCTATTATTTTAATTGTGGTAATAATCATTAGTTTAATAAGTATTATTACTTATAACAATGAGTTCGACATGATTGTCAAAGATGAAACTGTTAATATTGAAGAGGGAAGAATGGCAGTCGAATATGCTCAGCCTAAAAAGAATAGAGAGAAACCTGGTTTAATGTTATTTATACATGGTGATGGACCAACTAATAAGAATAGTGATGAAGGATATTATCCAGCTTGGGAGACACTTGCAAAAGAAAACTACATATCTATTAGTTGGGATAAAGCAGGTGTTGGGGGCTCAACAGGAAATTGGCTGGAACAAGATATGGTTGATCGGAAGAAGGAAGCGGAAAAAGTATTGGAGTGGGCACTTGCAAAATTTGATATAGATCCAAATAAAGTTGGTGTTTGGGGAGCCAGTCAAGGTGGTTGGGTCATCACAAAACTATTAAATGAAAATAAAGATGTAAAATTTGCAATTGGTGTTGCCCCGGCGGTCAACTGGATGAGACAAGGTAGGTTTAATACAATTAGTGACATGGAATATGAAGGGTATTCTCAAAAGCAAATTAATGAAAAATTGTTGATAGAAATCCAGGTAAATGAGTATTTAAAAGAAAATGATTATCAAGGGTACATTGATAGCAAGTTGGAAAAAGATGTTTTAGCAAAAGATAGATGGGAATTTATTCATAAAAATATGAACTTAGATAATACTTCAGAGCTTGAACAAATTAGTAAACCATATTATTTATTAATAGGTGACCATGATATTAATGTTGATACGAAAGAAACAGAAAAAATTTATAGAGATCATGTAAGCAGAGATTACTTAACTGTTTATCCAATTTCAAATGCGACACATAGAATGTTAAAACCAAGGCATCAAAAAGATAGTAGCATAACAGTTGTAGAATCAATTTTTAATCCTAGAAAAATTTTTGCACCAGATTACTTTAAAGCACTCAAAGAGATAGCCTCAAAAAAAGAAATGTAATGCCATTGCTATTGATTTTTGTAATAGTTTCTCAGAAAATAAATAGCCTTTCAAAAAGAAGACAATTAAGGGGAATTGTACAAACAGCTGGCAGAAGTGGTATTTATAGTTCTAATTATGAGGTATAAAAAACAATTATCATGATACACTAAATCTCAACTAAACAAGTTAAAGGTGCGTTAACAAAATAATTATTTAAATGAAACGTTTCTTTCTTCACTGAAAGGAACTTTTTTACTATACAACAAGTGTACATATTTTTTACACACAAGAGCATTTTACTATCTACTTGTAGTTTGCTATTATAAAAGAGAAATATATCATATTATTTTATATAAGAAGGAGAATAATAAAATGGCGTATGTTAAAAATTTTTTTATTGTAGTTGGTTTGTTTTTATTAAGTCAAATTAGTATGACATTGTTTGGAGTAGCGAAAGGATTTTCACTTGGAATGGGTGAAGCTACATTGTCATTAGTTGCATCAATAGTGTTAATACTATTGGTTATTGGAAATATTTGGCTGTTGATATTTTTAGGGAAAAAATTAGGTTTTTTGACGATTAAATTTGATTTTCTTACACTAAAAAATGTGGGAATTATTGTGGGAGGGTTTGTCTTAGCGAGAATTGTTGCTATTGTAGGAACTCTTTTATTAAACAATCAAGGCTCGGA
Organism: Enterococcus sp. DIV0212c; assembly: GCF_017377505.1. Classification (GTDB taxonomy): domain Bacteria; phylum Bacillota; class Bacilli; order Lactobacillales; family Enterococcaceae; genus Enterococcus_L; species Enterococcus_L ikei. Next base: position 144,977 of record NZ_JAFREN010000004.1, on the reverse strand, counting down.
GTCTACAGCAAATGATGCTGCAATTCAAATGATGTTTACTGGGGAAAATCCCTTGTTGATTATATTATTGATAGGTATTTCTGCACCAATTATGGAAGAAATCGTCTTTAGAGGAGGAATTATCGGGTTTTGGTTGAAAAAATTCCCTCTTATTGGAGTTGCAGTAAGCTCTATTGTATTTGGCTTGATCCATGGACCGACCAACCTAGTTAGTTTTTTGATTTATGCGTCAATGGGTTTGATCTTATCTATGGCATATTACAAAACACAACGTTTAGAAATCAGCATGTCAATCCACTTTTTAAATAATATTTTTGGAGCAATAGCAATAGCATTTGGCATGATTTAATAAAAGAGAAAAATAAACATAGCCGAAAAAAATAGTCATACAAAAAAGAGCGAAAACCGTTACTGATTTTCGCTCTTTTTTATATGTATCTAAAGTTTTTATCCAACTTCAGCAGCGATATCCTTGTCGTAGGCTGCTTCTCCTTCCATTTCAATCTTATAGGCTTTTGAATCTTCCATCTTAAAAAATGGATAATACAACCCAAAGCTCAGTAAAATTTGCACGATTTGTAAAAGAGCTCCTCGCCAACCGCTGACCATCAATCCTGCAATGACAGGCGGCATGGTCCAAGGTAAATTCACACCATTTGCTAAGGGAACAATTCCGGTTGCCATTGCAGTATAAGCCAAAAGACACATCAAAAGTGGTGCAATAATAAAAGGAATCAGCATCATTGGATTTAACACGATTGGAATTCCAAAAACTAAAGGTTCATTGATATTGAAAATGGCTGGTGCAAAGGATAATTTGCCTAAAGTTTTAAACTGAGAAGATTTTGCGAAAAATAGACAAGCGATAGCTAAGCCAATGGTTGCGCTCGATCCACCAAGTTTGACAAAGTTACTATAAAATTGATAGTTCACGATATTGGGGAGTTTTTCACCTGTAGCAAACGCTTGGGCATTTTCTACAGTGAGTGCGATCCAAATTGGCTGCATTACAGCGCCGACGATATTTGCCCCATGAATCCCAAATGACCACAACAATGCTTCAAATAGTAAGATAATCAATGTTGCTGGAAGTGAACTGCCTAAAGCTAAGAGTGGCGTTTGCAGCACCTCAAAAATAAAATTTTGAGCCGTTTCATAAGAGGTGAAGGTAAAACCAATCCGAATCAGATTAAATGCAATTACCACGAAAAATCCAGGAATCAGCGCTGAAAAAGATTTTGCAACGTTAGAAGGAACAGAATCAGGCATTTTGATCGTCCAGCCTTTTTGCACGACCCAACGGAAAATTTCAGTAGCTAGAATAGCTGTGATCATACCGACAAATAAACCTGAGGCACCAAAGTTTCCTAATGGCAGAAATGAACCGTCATCCGTTGAGGTGATCGGCGTTAGTACTAAAAAAGCAACAAGGGCAATTGCCTGGGTCGAACCTCGATCGACAGCATAATATTTTGCCATCTCACTAGCAATCCCTAAAATTACAAATAAGGTCATCGCGTTCATGGTCATATCATTGACTTGTAGAAATAGAGACATCCAGTTTTCACCTAAAATGGACGCCATAAAATTAGTATAAGGTTCTATCGGCAATTGTGTGACTAATAAAAACATAGAGCCAATGATCAATAATGGCATTGCGACAAAAAAACCGTTTTTGATTGCTGAAAGATAACGATTGGAATCAAGTTTATAAGCGATGGGACCTAACTTTGCTTGTAGCTTATCTAAAAAAGTATTCATGATGTTCCTCCTTTGATTTTTATGAAACCCCTTACAATTTAAGCAATAAAAAGATCTATAAATTTATTCTATAGTATGGTTTTACTAAAATCAATAGAGTGAAGTCGTTTTATTTAGATAAAAAGAGTGATTTATTTTTAATACGATGATTACTAACAAAAAATCATCATTGCGTTCAAATCATTGGAACCACAATGATTTGAACACAGTAATGATTACAAAACAGATAAAAGCTTATATCATTCCACGGATTAAGATCAGTACAATCATGTGCAGTGGATAGAATAAATAGAAGCCCCATTTGACCCAATTTGGAGAGTAGCCCCGTTTGCCATTATAATTTAAAAGTAACGGAATGGTTCCTAAAATACCAAGACCAGATAGAAGTTCATACCAAGGAACTGAACTAGGCGAAATCAAGTAAACAAGCAACATTAATAAAAATAAAAATGCAGCAGCATAGACTGGTGGCAGAATTTTCTTAAGTTTAACATTTTGAATACGATAAAATCCAAAAATGATCAAGACGCCAATTAAATTCCAGTCAGACATAATTGTTGCAAGTGAAAAGACAATAACTAACAAAATGTGGAGAGCCGTATTTTTAGTTTTATCATATAACGTAATCAAAATAAGCCCTATTAAAAGTGTAAAGAAGATATTATTAACTAATTCCATCGGACTAAAAAGAGAATCTGGATAAAACAAGGCATGAAATGGATAAATCGAAACGATCCAGAAAAAGGCGAGCCGAGCAGCATATTTTTTTAACATTTCGCGTATAATGAAATCCCTCAACTAATAAATAAGCCATGATCGGAAACGTCAATTTACCAATAAATTCAGTAAAGAAAAATAACTGATCTGAATACTCGGACAATCCAAATCCACTGCCTATGTGATTAAGTAACATAGCAACAATTGCAATAACTTTCAAGTGAAACGCGTCTAATTTCTTGTTCATAAATAAATTCCCTCAAACTTTTTCTAATTCAAAAATAACATACGTAATTTACAAAAGATTGGGACTTTAGTTTTATTTTTCATTCAGACTTTTTACGTTGAGTTCGTGAAAAAAGATCCTAAGTGATTGACATAAGTGGCTTTCTTCCAGATTTAGATTTTTACATCATCTTAAAAAAATGTTATATTATTCTTATAATGAAAGAGTAGCAAACGTCTTTGGATAGACCGATGCAACTGCATTGAAACGAAGGGAGAAAAAAATGAAAGAGGAACAGAGATTTGGAATAATGAAAAAATACGTCAATTGGGCGTTGGATATTGTTTTAGGCGTACTTGCCTTACTAATTTTAATTTTTATGATTCGTCAATTGATTGATATCAGTACATTTATCAACAAGCCAATGACACCTAAAAACTTATCGATCGTAATGCAAGAAGTTGTGGCATTTTTCATGTTATTTGAGTTTATTATGATGGTCATTCGCTATATTCAAGAAGGTCATCATATCCCAATCAGATATTTGATTCTGATTTGTATTACGGCTATTTTAAGACAGCTAATGGTATTGCATGGTGATGCGGTCCAAACATTATTATTATCCGTATCGATTTTATCACTGGTTATTGTGTTGTTTGTGCTTAATTTAAGTGGGAATAAATCGTATGTGGGATTTAAATCTCATACAGATGATAGTCAAAAAACAGATAAATAAAATCAGAAAAAAGGTCACTCAACGAAAATTTGAGTGACCTTTTTTTGAGTTTAAATTAAATTCTTAATAAAGCAATCAGCGCGATAGCCAAAATAACTTGAATGACGCCAACTGATAATCCATAAATCAAGAAACGTTTGCCTTCTTTGAAGAATTTTTGGAAATCTAAGCGTAAGCCAATCGCAGCTAATGCGGTAATTTCAAACCAACCACTAAAGAAATGAGCCGTTTCACTTAATTGTGCTGGTAAATGGACTAGACTATTGATCACACAAAATAAAACAAATCCCACTACATACCAAGGTAAAGCAGAGTTCTTTTTCTTAGGTGTTTCTTCTACAGCTGAGGTGACAGAAGATCTTTGTTGTTTAAATCTACCAAAGAAGTAAACAACGACCACAAGCAGCATGATACGCATGATTTTAAATAGCATAGCAAGCTCTACAACTTCTCCGTTGACCATACTGGCACTTGCTACGACTTGTCCTACAGATTGTAGGATACCGCCGATCAAGGCGCTTTTAGTTAGAATGTCACTGCCATAAATAAGAGAGCCAATAATAGGTAACAGCAACATTAGGATCGTTCCTAGCAAATTGACCAATGTAATGATCTGACCTTTTTCTTCTTCTTTTGCATTAATGGCAGGGGCAATCGAAGCAACTGCAGATGAACCGCAGACCGCATTTCCACCAGCCATCAGCAAAGACATATTATCTGAAAACTGCATCTTTTTACCAAGTATATAAGAGGCAACGATCGTCAAACTCATTTGTAAAAGAACAAAGATACCGCCTGGGATACCAATTTGAGCGATGGTTTGAAAAGTAACGGTTGCACCTAATAACACAACCGAAAATTCTAATAGCTTGCCTTCTGCAACTTTCGTTCCTTTTTCCAAAACTGGATTTTTCAAAAAAGTATTACCCAGTAAAATTCCTAATAAAATAGCAATCGTTGCAGCTCCTAGGGTCGGTAGCCAAATTGCTGCGATTTTACTAATAACTGCTACGATAAAAGACGTAATCAATCCAGGTAAAATGACCATGGTCTTTGTTAAATAAGAATGTTTTGAATTATTATTTTCCACTAAATCATTCATCTTCTTTCCTTGTTTATCTATGAGTCTAGTATAACGAAATAATTTGCATTTGAGAAATAAATAGTTACAATAATATCTATAATCAAAACGAATGGAAAGGCTACCTATGTTTAAATTACTGAAAACATTCCGTACTGTTTACGAAACAAAAAATTTTTCAAAAGCAGCCGAACGTTTATTTATTTCTCAACCGGCTGTCTCTAATCAAGTCAAACAACTAGAAGAAGAGTTGAATATCGAGCTGTTTGTTCGAAATGGACGCCAGGAAATCATTGCAACAAAGCAGGCTGATATTTTATATCATCACTTGCTCAATTTATCAGATGATTGGGAAGATGTCTTGCAAGCGTTGCGTATACAAGAGATGCCGAGAGAGACGTGTAAAATTGTTGCGTCGAATACATTTGCTGTGTATTATCTGCCTGAATTGATGGAACAGCTGGTTCGGCAATTTCCAGAAGTTTCCTTTGTATTGGATATGGATAATTCAGAACAAGTATTGGATAAAATTCAGAAACATCAAGCACATTTTGGGTTTATTGAGAAACCTTTAATCACTGATTCGATCATTCGCCAAAAAATTATATCAGATGAGCTAGTGCATGCAGGCGATTTTTCCCAATCCTTGTGGTTAGTGCGAGAAGAGAATTCTGGTGTTTTTCATTATACTGAGCATTATTTTTTAGAGCATAATTTAGAACCAGAAAAAATGATCATCAAAAATAATGAAATGATCGTTCGTTGTTTAGAACAGGGAATTGGTCAATCGCTTATTTCAAAAAAAGCTGTATCGGAAAAAATCAATTGGCAGCCGTTAACCGATGATTATCAAAGAAATTTTTACTTCATCAAAAGACAACGTATCGAATCTGAGCAATTGCGTGAGGTGGAATTGTTTATCAAGCGTTACTATTAATCGTACATTAAAACAAAAACGTACTAATTTTATTCTAAATATGATAATCGTTTTAATAGAAAAATGAGACTGTTTTGTGATATCTTATTGGAGATAGTAGGCAACAGAAAATCGTTAGAATGGTTGTTCGACAGAGATGTTTGCATCGTTTGAACAGAAAACGGTATTTCATTCGATTGCCATAGCTGTAAAATAGGAGGAGAATATCGTGGAACCATTTTTATGGAACATTCAATTAGAAACATATATCGCGATGATGGATCAGACAATCGAAGTAGAACAAGAATATATTAATTACTATCAAGGACTGACAGATGAAGGAAATCGTCTGGTTGAGCAGATAAATCCTAATACCTTAGCGATGACTTTGCCCAAATTAATGGCTATTGATGAAAAATGCACGCTAGTTATTTTTTATATTCTTAACGGATCTGCATTGGAAGATGGCGACGCTTTAGGAACGATTCGAGTGATTGAACAAGAATATAAGAAGACACATAGAGAAAAATATATATTTGATTTACCAGAATATGAGGCATTGTCGATTTCTCAAAGAATACATTGATCCTTCCAGCAGTACATATAAGTTTAGACTTGTTGTGGAGAATTCATTGGAATAGTTCTGTAAAAAAGTAAGCAATTGGAGTAGATAGAATAAAATTTAGAGGGCTGTCAGCTCTCTTTTTTTTTGTAGGAAGGATTAAAATTGTTAAAGGATTTAAAAAAGGGGAATTTAAATTCTTTTCTAATAATTAAATAACTAATAATAAATTTCGAAAAAAGAATTATATTTATTTAAAGTTATTTAAAATAGTTTTTTTCGCTTTGTTTTTAATAGAAAAATAACTGAAATTAACTTTTTTTTTGAAAGAATTAATGTATAATCAAAGAGTGATGACATTATTTTATTACAATTTAGTAGAAGGAGATAGAGAAAATGAAAAAAAGAAAATTTGTAACAATGCTAGGAATATTGTTGATTGGTGGAGTTTTTCTAGTAAAATCTGAGTTTACAATGGCAGCACCCCCAAAAGATGAATATATTCGATTGGCGGACGAAACCTTAAGAAATAAGAGTATCGGATATGAATTACGTTATATGGATGATAAAGAATGGCCGTATACAGATCAGGAGCGTCAAGAGGCAATTTCTTTATACGAGAAGTACGGAATAATGAAAGAGATTTATGCGCCAATAGTTACTGCGTTTGGTGGTGAACTTAGTAGTTCTTTGACGAGAAGTTATGAAGGCGTTCAAAAAATGAAAAACCTCAAACTAGTTGATATAGAGGGGGGAAAAGTTGTTGATATGCGTCCATTGTCTAACTTAACTGAGATAGAGATATTAAATATTGATCAAAATATAAGTGTTCCAAATTTAAATGTTTTTAGTAAGTTAACAAAGGTTAAAGAATTATGGTTAGGTTTGGAGTCTAGGGTGAATGGACATAGCCAAATTGAAGACAAGAGTAACGGGCATTTAGCTTTAGTTGATATTACAGCTTTAAATAATATGCTTAATTTAGAAAATGCTACTATAAGGACTAGAGGTGAAATGCAGCCGATTGTTCTAAAAAAAGGAATGACTCAGTATCAAATGGTTTCTCCAATCCAGCTTTCTTCTCAATTTGATGGAGCAAAAATTTCTTATACTAGTTTTGATAATATTGTAATTGAAAATAAAGATGTCTTCACTTGGACTGATCTTGTAAGCCCCTCAGAACAAGAGGATAATTATACTGATGGAACAGAACAACTTTCGTTTGAATGGGAAGTTAGTAAAGGAAATTATTCTTTTGTTGGAAAAGCATTTATCCCGATTATTTGGAAAGACTAACTACGTTCAAATAATAAGTTACTTTTCATGATACAAATTTATTAAAGTAATTAAATCTTGTTTTAGTTTTAAGTATTCTAAAGATGAATGGAGTTAGCGATGGAATCAATCAAATTTATATCTGAACTATTACAAGAATTTAGTGATGAGTCTTTTAAGAACATGAATCTGGAAACCCAAAATAGTGACTACGAGGGAGCAACTTTTTCCATAGGCAGCCAGTCATTTCGTAGTAGAAGGGCAAAAATAACTCCTAAAAAGCTTGGTTATTTTGTTGTGTTTTGGGAAAAGGACAAAGCAAATAAAAATAAACCGTACGATTTAGCTAGTGCACCAGATAAATTAATTATTACTATTTTTGATCAAGAAAAAGTCGGGCAATTTATATTTCCGAAAGCAATATTGGCTAAAAATAATATTTTAATCAGTGAAACAAGTTCAGGGAAGATGGCACTGCGTGTATATCCTGACTGGGTATCAGGACTAAATAAAAATGCATCAACCACTCAAAAATGGCAACAGCCGTATTTTATTAACTTAACGGAAAATAGGGATGTAAAGTTACTGAAAAAACTATATTTTGGTTAATTAAGCTAAAATAGCAGATAAGAAAAAGGTGGAAATTATGGTTACGATCAATGTTTTTTTACAAGTTAGACCAGAAAAAAGAGCAGCTTATATAGCATTTGTAACTGAATTGGTAGCAGCTTCGCAACAAGATGAAGGCTGTCTATTTTACGATCATTTTGAAAATGTTAGCCAACAAAACCAGTTTATTATTGTTGAGAATTGGCAAGATAGGCTTATGGTAGACAGACACAACGAGACACCTCATTTAAAAAAATTTCTTAGTGAGATATCTTTATATCTGGAAAAAGATCCGACAATAAAAATTAGCTGTTCCGAGTAAAACAAAAATAAACTGGAAATAAGCATCGAGGCTTATTTCCAGTCTTAATAGTCATCAATAAAGAAAATACAAACAATGATATTCGTATAAAAGGAAGTATTGAAAAAGGTTACATTGATTGTTCTCATTGTGTTTTCTTAATGAATACTTGGGAGTAGTAATTGACTATTATTTTAAAAGGATTGCTGCTTACTAATTAAATCATCCAGGAGAATGGGTAAAAGGCTGGTTGGGATCAGCGTTTAATATAGTCAATGGTTGGTTGACAGTTATATATTATGATTTAAAAAAGCAAGCAAGCGTTCCTTCCAGATAGAAACGAATAAATAAAAAAATGGCGTTGGATACACATCCAACGCCATTGTAAGTTCAATAAATAACCACAAACATTTCCATGTCAGAAAAAAACTAGTGTAAACCTCTAGAAATTTCTGTCAAAATTGAGTAAAATGGAAGATGTCAATGTATAAATATTGGCTTAAGCAACTTGATTGGTCAGGTGTTCACTGACTGTTCAGGGCTTCATGATTTAGTTGGTAGCTAAATTGTGAAGTGCTTTTTTTTTATCCTATTCGTTTCTATCTATCATCCATTTTATAGGAAAACCCATTTAGGGTCAATAAAGTGTTGGAAAAAAATTACTTTATTTATTCGTTCTATATGAAGAGTTATAGAATAGTATCAATTTAAAAAGATGAAATAAAATAGAATATACTATTCTTCGATAGAAAATATTAGCAAAAGAGTAATGATAAATAGGTTTAATCTGCAGTCTATTTTGCTAAGATACTCATTTTTAAGGGGAGTTTATAGAAATAAGGATAATCAATCATTCCTGCTTTAAAAAAAGTATTTATTAGCGTAAAATGAAAGTGGATACAAAAATGAATGGATTTGTGGGGAGAAAAAAATGTTGATAGAGCTAATTATGGTACTGACGATTTTTACATATGGCAGTAACTTTATTTTATATCTAATTCTTAGGACAAAAGAAAAAATCCAAGGAATTGAAAAACTATCTATCTTTTTTTGTGTGAATATGACGGTTTTACTTTTGAATGGGGTTTTTTTGTTTATTGGAAAAGCGATTGCTGACAGTGGTGTAGCTGTTTTGGAATGACGTTTAAAACATACTAAGTTTCCCCTCTACTCTTAGTATGTTTTTTTTGTTAAAATTTCGGCTAAAAGTCCTATATGAATGACGTGGATTTTCTGATAAGGTACAATAGATAGAAACAACTGGAGGGTAAATGATGGCAAAAATCATGATTATAGAAGATGAAACAACGATTCGTGAGCTGATCAGCGAAGAACTACAGAAATGGCAGTTTGAGACTTTTGGAACGACAGACTTTAATAATGTTTTAGAGGATTTTCAGCGTGAAGAGCCTCAATTGGTTTTATTAGATATCAATCTTCCTGTGTTTGATGGTTATTATTGGTGTCAGAAGATTCGTGAAATCTCTAAGATCCCCATCATTTTTATTTCTAGCCGTAATACGAATATGGATATGATCATGGCGATGAATATGGGTGCGGATGATTTTGTTACAAAGCCATTTCAAATCGATGTGTTGATCGCAAAAATCAATGCATTATTGCGTCGTTCATATAATTATTCAGAAGTCGGCAGTGAGATCATGTCTCATAATGGAATCACGTTGAATGTTGATAATGGTAGTATGGAGATCAATGGCGAAGTGATCGATTTAAGTAAAAATGAATATCGCCTATTGTATATTTTGATCAAGAAACACGGGAAAATTTTAACGAGAGAGAAATTGTTACGTGCGTTGTGGGAAGATGAACGTTTTGTGGATGATAATACGTTGACAGTTAACATCAATCGTTTGAGGAAAAAAATTGAACAAGCAGGTCTTGAAGGGTATATTGAGACAAAAGTTGGTCAAGGGTACATCGTACCGTAGATAGGAGAAGAAAATGACAATTTATAAATATTTAAAAGATCATTGGCTTCTGTTGATTGGCTGGCTATTTTTTATTGGAGTGACTTGTTTTATTTTATGGCTATCTCCAGATATGGTTGTGAATCCCTCCGTAATTGGTTATTTGGTATTATTGCAAGGATTATTTTTACTGCTTTTTATGACAATCGATTATTCCTTAAAAAAACGTTGGTGGCGTTCTTTGGATATTTCAGAACAGCCGCCTTCTTTGGAACATTATTTGAGTGAGGCTTCAAAGTCAGAAGAAACGCTAGTGCAGAACTATATCAATGGCTTGTTGGTAGAGCATCAGCAAATCATGCAGCAGGCAATCAATAATCAACAGGATCAAAAAGATTATATCGATTCATGGGTCCATGAAATCAAAGTACCATTGGCTGCTGTGAATTTGATTTTACAATCGATCGAAGATGATATTCCTGAAAAGAAATATTATTTAGTCGAAAATGAGTTGAGTAAAATCGATGAGTATGTAGAACAAGTCCTTTATTACGCTCGATTGGACAGTTTTTCTAGAGACTATTTGATTCAGGAATATTCACTAAAGGAAATTGTTCAGTCTGTGATTCGAACGCAAGGGAATTATTTTATTCAAAAGAACTTGCGCTTTTCCATAGAAGGAAACGATCAAATGATTCTAACTGATGCGAAGTGGGTTGCTTTTATTTTCAAACAATTGGTCAGCAACGCGATCAAGTATACACCTGCTGGCGGTGAGATCGTCGTGACGTTATCACGTACAAAAGAAGGCGCTTGGTTATCATTGAAAGATACAGGGATCGGGATTCCAGAAGAAGATCAGCGACGTATTTTCGATAAAGGCTTTACGGGTGAAAATGGTCGAATGAGCGAACAGCATTCGACTGGGTTAGGCTTATATTTAGCAAAAAGTCTGGCGGATAAATTAGGTCACCAATTGACGATGGAGTCAGTTGAAGGAGAAGGAACGACGATGAAGTTGTTGTTTCCGTTTTTGAGTTATTTTAATGAGAGAAGATAATAGGCTGCGTTGAGAAATTAAACAAATATTTCTCAATGCTGGCTTTTTTATTTTTTAATTTAAATGAGAGAAATTCTATTGAACTTTTTTCTTTATTATGGTTGTATAGAGAGCGCTTTTATTGTTAGACTTAACCTATCATATTTTTTGATAGGAGCATATTATGGAGATATTAGTGGCTTTGATTCCGATGTTTGCTTGGGGCAGTATAGGTCTGGTCAGTGGTAAAATCGGTGGTAGCGCGAATCAACAAACACTCGGCATGACTATTGGTGCTTTATTCTTTTCAATAATTATCTTTTTTGTTGTCCAACCGGCAATCAGCATTCAAATGATTGTAGTTGGAATTTTATCTGGTTTATTCTGGAGTGTAGGACAAAATCAGCAGTTTCATGGCATGAAATATCTAGGCGTATCTGTTGGACTGCCTGTTTCGACTGGAATGCAGTTGATTGTCAATACGATCGCTGGAGCTGTATTTTTTCATGAATGGAAAGGCAGTAGAGATTATCTTTTAGGATTTATCGCTCTAGGGTTATTGGTTTTTGGTGCGTATTTAACCGCTCGTCAAGATGATGACAGTGGTGTAAAAACAACCAATTCAATGCTTGATTTCAGCAAAGGATTTCGGGCATTATTGATGTCGACAGTTGGTTATGGTGCGTACACGATCATTATCAACGCTGCAGGGCTTGATCCTATGGGCATTATTTTGCCTCAAAGTATTGGTATGGTGATCGGCGCCAGTTTCTTTGCGTTTAAAAAGGTCAAACTGGATCGCTATGTTTGGCAGAATATGAGCTGTGGCTTGTTATGGGGCTTAGGCAATATTTGTATGTTACTAACGATGCGTCAAATCGGTTTAGCAATTAGCTTCTCATTGTCCCAAATGGGAATCATCATCTCAACTTTAGGCGGAATCTACTTACTTGGTGAGCGCAAGTCTAAAAAAGAAATGAGATATGTCATTATTGGTTGCTTATTCGTTATTTTAGGTGGTATTCTTTTAGGGTATATGAAAGCGTAAATGATATATTTACGCTTATTTTTATGAGAAAATTTTGCAATTATTAATGCTTGAAAATGAAACGATTTATTGGAGGAAAAGTAATGTCAATGTTTCGGAAAAAAGAGCTGACGGCGGTATCAAGTGAGCCAAGTTCAATGAAAAAGGATTTAAAAACAATGGATCTGATTATGCTCGGGATCGGTGCGATTGTTGGAACAGGGATTTTTGTGGTGACAGGTGTTGCTGCTGAGCAATATGCAGGACCTGCGTTGTCACTTTCATTTTTAGTTGCAGCAGGAGCAATTATTTTAGCAGGTTTATGTTATGCGGAGTTCGCTTCAAGAATCCCCGCAATTGGCGGACCCTATGCTTATATGTATGTTGTGTTTGGAGAATTGGTGGCTTGGATGACGGGCTGGTTAGTGATTTGTGAATTCTTTCTAGCGGTATCTTCAGTTGCTTCGGGCTGGTCTGGTTATGTACATGGATTTTTGAACAGTCTTGGGGTAGATTTACCTAAAGCGTTGAGTGGCGCATATAATCCAGCAAATGGGACTTATGTTGATTTGATTGCGATGTTAGTTCTTTTAGCAGTTACATTTTGGGTATCGTTAGAGGCTAAAACCGCTTTGCGTTTGAATAACGTAATGGTTTTTGTTAAATTCGGTATCATTGCATTGTTCTTAGTTGTAGGTATTTTTTATGTGAAACCAACTAATTGGCAACCGTTTATGCCTTTTGGCTTTTCAGGTGTGGTCAGCGGAGCTGCAGTGGTTTTCTTTGCCTTTTTAGGATTTGATGCAGTCAGTATGACAGCTGAAGAAGTGAAAAATCCCCAAAAGGATATCCCTAAAGGCATTATCGGATCGATCATTATAGCTACCGTTTTATACGTGATCGTGACGTTGATTTTAACTGGAATCGTGCCATTTGATGTGCTTGGTGTGAAAGATCCCGTAGCCTTTGCAATGCGTTTTGTTCAGCGTGATGGCGTGGCAGCTGTGATTTCTGTGGGTGCTATTTTGACGCTGTTGACTGTGACAATTTCTATGATGTACAGTTTAGCTAGGATCATTTATGCAATTAGTAAAGATGGATTATTGCCGAAATTCATGAGTAAAATAGATGAAAAAAATCGTACGCCAAAAAATGCAACCTATGTAGCTGGTGTATGTACAATGATTTTTGCCGGGCTAGTTCCAATGGAGCTTTTAGCTGAATTGACGAATATCGTGACATTGATGTATTTGATCGTGATGGCGATCGGTATTATTCGTTTGAGAAAAGTAGCTGGAGATCCTAAACCAGGCGAATTTAAAATTCCATTTGTTCCGTTTGTGCCGATTTTACTTGTTATCGTGAGTATTGGTTTGATGCTGCAATTACAGGCTGCAACGTGGAAAGCTTTTGCAGTAGCCTTGGTTTTAGGATTCATTATTTATTTTGCGTATGGGTACAAGCATAGTAATGAAGGTAAAATCAAAAATTAAAGGAAGAAATCAGTGATCATAGTGGTTGCTGATTTTTTTATGTTTCTTTTTCATAAAAACAAGAATTTCACTGTAAATCGTGATTTGTTTACAGTATAGTGATAGTAAATAGAGAAGAAAAGAAGAGGAGTGAAAGAATGTCATATCGTATCGAACAAGATTCTATGGGAGAGATTCAAGTGCCAGAAGCTGCACTTTGGGGAGCACAAACCGAGCGTAGTCGCCAAAATTTTAATATTGGTATCGAAAAAATGCCGCTGGCTCTTATTCAAGCTCTGGCTTTAGTCAAAAAGAATGCGGCTAAAGCAAATGAAGAAACAGGGAAATTAGATACGACGATCAGCCGAGCGATTCAGCAAGCAGCAGATAAAATTATTGTGGGAGACGTTGATGAGCATTTTCCATTGTCTTTGTGGCAAACAGGTAGCGGTACGCAAACGAATATGAATGTTAATGAGGTTATTGCACATTTAGCGGCAAAAAATAATGTGGCAGTTCATCCAAATGATCACGTGAACATGTCTCAAAGCTCAAACGATGTTTTCCCAACCGCGATTCACATAGCAGCGGTGAGATTGATTGAACAGCAATTATTTCCAGTGATGAAGCAAATGATTCAAACGCTGAAAAAACTTGAATCAGAGAATGAAAAAATCATAAAAATCGGTCGAACTCATTTACAAGATGCTACGCCAGTTACTTTCGCTCAAGAAATCAGTGGTTGGCGCTCAGGTCTAGAACATAATTATCAGATGTTGGAATTGACTTTAAATGAACTCAAACAATTGGCACTTGGCGGCACAGCTGTGGGCACTGGGCTGAATGCTTCGAAAGAATACATTAAATCATTCTTTAGCTACTTGAATGAAGAAACTAACAACCAATTTTCAGAAGATCCAAATAAATTCCATGGATTAGCAAGCAAAGATGCTATTGTTTTTACCTCGGGTGCATTAAAGGCGCTTGCTGCTAACGTCATGAAAATGGCGAATGATATTCGTTGGATGGCTAGTGGCCCCAGAAGTGGTTTGGGAGAAATCACAATTCCAGCAAACGAACCAGGTAGCTCAATCATGCCTGGGAAAATCAATCCAACCCAATGTGAAGCACTGACTATGATTGCCATTCAAGTTATGGGCAATGACACAACGATTGGAATCGGCGCTTCACAGGGGAATTTTGAATTAAATGTCTATATGCCAGTGATGGCATATAATTTGATCCAAAGTATTGAACTTTTAGCCGATGGAGTGAGTTCTTTTAACGAAAACTGTTTAGTTGGACTCAAAGCGGATCAAGAAAAAATGAATCAATATGTGGAGCAATCATTGATGCTTGTTACTGCATTGAATCCCCATATCGGTTATGATAATGGTGCGAAGATCGCTAAAAAAGCCTTTGAAGAAAATACAACGCTAAAACAGGCAGCTTTGACTTCAGGTCTAGTGACAGAAGAAGAATACGACAGTTGGGTCAAATCAGAGCAAATGTTAGGCAAATAAATAGGGTTAACTTGGAAAGGGATGGGAAAACATGGCAGATATTTATGAAAAAGCGTTAAAAGCACACGCGCAATGGCGTGGGAAAATCGATATTCATTCAAAAGTGGAGGTAAAAACAAAAGAGGATCTATCTTTGGCTTACACACCAGGAGTTGCGGAACCTTGTAGAAAAATCCACGAAAACCCGAATTCAGTCTATGATTATACTTGGAAAGGCAATACCGTAGCTGTAGTGACCGATGGCACAGCTGTTCTTGGATTAGGCGATATTGGCCCTAAAGCCGCATTACCAGTTATGGAAGGCAAGGCGTTATTGTTTAAAGAATTTGCTGGAATCGATGCAATTCCAATTTGTTTAGATACAAAAGATCCCAAAGAGATCATCAATATTATCAAAGCAATGGCACCGACGTTTGGCGGAATCAATTTAGAAGATATCTCTGCACCACGCTGTGTTGAAATTGAACGGACATTGATGGAAGAGTTAGATATTCCTGTGTTCCACGATGATCAACATGGTACAGCAATCGTTACAATTGCAGCGTTGATCAATGCCTTGAAAATTGTTGATAAAAAAGTAGATGAAATCAAAGTCGTTGTGTCAGGGACAGGAGCAGCGGGTAGTGCAATCATTAAAATGTTGAATCATTTTGGTGTACAGGATATCATTGCATTCAATATCGATGGTGCATTAAGTAAAACGATGACAAGACCAATGAATTTTTTAGAAAAAGAAATCACTGAAATCACGAATAAAAATGATTTCCAAGGTTCATTAAGTGAAGCAATGATAGGCGCGGATGTTTTTATTGGGGTTTCAGCTCCTAAACTTGTGACAAAAGAAATGGTCGCTTCGATGAATTCAGGCGCTATCGTTTTCCCAATGGCTAATCCAGAATCAGAAATCGATTATCAAGATGCAATCGATGCAGGTGCTGCGGTGGTTGGAACAGGCCGCTCTGATCATCCAAATCAAATCAATAATGTTTTAGCTTTC
The DNA here is from genome assembly GCF_017377505.1 of Enterococcus sp. DIV0212c. Classification (GTDB taxonomy): domain Bacteria; phylum Bacillota; class Bacilli; order Lactobacillales; family Enterococcaceae; genus Enterococcus_L; species Enterococcus_L ikei. Next base: position 128,807 of record NZ_JAFREN010000004.1, on the reverse strand, counting down.
CCAGGGTTATTTAAAGGTGCTTTTGTAGCAGGTGCAACGAAAATTACCGAAAATATGAAATTAGCTGCAGCAAAAGCCATTGCGGAGATTATTCCAGAATCTGAATTAACAAATGAATACATTATTCCATCTGCTTTTAACCAAGAATTAGTGGATGTTATTATTCGCGAAGTCGCTGAAACAGCTGTGCAAGATGGCGTTATTAGAGCTTAAATAAAAATACCCAAAAAGCTTCCAACAGCTTTAATTAAGATGAATCTGAAGGAAGCTTTTTTGTGTAGAGAAAACGTAAGGATTTCTAGTTCAATAAAGCCAAGTATGGTATACTATTTAGGAGTAAATTCAAGAGAATGCTAAAGGAGGATGTTTCTACATGTCAGAAAAAGAAACATTTTATATCACCACCCCGATTTATTATCCAAGCGGACAACTACATATCGGCAATTCATATACAACAATTGCTTGTGATGCGATGGCCCGTTACAAACGTTTGATGGGCTTTGACGTATTTTACTTAACGGGTGTGGATGAACATGGACAAAAAATTGAAAATAAAGCCTCAGAATTAGGTGTTACATCTAAAGAATATGTTGATAAAATGGCGGCAGATGTTCAAAAGTTATGGAAAACCCTTGATATCAGCTACGATAAATTCATCCGTACAACAGATGATTATCATAAAAAAGCCGTTCAGCAAATCTTTGATCGTTTATTAGAACAAGGCGATATCTACCTTGGCGAATATGAAGGCTGGTATTCGGTTTCGGATGAAGAGTATTTCACTGAGACACAATTAGCAGAAGTCTATCGTGATGACGAAGGAAAAGTAATTGGTGGTAAAGCACCAAGCGGCCATGAAGTTGAATTAGTCAAAGAAGAATCTTATTTCTTCCGTATGAGTAAATACGCGGATCGTTTATTGGCGTATTACAATGAACATCCAGAATTCATTCAACCTGAATCACGCAAAAACGAAATGATCAATAATTTCATCAAACCAGGTTTAGAAGACTTGGCAGTGTCACGTACAACTTTTTCATGGGGAATTCCTCTGTCAAATGATCCAAAACACGTAGTTTATGTGTGGATTGATGCATTATCAAACTATATCACAGCATTAGGCTATGGCTCAGAAGATGATAGCTTGTTCCAAAAATATTGGCCTGCAGACGTTCATATGGTTGGAAAAGAGATCGTACGTTTCCACACGATTTACTGGCCGATCATGTTGATGGCTTTAGAGCTACCATTACCGAAGAAAATTTTTGGTCACGGCTGGTTACTAATGAAAGACGGTAAAATGTCCAAATCTAAAGGCAATGTTGTTTATCCAGAAATATTAGTAGAGCGTTATGGATTAGATGCATTACGTTATTACTTATTACGAGCGATTCCTTTTGGTAGCGATGGTGTCTTTACGCCAGAAGATTTTGTTTCACGCTTGAATTATGATTTAGCTAACGATTTAGGAAATCTATTAAATCGTACGATTGCTATGATCAATAAATACTGTGAAGGTCACGTTCCTGCCTATGCGTCAAAAGTAACACCATTTGACAGTGAATTATCCACAACTGCTGCCAATGTGATTGGTAAATATCATGAAGCCATGGAAAAAATGGAATTCAACACGGCGATCGCCGAAGTTTGGAGCCTGATTTCTCGTGCAAATAAATATATTGATGAAACACAACCATGGGTTTTAGCTAAAGATGAAGAGAAGAAAAATGAATTGGACAGCGTGATGGTTCATTTAGCTGAAAGTTTGCGTATCGTAGCGATTCTTTTACAACCAGCGATGACAGAGACACCAAAGAAAATCTTTGAACAATTAGGTTTAGATCCTGATACGATGAATATGGAAGGGATTCATTTTGGTGAGTTTCCAACAGATATCAAAGTAGTTGCAAAGGGAACACCGATTTTCCCTCGTTTAGAGATCGATACAGAAGTACTTTATATTCAAAAGAAAATGTCTCAAAACGCACAAACGACAACGGAAGAAATCAAATGGGACCCAGAAGAAACAGAACTTGTTTCAACCAAAGAAAAACAAATCAAGTACGATGATTTTGATAAAGTCGAACTAAAAGTAGCAGAAGTCATTGATTGTAAAAAAGTTAAAGGCGCAGATAAGTTATTACAATTCCGTTTGGATGCAGGAGACGAACAAGATCGTCAAATCCTTTCAGGAATCGCAGAATTTTATCCAGATCCAAGTGCATTGATTGGTAAAAAAGTTGTCATCGTAGCCAACTTAACACCAAGAAAAATGCGTGGAGAAATCAGTCAAGGCATGATTCTTTCAGCTGAGTCTCCAGAAGGTAAACTACAAATTATTGACGCACCAAAAGAAATGCCAAATGGAGCAAGTATTGCTTAGTTGATTTAACAATAGAATAAGAAAATGCAGATATAAAATAAAAAACGATTCACAGAAGTTTGCTTGTCTATAAAATAGAGAGCAGCGGCTGTGGATCGTTTTTTTGTGTAGGTCTGGATAAGTATGTTACATTTGTTTCGAATTAATAATGAAGAAATTTTTCGCCAAAATATAAAAATAGTAAATATGAGTGTTAATAAATTGCATTTTACTGTATTATTATTACTTAGGGTCAAAAAAATCAAATAAATGTAATAAGGAGAATGTAGAATGAAAATGAAGAAGTATCTGTTGGGGATCATTACAGGCGTTGCAATTTTTTTATTAGCAGCCTGTGGATCAGATCCAAGAAAAGATTTCACCAAAGAGCTATTTAACTCTAAAGGTGAGGAATACAACGCGGCAAGCTTTAAAATGAAGCTCAAAGATTTAACTTACGATGGTGACGAAGGTGGAGCATATGCAAAAATGTTGGTCAGTCAATTAAAAGATATGAGCATCGATGGGAAATATGCGATGGATGATAAAAAAGACACGATGGAAATGGAAATTACAGCGAATCTATTTGGCGAGAAAATCCCATTCCAATTTGTTGGTAATAAAGACAAGTATTATATGTCGACTAGCTTTGTTACAGGGATAATGGATTTAGCCAATTCTTTTGATTATCCATTGGAACTAAGCAAGAGTGACTTGAATAAACTAAAAGGAAAATATATCGATATTGCTGAAGCCAGCGACACACTAACTTCAGACAAGAATGATAAAAAATCAAATCCATTGAAAGATAAGACATTTACAAATGCCGAAAATTCTAAAATGGGCAGAGAAATGAAAAAGCTAATCGAAAGCTTCGATAAAAAATCATTTAAAAAAGACAAAGATGTCGTGACACATACATTTACTAAAAAAGAAATCATCAAAATGATGGAAAAATTCGATGAAATTGCCAAAGAAGATAAAGATTACAAAAAATCAGGTGATTCGAAAGAAATAAAAGATGCCATCAAGTCATTAAAAAATGATATGGATAAAATGGATGTAAAAGTCAGTATTAACCAAAAGACAAACGTCATTGATATGGAAATGTCTTTAGCAAGTGTAGATGAAGAAGATGCTAAAATGAGCATGGTTCTGACACTTTCTATTACACCGCAAAAAAATAACGGAAACATCAAAATGCCAAGTAAGAAAGAAATCATCAGCCAAGATGAATTGGAAGATATTTTATCGAATATTACAGGAACAACTTCAGATGATTCAGACCTAGATTTAGATGATGATTCGGTTGATTATAGTGGTTTAAAAGATGATCCAGAAATTCAAAAGTTGATGGACGAGCAATTAGATGAAATGATCAAACAAATCGAAGCCAATCCTAGCGCTGTAACAGAAGAAAATGCAAAAGAAGCGCGCGAAGGTGCGAAAGAAATTTTTAATGAAGAGCAAATGAAAAAATTAAATGAGGCTTTAGACAAAGCGTTAAAAGCTGGAACAGTTTAAAATAAAAGTAAAAGAAACGATGTTTTTTGTGCTCAAATCTTAGATTTGGTTAGCATGGAGAGAACATCGTTTTTTTTAGCAATGTGTTCAGATTTAAAGAATTTAGGTATAATGATTCAAAATGGAGGGAATGCAGTGCTTTTAAAAGAATTAACGTTAGCAGATGAACAACGCTACTCAGATTTTATAAATGAATGGATAGCTTCAGGAGTGTCTCAAATAACGCCAACATCGGCTAATTTAAATGGGCTTACTTTTCAAGAATGGTTAAATAAACTGAAAAAAGATAAAAGTACTATCAATAATTCGTTTGTTCCAGCAGATACATTGTTTCTTGAAGTAGAAGGAAAGTTGGTTGGCGCTGTTCAGTTGCGATATGAATTAACAGATAAACTGCTACAAATCGGTGGGAATATTGGTTACGGAATTGTTCCTTCCGAAAGAAGAAAGGGATATGCGAATTGGATACTTGCACAAGCTCTACTTATTTTTCACAAACGTGGTTTCTCTAAAGTAATGCTTACGTGTGATAAAAAGAATATAGGCTCACAAAAAACAATCCAGAAAAATGGTGGTATTTTATCTGATGAATATTTGATTGAAGGAGAAATGATTCAGAGATATTGGATTGAGTTATAATCAGAAAAATGAGGGTGGGACAGAAGTGTTTAATCCCGACAAATAATCAGGGATAGCTTCTGTTCCCACCGTTTATCCAACTCACCTTTTTCTATACTTCGTTGGAGTATCTACTAAAATTTTAGTTTTTTATTTGATTTAAACTTACGGAAACGAGTCGGTAAAAATAGGATCAATATCGCATAAGGTACGCTAATGATCGACCAAGTCAAAGTTCGACTCAAACTATTGTTTTTGTATAACCAGTTAAGTAAAAAATGCAGCCCTAATATACTAAGAGCAACAAAAATCAGAACAGCATACGTAGGTTCATTTTTTACGACAGTTCGAAGGATGCCGCCGATGAGAGGCACTAAATAAAAATAAGCACTTGTTAAGGAAATCCGCCAACTTTTTGCTATAGTTCCAAGGTTTATTAAGAAAAATAGGATAGACAACACGATTCCTAACGGTGGAAAAAAAGCGATCAAAACTGAATAAATAGCACCCCATAAAATCATCAATGGTCCTTTTACAATAGCTGCAAGGGCAACAAAAATCGCAATTAGAATAAATTGCTGAGTCATAGTTCCGTAAGCTAGTAAACCAAAGAGAATCAGTAAAATCCAGTGCCAGACCGTATTGACTTGTGGTTTTCTTTGAATCGTTACGTTCTTTTGGATCGTAGATTTTAGAAAGTCAGATTCTTCAAAGAAATTTTTCAAATAGCACTCACTCCTATCAATTTGAAAATCAGATTGGAATTAAGTTTACTGCTGAATAGGAGAAAAAACATCGGGCTAAAGTCTGTCTTTTAGGCGGATGTTTTTAAGATTTAGTTAAATAAACAATTGATAATAAACAGTAATTAAAAACGTGAATGCCCAAAGAATTAAAGGCATCCACGTTTTTTCTACTGTGTGATCTTGAAAAATTACTCCAGCTTAAACAATTCAGAAAGCTCTCCAACATAAGGCAGAAACACTTGTTTCATTCCACGAGAAATCGCCGTATAAAGAATTTTCTTCTCTCTTTCGGTTGTTCCATAACGGGATGTTGAAGGATCGTGAATGATCACATTATCAAATTCAAGTCCTTTAGCCATATCGATCGAAAGAATTTGAGCCTCAATCGCACTATTTTTTTGTAGAAGCTGTTGTTTCAATAATTCTGCCTCTGCTGCTGTTTTTGTAATAACCGCAGTATCTTCTGCTTGTGTTAATGAATCCAAAAGTGAAGTCAGGGTATCTAGGTATGCTTCTTGATCTTTACAATAAATAAACGCTGGTTTCTCACCATCTTTTCGGATCGATACAATCTTGAGTTTCTCATGATTTGTCACTAAAGTTTGAAAGAGCTGTGTGATTTCTTTGCTTGAGCGGTAACTATTTAATAACTGATAAGACGTAACCGAACGGCTAGAAGCAGATAATAACTCTTTTAGATTCATAAAACTGATCGATGTATTAAAAATCGCCTGATTTTCATCTCCTGCTAAAGTAAAGTTTGCTTGTGGGAATAATTTAAGCAATAAGAGAATTTGGGCTTCTGTATAATCTTGTACTTCATCCACTAAAATAAAGGCCATTTGTCGATTCGATAAATCTTCAATAAAGGTATCTTTGATCAGCAATAAGACCACCACTTCATCAGCTGTGTAAGCAGCCGTTGTTCTTTCATACGTATCTTGTTGATAATGCTGATACAATGCCTCAAAAAGCAACCATTGATCAAACCAAGCAAAATCAGCGATCGCATCCACTACTTTGCGGTATTTTTGCTGCAACCGTTGAAGTGCAAACTCGGTTAATTGTTCCTCATCTTCTTCCGCAAATGTTGTGTCAAAATAGCGTAACTGTTCGGCTTCAGTCAAGTCTTGCATCTGATCGATCATTTGTTTAGATTTTGATTGTTTGATCAAATAACGATTCCACAAACTTGATAATTTTTCTTTCGTCGCTGAAAGTCGATCCCTGATTGATAAAGTCGTTGGGGTTTCTTGATATAAATTAAAAATCAATTCAGCAGAAAATATCGGCTTACGTTTGAATAAGATTGGTTGAAATAATGATTGTTGAATCAAAGATGCATCTTGAAAAGATTGAATGAACGCAACAAATTTCTGTGATTGAATCACTCTTTGTTGGGCATTCACTTGTTCTGCAGTGATCCGATTGAAATAAGCTGTCTCACTTTCGATAGGTGCTTTTTCACGAAAGGTAAATTTAAGAAACTGCAACAACGTTAAATTCAAAGGATTACGCTCACCTAAATTGGGTAATACTTGAGAAATATAATCAATAAAGGTCGAATTAGGAGAGAGCAGTAAAATATCATCGGCAGTAATTTGTCTCCGATGATTATAAAGTAAATAAGCAATTCGCTGCATGATCGCCGAAGTTTTTCCGCTCCCTGCAATCCCATTAACCAAAAGCAAGGGATGGCTTTCGTCACGAATGATCTCATTTTGTTCTTGTTGAATTGTTGTCGTGATATCTTTCATATACTGAGAAGAATCAGCTTCTAATGAGTGCAGTAAAATATCATCTTGAATCGCAAGACTAGTATCAAAAAAGTTGAGCAAACGATCTTCTTCAATAATCAACTGTCTTTTTAAATTCAATGTAACGGGAATTTTCATTTCATTAACGTGGTAACTGCTGTCGCCTAAAACATTATTATAAAAGAGGGAAGCAATCGGTGAACGCCAGTCATAGATTCGTGATTCACCTTCTAGGTTGGTAAAATCATTCATACCGATATAAAAAACATCACGATCAGAATCGGCATCTAAAAACGTTACATCGATTTTTCCAAAATAAGGAACTTTCAGTAGTCGTTCGACTTTTTCTAATTGCTTAGCAGCAGTCGCATTTTGAATGTTTAACTGATCGATTTCTCTATTTTTCATTTCCATCATGGCAAAAGTCTCTAGGTTATCTGAGTAACTATCAAAATTTAGTTTGGTATCACCACTAAATTGGTCCAGCACCGATTTTCCTGTGGTGTTGACTTCATCAATAGCGGTTTGATAGGTATCTTTTGCTTGGCTTAATTCTTGGTAAATCTGGTGTAAATGATGGGTTTCTTGTGTACGATCATTGGACATATAGGTTCCTCCTGACATGAATTGCCGTGACCGAATAGTATAAGCTATTTTTTAAGATAATGCAATAATAAGAAGCTGATAATTTATCAGTGCTGTCCATTCAGATTTTGGTTAAAATGTGATAAAGTATAGAAGATAGAGGAGGGGTTTACTTGATTTTTGATTCTCATACCCATTTAAACGCAGAACAATTTAATGAAGATATTCCAGAAACAATCGAACGTGCTAAAGAGTTAGGTGTCACAGAGATGGCGGTGGTTGGTTTTGATACACCGACGATCGAAAAGTCTCTAGAACTTAGCCAACAATATAAAGAAATCCAAAGTATCATCGGCTGGCACCCAACCGAAGCAGGAAGCTATACGCCTGATATCGAAAAAAAGCTGCAGCAATTATTAACAACACCCAAAGTGGTTGCATTAGGTGAAATTGGTTTAGATTATTATTGGATGGAAGATCCTAAGGAAGTCCAAGATCGTGTGTTTCGACGTCAAATCGCAATCGCCAAAGAAATGAATCTACCCATCAGTATTCATACTCGAGATGCGATGGAAGATACCTACAAGATTTTAAAAGAAGAAGATATCCGTGATATTGGTGGGATCATGCACAGCTTTAGTGGGGATCCTGAGTGGATGGCAAAATTTTTAGATATGGGCATGCATATTTCTCTAAGCGGTGTTGTGACCTTTAAAAAAGCATGGGAAGTGCAAGAAGTTGCTAAAGTTGTTCCTTTAGATCGTTTATTAGTTGAGACAGATGCACCGTATTTAGCACCAGTTCCTTATCGAGGCAAACGTAATGAACCAGGCTATACTCGTTATGTAGTGGAAAAAATCGCAGAACTTCGTGAAGTTCCGTTTGAAGAAATCGCACAACAAACAACAAAGAATGCTCACCGTTTGTTCAGGTTAGACCAATGACAGAAAAGCTGAGAATTGAAGAAATTATTGTCGTTGAAGGAAAAGACGATACTAGACGCATTCAAGAAGTTGTGGATGCAGATACAATTGAAACGATTGGTTCAGCGATTAATGATGATATTTTAGAACAAATCGAACATGCCCAAGAGACTCGTGGTGTGATTATTTTTACCGATCCAGATTTTTCAGGTGAAAAAATTCGTAAAACAATCATGGAAGTGGTTCCTGATGCCAAGCATGCGTTTCTTTCACGAAGCTTGGCTGCGCCTAAAAAGCGCGGTTCAAGTTTAGGTGTAGAACATGCCAGTGATGCAGCAATTTTAGAAGCATTAGAAAAAATTGTGACACCCATCAATGAGACGGATGGTTACCAAGAAATCCCTAGACAAACCTTGATAGAATATGGTTTAATAGCGGGAGCTCATGCAAAAGAACGTCGAGAAAAGTTAGGCGATGAATTACGCATCGGCTATACGAATAGCAAACAATTAACCAAACGTTTAAAAATGTTCCGCATTACAGAAACAGAACTAGTAGAAGTAATGAATAGCTTAAATGAATCACCTAAAGACAAATCGGAGGAATCAATTTGACAGAATATAAAGAAATAGCCACGCCTTCAAGAACCAAAGAAATATTGAAGAAACACGGCTTTTCATTCAAAAAAAGTTTAGGACAAAACTTTTTAACAGAACCTAATATTTTACGCAAAATCGTTGAAACTGCTGGAATCGATACCCAAACAAATGTGGTAGAAGTAGGTCCTGGTATTGGGGCTTTAACTGAACAGTTGGCTAAGAATGCGGCGCAAGTTTTAGCATTTGAAATCGATGACCGCTTGATTCCTGTATTAGAAGATACGATGAGCCCATATCAAAACGTCACAGTTGTCCATAATGATGTGTTAAAAGCAGATTTAGTGGGCACAACAAATGAAGTTTTTGAGCAAGATCTTCCAATCAAGGTCGTTGCAAACTTACCTTATTACATCACCACACCGATCATGATGCACTTTTTAGAATCTGATTTAGACGTACAGGAAATGATTGTTATGATGCAAAGAGAAGTCGCGGATCGTATCTCGGCAAAACCATCAACCAAAGCATACGGCTCACTGTCGATCGCTGTACAGTACTTTATGGAAGCAAGTGTTGCTTTTATTGTCCCAAAAACTGTTTTTATTCCTCAGCCTAATGTTGACTCTGCAATCATCAAGTTGACTAAACGAGACAAACCAGCCGTTGAAGTTACAGATGAAAAAGAGTTCTTTAAATTGACAAAAGCATCATTCCAATTACGCCGTAAAACATTATGGAATAATTTGATTCATTTTTATGGTAAAGATGAACAAACAAAAGCTTGGTTGACAGCAAGTTTAGCAGAGGCTGAAATTGATCCTACACGCCGTGGCGAAACGTTGTCATTAGAAGAGTTTGGACGTTTAAGCAATGCATTGGAAAAAAATCGGTTAAGCTTTTTAGCATCTAAGTAACATAGAGCAGTATAAATTTAGCTAAAAGCGGGTGGAGCAAATAGGATGAATTTGCTTTCCTGCTTTTTAGTTGTATCCATTTCAAAAGAATGATTGATAAGGAGTTCCTCAAAATAAGTAGGAAAAAATATTTATTGCGACTTTATGTATAATAATTGAAATGAGTTATTGACTTTTCCAAAATAACAAGCATAATTATATATAGAAAGCGCTTTCTTAAAAAGGAGTGATTAGTTGGAAAAAAGTGAAACTAGACATATTCGTTGGATGTTGATAGCTATTTTTCTTGGATACACATGTATTTATGTGGATAAAACGACAATTGGCATGTCGCTGGTTACTATTGCAAATGATTTAGGCTTTGAGCCGCAACAAAAAGGGCTTGTCCTTAGTGCTTTTTTTCTAGGTTATACGATTTTTCAAATTCCATTTGGGTACTTGTCTAATAAAATCGGAACACGAAAGATGATGATTATTTCTGTTTTTTTAGTGGGGATTTTCCTCTTTTTATTTGGCTTTGGTTTTTCTTTATTATACTTGATTTTCATTCGCTTTATGACAGGATCGTTTGCTCATTCGGGTTATCCGGCATCTGTCAGTACGTTTATTTCTCAAGAATTACCCTTAGAAAAACGGGGACCAGCACAATCTACGATGATCGCTTCTTCTGGTTTTGCTGCGATTGTCGGGCCGTTGTTGATTGCTCCATTATTGTTGCAAGTCGGTTGGCATAAAACGTATTATTTTTTAGGTGCCGCAGTGATGCTTGTAGCTGTTATGATGTATTTGGTGATTCCAAAAGAATTTGGTGGAGTAAAAGAGCATTTAAAAAAGAATAATAGTATTTCATTTCGTGAAGTTTTGAAAGATAAAAATGTCTGGATTTTGATTTTTGCGGCATTTTTTATTAATGCTGCAATATATGGAATTAATGGCTGGATGGCAACGTACCTTGTGGAAGCTCATGGACTTGCGTTGACCCAAACTGCATATGTTACTGCAATTATTGGTTTTTTTACAATGATGGCGGCAATGTTTGGAGGGCTCATGGTCAATAAATTTTTTGTTGGCAAAGAGAAAAAAGTGATTTTTGCTGCCACGATTGGAGGAGGTTTTTTTGCTATTTTGATTTCAGTTGTAGGAACATTTTTACTAAGCATGATTTTTTTAGCTTTAGCTGTGGCTTGTTCTAGTTTGGCTTTTGCTACACTTATGAGTCTACCAGTAAAAATATTTCCTTCAGATGAAGTTTCAGCAAAATATGCCACAATTAATGCGATCGGTGTATCTGGCGGATTTGTAGCGCCAACGATTATTGGTGCACTGGTTCAATTATCAGATGGAAACTTCTTCAGCTCTTTCTTGTTTATCGGTATTTCATACGTTATTTCTGGGGCAATTACATTGCTGATCCAAAAAAACAAATAAAGATAAATTCAATTTTTGAAAAAATTAAAGGGATGTGAGAAAATGTGTACAGGCATTACGATTACTTCAAAGGAAGGAAATAGCTATTGGGGACGAACGCAGGAATTTAATGTAGAACTAGCGTATGACGGAGCTATTATTCCAAGAAACTATGATTTGGCTGTTTCTTTAGATCGTTTTAAAACCCGTTATGCGGCAATGGGGGTAGCTGTCGGAGGCAACCCATTATTAGTGGATGGCGTGAATGAAAAAGGCTTGATGGGCGGTTCTTTTTACTTTGGTAATTATAATCGTTATATTGAAGCAGAGCAGATTCGTGCGATGGATAAATTACCATTAGCAGGCGCTGAATTTGTGACGTACGCATTAACGAATTATGCTTCCGTTGAAGAGCTTAAAGAGCGAGTAAATCAAGATACGGCGGTAGCAATCGTGGATAACTTTTTTGGGATACCACAACATTATGTATTTCAAGATGAATCTGGATGTTCAGTAGTTGTTGAACCTTCTGTTGATGGAGGATATGAGATTTATGACAATCCTGTAGGTGTTTTTACCAATAGCCCTAAATTTGATTGGCATTTAACTAATCTTCAAAATTATGTGGGACTTAGTGATCAGATAGCACCAGATATTCAGTTGGAAGATCTGCATGTTTTTTCAAATGGAAAAGGCTCAGGTTTACGGGGAATTCCAGGGGATTTTACACCGCAATCACGATTTGTTCGAGCTACCTATTTAAAACACTTTTCAGAATCGGTCAGTGATGATTTAGCAGTTGAACAAATTTTTCATATTCTAAACAGTTTCGATATCCCTAAAGGTGTTGTTAAAGTTAGCAATGATAAAGATATACAGTATACACAATATACCAGCGCCTATGACAGCAAAGAAAAAGTAATGTATATTCATTTATATGAGAATCGTATGATTCAAAGACTAGCATTAATCGAAGGCATACTGGATAGTTCTGCACCTCAATATTTTGATTTAAAAAAAGAACAACACTATTATTCAATAACTAAAAAAGACTAAGTATTGCAGATATATAAAATTAGATTAGATGGAAGAAAATTACGGGAGAGACTAGTCATAGCACCGAAGGAATAAATAATCAAGTGACGCAAACGATTGATTATGAAGATCTCAGGTACAAAGGACCGTAATTGGACATCACTCTGGAAAGCGAAAGCACCGAAGGAGCAACTCTTCAAATCGAAGACGAATCTCTCAGGTTTTGTACAGAGGAGCAGGCATTTTTTTCAGATGCCCGCTCCTCTGTTTTTATATACTTTTATGACTTGGAGGGGTCATTAAAAAATTACTAAAAACAGATTCAAAATACGAAGAAGCAAAGGAGTAAAAAAGATGGATTTAAAAACACCTATATACGATGCACATCTTTTAGCAAACGGGAAAATGGTTTCGTTTGCAGGATACACTCTGCCTGTCCAATACAAAGATGGCGGTGTGATCAAAGAACATTTAGCTGTTCGGAATCAAGTAGGATTATTCGATGTTTCCCATATGGGTGAAGTCGTATATGAAGGAAAAGATGCCTTGGCGAATTTGCAGTATTTGTTAACAAATGATTTTAGTAATTTAGAAATAGGCCGCGTCAGATACACGTTAATGTGTAATGAAAATGGCGGTGTGATTGATGATTTATTAGTGTATAAATGTGATGAGGAAAAATATTTATTAGTGATCAATGCAGCAAATAAAGAGAAAGATATTGCGTGGATGAAACAGCATTTATTCGGTGAAGTTGAATGTACAGATCAGTCAGATGACTTTGCTCAACTTGCTCTACAAGGTTCATATGCAAAAGAAATTATTGAAAAATTGACTCCAGCAGCAGAAATACCTAAAAAATATTATAGTTTCACGGAAGAGGCGAATGTTGGCGGCGTAACTTGTATTTTATCACGTACGGGTTATACAGGAGAATTTGGGTATGAATTGTACTGTAAGGCTGAAGATGGTATCAAATTATGGAGTATCTTATTGGAAACAGGCAAAGAATACGGCATTATTCCTTGTGGCTTAGGTGCTCGTGATACGTTACGTTTAGAAGCAGGCATGCCGCTTTATGGGCACGAAATGAATGAAGAGATCACACCTTTTGAAACAGATTTAGCTTTTGCAGTCAAAATGAAAAAAGCAGATTTTATAGGTAAAAAAGCACTGAATGACAAAGGCGAACCCAAAATTACTCGAATCGGCTTAGAATTGACCGAACGAGGAATTGTCCGTGAAGGCGCGGATGTTTATTTTAATGAAAGGAAAATTGGACAAACAACCTCAGGTACAATGTGTCCGTTTATTAATAAAGCTTGTGCAATGGCATTAGTTGAGAAGGGCTTTGTAGAAATTGGTTCACCTGTTGAAGTAGAAGTCAGGGGCAAGAAAATTGCAGCTGAAGTCGTAGCATTACCATTTATAAAAAAATAATTTGAAAAAGGGGACATTTATTATGGCAAACGCAGAAGAAATGAAATTTTCAAAATCACATGAGTGGGTACTTTTTGATGGGGACAAAGTGAAAATAGGATTGTCTGATTACGCGCAGGATCAGCTAGGTGATATTGTTTTTATCGATCTTCCAGATGAAGGTGATGAAGTCACAAAAGGAGAATCATTCGCTGATATTGAATCTGTTAAAGCCGTTTCAGAAGCGTATTCTCCAATAACTGGTACCGTTTCTGCAATCAATGAAGAACTGATGGACAGTCCAGAGTTGATCAATTCAGCACCTTTGGATTCATGGTTAATCGAAGTGGAGAACGTTGAAGAAACTGAAGAGCTATTAACAGCTGCCGAATATAAGACATTCTGCGAAGAATCTGAGGAGGCGTAATGAATGGGAAATTATCTTGGCTCTACAGAACAACAACAACAACAAATGCTTGAAACAATTGGTCTAAAAAATATGAGTGAGCTCTACCAAGATATCCCCAAAGAAATGCTGGTGGAAAAACTTGATATCCCAGCTGGAAAATCAGAGTTTGAGGTTCGGCGTATTTTGGAAAATATGGGCAAGAAAAATAAAGTATTCTCAACTATTTTTCGTGGTGCTGGTGCATACAATCATTATATTCCTGCGATTGTTAAGCAAATTGCAGCAAAAGAAGAGTTCATGACATCTTATACGCCTTATCAACCTGAGATCAGTCAAGGCTTGTTGCAGTCTATTTTTGAATATCAAACCATGATTTGTGAAATAACTGGAATGGATGCAACGAATGCTTCTGTTTATGACGGAGCAACAGCCACAGCTGAAGCAATCAATATGTGTTTAGAGAAAAAACGTTTGAAAGTCTTGATTTCAGAGACCACAAACCCGATGACGATTCAGACGGCGTTAACATATTTTAGTTCTAGAGATATTGAATTTGTGAGGATTCCAGAAAAAAATGGGCTGACTGATTTGTCTGTTTTAAGAGAACAGTTGGATGATACAAGTGCTTGTTTTATTGTTCAACAACCAAATTATTATGGTGGGATTGAAAAGGTTGAAGCCATGGCAGAATTGGTTCATGAGGCTAAAGCTAAATTTATTATGAATGTAAATCCTGTGGCGAGTACAGTTTTACAGACTGCTGGGGAAGTCAATGCAGATATTGCTGTTGGAGATTCACAGCCATTTGGCTTACCATTGGCTTTTGGTGGTCCTTATATTGGTTTTATTGCGACTAAAGAGAAGATGATTCGTAAATTACCTGGGCGTATTGCTGGAGAAACGGTAGATGAAGCTGGCGATCGAGCATTTGTTTTGACCTTGCAGGCACGTGAGCAACATATTCGTAGAGAGAAAGCAGCATCGAATATTTGTTCCAATCAAGCTTTATGTGCGTTAACGAATGCAGCTTATATGAGTACGATGGGCGCTAGAGGTATTCAAGAAGTGGCTGGGCAATGTTATAGTAAAGCTCATTACTTAGCAGATCAATTAGTCCTAATAAAAGGTGTTGAACGAACCAATGACAGTCCTTTTTTCCATGAGTTTACAATGACTTTTCCTGTAGCAGATACCGTTATACTATCCAAATTAGAAGAACACGATATTCTTGGCGGCTATCCGACTGATCAAGGGTTATTATGGTGTGTAACGGAAATGAACACGAAAGAGCAAATGGATGAAGTTGTATCATTGGTAAAGGAGGCGTGTAATCAATGAAATTGATTTTTGAACGCAGTGCAGAAGGCTACTATAATGAAATGATTTCCCCATGTGATGTGCCGACTATTGCACTTCCAGATGAAATGAAACGTAAAAAAACACTACATTTACCATCACTGCCTCAACCGGAAATCAGCCGACATTATACAGAACTAGCAAATGCTACTTTTGGGATCAACGATGGTTTTTATCCGTTAGGCTCATGTACAATGAAATACAATCCTAAAATCAACGATGAAATGGCTGCCTATCCAGCTTTTGCATCTATTCATCCTTTGCAGCCGGAACATACTGTTCAAGGCTCATTAGAAGTCTTTACCATGGCGGAAAGTCTACTAAAAGAAATCACTGGCATGAATGCGATTACTTTTCAACCCGCAGCAGGTGCACATGGTGAGTTTACGAGTTTATTGATGATCAAAGCCTATCATGAAAGAAATGGCCAGCCACAAAGAAATAAAATTATTGTGCCAGACTCGGCTCACGGAACAAACCCTGCTAGTGTGGCAATGACTGGTATGACCACAGTCAATATTCCTTCTGATAAATACGGCTGTGTCGATATTGAAGCGTTGAAAGAAGCTGTGGGTGAAGATACGGCTGGGTTGATGCTGACTAATCCAAATACAGCAGGTATTTTTGATAAGAATATTTTAGAAATCACGAAGATTGTTCATGATGCTGGTGGGCTGAATTACTATGATGGAGCGAATTTGAATGCCATTATGGGTGTCGCTCGACCGGGCGATATGGGCTTTGATATTATTCATTTAAATTTGCATAAAACTTTTTCCACACCCCATGGCGGTGGCGGACCAGGTTCAGGTGCTGTTGGGTGTAAAGCGATATTAAAACCTTTCCTACCTAATTATTATCCAGTAAAAAATGGAGATAAAATCACATTTACAGAACCAGAATATTCAATTGGAATGGTCAAAGGATTCTATGGTCAATTTTCAGTATTTTTACGTGCGTTGACTTATATATTATTTTTAGGATCAGAAGGAATTTCTTCAGCTTCTAAAGGTGCGGTATTGAACGCCAATTATATGCTTCATGAATTAAAAGACATATTTGAAGTACCGTATGGCGAGACATGTATGCATGAATTTGTTATCAGCTTGGATAAATTGAAAAAAGAAACAGGGGTCACGGCTTTAGATATGGCTAAAGGGATTTTGGATTATAAGATGTATCCGCCGACAATGTATTTCCCTTTGACGGTGCCGGAAGCGCTAATGATAGAGCCGCCTGAAACTGAGTCAAAAGAACGAATGGATGATGCAATCAAGGTTTATCGTAAGCTATATGAAGCTGCCCATAAAAATCCAGAAGCGTTCCACGAATATCCGCTGCATGCTCAAATCCATCGAGTGGACGAAGTTAGAGCAGCGAGACATCCAATCGTTCGTTACGATTTTAAGACGGAGTGAAAAGAGGAGTTGAAAAGGTGAGGTATGATCTAATTGTAATTGGTGCAGGCCCTGGTGGTTATGTGGCAGCAATCAAAGCTGCCCAGCTGGGAATGAAAGTAGCTATAGTTGAAAGTGATCGTGTTGGCGGTACTTGTTTAAATCGAGGCTGTATTCCAACGAAAGCTTTGTTACACTCTGCTGAAATTGTTCATGAGGCAAAAAATGCTGGCAAAAACGGCATTCATATTAGTGATATTCGGATCGATATGGATGAAATCTATGCCCATAAAAATCAAGTAGTCGATAATCTGGTTCAGGGAATTGAAAGCTTAGTTAAGGCAAATAACATTGAATTGATTAATGGAAAAGCTAAAATCATAAGCGCTGATTCAGTGGATGTTGCAGGCGTAATATATAAAGCCGCAAAAATACTGATTGCAACAGGTTCAAAACCAGCGATTCCACCAATTCCTGGTAGTGATTTGTCAGGTGTATTGACAAGTAATGAGCTTTTAGCACAGCCAAATAATTATAAGCAACTGACGATTATTGGTGGTGGTGTGATCGGTGTAGAATTTGCAACTATTTTTAATGCATTGGGCTGTGAAGTAACGATTATCGAAACGGCGGATACCTTACTTCCCAATTTTGACAGTGAGATTTCCAAAAAATTAGCAATGGTTTTAAAAAAACAAGGAATCAAAATAGCGACCAAATCGATTGTTACCAGCATTACCAAAGAACAACAGTTGACCTGTAACTATACTATTAAAGGGAAAGAAAGCTCAGTCACAAGTGATGCTGTTTTGATTGCTACAGGTCGAAAATCGAGTTTTGAGGGAATATTTGCGCCTAACTTAAATATAACAATAGAAAATCAAAGCATCTGGGTAGATGACACATTTGAAACATCGATCAAAGGAATTTATGCGATCGGAGATGTCGCAAGTCGTGGAGAACAACTGGCGCATGTCGCTTCGGCGCAAGGGGTAAATGCTGTTTTGGCAATGAATCAGCAATCACCAGAGTATGACTTAAATAATAGCCCATCTTGTATTTATACAACACCCGAAATTGCCTCTGTTGGCATTACAGAAGCTGAGGCAAAAGATCAAGGAATCTCAGTGAAAATCGGTAAATATACTATGGCTGGAAATGGAAAAACAATGATCAAAGGGACTTCGTTAGGATTTATCAAAGTTGTTGCTGATGAAAATAATAACAAAATCATTGGTGCTCAGTTAATGTGTGATCGAGCAACTGATATGATCAGTGAATTTACAACTGCGATTGTTAACGGTTTAACGATTGATGAAGTGACTGCAATTATCCATCCACATCCAACGTATAATGAAGGCGTGGGAGAGGCTTACGAAAATCTCCAAGGTTTGGGTATCCACACAATACCGAAAAAATAACAGAAACATGGCAAATAATCTGAAATGTTTGGTACTATAATAAGAGAAGCTTCTTATCGTTAGCTTTGGTTGATTATTGGTTGATAATAAATACGAATGCTCGATTTATTTTTACAAAGCCATCAAAAGTCGCTTAGTTTTAAAAGAAGAGGAGAAAAAATAATGCTGACAGAAAAACAAAAAGGATTTGCCGATAGCTTAGAAGAAGAACTGATTCAAATTAGAAGACATCTTCATCAGAATCCAGAGATTGGAATGGAGTTGCCGAATACCGTTACTTTTGTAAAAGAAAAACTCACAGAATATGGCTACGATCCCCAACCTTGCGGAAAATCTGGTGTCACAGCATTAGCTGGTAAAAAGAGTGGGAAAACATTTTTATTACGTGGCGATATGGATGCATTGCCGATTCGAGAATTAACTGATTTACCGTTTAAATCTGAAAATGGTTATATGCATGCTTGCGGACATGATATGCACACAACGATGATGTTGGGAGCGGCTAAACTATTAAAAGAATTTGAAGATGAATTAGAAGGGCAAGTAAAATTACTATTTCAACCAGGTGAAGAAATTCTTTCAGGTTCAAAAGATTGCATCGAAAATCAGGTACTAGAGAATCCTAAAGTAGATGCAGGGATGATGATTCATGTTTTTCCTTTTAAAGGACTTAAAGCTGGACAAATCATGCCGACACCCGCAGGAACGTTTATGGCCAGTGCGGATTGGTTTGAGATCAATATCAAAGGACGAGGCGGACATGGCTCTCAACCAGAGACATCGATCGATCCAATCAATGTAGCGGTCCATATTTATACAGCTTTACAAGAACTTTCAGCTAGAGAGATTGGCTCGGAAGAACGTTTTGTTTTAACTATCGGTGAATTTACTGGAGGAACTCCAGGCGCTTCAAATATTATTCCAGAAACAACCGTGATGAAAGGTACTTTGCGGACATTAAAAGAAGAGGTACGCACACAAGTTAAAGAACGCATGACAGCAATGGCTGAAAATATTGCCAAGGCCTTTCGCGCAGAAGCAGAAGTCGTTTTCACGAATGGCTGTACTACGAATGTGAATGATCCAGACTTGACAGCATTTACTAAAAAATCATTAACAGAGACTTTTGGAGCTGACCGAATTGTTGCGATTCCTACATCAACGCCGCTTATGGGCAGTGAGGATTTTGGCGAAATCAGTCAATTGATTCCAACGACAACTGTTCTTTTGGTTGCATCAGAAGAAAATATCAATCTGCATAATCCAGCGATTGTTTTTGATGAATCTGCCTTAGTCGAAGGTGTAAAAGTGTATACAGATACAGCGATGTCTTGGTTGAAAAAAGGCTGACATTATTAAAGATATGGTGAAACGGAGGGGAAAATGTGGTCAAATCAGATATTGAAATTGCGCAAGAAGCAACGATGCTGCCAGTCACCAAAGTGGCAGAAAAAATCGGATTGAATGAAGATCAATTTGAATTATATGGAAAATATAAAGCAAAAATTGAAGTTGAAAAAATTAAAGCAGATAAAAATGGGAAAGTCATTTTGGTCACAGCAATTACGCCAACGCCAGCTGGTGAAGGGAAAACAACAACTGTTGTTGGCTTAGGAGATGCTTTAAATCGAATCGGAAAAGATACAATCATTGCTTTAAGAGAGCCTTCTTTAGGACCAGTTTTCGGGATCAAAGGAGGAGCGGCAGGCGGCGGCTATGCTCAAGTTGTACCTATGGAAGATATCAATCTGCATTTTACAGGGGATTTTCATGCCATTGGGGCGGCAAATAATTTGTTAGCAGCAATTATTGATAACCATATTTTTCAAGGGAATGAGCTAGGCATCGATAATCGCCGAATCACTTGGAAAAGAGCGGTGGATATGAATGATCGTCAATTAAGACATATCGTTGATGGTCTAGGTGCTAGGGTCAATGGTGTCCCTAGAGAAGATGGATTTGAAATCACAGTTGCATCAGAAATCATGGCAATTTTATGTTTATCCAATGATATCGAAGACCTAAAAGAAAACCTAGCCAATATCATTATCGGCTATACTTATGACAATCAGCCAGTTACAGCCAGAGATTTAAATGCGCAAGGCGCAATGACTGCTTTGTTGAAAGATGCGATCAAACCTAATTTAGTTCAAACACTAGAAAATAATCCAGCGTTGATTCATGGTGGACCGTTTGCAAATATTGCTCACGGCTGTAACAGTGTGATCGCAACGAATACAGCTAAAAAATTAGCAGATTATGTCGTAACAGAAGGTGGGTTTGGTGCCGATTTAGGGGCAGAAAAATTTATTGATATCAAATGTCGAAAATCTGGTATTCGTCCTTCAGCAGTTGTAGTAGTTGCAACTGTTCGCGCGTTAAAAATGCATGGCGGTATACCGAAAGATCAGCTAGGTGTTGAAAATGTAGCTGCTTTAACAAAAGGCTTACCGAATCTTTTAAAACATATCGAAAACACAACGACTGTTTTTGGCTTACCAACGGTTGTTGCAATCAACAAGTTTCCTACAGATACAGATGCAGAACTTGAGCTGGTAAAAAAAGAATGTGAAAAACGCAATGTAAATGTGGTTCTTTCAGACGTTTGGGCGCATGGTGGTGCTGGCGGTGAAGAATTAGCCAGAGAAGTTGTTCGTCTATCAGAGCAGGAAAATCATTTTTCATTTGCTTATCCAGATGAATTGTCGATCAAAGAAAAAATTAGTGCAATCGTAGAGAAAGTTTACGGTGGGAATGCTGTTCGCTATGAACCGATTGCTGAAAGAGAAATCGCTAAATTGGAAAAACTTGGATTTGGTCATTTACCGATTTGTATGGCTAAGACGCAATATTCATTTTCAGATGATCAAACAAAATTGGGAAGACCATCTGACTTTACGATAACCATCAGTAATATTAAAATATCAGCAGGTGCAGGATTTATTGTGGCTTACACAGGAACCGTGATGACGATGCCTGGACTACCGAAAAAAGCCGCTTACGAAAAAATCGATGTTGATTCTGATGGGAAGATTGTTGGTTTATTCTAAGTTGAAAAGTACAGTGGATGAATAAGAAATACCTCAATGATTCTAATGATCGAATCGTTGAGGTGTTTTTAGGTTAAAATAAATCCAGATGTGTCTTGACACCTTTGGCTTTTTCTCGTAAAATAAAAAATGTCAGATATGTCAAGACACATCGGAGGAGAACATGAAAAAGAATTCAGTCAGACATTTAACGATTGCCGCTTTATTGGTTGCGATGGGGATTATTATTCCCATGGTGATGCCGAGAATCACCATAGGACCAGCTTCTTTTACTTTAGCTAGTCATGTACCATTATTTCTAGCGATGTTTTTTTCGCCAGGTGTAGCGGTTGCGGTAAGTTTAGGAACAGGATTTGGTTTTTTCTTATCGGCAACACCAATTATTGCTTTAAGAGCACTTTCTCATTTGTTATTCGCAGTAATAGGTGCACGTTATTTGCAGAAGCATCCTACAATTGTTTTATCTAAAAATAAAGTTGTTTTCTTCAATGGGCATTTTCAGCTATTCAATTTAATGATTGGCTTAATACATTCTGCTGCGGAATTAGCTGTAGTAAGTGTTTTTTATACAATGGGGAACATGCCGGAAACATATTATACACAAGGATATATGTACTCGATCTTTTTATTGATGGGACTTGGCGGACTGATCCATAGTTTAATCGACTACAACATTGCTTATTTTGTGGCAAATGCATTAAGTAAACAATTTGATATTCCAGTATTTAGTCAAGCTAAAAAATTGGAACAAGTAAAGGTGAACGATCTTCCCCAAGAGATTGAACCACAGCAATAAAAAATGAGCAGCGAATTTGTCCGCTGCTCATTTTTTGTTGTCTAAGGTAATTTGATGACTTGTTCAGTTTCTGGATCGAAGAAGTGAGCTTTACTAATATTGAAAGCTAAGTCAACCATTTCTTCAGGTTTATGGAAATCACGAGCATCCACTTTTGAAATAAATTCTGTGTCACCTAATTTTGTATAAAGCATTGTTTCAGCACCTAATAGTTCGGATACCACAACCTCAGAGCGGACGACAGCATCATTCATTGTATCTAAAGCAACTTGTTCACTGTGAATATCTTCAGGTCTAATACCAAAAATAACTGGTTTGCCTTCATAGCCTTTTTCAACTAATAATTTGTTTTTACCTTCTGGAATTATTAATTCTAATCCATGTCCGTCACGAATAACTCCGTTGTTTAATGTTACATTAAAGAAATTCATGGCAGGGGATCCGATAAAGCCTGCGACAAAGATATTATTCGGTGTATTGTAGACTTCTTTTGGTGACCCGATTTGTTGAATAAAGCCGTCTTTCATGATAACGATTCGGTCTGCCATAGTCATCGCTTCTGTTTGATCGTGAGTAACATAAATAGTTGTGGTTTCCAAACGACGATGTAATTTAGCGATTTCAGCACGCATAGCTACCCGTAATTTTGCATCTAAATTGGATAATGGCTCATCCATCAAGAAGACTTTTGCATCACGAACAATGGCCCGACCTAAAGCAACACGTTGGCGTTGTCCACCAGATAATGCGGCAGGTTTACGTTTTAAATATTCAGTCAATCCTAAAATTTCAGCAGCATTTTCTACTCGTTGTTTGATTTCAGCTTTGTCATATTTACGAAGTTTCAACCCAAAAGCCATGTTATCAAAAACAGTCATATGTGGGTAAAGAGCATAATTTTGGAAAACCATAGCAATATCTCGGTCTTTTGGTGCAACATCATTCATTACTTTATCACCGATTGACAGTTCACCTTCTGTGATATCTTCCAAGCCTGCAATCATACGCAGAGTTGTTGATTTACCACAGCCAGAAGGACCTACAAAAACAATGAATTCACGGTCTGCAATTTCTAAGTTAAAATCTGTTACAGAATAGTTTTCTGCATTATCATATTTTTTATAGACATTTTTTAACGCCATTTCTACCATTGTCGTCACTCTTTTCTTTTTTATTATATTCATAGTATAAATGAAAGCGCTGTACATGCTCAACGGAAGGTTGCACAAGAAAAAATTCATTTTTTCGTCAAAGTGACAAATCTCAAACAATCCTTTGTCTTTATAGTAGAAGATTTTGTTATAATAGGGAAAATAAGTGAATTGAGGGATCAACGATGAAAATTGCATTGATAGCGCATGATCGAAAAAAAGATTTAATGGTCAAATTGACCTTGGCATATCAACCGATATTAAAAGAACATGAACTATTTGCTACAGGAACGACTGGTTTGAGAATTTCGGAAGCTACAGGCCTGCCAGTATATCGGTTTAAATCAGGACCTTTAGGCGGTGATCAGCAAATTGGAGCGATGATTTCAGAAGATAAGCTGGATATGGTGATTTTTTTACGAGATCCATTAGCAGCACAACCACATGAGCCTGATGTTACGGCGTTGATTCGGTTGAGTGATGTTTACGAGATTCCTTTGGCGACCAATATTGGAACAGCTGAAATTTTATTGAGAGGATTGCAAGCAGGTTTTGCAGACTTTAGAAATGTCGTTCATGAATTAGATAATAAGCCTTTGTCTTTCTGATGTTAGTTCGCCAAAGTTAGTTGCAGCAATGTGGGGAATATGCTATATTTCCTTTAGGCTTAGGCCTAAATAAAACAGAGTAGGAAATAAAGCGTTAAGTGCCGAAAGGATGGGATGTTGCCTTTCGGACGAAGAATATATGAGAAAAGTGATCTAGCTGTATGAACTAGCTTCTCGGAAAAAAGATGAATAATGCTAGTGGTAAAAAGCGCCACAATCAGTATTCCCTATTTTTCAGTTGAAGCTGAATGAGTTCATTCCGCTTTTCAGTGATCTAGTTGCATGAAGCAGCCTTTGAGGAAAGTAGATAATCTTCACATGGAACAAAAGGCGTTCCACGTTCAGATTCCTAACTTTCTAAAAGGCTAAACGCTTCATTCCGCTTTTCTATGATCTAGTTGCACGAACCATCTCTTTAGGAAAATAGATAAAGTATCAGTGAAACAAAGAACGTTTCAATGCTACTTTCCTAATTTTCAAAAGAGATAAGCGGTTCGTTCCACTTTTCTATATTCGCGGTTTTGTTTTCGCATTCGCTGCATATTTTGTGTAGCAGCTCTTAGAGGAGATGCTAGAAATGAAGAAAAGAAAAATTGATACACGGACCATTACGCTGATGAGTTTATTGATTGCGTTAATGGTGGTTTTTACACGATTTATTTCGTTTGAAACCCAATTTTTACGAATTAGTTTGACCTTTATTCCAGAATCATTGATGGGAATTCTTTTTGGCCCATTCTGGACAGGAATCGGTAGTGCCGTAGCGGATACAGTCGGTATGCTGTTATTTCCTAAAGGACCTTATTTCCCTGGATTTACGTTGAATGCGTTTATCTCTGGTGCGATTTATGGTTTCTTCTATTTTAAGAAAGAATTAACTTGGAAAAGAGTAATTATGGCGACTTTATCAGTTACCTTGATTATTCACATGTTCCTAACACCGTTATGGCTTGGTTTAATGTATGGTGTAAATATTTCCAATCTCGCTTGGTGGGCGCCTAGAATCGTGAAGAATATCATCTTTTTCCCGATACAAGTAGTTGCTACCTATTATTTAGGGAATAAAGTTCCTTATAAGCAATTTTTGAATAGATCATTAACCAATTTTAAATAAAAAAAACCTCAAACTTTCCTACATCCCAAGGAAGTTTGAGGCTTTTTGTTTCTTATACTTGATTTTTAAATTGAGCTTCGTATAAGGCGTGATAATAACCATCTTTTTTCTGGATCAATTCATCATGACTCCCGATTTCTACCACAGAACCTTGTTCCATGACTAAAATTTTGTCTGCATTTTTGATCGTTGAAAGGCGATGGGCAATCACAAAGCTTGTTCGTCCGTCCATCATTTGTAAAAAAGCATCTTGAATGTTTTTCTCAGTCAACGTATCAACAGAACTAGTCGCTTCATCTAAAATCAACATCGGGGGATTACTGATCATTGTTCTGGCGATCGTCATCAATTGCCGTTGCCCTTCGGAAATCTTGATCCCACTAGCACCGATCATTGTATCTAATCCTTTAGGCAAACGAGTTACAAAATCAAAAATATAGGCTTTTTTCATAGCTGCTTCGATTTGCTCATCCGTTGCTTCAGCGTTTCCGTAAGTCAGATTATCACGAATAGTGCTGTCAAATAACCAAGTATCTTGCAAAACCATCCCAAAACTTTTACGTAAGCTATCTCTTGTGACCTGTGTGATGTTATGACCGTCGATCAAAATTTGACCACTATCAACCTCATAAAAACGCATCAGTAAATTGACTAAGGTTGACTTGCCAGCGCCTGTTTTCCCAACAATTGCGATTGTTTCACCAGGAGAGGCTGTCAAATTAAAGTCTTGGATCAATGGTTTTGTAGGTGTATAAGCAAAATCGACGTGATCAAAAACAACTTTTCCTTCGACATTAGTTAAAACAAAAGCATGCTTCCCATCTGGTTTTTCTTCTGGTTGGCTGATGATTTCAAAAGTACGATCTAATCCAGCTAGAGCTGTTTGAATTTGTGTAGTGATTCCTGACAACTCGATAAAAGGTTTAGAAAACTGGCTGGAGTAGATCGTGAAACTGGAAATCACGCCAATCGTAATAGCCGAATTACCGCTTAATAATAATAATCCGCCAACAAGACCAATCGATAAATAAGCTAAATGGTCAATAAAACGAGAAAGTGGATTTGTTAGGGACGATGAAAATTGAGCTTTTTGTCCTCGCGCATACAATTGTTGATTTAATGCCTCAAAGCGTAGCTGAGAGACTTGCTCTTGTTGAAAGGCCTTAACGATTTTTTGATTGCCAACCATTTCAGAAACGTAGCCAGAAATTTCACCCACAATTTTTTGTTGAGCAGAAAAGTTTTTCTGAGACGATTTTGCAACGACCCAGTTGACTAGAAAAATGACTGGCGTTGAAATCAAAACGACAGCTGTGAGTATAGGACTAAGTTTAAGCATAAAGAAAAATGCGATGATCACCACAGATAGTCCAGAAAATAACTGATTAAAAACAGCTGAGCAGGCAACTGAAATATTATCCATATCATTAGTAAAACGACTAACGATATTTCCATGAGAAGTCTGGTCATAATAATTTAAAGGTAGGCGATTTAAATGAGCAAAAGCATCTTTTCTTAGTTCTGCAACGGCAAGATAAGACACACGATTTCCTAAGCGCTGGATCAGCCATTGACTGACAACAGTAATGATCAAAATACCAGCTAATGTACTGAGGAGCTGCAAGAGACGTGAAAAATCAACGTGACCTTGTGCAACCATGGTATCAACAGATTTTCCCATATAATAAGTCATTAAAACAGTTGTTAAACCGCTAAGAATACCAAGAAAAACGGCAGCAATCATTTCCTTAGGATAACGGAGTAAATAAGGCATGAAGCGATTAAATGAATTATTGGCTGTTTTTTTCGTCATCATGATTAATCCTCCTCCTTTTGTGAAGCAACGATTTCTTGATAGGCTGTGGAATGTTGTAACAATTCTTCATGAGTGCCCAGCCCAACTTGTTTGCCGCTAGCTAAGACTAAAATTTGATCTGCTTGTTGAATCGAGCTGATCCGTTGAGAAATCAAAATCAAGGTTGTTTCTGTTAAATCCTGCTGTAGAGCTGTTCGTAAATTTAGATCGGTTTGATAATCTAAGGCACTTAAAGAATCATCTAGAATCAGCACATCCGGTTTACGGATCAACGCACGGGCAATCGTCAATCGCTGTTTTTGACCGCCAGAAAAGTTTTTACCGCCTTCGTATACTGGTGTATCTAAACCTTCACTTAGGTTTTCGACGAAATCTTTACATTGAGCGGTTTCCAAAGCTTGCCAGCATTCTTCGTCAGTCGCATTAGTTTTGCCCCATTGGAGATTTTCTCTAATTGTACCAGTAAATAAAACCGCTGTTTGAGGTGTAATCGCAATTTTTTTGCGTAGTTTTTCTATAGACCAGTCACGCACATTGATACCATCGACAAAGAGATTGCCTTCGCTCGTATCATAAAAGCGCGGAATCAATTGAGTTAGTGTACTTTTTCCTCCGCCAGTTGGTCCAGTGATTCCTAGAATTGAGTTTTTGGGGATCTTTAATGAAATATCTGTCAAAGCCAATCCTGCTGTCGGTTGATAACGGAAGGATACATGATCGAACACGATTCCTTCTGATTGATTCTCAGAAGCTGTTTTATCGAGATCTGGTTGAATACTAGGAACGACAGAAAGTACTTCCTGAACTCTTGATGCAGAGGCTGAAGCGCGTGTAAAAATGATTACTAAATTGGAAACAACGATCAAAGCAAGCAGCATCTGATTCATATAATTGATCAAAGCCAACACTTCACCTTGTTGTAATCCACCAATCTCGACTTTGATCCCACCAAGATAAAGCAAAGCCAAAATACCAAGGTTCATTACTAAAGTGGTAGCAGGTGTCAATAAAGCTGAAATATTAGAAACACGAATATAAATAGTAGAAAGATCATCCGTTACTTCATTGACATGCTTTTCTTCTGTTTGTTTTCTAGCAAATGCTCGGATGACCCGAACGCCACTTAGATTCTGGCTAATTTGTCGGTTTAATAAGTCTAGTTTTTCTTGAACTTTTTTATATAAAGGTACAGTTGTTTTTATAATGAAATAAAGAATTAGACAAAAAATCGGTAACATGAGTAGAAAAATCAACCCCATTTGTACATTGATATAAAAAGCCATAATAACTGAACCAATACTTAAAAAAGGTGCTCGAATCACCAGACGAATCAACATCGCCAATGCTAATTGTAATTGATTGATATCGTTGGTCATACGTGTGATCAATGTGTCGGTCCCAAAGCTGTTCAATTCAGCATGTGAAAGCTGATTGATTTTCTTCATCAGTTGATTTCTCAACTCCGTACCAAAACCTTGTGAAGCAATTGAAGAATAGTATTGGCAAATCAAAACGCAAATCAACCCAATAACTGACATCAAAAACATCCAACCAGCCATCTGGACAACATAAGACCAATCATTATTTCGAATACCTTGATCAACTAAACGAGCCATAAATAATGGCAAAACTAATTCAAAGCAAGCTTCTAAAAATTTAAAAAATGGACCAAGAATAATTTGCTTGCGATACTTCTTTGCGTATTTCAGTAATTGGATCATAGGTTCCTCCTTGATTTAAAAATGTAGCGGACTTGACCAGTTTCAACTTAAAAACAAATAAAATCAACTGAGACGATTTTTGCTTCATTCAATCTTCAGCATTTTTCCGAGAAGTCCGTAAAGTTAGATAGCACAAAAGCTAGAGTTGCTTCGTTCGCTTCACTCTGTAATGTCTAAAGTCAAACTTTCCTTCTATTGTATATCAATCCTTCATGAGAATAAAGTTGCTCGCATAAAATCATGATTATTTGTTACAATAACTAGTAAATACTATTTTAAAGGAGAAAAACTATGAATGAATTTATTAAAATCGTTTTATTATTTTTCATCTACTCATTTATCGGTTGGCTGTGGGAGACTGTTTATTGTTCATTGAAAGCTGGAAAATTTATCTACCGAGGTTTTTTAGTAGGGCCTTATTGTCCAATTTATGGGTTCGGTATTTTAGGTGTTCTTTACTTTTTAGAACCACTTAGACAAAATATCATTGTCTTGTATTTATTATCAACAGTTCTAGTAACCATTTTAGAGTATCTAACTAGCTATGGATTGGAAAAGCTGTTCCATGCTTCTTGGTGGGATTATAAAGATGTACCGTTTAACATCAATGGCCGTGTTGCACTGCCAGTGTCACTTTTTTGGGGTGTTGGTTGTGTGCTGATTGTGCGTGTGATCCATCCAAAAGTGATGCTGTTTGAAACGTTTTTATCTGAGAAATTCGGCATGTTTCTACCAATTATTTTATTGGTCATCATTATTAGCGATCTGATTTATACATTAGTCAACATGCAGTCATTCAAAAAGGTTACAACTCAAATCAGCACAGCTGTTGAAGAGCGGAAACAAGAATTATCTACAGTTTTAAATGAAAAACGTGAGGAACTATCTGTGAATATTTCTGAGCTAAAAGAGTCCGTATCAGGAGAAATCAACGAGCGCAAACAAGTAAAAAATGCAGAATGGACATCTTGGTTAGAAGAACTTAAAGACACACCAACAATCAAAAAAATAGTTACTCATATGAGCTTTAATCAGAGACGTTGGATACGAAATTATCCTAAATTAAAGCTTAAAAATGTGAAAAATCCTTCAGAAGTACAAGAAATTATCAATAAAAACCAAAAAAATACTAAGTAATATTAATAAAGTATAACAGATTGTTTCTGTGTGCTATAACATAAAAGAAAGGCTGATATGATAGGGAAAATTTGGGTTTTAGGGTAGCAAAATAAGGGAGATTTCCTTCTGCAATGTTACAGAAAAAAGGGTGTTTTCGCTAAAATGTAATAAATTGTAACGCTATTGAAATAATATAACCCTTATAGATTAGTATAATAGGTAGAGTTGGATTTAGTTAGGAAAGGTGTTGGATTCAGTGAAAGTAAAAAAATTGATACCATTTTTAGCTGCTATCATGCTAGTAAATGTTGCTCTTCCAATGGGTGCCGCAGCAGAGTCATTAGACGCGCTGAAGGATAAAGAGACACAAGCCGCACAAACAGGAGCATCACTTAGCGAAGATATCAATACAGCTTTGAATGATGTTAATGAAAAATACACTGAAATTGAAAAACTTAAAGTGGATATTTCAAAAGCTGAAGAAACAATCAAGAACTCTGAAGCTGAAATTACAGTGACAGAACAAAGTATTGCACGCCGTAAAGAAGTTGTTGGAAATCGTATGAAAGATGTCCAACTAAGTGGGGAACAGCGTACATGGCAAGTATTATTAGATGCTGAGAGTGTATCTGATTTCTTTAATAAAGCGTATGCGATGACAATTTTACAAAATGCAGAAAAAGAAAAAATCGATCGTCTATCTAAAGATAAAGAAAAATTGTCTGAACTTCAAGAAACTGTAAAAAACAAACAAGAAGAATTACAAACCAACGAAGCAAAATTACAGGATGAAGCATCAGCAATGGATGAACAAGTTGTAACCTTAAAACAGCAATTATCTGATAATCAAGCTGCATTACAACAAATCGCTAGCGAAAAACAAACAGAAGAAAAACGTATCACTGATGAGAAGAAAGCCGCTGAAGCTAAAAAGCAACAAGAAGCAGCTGCCGAAGCTCAAAGAAAAGCTGAGGCTACTGCCGCATCAAGCTCAAGTAGTAGTTCATCTTCAAGTAGTGATTCAAGCAGCAGTTCAAGCTCAAGCAGCGAGGAACCGCCGGCCATTACTTCACCATCTCAACCAGAAGAAATACCTAATACTGGTGGAAATGCTGGTAACGGTAATGCAAATGGTCGAGTACTTTACATGCAATCAACAGCTTACTCTTGGAGAGAAGCTGGATCTGGATTCATTACAGCAACAGGGATCGATCTTCGTTCACAAAGTAATGTGATCGCGGTTGACCCAAGTGTGATTCCTTTGGGATCATTCGTTGAAGTAGAAGGATATGGATTTGCTGTCGCTGGAGATACTGGTGGTGCAATTAAAGGAAACATTATTGATGTACATTTCCCATCTGTTGATCAATGTTTGACTTGGGGACGCAGAAATAATGTTAAAGTAACAATTCAATAAAAAGATTAGGACACTCAATTGGGTGTCTTTTTTTTGTAAATTAGGAAGTAAGAATAATAATGTTTAATAGCGATATCGTAGTATTATATCTTTATTAATACAACTGTTAGAAGCCGAATTATTAAAACCAAATAAAAAACAAGTGAATGTAATGCGCTATCAAAGAATAAATGATACACTCAATACAGAAAGTGAGGAATAACAATGATTCGTTTTGCAACAAAAGAAGACGGAAAGGCTATTGCTCCGTTGATTCTAGTTATTTTAAAAGATATGGAATTACCTTTATTGGAAATCATTCCAGAAGAAACACTCTTAGCAGTCTTAGCTGAAGCTGTAGCTGATCCAACATACCGTTACGGTTATCAACGAGGTTTGGTTTATGAAGAAGATGGACAAGTCGCTGGAATTGCCTTTGGGTATCCAAATGAAGATGAACCGATAATTGATGAACCCTTAAAAAAAGTATTGCGCAAATACAATTTGGATGAAGAAATCAGAATATTTATTGATCCGGAAACTTTGCCGAATGAATGGTATCTAGATTCTATTTCGGTCGATGAAAAATATCGTGGCTCTGGAATTGGCTCTAAATTATTAGATGCTTTACCAAAAATGGCTAAAAGAGATGGCAAAGAAGTCATTGGATTAAGTGTAGACAAAGGGAATCCTAATGCTAAGAAATTGTATAGTCGTAAAGGATTTAAAGATGTTGCTGAAATGATGATCAGCGGACATTTATACGATCATATGCAGAAAAAAATCAGCGAATAATCCTCGCTGATTTTTTTATTATTTTATTTAACAAGTCGTGCCCCAACCAATATTTGGCTTGTGGTTCTGATTTTTCTTTTTATTATACAGCCAATAATCCAACACAGCAGCTACGCAAATACATAATGGTGCATCCTCATCATTTGTAACATTCAAACTAAAATAATCACCAGAGAAAAGTGTTGCTTTGCTCATCTCCATAATTTTATGATTGACTTGATAAATAGAGTAACGATGATTTCTAATATCACCTAAAACGGTCCAGTGCATGTGTTGAATATAGTAAAAATCAGCATTTAAATTCAATATTTTTCGTAATACACCAACTTTTTCAAAACCTTTGTAGAGTTCAAAACGTGAGCCAAAAGCAAAAGAAGTTTGTCTAATACTGGCAACGAGTTCACCGCTCATTGTGTAAAGAGAGAGGGCATCACCTCTGGTCCCCCAGCGTCCGACAAGTAAGAAAAGAGACTTGCCATCTTCGTCTTTAACAATGGTTCTAGTAACATTACTTAATTGTTGTTCTTGAATAAAAAACTCAGACACCGATCTCACCTCTTTTCATCATTGCTTAGCGGTCTAAGTGATTATAAATCTTCTCTGATAGCTCGTAAAATTGCTTCACCAACACCATTTTCTAGATTAGTCGATGTAACATATTTAGCATGATCTTTGACTTCCAACTCGGCATTTCCCATGGCGAAGCTAACATCAGCCCATTGGAGCATACTAACGTCATTAAAATTATCACCAATCGTCATGACTTCTTTTTCAGAAATTCCGCGATCTTTTGCAACATGGGCAACAGCGATTCCTTTTTGAGCATTTTTATGATTGATTTCAATATTATTTTGAGCAGATGAAGTCACGACTAAATCTGCTAGTTGTCTGATTTGAGTACTTGCAGGAGCTAATACTTTTGGACCGTCCATACTGAAACCAATGATTTTTAAGACTTCAATATCATTTTGTTTGATTAAAGAACGCATATCTTCAATATAAGTGATATCTAATAAAGACAAGTGAGCAGAAGCCATTGCAATAGCGACTTTATATGTCAAATGTGGCATAGTCGTTGCGATATGTGCAGCAAAGTTCTCAATTCTTTTTTCTTGTCTTTCAGAATAAATTCCTTTGTTGGTTGAGACTTCAAAATAAATATCATGAGCATCTAAAATATCTAAAATTTCTGCAGTTGTTTTTTTCTCGATACCTGCAGTGAAAAGTGAATTACCCGCTTTGTCAAATACTTTAGCGCCATTTAAAGTAATCATTGCACACTCGATGCCTGCTTCTTCCAAAGCTGGTTTAGCTTCGGTATAAGCTCTTCCGGTAGCAACCATAAACTCAATACCAAGACGTTCAGCCTCTCTGATAGCAGAAGCATTGTCGCTTGAAATACCCATTTTTGAATCCAGTAAAGTTCCATCCATATCTGAAGCAATTAATTTAATCATAAAATTTTCTACTCCTCGTTTATTTAACTTATCTATAGTTTACCATGTTTTTTCCGTTTCAGTGCAGAAAAATTCTCTTGTCACGTCATTAAAAATCCGATATGCTAAAAGTGTAAAAAAAAGCCGTCAGAATAAAAGCTATTAATTATTAATACCTAAAAAACGAATCAAATGAAGGAGGACGACTAATGAAAGCAATTATTCATAATAGTTGGCAGGAAGTTTTAGAGGAAGAATTTACAAAAGAGTATTATTTACATTTAAGAGAATTTTTAAAACAAGAGTATAGTGAGCAAACTATTTACCCAGATATGTATCATATTTATTCTGCATTGGAATTAACCCCTTATGAAGATGTCAAAGTCGTGATATTAGGACAAGATCCTTATCATGGGCCAAATCAAGCTCATGGGTTGAGTTTTTCTGTGCAGCCAGGTGTGAGAACGCCGCCGTCTTTGATGAACATTTACAAAGAACTTCAAGCTGATTTAGGGTATCCGCCAGTTTCACACGGTTTTTTAGAAAGCTGGGCCAAACAAGGGGTTCTTTTATTAAACACTGTTTTAACAGTTCGCAACGGACAAGCTTATTCACATCGTGGTCAAGGATGGGAAAACCTAACAGATGCGATTATAAAAAAACTTAACGAACGTGATAAACCGATTGTATTTATTCTATGGGGGAAACCAGCGCAAGAAAAAATCAAGATGATCGATACGAGCAAACATATCATTATTAAATCACCACATCCAAGTCCTTTAGCTGCTCACCGTGGTTTTTTTGGATCGAAGCCATTCTCAAAAACTAACCAAGCTTTGGAACAATTGGGAGAGACACCAATTAACTGGCAGTTGCCTGATACAGTGTCATAAAACAGGCCGCTCTGTTATAGTGCAGTGGGGGAAGTTTGTGAAAATAATATCAGAATAAGCATTTTTTACACTAATACAGCTAGAAATAACTGTTATTTTCTTGAAGAATGGTGTATGATAAGTTTGTATAAATAATCAGTTGGAGGGTATATCGTGGAATTATTCGATAGCTTAAAATTTAAAGTCATTCGCCGTAACATCAAAATTGTTTTCCCGGAAGCAACAGATCCTCGTATTTTAGGGGCTGCAGCTCGCTTGAAAGCAGAAGAATTAATGGAACCGATCTTGATCGGTAAACAAGAGGCAATTGTGGAAGCAGCACATGCTCGCGGAATCAAAGCTTCTGGCTTTACAATCATTGATCCTGACAATTATGACGGATGGGAAGATATGGTTGCTGCGTTTGTTGAACGACGCAATGGAAAAGTGACAGATGAAGATGCTCGTAAGATTTTAAAAGACGTAAACTACTTTGGTACAATGCTTACTTACATGGGCCTTGCTGATGGTATGGTCAGTGGTGCGATCCACTCAACTGGAGACACTGTTCGTCCAGCTCTACAAATCATCAAAACAAAACCAGGTGTTAGCCGTACCAGTGGTGCAATGATCATGGTTCGTGGTCGCGATCAAGAAAAATATATCTTTGCAGATTGCGCAATCAATGTAAACCCAACAGCGCAAGAATTAGCTGAGATTGCAGTCGATAGTGCCAAAACGGCTGAATTATTCGATATCGATCCAAAAGTTGCGATGATGAGCTTTTCAACAAAAGGTTCTGCGAAAGCACCTGAAGTTGATAAAGTCGTTGAAGCAACAAAAATCGCTAAAAGCTTAGCGCCTGAACTTGAAATCGATGGTGAATTACAATTTGATGCTTCATATGTTGCGTCAGTTGCTCAATTAAAAGCACCAAATTCACCTGTTGCAGGACAAGCGACAGTCTTTGTTTTCCCAGAATTACAATCAGGAAATATTGGCTATAAGATTGCACAACGTTTAGGTAACTTTGAGGCAATTGGTCCAATCTTACAAGGATTGAACAAACCAGTTTCAGATTTATCTCGTGGAGCAAATGAAGAAGATATCTACAAATTATCAATCATTACTGCTGCACAAACATTGATGAACTAATTACGAGTACTAGAAAATCAGAACAAAGCGATTAGCGTTTTGTTTTGATTCTCTAGTTTTTTTTTCAATAATTCGGTATACTACACTACATAGAAAGTTTAAACAAATGGGTAGGTGAACAAATGGATATTTTAATCAATGATATTGAAGAGATGGAAGCTTTGGCAAAAACGATTGGATTAGTCGCTGATCCAGGCGATACAATTATCCTTTCTGGGGATTTAGGCGCAGGAAAAACCACGATGACTAAAGGGATTGCTTTAGGATTAGGGATCGATCAAATGATCAAAAGTCCCACGTATACAATCATTCGTGAGTACCAGCAAGGACGTTTACCACTCTATCATATGGATGTATATCGTATCGAGAATGGTGCGGATGATTTGGGCTTAGATGAATATTTTGAAGGAGACGGGTTATCTGTTGTTGAATGGGGAAAGTTATTGGGTGAATTTCTACCAACAGATTATTTGGATATCACTATCGCAAAAGATTCTGAAGATATGGAAAAACGATTACTGTCGATCCAGGCAATAGGCGCTCAGGCAGAGCACTTTTTAAAACGTATTCAGAAAAAAGTGGAGGAAAATATATGACAGAGGTTGAATTTACAATTCGGGAAGCTATTCCAGATGATGCAGTAGAGATTTTACATGCAGTAAAAGTTATTGGCAGTGAAACACCATACTTGGTAATGGATGAAAAAGGGATGGAAATGACACCGGATGAGATGAGCGAGAACTTAGCAAATCTCTATGAATCACCGAACAATGTGTTGATGGTTGCTTTAGCAGACGGGAAAGTCATTGGTACGGCTTCTGTAAAAGCATCATCGAAAAATCGTATGGAACATATTGGAGAGATCGGAATTAGCATTCTAAAAGATTATTGGGGTTTTGGTTTAGGCAGCTTGATGATGGAGGAATTAATTGAGTGGGCCAAAGAAAGTGAAATGATTCGTCGTTTAGAACTGACTGTTCAACATCGTAATCAACGTGCGGTCCATGTTTATGAAAAGATTGGATTTAAAACAGAAGCGATTATGTCTCGTGGGGCGAAGACTGATGATGGGGAATTTTTAGATGTTCATTTAATGAGTATGATGATCGATTAAAGAAAAAAACATTTGACAATCCAATTGATGTCAAATGTTTTTTTTTGACGGAGTTATTAAAAAATTTAAATTTATGCGGATTATTTTTATCCGTTATGAGCCCCAAACAATGGTTAGATTAGTCTAACTGGCTGTTTTTTACAGTATTTGTGTTACATAATTAATAGTTTTTTGGGAGAACTTATATTCTAAAAAAGTTGTTTCTATTACCAAATAGTATGTATGTATCAAAAAAGAAAGTCGTTCAAATATTTAGATAGGAGATCGCTGTTGTTGCAAAATTTAATAATACGATGACGGTATCGAATCAGTTGTTTATTTTCAAGTTGTAAAAGGACTTTTGTGACATAGGGACGAGAAACATTGGAAAATTCAGCTAACAAGGAATGAGTTACAAATTTAGGTAATGTAAAATAATTTTTAGATTTTTTACCTAAATAATGAACCAGTAAAATAAGTGAAGTAAAGACACGTTCATAACCAGATAGTGAAGAGATATACCAAGAAAAATGGACTTTCTGGGCCTGATGATAAAAATTTTTATAAAGCATATCAAAAATTTCTTTATCCGCAGAATTTAATTTGTAGTAAGGAATGACTACTAATTTGACTTTTTCTAGAGATGTAAATAACCAAGGGCTGTCTGATTTAGATACTTGAAATAAAGTATTTAATCCTAAAAATTCAGAAGGACCTAATAAATCAAAGGATTTTAGGGTTCCTTGTTTATCGATTACTGAAGATTTTACATAGCCAGATTGAATAAAATATAAGTGATTGGGTAAAATTTTATTGGTAAAATTGGTGTGCTCATTAACCCAAATCGTTGTAATTGTTTCTTTTTCAGATAATCGCAAAATGAATGCTGAATTTGTTTCTTTAAGGTGAGTGTGATAATTAAATAAATCTTCTATAAACATACTTGTCCTCCAGCGTAATTGATGTATTAATACAATCATACAAAATAAGATAACACATTTTAGTTCGTTTGTTTGTTATTTTTTTCAAAAAGATAACAAAATTAGATGTATATTTAAATAAGATTAAAAAAATAGCATAAAGTTCCTGAGGAACATTGTGCTATTTTATTTTGTATTAATATAAATTATACAGCAGTATTTTTTTCATAAATATTATGTTGTAAAGCTATTTGTAGAAAATAAGAAAGGCGGAGACTGATTAAAAAGTGACAGAAGTAGTGTTATCAAACTTGAAAGGAATGATCAAATGTTTAAAGAAAGAATTGAAACAAAAATGATTTTTTTATATTTTTTATTTATATGCTTTTTTAGTGTCGGAGGTATTGCAAATGAAGCGAATGCAGAAACAATCAACGAACAGAATACTCTAAAGGATAGCATTGATATACCAACGAATATAGAAAACGCTAAAAGATCATCAATTTCTGAAGCACAAATACAGAAATCGGCAAATTGGGCTATCTATAAATACGATGTATTTGAAGGAGACCTTTTAAATAATGGGCAAATATCAACTAGAACGTCAACTATACGTGTAACGAAACAGAATAGTTATTGGGATCGATATATTGATGTGATTATTTTGGATGAAAGTGGAAACACTAGATATGCTGTGGGGCGAATTAATGTACATGGAAAAGAAACGTTTATTTCACTAAAAGCAGGAGTTTTAAAACCAAATACAACTTATTTACTTGCTGCAAATGAACGTTGGTTACTGACAGGAATTCTTGCAGATAGTTATCCATTAGGATATTTTACTGTTTCATCTGGTGAGACGCTTTTACCTCCGACAATTGAAGCTGAAGATCGTAGGGTTCCTTTGAACACATCATTTGATTATTTGGATGGTGTCACTGCTTATGATCAAGATGGAGAAGATATTTCTAAGTCAATCAGCTATTCTGGTATGGTCAATACAGCACAAGAAGGAAACTATTTAGTTACCTATTCAGTGACAGATAAAAATAATTTAACAACGACTAAAACAATTAATGTGACTGTTTTTAAACCAGGATCTGAACAGTTAGAAAAACCTAAATTGGATATTGTGACCGATAAAGATACTTTGATCACTGGAACAGCTGTTCCAAATACCTCAATTAATGTAATGATTGGTAAAGAGAAATATAGAGATACAGTTTCTCAATCAGGTAAATTTTCTATTAATTTGGAAAAGGCCTATCCAGCTGGAACTCAGATTGAATCTTTTGTAGAAAATAACCAAGGGGATCGAAGTGAGATTGCTTTTAGTACTGTTCAATCAACTCATACTGAATTAGAAAAACCTGTACTAAATGAAATTACAGATAAAGATATGACAGTTACAGGAAACGCTGCACCAAATACACAAGTTGATTTGATCATGGGCGTTGAAAAATATCGTGAAAAAGTAAAAAATGACGGAACATTTTCTATTACACTTGATCATACCTATCCTGCGGGCACAGGTGTAGAGGCATTCATTACGGATGAAAAAGGAAATAGAAGTGAAAGTACCAAAACAATTGTAAAACCAGCTAATGATGAGATAGGTATCAATCCAATTTACACATCAGATTCTATCATAACAGGTAAAACAATTCCTAACGCTAAGATAGAGGTCAGCGTTGAAAATATGCGAGCGCGTATCTATGAGGGGACATCAGATTCAAATGGAGATTTTACAATAGATATGAATGGGAAAACCTACCCTGCTGCAACTCAAGTAGAAGTGTCAGTATTTTTCCCAGATGGTACAAAAAAGAGTAAGGAAATTATCGTGTATCCTAAAATTCCATCTGTAAATACAGTGGATGAGCTTTCTAGAGAAGTGACCGGGACAGCGGATTCAAATGCCTCAATTAAAGTGTTTTCAAATAACGGGTTATTTTTTTCAGGAAATGCAGATAACGCTGGGAATTTTAGAATCCCAGTAAGCGGCCTAAAACAAGGAAATATTTTATCTATCTATCAAACAAGTAATGGGATAGACAGCGATACAATCACTGTAACTGTACAGTAATAGACATAAAAGAAGAGGTGTTCTATGAAGAAAAAAACAATTCAATATGCGATTCCGATGGTAGTACTTTTAGGTGCTTACTTATTGAATACAACTGAAGTTTCAGCAGCACAATACCAAGAAAAAGATAGATCACATACTAATGCTTTTTTGCACAAAAATGATCCCGTAAAAAAAGTGGTTGATCCGTTAGATGTAACAGTTGGATGGGATATTGAATTTAAAAGTAGTTTACCTAATATCCACGTAGAAGACGTGTTCATCGAAGGAAAAGAAAATGCATCTTTACATCAGAAAATGCTCATCAATAACGCTGCAAATATAGGTGAAGCAACCTTACGTGCAACAAAAAAAATCCCAATGAAAAAAGGGAATGAGTATAAAATTAATTTAATCTATGCGATGCAGTTCAATAAAACTGGCACAGGATCAATTGACTTTAATGGTGAAAAAGTTTCCAGCACTGATCCAAACGGAAATGATGCAAAAGATCATCTATATACCAAAACATTTACCGCAGAACAGGATATGGATTATGTGATTACAATTGATTACAAGATTCCAAAGGTTTCTAATGTTTATTTAAAATTGGCTTTTGATACAAATGGTGAAGGTGGTATTGTAGAAAAATCTAAATTAGAAGCTCCGGTATTAGATGCACCAGAAGCAGATCAAAAAGTTATTACTGGAAAAGGTCAATCTGGAAATAAGATTGAAATCCAAGATGCTTTTGGAAAAATTTTGGGCACAAGCAAAATAGATACGGATGGACGTTTTGCTGTAACTGCTAGCCGAGCATTTATTTATAATGAAACAATCAAAGGTGTCCAAATCACAGAATCAGGAGATCGCAGTAAAGAGGCGGAAACAAAAGTGATTGATACGATTGCACCCGATGCACCAAAATTGGAACAACTAACAACCGAAAGCAAAGAAGCACATGGAAAGGCTGAACCAAATGCTTTGGTAACGTTGAACATGGATTCTGATATTTATCAAGAACATGCTGACAGCAAAGGTGATTTCACGATTTATTTAGATAAAAATTATGATTTTGGAACTAAGGTGTCTGCAACTGCTAAAGATATAGCTGGAAATGTAAGTATATCAACAGAAATGATCGTTATTTACGATAAAGAATTGAACGTAAAATTTACGGATACTATTACAAGTGCTGATGTGGAACTAGTTGGAGAAACAACAAGAAAAAATGTAGAAGTTGAAATTAAAATCAACTCTAGAGTATTTAAAGTAACCTCTGATGAAGACGGGAAATTTATGATAACTTTACCGCAACCATACCCTGTAGGAACAGAAATAACTGCGGAAGTAATCGATGAGTATGGTCAAAGTAAAACAGCAGAAACAATCGTTGCTCCTAGACCCCCTTCAATCAAAACTCTTTCAGCTGGAGATCAGTCAATTACAGGACAAGCAGATATAAAAGCTAAGATAAAAGCTGTTGTCCATCATGGTGAAAAAGAGTATCAATTTGAAGTGATGACAGACGAAGAAGGTGAATATATCATTGAGCTAAAAGATGATGAAAGTAAACCATTTGAGTTGGCAGTGGGAGATTCGGTTGAAATCAAATCTGTTCTGGAAGAATTAGGGATGGAATCAGAAACAATCTACCAAGGTGTCTTTTCTTTTTAAGTAAAAGAAAATCTGTATTGAATTATATTTAAATTTAGGGTCTGGAATAAAACGATTATTTCGTTTTATTCCAGGCTTTAAAGCTAAATGAACAGTAAATAATAACGAGTAAAATTAAGATATGTGAGAAAGGAAATAGATTGAATGAAAAAAAATAAGTGCATGATTATTTCTTTGCTGATTATTTCATTTTTTTTAACGATAGGATCAGTCAGCTATGCTGAAGACGATAAAAATAATGTAGAGTTAGATATTTCAAACGGTTGGACAATTGAGTTTAATTCAAGTTTTCCAAGTATTGATAAAGATTCGATATTTGTTCAAAATCATGTCAATCAATCACTAAATCAAAAAATGGTGATTAATAATTTTGCGAACATAGGGGATGCAGAACTAACGGCGACTAAATCAATTCCTCTGAAAAAAGGATATGAGTATAAAATCAATTTAATTTATGCCATGCAATTTAAAGAAGCTCAAAGAGGTTGGATTGATTTTAACGGTGACACGATTTATTCAGAAATAGAGACATATCCATCAGATAAGGTATATACGAAAACGATTATTCCAGAAGCGGATTTTACGTATACTATTACGATTCATTATAATGTCAAGAAGATGGAAAATGGGTACTTAAAATTAGGCTATTCAATGGAAGGTAAAGGCGTAGAAGAAGTTCCGCAAACTATGGATTCTTCCGTAACCGTCCGATATATTTCAGAAGACGGGCAGAAAATCATAGAAAATGAGGTCATTAAAGGTAAGGTTGGAGAAATGTTTTCTATCCCAGAAAAGGAAATTGACCACTATACTATGAAGGAAGTGCAAGGAGCAGTTTCTGGACAGTTTACAAAAGATCCACAAGAAGTGACCTTTCTCTATTCTAAAAATAAAGAAAAGTTTGGAACTGTAACAGCTTATTACCAGGATGAAGCTGGCAATGATTTAGAACAGCCTACCATAAAACAAGGCCTGATCGATGAAACATACCAAATCGGAGCCAGAGAATTTGAAGGATATACGTTAAAAAATATTACCGGTGAACAGACGGGAGCCTTTAAACCAGAGAGTCAATCAATCGTTTATACATATGAACAAGTCAAAAATGAACTATCTGATTCGACTGTTACGATTGATTATCAAGATGAACAAGGAAATGTCCTTGCAGAACAGATGATAAAAAATGGTGCATTAGGACAAACATATAGCGTTGATATTAAAGAAATACCAGAATATTCCTTGAAAGAAATAAAGGATGAACATTTCGGTAAATATGCCGTGCATAATCAAGTGGTGAGATGTATCTATGTAAAAAATAAAGTAACCAATGTGGTCCACCAGACGCTAACTGAAAATACACAAAAGTTACCTTTGCTGGGCGAAAATAGCAAACGTCTATTATTGATAATAGGTCTATTGATTTTGGCAACTGTGTTGATTTTCTATAGTATAAGAGAAGTTAAGAAAAAAATAATCAATGAGTAATTGACTAAAAATGTAACGCCTTGTAACTATATAGAAACAAGTGACCTTTTCTCAAATATGTAACAATCGTGCGGTGATCCATGTACAACAACTTGGCAACTAGCTATACTTAAGTCAAAGAAAAGTGCATAGGAGGAAAACAAATGTCAAAAGGAATTAAAATCGTTACGATCGGCGGCGGATCAAGTTACACGCCAGAATTAGTTGAAGGGTTTATTAAACGTTATGATGAATTGCCAGTACGTGAGTTATGGCTAGTTGATATTGAAGCAGGAAAAGAAAAACTAGAAATCGTTGGAGCAATGGCTAAACGTATGGTCAAAGCCGCAGGCGTGGATTGTGAAGTTCATTTAACGTTAGATCGTCGTGAAGCATTGAAAGATGCCGATTTTGTTACAACACAATTACGTGTGGGACTTTTAGATGCCCGTATTTTAGATGAACGCATTCCATTAAGTCATGGCTTGATCGGACAAGAAACGAATGGCGCCGGCGGTATTTTTAAAGCGTTGAGAACTGTTCCAGTGATTTTAGATATTGTAGAAGATATGAAAGAACTTTGTCCAAATGCTTGGTTGATCAACTTTACGAACCCAGCAGGTATGGTAACAGAAGCTGTTTTACGTTATGGTAACTGGGATAAAGTGGTCGGTTTATGTAACATTCCAGTTAATGCTGTGTTTGAAGAAGCAGCATTATTAGGTGAAAATAATCGTGATCTATTCTTCCAGTTTGCAGGAATCAATCATTTACATTGGCATACAATCACAGATAAAAATGGTAAAGACCGTACAGATGAGCTAATCAAAGTGATGTATGGACAAGACGATGCTAAATCAATTGTAGCCAACATTAAAGACAACAACTTGATCTGGGAACAAGTTGAAAATCTACACATGGTTCCTTGTCCGTATCATAATTACTACTATTATACAGATAAAATGCTAGCCGAAGAATTGGAAGATTTTAAAAACAACGGCACACGTGCTGAAAAGGTAAAAGAAATCGAACATGAACTGTTTGAACTATACAAAGATCCTAATTTAGATTACAAACCAAAACAATTAGCAGAACGCGGCGGCGCTCGCTACAGCGATGCAGCGTGTGAAATTATCAACTCAATTCACAATGATAAACGCACAACGATGACTGTCAGCACTAGGAATAATGGCACAATCACAGATTTACCAGCTGAAAGTGCAGTAGAAGTAACATGTACGATCACTGGAAAAGGTCCAGTTCCTTATAACTTTGGTAGCTTTAAACCACAAGAACGTGGTTTACTACAAGTGATGAAATCAATGGAAGAATTAACAATCGAAGCAGCTGTTACTGGAGATTATGGTACGTTGCTACAAGCATTTACGATGAATCCACTGATCACTAGTGGTGATGTTGCTAAAGAAGTGATGGATGAATTATTGGAAGCACATAAACAATATTTACCAGCATTTTTTAAAGAAGGAAAATAAACTAAAAAACAAGACCTCTCATTTTTATGAGTGGTCTTGTTTTTGTTTTTGAACTTCTTTGGCCAAGTATTCCACTGTATACAATGCAGGAACTTGAGACGTAATGTCGCTGTCTCCAATTCTTTCCGTTGAAATATAATATGGAATGTTTACATCAGAAAGGGCTGCAATCGGTGATTTTTCACTATTCGTGATCGAAATGATCGAGCTGTCATTGGTAATAAAATGATTTAGATAATTAATGATCGCTTCATTTTCTCCACTAACAGAAAGGGCGATCACACAAACATTTTTCGCCATACTTTTATTGAAAAAGTTCACAGGGTGATTGATTGGATCTTCAATATGAAATGCCATACTAAAAATAGAAGAAAAATACAACGCACCATATTCAGCAATAATATTCGATGATCCTGTCCCAATAAACAAGACAAGATCTTTTTCAGACAACAATTTTGCAGATGCTTGAATCCGTTCTTGGTAAAAAGCTTCGGTCGATCGTTGGATAAAATTAGT
Source organism: Enterococcus sp. DIV0212c (assembly GCF_017377505.1). Classification (GTDB taxonomy): domain Bacteria; phylum Bacillota; class Bacilli; order Lactobacillales; family Enterococcaceae; genus Enterococcus_L; species Enterococcus_L ikei. The sequence continues at coordinate 84,078 of NZ_JAFREN010000004.1, read as the reverse complement.
AAAAGATGTTTCATCTACAGCATGCGTCGTAACAGGTTCAGCTAACGATTTTCGATACAAATTCAATTTTATTTTAAATTCAGAAAACCCTTCACACTCAAACTTTCGACAAAACCGCAAAATACTGGCGGTACTGCTATGGGTTTCTTTGGCTAACTCACGAATGCGCATGTAAACTACTTCATCGATGTGAGATGCAACATATTTATAAATTTCTAAATCAATGGGACTTAAATCAGGACTGTGATCTAAAAATAACAAGATATCCACTACTTTCCTTACTTATTTAAATCAATACTATAAACAAAATGTCGAACTGGCAAACCAGAATAATCTTTATCAAATTGTTTGATAATAGTCATTCCATTTTTTTCAGCAACTTTTCGAGAAGAGAGATTTGTATCTCGAATGATCGAACAAATTTTCTTAGCGTTTAATACATCTTTTGCATAAGCAATACATAATTGGCTAGCAGAAGTTGCATAGCCTTGATTCCAATAGCGTTTGTTAACCAAGTAGCCGACTTCTAATAATGATTCATCTTCTACATCAGAATAAACAATGCCGCATTGGCCGATAAAGGCTTTACTTTTTTGATCGATGATAGCCCATAGACCAAAGCCATTTTTTTGATAACTTTTTAAATTCAAGTTCAACCAATCTCTTACTTTTTCTTCTGAGAAAGCTGATTCATAGGCATACATCGTTTCCTCATCTTGTAAAATCAAACATAAATCCCCAAAATCATCTGGAGTGAATTCTCTTAAATAAAGTAGCTTATTTTCGATTATTATTTTAGTCATTGCTTGTCGCTTCCTTTTTATCAAAATCTAACTTCATAGTCATAACATACAATGGACCAAATTCTCCTTGGACAATTTTTTCTAAGCGCTGAAAGCCAGTTTTTTCATAGAGGTTTTGAGCTGCGATGTTCTTTTTATTTACAGCAAGAATCAACTCTGTTCTATCTGGAAAATTTAGCCGAACAAATTCAGGTAACGCATGTAATACTGCTTTTGCATAGCCTTGTCCTTGATAGCGTTCATCAGTGGAGAAGGTTCTTAATAAAATTGCTTGTTCATTTGTTGTATATAACTCAACATCTTTTTTTTCATCTAAAACAAAAAAATTAGTCAATCGGTTGTTGTCTATTCCTAAAATCGGGTGGATAGCAGGGGTTGACTGAGAAATTTGGATCGGTCTTTCAGGAGTTCCAGTAAAAAGTAATTGTTCGTCATTTAATTGATATTGCTGGATCATCTTTGCAAAACCATCGTTATATCTTTGTAACAACATGATTAGCACACCCCTTTACACATGATTTTCCTGAACTAAAACAGGAAGAACTTCTATTATTCTACCATAGTAAGTGGTTAAGACTGCAAAAAATAAGTGTCAAGAATCCAAATAGTGACAGGAAAGTAAAAGAAAGTTGGGATAATCTTAACAGAAAACTGGGAGTTTGTGATCGGTATTTCTTTGTATACTAGGCTCGTCAAGTAATAACAGCTGTAAGAGTTCAATTATCAAAGTCGCCCGTGACTTTAAATGAGAGGGGATGTCAAAGCAAAATTGAACGGTGTTTATTTGGATAGTAACCGGCATTTAACTTTTGAGCAGCAAGATAAGACAATAAAAAAACAGTTGAAAGTTATCAAGAAGCTGCAAAAAAGAGTGAAAGCAGAACAACAACGAAAAAATCAGCTTGCTTCTCAATTAAAAGAACTAAAACAGCAACAAAATACTAAGGAGGAAATCAACATATGACAGCATTAAGTGGAGTAGATGTAGTTTGGCGTTTTCGTTTAGCCGAAGACGAAGGAAATGAAAGCGCGTGGGGCTTAGCCTACAGTACCGAAAATGGTTATTCAAAATCAAAAGAAAGTGAATCAACTGTGACCAAAGACGGCAGCGTGGTGACACCAGGTGCAACAGAAACAACGGTTACAGCAACAACTTTGTATAAAATCGGTTCGACTCAAATCGATAAATTAGAAACAGCAATGGATGAAAATAAACGTGTTCAAATTTGGCGTATTAATACTAAAGAAATTGGTACTGGTAAAGACGAAGGGAAATACAAAGCAAAATATTTTGAAGGCTTCTTTACTTCGTTTGAAGAAACGGATTCAGCTGAAAATAAAGTGGAGTATTCTTTAGAATGGGCAATCGAAGGTGCTGGGAAGAATGGTTTTGCGGCATTAGAATTGGACACTTCTGACGGTGGCGATTATGAATTTAAAGATACTGTAAAAGTTGAAACGAAAGCATAATCATCCCAGACTTAAATACTTGAAAGAGGTTAGATTCTAGCCTCTTTTATATAGTTTATTGTAGCGAGACAATTATTGTAGTTTTTAAAATTAGGAGGAAATGACATGGAATTATCAATGAATGAAAAAAACTTTGACTGTAAATTCGGGTATGGTTTTCTAAAAGAAATCAACAAACGGTACTCAGTAGAACGCGGCGGCATGCAATTAAAACTAGGAGTTGGGGCAATCGTTTCAAATCTCCTTTTATCAGATGTAGATACGCTTTTTGAAGTTTTGTTGATTGCAAATATGACAGAGAAACCTCGAATGACAGTCAAATTTTTAGAAGATTATGTTGAACAAAAAGGGACAAAAGATTTATTTGAAGAAGTGATTGATGAGCTAAAAAAGTCGGAATATACCGGAATGATGACCAGCAAGATGTTAGAAGAAGCACAAGCGTAAATAACATAGATTTTGATGAAGTATATGAGCAGGTTCGTTTAAACTGTTTACGTTTCTTGAGGATCGAAGATTTTAATGAAATAGATCGTTTGACGATGCCTGATTATGAGCTGCGAATGAAAGCCTATCAATTAAAGCAATTGGATCGACAATATGAAATTCATATGCAGGCGTGGGCTACAGTCATGGCAGGACAGACAAGAAAAGGCAGACCCGTTTTTAGAACTTTCGATAAATTCTTTGATTATCACAAAGCAGAAGAGAAAATACTTGGCAGAGAAAAAAGAACTTCTCCTGATAAAGAGAAGCTTCAAAATTGGATCGCGAATTTTAATTCATAGGAAAGGAGGGGGGAAATGGAAAAAAAGATTGATGTAATAGCGGTTTTAAAAGCTGTAGATATGGGATTGAACACTTCCCTTGATGGAGCTTTAGAAAATATTGAAAGAGTACATGACAGTATTGTAAAACTTTTTGACTCCTCGATGGATTCTTCAACAATTACGGCAAATTTTAATGAAGTAAAAGCTTCATTTACCTCGCTAAATAGTTTGCTAAATGGGTTTGGATTATCTAATGTTCAGAGTTTAATTACTAGTTTTGGAGGAATTACACAGGAACAAATTGGTAAAGCCGCAGGAACTTTTGATCTATTTGCTGATAAAGCAAATAGTGCAACAGATAAAGTTGGGAGTATTTTTGGTAAAGTTGGCTCATCTTTTAAAAATATACCAGGAAGTATTTTGCCAGCTTTCGACGTAATTGAAGGTAAAGTTAGTGGTTTTACAAATGATGTAGCTAGAACGTTCAGTAATCTTGCTCCGAAAACAGTACTATCTATGCTGAACATGGAAACTGGTGTAGCGTCAGCAATGGATAAAATAGGGTTAAAAGCGATAGACGCGGAAATTTTCTTTGAATCAGTTTCTGAAGGAATGAAAAATGCCACTCAAAATGTTCCGCTTCTAACTAAATCTTTGGGTGGAATAGGCTCAAGCATTCAGAAATCAGCAGGTGTGGGAACAACAGCTATGAGTACGATGGTTCAAGGATTAACCTCAGTTTTTGGATTTGCACTCAAAGCATTAGGTCCAGCAGCTATTTTAGGAGTAGCTCTTGTGGGGCTAGGTTTAGTTAATAATAAATTTGGTGGTCAATTACAAGAGATGATTACAACGGCAATTGAAAAGGGCCCGGAAATTATTACTGGATTTGTGGATGGAATTATTTCAAAATTACCAGCTTTAATAGCCTCAGGAACACAACTAGTTGCTGGCTTGGCAGAAGCTATCTCTGTAAATCTACCTGTGATCATGCAAAGTGCAGTTGACCTGATAGGCGCACTAGTTCAAGGTGTAATCGAAAGCTTACCTACTCTTATCCCAGCCGCTTTAATGTTGATTGAATCATTAGCGACAAGTTTATTATCTGCAGCGCCACAGCTGTTAATGACCGGATTAGATCTATTGATTGCTTTAGTAGATGGGATTATGGCTAATAAAAATCAAATCATTACTACGGTAACAAATATTATCCAAGCGTTCACTACAAATATTACGAATAAATTACCTGAGATTATTAAAAAAGGGGTTGAAGTTTTAACAAAACTTGCAGAAGGTATCGCCTCTGTATTGCCAACCTTGATACCAGTCGCTATAGAAGCAATTGCAACGTTAGTAGGAACACTACTAGAGCAGTTGCCAACCTTAATTGATGCAGCCATAAAAATTGTCGCAACTTTGTGTAAAGGGTTATGGGATAGTTTACCTGATATTTTATTAGCTGCTGGTAAGTTGTTATGGACATTTATTGAAGGAATTATGGGACTTTTACCTGATATTGCCACAGCAGGATGGAGAATGGCCAATGAAATAATCAAAGAAATTACAGGTGTAGATTTATTTGAAATTGGTGGGAACATAATACAAGGATTGATAGATGGGATCGAATCAGGAGTTAAATGGCTTTTAAAAACATTGGGGAATATTGGTAGCAGTATTCAAAATTTCTTTACTGGTAAGTTCAAAATCCACTCACCATCACGCTGGATGCGAGATGAAATCGGGGCAATGCTACCAGCCGGTTTAGCCGTAGGTATCGAAAGAAATACCCATGTAGTTGACCAACCAATGGACAAGCTAGCCTCTCAAATTATGTTACCTAGCTTAGACAGCCTAGATCAACATTTAGAAACGGTCCAAGATGTATCTGTCCAATCTAGCAGTAAGCAAATGATGATCCAAACAAAACAACCAGCAACATTCAACATAAAACTCGGCAATCAACAATTCAAAGCCTTTGTTTCTGATATCTCTGAAGCAATGGGACAAGATTCAGCTATTAACTTAGCCTTTTAGAAGGAGGGGAAAAATGTATTATTTTGAAGACACAACAAAAAAAGTCCACAAAGATGATTTGATTCTTCCTTCTTCAGCGATGATGTATGACGGTGTTTATCTCGAAAAAATGATCGATGGCTATCGTACATTGGCTGTAACGGGTAGGGAAATGCTATCTCTTACGATAGAAACTCAAGAAACTCAGGTTGGAAGTATCAAACTAAATCAAAAGCTACCCGCTCGAACTATCAAAGTGACCTATCAATTGATTGGCAAAGATGCAAAAGATGTACAAAAAAAATACCGTCAATTGATGCGTTTGCTTTATAAAGAGTCGGATGTTGAAATTCGCTTTAAAGATGATTTAGATTATCATTACCACGGACAATATATGACTACAGATGATGTTCGCGGAGATACCAATAGCATTATTGCAAGTTTTGAAATTCTTTGCACGGATCCCAAAAAATACTCCGTTTTATTAAAAACAGACGGAGATATTACAACATACTTACCCTATCAAACAATACCTGAAAAAATTGCAGTGACTGTTGCGGTATTTGGTCCCTTGGTTATTACAAACGGAGAAAAGACGATCAAAATCACTAGCTACAATTTAAGTCCTGAGGATCAGGTTGTTGTTGATTTCTTAAAAGGGAAGGTCTATGTAAATGAACTTGATCAGACTTTCTTACTTGATTTAGAAAGTGATTTTGAAAATTTTAGTATTAAAGAAGGTCAAACAGTTCATTGTAACAACGGCAAGATGATTATTTCTTATCGGGAGGTACAACTATGAACAACAGTGTTTATTTCTTTGATGAGCGCCAACATTTACTTCGGATCGTTAAAGAAAATGAGCTGATAGAAGTGATACAAGAAAAAGAAATCACTTCGAATAAAGATGAATTAATGAATGATACTCTAAATGTCTCCGCCGTTTATGACGAGGAATTAAAAAAAGCAGCTTACATGGCTGTAAAAGAAGAATCATCTTCATATAGCTTGTATAGAATTATTTTAGACAGTGAAACGGAAAATATATTGTCTTTTGTAGGGATTAGTTTCGCACCTGATGAGCTAGATTCCTATGTTATCAAAAATGTACAAGTGAAAAATGAATCAATCAAAACAACGCTACAAAAACTGTTGGTAGAAACAGAGTGGCGCTTGGGGAAATTCGATTCAAATTTACCTTCAATAACAGAAGATTTCAGTTTTCTTTCTGTGCGTGATGCGTTAAAGAACATTCAAGCACAAGGCTGTGAAATTCTATTTAAATATAAAATCGATGGTATTGGCATTACAGACAAGTGGATAGAAGTTTATCGTGAAATCGGTGAACAAAGCAAGCAGCGTTTTACGTACGGTGAAAAGGCATTAAGCATTGTCAAAGAACAAGATCGTAATCAAGTGTATACAAGCTTGATCGGCCGCGGACGTGGAGAAGACGTTGGTGATGGGAAAGGCAAGCGTATTGAATTCACATCTATTGAATGGAAAAAAGCAAATGGCAAACCTTTGAATAAACCAAAGGGACAAAACTGGTTAGAATTTCCTGAAATGACCAAACAATACGGCATTCCGCTCAAAAACGGCGGTATGAGAAGACGTGAAAAAGTCATTACATTTGATGAAGAAGAGAATCCAGAAAAATTACTAAAAAAAACATATGATTCACTCATCGAATATTCTCGCCCACTCGTTCAATTTAAAACAGAAATTTTAGGTGGAGATACAATTGGAAATACAGTCACAATTCATCGCCATGATCGAAACTATCATTATCAAACTCGGATTTTCAAGGTAAAAATCGATCGCTTAACAGGAAAAGTCGAAGCAGGTTTAGGAGATAATATTACGAAAAGCATTTCAAAAGCTACTTCGGAGTTAAAAGGCAATGTCGATACTTTAGAAGAGAAAAAGATGACTTTTTATGATTCTGAAGAAATTTCTAAGTGGCAAGATGATATTATCCGTGGTGCTAAAGGCGGTTCGATAAAATTGATGAACGGGATTGAGACTGGGAAATCTAATAGTCGAGAACCCTATCAACAAGTCTTTATGAATGGGAGTTCGTTAGAGAATAGTAAACATTTTTTAATCATGAACTCAGATGGAATAGGTTTTGTTAAAGACAAATTTACAAATAAACCTAAAACTGCTTGGACGATTGATGGGAAATTTAACGCTGATTTTATTCAAGCTGGTACCTTAGAAGGGGTTACTGTTCAAACAAAAAAAGATAATAATTTTCAAATCAAGTTACAGTCAAACGGAACCATTGCTTTTAGAAATCAAAAAAAGAACGAAGAAGAAGCGTGGATTGGTGCTGTTGTAGATGGAAAAACCAAAGAACCAGCAGGCGTTGCAATTTGCCAAATTCCTGGTTATCAGTTTTCAATTGGGTCCGCTGTGTCAAAAGACGAAAGAGCTCCAAGTGCTATTTTTGAAATCCCTAAAGAATCAAACGCAACTAAGAAAATATGGCGATTACATGGACAAGGAGAAATTAATGGTGACTTAAACATTAATGGGAATCTAAACATTAAAGGAAAATTATTCTTAAATGGCAAAGAAATCACCGGTAATGGAAATGGCAGTGGCGGTAGTGGTGGAACTGGTGGTGGTTACCCACCAGAAGTAACGAGTCAAACAGACAAGTTTGCTTGGGATTTGTGGAGTTTTCTAACTTCCAATGGCTATAGCAAAGCCACAGCTGCAGGTATCTTAGGAAACGTTCAACAAGAAACTGGTGGAACGATGGATCCAGACACAGATCAAATCGGTGGACCAGCCTATGGTTTAGTGCAATGGGATGGTTCAAGCTACCCACTAATTGGCAGTCCAACTTGGGATGGTCGCGAGTACGTTAAACGTTTGATTGGAGCCGCTGGTATTACAAATGATTACCAATCAACATTAGCGCAAGCAAAATTAATTGATTGGTGTATGTACAATGGGCAGTGGATCGGCGCGGTTAATCCAACGAGTGTTAGTGGTTTTAAGGCAATTACAGACCCAGCTACAGCTGCGTATGCTTTTGAAATGAATTTTGAACGACCTAAAAATGCACATCCAGAAAGACAGGGCTATGCCCAAGAATGGTTTAACAAATTTAAAGATTTAAAACCATCAACTGGAGCAGGCAAAGCAGGGTTGGATCATTTAGAATCATTAGTTGGTCGCTATTGGGGCAATGGTCAATGTTATGCTGTACCAGCAGAATATTCAGGTTTTTTGGGCGGCTGTGGTTTAGGTGCTCAAACGAGCTATCCATTAAGTCATGTAATCGGAAATACTGAAGCTGCGGCTGATATTGGCAGCTCATATGATTGGGCAGCAGTCGGTTGGAAAGTTATCTATCAACCTGAATATAAAGACTTGATGACAGGAGCCATAATCAACTGGAAACGCGGGGGAAATATTGGCGGCTTCAATGTTGACTATACTTACGGTCACACAGGAGTCATTCGAGGTTTAACAAATGGTGGTTTCCAAACATATGAGCAAAATATTGGCAAAGGGCAAATTATCGAAAGATATGAACGTACTTGGGTCGGATCAAGCGAAATCAGTTCAATCGTCATCCCACCAAAATAATCAATTTTTAGAAAGGAGTGAGTAAATGTCAATTGTATATCCAATTTTTTTATCAATCACACAATCAAACGATAACATTCCATCAATCATGATTCGTCAATTCGATGAAGGAACGCAAGTTTTGGATGTGACCGTAACAGAGCACGGAAAACCAAAAGACATTTCAAATTTAACCCCATTTTTCTGCGTCAAACAAGGACATCATGCCGGACTCGGTTTATCTGAGCAAAAAGTCACTAAAATCATTGATGCAAAAAAAGGAAAATTACAATACACATTAACAAATTATGATATGCAAAATGTAGGAGAAAATACTGCTTACTTTAGTTTTAGAGAACTTCAGAAAGATTTAAGTTGGCGCCAACAATTTTCTACAAGGGATTTTGTTTACCAAGTTAAAGAAAGTATTTATGATGATGGAATCAAAGATAGTAACTATATTTGGACGTTTGAAGAAATTTTACGCTATTTCACAGAATGGGTGAAGACGTGCCAAGAAGTTTATGATGACTGGTATATAGTGGCACAAGAGGAATTAAAACGTATCATTACAGAGTTTCAAGGATGGATCACAACAAATCAAGAGCGGTACGATCAATGGACAACCACTCAAAGAGCAGAATTTGATAAGTGGTTTGCTACGATCAAAGAAATTTTAGATGAAAATGCTGCTGGTAATCTGTTGAATCTAATCGATGAATTAAAACAAGCTCATTTTACTTTAAAAAGTGGGGAAACCGGTATCCTTAGAACGATCAAAGATGATAAATTCAGCTTGAATCATAGTATGACCAAAATAGGAACAGTAGGACACAAAAAAGAAGCTTCGGCTTTAGTTATAGCTGAAATCGACAGTGAAAAACAAAATACTTTCTTCCTAAGAAAGGTAGGTTCAGTGTAATGGCAAATGAAGTAGAGATCAAAAAAGTTATGGAAACTGATGAATCTGGTGTACAGCGTCAAGTTTTTCCTGAAACACATGTCAGCGCAATTCTCGGTTTAGACAAAATCGAATCAACAGGAACAGGTGTGACATCAATCAATGGAAAAACGGGAGACATCACGTTAACGGCCAAAGATTTAGGTGTCCAAGGTACAAGTATAACAATAGATAAGGTGGGAACAGTATGACAGATATCGTTGAATTAAAAAGTGATGGAGCTGTTGTTTATCCTAAAACACATGTAAATGCTGTGGAAGGATTAACAACGATCAAAGGAGAAAAAGGGGACATAGGTCCAGCCGGGCCACAAGGTACCCCAGGAGCAACAGGAGCGGTTGGCCCACAAGGTTTAAAAGGTGCAACTGGCGCTACAGGCCCACAAGGACCAGCCGGAGCAAATGCTACAACGACAGCTACAGCAACACAAGTAGTCAATGGATTAATGAGTGCTGCTGACAAGAAAAAATTAGATACATTACCAACAATAACTTTTAGTAAGGTGGGAGCAGTATAATGGCAGATATCGTACAATTAGAAGAAAAAGGGAATTTACTTTATCCGAAGACGCATGTGAGTGCGATTGATAATTTTGATGAGACAGTTGTGAAGAAAAATGGAAATGAAGAAATTTTTGGAGTAAAGAATTTTAAAAATGATTTGCAATTAAATGGGAAATCAGTTGAAACTAAACTGGAATCAGGAATTCTATGGAGTGGTGGTTGGATTTTAAATGAGCTTCAAACAATAACACCTAAAAAGAAACTATCTGATTGTAAGACAGGCTGGATATTGGTTTTTCAAGAATATGATAAGGGAGCAATAAATAGTTCTGCATTTCACTATTTTCATGTTCCAAAATGTCATGTAATTAAATATAACGGTAGAGGGTTAGTTTTTCAGATATCTAATTATAATGGAACTACCAAGGGTGTGAAGTATCTTTATATTAGTGATACTCAAATTAAAGGACATTCTTTGAATGGACAGGCACCTAATAATATCCAAGTTATAACAGAAATTTATGAATATTAGAAAAAATGATATAAAACTATAAGTAGTTAATTTAATATCTTTAATAGTTGATAAGTCGAACAAACCTATAAATGCAGTAAGAGGTGCTCTATTTGGAGCGCCTCTTTTTGTAAATTAATGCTAGAAAAATATGTTTAACAGGACTTTATTCGAGAAATTCTTACTTGACTGCCCCTAACACTTATCGTAACATAGTTAGGAACCGAACTATTTGACAAGGAGGTAAATCATGGACAGAAAAATCGGTCTAAGAATCAGAATCCTAGCCAATGAACTTAATCGAAAAGCAGCAGAAATCTTAAAAGAAGACGGCGAAGCTTCTTCGAGCATCCAAATGCGTATTCTAAATTTTATTCATCGCCGTAATAGCCAACAGGTACCCGTTTATCAAAAAGACATCGAGCAAGAATTTGATATTCGCCGGTCCACTGCGACAGGCGTGTTACAAACCATGGAGAAACGCTTATTCATCGAAAGAAAATGTTGCGAAAAAGACAACCGTTACAAAACGATTATTTTAACTGAACTAGGACAACAGAAAGTCAGGGAAAACATCGTGAAGCTACATAAATTCGATGAATTATTAGTTCAAGGAATTTCAGAAGAACACATAACAATTTTTTTTAATATGATGGAAAAACTATCAGAAAACAGCAAAAAAATAAATAAGGAAGGTGAACGGATTACATGATAAAAAAACTGATTGCCAATATAGGTGTCTATAAAAAAGAAAGCATCATTACACCGATTTACGTAACAGGCGAAGTGATCCTAGATATCATTATTCCCCTAGTCATGGCGATGATGATCGATAATGGAATCGAAAAAGGTGATACAAAAGCTATTTTAATGTATGGAGCAATTTTATTTGTGTGTGCAATCATTGCTTTATTTTTTGGTGCGATGTCAGGTCGTTACGCAGCTGTTGCCTCTGCTGGTTTTGCCAAAAATTTACGAGATCAATTATTTGTCCGTATCCAAGGGTTTTCTTTCTCAAATATCGATCGTTTTTCTACATCAAGTTTGATTACTCGGATGACAACGGACGTGACCAATGTTCAAAATGCCTATCAAATGATTATTCGACTTTTAGTTCGTAGTCCGTTGATTATGATTTTTTCATTAGCGATGGCGTATAGTATCAATAAGGATTTATCATTGATTTATTTAGGCGTTGTGCCATTTCTGATGATTGGTTTAGCAGCAGTTATTTACTTTGCTCATCCGAATTTCAATAAGGTTTTTCGGATCTACGATAAATTAAATAACGTTGTACAAGAAAATTTACAAGGGATTCGTGTTGTTAAATCTTATGTGAGAGAAAAACATGAAGATGAAAAATTTAAATCTGTTTCTAAAGATATCTACAAAACATTTTCAAAAGCGCAAAGTATTGTTGCTTTCAATAATCCTATTTTACAGTTTGCAGTTTATACCTGTATGTTATTGATTTCATGGTTAGGAGCAAAATTTGTGGTAGGAAGCACGTTAACTACTGGGGAATTAGTCAGCATGTTCACCTACACAATGCAGATTTTAATGAGTTTAAATATGTTATCAATGGTTTTTGTAATCGTGCTGATTGCCCGGACTTCTGCTGAGCGGATCACAGAAGTTTTATCAGAGGAAAGTGATTTAAAAAACAATGCAAATCCACTTTATGAAATTCCAGACGGTTCTGTTCGTTTTAAAGATGTCAGTTTCAGTTATGCCAATGATCTTGAAAAACTGGCTTTGATGCATGCAAATATGGAAATAAAATCAGGTGAAGTGATCGGAATTGTTGGTGGAACAGGTAGTTCCAAGTCGACGTTGGTTCAGTTGATTCCGAGATTATATGATGTGACACAAGGATCAGTTGAAGTTGGCGGACATGATGTACGGGATTACGATCTAAAATCATTGCGTGATCAAGTGAGTATGGTTTTGCAAAATAATGTATTGTTTACTGGAACAATCAAAGAAAATCTGCGTTGGGGAAATGAAGATGCGACTGATGAGGATTTGATCAGAGTGTGTAGAATTGCTCAGGCCGATAGTTTTATCGAAGAATTTCCAGATAAATATGACACAATGCTTTCTCAAGGCGGAAATAATGTTTCGGGTGGTCAAAAACAACGTTTATGTATTGCTCGTGCATTGTTGAAAAAACCGAAAATTTTGATTTTAGATGATTCAACAAGTGCCGTAGATACGAAAACAGATCGTTTGATCCGAGAAGGCATGAGAAAAGAAATTCCTGGAACGACGACATTTATTATAGGTCAGCGCGTTTCTTCTGTTCAAGATTCTGATCGTATTATTGTGATGGATAAAGGCTTGATCGACGCTATCGGAACGCATGATGAATTATTGGCTAATAATCAGATTTATCAAGAAGTTTATGAGTCTCAACAGAAAGGATTTGGTGAAGAAGATGCGTGATGAACAAACAAAAGGAATTCGCAAAAGTCAAGATCCTGTGAAAACGTTGAAACGACTATTTTCATATATGTTTAAAAATTACAAGTTCCAGCTCATATTAGTACTGGTTCTCATCTTACTAAGTACCTTTGCCAATGTTCGCGGCTCGTTATTTTTACAAGTGGTGATCGATGATTATATTACACCGCTACTTGGCCAAAGTAATCCTAATTTTTCTGGATTATTAAAGGCAATTACAACGATGGCGCTGATTTATGGTGTTGGAATTATTTCAAATTTAGGTTTTAACCTAATCATGGTGCGTATCAGTGAAGGAACGCAAAAAACAATTAGGGATGAAATGTTCACCCATCTTGAAACACTGCCGATCCGCTATTTTGATTCGAACTCTGACGGAGATATCATGAGCCATTTTACGAATGATACAGATACATTACGCCAGATGATCTCACAAAGTATTCCTAATTTGGTAGCAGCAGTTGTTAGTTTTATCAGCGTATTTATTGCCATGTTCACGATTAGTGTTCCACTGACCTTAGTTGTGATGGTCTCTGTTTCCATAATGATCGTGACGATCCGGATGATTGCAGGACGTAGTAGTCGTCATTTTGGGAAGCAACAACGGGATTTAGGACGTGTGAACGGGTTTATCGAAGAAATAATGCATGGACAAAAAGTAGTGAAAATTTTTAATCACGAGCCACAAACAATCAAACAGTTTAAAGTCATCAACGAAGAATTACGGCAAAGTGCTACGCAAGCCAATAAATATGCGAATAGCTTGATGCCGATCATGATGAATTTGCTAAATATTCAATATGTACTCTTAGCAGTAGTTGGCGGGATTTTTTCAGTCTATGGTGTTTCGGGTCTGACGATTGGGATGATCGCTTCTTTTCTTCAATTAAGCCGTTCATTGAATATGCCAATCAGTCAGGTTTCTCAACAAATCAATTTTGTGATCATGGCGTTAGCTGGAGCAGATCGTATCTTTAATTTGATCGATGAAAAACCAGAAGTAGACGATGGTTATGTGACGTTAGTTCATGTGAAGCGACAAGGAAATAAACTTGTTGAAAGTGACATTAGGACAGGCTTATGGGCATGGAAACATCCTCATAATGATGGCACAGTGACCTATACGGAATTAACTGGTGATGTACGTTTTGAAGATGTCTCTTTTGGTTATACAGATAAAAGTCGAGTATTAAAAGATATCAATCTTTATGCTGAACCAGGTCAAAAAGTCGCATTTGTTGGGGCAACAGGAGCAGGAAAAACCACAATCACAAATTTGATCAATCGCTTTTACGATGTTCAAGAAGGAAAAATTCGGTATGATGGAATCAATGTGAAGAAAATCAAAAAAAGTTCTTTAAGAAAATCATTAGGGATTGTTTTACAGGATACTCATTTATTTACAGGCACGATTCGTGAGAACATTCGCTATGGTAAGTTGGATGCATCTGATGAAGCTGTGATTGAAGCGGCTCAATTAGCGAACGCAGAGGATTTTATCAATAACCTACCTGATAAATATGATACAGTGATCACAGGGGACGGTGAAGGGTTATCTCAAGGGCAACGCCAATTATTGTCCATTGCTCGAGCTGCGATTGCGGATCCACCAGTAATGATTTTGGACGAAGCAACCTCTAGTATTGATACACGAACAGAAAAACATGTGCAAGCTGGAATGGATCGTTTGATGAAGGGCAGAACGGTATTTGTAATTGCTCATCGTTTATCGACAATTCAAAATTCAGATGCGATAATGGTAATGGATCATGGACGTATTATTGAACGAGGTAGCCATGAAGATTTACTTGCAGAAAAGGGAATTTATCATCAGCTCTATACAGGGAAAGTAGAACTTTCATAAGAAAAATAAAAAAACACCAACTAGTACTAGTTGGTGTTTTTCGCTATAAACGTTTAAATAATACGCCAAGAGAGATTCGAACTCCCGACCGCTCGCTTAGAAGGCGAGTGCTCTATCCAGCTGAGCTATTGGCGCAAAATGTTAACGCAACAGAATTTATTATAATGAACATCTAAAACAAAGTCAATCATAAATTAGAAATAACAACAAAGTTTTTTTAAAAAGTAGTTTATATTGCTAAATCACTAAGTTTTTATTGACTCTCGCGCCTTATTTTGATATGATGTTAATGTTGTAATTGTGGACTCCACAGCTACAACCGCACAGAACAAGTATTGTAAGTATGACAATAGTCATCACTTGGGATGGCGAGTCTAAGTCTAGAAGAAGGAGGTGCTGTATAGCATGTACGCAATTATCAAAACTGGTGGTAAACAAGTAAAAGTTGAGGTAGGTCAAGCAATTTACGTTGAAAAATTAGACGTAGAAGCTGGCGAAAAAGTTGTTTTTGACGAAGTTATCTTAGTGGGTGGCGAATCTACGAAAGTAGGAGCTCCAACTGTCACAGGTGCAACTGTCGAAGGAACTGTAGAAAAACACGGCAAACAAAAGAAAGTCGTGACTTTCAAATACAAACCTAAAAAACACACTCACCGCAAACAAGGTCACCGTCAACCATATACAAAAGTTGTAATCAACGCAATCAACGCATAATTCTTTTAAGTTGCATAGGAAAGAAGGCCTATCAATGATTAAAAGTTCTTTTAAACGAAATGGCGCAGGCCAAATCGTTTCTTTTGAAGTCTCAGGGCATGCTGAATCAGGTCCATATGGCAGTGATATTGTTTGTGCAGCTGTGTCTGCCTTAGCAATCAGCACGGTCAATGGTATCGATGCTTTAGCTGGTTTTGAACCGATTGTTGAAACCAACGAAGATGAAGGTGGTTACCTTTATGTTGAAGTGATTTCAAATGCTAATCAGGAACAAACCAACATTGCCCAAATTCTCTTGGAAAACCTATTATTAGGTCTACAAGCAGTCGAGCAAGAAAATCTTGAATTTATTCAAGTCAAAACCATAAATGAAAAATAGGAGGTGCAGACTATGTTATTAAACATGAATTTACAATTATTCGCCCACAAAAAAGGTGGAGGTTCTACTTCCAACGGACGTGATTCAGAATCTAAACGCTTAGGCGCTAAAAGTGCTGATGGACAAACAGTAACTGGTGGATCAATTTTATACCGTCAACGCGGAACTAAAATTTACCCAGGTGCTAACGTAGGTATTGGCGGCGACGACACTTTATTTGCTAAAGTAGACGGTGTAGTACGTTTTGAACGTAAAGGCCGTGACAAAAAACAAGTGTCTGTTTACCCAGCAGTAGCTCAATAATTTTTGAATTGAATGGCTCTATCCTTTATTACATAAAGGATAGAGCTTTTTTTGCATCATTAGGCACGTATTATACTCCAATAAATATCATTATAAAATAATTAAAAAAATTTAACTTACGAGAATTTTTTTTATATGGTAGCATAAACTCTGTTACAAAAAATAGAGGAGAGTGTTTTATGCCGCAAAATAAAAAAGAAGGAATATTTTTTACCACGATTGTCTGTTTTTCTATGGTGATTTCAATGAGCGCCTATAATCTTTTATTACACGGACAATTTTCATTAAGTAATTTATTAGTCGGATTGGTCCCAGGATTCATTGTAGCGTTTATATTTGACGTCTTAATTGTTTCGTCGCCAGCTAAAAAAATTGCTTTTGCTTTACCTATCAATAAAGAGAAAAAAATCCATATGATCATTGCTGTTTCCAGCTGTATGGTTTTAGGAATGGTCTTTTTTATGTCAATGTATGGCGTTGTTATGCAATTTGGCTTTTCAGAAAATTTCTTAAGTTATTATATTGAGGGATTTTCTAAAAACTTGATCATGGCTTTGCCGTTGCAATTATTAATTGTGGGTCCAATCTGCAGAAGGATCTTAAGTGTGAGTCGACAAAGTAGTTGGTTGAAAGAAAACAGCCCAACGAATGATTAAACAAATCAAATGAAGGAGGTTGGGGTGTGACTTATAGAGTTATATTCCATCCTCTTTCATTTTTTTAAGAAAATTGAGAGAAAAAAGGGTCCAGCTTTCCAAAAAAGTTATAAAATTGTTATAATTAGTAGAATCTTGTTTGAGGAGGCTTTCAATGATGGAGATACATGAGCGAATTGTTCGATTGTTAAATTCAAGTACGGTATTTTTGATTTCTACAATTGATAAACGTGATTTCCCAACGGTTATCGCTGTTTCTGAGCCGTTATGGAGAGAAGGGCTGCTAAAATTACAATTTTACTTAGATGGAAATGGTGAAACAGTTAAAAATATTCAATGTAATCCGAATGGATCTGTTTGCTGTTACGAGGAAATAGAACATGAAAGTCTACTTTTAAAAGGGAAATTTAAGACCGAACCTATTGAATCTTTAGAGACAATCACACCTAAATTAACGTCGTATCAAAAAGAATTAAATCACCAAGACCCTGTTCTAGTTACTTTTGAAACATGGACAGCTAGGATACATATGGATAAAAAAACGAAAGATATTATTGTTTAGAGGCAGAAGCTGCTGTTTAAGTTCAAATAGAATCTAATAATTTTATGATGTAAGGAGTTGAGACGCTACATGATGTTCTCTACTCTTTTTGTTTTTTCAAGGTTAATTCTTTTTTTTACGTGATTTTTGTAGACTTTTATTTTTTCTTAATAAGAGTTCATGATTTATTCAAAGAGTTTTATGTTTGAATTAAGTATTTTTGGTTATAGTTAATCTACAGAGACGACAGACAATTCTTTTTTTGTTTTTCATCTGTGTTAGGAAAGGAGGAATGACGATGTACGCTGTAAAAGTATTACATGGGTATATTGGTAAAGACGGACAACGTACAAGAGATAAAAATCATGTTCGAATCTTTCAAACTAAAAATTATGCAGAAAAATTCGCTGATAAAATCGGCGGTCGAGTCAAAGTAATTGGATAAATGGATATATTAACAGGAAACGAGTACCCCGAAATAATTGCATTTCGGGGTACTCGTTTGTAGTAGGTATCTAAACGTAAATATCAAAAACAGCAATTTCCGGTGGTACTCTAAAGCGAGCTTGAATTTTTGTTGTGCCCAATCCTGTATTAACATACAAAGTTGTATCATTAGCTAAATTATAAAAGCCATCAAAATATTTTTCAGCCATAACATTTTTGATTGTTAGAAATGGCAGTTTAACTTGGCCTCCATGACTATGACCGGATAATATCAACTGAACATTTTGATCAAGTGCTGAATCTGCTTTGTCTGGTTCGTGACTTAGTAAAATAGTATACTCACTTTGACGATCAGCTAGTGCATCAGTAACAGAAGAGTTTCCTAGTAAAGAATCATCCAAGCCGGCTATATAAATCGATTTTCCATTTGGGAATGAAACGTTGGTACCAGAATTTTCCAATAGTTGAAAATCAGCTGCTGCGAGAATCTCTGGGTAAATATGAGCAGCTGCGCCGCCATAATCATGATTCCCCCAAACGGCATACTTACCTAAAGGAGCGTTTAAACGGCTTAGAGCTGCAATCACTTCTTCAGTAGGACCATATACGGCATAGTTATCAAATAAATCTCCAGTAAATAAAATGATGTCGGGTTTTTCGTTATTGACTTTTGTAACGATTTTTTCTAGTTGTGCAGCTGGATATTTTTCCTGAATATGAATATCAGAAATTTGGACGACTTTGACTGGGTTTTGTCCCTCGTTGTTTCCAAGTGTATAGTTATGAGTAACAATTCTTTTTGGCTCTATAAAAAAGGCGTAGATAATTATACCAATAATGGCTAATAAAACTAAGTAAAAAAAGTATCTTTTTTTCATTAGTACCTCACTTTCGAATCTCACTATAACGAAAAGAAATTAAAAAAAGGTAAAATCCAGCTTATAATGGAGAAACTTTAGAATAATTTAGAGGTTGTAAGTCTTCGGTGTTTTTAAAAATTATTATTTGCTATAATAGAGAAGAACTTATATTGGAAAGAAGGATGAAAAAAATGATGGTAAGAGTAAATAAATTAAGAGCGTTAATGAAAAAAAATGATCTTTCAGGTTTTCTGATTACAAGCCCATATAATTTACGTTATTTAACAAATTTTACAGGAACAACTGGATTGGCTGTAATTACTTTAGATAAGGCGTTTTTTATAACTGATTTTCGTTATACAGAACAAGCAGCAGAGCAAGCGCAAGGCTTTGAAATCATTCAAAATACTGGTCCAATCTATGATGAAGTTGTAGCAATCGCAGAAAAAGAGCAATTAGCTAATTTAGCGTTTGAAGAAACACACGTTAGTTTTGCGGAATATAGTTTACTAGAAGAAATCACACCTTGCGATTTGATTCCTGTAGCAGGTTTAATCGAAGAGTTACGTGAAGTTAAAGATGAAGAAGAAATTGCGATCATCGAAAAAGCCTGCAGCATTGCAGATCTTGGTTTTAAGCACATTTTAACAGTTATCAAACCGGGCATGACAGAAATTGAAATTGCGAACCAATTAGATTTTTATATGCGATCTTTAGGAGCTTCTGGTGTATCTTTTGAAACAATCGTTGCAAGTGGCGTTCGCTCCGCAATGCCTCATGGTGTTGCAAGTGAGAAAATCATCGAAAAAGGTGATTTGATTACGTTAGATTTTGGTTGTTATTATCAAGGATACGTTTCTGATATGACTCGGACATTTGCGATCGGTGAACCAGATAGTAAACTGAAAGACATTTATCAAATCGTTCTAGAGGCACAATTAAAAGTGTTAGACGAAGCAAAACCAGGATTAACTGGTATTCAGCTGGATGCAATTGCTCGTGATCATATTGCTTCTTACGGATATGGCGAAGCGTTTGGTCATAGCACAGGTCATGGCATCGGCTTAGAAATTCATGAAGGTCCAAATGTTTCCTTTAGAGCAGATCAACAATTTGTTCCAGGTAACGTGATTACTGATGAACCTGGTATTTATTTAGCAGGTCTTGGCGGTGTTAGAATCGAAGATGATTTATTGATTACCAAAGAAGGCAACCGTGTCTTGACTCACTCACCTAAAGAATTAATAATATTATAAAAATGTTTTTGACTCATTTTCTCATAGTTTTTTTGGTAGCGAAACAAGCTGTTTAATGATAAACTAGGGAGGAATGACAACTTAGGTAGGTAAATGAATTATGACGAAAAACGGAATTCTCTGATTTTTTTGTCAGAACTGAACGTTGTTACAATGTATTATCTAGCTTCGTGGACTAGCTCTTCGGGAAAAAGATAAAATATGAATGAGGTAAAAAACACCTCAGTCATATTTTCCTATTTTCCTGTCAGAGCTGAACGAGTCCGCTACGCTTTTATTATAAGGAGGATTAAAATGACTGAAGAAAAAAATCTAGTGATCAATACAAAAGATGCTTTAGGTGAGATTGTTATCGCACCGGAAGTAATTGAAGTCATTATTGGTATTGCAGCATCTAAAGTAGATGGCGTATACGGTATGCGTGGAACATTTGCTAATAATGTAACAGAATTTCTTGGCCGTGCTGCTCACGGTAAAGGCGTTTATTTAAGAGCTGAAGAAGAAGGTCTTAAAGTTGATATTTACTGTTACTTAAATTATGGTATTTCAGTACCTAAAGTCGCTTTAGAAATGCAAGATCGTGTGAAACAGCAAGTGTTGTTTATGACAGATATCGATTTAGTGGAAGTCAATATTCACGTAGTAGCAGTAGTCCCAGAAAAACTACCTGAACCAGATTTTGATGAATTATTCCCGGAAGATGAGGGAGAAAATGAGTAAGCCAAGTTTCACTCGTCACGAGATTCGTGAAAAGGCGCTTCAAGCGTTATTTCCTTTAGATTTTAATGTTGACTTAACAAAACAAGATGCGATTTCTTATGCATTAGAGTTAGATAATCAAGAAATCATTAGTGAAGATGGGGAAGAATTTGTCCCAACTTATTTAGATTTATTGGTAGGCGGCGTTTGTGATCGAAAAGCAGAACTTGACGAGATTATCAAAAAACATTTAGGTAACAATTGGTCGATTTCGCGTATTGCCAAGATGGATCTGATCATTTTACGTATGGCTATTTTTGAAATGCTTTATGTTGGTGATGTTCCTAATACAGTTGCTTTAGATGAAGCAATCGAATTAGCAAAAAAATACAGTGATGATCGTTCAAGAAAATTCGTTAACGGTGTGTTAGCCAATGTAATGAAAGATATTGATTCAAAGTAGAAATACTTTGAATCTTTTTTGTTGTGAATCACTACGACTGGCTCAGCCAGAGTAGATGATGAACAATACTTGGCGATCAAAGTGAGAGAAGGTTCATTGATATACAATTCAAGGAGATAAAGGATTATAGAGTGTTAAGACTAGCTGAATTATGCTAAAATAAAACAATACAGAAAAAATGAGGAGTGATCTTAATGGGAGAGTTAATCAACGGCCGCGAGCTAGCAGACAAAATGCAGGCGCAAATCAAAGAAGAAGTGCAAGAACTTGAGAAAAAAGGCATTCATCCTGGTTTAGTTGTTTTATTAGTTGGAGAAAATCCAGCCAGTCAAACGTATGTGAAAAATAAAGACATAGCAGCTGCTAAAATCGGTATCCGTTCAAAAATCGAACGTTTGCCTGAAACGATTTCTGAAACTGAATTGCTTGCTGTGATCGAACAATATAATCAAGATCCAGAATACCACGGAATATTAGTTCAGCTGCCGTTACCCAAGCACATCGATGAAGAAAAAGTGTTGTTAGCCGTTGATCCCAAAAAAGATGTCGATGGTTTCCATCCGATGAATATGGGGCACTTATTTATTGGTGAGCCGACGATGATTCCTTGTACACCTTATGGCATTATGAAAATGTTTGAAGCCTATAATATTGATTTAGAAGGAAAACGAGCAGTCGTGATCGGCCGTAGCAATATTGTTGGAAAACCAATGGCGCAACTGATGATGATGAAAAACGCTACAGTGACGATTGCTCACTCAAGAACCGTTGATTTACCAGCTATTGCAAGAGAGGCAGATATTTTAGTCGTTGCAATCGGCCGTGGTCATTTTGTGACAAAAGAATTTATCAAGCCAGGTGCGGTCGTGATCGATGTCGGTATGAATCGAGACGAAAATGGCAAATTGATCGGCGATGTAAAATTTGATGAGGTCTCTGATCTAGCAAGTTTTATCACACCAGTACCCAAAGGCGTTGGACCCATGACGATTACAATGCTGATGTACCAAACGGTGGAAGCCGCTAAAAAACAAAAGTAAGGTGAGAAGATGGAGCAGCAATATTTAACAGTTACTGCCTTAACCAAATATTTAAAACGTAAATTTGATGCTGATCCATACTTGGAGCGAGTCTATTTAACAGGAGAAATTTCTAATTTCCGAATGCGTCCAAATGCGCATCAGTATTTTAGTTTAAAAGATGATGGTGCAAAAATTTCTGCAATCATGTTTAAATCAGCTTTCCAAAAATTGAAATTCCAACCAAAAGAAGGAATGAAAGTATTAGTGGTCGGTCGCATTTCGCTATATGAAAGTGGCGGCTCTTACCAAATTTATGTAGAGCATATGGAACCGGATGGAGTTGGGGCTTTATATCAAGCTTTGGCAGAGTTGCGTGAGAAATTAGGCGAGGAAGGCTTATTCGAAGGTCCTAAAAAAATGTTGCCGAGATATCCTAAACGAATTGCAGTTGTTACAAGTCCAAGTGGTGCGGTTATCCGAGATATCATTACGACTGTTAAACGAAGATACCCGATTGCACAGCTTGTATTATTCCCCACGTTAGTTCAAGGAGATCAAGCTGCTGACGATATTGTTCGTAATATTCAGCGCATTGAAGATTTGGGAACGTTTGATACGATGATCATTGGTCGTGGTGGTGGTTCGATTGAGGACCTGTGGCCGTTTAATGAAGAACGAGTAGCTAGAGCGATTTATCAGGCAAATACCCCAGTTATTTCTTCTGTGGGGCATGAGACAGATGTAACGATTGCCGACATGGTGGCTGATGTGAGAGCCGCGACACCGACTGCAGCAGCAGAATTAGCTGTGCCTGTATGGAATGAAGAATTATTAAAAATCAAAGATCGGCAAACGCGCTTAGAACAAAGTTTTCTCTATCAATTACAACAAAAAAATGAACGCTATCAACGTTTAAAAAATTCGTATGTATTTAAGCAACCAGACCGTTTATATGAAGGGCAAACAATCAAATTAGATCGAATCACTCAACGCTTGATTCAATCGATGGAAACTGTTTATCATCAAAAACAACGGACAGCCCAAGAAATTATTGCCCAATTTAGGCAACAAACGCCTCAAGGGCAAATCAGAGAAGGGCAGCAGCAACTAAAGTTTTTGAATAAATCGCTTCATGATCGTATGGAACAATACATGAAAGATAAGGAAAAACAATTTACTTCTGCTGTTCAACAACTGGATTTGTTAAGTCCGTTAAAAATTATGGGTCGAGGGTATAGTTATACAACCAAAGAGCAACAAGTGATCAAGTCAGTCAATGAACTGCAACCGAAAGAAAAAATTCAAATCCATTATGTAGATGGTGTAGTAGATACGGTGATCGAAAAAGTGTCACCCGCTGAAGAGGAGTAAAAAGATGGCTAAAGAAAAAGCAGTCGAAAAAACATTTGAAGAATCATTAACTGAATTAGAAGAAATCGTTCAACGTCTAGAGCGTGGTGATGTTCCGTTAGAAGAAGCGCTAGCCGCTTTTCAAGAGGGGATGGTATTAAGCAAACAGTGTCAAGATACATTAGAAAAAGCTGAAAAGACATTAACAAAAGTTATGACAGAAAACAACGAAGAAGTTGCCTTTGATGAAAGTGAGGAAAATTGATGGAAGCTTTCAATGATTTTCGTAAGCAGAGCTTACCGCTTATTGAAAAAGAAATGGAAAATTTTATCAATGAATACACTGCAAATGACCAACTAAAAGAATCGATGCTCTATTCGATCCATGCTGGTGGCAAAAGATTTCGACCACTTTTAGTTTTAGCTGCGATCCGCTCGTTTAATAAAGAAGTGCAAACCCATGATTATCAAGTGGCAGCAGCGTTAGAAATGATCCACACGTACTCGTTGATCCATGATGATCTGCCGGCGATGGATGACGATGATCTACGCCGTGGCAAACTGACCAATCATAAAGTATTTGGTGAAGCACATGCGATTTTAGCCGGTGATGGGCTGCTTACTGCTGCTTTTCAATTAGTAGCGATCAGTCAAATTGAGCCGAATCAAAAAATATTGTTGATTCAACTGCTAAGTAAATCTGCTGGGACACAAGGTATGGTTGCCGGACAAGCTGGAGATCTCCAAGGAGAGAACCGATCATTGTCATTACTTGAGTTAGCAGATGTTCACGAAAAGAAAACAGGTGCTTTGATTGAGTTTGCTCTTTTAGCCGGTGGTATTTTAGCAGAACAGCCAGAAGAAGTTGTCGATTTATTAGGCGTTTTTGCACAACATTTAGGGTTAGCTTTTCAGATCAAAGATGACTTGTTGGATGCAACGAGCTCGGAAGAAGAATTAGGCAAGCAAGTTGGACGTGATGAAATATTAAACAAAAGTACCTATCCGAGCTTGCTTGGATTAGCTGGTGCCAAAGAAGCGCTTCAAGAACAATTAGCGATAGGCAAGAGTACATTAGAAGTAATAAAGCAAACTAGCTCGGAATTTCATTCAGAATTATTACAAGAATTATTAGAACAATTGCAGTTAGGATAGAAAGAAGGCACTTATGAAAAAAGAGCGCGTAGATATTTTAGCGTTTAATCAAGGATTATTTGAAACCAGAGAAAAAGCTAAACGAGCAGTCATGGCAGGACTTGTTTATAATGATAAAAATGAGCGCTTGGATAAACCGGGCGAGAAAATTTTAATTGAAACACCTCTTCAAGTAAAAGGACAAACACTTCAATATGTTTCTCGCGGCGGCTTAAAGCTGGAAAAGGCTTTGAACGTATTTGAATTAGATGTGGCTGACAAAATCATGCTGGATATTGGTTCATCAACTGGGGGATTTACAGATGTCGCCCTGCAAAATGGCGCGCGCCTAAGCTATGCGCTAGATGTTGGCTATAATCAGCTAGCTTGGAAAATTCGTCAAGATGAACGAGTAGTCGTGATGGAGCGGACGAATTTCCGTTACAGCCAACCAGAAGATTTCAAAGAAGGTATTCCAGATATGGCGACTATTGATGTGTCGTTTATCTCTCTGAAACTAATCTTACCTCCACTACACAAAATTCTTAAACCTGGTGGTAAAGTAGTTGCTCTGATCAAACCTCAATTTGAGGCAGGAAAAGAGTTAGTAGGTAAAAAAGGAATTGTTCGTGAAGCGCAAACCCATGAATTGGTCTTAAATGATATTCTCTCATTTGCTCAAGGGCATGGTTATTCAGTTAGTGGGTTGGATTATTCACCTATCACTGGCGGAGAAGGAAATATCGAGTTTTTGGCTTATTTAACATCAATCGAAGATTCAGTGGTTGAAGATCTTTCAAAGGAAATTTCAACAGTGGTTGACAAAGCTCATAAGAAGTTGAAAGGGTAGTTTTCAAGAAACGGCGATCACGTTTTCTTTGAGCATGATAGTTAATCGATAAGACTGAGAGAAAACATTAGATGTTTTGTTTCAGCCTTATTTTTTTATGCTTTCAAAATGAATAAAAATACGCTATGATAAAATGGAAATAAATCGAGAAGGAGTATATTATTATGAGAAAAAAAGATCGGCATCGTCTGATTACTCGTTTATTAGCTGATAAAAATATCCAAAAACAAGAAGACTTTGTAACCTATTTAGAAGAAAAAGGGATCGAAGTTACTCAAGCAACGATTTCTCGTGATATTAAAGAAATGAAATTGATCAAAATTCCTTCTATAGATGGCGGTTACCGCTACAGCATACCAGCAGAAACCAAAGAAGATACATCTTTAAAATTAGAAAAACTAATGAAAGATGCATTTGTTTCCGTAGACCAGATGGAAAAGCAAGTTATTTTGCGTACAATACCAGGGAACGCTGCGGCAGCCTCTAATTTAATAGAAAAACATTATAAAGAAATTGTTTTTGCAGCAATCAACGATGATGACAGTGTGTTGATTATTGCTCGGACGGAACAAGATGCCGCATATTTAAAAAATGAATTTTTCAAGTATTTATAAAATCGAGGTGAATAAAAATGCTGCAAGAACTTTCTGTAAAGAATTTTGCGATCATTTCCTCTTTACAATTGGAATTTCAGATGGGAATGACCGTTCTGACAGGTGAGACAGGTGCGGGGAAATCAATTATTATTGATGCGATGGGGCTTTTAACAGGTGGCAGAGGATCGAGTGATTACATTCGACAAGGTGCTTCGAAATGTACCTTAGAAGGATTATTTACGATGCCTAAAAACCAAGAGTTATTCAATCTATTGGAAGAATTAGGAATCGAAATGGATGAAGAATCGATCGTGATCCAAAGAGATATTTCTACTTCTGGAAAAAACGTTTGTCGGGTCAATGGACGCATCATCAATATTGCAAATTTACGAAAAGTCGGAGAATTTTTAGTCGATATTCATGGCCAAAATGAGCATCAAGAACTAATGCAAAGCGACAAACATTTAGGTATGTTGGATGATTTTGGCGGCAAAGAGCTGTCCAAAATCAAAGAGCAATATGAAGACATCTATTCTGAATACCGCATGATTGAAAAGAAAGTTCGAAATCGCCAAAAAAATGAAAAAGAATTTGCCCAACGTATGGATATGCTGCAGTTTCAAAGTGATGAAATTGCTGCGGCTGAACTTGTTTTAGGTGAAGAAGAGCAATTGATCGAAGAACGAAATAAACTGGGGAATTTCCAAAAAATCGCGGATGCATTAGCGACAAGTTATGAAGCAATCAACGGTGATGGGGACAGCAGTCTAGATAAAATCGGATATGCGATGAATGAATTGTTATCCATTGAAACCTTAGACCTAGAATACAAAGCAATATCAGAAGCAGTTCAAAATAGTTATTATCTATTACAAGAAGCTAGCGGAGATTTGTCTAGACACATCGACAGTTTAGAGCTGGATGAAAATCGATTGAACGAAGTAGAAACAAGGCTGGAACTCATCCGCCAAATGAAAAGAAAATATGGTGAATCTATTGAATCAATTCTTGATTATTATCAAGAAATCACACGTGAATTGGCAGATGCTGATTTTCTGGAAGGAAAAACTGGAGAACTAGAAACGTTGCTGATTGAAAAGAAAAATCAGGTAATCAAAAATGGCTTGAAACTTCGGGAAATCCGGAAAAAAATTGCAAAAACACTTGAAAAAAATATCTTACGTGAATTAAAGGAATTGTACATGGAGCGGACAGTTTTTGATATTCGCTTTACGGAATTGCCAGAAGAACAATTCACAGAAGAAGGGTTGGATCAAGTTGAATTTTACATCACAACAAATCCAGGAGAACCGTTAAAACCTTTGGTAAGAGTGGCTTCTGGTGGAGAACTTTCTCGTGTGATGTTGGCGTTGAAAACCATTTTTTCTAAATCTCAAGGAATTACTAGTATTGTTTTTGATGAAGTTGATACAGGAGTCAGTGGTCGTGTGGCGCAAGCGATTGCCGATAAGATTTATCAGATTTCAGAAAACTCACAAGTACTGTGTATTACTCATCTGCCCCAAGTTGCAGCCGTAGCGGATCATCAATATTTTATCAAAAAAGAAATTATTGGTGAGCGGACCGAAACGAAAGTTATCCGATTGAAACAAAAGGAACGGGTGGCAGAAATTGCGCGTATGCTGTCTGGCAGTGAGATTACTAAATTAACGACTGAACATGCAAAAGAATTACTAAATATGGCTGGAAATGAAGGGAAGGCTAAGTAAGAGTTGTTTGTTTTGAACGAGATAAAAAATGGAGAAGAATGATGACAGCGTACTGTTCATCGTTCTTCTCCATTAATGTTTATTTAGTTGATTATCTTAAACTCATGATAGCAGTCAAAATTGTTGAGCCCGCAATGGCAATTAGCATCAACCAAACAACGACTTTAGTGACTTTTGAAAAAGTACTTGTCTTTTTATCGTTCATTGATTATACACATCCTTATACTTTACTTTCTCTAGTTTACATCGTTTTACTAAAATCAGCAACTAGAAATTTTACAAAAGGTTTCGTTTTTTTAGCCGTCGAATCACGAAAATACATGTTGCCGTCGTGACAATAGAGATCCAAAAAAAAGCATCTTCTCGATTGGCGAACGGTAATTTTACGTTCATACCGAAGATCCCACCGATGATTGTGGGAATGGTCAATACGATGGTTAAAGAAGTCAAAATCTTCATCACGTTGTTTAGATTATTGGAAACGATCGCTGAAAACGTATCACTAACTTTATCCACAAGCTTCAATTGAATACGGGTGGTCGTGGCCGCTTGTTTTGTTTCCACAAGAATATCGTGAAGTCTTGGGAGATGAGCTCTAGGATCTCTAAAAATTCGAGCGTTGTACAACATATTTAAGACTTCCAAATTAGAATTGATCGCTGAGTCAAAATAAACTAAACTTTTTTGGATGTCCATCATTTGATAGAGCTGACTATTTTCAGTTGAAACTTTTAACTCACCTTCAAGTTTATTTGTTTGGGAAATCAATTCCTTTAAAAAGCGATTGTAGCGGGTTGAAATTTGCCACGATAAGTACAAAATCAAAGTTTCTTGAATAGGTAATTCACTGTCTGGGACAGGCTGAGTAAGCATTTGTTTTAAAAAATCAGCTGAGTTATTGATAACAGTGATTACTTTTCCATTTGTTGTCAAAATAATTGCAAAGGGAAATGTATTCAATTGCGTGTAGCCGCTAGGACTGATCGTTGCGTGCGGATATTGAAGCAACATCAGAGCTGGTTCTTCTAAAGTATTTTGGTGCAGACCTTCAAACCGCGAATTTTCGTTATCATCCAGTACACCTGTGATATAATCTTTAGGAAGTTCATAGGTCGTGACTAACTGATTGATTTCTTCTTCTGTAGGTTTTTCTACAGCAAGCCAGACTGTTTCATCTGTATCTGATTGTGAAGTAGTAAACTGTCCATTTTCTATTTTTAAATAATTAATCAAAATGCCACCTCGTTCTTTCAAGAATCTACTCTAGTCTATTATAATGGAGTTGGCTTGTTTTTGGGAAATAAAGCTCTTGTAATTTGGTATTATTTAGGCACGAACTTTTAAACGAACTGAAACATCAATGTAAAGAAAATGAAGTATAGTTAATTAATGTGTGTTACGAAAGGAATTGTTAGGAAATGGTGTCGTTTTCAGTCATTATGCTTTTTTGGTATGTTTTTCCAGTAATTGTCTTATTTGCGTGTAATTTTATTATTTCAACGTTTTCATTAACAGAACGTTTTAAAATAAAAGCACCGGATATCTCAATTCCATTTTTGTTTATAGGATTAAATGAATTGTCAAAAGATAGTTATGGGCAATCAATTGTTCCGTATATGGTCATTTCAGTTCTGCTTTTAGGGATCTGTGTTGCTGTTTTTCAGGCCTACTATTATGGTGATATCCTTTATGGTCGATATTTTAAAATGTTTTGGCGTTTAGTTTTTCTTTTCAGTCTAGTGTTATATGCGGTACTGATTTTATTGAATATTGTTCATTATTTCTCATAAGAATGAACGAGTAGGCTAGAAGAAAAATAGTAACTCGAAAACCTAAATGTGTCGATTTATCTGTAGAATTGCTGGAATCGGAATGTGGGTGTGCAACTTCAAAGGATAAGTAAGCCAAATATCCAACCACTTTCCCCCACCAAAAATGTTTGTAATATTTTTATGAGAAAATTAAAATAAAAAAAGCAAAAAAAATCGCTTTAAAAATCTGTTATACGGGTATTGATACCGCTTTTTCAGAAGGATAAACCATGTCTTCAATTATTACAAACTTTTTAAATAACCATTAAATGAGGGAAGATTCACTGTTTTTGGTGGTAGAAAGTGGTGGGATGTGGTAGACTGTTTCTATCAAGTGGAAAAGTGGGGTAAATTGGCTATGTTTATGGGTGAATTTCAACATAATATAGATGCCAAAGGCCGACTCATCGTACCCGCTAAATTTCGAGACCAATTAGGTGAGAAATTTGTGGTGACTAGAGGAATGGATGGCTGTTTATTTGGTTATCCAATGTCCGAGTGGGAACAACTAGAGGAAAAGTTAAAAGAAATGCCGCTAGCTAAAAAGGATGCCCGTACATTTGTCCGCTTTTTTTACTCGGCTGCAACAGAGTGTGAGATCGATAAACAAGGCAGAATCAATATACCTGCTGCGCTTAGAACTCACGGAAGTTTAGAGAAAGCTTGTGTAATCATCGGTGTTTCAAATCGAATCGAAATTTGGGATGAAGCCCGTTGGCAAGAATTTTCTATTGAAGCAGAAGAGAACTTTGATGAAATTGCAGAAACAATGATTGATTTTGGTTTTTAGAAAGAGGAGTAGTATGACGAAGGACTTTCAGCACTATACTGTTTTACTAAAAGAAACAGTTGACGGCTTACATGTGAAAGAAGATGGCATCTATGTCGATTGCACATTGGGCGGCGCAGGTCATAGTGAGTACTTACTCTCACAATTAGGCGAGCAAGGTCATTTATACGCGTTCGATCAAGATCAGAATGCATTGGATTTTGCAGCTCAACGATTAAAAAAATATGTTGATCAAGGCATGGTGACCTTTATCAAGTCGAATTTTCGACACTTAAAACAAGAATTAGCGAATCAAGGGATATATCATGTCGATGGTATCTTATACGACCTCGGTGTCTCTTCACCTCAGCTAGATGAAGCTGAGCGCGGATTTAGCTATCACCAAGATGCACCGTTAGATATGCGGATGGATCAAGATGCAGAATTATCTGCTTATGATGTAGTTAATGAATATAGTTATCATGATTTAGTGAAAATTTTCTTCCGTTACGGGGAGGAAAAATTCTCTAAACAAGTTGCTAGAGAAATCGAACGG
Organism: Enterococcus sp. DIV0212c; assembly: GCF_017377505.1. GTDB lineage: Bacteria > Bacillota > Bacilli > Lactobacillales > Enterococcaceae > Enterococcus_L > Enterococcus_L ikei. The sequence continues at coordinate 52,999 of NZ_JAFREN010000004.1, read as the reverse complement.
GTACGTGAAAAAGCACCTATCGAAACTACTGGCGAATTAGTAGAAATTATCAAATCGGCAATCCCAGCGCCGGCTAGACGTAAAGGCGGACATCCAGCAAAACGGATTTTTCAAGCCATACGAATTGCGGTCAATGATGAACTGGGTGTTGTAGAAGAATCGTTAGAACAAGCGATTGCTTTACTCAATAAAAACGGTCGAATCAGTGTGATTACTTTTCACTCGTTAGAAGACCGTATTGTGAAAAGCATGTTTAAAGAATATAGCAGTATACAGGATTTACCGCCTGGGCTGCCAATGGTTCCAGAAGAGTTTCAACCAGAATTAAAAGTAATAACCAGAAAGCCGATTTTACCAGGTGAGACTGAATTGGCTGAAAATAATCGCTCACGAAGTGCTAAATTAAGAATTGCCGAAAAAGTTAAACTAAACATATAGAGAAAGGGGTAACGACATGGCTGAGTTAAAAAAAGTGGATGATTTCCAATACGACATTCCAATGATGGATGAACCAGTCACAGGTCCTGAAAAAGAACCTAAAGTTCAAAAAAATATAGGCCTACCCCAATCTCCTAAAAGGAAGTTGAGAAATATCTCACTTTTGGAAAAGACAATCGGCTTTTTATTGTTAGTAGCGATTATTGGAATAGCAGTTCTCACCATTCAAGTTCGTACATCTATTACACAAATGACAAATGTAATCACTGAAACGCAAACGACTATCCAAGAAAAAGAAGAGTCTGCTTTGAAATTAGAACAACAAAAAAACGAATTATCAAAAGCAGATCGTATCAAGGAAGTCGCAAAGAACAAAGGCCTTTCAGATAACCTTGAAAATATAAGGAAAGTGAAATAAATGAGCATAAAAAATAAAATAAAGAATTTTGTCAAAAAGAAGAACTTAAATCCAATGAACAATCGTAAAAAAGTAGGCATTATTTTATTTGCTACGAGTATTGGATTGTTCTTTTTATTTGCCTTTAGATTAACGTACATAGTAGCTGTTGGAAAAGTAGCAGGTGTTTCTTTACCAGAAAAAACAGCCAATCTTTATCAAGGTAGTAGTGTAGTCAAAGCCAAAAGAGGAGCTATTTTAGACCGTAATGGAGAAGTGATTGCAGAAGATGCTACATCATACTCTGTTTATGCTATTTTATCAGAGACATATTTAGGTGAGGAAAATAAAAAACTTTATGCACAGAAAAAAGATTTTCAAACCTTAGCAGAAATTTTAGATAGAAATACTGAGCTGACTAAAGATGGAGTTTTGAGTTTTTTAAACAGTGGAGTTAATGAAGATGGCTCTGTAAAATTTCAAGTGGAATTTGGTTCTAAAGGTAAAAATCTCACATTAGAAACAAGACAAAAAATTGAAGATGAACTCAAAGAAAAAAAAGTAGCTGGTTTATACTTTGAAGGACATCCCGCTAGAATTTATCCTAATGGTGTATTTGCGTCCCATTTTATTGGGTACACATCGTCGGCTGATTCAGATGATGATTCCAAAGGCTTAGTAGGAAAAATGGGCTTAGAAGAATCATATAATGATGTTTTGAGTGGACAAGACGGCAAAATCGATTATGAAAAAGATGTTTATGGAAATCCATTACCAGGGACGGTGGCTAGTGAAAAGAAAGCTGTTGATGGTAAGGATATCTATACAACGATCGATAGTCGCATACAAAGTCGGTTAGAAACGTTATTAGATCCTGTTATGGAAGAATATAAACCAGAAGATATGACGGCTATGCTGATGAAAGCTAAAACAGGCGAGATACTTGCTATGTCACAACGTCCATCTTTTAACCCTGAAACCAAAGAAGGTTTAGGTAAGGACACAGTTTGGCGTAATATTTTAGTAGAAGATAAATTTGAGCCGGGTTCAACTATGAAGCTATTTACAGCGGCAGCTGCAATGCAAGAAGGGAAATTCAATCCCAATGCAACCTTCGCTTATCCAGCTGGCGGTTATAAATTAGATGATCGAACAGTAAATGATCATGATTTTGGTGCAGTTGGACCATTAACATTCCGTCAAGCTATCTCTTGGTCTAGTAATGTAGGGATGCTCACGTTGGAACAAATGATGGGCGGAGACAAATGGAAAGAGTACTTGGAAAAATTTGGATTTGGTAAATCAACGAATTCAAGTTTGGCTGGGGAATCAGCTGGAGAGCTTCCGGGGGACAACTGGGTCGACCAAGCAATGTCTTCATTTGGTCAAGCAATCTCCGTTACAAACTTTCAAATGATGCAGGCTTATACAGCAATTGCCAATGATGGTTCCATGTTGAAACCACAATATATCAGTAAAATTGTAGATAAAAATACTGGTGAAGAAAAAGTGACACAACCAGAAAAAGTAGGTCAACAAATAATAACTCCGCAACAGGCAAGTGATATTCGGACGTACATGGTCGATACCGTAGAAGATCCCAATTATGGGATTGCTTACGATGTTTACAAAGTACCAGGCTATCATGTAGCAGCCAAAACGGGAACAGCTCAAATTACTGGAGAAAATGGGTATATGGCTGGTTTAACAGATTATACGTATTCAGTTGTAGAAATGGTTCCTGCTGACAATCCAGAGTATATTTTGTATCTTACAATGAAAAAACCTCAAACGTATACTAGAGAAGCACTTTCCAAGATTGCTAATCCATTAATGCAAGTGGTAATGGATTCAATGGATAGTGAATCAAAGGAAACAGTTGAGGTAGCAAAATAAATAGTTAAAAAGAATAAACAAGATAGACCAATACGAGTCGAATAATTAGGAGAGATATCATGGAGTGGACACAAATTTTTATCCCCATAGTCTGTAGTTTTGCTATTACGGTGGCAGTAATGCCGATGTTTATTGGTTATTTTCAAATGAAAAAACAAGGTCAAACAACACGTGAAGATGGTCCAACTTGGCATAATGTGAAAACAGGTACGCCAACGATGGGCGGTTTGGTTTTCTTAGTAGCGAGTTTTATCACATCACTATTAGTGGGATTATGGAAACAAGAACTTACTCCTTCTCTACTGATTATTTTATTTATCTTGGTACTGTACGGATTATTAGGATTTCTTGATGATTTTATCAAAGTATTCAAAAAAAGAAATATGGGCTTAAATTCCCGTCAAAAATTAATAGGACAAATTATCGGCGGTTTGGTTTTTTATTTTGTTTATCGCTCTGAAGGGCTTTCCGATTCATTAGATTTATTTGGGATTGTTTCGTTGCCTTTAGGTATTTTTTATGGTGTGTTTGTCATCTTTTGGTTAGTTGGATTTTCAAACGCTGTGAATTTAACGGATGGTATTGATGGGTTGGTTGCAGGATTAGGTACGATTTCATTTGCTACCTATGCAATCATCGCTTGGAAGCAACAACAATTTGATGTTGTTATCATCTGTTTAAGTGTAATTGGTGGTTTGTTAGGATTCTTTCCTTATAATAAAAAACCTGCGAAAATTTTTATGGGAGATGTTGGTTCACTTGCCTTAGGTGGATTACTGGCAGCTATTTCTATTATCTTACGTCAGGAATGGACATTGCTTTTAATTGGATTAGTTTATGTTTGTGAAACAGCTAGTGTTATTTTGCAAGTGACTTCATTTAAATTATTTGGAAAAAGAATTTTTAAAATGTCGCCGATTCATCACCACTTTGAAATGTGCGGATGGTCTGAATGGAAGATCGATATTGTCTTCTGGTTAACTGGTGCGGTTTGTTCGGCTATTACATTGTGGATTATATTTTAAAGATGAAATCAGAGATTTGACATAGCTAGCATCAAGAAGCATCTCTTATGAAAGTAGATAATTTTCTACAGAGCTAACCGCTTCTTTCAGCTTTTCTATTGTGTCTAGCATCAAGAAGCAACCTTTAGGAAAATAGATAATCTTCGAGTGGAACAAAATACGTTCCAATCTCAGATTCCTAATGTTCTATAAGGTTAACCGCTTCTTTCAGCTTTTCTAAGATAAGGGGAAATTATAATGAAAAAAATAACAGATTATGAAAACAAAAAAGTCCTTGTTCTTGGGCTTGCTAAAAGTGGTGTTAGTGCTGCGAGATTGCTACATGAGTTAGGTGCGTTAGTGACAGTCAATGATTTTAAACAATTTGATCAAAACCCGGAAGCCCAAGATTTATTAACCTTGGGTATTCGTGTTGTTACAGGTGGACATCCAATCGAACTTTTAGATGAAGAATTTTCTCTGATTGTAAAGAATCCTGGAATCCCGTACACGAATCCTTTAGTAGAAAAAGCATTGAGCATGAATTTGCCGGTTCTCACTGAAGTTGAGTTAGCGTATCAAATTGCTGAGTGCCCTATTATTGGAATAACTGGGACAAACGGTAAGACAACCACGACTACAATGATCGGATTGCTTTTAAATGCTGAGCGTAAAAATGGAACTGCTCGGTTAGCCGGAAATATTGGTTATCCAGCTAGTGAAGTCGCTGAAGAGGCCGATGCAACGGATGATATTGTGATGGAATTATCAAGTTTTCAATTGATGGGAATTCAAACATTCCATCCTCAAATCGCTGTGATCACAAATATTTATGAAGCACATTTAGATTATCATGGTTCACGAAATGAGTATGTAAAAGCCAAATGGGCAATCCAAGAAAACATGGAGGAACATGATTTCTTAATATTAAATTGGAACCAACAAGAGCTTCAAGAATTAAGCAAAACAACGAAAGCTGCAATTATTCCGTTTTCAACAAAAGAGAAAGTCGCAGGAGCTTATCTTGCAGATGAAAAAATATACTTCAAAGATGAATACATTATGCTAGCAACAGAATTAGGTGTGCCAGGCGCTCATAATGTTGAAAATGCACTAGCTGCGATTTCTGTAGCGAAACTAAAAGGCGTACCTACTGATGCAATTAGACAAACATTAATGATGTTTACTGGAGTGCCGCACCGTACACAATATGTAGGTGAAGTTGCAGGGCGTAGATTTTATAACGATTCAAAAGCGACGAATATATTAGCGACAGAGATGGCTTTAAGTGGTTTTGATCATTCATCACTAATTTTATTAGCTGGTGGTTTAGACCGAGGCAACAGTTTTGATGAGTTGGTTTCTTCATTAAAAGGAATCAAAGCAATCGTACTTTTTGGAGAAACGAAAGAAAAATTACAGCAAGCAGCAGTTGAGGCTGGCATAAAAACAATAAAATTAACAGAAGATGTCCAAACGGCTGTAAGTGATGCCTATGATTTTTCCGAAAAAAATGATACTATTCTATTATCGCCTGCGTGTGCAAGTTGGGATCAATATCCTAATTTTGAACTGCGCGGAGATGCGTTTATTCACGCAATGCACCAGCTAAAAGACTTAGAAAAGTGAGAGAATTATGAAGATATTAATGACCGGTGGCGGAACAGGCGGACATATTTATCCTGCCTTAGCTTTTGTTAACTATGTAAAACAAGTAGAACCAGATACAGAGTTCATGTATGTAGGGACAGAAACAGGTCTGGAAAGTCAAATTGTTCCAAAATACAAGATTCCATTTAAAACGATCAAAATCCAAGGATTTCGACGTTCACTTAGCCCACAAAATATTAAAACAGTCTATCTTTTCCTAAGTAGCATTGGAAAAGCTAAAAAAATTATCAAAGATTTTCAACCTGATGTAGTTATTGGGACGGGAGGTTATGTATCTGGCTCGGTCGTTTATGCGGCAAAACAGCTAAAAATACCGACGATCGTCCACGAACAAAACAGTATACCTGGAATAACAAACAAATTTTTAAGCAAATATGCCACTAAAGTAGCGATTTGTTTTCCTGGTGTAGCCGAACATTTTCCTAAAAACAAAGTTGTTTTGACAGGGAATCCACGTGCTCAAGAGGTAGTAACGATCAAAAAAACAGATATATTAAGTGAATATGGCTTAAATCCTGACAAAAAGACAGTTGTTATTTTTGGTGGAAGCCGGGGCGCATTGAAAATCAATCAGGCATTTGTTGAAGCTTTTCCGTTGTTTGAACAAAGAGATTATCAGGTTCTTTATGCATCTGGTGATCGATATTATAAAGAATTAGAAGAAACGTTAAATCTTTCTGAAAAGAAATTGACAAACGTAAGCATTCAGCCTTATATTGATAAAATGGCAGAAGTTCTAGCGTCAGCAGATCTAATGGTCGGCCGAGCTGGTGCCACTTCAATCGCAGAATTTACAGCATTGGGTTTACCAGCAATTTTGATTCCAAGTCCATACGTTACTAATGATCACCAGACGAAAAATGCTCAAAGTTTAGTCAAATCCGGAGCAGTTGAAATGATTGCTGATCAAGAACTTACAGGTCTGAAACTAGCAAACGAAATTGATGCAATTTTATTAGATGAATCCCGTCATAAATCAATGGCTGCTGCATCAAAACAAGAAGGCATCCCAGATGCTGGTGAACGACTTTACAAAGTGGTAAAAGAAATAACTGGATAGGAGGTGTGGAAGATTAGTAAGAAAAAAGAAGATCCAGGGGGAAAAGAAGAGCAAAAACTGGATGCTACTGAACAACCAGATGAGCAGAATCTGACCCCGTGGCAAAAAGAAAATCTTGAGTATTTAAAAACACAAGGCGATCAACCAAGCTGGAGCCCTTCATTAGTATCTGATGAAAAAGAAGAGCAAGAAGAAGAGCTTGTTGAAGAAGCTGAAATCGAAGACGAAGACGCTCCTTCAGAAGAACCTGTACCAGAGGAAAAACAAAAGAAAACTTACGAATCTTTTGCAGACCGCTTACCAAAAATAAAAAAAGTACGAAATAAACGATTGTATCGCAGACTAACTTTGATCGTATCAGTCTTTTTGATTGCAATAGTGATCGTCCTTTATTTTGTTTCGCCACTTAGTAAGTTAGGCAATATCGGTGTTACAGGAAATGAAGCTGTTGATAGCCAGAAAATCATTGTTCAATCTAAACTAGAAAAAGGCAAAAGTTTATGGGAACAGTTTGGCGATAGAGATATTTATGAAAAGAAAATCGAACGTCAATTACCACGAGTTAAAAAAGCAACAATTTTATTGAGTGGAATCAATTCATTCAACATAAAAATTGAAGAATATAAAGTCGTTGCTTTAGAATCTATCGAGAATGTTTTTCATCCTATTTTGGAGAATGGCAAAATTTTACCAGAAGAAATGAAAGCACCTGTGAGTGGTATGCCTGTTTTTCAAAATTTTAAAGATCAGTCGATTATTAAAAACTTAATGAATTCTTATAATAAACTTCCCGAGGATATAAAACAAAATATTTCGGAAATTCGCTATGCACCATCTAATGCAAATAAAGAATTGATTAATCTTCATATGAAAGATGCCAACCAAGTCATTGTTAATATCTCTCAATTAGAAGAGAAAATGGCGTATTATACGAAGGTTGCCAGTCAAATGGAAAAACCTGGAATCATCGATATGGAAGTCGGTATTTTCTCATATCCTTTTAATAATGAGCCCGCTGAAGAAGGCGTAGAAGAATCTTCACAGCCAGTTGATCAAAGTTAAGAAAAATAAAAGAATAAAATAGTAGAATCTACTTTCTAAAAAGCCTATGTTTATGGTAAAATTGAAAGAAGTGAGTATTCATAAAAAAATATATATTTAAACGGGCATTTTAGGTCCGCTTACATATTGGAATTAATAGGAGGAGGAACCCCATTCATGGCAAAGACAGGAATGTATGTAGGCCTTGATATTGGTACAACATCAGTAAAAGTTGTAGTTGCTGAGTTTATCGAAGGTCAAATGAATATCATTGGCGTAGGAAACGCAAAATCTGATGGATTAAATCGAGGGATCATTGTCGATATAGATAAAACAGTAAATGCGATTCAAAGAGCAGTAAGACAAGCAGAAGAAAAAGCGGGAATTCAAATTAAAAGTGTGAATGTGGGGTTACCAGCAAACTTACTTGAAGTGGAAAATTGCCAAGGAATGATCGCTGTAAGTAGTGAGTCAAAAGAAATCACTGATGAAGATGTAAGAAACGTTGCATCGGCAGCTCTGGTTCGTTCAACTCCTCCTGAACGTCAAATCGTAGCAATCCTGCCTCAAGAATTTACAGTAGACGGGTTCGAAGGGATCAAAGATCCTAGAGGAATGATTGGCGTTCGTTTAGAAATGTTTGGAGTGGTCTTTACAGGTCCAAAAACAATTATTCACAATACAAGAAAATGCGTTGAAAAAGCAGGCTTAACAGTCAATGAATTAGTTATTATGCCATTAGCTTTAACTGAAACAGTTCTTTCAGATGGTGAAAAAGATTTTGGTACCATCGTGATCGATATGGGTGGCGGTCAAACAACAACTTCTGTGATGCATGACAAACAATTGAAGTTTACTCATGTGAATCAAGAAGGTGGAGAATTTGTCACTAAGGATGTTTCTATTGTATTGAATACATCATTCAATAATGCAGAAGCATTAAAAATCAATTATGGTGATGCATATCCTGAAAGAACATCTGTAAGTGAAGAGTTTCCAGTCGATGTGATTGGTAAATCTGAACCGGTAAAAGTTGATGAACGTTATCTTTCAGAAGTAATCGAAGCAAGAGTCGAACAAATCTTTAAGAAATCTAAAGAAGTGTTGGACGAAATCGATGCTTTAGAACTTCCAGGCGGAGTGATCTTAACTGGCGGCGGCGCAAGCCTTCCTGGTGTAGTTGACTTAGCACAGGAAATCTTTGATGCAAGTGTGAAATTATATGTTCCTAATCATATGGGTCTTCGTAACCCAGTATTTACTAATGTGATTAGTATCGTAGAATATTCTGCGCAATTAAATGACATTTATCATATTGCTAAAGGCGCGATTCCAGGCGAAAAGATCAAAACATCACAGCCGATTGCCGTTCAGCAAGAAGTACAATATGATACGTATGCAGATACCACGCAAGATGATTACGAAGATTCTGAAATACACGAATCTGGTGAAAAAGTTACAGGCAAGATCAAAGACTTCTTCTCAAACATCTTTGACTAACAATTAAAACAGGAGGAAACGATACTATGGAATTTTCTTTAGATAACAACATTAACAATGGCGCTGTCATCAAAGTTATCGGTGTAGGCGGCGGCGGTGGCAATGCTGTTAACCGCATGATCGATGAAAACGTTAAAGGCGTTGAATTCATCGCTGCAAATACAGATGTACAAGCCCTTAAAAACTCAAAAGCTGAAACTGTGATCCAACTTGGACCTAAATATACACGTGGTTTAGGTGCTGGGTCTCAACCAGAAGTCGGTCAAAAATCAGCAGAGGAAAGTGAACAAGTACTTTCAGATGCGTTGCAAGGCGCGGATATGATTTTTATCACTGCTGGTATGGGCGGTGGAACAGGAACTGGAGCTGCTCCTGTCGTTGCTAAAATCGCAAAAGAATTAGGTGCATTAACAGTTGGTGTTGTCACAAGACCATTTAGTTTTGAAGGACCAAAACGCGGACGTTATGCAGCAGAAGGAATTGCGCTATTAAAAGAGAATGTCGATACATTATTGATTATTTCTAATAATCGCTTATTAGAAGTTGTTGACAAGAAGACACCAATGCTTGAAGCCTTCCGTGAAGCTGACAATGTATTACGTCAAGGAGTACAAGGTATTTCAGATTTGATTACAGCTCCTGGTTACGTTAACTTGGACTTTGCTGATGTGAAGACTGTAATGGAAAATCAAGGAACAGCCTTGATGGGAATTGGTGTTGCTAGCGGTGAAGATCGTGTGATCGAAGCTACTAAAAAAGCAATCTCTTCTCCATTGTTAGAAACATCAATCGATGGAGCTGAACAAGTATTATTAAACATCACTGGTGGCTTGGATATGACATTATTTGAAGCACAAGATGCTTCTGATATTGTAACAAGTGCTGCAACAGGCGATGTAAACATTATCTTAGGTACATCGATCAGTGAAGATTTAGGTGATGAAATTCGCGTAACAGTTATTGCAACTGGGATCGATCCTTCAAAAAAAGATCGTAAACCTCAACGTCAAAACAGACAAACTCAAATCCAAACTGTACAACAAGCACCAGTCTTGGATATGGAGCAATCAAAACCATCACAGCCACAACCACAAGAAGAGACAAGTGCGTTTGGTGACTGGGATATCCGTCGTGAGCAAAATGTGCGACCTAAGGTGGAAGATACAACATTTGAAAACGTTGAGAAAAAAGATTTTGAAACATTCCATCGTGAAGAACCATCACAAAATAACGATGATGAATTAAATACACCACCATTTTTCCGCAGAAAAAGATAGGAGTGACTTTGGACCATGCTAGTTGAAAACTTAGAACAAATAAATCAAGACATTCAGCTAGCATGCCAAAAAGCTCAGCGGTCAGACAATGATGTAACAATGATTGCCGTGACCAAATCAGTGGGAAACAATAGGGCCAAGGAACTTGCTGAACTTGGTATTGAGGATATGGCTGAGAACCGAGTAGATAAATTACTCGAAAAGAAAATGGCACTGGAAAATTTTTCGTCTATTAAGTGGCATTTGATTGGTAATTTACAGCGTAGGAAGGTAAAATTAGTAATTAACGAGATAGATTATTTTCACGCTTTAGACAGTTTAAGTTTAGCAGAAGAAATTCAAAAGCGGGCAGAGAAGCAAATTTCCTGTTTTGTTGAAGTGAATATTACTGGTGAAGAAAGCAAGCACGGGTTTAAATCAAATGAAGTACTTGATTTTATATATCAATTAGCAGCATTTGATAAGATCAAAGTCGTAGGGTTAATGACTATGGCGCCGCTAGATGCTTCTGAACAAGTGTTGCACAAGGTATTTTCTGAGCTGAAAAATCTGCAAGAAGCAGTAAATAATCTACATCTGTCATATGCACCGTGTACAGAACTTAGCATGGGAATGAGTAATGATTTCCCAATTGCTATTGAAGAAGGTGCAACTTTTGTACGAATCGGAACAGCAATTTTCAGAGGTGCGTAAAGGAGGGGAATCTATGTCAATTTTTAGTAAAAATGCGTTATCGAGCTTTTTTGGATTATCTGGTGAAGATGAATATGATAATTATGATGAATACGAAGAGCAAAAGGTTGTCAATGAACAACCAAGACAGACGGTTCGACAAGCACAGGTACAACCAAAAACAACTGAGCCTTTAACCGAAAAACCATCTGCTCGTTATCGTTCAACAGAAACGCATCAGGATAAGAAAGAAAGCCGTCAGGAAACAGCATTTAATGAGAAAAAGGTTGTCTCCATGCGTAGTTCTAATAACTCAAATTCTAAACGTTCACAAGATGCACATAATTCAAGTAGACCAGGTAAGATTACCATTATTGAACCTAGAGTTTATTCTGAGGCAATGAATATTGCTAAGCATATTATTGCAAGTGATGCTGTATTGATTAATTTTCATTTAGTAGAAGAAAATCAAGCAAGAAGAATTGTTGACTTTCTTACTGGGACTGTCTACGCATTGGATGGAGATATTCAACGTGTGGGCGATGAAATTTTTCTTTGTACACCATCAAATATAGAAATCGATAGTGCTACAGCTCAATCGTTAGCTAAGAAACAAATGTTTGATTTCTAGCCAGGAGGTAATTATTATCGCTCTATTTATATATATTCTATATAAAGGTGTTCAAATCTATTCAGGACTTTTAATCATTTATGCATTATTATCTTGGTTTCCAGGAGCATATGATTCTACGTTTGGCCGCTTGATTGCAAGAATTTGTGAACCTTATTTAAGCTTATTTGATCGTTTGAATTTAAGAATTGGTATGGTAGGTTTCAATGTAATGATTGCGATTATTGTGTTGAATTTAGCCGCAAGCGGATTGGGTCGTATTTTACAATCGATCATGTATTAATAAAAGAAAGGATGATCTATCTATGAACGCAAATGTGTACCAACATTTTCGAAAAGATGAGCATCCTTTTATTGATTCTGTTGGTGATTGGCTAGAACAAGTCGAAAGTCAGTATGCCCCTTACTTATCAGATTTTTTAGACCCTAGACAAGCTTATATTTTAGAAACGTTGATACGACAAAATAGTGAGTTGGAGTTTCAATTCTATGGTGGTTATGAACAAGCTGAAAGAAAACGATGTCTTATCTATCCTGATTACTATGAACCAAAACAGGAAGATTTTGAAGTAGAATTACTAGAAATCGTTTATCCTGTGAAATTTTCGACTTTATCTCATGGTAAGGTGTTGGGGACCTTAGTTAATACAGGGATCAAACGTGAATATTTTGGAGATATAATTTCTGATAGTGATCGATGGCAAGTGTTTGTTGCTAAAGAGATAGCCAATTTCATTGAGAACCAAGTAGAAAAAATCGGGAAAATATCTGTAAGATTAGAAAAAAGAAAATATACGGAGATGATTCTTCCAAAAGATGACTGGACACATGAACGAACAACAATTAGTTCGTTACGTCTGGATAATTTGATCTCTACCGTATATAATATATCTAGACAGAGATCAAAACAATTGATCGAATCTGGAAAAGTCAAAGTGAATTGGACGGAAAATTTAAGACCTGATTTTTTAGTAGACTTATTAGATATTGTCTCTATTAGAGGTTTCGGTCGAGTTCAAATCCAAGAGTTGGAAGGTAAGACGAAAAAGGACAAGTTTCGTTTGTTATTGGGGGTTCTACGAAAATAATCCAAAGAGGTGAAGGAATATGGCATTAACTCCATTAGATATTCAAAATAAGAATTTCTCTACGAAAATGAGAGGATACAACCAAGACGATGTCGATGATTTCTTAGATCAAGTAACGAAAGATTATGAAGACTCTCTTCAAAAAACTCGTGAACTTGAAAAGTCATTAAAACACGCTGAAGAAAAGTTACAATATTTCAATGAATTAAAAGATGCATTGAATCAATCAATTATTGTAGCTCAAGATACTGCAGATAAAGTAAAAACAAGTGCGAATAAAGAATCAGAAGTGATTGTTACTTCTGCTGAAAATACAGCGAATGAAATGATTTCTTCTGCTGAAAAACGTTCTAGCACTCTTATTACATCTGCTGAAGAAAAAGCAAAAGAAATTCTTACTGATGCAACCGATCGTGCTCGTCAATTAGCTGCTGAAACTGATGACTTGAAGAAGAAGACACGTGTTTTCCACCAACGTTTAAGTTTAATGTTAGAAGCACAATTAGAACAAGTGAAAAGTGAAGAATGGAATGAGCTTTTAAAACCATTCTCAAGCTATGTAAGTGATTCTCATACTGTTATCAAAGAAGTATTGGCAGAAGAACTTGATAAAAGTGATGAAGTTCCTGCACCTCCTGTTGAGGCAGAAGAACAACCAACACTTGAACAAGCTGCAATGGATCCTAAAGCAATGCTTGATCTATTAAACAAAGATCCTAAATAATTTCGTAAATAAATAGAACAGAAAAGTCAATAACCATTCTTTTAGCGAGTCAATGATAGTGAAAGTTTGACAGATCCTGGTATTGAAAAGATCCTCTATTTTACTCAAGTTTGAAACAAGTAAAACTTGACGAGTGATTTCGTTAACAATTAACAGAGGAAATAATTGAGTTGATCAATTATTTTAAATTTGGGTGGTAACGCGAGTACTTTCGTCCCTTGGGATGAAGGTACTTTTTTGCTGTGAATCACTGCGATTGGCTCCGCCAGAGCAGATGATGAACAGTACTTGGCGAACGAAGAGAGAGAAGTCTCCTCACTAGTGAATCACCAAATACTAGGACAAGAGATCAAATTACACAATAATTAATTTATCCACAATCCATTTATTAATTGATACCTACAAATGAAAGTGAGGAAATAAAAAATGAAAATGAAAGAAACGTTACAGTTAGGAAAAACAGCTTTCCCAATGCGTGGAAATCTTCCAAATCGTGAAGTCGAGTGGCAAAAAGATTGGGAAGAACAAAAAATCTATGAAAAACGTCAAGAATTAAACGAAGGCAAACCAACATTTGTTCTTCATGATGGACCCCCATATGCAAATGGAAATATCCATTTAGGTCATTCATTAAACAAAATCAGTAAAGATATCATTATCCGCTCAAAATCGATGTCTGGTTTCCGTTCGCCATACGTACCCGGCTGGGATACACATGGCTTACCAATTGAACAAGTATTGACAAACAAAGGGATCAAAAGAAAAGAAATGACCTTAGCTGAATATCGTGAAAAATGTGAGGAATATGCACGTTCTCAAGTGGACACACAACGAGCAGATTTCAAACGTTTGGGTGTCGCAGGTGATTGGGAAAATCCTTATGTCACATTAGATCCTTCCTATGAAGCAGCTGAAATTCGTGTATTTGGAAAAATGGCTGAAAAAGGCTATATCTACAAAGGCTTAAAACCAATTTACTGGTCTCCATCAAGTGAATCATCATTAGCGGAAGCTGAAATCGAATATAAAGATGTTAAATCTGCTTCCATTTATGTAGCGTTTAAAGTGGTTGACGGTAAAGGAATCTTAGATACTGATACATCTTTTATCATCTGGACAACAACACCTTGGACACTTCCTGCAAACTTAGGAATTTCAGTAAATCCAACTTATCAATATGTGGTTGTGAATGCATATGGTAAAAAATATGTAGTGGCTAAAGATCTTTTAGAAACGGTTAAAGAAGCAATTGGCTGGGATGAAGTTGAAGTTTTAGAAACAATTTCTGGTAAAGATATGGAATATATGACCGCCCAACATCCATTTTATGATCGTACATCCTTAGTGATGTTAGGCGATCACGTTACCTTAGATGCTGGTACTGGTTTAGTTCATACAGCTCCAGGACATGGTGAAGATGACTATATTGTGGGTAAAAAATATAACTTAGATGTTCTTTCACCAGTTGATAATCGTGGAGTGTTTACCGATGAAGCTCCAGGTTTTGAAGGTGTTTTCTATGATAAAGCGAATCCAATGATCACAGCTTTACTTGACGAAAAAGATGCATTATTAAAATTGGATTTCTTTACACATAGTTATCCACATGACTGGCGTACAAAAAAACCAGTTATTTTCCGTGCGACACCACAATGGTTTGCATCAATCGATAAATTCCGTCAAAATATCTTAGATGAAGTAGAAAAAGTAGATTGGATTCTTCCTTGGGGGAAAACACGTCTTTATAATATGATTCGCGACCGTGGTGACTGGGTAATCTCTCGTCAACGTGCGTGGGGTGTACCATTACCGATTTTCTATGCGGAAAATGGCGAAGCGATCATCACACCAGAAACAATCGAACATGTCGCTAATTTATTCGCTGAGCATGGTTCAAATGTTTGGTTTAAGCGTGAAGCAAAAGAGTTATTACCAGAAGGCTTTACACATCCAGGTTCTCCAAATGGCGAATTTACGAAAGAAAATGACATCATGGATGTTTGGTTTGATTCAGGATCTTCTCATGAGGCAGTGTTACGTCAACGTCCAGAGTTGACTTTCCCAGCTGACATGTATTTAGAAGGCTCAGAT
The DNA here is from genome assembly GCF_017377505.1 of Enterococcus sp. DIV0212c. Taxonomy (GTDB): domain Bacteria; phylum Bacillota; class Bacilli; order Lactobacillales; family Enterococcaceae; genus Enterococcus_L; species Enterococcus_L ikei. The sequence continues at coordinate 37,509 of NZ_JAFREN010000004.1, read as the reverse complement.
CAATACCGTGGTTGGTTCAACTCAAGTATTACAACAAGTGTAGCTATCAATGGTGTGGCGCCGTACAAAGCGGTCTTGTCGCAAGGATTTACATTAGATGGTGAAGGTCGTAAGATGAGTAAATCACTAGGAAATACAATTTTACCTGATAAAGTAATCAAACAAATGGGCGCAGATATTCTACGCCTGTGGGTAAGTAGTGTGGATTACGAAGCGGACGTACGTGTTTCAATGGATATTTTGAATCAAGTCTCTGAAGTTTATCGTAAAATTCGTAACACAATGCGTTTCTTATTAGCAAATACAAGTGATTTTGAACCAAATGAGCATACTGTAGCTTATGAAGAATTACGCTCTGTGGATAAATATATGGTTGTTCGTTTGAATCAAGTGATTCAAGAAATTCGTGAAAAAGGCTATGAAAAATATAATTTCATGCAAATTTATCGTTCTGTAATGAATTTCTTAACAGTAGATTTGTCTTCATTTTATTTAGACTTTGCCAAAGATGTTGTCTATATTGAAGCAGAAGATAACTACCAACGTCGTTGTATGCAAACAGTGTTTTACCAAACAGCGGTAGCTTTAACAAAACTATTAACACCGATTATCCCACATACTTCTGAGGAAATCTGGAGCTTCTTGAAAGAAGACGAAGACTATGTTCAGTTAGCTGAATTCCCAGGATATGAAGAATTTGCCAACCAACAAGAGTTACTAGATACTTGGGCAGCATTTATGGACTTTAGAGATAATGTGTTAAAAGCATTGGAAGAAGCTCGTAATTCTAAATTGATCGGTAAATCGTTAGAAGCAAAAGTAACTGTTTATCCAAATGAACAAATCCGCGAGTTATTAACAGCTGTTGAAGCAGATGTGGCTCAATTATTGATCGTTTCTGACTTTGAGGTCGCTGTTAAAACAGCAGATGTTCCTGAAGCTGTTGAAAAATTTGATGACATGTCAATCCTTGTGGAAAAAGCAGAAGGTGAAACGTGTGAGCGTTGTCGTGCTGTACGTACAGATGTTGGTGAAGATGAAAAATTACCACATTTATGCGGACGTTGTGCTACAATCGTTGAAGAAAATTATCCAGAAGCTGTAGCTGAAGGATTCGAAGCTTAGAAAAGCAAAAAAACTGAGATATAACTTTTAAAGTTATATCCCAGTTTTTTTTAATCTAATTTTCCTCGTTCACGGTACCAAATATCTGGTTGCCAGTCCCAAGTGAAACCATCTTGTTCTAACAAGTTAAATGCAGCATCAGGTCCCATTGAACCAGCGGCATAATTAGGAAAGTCCACAGATGTCTTATCCCACGCCTGACGAATAATATCAACGATTCGCCAAGATTGAGCAACTTCATCCCAGTGAGAGAAGTTCGTACCATCACCATTTAAGCTATCCAATAATAGCTTTTCATAGGCTTCAGGACTATTACCTGTTGTCTCTGCGCTATGGCGATAGTCTAATTTTACAGGAGTTGTAGAAAAACCTTGACCAATTTCCTTGCCATTTAGAGTCATTGAAAACCCTTCAGTTGGTTGGATATAAATTGTTAAGACATTTGGCGGTAAATCAGTTTTTTCACCACATTTATCGATATCGTCCTTAAAGACATTAACAGGTACTTGTTTGAAAACGATATTGATACGTGTCCCTTTTTCTGTTAGGCGTTTTCCTGTTCGGATATAAAAGGGAACACCAGACCAACGGAAGTTATCAATTAAAAATTTACCAGCAACAAATGTCTCAGTTTGAGACTGTTCATCGACATTTGGTTCTTCACGGTAACTAACAAATTCTTGGTCATCCAGTTTGCCTTGACCATATTGTCCGCGAACGAAATTTTCTAATGCTTCTTTTTCTGAATACAGACGAATGGCTTGTAATGCTTTGACTTTTTCTGCGCGAATTTCAGCTTCTGAAAAAGCAACTGGCGGTTCCATTGCTAACAAAGCTACAACTTGGAGAATATGGTTTTGAACCATATCTTTTAGCGCACCACTGTGGTCATAATAACCACCGCGATCTTCTACACCAAGACTTTCGGCAAAAGTAATTTGAACATTATCGATATAACGATTATTCCATTGAGATTCAAAAATATTATTAGCAAAACGAATCGCTGATATATTTTGGATCATTTCTTTTCCTAAGTAGTGATCGATTCTAAAAATATCTTTTTCAGGAAAAACGGCACGAATTTCTTCATTTAATTGATACGCAGAGTCATAATCAGAACCAAATGGTTTTTCTATGACTAAACGATCAAACCCATTATCTGTCAAGATTGCTTGAGATTTTAAGTGTTGAACAATTGTGCCGAAAAATTGAGGGGCCATGGCTAAGTAATAAATATGATTGCCTTCTAATTCGTATTTATCATTTAAAGAATCAGATAATTTTTTTAAAGTATCGTAATGCTCAGAATCATTGACGTTATGTGCTTGATAGTAGAAATGACTTGAAAAAGCCTCTGCCTCTGCTTTTGTCGGATTTAATTCTTTAATTGTTTCACGGACGATTTCACGATAATAATCATCAGACCATTCTCTTCTTGCTGTACCGATGACGGCAAAATGTTCAGCTAAATTTCCTTTACGGTATAAACGGAATAAGGAAGGATAAAGTTTTCTCTTTGCTAAATCGCCGGTACCGCCAAATATAGTAAATAGAGCTATTTTTTCATTCATTGTATTTCCCCGCTTTCTTGATGTCCATCGTTGAATAATCAGGACGTTTTCTTATAATCGATCAACAAAAATGGTACTTGCTGCTTTGTAACTAATTGCTAATTGTTTATTATCATTACTGATACTGATCGGCCCTTCATAAGCTGCAATATCATCGATTTTATATTCTTCGTGAATTTGTAAATCGATCGATACTAAATAATCAAGTAACTCTTTTTCATCTAATACACGAGCTATACGGATGGTTGTTCCAACAGGATAATCTATTAATGTTTGCCGCTTTTCTTCGTGAACAGGCTGATCATCTCCTGGAATAACACCGCCATGAGGACAAAATTTTGGTTGATTCAAATAGGCAGACAAACGATTTGCTAATGTTTGCGAGGTAACATGTTCTAATACTTCAGCGTCATCATGAACTTCGTTCCATGAATAGTTTAAATGTTCGACTAAAAATACTTCCCACAATCGATGTTTACGAATGAGTGTACTTGCCTTTTTTAGGCCTATTTCAGTTAGTTGAACGCCCTGATAAGGTGAGTGCTCAACTAGTTTTTCTTTGACTAATTTTGAGATCATCTCACTGACAGATGCTGCTGAGACATCCAGACCAGAGACAATTTGCTTATTGTTGATTTTATTTTCATCGCCACCTAATTCAAAAATCAGTTTTAGGTAGTCTTCGCGATTCGGGGTCATATTGTTCATCCTTTCAAAGAAGCCATCACGATAAGTTTATCAGAAAATTGTTTTTTTGACCATTTAATAATATGTTAATCTTAAAAAAAACTGTGTTTTACTTTTGAAATAAAAAAAGAAGGAATAAACTCAGGAATGATAACGTTTTCTGAAGTTTTCTTCTATAAAAGTAAGCGGAAGTTGTTGGAACTTTTTTACTAGAAATTGAATTGTTAAAAATAAATTAGAATTTATAGAGCAAGTAAAGTTCTTGATCTAGATACGACTGAATTTTTATTTTATAGAAGAGGACTTTTTAGGGATTTTTGTTTTATAATGAATGAAAGTATCATTTTTGAGGAGCGAACGAGACATGAAGCAAAAAAAGTATATTTTATCTATAGATCAGGGAACAACAAGTTCAAGAGCGATCGTCTTTGATCATGATGGACAAGAAATAGCTAAAGCCCAAAAAGAAATAACTCAATATTTTCCTAATCCTGGCTGGGTTGAACATGATGCGAATGAGATTTGGAATTCAGTGCAGTCTGTCATTGCAGATGTGTTGATCGAGTCAAAGCTAAAACCAGCTCAAATCAAGGCAATCGGTATTACTAATCAGCGGGAAACTACAGTTGTTTGGGACAAGATAACTGGAGAACCAATCTATCATGCAATCGTCTGGCAATCAAAGCAGACCAATGATATTGCGGATTGGTTAAAAGAAAAGGGGCACCAAGAATTTTTCCAAAAACGAACAGGTTTGATCATTGATTCTTATTTTTCAGCGACTAAGGTAAAGTGGCTTCTGGAAAATGTTGATGGGGCAAAAGAGAAAGCAGATTCGGGGCAATTGCTATTCGGAACTATTGATACTTGGTTGTTGTGGAAGCTGACCGGTGGAAAAGTCCACAAAACGGATTACACGAATGCTAGCCGAACGATGTTATTTAATATCCACACATTAGATTGGGATCAAGAGATTCTAACTATTTTAGATATTCCTAGAGCGATGTTGCCTAAAGTATGTTCAAATGTGGAAGTTTACGGATACACGGAAGATTATCATTTTTATGGAGAAAATATTCCAGTTGCTGCGATGGCAGGTGATCAGCAGGCGGCTCTTTTTGGTCAAGCTGCTTTTGAAAAAGGAATGGTCAAAAATACCTATGGCACAGGCTCGTTTATTGTGATGAACACGGGAGAACAAGCAATTTTATCTGAAAATGGCCTATTAACAACGATTGGTTATGGAATTGATGGCAAGGTCAACTATGCTTTAGAAGGTAGTATTTTTGTTGCAGGATCTGCTGTTCAGTGGCTGCGTGATGGATTGAAGTTGATTGAAAAAGCGAGTGAATCGGAAGCTTTAGCAAGCCTAGTCCCTGATTCGGATGGCGTGTATGTTGTACCAGCATTTACGGGTCTTGGCGCACCATATTGGGATCAAGAAGCTAGAGGAGCTGTTTTTGGTTTAACCAGGGGAACGACGAAAGAACATCTGATTCGCGCTACACTGGAATCAATTGCTTATCAAACAGCAGATGTTATTAAAACGATGGAAAATGATTCCAAGATTGATATCAAATTATTAAGAGCGGATGGCGGAGCCTCAAAAAATGATTTGTTGATGCAATTTCAAGCAGATATCATTGACAAACCCGTTGAAGCTGCGGATTTTTCAGAGACAACAGCTTTAGGTGTTGCCTACTTAGCAGGGTTAGCCGTTGGTTTTTGGAAAGATTTAGCTGAAATCAAAGCATTTACGCATCATGGAAAACGATTTGAACCGCAAATTACTGAGGAAAAGCGAAAGGGCCTATACGATGGGTGGAAAAGAGCGGTTTATGCAACCATGGCTTATAAAAACGGGGAATAATTCACGATAAACGAAGTAAAGGAGGAGCAAGACGATGAACTATCGACCACAAGTTTGGCAAGACGATACAAGTGATTACCAAGAAGTTGCTCCTGATTTTCGTTTACGTCCCTACATACAATCTTATTGGTTTAGTTATGCAGATTCGTCCAGTCCACCTAGCAGAGTTATTCCAGATTTATGTTCAGATCTGATTATTCAATTAAGCGTGGAATTAGATGTTTTACAAATTAATATTAGTGGTCCGAATACGAGCTTTTTTTATTCTTATTCGGATCAACCAACTGTTTATTTTGGTATACGGTATTATTTGGGCGGTATGTATCCTTTTTTCAAGCAATCTTTTAAAGGGTTAAAAGATCAGTTAATTGAATTAGCGTTACTTGAAAAAAGAATGGTCATCGATTTGACTGATAAATTATCAGGGAAGAAGTCATTTAGTGATCTGATTACAGAGGTCGATTTGTATTTTTTAGAACGTTTGAATCGGTCATCGGGGAAAAAAATTTCGATACCCATTCAGACATTTATCGAAAATCATTGTCACTTGATCAGTTATACTGAAAGTACAGCTAATAGTTCTTTATCCGAAAGAAGTCTGCAGCGATTATTTAGAGAAGAAACGGGACTTTCACCTTATGAAGTGTTTGATGTTTTACGTTTTCAAAAAGTGTATCAGGAATTGATCAGTGAACCCAATATCAGTCACTTAGACTTAGTTGAAAAATATGGCTATTTTGATCAGGCTCACTATTCTCGGAAAATGAAAAAAATGACTGGGCTAACGCCGCAAGCAATTCGTCAACATGTCGGAATTTTACAAGACAAGAATTAAGCAACGGATTATAATAAATGAAAAAGGATGGAGGTTCTTAAGATGAAATTAGATATGGTCGGAATCATTGTCGAGTCGATGGAGCAAGCAGTTTTATTTTATGAGCGTTTAGGCTTTAAGGTATTGGGAGAAAAAAATGCTGATTACGTAGAAGTGAATAATAAAGGAATGCGTATTTCATTAAATACTAAAAAAATGATCGAAGGAATTTATGGCTATCCGCCAAAAAGTGAAGGCGATAAAATCGAATTGGCTTTTCTCTGTGATTCTCCTGCAGAAATCGATCAAGTATGTGAAAAAATGAAAGGCTTTGGTTATGAGATTTTTCGGGAACCGTGGCAAGCTTTTTGGGGTCAGTATTATGCAATCATCAAAGATCCAGATGGAAATTTATTAAGTCTGTTTTGTAATGATCAGTTGGAACAAACCGATGAAAAATAAAATCCAGTATCTAAAAGATACGGCTAAAACATGGCCGGGAGCAACAGTTGATTATCGGGAAGACTGGGATTGTGATTATTTTGGGATAGAGAAAAAATGTTTCTGCATGCTTGGAACAAATAAAGCAGGTGACTGGGTGATGACAGTCAAAGGGGATCCAGAAGAAAATGAATTGTTGCGCGAACAATATTCAGATGTGGTTCCAGGATATTACGCGAATAAAACGCATTGGAATTCTTTTTTGTTGGAAAATTCGTCATTTACTGAGGAACAGTTGGCTAGTTTTTTAAGAAAATCCTATGAGTTAGTATTAAAAAAGTTACCGAAAAAGATACAAACAAAGTATACTTAATTGAACAAAAAAACGTCGCTTTAAGATGAAAGTCTTAAAGCGACGTTTTTTCGTTCAATTACCCTTGATGTAGATAAAAATTAACCAATGTGATGATCCATAAATGTGCTGGATAAAATACATAGAATAAATATTTAAATAATGGATTATCACTTCCTTTTTTACCGTTATATAAATGGATAAAAGGAATGACTGTAATAAATAGAAATTCTGGATTTGCACCTATGCTTTCTTTAATAGTTTCAAAAGAATATTCGGGTAATCCTACAATCGCCAGTAGCAACAAAGGAATTGCAAAGATAATATAGGAAATATCTCTCTTTTTTGCATTGTCTCTGAAAAAATAACTAAGTAGCATAAATGGTATAACGACTAATCCGCCTTCTGCAGGAATTAAATTTAAGGCTATTGCTAGTACCAAGAGAATGACTGAAATAATCGCTCCAATTTTAAAGACAGGTTCTTTCACTCGTTTTGAAAAATCGATCAGTGTTAAAATCGTTACGCCAAAAGCGAGCGTTAGAAAAATATTATTCTGAACCTGGTACATAGGATTTTTGATAATCAAGGTATTGATTAAAGTATTCCCTACAAACATGATTGCTGCCCAGCTATAGAGGCGTAGCAAATATTTTTTTCGGCTTCTTGTATAGTGAAAACCTTCGACTGCCATAAATGCAAAAAACACAGCGACACAACGAGTTATCATACCAACTGGTGTATTCAATTGTGGTGGTAAAAGTGGTAAAAGGTGATCTAAGAGCATCAAGCTCATCATGATAAGTTTTATTTGATTTCCGTTCATTGCGTTCTCCTAAATAAATTCTATTTTTTTGCTTTCTATAGTATAAAAAAAATAACTCTTTTTGGCGTGGGAATCAGCGAACAAATGGATTACAAAAGTGAAAGGTGATTGCAACTCTTTTTTTAGTTTAATTAAAAAATAAGCACCTTAATTGGTTGGATAGAGGTGAGTAAAAATAGGTAAAGAAAAACCTCCTATTTATTAACGTGATCAAAAAAGTGTTCAGATTAGGATAGGAAAATAAAAAAATAATATGAGAGAATGCTTATGTTAAATATAAAAACAATTATTTTTATATTTAATTAAAATTTTATTGATATGGAAGTTGAGGAGAAAATGAAGTAACAGTACCTAAAGGGATGATTAGCTTAGAAATAGTGTATTCTGTTCGTTTTTTAACATTCAAGTAAACAGTGTAGGTTTATTTAAATTCTATGTTTATTACAAATATAATCACGAATGAATTCTGTTATACCAGAGATAAATTAATTCCAGATGAGTTTATATTTTTTTAAAAGTGCTAATTCAAAGAAATGAAAGGAAAAAGTCGTGGAAAAAATAAAAAAAAATAAAAAATACTATGTAATGGAACTACTACTAATAATAAGCTATGTAATATATCTGATGTTCTTTTTGTACTTCTACAAAGAGGCTGTTTTTTACGTTGATGATAGAGCGTCAATGATGACTCAAATTCTTTTTTTAACGACGTTTTATCTTAGGGAGATTTTAATCTATCTATTTGTAGCATTCTTACTAATCACCTTGCAATTGTTATTTTTTGTGTATTTGTATTCAATGATGAAAAGTAATTCCACAGTAAAGAGTGATTTTAATTGGCTGCTTATAGTGTCGATTTTAACTTTTTCTAGTTATTCTTTAGGATTGTTTTTGACTAAAATAGGGATTCTTTTCCTAATTATATTTATTTTTTCGGTATCGATAGCCTATGCTACATATGTCATAGTTAAACTTGGTAAGGAAAAAGAGTTGATGATACAAGAAGAGAATATTTTAGAAATTGACGGACCTTTTAACACAGAAAATGAAGTGTTATATAAATTTGAAGAGTTTTCTGAAAATTGGTCAGGACCAGAAAAGTTATCTTACATGATTGAATGTGAAAATCGTGAAGAATATTATATCACCATATATATTGAAACGGATCAAAAAGATGAAGAACATAGTTATGAGGAGAAAATGACCGAATGAAAAAATTTTATATTACTTATTTAATACTTATCAGTTGCTTCACTTTTTTTACGGCTCCAAGTAAAGCCTCAGCAGCAAAGGATGCTGACGGGTTAGGATATACAGTTTCAATCGTGCAACCGAAAACTCAGATTGATCCAGAGAAAAGTTATTTTTATGTGAAAACGACACCGGGAGAAGTCCAAACTTTAGAGGCAAGGGTAAAGAGTACAAAAAAAGAACCAGTTCATTTAAATATTTATGGGAGTAATGCTATAACGGGAGACGGCGGGACAATCGAATATGCGACGGATGTTTCTAAAATAGACAAAACATTAAATGAACCATTAACTTCATTGATTACAATAGAAAACCCAGAAATTACAGTAGAAAATTTTGAAGAAAAAATAATTCACATTAAATTAACTCCTCCAAAAGAAATCTATCAAGGAGTAAAAATGGGAGCCTTAATATTTTCACTAGATAAAGGTTCAGAAAAAAAAAGTGGAGTTACAACAGAATTTTCATATAGAGTTGGGTTGATTGCTTCGAGTTCAGGCGATGAGTTCGATAATGCTCAAACACTAAAGTTGAATTCTGCTAAAGCAACAATGAAGCGTGGCAAGAAAATGGTTATTGCAAATCTTCAAAATCCTGAGCCCAAAATATTAGAGAACTTAAATATTGAAGCTACTATGGTTGAAAAAGGTTCAGAAAAAAAGATTAAGAAAATAACCGTGCAAAACTACAAACTTGCTCCGAATAGTAACTTTGATTTTGAAATGGACTGGGGAATTGCGCAACTTCCTTCTGGCGACTATACATTAAAATTAACTGCGAGCAATGGCATACAAGAGTGGGATTTAAGTAAAGACTTTACTATTTCAAATCAACAAGCAAAACAAATAAATGAAGCAAGTGTATTCAAAATTATAACGCCTACTTGGATAAAAATCATAACAGCTATCTTTATAGGCTATTTCATAATGATAACCTCAATTATGATTTTTAGAAGAATACGTTGGGAAAAAAAGTGGAAAAAACGACGCTTTTTAAAAAACAAAGAAAAGAAAAAAGCTGCTAGAGATAATAGACATAGAAAGCGTATGCGAGATCAAAAATAATATCAAACAATCATAACTAGGAGGGAAATATGATAGATTACTTATGGATTTACATATTAAGCGGTGTTGCGTTACTATCACTAATTTTATTTTTACTAACTTTATCAAGAGATCTATTTTTAGTGAAACGTCTAAAGGTAAAAAAAATTGCTTTATTTGCAAATGTTAGTTTGTTACTGCTTTCTTTAACGAGTATTTCATTGATTATTTATTTATTTATTCTACTTAAAGATCAGATTAATCTGATTGGATAGTATTTAAATTGGAAAATTCACAACAATAACTGTCTTTAATCTATTTATATTTACAGAAGGATGATTAAAAAATGAAGAGACTTGTTTTAACAACATTATTAGCTTCATCAGCATTAATGGTTTTTGCGAAAACTGCAGATGCAGTGGAAGTAGGGCAAGATAAATCAGATGTTGGAATTGAATTTGAAACGGATGGACCAGTAAAACCAGGATCTGGACCATATAAAGATAACTTATCACTTGTATTTGTGCCATCTAGTTTTAATTTTGGTAACCAAAAAGCTACTGCTAATATTGCAACATACAGCAATATTTTTAAAGAAGACCAATACATTACAGTAAACGATGATAGACAAGGAACAACGACCGGCGAAGGAGAAAACGCTGTAACTACTACTACAGCTTGGAAAGTAACTGCTTCAATGTCAGACCTCGTTTCAACAGGTGATTCTGCGACTACTTTACCGTCTAAATTGACATTTGAGTTAGGCGACGCACAAGCATACACAATTGGGACTAAAATTGATCAAAATACCAATGATTTTATTCCTAATCCTATTGAAGAGAATACTTCGAAACTACCCGAGCCAAATAATATTATAATTGGTGATGGAAAAACAAAGAGTATTTCATTAGAAGCAGGAAAGACTACAGCAGCTCAAGTATTAGGAAAATCAAAAGCGGATGCTGTTAAAGGTGGATTCGTTACTAAAATTTCAAATGCGAAACTGTCTGTCACTTCTGGAAGTAATGCTTCTGGAAAAACATTTAAAAGTTCAGTTATTTGGAGTTTAGATAACACATATTAAAAATTAATATATAAATAGATAATCTAGACAGTTATTGTTGTGAGTTTTCCAATTTTTGAATGAAGACAAATATTTTTTAATTTTGATGATCAGTTATGAGAGGTTTGAAAAAAAATGAAAAAATTATTTATAGTTATAGCTTCCTGCATTTTAATTGTAATTAATCAATCGATAACAAGTTTTGCTGAAGAAAATTCGACGAATAGTTTTCAAGATTTTACATACGAAATTGTGATGCCTGCAAATCAAATCAATAGAGACGTAGGTTATTATGATTTATTTGTGAAGCCAGGGCAAAAACAAAATATTCAATTGAAAATACATAACATAACAGCAAAAGATATAGTCATTGCGATTAGAAGAAATAGTGCAAAAACCAATAGCTCTGGTGTTATTGAATATGGGCCGAATAAAATTGAAAAAGATTCATCATTAAAAGTTGATTTTGCGGACATAGTAAAAGGCCCAGAAAAAGTTACGGTTCCATCAGCTAGTACAAAAACGGTTGATTTTTTAATTGAAGTCCCCTCAATTACTTTTGAAGGATACATTGCTGGTGGTATACAGTTACAAAAAATTGAGGAAGACAATGATGTGACCAACGAAGATAAAGATGGGATCATGAATGAATTTGCTTATTTAGTCGGTATGTTAATTAGCGAAACAGAAACAAAAAATATTAAACCAAAGATGAAGCTAAATAAAGTGTATCCTGGAATACAAGATGGAAAAGCAACATTATTTGTGAATTTTTCTAATAGTCAACCAGTGTATGGTGAGGATCTATCCATACATGTCAAAGTAAGGAATAGAAACAAGACAAAAAAACTGTTTGAAATCTTCAATAAAGACATGCGAATAGCCCCAAATTCAATGATTGATTTTCCAGTACCTATTGATGACAAACGAATGAAAGCAGGGGAATATACCGCTGAAATCATAGTGAAGACAAACGGTAAGGAAACTTGGTCTTGGGTTGAGGATTTTATGATATCTAATCAAGAAGCAAATGGGTTAAACAGTCAAGTAATTGAAGCAAGAGATCATTCTAATGTTTCACTATTTCTGATGATAATAACGCTAATATTAGTTTTAATGATTATTTATAGAAAAAAAATCATAAAGAGAAAAAATAAGAAGCCCAAGTCAATAAGGAGTGAGTAGAAATGAAAAAAAAATCATATGTGGTCATACTGTTAGCAGTAAGTATATTTTTTTTTGTAAAGCTAAATAAAATCGAAGCATCTCCAGCCTTGAAAGACAAGTCATCAGAATCAGTTATTGATAATGAGATAAATAAAACGAAGTCATTGTTGAAAGCTGAGACAGATGCTAGTGTTCCTTTAGGTGTACCATTAACAGGAATATTCAAAATTCCTAAGAATTCTAATAGTTATGTTTCTGGTAATAAAGTAATTATAACAGATAAGAAATCGTCTCAATCAGGAAATATTTTTTCAACAGAGGCAAATAAATTAGATTTAAGTAAAAGTCTTGAGGCAGAAATGTCTATCAGGATAGATGGTGATGCTGATGGTATGACTTTTGTTCTACACAACGATTCAAATGTGATAGATACAATCTATAAAAAAATGGAAGGGGGAGCGTTAAATGCTTATTATGATTATTACGGAGATACGTTTGATGGACAAATAAAAAATAGTCTTGCTATTGAATTTGATACATATAAGAATGATAATTTTGATTCTGGTCTAGATAGGAATGATGATAAAGGACACGTAGCTGCTATATTTCCTGATAAGAAAACAGACTACAAAGTATTTCCGAGTGACAAGAGAGTTTCCTCTTTAGTACACTATAATGTCCAGTATCCTACTTTTAAACTGGGCGATGGAAAATGGCGTAAATTTACGATTAGTTGGCAACCCTTTGATAGTAATAATAAGGGGACTTTGACATATGAGCTTGAAGGTTTGAGTGCTCAGAAAATACAGGTTGATAAGGAGGTTTTTGACAATGTAGATAAGGTGTTTTGGGGGTTTACAGGATCAACTGGATTGTATAGTGAAAAGGCAGAAGTTATTTTCAAAGAAGTTCCAGGATTGGTTAATTTTACTGACAGTTTAAAATTGACCGATAGTGCGGGAAATACGCTAACAGAAACTAGTACTGTTAAAAATGATACAGAATTACAAGTGAATTATTCAGGAGAATATAAAGGGGGGAACCAGAATCTACTAGATCCTGTTTTAAAATTTACATTAAGTGATAATCAGAAATATCTTGCAGATACGTTTACTGTGAATGGTGTGTCTACAACACCTATATATGCTGATAATAGTTTACAGGTTAATTTAAGTGAGTTAGACAGTAAAAATAATAAAGTGGATGTATCCTTTAAGTTAAAGCCCATAGGGGGAATTTCGTTGAGTAAACCTACGGTAAAAAGTAGTTTATCAGGATCAAATTACTTTAAATCTAGGGAGAATACACTGTTATATATATTAGATACCAAAGCTCCAACAGGTATTGGTAAACTTACTGTAGTAGATCAATATGATACCAATAAAATAACTAATACAGAAGATTATAAAGGATTTTTAAAATCATGGCAAGATGATGCGACAGCGAAAGATAAGGTTCAAGTGTATTTAAAAGAGGGACAGGATATAAAAAAAGCAGTAGCAACTGCGGGTGTGAGCAATGTGATTCTCACGCTTAAAGATGAAGTGGGAAACATCGGAGAAGTGACAGTACCATTGTTTATTAAAGAAAAAGAAACTAAAGTTACAAATGACGGTACATTTTTAATAGCGGCAAAGGATATGGAAGTATATAATTCAGATTACCCTGAAACAACAGATATGTTAAATACACTTCTAAGTAAAAAATTATCATTAGAATTGTTGCAAGCGAATATAGATGGTTCTTTAAAAAAATTAGATACCTCGTTGGTAAGTATTGCAACTGATCAATTACCTCAAATAGGTTCGATTCCTGAAGCAGGAGATTTCCTAGTGAAATTAGAATATACAGAAAAGAATACTACTCTTAATTTAGCGATTAATTTGAAGATAGTAGCTGGTCTTTCAAAAGTTATTGTCCAATATGTAGATGAATCGGGAGAAGCGATACTCAACCCCACAACTATAATTGAGAAAGTGGGTAAGACCGTAAATCTGACTGAACAAGAGACTGTTAAAACAACGATTGAAGAAATAATTGATAAGCACTATTTATTAGTAGCTAGGCCCAGTTCAGAAGCAGCTATTTCTGTAACCAAAGAAGAAAAGACAGTTACTTATCAATTTAAAGGGACGTTGCAAGTCATTTCATCACCTAAATATATAAATTTTGGGCGAAAAACATTAAAGAATTTTTTTATCAAAGTAGAACAAGCGAAATATGACAAACCTTTAATTATTTGGGACAATCGAAAGGTTAAAAGCTCTTGGACCGTTACAGCAACATTAAAAAAAGCCTTAACAAATACGGAAGATGAAAGTATGGAGCTGCCTAGAGCAATTAAATATAAAATGAATGAAGAGAAATCTATAGTTTTATTAAAAGATGTTGCGCAGTCAATAGCAGTTAGAAAGCCAAATGATTCTAACGAATACAATATAAGTGAGGACTGGAAAAATGGACAAAAAGGATTTCAATTGGAAATTACGTCAAGGGAAATCCTTAAACTGGGTGCATACAAGGGAACGATTCTATGGCAGGTAGGAGAAACGCCATGATCTCATTATGGTCTGAATTAAAAGAAATAACCTGAAAACTTTTTGTCATATTAAGTTGATGAATAAAATCTAAAAAATTGAGAGAGAGGATGGGACAGAAGTGTTTAACCTCGAGAAATAAGAGGGAATTTACGAAAATTGCTCTTCAAATTTTTGTGAATTTCAGCTTATTTTCGAAGAGGTTACTTCTGTCTCCACCGTTTATTCGTAGTTAGTGTGTGAAAAAAAAGTGCTTTTTACTTTTGTCCCACACACTGATAATTATGTTCTAGTAACGTTTTAATCAGTGAAAAGTATTGTGAATTTTTTTGTCTGATAAAACTGGAGAATTGATTCCTTATGATTTATCTTTAACAGGAATTTGTTGTGTAATCAGACATATATCAAGTTTTTTGTATAACCTATTGACTAAATTTATATATTATGATAAATTATTTAGAAATAAATGAGAATGAAATGAAGAAACGATGATCAAAATAGTAGATAAATGAATTCATTTTAGAGAGTTTCCGTTTGCTGCAAGGAAATAATGAATCATTATCGAACACGCTTGTAAGTTATTTTTCTGAAATTACATGTTTAGCTTAACGAGTTTGTTATGCTTTCTAAATGAGTAGGGAAAATCGGAGAGTCCGTTATCACTCATTAGTTTATCTAACTAACAGAGGTTTTTACTGAGAAGTAAAAGCAAATCTGAGGTGGGACCACGTGAAAAAATTCTCGTCCTCTTGGCTTATTTGCCAAGGGGCGTTTTTTTTTATTTAAATGAGGTATACGGGGAGGGAAATCAATGAAATGGAATCGTAGTTTACCATCGGGAACGAAAGATAAGTTATTTAGAGAAGCAAATGGCGCGTATCAATTAGAAAAAAAAGTCAACGATATCGTAAAGAAAAGAGGGTACCAACGAATCGATACACCAGTAATCGAATTTGAAGATGTTTTTTACAGTGAAGAGAAGAATGAAAAAGACTTCTATCGTTTTTTTGATAATCAAGGAAGATTGTTAGTTTTACGTCCAGATATGACTATGCCGATTGGTCGTGTGATTGCCACGACTGGAATCCAACCACCGCTAAAATTATCGTATAGTGGAAAAGTCTTTCGTTCAAACAAGGACATGTTAGGAGAACAAAACGAATTAACTCAAGCTGGAATTGAATTGATCGGCTATTCTTCTTTAAAAGCAGAGGTTGAATGTATTACTTGTGCTGTCGAAATTTTAGAAGCATTGAATATACCAAATTTTCATATTGAATTGGGTCATGCACAAATTTTTCGTTTTATTGTGACTTCACTGGGATTAGATGAGGCTGCCAAAGCTGAACTTCAACGTTATTTCAATAATAAAAGTTTAACGGATATCAAGCGATTTGTAGCGCAGCATCCAAGTGAATTAGACGCATTTATTTGCGCAATTCCAAGATTGTTTGGTGAAGCGAGTGAAGTATTACCGTTTGCAAAAAAAATGTTGCCAGAAAGCGCCCAAATCATGAACGTTATCAACGAACTAGAAACAGTGATGATTTCGATTAAAGCCTATCATCAAAATATTTCTCTGACCGTGGATTTAGGATTGGTTACTTTGATGGATTATTACACAGGCGTTTTATTTAGTGGTTATGCTGATTTAGTACCCGATATTTTCTTACGTGGAGGACGTTATGATCATTTAGTGGAGCAATTCGGGCATACAGCTATTCCTGCAGTGGGATTAGGCATTAATTTAGACACTTTAGTTTCTTTACAGTATCAAATCAACGGGTTAGCTGTTTTAGATCAGCCGACGACATTGGTTCATGGGTCTTTAGACCAGTTAGCAAAATCAGAAGCGTTAGTAAAAGAGAATCAAGGTTATCAATTATCCTTATTTGAAACACTAGAAGAAGCGCTGAGATACGGAGAAAAATGGCATTATCAGCAAATTATTGAGGTGACTGAAGATAAAATACAGGTGATAAAGGTGGGGAAACAAAGTGACACAATTAACGATTGCATTGACTAAAGGGCGTTTGGAAAAACAAACATTAGCACTATTTGAACAAGCAGGTATAGATGTGTCATTTATGCATGAAAAGCAGCGGAAATTGATTTTTAAAAGCCCAGATCAACGCTTTACTTTTTTGCTAGTAAAAGCGGCTGATGTGACAACCTATGTTCGTCACGGTGTGGCTGATTTAGGAATAGTTGGAAAAGATGTATTGATCGAACAACCCTTGGGGTATTATGAAATGCTGGATTTAAAGATTGGTTTATGTAAATTTTCAGTGGCTTCCACAAAAGATTATCAACCGGATGATTATAAACGCAAACGCATTGCAACGAAATACCCAACTATTGCTTCTGAACATTTTCGTAAGAAAGGCGAAGACGTTGAAATCATAAAAATTGAAGGATCGGTGGAGATTGCGCCAGTTTTAGGATTGGCAGATGCCATCGTCGACATCGTCGAAACAGGTACGACACTAAAAGAAAATGGGTTGAAGATTTTTGAAGATATTTGCCCGATTTCAGCACGAGTGATTGTAAATAAAGCGATGCTCAAACGCAAGCGTCAAGAAATATTACGACTGTTTGATGAACTAGAATCTGTGATCGAAGGGAGATAACTATGAAATGGCTAACAGGAAACACTTCAGAAATTTTGTTAGAATTAGCAAATGAGAATCAGCTTACACAAGAAGACAATCGTCAAGTGGAAGAACAAGTTCAACAGATCATTCAAAACGTGATTCAAAATGGAGATCAGGCGTTGAGAGAGTTTTCTGAAACATTTGATCAAGTGACATTAAACAATTTATTTATAACAGAAGAAACGATCGATCGTGGTTATCAGCAGGTGGAAAAAGAAGTGATCACGGCCTTGGAAGTAGCTAAAGAAAACATTATTAGTTATCATCAAAAACAAAAACAATACGATTTTATGGACACAGAAAAAGCTGGTGTTCTACGTGGTCAATTGGTTCAACCTTTGAATCGTGTAGGTGTTTATGTACCAGGAGGAACAGCTGCTTATCCTTCATCGGTGTTGATGAATGTTTTGCCGGCAAAAATAGCAGGGGTCGAAGAGATTATCATGGTCACACCGCCATCAACAGACGGAATTCCAGATGTGATTTTAGCGGCAGCCAAAATCGCTGGTGTGGATAAGATTTTTCAAGTCGGCGGCGCACAAGCTATTGCAGCACTTGCGTATGGAACAGAAACTGTACCTAAAGTAGATAAAATCGTCGGACCAGGGAATATCTATGTTGCAACAGCAAAAAAACAAGTATTTGGTGTTGTTGGAATCGATATGATCGCAGGTCCATCAGAGATTGGTATTTTAGCAGATGAGACAGCTAATCCAACCTATGTTGCTGCCGATTTGCTGTCTCAAGCAGAACATGATACGCTTGCCAGAGCAATATTAGTGACAGACTCAGTTGTTTTTGCAGAACAAGTCGAAAAAGAAGTCTACAGACAATTACAAACATTGCCACGAAAAAAAATAGCAGAAAAAGCGATCAAAGATCACGGACGAATCATTATCGTTTCCTCGATCACAGAGATGTTTACGATTATCAATGAGATTGCGCCAGAGCACTTAGAAGTCCAATTACCTGATCCAATCAGTTATCTACACGAAATAAAAAATGCAGGATCGATCTTTTTAGGTGAATATGCGTCTGAACCTGTAGGCGATTATTTATCAGGAACAAACCATGTATTGCCGACAAGCGGGACTGCTAAATTTTATTCGCCATTGGGTGTGTATGATTTTGTAAAGTATAGTCAAGTCACCTATTATACAAAAGAGGCGTTAGCACAAACGAAAGAAGCGATAGCTATTTTAGCACGAAAAGAAGGTTTGGAAGCACATGCTCGGGCCGTTGAATGCCGATTTACTTTGGAACATGGAGAATAAAAAGAAATTGCTACGTTTTTATATTCTAGCTTTTAAATTGAAAGGAGATAAAGAATGAGAACAGCTGAACTTAAAAGGGAAACTGCTGAAACAAAAATCGAGATGACGCTTGATTTAGACCAGCAAGAACCTGTTACTATTCAAACGGGCGTGGGATTTTTTGATCATATGCTAATTTTGTTTGCTCGTCATAGCCGGATTTCCTTAGTTGTAAAAGTAGAGGGAGATTTAGAAGTAGACAGTCATCATACGGTGGAAGATGTTGGGATTGTTTTAGGCCAATGTATCCGAGAAGCGTTAGGGGATAAATCTGGAATCAACCGGTATGGAACTAGTTTTGTGCCGATGGATGAGTCTTTAGGAATGGTCTCTTTAGATTTAAGCGGACGTTCTTATTTGGTTTTCGATGCTGCGTTTGATAATCCAAAGCTTGGGGATTTTGATACAGAGCTGGTCGAAGAATTTTTTCAAGCATTGGCATTTAATACTCAAATGAATCTTCACTTAAAAATTTTACATGGGAAAAATACGCATCATAAAATAGAAGCCTTGTTTAAAGCGACTGGACGAGCGCTAAGAGAAGCAATCACCAAAAATCCAGAAATTCAAGGAGTAAACTCCACGAAAGGAATTTTATAAATGATTATTATCATTGATTACGATACAGGAAATACCCGCAATGTCCAAAAGGCATTAGACCATGTCGGTTTAGCAAATAAAATTTCTGCTGATCCTAACGAAATTCGAGCAGCAGAGGGATTGATTTTACCTGGTGTAGGTGCTTTTTCACTGGCAATGAAAGAATTAAAAGAGCGTGGATTAGTCTCTGTGATCCAAGAAGCGGCTCAAAAAGGTACACCGATTTTAGGCGTCTGTTTAGGGATGCAATTGTTATTAGAAGGCAGCATGGAAAATGGTTTTACCGAAGGATTGGGATTGATCGAAGGTATTTGTGAAAAATTACCAGAAGATCCTGATTTACCCGTTCCGCATATGGGGTGGAATGAGCTGATTGTTACGAATGAAACGCTGTTAACCAAAGAAATAGATAGTGAATATGTTTATTTTGTTCATTCTTATTATGCTGATTGTGAACCTGATTTGATCGATGCTTTAGTACAATATTCAATTAAAATACCTGCAATGATTTCTAAAGGCAATATTTATGGAACTCAGCTTCATCCTGAAAAAAGTAGTGAAGCAGGGCTGAAGATTTTAAGTGGATTTAAGGAGGTAGTGGAGCATGCACGTTTTACCAGCGATTGATATCAGAGAAGGCAAAGCTGTTCGGTTGGTTCAAGGTGATTTTTTACAGAAAACAATCGTAAATAATGATCCAATTGCTCAGGCACAGGAATTCAAAGATACGGGAATACAAATGATACATGTCGTTGATCTAGACGGTGCTTTGATGGGAAAAGCTGAAAACAGATCTTTGATCGAGCAGATGAAAAAAACAACAGGATTAAAAATCGAAGTCGGCGGAGGCATCCGCACATTGGAGCAAGTCGATGACTATATAGCACTTGGAATCGATCGAATTATTATTGGCTCTGCAGCATTGCGCGATCCCGACCTAGTCAAAGAAGCAGTCAAACAACATGGCGATAAAATTGCAGTCGGTATTGATGCTAAAAATGGGAAAGTAGCTATTGACGGCTGGCTGGATGTTAGTGAAACGGATTACCTGCAAATGGCTAAAGAAATGGCTGCGATTGGGGTCAAAACAATTATCTACACAGATATCGCTAAGGATGGTACCTTGACGGGACCTACATTTGTAGACTATAAAAAATTATCAGAAGCTATACCTGAAGTGCAAATCATTGCTTCTGGCGGTATCAGCAGTAAAGCCGACTTAGTGAAATTAGCTGAACTAAGAATATACGGAGCAATCGTTGGGAAAGCATTTTATAACGGAGCAATCACTTTAGCAGACATGCTGGAGGTGGCAAAAAATGCTGACTAAACGAATTATTCCTTGTTTAGATGTAACAGAAGGGCGAGTGGTCAAAGGTGTGAATTTCGTTGATTTACAAGATATCGGAGATCCAGTCGCAATCGCACGAGCATATAATGAACAAGGAGCAGATGAACTAGTTTTTTTAGATATTACGGCCACCAGTGATGATCGTGAGACGATGATTGAGGTGATTGAGCGAACGGCAGCAGAAGTTTTTATTCCTTTGACTGTGGGTGGAGGCATCCGCAGTATTTCTGATATGAAAAAAATGCTGCAGGCAGGCGCTGATAAAATATCTCTTAATTCAGCGGCGATCCAACAGCCGGAGTTGATCAAAAATGGGGCTGAAAAATTTGGCTCACAATGTATTGTTGTCGCAATCGATGCTAAACGGATCGGTGATTCTTGGCATGTTTTTGTTAAAGGTGGACGCGAAGACACTGGACTAGATGCGATAGAATGGGCGAAAAAAGCGGTTGATTTAGGGGCAGGCGAAATTTTACTAACAAGTATGGATGCAGACGGAACCAAAGCAGGTTATGATCTCGCATTAAATCAGGCGATCTGTAAAGCAGTAAATGTTCCTGTAATTGCTTCAGGAGGCTGCGGCAGTGCAAATGATATTGTAGAAGTTTTTGAAAAGACAAAAGTTTCGGCTGCTTTAGCAGCAAGTATTTTCCATTATGGTGAGATAAAAATTCCTGAACTAAAAGAAGAATTGGCTCAAAGTGGAATGGAGGTACGCAGATGAAACCGGATTTTACCAAAGGCTTATTACCAGCAATTATTATAGAAGAAAAAACGAATGATGTTCTGATGTTGGCTTATATGAATGAAGAAAGTTACAAAAAAACGTTGGAAACAGGAACAACTTGGTTTTATTCGCGTTCTCGTCAACAGTTGTGGAATAAAGGCGAAATGAGTGGTCATCGTCAAAAAGTAAAAAGTATTCTTACCGATTGTGACAAAGATACTTTACTGATCACAGTCGAACAAATTGGACCTGCTTGTCATACTGGGGAACATAGCTGCTTTTTCAATGTTATTGTTTAGCTTGAAAGGCTAATTTATAGTCAAGGAAGGTAGGGAATCAAGCATGATTGAACAACTATATGAAGAAATAGTAACACGTAAAAAAGAACCTAAAAAAGGTTCGTACACTAATTATTTATTCGATCAAGGCTTAGATAAAATTCTCAAAAAAGTGGGAGAAGAGGCCACCGAAGTAATCATTGCTGCTAAAAACGATCAACACGAATTAGTTAGTGAGACTTCTGATTTGATTTATCACATGTTGGTTTTATTAGCTGAAAAAAATATTCCTTTAGAGGCAATCAAAAAGGAGTTAAAGTTGCGAGAGGGAAAATTAAGTAAGACAGAAGATCGTAAGCAAATCAAAGAGTTATAAAAGAAAAAAAGCGACCCTCATAAAATAAATAGAGGTTCGCTTTTTTATTGTTCAATCAAATCTTCTAAAGAATCAGTTGCTTCTAAAACATAAGTAGCATCATCTGCTTCGTCATATAATGAGGCAGGTTTGTCATTCAGACATTGCACAATCAAATGATAGCCATATTCATCTTGGGCAACTAACCGTTTATTGGTTAATTCCACCAACATATAACTCAATTTTTTACCATCGATAATGATTTGTAAATCGTCTTTGATTTTTAATGTATGTTGCGTGGCTTTTTGTTTGTTAACAAACCACCAACTACCTAAATAACTTTTATATAAATTAGGAATATCTGAATCGGTCTGCTGTTTCTCTTGTTTCTTTTTCAAGAACAATGAGCCGGCAATACCTGTAATAAGTGATGCACCTAAAAATAATGACCAATGTTTTTTCATAGTATCATTCTCCTCCAAAACAATCATAGCACGAAATTAAAAAACAAACTATTCGAAAATCTCTTCCTATAAAAAAACTTAATGAAGTTGAAATTTTTGTCATTAGAAAGGAGTGTTTCGGTAATGATCAGATGAAATAGCGGAAGGGTTGTCTGAAAAGTTTGACGATGCTTTTTCATCCAAAATATGGTATTGTTTTGAAGAAAGGGTGTTACAATGATTACATATCCGAACGTGCATTTAGCACATTTTATTGATAGACCAAATCGTTTTATTGCTAAGTGTCGATTGCAAGAAACGGGTGAAATGGTAACGGTTCACGTAAAAAATACTGGCCGCTGCAAAGAATTGTTTCATCCAGAAGTTGAAGTTGCGTTGTCGTATCAGCCATCGCCAAAAAGAAAAACAGATTATGATCTGATTGCTGTCAAAAAAGACACAGCTTGGTTTAATATAGACAGCCAAGTTCCGAATGCATTAGCGGCTCATGCAATTCAAAACGGTACGATCATTCTACCAGGATTAAAAGGAAACATCATTTCAGTAAAAAGAGAAAAACGCTTTGCTCAATCACAATTCGACATATTGGTGGAGACAGATACTGGCAATCAAGCTTTTGTTGAAGTCAAAGGAATGACCTTAGAAAATCATGCAGTAGGTGCATTTCCTGATGCGCCAACATTGCGGGGATTAAAGCACGTGACAGAATTGATCGAAGCGATGCATGAAGGCTATCAAAGTTATGTATTATTTGTTGTTCAATTTGAAAAAATTGAAATAGCAACAATCCACACAGACATGCAGCCAGCTTTAGCACAAATGATTTTATCGGGTCAAAAACAAGGACTAAGCGTGATTGCTTACAATTGTAGTGTGACTCCTGATACAATAGCAATAGAACATCAAGTGCCATTTGATGTTACAAAAACGTTTGAAGATCCAAATTCAGAAAGGTGAGGGTAAATATGATTCACTTAGGTATTATTGGAACAAACTGGATTAGTCATCAATTTGTCAAAGCAGCATTGGAAACAAATCGTTACGATTTAACGGCTGTCTATTCGCGCAAGCTGGAAACAGCACAAAAATTCGGTGAAGAATATGGTGATGTTGAATATGCAACGGATTTAAAAACATTTTTTGGTATTGCACACATGGATACAGTTTATATCGCCTCGCCTAATTCACTCCATTTTGAGCAAGCAAAACAAGGAATTCTGGCAGGAAAAAATATTATTGTTGAAAAACCAGCTTTCTCAACGCCAGAAGAAATGGCAGAAATCATTGAGTTGGCGAATCAGCAAAATGTCTTCTTTTTTGAAGCTGCTCGCAACATTCATGAGCAAAGTTTCAAAAAAATTCGTGATCTATTGCCATTGAAAAATCAAATTATCGGTGCAAACTTTACTTATATGAAATATTCTTCACGCTATGACCAAGTGCTTGATGGTCAAGAACCAAATATCTTTTCTCCACATTTTTCAGGAGGCGCTTTGGCGGATCTTGGTGTCTATTTAGTCTATGCCGCTGTGGGCTGGTTTGGTATGCCGAATGAAAGTCATTATTTTGCAAGAAAAATTCCAACCAATGTAGATGGGCTGGGTATTGCTATTTTAAGATATGATTTGTTTGATGTAACATTGCAGACTGGTAAAAATGCTGATTCATTCTTAGATTCTGAGATTTATTTTGACGGTGGAACTTTAATTTTAGATAGTGTGAATGCTATTTCTAAAGCAGAATATCACGATCGAAATCATCAAGAACGTGACATCATTTCTGTAACAGCGCAGGAAAATCCGATGATCGAAGAAGCTAATGATTTTGCGGATGTACTTGAAAATCCTAATGATCCAACGCAAGGTGTGCGTTATGAAGAATGGGTAGAATTATCACGCAATGTGAATAAAGTAGTAACAACATTAAGAAAAAGTGCCGGCATCGTTTTTGATGCGGACAAAGAATAAAGCGCGTTAATGAAGAAAGGACTATTATGACATTTATCAAACATTTACCAGAAGCTTTGCAAGAACATTGGCAAGCTTCTGGTTTTAGCGAGCCATCATTGATTCAAGAAAAAAGTTTTCAGCCTTTAAAGGACAAAGAAAATGTTTTGGGAATTTCTCCAACAGGGTCAGGTAAAACCTTGGCTTACGTTTTACCTTTACTTTTAAATGTAGAAAAAGATCAAGGGAGTCAATTATTGATCTTAGCGCCTTCACAAGAATTAGCCGTACAAATCAGTCAAGTTGTGCGTGATTGGGCGACATTACTTCAATTAAAAACCCAAAGTTTGATCGGTGGGGCGAATGTCGGTCGTCAAATCGAAAAATTAAAAAAGAAGCCAGAAATTTTAGTAGGAACACCCGGGCGCGTATTGGAACTGATCAAAACCAAGAAAATCAAAAGTCATTTGCTAAAAACTGTTGTGATGGATGAAGTGGATCAACTATTCCATGAAAAAGAACTGAATTTAACGAAACAAATTTTAGCAAGTGCACCAACAGAATTTCAGTTAGTCTTTTACTCTGCAACAGCCGATCGTGTTGAAGAAGAAGCCCAAAAACTAACGAAAGACCTGACAATCATTGATGTAACCGAGGAAGATCAGTCTGCTGGCGTTGTAAATCATTATTTCATGGCTTTATCTCCTAGAAAGAAAAGTGATTATTTAAGAAGTTTAGCTTATACACCAAATTTTCGGGCGATGGTCTTCTTCAATCAAGTAGCTGATTTAGGTTCAGTAGAAGAAAAATTGATTTACGAAGGCTTGGCAGTAGTTGGACTGGCATCAGACCAGAATAAAACATTGCGTAAATTAGCGATCGATCAATTTTCTAAAAAACGAGCGGTGTTGCTTTTAACAACAGATATTGCAGCCAGAGGATTGGATTTTGAAGCCATTCCATTTGTTGTCAACGCCGAAGTTCCTTTGTCAGAAGAAAGCTATATCCATAGAGCTGGACGTGTTGGACGAATGGGCGCCGCAGGTTCCGTTATTACTTTTGTTAATGATGCGACTAAGAGAGATTACCAACGTTTAATGAAAAAAATAGAACTACCTTCAAAAGAGGTTTTTCTTTATGATGGTGCGATTCACCTGACTAGAAAAGAAAAAAGTTTATCTGAAGAAAAGCCTACGAATGCAAAAATGACTAACAAAAAAGAACACGTAGTCAAACAAACAACAAATGAACGGACGGAAAAAGTTAAAAAGCGTCCTAAAAACAATAAA
This sequence comes from Enterococcus sp. DIV0212c, assembly GCF_017377505.1. Taxonomy (GTDB): domain Bacteria; phylum Bacillota; class Bacilli; order Lactobacillales; family Enterococcaceae; genus Enterococcus_L; species Enterococcus_L ikei. The sequence goes on along the minus strand of NZ_JAFREN010000004.1, from coordinate 11,785 downwards.
AATAAAGGGGCTAGACGTAAACCTTCTAACCCTGAGCAATAGAGCATAAGTAAGAACGTCCTGATTTGAGGAGGCTATCCATGAAATCTAGAAAAGACGAGATTTTAGCAGTTTTAGAATTAAAAAAACAAGGTATGACAGCAGCGGAGGTTGCAAAAGAATTAACTATCGATCGTAGTAATGCTAGTCGATATTTAAGTGAATTGTTCAAAGAACGAAAAATCATCAAAAGTGACGGCCGCCCAGTCATCTATTCAGTAATCACAGAAGCAGAAAAATTTCATGTAGATGATTCGAGCGAAGTGACTTTTGATAATTTAGTAGGAGCTCAGGATTCCTTAAAAGTCAGCATCCAACAAGCGAAAGCGGCAATTTTGTATCCGCCACGAGGCTTGCATACGATCATTTTTGGTGAAACAGGAACTGGTAAATCATTATTTGCGGAGTGTATGTATCATTTTGCGGTCGAATCTAAAACTTTGACGGCTGATGCTCCTTTTGTCTCCTTTAATTGTGCGGATTATGCTCAAAATCCTCAATTGCTTTTTGGTCATATATTTGGTGTGAAAAAAGGAGCTTATACTGGCGCGAATGAAGATAGCCCAGGTTTGATGTCAAAGGCGGATGGAGGAATTTTATTTTTAGATGAGATTCATCGGTTACCGCCAGAAGGCCAAGAGATGTTGTTTACCTTTATTGATAAAGGGGTCTATCGTCCGTTAGGAGAAAGCGGGCAGACCTATGAAGCGTCCGTTCAAATTCTTGGTGCGACCACAGAATCTTCTGAAAGTTTTTTGACTACATTTAATCGTAGAATTCCAATGGCCATCACGATGCCTTCATTAGATGCTCGTTCACTGGATGAGCGCTATGAAATTATTTCATTATTTATCAAGCAAGAAGCTAACCGTTTAAATCAGCGTATTGATATTAAAAGAGAAGCCATTTTGGCGTTTATGTTGTACGATGCAGAAGGCAATATCGGACAAGTAAAACGAGATTTAAAACTTGTATGTGCAAAATCCTTTCTCCATTATCGAACGCATGATGAGGCGAGCTTACTGATCCAAAAACGTGATCTTCCTTTACAAGTACAAAAAGGATTACTAAAAATCAAAGAAGTTTCTGATCGTTTAGATCGTTTTGTTGATAGTAAAAGTAATTATTTAAGTTTTGAACCTGGCACAAATGAAGTGGTTTGGTCACAAGATCCAGCTCGTGATATGCAGGTATATAATGAAATCGAAGAAAAAGTTGCGACGTTATCCGCGAATGAATTGGAAAATGTCAATTTAGAACAATTGATTTCCAGCGATATGGATGCTTATTTCCAAACTTATGTGGATGAATTGACACAAAATCCTGTGCATAAAGAATTGTTACCAGAACCTATTTGGAAACTGACCGATCAATTATATGACATTGCAGAAAAAAGATTAGAACGCACTTATAACGAAAAAGTCAGATTCGCTTTTGCTTTGCATTTACAAAGCACGATCGAACGGGTCAAAGAAGGACATGTAATCGTTCATCCAAACTTGAATAATGTTCGTAAGAAGATGAAAAAAGAATTCCAAGTAGCGATGGATCTATCAGCTATCATTGAAGAAGAAAATAATATCGAAATTCCTTTTGATGAAATTGGTTTTATCAGTATGTTTTTATCGATCAATGTCGGCAGTAAAGAAAAAGTCCATGCTAATAATGTTGGTGTGGTCGTTTTGATGCATGGGGATTCAACTGCTTCAAGCATGCTGAAAACAGCCCAGGAATTACTTGGAACAGAAACCGGTGTCGCGATGAATATGCCGCTGACCATGGAAGTTCAGACGATGTATGAACAATTGAAAAATTTTGTATTGAGCCATCGTGACAAGTTAGTTAATGGGATGTTGCTTTTAACGGATATGGGTTCTCTGAATTCTTTTGGAAATCTGATCTTTGAAGAAACAGGTATTCGTACAAAGGCGATCACAATGACGAGTACGATGATTGTTTTAGAAGCGATTCGGATGGCTAGTGTTGGACGAAGTTTAGAAGATATCTACCAAAATATTCAAATGTCTTTTGAAAGTATTATCAGAGAACAGTTTCGTACCAGTCCGCAAAATCGGGAAGATGTCAAAAAAGCAGTGATCGTTACTTGTTTCACTGGTGAAGGTGTTGCAGCAAAATTATATCAACGAATTTTACCAGTGATCGATGAAAATAAAGTAGAAATTATCCAAATGCAGTTTTTAGAAAGAGAAGCCTTTAAAAAACACATTGATAGTTTAATGGAAGATTACGAAATCAAAGCAATTGCAGGAACGGTCGATGTGGAGTATCAAAATATTCCGTTCTTTTCAGCATATGATATCTTTGATGATGAAAAATTGAATGTCCTAAAACGCATTGCTGGTGATGAAGTTCCGACAGAGAAAATCGTAAAATCATTAGGTGGTACGATTACGGCAGTTGATTCACTGCACAAATTGATCGTTATGTTGCAAAAAACAGTTCATCAAATTCAAACAGATATGCACATTATCGTTGAACCAGGCGTTGATGCAGGCATTGTGATTCATCTAGCATTTCTTGTAGATGGTATTTTAAAAGGTGAGAAATCGAAAGAATTTGATCATTTAGCTGAATTTATGAAAAAGAATCGTCTAGAAACGGATGTCACTAGAACCAATTTAATGGTGATAGAAAAAGCCTATCGTCTAGCTTTTACTGAATCGGACGTTGCACATTTGACACAGCTATTCTTGGAAAATAGAATCGAAGTAGTCACCGAATATCAACAAAAATGATTAGTGTGTATACCTAAAAATAATAGTGTGTACACAAGATGTATAGACCAAAACCCTATGATTATAGGATTTGGTCTATATTTTTTTTGGCACGCTTCTTGCTTTATATAAAAGTGTAAATACAACTAACTAGAAGGAGAGACTAATAATGACTAAAAAAACAATTATGCTCGTATGTTCAGCAGGAATGAGCACCAGCTTATTAGTAACAAAAATGCAAAAAGTAGCAGAAGATCGTGGGATGGAAGCCGATATCTTTGCAGTATCAGCATCTGATGCTGATAACAATTTAGAAGCGAAAGATGTAAACGTATTACTTTTAGGCCCGCAAGTTCGTTTTATGAAAGCCCAATTCGAACAAAAATTAGCACCAAAAGGCATTCCTTTTGATGTAATCAATATGTCTGATTATGGCATGATGAACGGTGAAAAAGTTTTAGACCAAGCAATTGCTTTAATGGACAAATAATAATAAAAAATGAATGGAGTTTTTAACTATGGAAGATCAACAAAATTTAGAAGCAGTTATGGGATTAATCATGTATGGAGGAAACGCAAAAAGCGATGCAATGGAGGCGATTGCTGCAGCTAAAGCAGGAAACTTTGAATTAGCTGATCAAAAAATCGTTGATGCAGAAGAATCTTTAGTTCAAGCACATCATTCTCAAACAGGAATGTTGACACAAGAAGCACAAGGAAATCATATCCAAGTCACATTGTTGACAGTTCACAGTCAAGACCATTTAATGACAGCGATTGCTTTTACTGATTTAGCAAAAGAAATCATTGATTTATATCGACGTATGGATAACGAGTAATTTATTTCGATTTTGTTTTGAATCAAATAAAAGTTAGTGTTTCATTCGAAACGTTAATAACGAATGATTTGAAGAGCTTAAGCGCTTTTTAGATAAATATTGTTTAGGGGGATATACAACTATGGACGGATTTGTTCAATGGATGGAAAAACATTTTATGCCGAAGGCTTCAGTAATTGCAGCCCAACGCCACTTAGTAGCAATTCGTGATGCTTTTGTCGTTACGATGCCATTAATGATTTTAGGAGCACTTGCAGTACTTCTCAATAGTTTACCAATACCTGGATTTCTAGAATTAATGGATAAATTATTCCCAATGATCGTCAATGACGCACCCATTTGGAAGAGTTTCGGTGGAAACATCTGGAACGGAACATTTGCAGTTTTTTCAATTTTAGTTGCATTTTTAGTTGCTCACAACTTAGTGAAATCATACGGTAAAGACGGAATTGCAGCAGGGACTGTTTCAGTTGCTTCATTCTTTGCGGTTGGTGGATTAAGTGGAACAGATGCTACAGGATTATTTATTGCTTTAGTTATTGCACTTATTTCAGGAGAAATTTTCCAAAGATTAGTTGGAAACGATAAATTAGTGATCAAAATGCCGGATGGTGTACCACCAGCGGTTGCTAAATCATTTGCAGCGTTACTACCTGCAATGATCACAATCAGTTTGTTTAGTTTGATTACATCAATTTTATTAGGATTTGGTGTTGAAAATATCGTAGTATCATTCTACGAAGCAGTTCAAAAACCATTTATGGGATTAGCAAATAGCTATCCATCAGCATTACTATTAGCGTTTATTACACCTTTCTTATGGTTCTTTGGTTTACATGGAGCAAATATGGTCGATCCATTGATGCAAACAATCAATGTACCAGCGATCGATGCTAATATCAAAGCGTTAGAAGCAGGAGAAAAAATTCCTTATATTGTAAACAAACCTTTCTTTGATTCATTTGTAAACTTAGGTGGAACAGGTGCTACTTTAGGTTTGCTGATCGCAATTTTCTTAGTGGGACGTAAAAACAAACCATTTAAAGTCATCACGAACTTAAGTTTAGCACCAGGTATTTTTAATATTAATGAGCCAGTAATGTTTGGACTACCGATCGTATTGAATCCAATCATGTTTATTCCATTCATCATTACACCGATGGTTCTTGTAACAACAGCATACATTGCAACGTCAACAGGTCTTGTTCCAGCTGCAACATTTATGCCACCATGGGTAACACCGCCGATCATTGGTGGATTCTTAGCAACTAAGAGTATTGCTGGTGGAGTGTTAGCTGCAGTGAACTTATTGATCTCTGTCTTGATTTATATTCCGTTTGTTAAAGTAGCAACGGATCAATTCTTAAAACAAGAAGCTGAAGCACTAGCTCAAGAAGTAAAAGTGTAAGCTTAATGAAATAACTAATAGATAAAATCTCCTAAAAAAAGGTTGGGATAAAACTAAACAATAGTTTTTCTCGACTTAAAGGAGATTTTATCTATTTTCAAATCAAATTATTTATAGGAGATGACGATTATGAATTATCAGTTCCCAGAAGGTTTTTGGTGGGGATCAGCAGCAAGTGGACCTCAAACAGAAGGTGTTTTTGAAGGAGATGGAAAAGCACAAAATATATGGGATTTTTGGTATGAGGAAAAACCCGAAAAATTTTTTAATAATGTAGGTCCGGATAAAACTTCTCAATTTTACAAAAAATACCATGAAGATATTCAATTGATGAAAGCGACAGGTCATAATTCTTTTCGTACATCGATTCAATGGAGCCGATTGATTCCTGATCCGCAAACAGGAGAGGTCAACCCAAAAGCAGTCGCTTTTTACAATGATGTGATCAACAGCTTACTAGAAAATAATATAGAACCTTTCATGAATTTATATCACTTTGACATGCCGATGGCGTTACAAGAAAAAGGCGGTTGGTTGAATCGAGAAGTGGTTGATCAATATGTTTTCTACGCTAAAACTTGTTTTGAGTTATTTGGAGACCGAGTAAAAAAATGGTTTACACACAACGAACCTATCGTTCCAGTTGAAGGCGGCTACTTGTACGGCTGGCATTATCCTGATGAAGTGAACTTGAAACATGGGGTTCAAGTCGCTTATCACGAAGCCTTAGCTAGTGCTAAAGCAATTGAAGTTTATCACAGCATGAATCTAGATGGAGAAATCGGAATTGTTCTTAATTTAACACCTACTTATCCAAGAGATCCTGAAAATGAAGCAGATGTTCAAGCAGCTCATTTAGTTGATGGGTTGTTTAATCGCTCATTTTTAGATCCAGCTGTAAAAGGTCATTTTCCGCAAGATATAGTAGCATGGGTCAAAGATCAGGATTTGATGCCGGAAACAACACCAGAAGATCTAGCAATTATTGCAGAAAATACGATCGATCTTTTAGGTGTAAATTATTATCAGCCACGTAGAGTAAAAGCCAAAGAGACACCAGTAGAAATATCTGGAAACAGTATTTTACCAGAAGATTTTTATGATGTGTACGATATGCCAGGTAAAAAAATGAACCCTTATCGTGGCTGGGAAATTTATGAAAAAGGGATTTACGACACCTTGATGAATATAAAAGAAAACTATGGCAACATTCGTTGTTACATTTCTGAAAACGGGATGGGTGTTGAAGGCGAAGAACGCTTTGTCAATAATGATGGAATGATCGAAGATGATTATCGAATCGAATTTGTAACCGATCATTTGAAATGGGTACATCAAGCAATTCAAGAAGGAAGTCAAGTTCAAGGCTATCATATGTGGACATGTATGGATAACTGGTCATGGCTGAATGCCTATAAAAATCGCTATGGATTTATCGCGGTTGATTTAGATAATGAAGCCAAAAGAACAATCAAAAAAAGTGGGTATTGGTTTAAAGAGCTAACAGAAAATAATGGATTTAACTAAAAATGATTCTCTTTAAATTATATTCTTAAAACGAAAGAAATCTACGTATATAAGTAAAGAAAGCGCACACAATTTATAGTGTGTAGTGGAAAAGAACAGTAGTGTGTACACAAGATGTATAGACCAAAATCGTGCTATTACAAGGTTTGGTCTATACATCTTGTTTGGCATGCTTCTTGCTTTATATAAAAGTGTAAATACAACTAACTAAAAGGAGAGAGTAATAATGACTAAAAAAACAATCATGCTCGTATGTTCAGCAGGAATGAGCACCAGCTTATTAGTAACAAAAATGCAAAAAGCAGCAGAAGATCGTGGAATGGAAGCCGATATCTTTGCAGTATCCGCATCAGATGCTGATAACAATTTAGAATCGAAAGATGTAAACGTATTACTTTTAGGCCCGCAAGTTCGTTTTATGAAAGCCCAATTCGAACAAAAATTAGCACCAAAAGGTATTCCTTTTGATGTAATCAATATGTCTGATTATGGCATGATGAACGGTGAAAAAGTCTTAGACCAAGCAATTGCCTTAATGGACAATTAACAAAGAAAAATAAAAAATGAATGGGGTTACAAAGTTGGAAAATCAACAAAATTTAGAAGCAGTTATGGGATTGATCATGTATGGAGGAAACGCAAAAAGCGATGCAATGGAAGCAATTGCTGCAGCTAAAGCAGGAAACTTTGAACTAGCTGATCAAAAAATCGTTGATGCAGAAGAATCTTTGGTCCAAGCGCATCATTCTCAAACAGGAATGTTGACGCAAGAAGCTCAAGGAGATCATATTCAAGTTACATTGTTGACAGTTCATAGTCAAGATCATTTAATGACAGCGATCGCATTTACTGATTTAGCAAAAGAAATCATTGATCTATATCGACGTATGGGCAACGAATAAGTCGTGTTATTTTCTTTTTTGAACGGAAGAAAACAACCATTAAAACGATTGTTTGGTTTAGCATTTGGATAAAACTTTGAACGGATTTTATTCAAATGAATCTTGGTTATCGTGAAGGCAACTTCACTAACAAATAAAATATTTATAGGGAGGTTATACCATGAATGGTTTAACAATGTGGATGGAAAAGTATTTAGTACCCATTGCAGGTAAGATAGGTTCGGAGAAGCACTTAGTTGCACTTCGTGACGCTTTTATTGGAACAATGCCCGCAACGATGGCAGGATCAGTTGCACTGATGATCAATGCCATTATCAGAGATTTGCCGAAACAATTCAACACAAGCTATGATTACACACAAATTCCAGTTATTAACGAAATTGTTGGGATCAACGGGTATATTTGGAATGGTACGATTGCTATTGCTGGACTTATTTTTGCTTTTTCTTGGGGCTACAATTTAGCTAAAGCATACAAGGTCAATGAACTAGCTGGAGGGATCGTTTCACTTTCTGCTTTGATCCAAGGAATTGCGTTTTCTGCTACAGGAATCGTCAATGTTCCTCAAGGAGATCTTGGTAAAAAAGCAATTGATGCCTTAACAACAGCTGGATCAGTTGTTTCTACTGTTTCTGAAACAGATCCAGTAACAGGAGAAATTCTAAAATTTGATTCTGTTCAAAATGCAGCTTGGGGTTGGCTGAATTTAAATCATTTAAACGGGAATGCATTCTTTACAGCAATGATTTTAGGTGCGTTGGCGGTAATCATTTTTGCGAAACTAATGCAAAAAAATATTACGATCAAACTACCTGACACAGTACCACCTGCAGTTTCAAAAGCTTTTGCTGCAATCATACCAGCAACAGTTGCACTATATGTGATTGGTATTATAAATTATTTCTTCTTTAGATTTACTGATATGTTGTTGATTGATGCTGTTCAAAAATATATTGCAGAACCTTTGATGGGCTTCTCGCAAGGTTTTGTAGCTGTTGTCATTATTACGTTATTTGTCCAAATTTTGTGGTTCTTTGGTTTACATGGACCAAATATTTTAGCACCGATTTTAGAAGGTGTTTTTGGACAAGGTCAATTGATCAACCAAGCAATTTACCAAACAGGATATGCTGGTAAAACGGGTGCTGCTGCAGTAATCGAAGCAGCTAAAGACGGAAAAGCTTTCTTGTGGGTTCGTGGTTCATTTGATGCTTATTCATGGTTCGGCGGATCAGGTGGGACGTTAACCTTGATTCTAGCGATATTGATTTTCTCTAAACGGGCAGACTATCTAACAATCGGGAAATTAACGTTAGGCCCTGGTATTTTCAATATTAATGAACCGATTATGTTTGGACTACCGATTGTATTAAATGCAATCATGTTCATTCCATTCTTACTTGCACCAATCGTATCAGTTTCTATTGGATACTTTGCAACTATACTGGGCTGGGTAAATCCTGTTACACAAGCAGTTACCTGGGTAACGCCTCCATTGTTGCTGTCATTTTTAGCAACCGTCGACTGGCGTGCACCAATCGTAACATTAGTTTGTATGATCGTAACATTCTTTATCTGGACACCATTTGTTATTGCAGCTAACAAAATTGATCCGTCATTAGGAGAAAATGAATAATTCTGTTGGCTAGGTTTTAAAATGAAGTAATCGAAGTTTGTTTTATAGAATTTTCAGGTTCTGTGCTGTACGCTATAAAGTTATAGCACAGACCTGATAAAATAAAAGAAAAAGGTGAATGACAAATGATCAAAAATGGCTTATTTTTATGTAGTATAGGATTATTAGTTTTTCTATTTTCTTTAAACCCCAATTCAATGCAATTTAATTTTTTAAACCTGTTTATAGGAATTATTCTGATTGCAAGTGGTGGATACATAGTGTACAAAGGGAATAAAAAACAAAAAGCAGAGCAACACAAAACTAAGGGAGGAGTGAAGTAATGGAAATTATCAAGAAATTAAATATACCGTCAACTTACTTTTATGAAAAAATGATCGATTCAGTCATTTTTGATATACGAAAACATACAGGGAAAACAGTGACACCAAAACAATTAACTAATTTCGAATACACAAAGCAATTTTCTAAAAGTAGTCGGGCCAAAATCAAGGTCGAAAAAATCATTGAAAATTCAGCGTATCATTTTACTACAGCTACGACAAAAAATAATTTTCAAGTACAGTATGAAATAAAGAAAATAGATGATCAATCTTGTGAAATACATTATACAGAAACCATCGAATCATTCGGTTTTATGCAAAAAATGAACGATGCAGTGGTCGGGCTAGTTCTTGGATTCTTAAAGAAACGTCAATTTAAAAGAATGCTGCAAATGATTGAGGAATCTTATTGAATAAGGTTAGAATATTTATATATATAAAGCAATAAATTGTTTTTCCATTCAATTTATTGCTTTTTTGTTATACTTAACTAAAATAGGCAATTGACAAGTGCAAGAAAGCACTTTAACTGTTTTGTTAAATGAGAGGATGAGTGCGTTGAATAAAGTAAGAAAAATCGGATCAGATCAAACAGAAGAAATGTTTCAATTAGCTGCGTATGCATTTAATTCAGAAACCACAGACAAGCGTAAAAAACGATTTGAAAAAATTGTTGAACATTCGTTGAATTATGGCTATTATTCCGAGGATGTATTAACAAGCCAAGTTATCTCTACGCCATTTGAAGTTGCTTTTCACGGAACAACCTACAACATGGCTGGAATCGGTTGTGTTTCTTCCTATCCTGAATATCGCGGACAAGGCGGTATCTCAGCTATTATGAAACAGCTGTTAACTGAACTAGCTGAAGAAAAAGTTGAACTTGCCTATTTAGCACCATTTTCTTATCCGTTTTACAGAAAATATGGTTTTGAACAACTATTTGAGCAAATCAGTTATACAGTCAAGGCTGAAAATTGGCCTAATGTACCAGCAACTCCAGGTAAAATGAGACGTGTTTTATTTGAAGAAGCCAAAAGTGCTTGTTCAGGTATCTATTCAGCTTCGCCCAAAAATAAGCGTGGGGCTCTTATTCGAGAATCTTGGTGGTTGGATTACACGCTTGGTACGGATCAAGAGAATCAGTTTGCGCTTTATGAAGATGAAGCTGGTGAGGTAAAAGGGTATTTGATCTATCAGTCTAGTGCTGAGCGCTTTGTGATTAAAGAATGGGGCTATTTAACGAATCAAGCGTTTCAATCGATCATTCGGTTCATTGGTTCTCATAATGGCTCATCCCGAGAATTCCAGTTTAAAACAGGATTTGATGGTCAAAATCTGAGTTATTTAATGCCTGCTCCTTTAGTGGAAATGGAAGTCGTTCCTTTTATGATGGGAAGAATTGTGGACTTAGAGAGTTTTTTGAGTAAGTATCCGTTTAAAGCTGGAAAACAAGAAAGCTATTATCTGGCTGTTGAAGATATGTATGGGTCGTGGAACGAAGGAATATGGGAATTAGTGATCGATGAATCAGGAAAAAGCGAAGTAAGAAAGCTTGAACAACTGTCTGAAACCTTAGCTAAAGAAGAGCTGATCACTAGTTCGATTCAATCGTTGACTCAAGTTTTTATGGGGTATCGATCAAGTCATGAGTTAAGATTTTATGGAAAAATTTCTGGAAAAGAAGAACTGATGCAGCGGTTGGATGAACGTTTGGTAAAAGAACGACCAACATTAGAAGATTATTTTTAAAAGACAAATTAAGAGCATTTGCTTTTAGAGAATTGTGACTCTTATTATTTCAGGGATAGTCATTTAACCTCCTTTTTGTTTTTCCTTAAAGGACTTAAGATTCTTATAAAACAAAACGTTTATAAGCAGATGAGTGGCAGAACATGCTTGAAGTTCATATAATAATAGTAAGGAAAGATATAAAAGTTTAAGGACGAAAGGCAGGAGAAAAAATATGAGTAAAACAAAAGAAGAAAAAATCGCTAGAAATGGTAAAATCGGTAAAACCTTAGCAATTGTTGCTGGTGGGCTTTATTTAGTCAAAATGCTAAAAGGTAAAAAAGAAATCAAAAAGTAAACGTAGCATACTGATTGCAGGAAGGTAGCAGAGTTATTTTTACCATCTTTTTCTGATTGAAAGTAGGGAAGCAAACTATTTTTTTAGTTTGTTCTCCCTCTTTCTTTTTATTTGTTATTGACACTGATTGGAAAGACTTCTAAAATGAATGAAGAATGTTCTCGTAGCTCAGTAGGATAGAGCAATTGCCTCCTAAGCGATAGGTCGCTGGTTCGATTCCAGTCGGGAACGTAAAGATGGGGATAGGACAGAAGTCACTAACTCCAAGAAATAAGCTGCACTCCACG
>NZ_JAFREN010000039.1 GCF_017377505.1 Enterococcus sp. DIV0212c | reverse complement strand
GTGAGTGCTTTTGTTTAAATACTTACTTTACTGCTTCCGCTAATTTTTTAGCAAAGGCTTCAAGGTTTTGAATATCTTCTTCTTCTGCTGCCAAATCAACTTTTATACTATCGGCTCCTTTAGTAGCACCGATTTTTGTGAAAACAGCATCGAAATCATCAACTGATTTACAGAATTCATCATAAAATGTATCGCCAGAACCACATACACCGTATGTTTTTCCAGATAAATTGATTTCTTGTAATTCTTCATAGAAATCCACGATTTCATCAGGAAGTTCACCATCACCATAAGTGTATGTTGCAACAACACAAATGTCTGCATTTTCAAAGTCTTCTGGATCAACTTGCGTACATTCATTGATTTCAACTTCAATATTTAAATTTTCAAAAGCTTCAGCAACGATATCTGCGATCTCTTCTGTATTGCCAGTCATGCTTGCATAAACGATTTTAGCTAAGGTCATTAGATTTCCTCCTTTAAATAGTACAATCTTGATTATATCAGAAGAATGAAGGTTGTGTAAATTACAAAATTAAGGCTAGGGAAAATCTGATTTGTTTAGAGAAATAAGGGAAGAAGTTGCCTTTGTATCAGTGTTTATTTTGATCAATAGAGTATGAAGAGAAATGAAATGTATATTTGCTAACTACTTTTCAGTGAAATTTTCACAAATTATGATAAAATACTCTTATATAAAGATTATCTAGCTCTGCGGACTAGTCTTGTAGAAAAAAGCTATTGATCTATTTTTTTACGAGACCGAGCAAGCCCACTGCGCTTTTAAATTTTAGGAGGACTATATTAAATGATTACATTAAAATCACCAAGAGAAATTGAAATGATGGATGAATCTGGAGAATTATTGGCAGATGTTCATCGTCATTTACGGACATTTATCAAACCTGGAGTGACTAGCTGGGATATAGAAGTATTTGTAAGAGACTTTATTGAAAGTCATGGTGGAATTGCGGCACAAATTGGCTTTGAAGATTATAAATATGCTACTTGTTGCAGCATCAATGATGAGATTTGTCACGGTTTTCCTAGAAAAAAACCATTAAAAGACGGTGATTTGATCAAAGTTGATATGTGTATCGATTTAAAAGGTGCTGTATCTGATTCTTGCTGGGCTTATGTGGTTGGAAAATCTACACCAGAATTAGATCATTTGATGGAAGTAACAAGAAAAGCATTGTATCTAGGCATCGAACAAGCGCAAGTTGGTAACCGCATCGGAGATATTGGGCATGCGATCCAAACATATGTTGAAAGTGAAAATTTATCTGTCGTAAGAGATTTTGTAGGGCATGGTGTTGGGCCGACTATTCATGAAAGTCCTCTTATCCCACATTATGGTGAGGCAGGAAAAGGACTTCGCTTAAAAGAAGGTATGGTCATCACGATCGAGCCGATGGTCAATACTGGTACTTGGCGTATGAAAATGGATCCAAATGGCTGGACAGCTTACACTTTAGATGGAGGAATCAGCTGTCAATTTGAACACACATTAGCTGTTACTAAAGATGGACCAAAAATTTTAACTTCTCAAGGGGAAGAACTAACATATTAATTAAGAGTGAAACAATCATGTTTTGCTCTGAGAAGTAAATTCTTCAATAGTTATAAAATGATGTAGTTTGAAGGTTTGCTAGTTTGCTTTTAGCTCACGGTGTAATCGAATGTTAGGTGAGTGGGAATAAAAGCTCGTATTAACTAATTAGAGGAGAATTTTATGAAACTGGTGGACAAAGTAAAAAATAATGATAATTTAATGCGTTTCATTGAAACAACACAACGACGCATGGTCGATTCAGAGATAGGGAATACGTCCGTTGTTGTGGCCTATTACTTACTTTTGTCCTTGTTTCCTCTCTTGATTGCGGTGGGAAATATCCTACCGTATTTACATATTGATCCAAATGATGTGCTGCCTTATATTGCTGAGGCAATCCCGAAAGCTATTTTCAATGACTTAAAACCAGCGATCCAATCTTTACTTACACAACGCTCTGGTGGGTTGCTGTCAATCTCTGCATTAGCAGCTTTATGGAGTGCTAGTCAAAGTATCAATGCACTGCAGACTGCAATGAACAAAGCATTTGGTGTTGAACAACGTAAAAATTTTATTATTGTTCGGATTATGTCTTTGCTGGTGATTCTCTTGTTTATGATTGCAATCGTCGGTGTAGTCGGTGTTTTAGGTTTAGGCAAAACGATTTTAGATTTGCTGCAACCCATATTCCATTTTTCAACTGATTTTATTGATACCTTCCAAGCATTGAAGTGGCCGATCACGTCTTTGGTTTTACTTGTTATTATGTGTTTGATTTACCGTGTTGTACCTAATGCAAAGCTGAGTTTTCGTTCGATCATACCAGGTGCTGTGTTTGCAACGGTTGGTTGGATGTTATTGTCACAGGCGTTTGGATTGTATATCAAATACTTCAGCTCAAAAATCGCCAGCTATCAAATCATAGGAAGTTTTATCATACTGATGCTATGGTTGAATTTTGCCGCAACGATCATTATCTTAGGCGGTATCATCAATGCAGTTGTCAAAGAATATATATCAAATGAAAAGATTCAGCATCGATATGGATTGATTAACCGCCTGATAGATAAAATAAACGAAAAATTTAAGAAATAGATTAAATGCTTTAGATTTAAATAAACAAGGAAATTGTTTCCCACTCTCATTCGGTGGAAACACCTGTTCCAACTTGTAAATGCGGAATGATTCGGTATAATATACGATGTACATTAAGAAAGTGGGTTCATCATGTCAATGTTTATTTATGAAATTGTTATACGTCTATTTTTGACGTTTATTTTATCGTTGATCTTAACGCCGATAGTTAAGATATTGACTTTTAGAATGGGCGCGTATGATGCGCCAGGAGAAAGAAGAGTGAATACCAAAAATATGCCAACAGCTGGCGGATTGAGTATTTATTTTGTTTTTTCATTTTCTTGTCTCGTCTTGTTCCAGTCAATCATCCCCGTCGGTTATATTTGGCCGATTATTTTAGGCGCAGGAATTGTGGTCGCTACAGGTTTGATCGATGATATTTATGAATTGACACCAAAGAAAAAAACATTGGGGATTCTGTTAGGAGCCTTGGTTATTTATTTTGTAGCAGAAATTCGGATCGATGCTGTGACATTACCGTTTTTTGGTCATATTGATTTAAGCTGGTTTAGTTTACCGCTGACGTTATTTTGGATACTGGCTATTACAAATGCAATTAATTTGATCGACGGATTAGATGGACTTGCCTCTGGTGTGTCTATTATCAGTTTAACGACGATTGGTGTCATTGGTTATTTTTTCCTCCATGCCAAAACAGTTTATATTCCAATTGTGATTTTTGCTTTAGTTGCTAGTATTGCGGGATTTTTCCCATATAATTTTTATCCAGCTAAAGTTTTTCTTGGCGATACTGGGGCGTTGTTTTTAGGTTTTATGATTGCTGTTATGTCTTTACAAGGTTTGAAAAATGCTACATTTATTACAGTAATCACACCGATGATTATTTTAGGCGTACCAATTACAGATACGGTTTATGCAATTATTCGACGTTTGATGAACAAGCGTCCGATTTCTTCTGCTGATAAGATGCATTTACATCATAGATTGCTGTCTCTTGGATTTACGCACAAAGGTGCGGTTATGACGATTTATGGTTTGGCTCTAGTCTTTTCATTTGTTGCTTTACTGTTCAGTTATGCAAGTAATGTTGCATCGATTCTTCTGATCGTTTTTAGTGCAATTGGGTTAGAGTTATTTATTGAAATGATTGGACTGGTTGGAGAAAATCATCAACCGTTGATGTATATTTTGCGTATATTTGGAAATCGTGAATTTCGTCAACAACAGTTAGAGAAACGCTTAGGCAAACATTCTAAGAAAAAGTAAATAATCCTTGAGAAAAATTATTGTGGCTCTAAGCTATGTTATAATTTATTGATTAAATAAATGAAGAGAACGGGACATAAGGGTGAATTTTTGCTTCGTTCTCCAGTGATTAACTAAATAATTGGAAAATATATACTTTATGAAGTTTTACGTATAAAAGTGAGATCGGATTAAAGACTAGCAAATAAAATTGGAAGTAGTTGCTGCTTTTAATTAGGGGATAAAAGAGGTTTAGTTCGACTATCCTATCTTAATAATGAGGTGCAAAAAATATGAATGATAGAATAGCAATTTCCATTGTTACTCACAATAGCCGTCATATTTTTGATGTGCTTGATAATTTGAAAAATGAATTATCTTTAGAATCAAAATATGACATACATATATTTGACAATGCTTCCGAGCAAAGTTACATAAACAAATTAGAAAACTACGGTACGTTCATTACCTTGCACCGTTCTGCTGAAAATAAAGGTTTTGGGTATGGGCATAATCATATTATAAATGAAGTGACTGCACATTTTAGTGTTATTTTTAATCCGGATGTTTTGATTACCAAAGAAGCATTAGACAAAATGGTTCAACGAATCCAAGCAGATGAACAGCTAGCAGCAGTCTGTCCTAAAGTATTGAATTCAGATGGAACTACCCAATATTTAGTTCGACAAAAATTAGACGTGTTCGATTATATGCTTCGTTTTGTTCCTTTCCAAGCGGTTAAAAAGTTATTTGATAAACGGTTAAGTTATTATGAATGCCGAGATTTACCGGATGATAAGACCTCTTTTATAAAAATGGGATCTGGCTGTTTTATGATTATCAATAACGATAAATTCAAGCGAATTGGTGGCTTTGATGAACGATTCTTTATGTATTTTGAGGACAATGATCTTTGTTTGAGTTTTGGAAAAGCAGGCTATAAGATTTTATACACACCTTTTGAAACGGTGACTCATCTGTATGAAAAAGGGGCGCACAAAAACAAGAAATTATTTAAGGTTTTTTTACAATCGATGGTTAAATTCTTTAATAAATGGGGCTGGAGGTTTTTCTAGTGAGAAATAAGTTAGTCATTACACTTGTTTTATATCAAACTGACTTTTCACAAACACCTAGCTATCATCTATTAAAAAAACTGGCTGTTGAAAAAGAAACAGTATGTTTATTTGTTTATGATAATAGTAAACAAGCGCAGGATGATGAACTATTTCATCATAAGAATGTTCGTTACATTCATGATGAGACAAACCCTGGACTGGCTAAAGCGTACAATGCTGCCAGTCAATATTTGTTGGATATTCAAGGAGATTTACTGCTATTGCTTGATCAAGATACCTTGATTGATGGGTTGTATCTTGATAAACTTTTACACATAGAATTGAATGAAGAGATTGGTGCATATGTCCCAATCGTCATTTCTCATGGCAGACAGATATCTCCAGTATTTTCCGATAAATACATTGGAGGTCAGTCGCAGTTTCCCGAAGCTGGTGTTTATACAGAGATGATTATGAGTATTAATTCTGGAACAGCGTTACCAAGGAAAACGTTAAACAGTATTGGTAAGTTTAACTTAGAATTCCCACTAGATTTTTTGGATCACTGGCTTTTTTGGGAAATTCATCAGCTGCATAAAAAAATCAGTGTATTAGATTGTCAACTGGCGCATGATTTATCTGTATTGGATTATCGAACAATCAGCAGTCAAAGATATGAATCTATTATTCGTGCAGAAACACTGTTTTATCAAAAATATGATCAAGATAAGTTTTATATTCATAGAAAACATCTCTTTCTAAGAACAATCAAGCAATTTTTATGTGTTAAAAATAGAAAGATATGGCGGCGGACATTTCGAGAGTTCTGGTCACTGATGAAAGGAAAGTAAATGATCTCAGTTTGTATTGCAACATATAATGGAGAGAAATATTTAGAAGAACAGCTTAATAGTATCTTGCCCCAAATAAGTGTAGGTGATGAGTTGATCATCTCTGATGATGGGTCCGTAGATGCAACGATCGCTATCCTTAAACGATATGCAGCTCAAGATCAACGGATAAAATTGTTTAAAGGTCCAGGTAAAGGATTAATTGCGAACTTTGAATTTGCGATTACTCAAAGCCAAGGAGATTTTATTTTTTTAGCAGATCAAGATGATGTGTGGCTACCAGAAAAAGTTCAGACAACGCTAGATTTTTTTCAAGAACATGATGAAATAGACGTGGTGATTAGCGACTTGGTGATTGTTGATGAGCAATTGGAAGTAATTGAACCTTCTTATTTTGAGTATCGAAAAGTAAAATTAGGTTTTCTTCACAATCTTGTGAAAAATAAGTATATTGGTGCAGGTATGGCTTTTCGCAGTAGAATGAAAACAAAGATATTACCAATTCCAGCAAACGTACCTATGCATGATATGTGGATTGGTTTGATTGCAGCGTTTAGGAAGAAGAGTGCATTGATTCCTCAAAAGCTTACATTGTATCGTAGACATAACAATAATGCGAGTGAAATTAATACAAAGTCTAGTTTTATGCAACAGTTAAAATGGCGATCTGTACTTATTTTTGCTCTTATTAAACGCGGTGTAGTAAAAATAAAATGAGAGTTATTTTACAGTTTTGTAAAATAACTTCAAAAGGCATGACAAGTCTCAATGATAATGCGATAATGTTTAGTGATATTATTAAGTAAACGAAATAAATAATTTAAAGGAGTTTTTCCATGAAAGGAATAATTTTAGCTGGGGGAAGTGGAACAAGACTGTATCCATTAACGAAAGCCACATCAAAACAATTAATGCCGATTTATGATAAACCAATGATTTACTATCCAATGTCAACATTAATGTTAGCAGGGATAAAAGAGATTTTAATTATCTCTACACCTGATGATACACCACGTTTTGAAAGTTTGTTTGGCGATGGGAAAGATTTGGGCGTCAAGATTGAATATGCAGTCCAAGAAAGCCCAGATGGATTAGCGCAAGCGTTCATCATTGGAGAAGAGTTTATTGGTGATGATAGTGTTTGTCTTGTTTTAGGCGATAATATTTATTACGGCGGTGGCTTATCTAATATGCTGCAGCGTGCAGCAGCAAAAGAAAGCGGAGCAACTGTTTTCGGCTACCATGTAAATGATCCAGAACGATTTGGTGTTGTTGAATTTGATGGGAATATGCAGGCCCTTTCAATTGAGGAAAAACCTGAACATCCTAAATCTAACTATGCTGTAACAGGTCTTTATTTTTACGATAACGAAGTCGTTGAAATTGCAAAAAATATCAAGCCTTCTGAACGTGGAGAATTAGAAATTACAGATGTGAATAAAGTCTATTTAGAAAAAAATAAATTATCAGTTGAATTGATGGGACGAGGATTTGCGTGGTTAGATACTGGTACCCATGAGTCACTATTAGAAGCGTCAACATTTATTGAAACAATTGAGAAACGTCAAAATTTAAAAGTAGCTTGTTTAGAAGAAATTGCTTACCGAATGAGTTATATCACAAAAGAGCAATTAGTTGAACTAGCACAACCATTAAAGAAAAATGGTTACGGACAATATTTATTACGATTAGCAGAAACAGAGTAGGAGCGAATAGTATAATGAAAGTTATCGACACAAAATTGCAAGATGTAAAAATCATTGAAATGGACGTATTTGGCGATCACCGCGGTTTTTTTACTGAAAGTTATTCTAAAGAAAAATTTGCTGAACAAGGATTAGATTTTGATTTTGTACAAGACAATCATTCTCTATCGAGCGAAGCTGGCGTATTACGAGGTTTACACTTTCAAAAAGGTGAGGCAGCTCAAACAAAATTGATTCGTGTAGTGACTGGTGCGGTTTTAGACGTGATTGTGGATATCCGTAAAGGCAGCCCAACTTATGGACAATGGGAAGGTTATATTTTGTCAGAACATAACCATCGTCAATTATTGGTTCCTAAAGGTTATGCACATGGTTTTGTAACGTTGACACCAAATGTTAACTTTATGTATAAGTGTGATAACTATTATAATGCAGCTGCAGATGGCGGGATTGCTTTTGATGATCCTAACTTAGCCATTGATTGGCCAATCGATATCCAAAAAGCAATCACGTCTGAAAAGGACAAAAATCATCCGACATTAAAAGAATTTGAAGCAGAGAATCCTTTCGTTTATGGTGAAATCTAAAAAAATTTAGGAGCGATCTTGAAGATGAAAAAAATCATTGTTACTGGTGGAGCTGGCTTCATCGGGTCAAACTTTGTTCATTATGTAGTGAACAATCATCCAGAAGTTCATGTAACTGTATTAGATAAATTAACGTATGCAGGAAATAAAAAAAATCTTGAGGGACTACCAACGGATCGTGTTGAATTAGTCGTTGGCGATATCGCTGATGCTGAATTAGTCGATCGTTTGGTGAAAGAGACAGATGCAGTGGTTCATTACGCGGCAGAATCTCATAATGACAATTCTTTAAACGATCCATTTCCGTTTGTACAAACAAATATTATTGGAACGTACACTTTGATTGAAGCATGCCGTAAACATGATGTTCGTTATCATCATGTCTCAACAGATGAAGTTTATGGTGATTTACCATTACGTGAGGATTTACCAGGACATGGAGAAGGAGCTGGAGAGAAATTTACAGCTGATACTCCGTACAATCCATCAAGTCCCTACTCTTCAACGAAGGCAGGGTCAGATTTATTAGTAAAAGCTTGGGGTCGCTCGTTTGGCTTGAAAGCAACAATTTCAAACTGCTCAAATAACTATGGACCGTATCAACATATTGAAAAATTCATTCCACGCCAAATTACGAATGTTTTAAGTGGAATTACACCAAAATTATATGGTGCAGGCAAGAATGTACGTGACTGGATTCATACTAATGACCATTCTTCCGCTGTTTGGACGATTTTAACTAAAGGTCGCTTAGGCGAAACGTACCTAATTGGTGCGGATGGTGAAGAAGATAATAAAGCAGTCATGGAATTGATTTTAGAATTAATGGGTCAACCAAAAGATGCTTATGAGCATGTAAATGATCGACCAGGTCATGACTTACGTTATGCTATAGACTCTACAAAATTACGTGAAGAATTAGGCTGGGTACCTGAGTTTACTAACTTCCGTGACGGTTTAGCTGACACAATTAAGTGGTATACAGATAACAAAGACTGGTGGCAAGCTGATAAAGAAGCAGTAGAAGCAAATTATGCTAAAAATGGACAATAAATTGTTGTGATTGTGTTTTAGAAATAAACTCTCAACATACTTGATTGAAATAAGAATTTGTGAGGCAGGAGCAGTCCTGCCTTTTTTCTTGAAGGAGGAAATAATAATGATACTTTTAACTGGTGGAAACGGGCAATTAGGAACAGAATTACGTCATTTATTAGATGAACAAGGCTTAGAGTATGTTTCAACAGACTCCAAAGAAATGGATATCACAGATGCTGAACAGACAATGGCATTCATCACTAATTTAAAACCAGAGCTTATTTATCATTGTGCAGCCTATACAGCAGTAGATAAGGCTGAAGATGAAGGCAAAGAATTAGATGAAAAAATAAATGTGAACGGCACACAAAATGTAGTTGATGCTGCGAAAGCTGTAGATGCAACATTGGTTTATATTAGTACAGATTATGTATTTGATGGAACGAAAAAAGACGATATGTACAAAGTAGATGATCAAACCAATCCACAAAACGAATATGGCCGCACTAAATTGTTAGGTGAACAAATCGTTCAAAAATCAATGGAAAAATATTATATTATTCGTACTTCATGGGTGTTTGGTCAGTATGGACACAATTTTGTTTTCACTATGCAAAAATTAGCTGAAACACGTGACCAACTTACAGTCGTCAATGATCAATTTGGACGCCCAACATGGACTAGAACTTTAGCGGAGTTTATGGCATTTGTGATTAAAGAGAATGCGCCGTATGGTGTATATCATTTATCTAATGATAACAGCTGTAGCTGGTATGAATTTGCTAAAGAAATTTTAAAAGATGTTAATGTAGAAGTACTACCTGTAGACTCAAGTAAGTTTCCTCAAAAAGCTATCCGACCTAAGTATTCTGTAATGGATATTAGTAAGGCTAAAAACTTGGGCTTTGATATTCCAACTTGGGAAGAAGCATTGAAAATGATGCTGAATTAATTGACTAAAAAAGCAAATAGACCGTATTTATTTGCTTTTTACATAGCTCTTGTATCAGTTAACCATTGCGCGTAAATTAGAGCATCTTTTATTTTACAAGCATCTAAGTTATAATTATTGAGTTGAAATCTTTAGTTACTATTGATTGGAGGAAGTACAAAATGAAAAAAATTTCAGTATTTGGTTTAGGCTATGTAGGACTTGCTAACGCTTTATTATTAAGTCAAAATGAGCAAGTGAAAGCCTACGATATCGTTGAAGAAAAAATTGATTTATTAAATAAGGGAATTTCACCTATAGAAGATAAAGAAATACATGCTTTTCTAGATAGAAAAGACCTAAATGTCGAGTTTTCGAAAGATTTCGAAGATGCGGTTAAATTTGGTGAGTACTTAATCATTGCAACGCCAACTGATTATAATGAAGAGAAAAATTACTTTGACACTTCTACTGTTGAAAATGTTATAGAACGAGCGTTAGCTATTCGTAAAGATGCTATATTTATAATAAAATCAACTGTACCTGTTGGATATACAGATACTATAAAAGAAAAGTACCAAACGGAAAACATTATCTTTTCTCCTGAATTTTTACGTGAAGGTAAGGCATTATATGATAACCTTTATCCATCAAGAATTATTGTTGGTGAATGTTCTGAACGTGGGAAAGAAATTTCTACGATGTTTTTAGAGAATACAGTTGATAAGAATGCTGAAGTCTTGCTGACTCATGCGACAGAGGCAGAAGCAATAAAATTATTCTCTAACACGTATCTAGCGCTTAGAGTCGCTTATTTCAATGAATTGGATACCTATGCTGAAGTAAGAGGATTAGATGCAAAGCAAATCATTGAAGGTGTTGGATTAGATCCAAGAATCGGTTCACATTACAATAATCCATCTTTTGGTTATGGCGGTTATTGCCTACCTAAAGATACAAAACAATTGCGTGCGAATTATGATAAAGTACCGAATAATATTATTGGTGCGATTGTAGATGCTAATACTACTCGTAAAGATTTTATTGCTGAACAAATAGCAGCTAGAAAGCCTAAAGTAGTTGGGATTTATCGTTTAACAATGAAAGCAAATTCAGATAATTTTAGATATTCTTCTATTCAAGGAATTATGAAACGATTGAAGGCAAAAGGAATAGAAGTTATTGTTTACGAACCAAACTTAGCTGAAGAAGAGTTCTTCAATTCTAAAGTTGAGAAAGATTTGGAAACTTTTAAACAACTTTCTGATGTCATTGTGGTAAATCGAATGGAAGCTGCTTTGTCTGATGTTGAACAAAAAATTTATACAAGAGATATTTTTAAAAGAGATTGATAGCTGATAATATACAAAAAGCTGTTCTGAATCAGGTAAACGACTACTTCTCTTTGTTTTTTCCTAATTAATAAATTCAACTTTTTGTATGCACTGTTCGACACTGTAGCGTTGAATGCGAAAATTTAGTATAATAAACAGATTAATGAATTTGCTTGCGGTACGATAACAGGTATGTTTATTTTTACAAAGCTGTTTTATTAATGTTTTTTTATGATATATGACGATGAAGTGATTAATGTTGTCATTCTTCAAAAACTGAGATTTGAGGGAGATTTATTAATGTTTGAAAAAAAGAATAGAATTTTATTAAAAGAACTGGTAAAAACTGATTTTAAATTAAGGTATCAAGGAAGTGTTATTGGTTATTTATGGTCGGTTTTAAGACCAGTGATGTTGTTTGCAGTTATGTACGTGGTGTTCATTTATTTTCTCCGTTTTGGAGATGATGTTCCTCATTTTGCAGTAGCATTACTTTTGGGTCAAGTATTATGGGGCTTTTTCAATGAAACGACTAACTTAGGGATGGTATCGATCGTTAATAGAGGAGATTTATTAAGAAAACTTAATTTCCCAACATATATCGTTGTTGTTTCTGTTTCTATAAATGCATTCATTAATCTGATGATCAGTCTTGTTATAGTATTTGTCTTTGGATTGATCAACAATGTTGATTTATCAGTATTTGGCTTTTTGGCTCCGCTTATTTTCATAGAATTATATGCTTTTTCATTGGGAATTGCGTTTATCTTAGCTACAGTTTATGTAAGATTTAGAGATATCGGGCCAATCTGGGAAGTTATTTTACAGATTGGATTGTATATGACGCCGATTATTTATCCAGTAACATTGATTATTGAAAGAGCGGATATTAGAATTGCCAAGTTGCTACTACTAAATCCTATGGCGCAGATGATCCAGGATATGCGTTATTGGTTCACAAGTCCTGTGAATGTCACAGTATGGCAATTGATTGATAATAAATTTATTATGGTTATTCCATATATTATACCTTTCATCGTATTGATAGTCGGGTTTTTGATTTTTAATAAAAATTCTAAGAAGTTTGCGGAGATTCTTTAATTATGAAAAATGACGTAGCAGTAAAAGTAGATGGTATAAGTAAAAGTTTCCGACTCCCAACGGAAAATACAACCAGTCTAAAAAGGACGATTGTTAATTATTTTCAGGGAATCAAGGGATACAGAGAACAAAAAGTACTTAGAGATATTTCATTTGAAGTTAAAAAGGGAGACTTTTTTGGGATTGTAGGACGAAATGGTAGTGGGAAATCTACATTACTAAAAATCATTTCTCAAATTTATGTACCTGAACACGGTAGTGTAGAAATTAATGGTAAGTTAGTCTCGTTTATCGAATTAGGTGTAGGATTTAACCCAGAGTTATCTGGGAAGGAAAACGTTTATTTGAATGGTGCTTTATTAGGATTTTCAACCGTTGAGATTGATGATATGTATGATGATATTGTAGAGTTTGCTGAACTATCGGATTTCATGAATCAAAAATTAAAAAATTATTCAAGCGGTATGCAAGTTCGTTTAGCTTTTTCAGTTGCGATTCAATCAAAAAGTGACATTTTAGTTTTAGATGAAGTTTTGGCTGTAGGTGATGAAGCTTTTCAACGTAAGTGTAATGACTATTTTATGCAGGCAAGAGAAGATAAAAAGACGATTATTTTAGTAACACATTCAATGGATGCTGTCCGTAAATATTGTAATAAAGCAATGATGATCGATAAAGGTGAAGTGAAGATCATTGGCACTCCAGAAGATGTTGCGAATCAGTATTCATTATCGAACGTTTTAGATAGCGGGTCAGCTACTGTGATTGAAGGATCTAACGACGAAGAAAATGAAATTGAAGAAGAGCAAAAAACAAAAATGATCGAAAACTTAAAGGTAGAATTACTTTCTGACACAATTATAGATAAAGAGAACTCTTTAGTTGAATTTACAGTTTCATATGATGTGATTGACAATATGAAAACCTATGTGGCTTTTTCAATGGTTGATATTGATAAGAATGTTTGGATCTATAATGATAATTCTTTTGATTCTATGACGTCTGGTGAAGGTCAGAAAAAATTTAGATATAAATGCAATCTAAATAGCATCAATGGTTGTACCATAAAGTTGAATGTTTCAATTCGTAACGATGGTGACGAACCTTGTGCTTTTGCAGATAAAGAAAATTCTCCAGTAATTATTGTGGCGAAAAAAGATAATATGAGCAAAAGCGAGAGAATTTCAAGTAGCGGTATTTTAAAAAGAAATGGTTCGTGGACATCAGAAGAGTAATTGTCTGTTATAGATGGATTTTTAAAACACATTTTAAAAAAATATGACAAAACTTAGATAAAGGTGAAGTGGAAATTGAAGGATTTAGTATCTATTATTATAACTTGCTATAATCATGAAAAGTATATTGCACAATGCCTAAAAAGCGTTTTTTCGCAATCGTATAGCAATATCGAACTATTAATTATAAATGACGGATCAACAGATAACTCTAGTCAAATTATTACAGAACTACTGCCAAGCTCACCCTACCAAAAGACAGAGTTTGTTTCACAAGATAATGCTGGTATCTGTGTTGTGAGAAATCAGGGATTACAGTGGGCTACTGGGGAATTCATTTTATTTGTAGATAGTGACAATTATCTTGATGATGATTATGTTGAAAAGTTGATGTTGACAGCGCAGAATGAACAGACAGATATTATTTACACAGATTTATTTGATGTTGATGCAAATGATGTCTTTATGGAAGCAAAAGAATTTGACTTAGAAACATATTTATCATCAAATTATATTGATAATTGCTCTTTGATCCGAATGTCAAAAATCAAAGATAGCAGATATGATATAGAACTTAATCGTAAAAAACTGGTTGATTATGATTTTATTATGAATATGATTTTGATGAATGGTGCCATACCCAAAAAATGTCATAATACAAAATTGAATTATCGAGTATTAAATGATTCTATTTCCAGAAAAGATAACCATGTATCTGAAAGATTTTATTTTGAAGTTTATTTGTACATATTGAGTAAATATGTACAACTGTTTCCTATGGAAATTATGGAGGCAGTCAAAAATAATATCTTTGTATTGTCAGATAGAATAAGCGAACTTGTACAACATATGGAAGGCGTAACCAAACATGTTCATAATCAAGAACATGATTTAGTTCAACTCTCGGAACAAATTGAAACATTAAAGAATGAAATTCTTGTAAGGATCGATACAGAAGAGCAAATATCCTTAGAAAATGAAAACTTAATAAACAAAAACACGCAATTAGTAACCGAACAGACAGATTTGTTAAATGATAACCAACACTTAAAAAATGTTATAGCAATGTTGGAAGTAGAGAAAAATCAAATTTTGAATTCTCGATCGTTTCGAGTAGGTAATCATATAATCAAACCATTTAGCATGGGGATGAAAATTATAAAAAAACCTCAATTGGTCGGTAAAGGAATTCGAAAAATAAATCGAGTTTTATCAAGAAAGGTAAAACAATTACCTAATTTTAAAACAATGTATCTAAAACGTGTAAGAGAGATTCAGAGAAATAAAAATAACTATGATCAACCAAGTAGAGTTTTGATTTTTGTGATCTATGAAGATCAAGAAAGACTTCAAAAATATAAACTTCACTTTTTAAAAGCTCTTGCTGAAATTGTGGATAATGTTTTGATAGTGGTCAATGGTGTTTTACCAGAAGAAGATATTTTAGCGCTCTCAGAAATTGGACATGTTGAGTTAAGAAGTAATAAAGGCTATGATACAGCCGCATTTCGATATGGCATCAACTATTTCGGAAAAGATCAATTGAGTAAATATGATGAACTCTTATTAGTCAATGATACAAATGTCGGACCAATCGGGGATATTTCCTCTGCTTTTTCTAAAATGGCAAAAAGGAAATTAGATTTTTGGGGCATTTCATATGGGGAAGAACAAAATGATTTTACGCAATATAATAAGTATGGCTTTATCCCCATTCATTTACAATCATATTTTCTGATTATTGAAAAATCATTGTTAACTTATGATGGATTTTACGACTATTGGAGAAGTTTGGATGATACTGATTCAAGAAACAAAGCGATAGGGAAGCATGAAACTGTTTTTACTAAACATTTTGAAGAGTTAGGCTTCAAACATGGCGCTTTTAATGAAAATAATGTTGATAGCCCAATGTACATTCATCCATTAAAGATGGTAAAAGAAGGTGTACCTTTAATAAAATATACTGCTTTTTCCAACTATAATAATGATAAATTTGCTTGGCAAGGTTTACTTAGAGAAACAGAAATACCTGACCTGATAGAATATATTAAGTCAGAAACAGATTATCCAATAGAAATTATTGATCAAATCATGGATGATGTTAAAAATAAACAAGCAAAAGAACATATATTGATTATTGATGGTGTAGAAAATGCTATTCCTCAATTGACTAAATACCGGGTGCAAAACAAAATAGAGCAATTAGAATCACTTGGCTATGATGTTTGGAGTATAAATTTATCTTCTTTTCAAATGGGGTATGCGGAACATGCAAGCCATATAATCATTTATCGCGCACCGATTGATAATAAGCTGGTTGAGTTGATTCATTTGGCTCGGAAGTATAATAAAGTGATCTTGTATGATATAGACGATTTAGTCATTGATACAAAGTATACGGATCAGTTAACGTACGTGAAAGAATTATCAGCACCGGATAAGCAAAATTATGATAATGGTGTGATCAGCTATGGAGAGATGCTAAAATTATGTGATGGAGTGGTTACTTCTACACAAAAAATGCAAAGCGAACTTTTCAACTATAAAGATTTAGTATTATTAAATCGAAACTTAGCAAACATGGAGTTAGTCGAACTAAGTCAAGCAACGATGAAAAATTATGACGAAATTGATGAGAAAGTAAAGATAGGCTACTTCTCTGGATCAATTACACATAATGAAAACTTCGAATTGGTGAAGGGGGCTATCATAAAATTACTAGAAAAATATGATAACTTAGAACTTCACTTAGTTGGACACTTAGATTTGCCTAGTGACCTTAAACCTTTCAACAATAGAATCAAAATCCATCCTTTTGTTGCATGGCAAAAATTGCCTGAGCTGATTAGTGATGTTGATATTAATCTAGCACCTTTGGTAACTTCAATTTTTAATGAAGCTAAGTCTGAAATCAAATGGATCGAAGCAGCCCTAGTAAAGGTACCAACAGTTGCTAGTGATATTGGGGCTTTTAAAGAAATGATTATAGATAATGAGACGGGGATACTGGTTTCTGATGATGAGTGGTATGTTAAGTTGGAATTGCTGATTCAATCCAAAGATATGAGGAAAGAAATTGCTGAGAATGCGTATAAATACGTTTTGGAGCATTGCACGACCAATCATAAAATAGATGAGTTAGTAGGGTATATTAATGAAAAAACAATTTGAAAAACCAGAAAAAATATTTTTACTATTGGCTTCTGTATTTATTAGTTTGAGTATTTTTTTGATGCCAATAGCTAGAGTTCCTGATGAGGCGAGCCATGCTAGAATGGCTTGGGGAATTTTATATGAGAAGACTGATAAGAGCTTTCAATGGCAAAAAATTGATAGTACTAAAGGAGAAATTGATACAGAAGAATATTATCAATTATTCACTAATAAATTAGATTTTAGTAATGAGAAAGTTAAGCTTTCTCTACCACCAAAAAGAATAATGCAATTGCCGCAGTTATTAGGTATGTCGTTAGGAAAGATTGTTTATCCATCAGTAGGAATTATGATTACCCTAGGACGCATATTCAACGCTATATTTTATATTTTGATGATGTATTTTATTATAAAATACCTAAAATATGGGAAAACAGCATTAATGTTTATATCTCTTTTACCGATAATGATTCAACAGAGTTCATCGCTTTCGTATGATGTCATGAATTTTGTTGCAGTCACAGGTTTCTTCGCAATTTTAAGTAATTTATCAGTAGAAAAATTACTTACGAAAAAATATATGATTCTGTTATTACTTGCCACAGTAGGATTATATATAACTAAGATCAATAATTTATTCTTAGTAGCTTTATTGTTGACTTTAAGCTTAAGACTCCCAGAAAAATTTGCTAAGACAAATGTCTGGATTGAAAACTGTGAAAGATTGACCAAAAAATATAAATATATTCTAATCGTTTTTGTCTTGGGACTTTTAATGACATTTTCAGTTTTTTACTTGAAAGATAAAGGCGGAATAACAAATTTTGCACAAGTAATGCTGAATACTGTTTTAGATAATAACTTAAATCCTCATTTAAATACGTATTTAACAACTGGGATGTTTGGTTATTTAGGAATATTCGATTTCCAAATTCCTATGTGGTTGATCTTTATTGATATTGCTGTGCTAACAATTCTATTAATGAAAAATGAACCATATAAATTAAATAAAAGTTTCGGGGTATTGTCTGGTGGAATGTTACCTTTTCAAGCAATTGTTATCATAGGTGGTATGTATTTCGCTTGGACGCCTCTTGTATTGGGAGACGATGCGTTGATATCTCAAGGAGCGCAAGGAAGATACTTTACACCGTTTTTAATATATCTAGCACCACTCTTTATTAGTTGTAAAGAAAAGATGACTGTTGTTTTTAATGAAAAGAGTATAACCAAGCTTGCTGTAATTACGATTATCATGAATTTTGTTATGATGATTTACCTAATCCTTTTAACCTATTGGTTCCCATTACAAGAAGCTGAGTGGTTGATAAATTTAAGACAATTGATAGGATGATGATTATGAAAACAATTCTCTTTGTTTCGCCAACAGGTACATTAGACAACGGAGCGGAAGTATCAATTTTTAATTTGATGAAATTTTTGGCTTTTGAAGGATACAAAGTAATAAACATCGCCCCAACACAGCAAAAAGTTACTGAAAATGATTATTCGAAGAGGTTTACAGAATGTGGCATTGACTGTATTTTGATAAATAGTCAACGCTGGTGGTGGGAAGATGCGCCAGGACATTTATTTGGTACCGAGGCTCAGAGAGCTAACTCATATAGAGAAACGATCAAAAAAATCACTGATGTAATTGAAGAGAATAAAGTGGACATTGTTATCAGTAACACTGTAAACATTTTTCAAGGAGCAGTAGCTGCTGCATTAAAAGAAACACCTCATTTTTGGTTAATCCATGAATTTCCAGAAAATGAATTTGCTTATTATATCAATAAGCTAGATTTTATTGATGACTATTCAACTGAAATTTTTGCGGTTAATGGCCAATTAAGTGAAAAAATAGCAGAGTTATTTCCTAATAGAAAAATAAAATCTTTTTCTCCGTATACGGAAATTGATACAATAGAGCCAAAAGCCGGAAAGAAACAAAGAATTGTATCAATAGGACGGATATCTGAACGAAAGAATCAACTTGAGTTGATTCAAGCATTTGAAAATTTGAATCGCTCCGATATAGAACTCGTTTTTATAGGTGGATGGGATGAAGAGTACAAAAAAGAATGTACGGATCATATTAAAAAAAATCGAGTGAAAAATATTTCATTTTTAGGAAATATGGAGAATCCTTGGGAGAACTTAACAGATCAAGATTTATGTGTATTTCCTTCTGCAATGGAAACATTCGGTTTAGTCTATGTTGAAGCTTTATTAAATGGTATTCCTGTAATACTATCAGACAATCCGGGGCACTCTTCTGCATACGAAATGTTTAAATTTGGACAACTATATAAAACAGGTAATGTTGAGGAATTAACATCATTGATTGAGACAACATTAGACAACTTTACACAGGTCCGAAAGGATGCTTTCAAATTTATAACAGAGGCTAAAAATATTTATGAGTTATCAGTTGTTTATAAAGAAATTATTAAAGAAATAGACACTAATGATCATAAACAAGAAAATTCAGTTCGACATATTAGTAATCTACTTACTTTAGATGAAAAGAAAAGCAAATTAGCACGTTTAGAATTTAAAGTCAGACAAAAGTTACAAAGAATTATTTATAAAGTATTTCGTAAATAAGAAGCAATTGTTTTATTATTTTTGAAGCCTTCAGCATTTAGCTGTTAATAGTCTAGCAAAAGAAGTGTTTCCTAAGTAAACTTGAATATAATATTTTTAAATAGTACAATACAATTAAGTTATCAGTAGTGGAATCACTCTGTATTCTAAAGTGATAACTTAATTTTTTTCTGTGTATTATTAATTTTAAAAGCTAAGAGTGATAAGGGAAGGAATAATATGGAAAAGTTAAAACATACCTTTATGATATGTGCTTATGGAGAATCTCCTTATCTTAGAGCGTGTATTGAATCTTGTGTTAATCAAACTTTGGTAAAAGCTGGAAAATCACAAGTACAGTTGTACACAAGTACACCAAATGATTTTATCGAAAATTTATGTAAAGATTTTAATATTCCTATGTTTACTCTCCAAGGTGGAGGTATTGGTAAAGATTGGAATAATGCTTTATCATTTGTAGAAACAACCTATGCAACAATTGCACATCAAGACGATGTATACATACCTGACTACGGCAATCTTGTGGTCCAAACGTTTGAAAAACATAAAAAGTGTAATATTGTTTTTACTGATTACAGTGAGATAGACAATAAAGGGGATTTAAGAAAAAGGAATATCAATTTATATATAAAAACCGCTGGTCTACACATGTTATCTATATTACCGTTTAAATGGTATCAAAGACGAATTTATGCTTTTGGTAATTTTATTTCTTGTCCAGCTGTTTCATACAATATGGAAAGGCTGAAAGGCTTTAAATTCGATGAGTCACTGAAGATGACATTAGACTGGGATGCCTGGGAAAGAATTATGAAAAAAGAAGGCAGCGTTAAGTACATTCCAAAAAGACTAATGCTTCACCGAATACATGAAGATTCTGAAACAACAAATAACACGATTGATAAAACAAGGGAAGTTGAAGAGCAATTATTGTTTGAACGTTATTGGGGAAAAAATATTTCAAAGCTCATAATGAAATTCTATACTTTTAACCAAAAATCAAATAATACTTAATTTATTTTTTAGGGACGGTAAAATGAAAACTAATAAAATTTTATTGATTATTCCAGCTTATAATGAAGCTGATGGAATTGTAGAGGTAATAAAAAAAGTAGAAGAATATAGACGGTCGTGCTCTTACCATCTTGATTATGTGGTAATTAATGATGGTTCCACCGACAATGAAGAAGAGGTTTTACAGGCTAATAACATCAATCATATCGAGCTTGTTTATAATTTAGGCATTGGTGGAGCTGTTCAAACGGGCTACAAATATGCTTTAAATGAAGGGTACGATATTGCTGTGCAATTTGATGGTGATGGGCAACATGATATTTATTCTTTATCTAAACTAATCGATCCAATCATTTTAAATCAAGCTGATTTTACTGTAGGTTCAAGATTTGTTTTAGATAGTGATTCAGAATTTAAATCATCTGGTGCTAGACAACTTGGCATTAAAATTTTATCCAATTTGATTCGTGTGTTGACAGGTGTAAATATTAAAGATGTAACTAGCGGATACCGAGCTGGTAATAGAAAAATAATCCAGCAATTTGTGGATAGATACCCAAGCCAATATCCTGAACCTGAGAGTTATATGTATTTGATAGCGAATAAGTTTAAGATCAAAGAAGTCGGAGTTAAGATGTTTGAGCGAGAAACAGGAAAATCGAGTATTAGCATCATAAATTCAATTAGCTATATGATTAATGTTTCATTATCGATATTAATTGCTTCATTAATAGATAAGGAGGAATATTGATGCCTTTTCAATTACAAATTTTAGCGGTTTTGATAGCGATTATTTTTTTTGTTTCTACTATTCATTTGACACGAAAAGGTCATGCTGAAGTTCGTCAGATGAACAAATGGCTGTTGTTAGGTATTGTTATGATAGTGGGTGCATTATTCCCTCCAATAGGAAATGCAGTAGCTAAATTGTTAGGCATTACTACTTTAACATCGTTAGCTCTTTTCTTATTAACAGGAATTCTCCTGTTTTTCTCTTTGGTTACGCAAATCACGTTGATCAATACAGAAAAACAGTTAAGAGTACTAACACAAGAATTATCTCTTTTAAAGAAGAAGATGAATGAAACAGAAGAGGATTAGTTTATGAATGGAATTTATTTGTCTCAAGATCTGACTCATGCATATGGGATCTTGGAAAAAATCAATAAGCAAATTAACGAATTTGAAAAAAATGATTTCCATATGACTAGACATATAAATGGGAAAAGGAATATAGTTCATTTATTAAGAAATCTAGTCCCATTTTTTTCAGAACAATACTTTAATACCAAAAATATAAACTGGGAAAATTTTGACTTTGTTTATATTCGCAAAGGTGCTGTTTTAGATAAAAGTGTAGTTAAATTAGTAAGAAGAGCGAAAACACTTAACCCTAGTATAATAATAATTCTTGAAGTTCCGACGTATCCTTATCTCAATGAATTTAATGGTTTAGTAAAACTTGATATCATGATGAAAGAGCGAATATGGACCCGAGAATTGTCGAAATATGTTGATAGAATAGTTACTTATTCAGATGATCAGGAAATTTTTGGAATTGAATGTATCAATATTTCTAATGCATATGAATTTACAACGATGAAGTTTGATAGTAAAAAAGTAGATCAATCCATAAACTTGTTGGGTGTGGCGACGCTTTGTTTTTATCATGGATATGACCGATTGATTGAAGGGTTGAAAAATTATTATGCTGATGACAAAAAGAAAACAGAAGTCAGTTTTACCCTTATAGGAGATGGACCTGTTTTAAAGAAATATCAAAAAATGGTAACAGATTACCAACTTGATCATGTAATCCATTTAAAAGGAAGAAAAAAACTTTCTGAGCTTGCAGATTACTATCAAGCGGCTGATATTGGTGTTGATTCTTTAGCAAGACATCGTTCAGGTGTTTCTTACAATAGTAGTTTAAAAGGGAAAGAATATCTTGCTAAAGGGTTACCGATTATTTCCGGTGTTGCAACAGATTTAGATGAGCGGAAGTTACCTTTTTATTATAGAGTTCCTAGTGACGATACACCGATAGAAATTTCTGAAATTGTCCATTGGTATGAGCAACTTTTGAATGATAAATCCAAAAATCAACTTTCTCAGGAAATTTACCTTTATGGGGAAAATAATTTTACGTTTGATAAAACATTTTCTCCAGTAATTGAGTACTTGAAAGGAGTTATGCATGAGTGAATTAGTGAGTATTATTGTTCCTATTTACAATGTTGAAAAATATTTATTAGAATGCTTAGAGAGCCTTGTAACTCAAACATACAAAAATATTGAAATTGTATTGATTGATGACGGATCAACTGACCAATCTAGGGAAATCGCTCAAGAATTTTGTGAGGCTCATCCAGAGTTTAAAACTCAATTGATTGTGAAGGAAAATGGTGGTCAATCTAGTGCAAGAAATGTTGGTATTCAACATGCCAAGGGTACATACTTTATTTTTGTGGATAGTGATGATTTGATTTCTTCGACTCATGTAGAGATCTTATATAAAGCAGTGAATGAAATGAATGTAAAGCTTGCTATGTGTAAATTCACTAAAAATATTAAAGAATTATCTAACGATCTTTCAGTGAATATGACATCTTTAAAAGGTGATTTTTTAACACTAGTAGAAAAACTATATGCATCAGATTATCATGCTGTATCAGCTTCTGGCAAAATTTATCATCGTACGCTAATTGAAGAAGTCAAGTTTCATGAAGGAATCATATATGAGGACGGTATTTTCTTCTATGAAATAATAGATAAGATCGATGAAATAATTTTAGTAGATTCTGTATGCTATTATTATAGAACCACAGAAAATTCAACATTGACTTCTAAAATCAATAAGAAAAATTTTGATATTCTCAAAAAAAATGAGCTTACACTTTCATTTTTCAAGAAAAGTCATCCAGAAGCACTGACACATTTTTATCAGAAAGCTATGAATGTAAATGATTTTATGGCTGTAAAGTGTATGGAAGATAAAACAACTTTATCGAAAGACTTGCTAAAAAAATTGTACTCACAAAATAAACAATATTCAAAAGGTTTTTTCCCACGAAATATTATCTATTTATCTTGGACAATGTATTATTTTTTTATTTTTATTATAAGTAAAGTTTATAAAACGAATCAGCCTGACAAGGATGTTTTCTTCAAAAAGTTGGTCAAGAGGGTTGTACGTTGATCATTTCTGAAGCACACAAAATAGGGATACTATTTTGTGAGTTTCTTTAGATGGAAGGAAATGTTCTAATCAAAAAACTACGATAGGTTATTAATTAAAGAAGTGAAATATAGAAGGAAAGGGTTTTTAAATGAATAGTACTTTTCGCATAGGTATGATATTTACAGCGATTGGGCAATATAGTGTTATATTGATTCAATTATTGATAAATATCATTCTTTCAAGATTAATTCCAGTAGAGGAATTTGGTATCGTTGCAAATGCTCAAGTTTATTTGCTTTTTTTTCAACTGATAGTAACTGCTGGAATCGGACCAGCTATTATCCAAAAAAAGGAATTGAATGAGAGAGATTATGGTATCCTATTTAATTACACAATCCTTTTTTCAATTCTTCTAAGTATAATTTTTGGTTTTTCAGGTAATCTAATTGCACTTGCATACCATAATGATATGTATAAACCTTTATTTTGGTCAATGTCGGTTGTTGTCCTTTGTGAAGGAATAAATACGGTTCCTAGAGCTATTTTAAATAAAAGCCTGCGTTTTCGAGCGTTGAATTTACGCTTGTTTTTTTCAAGTTTTATTGGAGCTATATTTGGTATCACTGCCGCATTTGCCGGATGGGGTATATATGCTTTAGTTATTTGTAGCGCTGTACCGGCAATTGTTTCGCTAATATTAAATTTTTCAGCAGTAAAAATTCAATATACAAAAAGTTTAAATCCTCAACCTTTTTTATCTATTCAATCTTTTACAAGAAACCAGTTATTCTTCACTATTTTTAATTACCTTTCAAGAAATTCAGATAATTTGTTAGTGGGAAAATTTTTAGGTCCTGTTCCTATCGCTAACTATCAAAAAAGTTATCAGTTACTTACAATGCCTACAACTGTGTTCTTGGGTGTGATAACGCCAGTATTGCAACCGATACTTTCTCAACACCAAGATAACGTAAAGTTAATTAGAGAAACTTTTTTCAAAATTATTCGCGTTTTAAGTTTAATTGCTTTTCCTTTAACAATTTTTATGATGCTAAACGCACAAGAAATAATCTTTTTCCTTTTTGGTTCGAGATGGTATGGAGCTGTGGTTCCTTTTTCTATATTATCGTTTAGTCTATGGGCTCAGATGTTGAATGCAGTGACTAGCAGTATATTTATGGCTCGAGACCACTCTAACAAGCTATTAGTAAATGGAATTATTTCTATTCTAATAATGATTCCTAGTATAATAATGGGAGTAAGTTTTGGAACGATTATCTATGTTTCAATTTTTGTATGTATTGCCAATCTTATTAATTTTATTGTGTCTTATTGGTTATTAATGACTAAAGTTTTAGATGGCAGACTGCAAGATGCATTGAAACAACTTATTATTCCAGCTCTTATGAGTATATTAGTAGCAATAATAATGGTTATTACAAATCCTTTCCTTAGTTTTTCTAATCTATTCTTTACCTTGTTGGTAAGAGGAATTGTTTGGCTTGTTGTAGTATTTATTTGTATGTACTTTTTTGGTGAAATTAAGGTAATCAAAAGTTTGTTCAAGGAAAACAACAATAAAAATCAATAAAATATTATATGACTGAATTATAAAAAGTAATTAGATAAAATG
This sequence comes from Enterococcus sp. DIV0212c, assembly GCF_017377505.1. Lineage (GTDB taxonomy): Bacteria > Bacillota > Bacilli > Lactobacillales > Enterococcaceae > Enterococcus_L > Enterococcus_L ikei. The sequence goes on along the minus strand of NZ_JAFREN010000039.1, from coordinate 1,985 downwards.
ATTTTCATGAGTGAAACAGAATATTATTACGATTAATATGTTGTTTCACTCATGATAAGTATTTTGTTTTTTTTAAAATTGATATCTAAGATGGGATAAAACTTGTCTAAAAGAGATAGAAATACTAAATTATCAATGGCTGTCATGATGATAACGAAAAGAGTTTTTTTAACATCATTGCTTTATAAATTTGAATATTGTAAAATTAGAAAACTCATTAAATTCACTATAAAAAAGTTTGGAGATTGATTTATATGAAGAAAATTTTTTCTTTAGGAACTGTTTTTTTATGTTTATCCACATATGCATATCCACCTATGCAAGCATTAGCGGAAGTTACATCAAGTCAAGAAGTAACTATCCAAGATACATCAAGTACATATGGAAGTACAGATAATACACAGAGTGAAAGTTCAACAATTAGTAGCTCTAGCGAGGAAAAGACTGAAGTATCTAGTAGTACTACAAATAGCACTACAGAAGAGACTAGTCCTCTAGCAGAAGAAAATCTGGAGTATTACGAACCACGTCCGTCAGATCGTTCCGACCTAGCTTCAAAAGGAAGAAGTAAAAGAGAAACTAGAGAAGCAATAGATGTAGTGATGGCAGGTGAAACAAATCGTCCAACAGTCAGTTTTATTGATGTATCCTCACATAACGGTACAATTACTGTTGCTCAATACCAAATGATGAAAAACTATGGGGTAAAAGGTGTTATCGTAAAACTGACAGAAGGAACAACCTATCTTAATCCTGAGGCAGAGTCACAAATAAGAAATGCTCAAAGTGCAGGCTTAAAAGTTTCCGTGTATCATTATGGTCATTACACTTCAGCTGCAGGCGCACAAGCAGAAGCAGTATATTTTGCTAGCAAGGCTAATGCACTAGGCCTATCTAAAGAAACAGTGATGGTATCTGATATTGAAGAACCAGCTATGCGAATTGATTCTTTAAATGCAAACACAATGGCTTTCAAAAATAAATTGAATAGTTTTGGATACAGTAAAGTTGCATACTATTTGTCAAGAAGTTGGTTGGATGTTGCAGGAGGTATTTTTGATACTGGACTATTTGGTAAGAATAATACTTGGGTAGCGCAGTATCCATATTCACCTACAGCTTCTCAAAATTGGAATAGTGACTTTTCTTCATGGCAATGGTCTTCAAATTTTTATTTCCCAGGAATTGCTCATGCATTTGATATAAATACGGATTATACAGGATTGTTTACCGGAGATGCAGCATGGGATGAAAGTATTCCGGTTACAGGAACAACCTCAATTGTAGATACAACAGGCTCTGAGACTGTGTATAATGCTACAGGAAACATAGAAACGGGTGGACAAACTCCAAAGTCCGTCCAATTTGCTACTTGGTCAGATAAAAATGGCCAAGATGATCTTCAGTGGTATTTTGGTAAACAGAATAATGATGGAACATACAGCGCAAGCATCGATATAAGGAATCATAAAGATGCAGGTAATTATAATGTGCATACGTATATCCAACTTCCAAATGGGAAAATGAAATTTGTAACAAGTAATAGATTTGCAATTTCTAATCCAACCTTAAGTGCAGAGGTAGGGGCATATAACGTAAACAAAGGTACGTTTGATGTAACAGTAACAGGAATAAGCCAATCAGGAATAACTCGAGTATCTGTTCCTGTATGGAGTAAAGCCAATCAATCGGATATAAAATGGTATGATGCAGTCAAACAATCGGATGGAACCTATAAAACTACTGTAGATATAAAAAACCATAATCATAATACAGGAACGTATAAAGTTCATGTTTATATGTATTCGAATAATGGACTTACAACTAGTATTGCAGCTAATACGGTAAATGTAACATTGCCGGAAGTGAATGGAACAGCTGAAATCAAAGATTCAAATGGAAAAGAAACGATTTACAACGTGACTGCAGATATTTCAATGGGGATCTATGATGTTAACACACCTGTTCATTTTTTATCATGTACG
>NZ_JAFREN010000038.1 GCF_017377505.1 Enterococcus sp. DIV0212c | reverse complement strand
CCTCGCTTCGCTCCAAGGGTAGTGGCACTCCTTTTTCTTTTTTTGAGATTCGACGTCTGTTATCCATCAAGATATGCATTGTTTGTTATATCTGTAAAGCGGTTAATCCTTTTAATCATTATCTCATAAAAGCTTAAAGAAGCAAACGAAGGTCCTTTATTTCTGCCTATTTAATATGAACAGTTGCTTCTCTTTCATATTTTTTTTATACTTAATACATTATCTAGAAAAGGAATGAGAAAATGCTTGAAAGTTATTTTACCATTCGCTCGGATGGAGAAAGTGAAATTGAGATAAAAAAATCACGGTTTATTTGCTTTCTCAAACGTGTCTATTCAGAAGAAGAGGCAAAAGAATTTATTGCGCAAACGAAGAAAGAACATTGGAAAGCAAATCATAATTGTAGTGCGTTTGTAATTGGTGAAAAAAGTAATATCCAACGCAGCAGTGATGATGGTGAGCCTAGCGGAACAGCGGGTGTTCCTATGTTAGAAGTCTTAAAAAAACAGGAACTGATCAATGTTGCAGCAGTTGTTACTAGGTACTTTGGCGGGACTAAATTAGGTGCCGGCGGTTTGATTCGGGCATATAGCCATGCCGTTTCTCATGCATTAGGAGAGATTGGCTTAGTCCAAGGAAAACTGCAGCAGGAAATTCGTTTAACCATTAGTTATCCAAACTTAGGAACTGTTCAAAACTTTATGGAAAACAATCCATATACACTAAAAGACACTATTTACGGAGAACATGTTGAAGTCATTTGCCTTGTTGATGAGACAAAAACCGAGCAATTTATGTCAGAAATCGTCGAACAATTACACGGTCAAGTTACCTTCGAAAAAGGCGAATGTTCTTATCATGAACTACCTATTACTAAAAAGGAGCAAACAGATGACATTTGAAGAAGTATTACCTCAGATTAAAAAAGGCGCTAAAGCTGTAAGAACAGGTTGGAGCGGTTTTGAATTGTACATTGAATTAAGAGATGAAATCGGAACCTCAGACGGTGAGTTTCTAAAAGTTACACCTTATTTTTTGATCAAGACTTCCGATGAAGGTTATAGTATGTTTTCACCAACGCCTTGTGATGTACTAGCACAAGACTGGAAAATCGTCAGTGCAGATTAGAAATGTAGAAAACAGAAGTAATCTCTTATTTCCGAAGAGGTTACTTCTGTTTCCACCGTTTATTCGTAGTTAGTGTGTGAAACAAAAGTGCTTTTTCCTTTTGTCCCACACACTTTTCTTATCATTTCAAGAAAAGAGGAGTAGTTATGCATTTTGATGAATATGAGGGAAAAACAGTTTTTATCACAGGAGCGGCTTCTGGCATTGGGCAAGCTCAAGCCATTGCTTTTGCAACTCAAGGAGCTAATGTATTAGGCATGGATCTTGATCCAGAAGGCTTAGCAAAAACAACAGAAAAAACCAAGGATTTAACTGGACAATTTTTAGCTCATATTGGCGATGTTACGGAAAAAAGTGAGATTATTTTAGCAGTAACAAAGGCGAATAAAGCATTCGGCACCATACATATTTTATTAAATACGGCTGGTATTTTAGATAACTATACGCCAACTTTAGATACAACAGAAGACATGTGGGATCGTGTTTTGTCAGTGAACTTAAAGGGCACTTTTTTAGTCACCAATCAAGTGCTACCGCAAATGCTAAAACAAAGCCACGGTGTTATCATTAACATGGCGTCAATTGCGGGAATGGTTGCAGGAGGCGGCGGTGCGGCTTATACAGCTTCAAAACATGCAATCATTGGTTATACAAAACAATTGGACCATGACTATATCAAACAAGGCATCCGAGCAAATGCAATCGCACCAGGTGCAATTCAAACCCCGATGAATGCAGCTGATTTTGCTGGTGATGGCAAGATTGCAGAATGGGTTGCTGCTGAAACACCTGCTGGTCGTTGGGCTAAACCCGAAGAAGTCGCTTCCTTAACTCTTTTTTTAGCAAGTGAACATGCAGACTATATTCATGGAACAGTGATGACTATTGATGGTGGCTGGTTAGAAAAATAACGTTGCTTTGAATTTTCTGTCATCCTTTACAAACAATGGAATCTTCTGTAACATGAACCATAGTGGAGCAATTCACACTATGACACTTCAGTTGGCAGTTTCTTGTCACGTCCTTTGGTCATAGTTATTACTAAAACAGAGAATCTGTTTTACAAAGGAGAATACAAATGAATAACCCTAACTCACAGACCCAATCATGGTCTGTCGTCACCTTGACAAAGATGGCTTTGATTACGGCGCTCTATGTCATTGTTACTATTTTTTTAGCGCCCTTTAGTTTTGGCGCTATCCAGCTTAGATTTTCGGAAATGTTTAATTACTTACCACTTTTTAACAAACGTTATATTGTAGCAGTAACTTTAGGAGTAGCTATTTCAAATTTTGCCTCACCTTTAGGCTTAGTTGATGTTATCATTGGCAGTGTGTCAACATGTCTGATTTTACTTTTTTCTTACTATGTCACTAAACGCTTAAAAAGCCAAATCAAAAAAATGGTGCTGACAGCCATTCTTTGTTCGTTTTCTATGTTTACTGTTGCTGGACAGTTGACTTATTTTTACCACTTGCCGTTTTTTTACACGTGGCTGACTGTTGCCCTTGGCGAATTGTTATCCATGACCATTGGCGGTATTTTGATTTACTGGATAAATGAGAAAATTGATTTAACGAAATAATAAGTTTTATTATATAAATAAAACGTGAGTGGGACATAACTCTTCGAGTCATATCCCACTCACATGGAATCCGGATAAACGGTGGGAGCAGAAGCAATCCCTTCGGAAATAAGCTGAAATTCACAAAAATTTGAAGAACAATTTTCGTGAATTCCTTCTTATTTCTCGGGATTAAACACTTCTGTCCCAACCTCGTTTTTCTATTTTTCTAAATAAAATTCGAAGCGGTTCCCCACATATTGTGTTCGCACATATTCAAAGGGCGTTCCATTTTCAAAATAAGAAATCTGACGAAGACGAAGAATGGCATCTCCTCGCTTGATTTTCAAATAATCTGCAATCTGTTCAGATGCTAGCATCGCTGAAATTGTTTGATTGGCATGTCCGATTTTATTGCCGCCTTTTTCTTCCAATGTTTTATAAAAAGAATTTGTGATCTCAGTTTTGCTGTACTGATCGACTAAAGAATACGGAACACTGGCAACTTCGAAACAAATCGGTAAATCATCTGCAAAACGAATCCGCTCCATACGTACGATTTGCTCATTTTCTTTCAGATTTAACTTTTCCATTTCACTGGAGCTTGGTTTGGCTACATAATAAGAAACTGTCCGACTGGAAGGTACTCGATTTTGAGAAAGCATGATATCAGTAAAACTAGTCGTTCCCGTCATTTTTTCTTGTACTTTTTTGCGGGCAACATAGGTCCCTGATCCGACCTTACGTTCTAAAATCCCCTCATCAGCTAGTGTTTGAATCGCTTGTCTCAATGTCATTCGGCTAACATTAAAATGAATAGACAACTCACGTTCTGAAGGAAGTCTGTCACCGATCTTCCAAACACCATGTTCAATATCTTCTTTAATTTTATCGTGGATTTGAATATATACTGGCAAACTTGACACCATCTTACTTCCTCCTTTTTATTCTCTTTCATTATAACTGGTATATACCTCATAAACAACTAAAAGTTCCAAATCCAAACAAAGGAAACGTTCACAACCTCTATTTGGTATGCTTCGTCATTAAAAGTGAATTTTTATCCTTTTTACGCCGAAACAGGAATCAGCACGATAAAAATAGAGGCTGCGACATAACTCTACGAGTTACATCACAGCCTCATGGAATCCAAATAAACGGTGGGGACAGAAGCAATTACTAAGATTTGAAAGCTCGTAAATGAACACTTCTATTCAAACCTCTGTTTCTAGGAACGAATTTTTTCTTCCTCCATCATTTTATGAGCCGTAGCCATCATCAAACGAATTCGATTTAATTGGTTCACTAATGAAACACCAGGATCATAATCGATTGGTGCTATATTGGCTTTAGGATATTGACGGCGCAATTCTTTCGTCACACCTTTTCCTACAACATGGTTTGGTAAACAGCCAAATGGTTGCATACAGACAATATTGTTCACATCTGATTTCAATAACTCAATCATTTCTCCTGTTAAAAACCAACCTTCACCCGTATGATTTCCGATTGAAAGTATTTTCCCTGCATCTTCTGCTAATTCATGAATAGAACTAAGTCCTTCAAAACGATTTGAATTTCTTAAGGCCTTATCCATTGGTTTTTCAACATATTCAATCATCCGAATGGCAAACTGCGCAAGATTCTTACTTTTTTTAGACATTCCCATATTTTCATATTTCCAAATTTGATTATATAGAGAGTAATTCATAAACCCAACTATATCTGGAACAACGGCTTCGGCGCCTTCTTCTTCCAACAAACGAACAATGTCGTTATTGGCAGTTGGTGAATATTTCACTAAAATTTCGCCAACAACTCCAACTTTTGGTTTTTTGATGTCTCTTAATGGGACTTCATCAAATTCTTTGATGATTTTTTTCATGTTCCGATTAAATAGTGTCAACGAACCATTTCGGACATTTTTTTCAATTTGCTTTAACCATTTTTCATGGAGTGAGTCGATCATCCCTTTTTCCACTTCATATGGACGTGTTCTGTAAACCACTCGTTCAAACAAATCACCATATAAAAAGGCAACAGCTACCCGTTTTAACATCGGTAAGGTGAATTTAAAGCCTGGATTAGACTCGACTCCTTTATTTCCCATTGAAACTGAAACCACTGGAACTTGCGGAAATCCTGCATCATTTAAAGCTTTTCTAAGTAACGGAATATAATTTGTCGCACGACATCCACCGCCTGTTTGCGTCATCATGACACTCACATGATCTAGATCATATTCGCCGCTTTCCAAAGCTTCAACCAATTGTCCGATTGAAATGATTGCTGGATAACAGGCATCATTATTAACGTACTTCAGTCCCACATTTACAGCTTCTCGATCATCAGCCGGTAAACAAACAACGTTATAGCCCGATGCTTGTAATGCCACATCGACTAAACCAGATTGATGAATCGGGCTTAGCATTGGTAAAAGCAAGGTATGAGTATTCTTCATTTCTTTTGTAAAAACAATCTTTTCAGGTTCTTCTTGCTGCAATTTTGGTTCAAAATTCATTTTTTCCCGTTCTCCGACCGCTGCCTTTAATGAACGTAAACGAATCCGAATAGCCCCTAAGTTGGATCCTTCATCAATTTTCAATACCGTATATATTTTTCCATATTGATCCATGATTTCTTCTACTTGATCAGTCGTCACCGCATCTAACCCACAGCCAAAAGAATTCAATTGCACAAGTTCAAGATTTTTTGATTTGGCTACAACGCGAGCTGCTGCATATAAACGAGAATGATACACCCACTGATTGACCACACGTAAATTTCCTACATCACCTAAATGAGAAACACAATCTTCAGTCAACACATGGAACCCTTCTTGTGTGATCACATCAGCGATTCCGTGATTGATCTCAGGGTCCAAATGATAAGGTCGCCCAGATAAAACAATCCCACGTTCCCCTTTTTGATTCAGCATCACTAATGTTTCTTCCCCTTTATTGCGGATGTCAGCTTTAAACGCATCTAGCTCTTCATAAGCGTGACGTAAAGCTTTAGACACTTGTTCACTAGAAATACCAAGATCGGCAAACGTTTCACTTAAAACCTTAGCTACAGATGCTTCATCCGCTAAATTGATATACGGATTACGGTAATCAACTTTCCCATCACGAATATCATCGACATTATTACGAATAACATCAGGATAGCTTTGCACGATTGGACAATTGAAGTGATTATCGGCGGCGGCTGATTCTTGCCGCTCAAACACGACACCTGGATAAAAAATCATCGGCACCTTGGAATCGATCAATGCTTGGATATGTCCATGAGAAATTTTAGCAGGATAACATGCTGTATCACTAGGAATAGTTTCCATCCCTTGCTCGTATAGCTCTTTATTAGAACGTGGAGATAATTCCACTCGAAACCCTAAATCAGTGAAAAAAGTATGCCACAATGGATAATTTTCGTACATATTCAATACTCGAGGTATTCCAATTCTACCGCGCACAGCATCCTTTTCTTTCAACGGACGATACTTAAATAATTTTCGGTATTTATAATCAACTAAATTGACTCTACGATCTTCTTTTTTGACTTTGATTCTTGCACCACGTTCACAGCGATTTCCCGTAACAAATTGTCGACCGTCAGAAAAGATGGTAACGGTCATCATACAATTATTCTCACACAAACCACAATGGGTAAACTCTTTATCAGCTGTAAAAGTATCTAGATCCTCAAGTCCTAAAATCGTTGTTTCTTGTCCTAACTCATAATCTTCTAACGCAATCAAAGCAGCACCATAAGCACCCATTAAACCAGCAATTGAAGGACGAACAACTTCCCGCTCGCTAATCATTTCAAAGGCGCGTAAAACTGCCTCATTGTAAAATGTCCCACCTTGGCAAACGATTTTCTTACCAAGTTCTTCTGGTCGTCGAACTTTGATTACTTTGTAAATCGCATTTTTTATGACTGAATAAGACAATCCAGCTGAAATATCGCCAACAGAGGCTCCTTCTTTTTGGACTTGTTTCACTTTTGAATTCATGAATACTGTACAGCGAGAACCTAAATCTACTGGCGCTTTAGAACTTAGCGCCTCAATCGCAAAATCTTTTACATCAAAATTTAGCGATTTAGCAAATGTTTCAATAAAAGAACCACACCCTGACGAACAAGCTTCATTTAGTTGAATAGAGGATAGTACGCCATCTTTGATCGTCATGGCTTTCATATCTTGACCGCCAATATCTAAAATAAAATCGACCCCAGGCTGAAAATGATTCGCAGCCTTATAATGAGCCATCGTTTCGACTTCTCCTATATCGACTTTTAACGCATTTTTTATCAAATGTTCTCCGTACCCAGTAACTGCAGATTTCCCAATAAAAACGTCTGGCGGTAATTGTTGATATAAATCTTTTAACACACTCATTGTCGTTTCTAAAGGTTGACCTTGATTGTTTCCATAAAATGAAAATAACAAGTTTCCCTCTTCATCGATCAAAGTAACTTTCGTTGTGGTCGACCCTGCATCGATTCCTAAAAAGGCAACCCCACGATGTTCAGATAAACATTTTTCTTGCGCTTTGGCTTGGTCGTGGCGCGCTCTAAATGCTTTTAATTCTGCTTCATCTTGAAATAACGGTTCGAGTGTATCTGTCGGTTTTAATTGTTCCTGATTTCCCTTCGTCAAACGCTGGACTAAATCAGTTAAGGTCGTTGGATTTGCTCCTTCAGAGTAAATAGCTGCCCCCATTGCTACAAATAATTGAGGATTTTCTGGGAAAATCACATCTTCGTGCTGAACATCCAAAGTTTCGATGAATCGTTTTCTAAGTTCTGACATAAAGAAAAGCGGTCCGCCTAAAAAAGCGATTTTGCCTTTGATCTTCCGACCAGCTGCAAGTCCTGCAATCGTTTGATTGACCACTGCTTGAAAAATACTCGCTGAGATATCCTCTTTTGCAGCACCTTCGTTGATCAATGGTTGAACATCTGTTTTAGCAAAAACACCACATCTTGAAGCAATCGGATAAATCGTTTGATAGTTTTTCGCTAACTCATTGACACCGTTAGCATCTGTTTTTAATAAAACAGCCATTTGATCGATAAAAGCACCCGTACCTCCAGCACAACTACCATTCATCCGTTGCTCTAAGGCTCCTTCAAAAAAGGTGATCTTCGCATCTTCGCCACCCAGCTCAATAGCAACATCTGTTTCCGGTATGATTTCTTCTACTGTTTTTGTACAGGCGATGACTTCTTGAACAAAAGAAATATTCAAAACATCTGCTAATCCCATTCCGCCAGAACCTGTGATGGTCATTGTTATTGGTGTCTTTTCACCTAGTTCATTCATTGCTTCATTCAATACTTTTTCAGTTGCAGCTTTTACATCCGAATAATGTCTTTCATATTTGGCGAATTTCGTCTGATTTTCTTCATCAATAATTACTAATTTCACAGTTGTTGAACCAACGTCTATTCCTGCTCTTAATGTCATGTGTTTTAGCTCCTTAAATTCCATACCCTATTATTGTACAACACTTTGTTGATTATCATACAAGGTGTCTGATATAATACTTATGTATATTTTAGAAAGATTCTAATTTATTTGCAACAAGCAAAACACCTAAATTTGTGAGATAAGCAACAAACTTTGAAAAACTGTTGATTATTTCGAAAGGAATTTTTTATGTCAAAGAAAATCGACCTACGGGTAAAACGGACACATAAAATGATTATCGAAGCTTTCTTTCACTTAGTTGATGAAAAAGGATATGATTGTATAACGATTCAAGACATTGCAGATGAAGCGATGATCAATCGTGCAACTTTCTATGCTCATTTCAAAGATAAACAAGATCTTTATGAACAAATTTTTGATTTTGCAATTAATGCTTTTACTTCTGTTATCGACACTGAACAAATTATTGTCAGCAATCGTATCAAGGTAAAACAAATTGAATTTTTGCTAACACATATTTATGTTAATATTCAAAAAAATAAAAAGTTCTTTTTAACTATTATGGATGGCAGTTCCAATGAACTATTAAGAAAGAAACTTGCAGAGATTATTTACGAAAAATATGCAGACATCTTTTCTAAGCTAAAAATTACTGAAAACGATATAGAAGTCCCCATCGATTTTATCATTGAATATATGACCTCTATCTTTATCGGAACGCTTCATTGGTGGATCACTAGTGACACAGACATGTCGCCAAACCATTTAGCTAGACTTGTTATTAAACTAGTAGGAAACGGCCACCTGACTGTTTTAGGGCTAGAAATTGATAAATAGTACTTAATTAAACTAAAAGAGTATGAAGCAAAACTGAATATCAGTTTTGCTTCACACTCTAAATCTAATTTTTGAACCTTTTAGCGGTTCTTAGCGCGCCATTTTTTCGTATGTGCCGTGTCTCTGGTAGAAACGACTTGAATGCCTGCTGGCTTCTCGCTATCTTTCTTTTTTGAAAAAAGATTTACTTTGACATCATATTTTCCTTCACGTGCTAAATCATACACTTTTTCAGCTGTTTCAGTTATTTTCTCTTTGATATTCATTTGATTCACTCCTCATACTTTTTATTCACTTTATCACATATTTATGGAAAAGAGAACAAAAGTTACCATTGACGTTTTTCCATAAAAAAAAGAACAACTCCATCTGAGTTGTTCTAACAAAAAACTGGGGTAGCTGGATTCGAACCAACGCATGACAGGATCAAAACCTGTTGCCTTACCGCTTGGCTATACCCCAAAAGTGAAATGGAGGAAAGTGGATTCGAACCACTGAACCCTAAGGAACGGATTTACAGTCCGTCGCGTTTAGCCACTTCGCTATTCCTCCAAAAGGTTTTTAGTAACAAACCTGACTTAGTTATAATACAAAACTTTTAAACAAAATGCAAGCCTTTTTCGAAAAAAAGTTGTTATTTATTTTAATCGTTTAAATTCCATTGGCGAATAATGTATTCGATCGCTTCATCCAGCGTTTTTACAGTCGCTTCATTGCGCCCGTCAATCATTACTGCAAACTTTTTTGAGTCTTGCGGTAGAACTTGCCCAATTTCTTTTTTACCAATCATTAATGTGCTCACTGTAATTAGTTCGCCGTTGATTTTTTTCTGTGTCTCTTCAATTCTTACTTCTATATCTTTATTTTTCTTTGACATCTTCATCCCTCCAAGAATCTATGGTATCACGTTACGCCCAAAAAAGCACCTATCATTTAAGATAGATGCACAATGTTTTTTTTAATTTAAGCGCTAAATAATTGTTTTCTCTTGATTTCACTAAGTATACCACAAATAATGCCTACTATAATCGAGACAATTCCTATAATAATAAACAACCATAAGAAACTTGATAAGTACGTTTGAATGAAGTCATACATCGCTTTTGATTGAATTCCCAACTTCTTTAAGAATCCTTGCAATAAAATAAATGCAGGAACCACGCTCATCATTAAACCGCTACCTACACAAATGTATGCCCAATATCGCAATAAACGGTGAAAATAGCCTCTTAGCGAAGAGTAGAGAGATAAACTTAATAACGCCCATAGAACGCCGCAAACGACCATAAAGATAACTAATTTGGATTTATAATTCATGACTTTACGCCCATAAGAAACTAAAAATGGTAATTCAATATAGCCTTTATAAATCGTTACAGCTTGCTCAGCTAGTCCGTTTACAGCAAGTTCTGACTCTGGCGTTGCTTGAATGTTTTTTTCTTTCATGTAATCTGTGATCGCTTGAGAAACAGCATCATGAGTTTTTTGTTGATTCGAAATAGCATATTTTGACCCTGAGTTATACATTGCTTCAAAATATGTATTTACATCAGCTGTTACTGATTCTTTGCTGATCGATTGTTTTAGTACGCCTTCTGGAATATTACTTCCTAATGCACTATTTTCAACTTGTTGATTGATTTCCTCAGTTAATTCTGAATAATAATCTGCTTTAGCTGCTTGCTTTGCAATATAACTTTCACTAAAGAGTGTTACTCTCAATGTTAGCAAAATCAAAAAGGCAAACAAAAAGACAGAGGATAAGAAAGCAATAAAAAAGCGAGAAGTTAGTTTCATTAAATGTCCACGATTTTTCATCTGACTGATTCTCCTCCTTTACAACTTCTCATTGATGATTGGTCCAGATACATAATCTGCAGAAACAAAAACACGCTCTGGGGTTAATCCAATTGCATCTAATGGATAGCAGGTATACAAAATCAGCGATCTTTTTGAACGGTCACCTAATTTTGTATTGATGGACGAATCTTTGTAGTCAGCAACTTTTACTTCTGTCACTTGATAAGTATAGTCACCGTAATGAGTATGAACATTTATTTCATCCCCAGGTTCTAAATAGTAAATTTTCCCAAATGAAGGCAAATTATGCCCTCCGATCAAGGTTGTACCCAGATCTCCTGGAATCATACTGCCGATATACTGTCCTACGCCTAAACGCAGAATATCTTCGCTATCTCCGTAATATAATGGTTCATTAATTCTAACTTTGTTGATCACTACCTCACCAAACTGATCTCCTCCAACCGGATAGACCATATTTGAAGAAGATAATTCTCCTTTTTCAGACACTTTAGTATCTGCGACTTCGGCTGATTCTGTATCACTCATTGTATCAGTTGTTTGGTTAGCGGTTTCATCTACTGCTTTATCCACTACTTTACCCTCTGTTTTGTCTGACGATGTTTGCTTGTTTCCTTGTTTTCTTTGAGCAAAGAGGTTTGTTCCTTTTTGATCAAAGGAAGGAGCATCATTCAATGAAATCAATTCAACCGCTGAAGAAGCGAAATTAATGACAGGTGCACCAATTATGTAAATAATAAGATAGCCAAAAAACATAAAGAGAAGAGGCACGTAAATAAATGCCCCTACTCTTTTTACTTGTTTCATATTATGCTAATTTGTTCTTTCTGCTCACAAATACTGCACCTGCTGCAGCAACGATCAATGAGCCAAAAGTGATTCCGCTTAATGCGTAGTTTGAACCTGTATTTTTCACTGGAGAACCAGCTTTATAAACAGGCGCGCCGTTAGCATCTGTGATTGACACTGCAGAATAGCTTCCGCCAGCGCCAAAAGTGATTTTCAGGCCTACAGCATTACCAGCAGCAATTACGTAATTTTGTACTTGAGAAATTACATTTGCTGGTAATAATCCAATTGCTTGTGCAAGTGAGTTAGCACCTGAAGTATTAACAGATACACCTCCAACTAAAGCACGAGCTGCTTGGATATTTTTTACAGCTTCATCTACTTGAGCTTGTGTTAAATCAACACGTTTCAAGTGGTTTTCTACTGCATTTGTTTCAGCTGCATCAAAATTGAATTTTTTGCCGCCAATTGTTGCGCCAGCATTCAATTCATTAAGAATCGGCTGTTCTGTTGCTGAAATAGCACCGTCAGCTGAAGCAGATGTTGTCGCAAAACTCAACATTGCTACTGTAGCAACGATAAATCCAATAACTTTTTTCATTTTTTTTCCTCCCATCATAAAATATTTATAATTAATTACAGAAAATCGATAGATATTCTGCAAAAATTATACCAACAACAACAACCCTTAAATAATTAAAAGGCATAGAGAAAGAATATCAAAGTATTATAGAGACTTCAATATCCCAACTGTGGTGAATAAAACAAGTAACATTTTCACATCACTATATAAAATTATCACAAGCCTCTTTAATAGTCAAACTGTTTCAGAAAAAAATATTTCAGTCAATTAAAAAACTTTTTCATTCTCTTTTTGACATAAGGACTGCTTCAAAAACATCATATCCAGCTTCTTTTAGAATCTGCTCAATTCGCTGCGCTTCACGACTTTCAATTTGCAACTCGATGATTGTTTCTAATTCTTTATGATTCACAACCACTGTTAATATGCTAAAATCATTCGTTGCTAACAACTTTGTGATGTCAGCTAAGATGCCTTTATGATCTTCTGGAATCCTAAGTTGAATTCTTGTGCCTCCATCATGATACCCGGTAATTTTTAAAAAAGCATCAAAAATATCATTATTTGTAATGATTCCGACTAGTTCATTTTGAGATACAACCGGCAGCACACCGATATTATTTTGACGCATTTGGAAAATCGCGTCTTCTAAAGAAGACTCAGGTTTGATCGTTTCAACAGTTTTTACCATTACATCTGCTACAGTTGTCTTATTTAGTAAATAGTTCACTTCATAAACACTCAAACTGGTAGCTTTTGACGGCATCGCTGCTTGAATCGTTCCTTCTGTAATCAAACCAACAAGCTGCTCTTTCTTTACTACAGGTAAACGATGAATATTATTTTTTTTCATCAAATCAACTGCATCAAAGATTTTCATTTCTGGTTGCGCAACAACTAAATTTTTTGTCATAAAATCACTTACGCTCATTTAATTATCCTCCTAAGTATGCCTTTTTCACTTCTTCACTGTCAAGTAAATCTTTGCCACGACCGTTTAAAACAACTTCTCCTGTTTCCAAAACATAGCCACGATCCGAAATCGAAAGTGCCATTTTAGCATTTTGTTCAATTAATAAAACAGTTGTTCCTTGTTTATTGATTTCTTCTATAATATTAAAAATTTCTTGAATAAATATTGGAGCCAGTCCCATAGATGGTTCATCTAATAAGAGTAGCTTAGGTTTAGACATTAGCGCTCTACCCATAGCCAACATCTGCTGTTCTCCACCAGAAAGCGTTGAGGCATCTTGATTTTTTCGTTCTTTCAAAATCGGAAAGCGTTCAAAAATCACGTCATACTCTTGTTTTAAATCCTTATCTTTTCTTAAAAAAGCACCCATTTCTAAATTTTCTTGAACGGTTAAACCAGAAAACACATGACGACCTTCGGGTACTTGACACAGTCCTGCTGCAACAATTTTTTGCGGCATCATTTTTTGAATTTGTTGCTCTTCAAACATGATCGTGCCGTTCGACGAGCGGTTAAGACCTGATATCGTTCTTAGTATCGTCGTTTTACCAGCACCGTTTGCTCCTATCAAAGAGACGATCTCGCCTTGTTCTACATTAAAACTAACATCCCGAACTGCCTGGATCACACCATAATGTACGGATAAATTTTCAACTTTTAACATCATAGCTCACCTCCTAAATAGGCTTCGATTACACGTGGATCATTTTTGATTGCTTCTGGTTTTCCTTCTGCTATAACCCGTCCATACTCTAAAACATAGATTCTTTGACAGACATCCATGACTAAACTCATATCATGTTCAATCAAGACAATCGTGATTTGAAATTCTTTTTGGATTTTGCGGATCAGCTCAGTTAATTCAGCCGTTTCTTGGGGATTCATCCCTGCTGCCGGTTCATCTAAGAATAATACTTTTGGTTGGGTAGCTAAAGCTCGAACAATTTCTAAACGTCTTTGTTCTCCGTATGGTAAGTTTTTCGCTAAATTTTGAGCTTTATCTTCTAAACCAAATATTGCAAGTAATTCAAAAACCTTCTTTTCCATTTCTGCTTCTTTTTTATAAAAAGCTGGTAATCGTAAAATACTTGAAATAATGCTCTCTTTATTTTTACTATTCATTGCAATTAAAACATTATCCATCACCGTCAAATCTTTAAATAATCGAATATTTTGAAACGTTCGGCTTAAACCCATATCTGCAATTTTGTAGGGTTTCATTCCATTTAAGGTATGTTCTGTTCCCATAATATCTAATGTTACAGTTCCTTCGCTTGGCTCATAAACACCTGTAAGAAGATTGAATAAGGTCGTCTTGCCAGCCCCATTTGGTCCGATCAATCCAATAAGTTCATTGGTTTCTAAAGTCAAATTGACATTGGAAACGGCAGCTAATCCGCCGAAGTTTTTGGTTAAATTACTAACGTTCAATAGAGGCATTAGATTTGTCCTCCTTTTTCTTAAATAATTTTTTTACTGAGAATTCCCACGTTCCTAATAGCCCACCTGGTTTAAAAATCATAATAATAATCAAGGCCAACGCATAAATGATCATTCTTAATGCACCAGCATCTTGTAAGAACATATTTAAAATTCCAAGTACAATTGCAGAAATAAAGGTTCCTGTCACACTACCGATACCACCAAAAACCACGATGATCAAAATATCGATTGATTTCATAAAACCAAAATCTTTTGGAGCTATCGTTTGAACATAACTGGAATAAATCGCACCGGCTACACTGGCTGTAACCGCACCGATAATAAATGCAGCTACTTTATATTTGGTTGTATTCACACCCATTGATTCAGCTGCGATCTCATCTTCTCTAATCGCCATCGTTGCACGTCCCGGACCACTATTAATAAAGTTAACAATAATCAACGTTACAACAACCACAAAACCAAATACTAGCGACCAATTGACCATTGGCGGAATACCAAAGATACCAGCAGGCCCATTGGTGATATCGCCCATGTTGATAATAATGATTCGAATGATTTCAGAAATTCCCAAAGTCGCAATCGCTAAGTAATCTCCTTTTAATCTCAAAGTTGGAATACCAACTAATAGTGCCACGATACCAGATAAAACGATTCCTAGTAAGATTCCACTGAAAAAGCCACCCATTGTAGGATATTTGACTGACATAATTGCCGCACTATAGGCACCTATCGCCATAAAACCGGCATGACCTAAAGAAAACTGTCCAGAAAAACCAATAATCAAATTCAATCCAAGTGCCAACATGATATTGATACCGATTGTAATCAATGTATATTCAGTGAAAGGCGTAATCACACCAGTTACGTATAATATATAAATAAACGCATACGCCGCAGCCGCAATTAAAAGCCAAACAAGATTATATTTTACATTCTTTTTCATGCTTGCCACCTACACTTTCTCTTTGATGTTCTTGCCGAGAATTCCAGCAGGACGAATCAATAAAATAATAATTAATAATGCATATACGACTGCATCTTTGTAATCAGAAAAACCCAGTGCAATCGTGATTGTTTCTAATAACCCAATCACAAAACCACCTAAAGCTGCCCCAGGAATAATGCCAATTCCCCCTAAAACAGCCGCAACGAATGATTTAAGTCCAGGAACGACTCCCATCATTGGATCAATCGAATTATAATACAGGCCGATTAACATACCAGCCGCAGCAGCTAAGGCTGAACCTAATGCAAAGGTAAACGAAATCGTACGATTCACATTGATCCCCATCAATTGTGCTGCATCCGCATCAACTGAAACTGCCCGCATCGCTTTTCCCATCTTGGTCTTTTTAACGATTAATTGTAAAGCGATCATCAATACTAGAGAAATAACTAAAATAAGTACTTGAATATTTGATATTTGAATAAAACCTAGTTGATAATTTTTAAACTCAATTGCTTGAGGAAACGATTTTTTTTCCGGTCCTAACCAGTAAATCATCCCATTCTGTAGTAAAAATGAAACCCCGATTGCGGTGATCAACGCTGCAATTCTTGTTGACTTTCTCAGCGGTCGATACGCTAAAAATTCAATTACCACACCAATCACAGCAGCACCTGCCATTGAAAGAATCAGTGCTGGGAAAAAGCCTAAATTTAATTTGTTGATAAAGAAATACCCCATAAATCCACCTAACATATAAATTTCTCCATGGGCAAAATTGATCAATTTAATAATACCGTAAACCATTGTGTACCCTAAAGCTAACAGAGCGTAAATACTCCCTAGAAAAAGTCCATTGACTAATTGTTGGATAACTACTTCCATGTTTATCACTTCCAATATTTTAGAATAATTGTTCTTTTTTTAAATAAAAAAGAGGACGGACAAAACGCAGAACCTTGTCTCCCCCTCTTTTCATTTCTTATAGATAGTTGTTCTTATTTAGGATCTACAGCATCTGCAGATGTTTCTTTTCCATCTGTAAGTCCTAGTACTACAGCAGATTTTTCAGGATTGTGATCTTTATCCATCGTCATTTTTCCTGTTACCCCAACAAAGTCTTTCAACGATGCTAAGCCTGCTGTGATATCTTTTGAGTCAGCTGAGTCTTTATCTTCCATTGCTTGTTTCAACATATAAACAGAATCATAACCTAACGCATTAAAGGCAGATGGTTGTTTGTCATATTTTTTCTTAAATGATTCTACGAATGGTTTCACTTTATCAGTAGCTGGTGCTTTTTCTGAGAAGTGTCCTGTGTAATAAACTTCAGAAACATTTTTTGCTCCAGCGATTTCAACTAATTTTTCGTCACCGAATCCGTCAGCGCCAAGAATTGGTTTGTCGATACCCATTTCGCGTGCTTGTTTGATGATCAATCCTGCTTCTGCATAGTAACCAGGAATATAGATTGCATCGTAATCAAGATCTTTGATTTTCGTTAGGATCGCTTGGAAATCTTTATCACCGGCTGTGAATGTTTCTTCTTTGGCGATTTTACCTTTGTAAGTGTCTTTGAATGATTTTGTCAGGCCGATGGCATAATCACTTGAATTATCACCAATGATCACGACATTTTTAGCTTTTAAATTATCTTGAGCAAAGTTTGCTAAAATAACTCCTTGGAAAGTATCTTGGAAACAAGCTCTAAAAATATATTCTTGAACTTTATCATTCACAACAGTGATGCTGTCGTCAGTACCTGAAGGCGTGATAACTGGAACTGCTGCTTTTGTCATATTGGGAATTGTCGCTTTCGTTGCACCAGATGTTGCTGGTCCGACAACGGCAACAACTTTATCTTTTGCTGTTAAATTGGCTGCAACAGATGTTGCTTCGCCATTTTCAGATTTATTGTCTTTTTCAATCAATTCTATTTTTTTGCCAAGAACACCGCCAGCATCATTGATTTCTTCAACTGCTAACTTGATTCCTTCTTTTTCAGCATTCCCGTATGCTGAAACATCTCCTGAAAGCTCCATGTTCATCCCAATCTTGATCGTGTCACCTTCAACCTTATTTCCACTACCACTTGCGCCTCCACCGGCTGCTGGACCACATGCTGCTAATAAAAATAGACTAGCAAATAAAAAACTGAATTTTTTCATTTTATTTCCTCCTTGATTTTAAAGCCTGTTATGCTGGTCATCTCTTACTAGAAAATAGGAAAAACAGAATGTAGTGCTTTTTTACCACAATCAGTTTTTATCTTTTTCCTGAAGAGCTAGCATAAAAGCTAGATGATTTTAAAGCTAAACGAATTCGTAAAGCCAGATAATTTTCTTTGCATATATAATTATTAAATAAGTATGTATACAAATATAATCAAAAATAGGTTAAATGTCAATGAATTTTCAGAAAATTTCTATAATTCAAATTATTAAAAATCGTTCGTTACTTATACAGGTGGATTATTCGGTTTCTCTACGTAAAAAAACGTCTCCTTGCAATTAGCAATTTGACGTTTTCGTTTAGTGATTCTTTTTAGTTTTGGTTCGCTAAAAAATTAGCAGCTGCTCCAATCAAATTGGCATCATTCTTAAACTCACATGTCACGATTTGCGGAATAAAATCATGTAATTCAAAATGATCTAGTTTTTCTTTCATACGTTGGTTGATTTCATCGATCAACCCTTTTTTAGCAGACACACCGCCACCTAAAACGATCATCTCTGGATCAAGTGAAAATTGAATGCTAAACAGTCCTTGTGTCAAATACTCGTAAAAGTTATTGACCTCTTCTATAGCCAATTCATCACCAGATTCAGCAAACGCAAACACGTCTTCCCCAGAAAAAGTCTCTTTCTCTACACCTTTTCGTTCACAATAACGCCAAGCCATTTGGACTGCTGTTCCTAACTTACTAAAAGTTTCGCCTCCACTTAGATACATCAAGCCAAATTCACCGCCATAAAGATGCGCACCTTTAGTAATTTGCCCATTATGGAAAATCGCACCACCGATTCCAGTTCCCACAACAACGAAGGCCACTTCTTTTTTGCCCTTAGCAGCACCTTCGTAAATTTCCGCCATTCCTGCACAATTTGCATCATTTTCGATTGCAACAGGAAGGTTAAATAGCTCTTCTAGTTCTTTAAATATATTAAATTTATGGATATAAGGAATCGCTGAAATTCCGTTGATCATTTGTTTTTGAACGTCTACTACGCCTGGTGCGCTAAAGGCTACACCTTCTACTTTTTGATTGATTCCTTCATACACAGAAAATAACGACGCTTTCATTTCGTCCCATGTTTTCGGTGTTGTAAATTTTCCTTTGTCGGTTATTGCTTGACCATTCCAAATCCCATATTTTACTGCTGAACCCCCAAAATCAAATGCTAAAATCGCCATCCCTTAAGCCCACCTTCATCTATTTATTGTGCTTGTCTCTTCTATAATTATAGGGACCATGATATTCCTGATCCGGATTTCTTTTTAAACTAAACTTCAGCGGCACATAATCGATTCCGCCTTTTGTTAGTGGATGACATCGTAAAAATCTCGCTGTTCCCATTGTTATTCCTTTAATGCTACCGTGTGTCTGGATGGCATCGATCATATATTGTGAACACGTTGGGTGATAGCGGCAACTAGCCGGAAGTCCTGGGGAAATGAAACGCTGATACCCACGAACCATTCCGATAAAAATATTTCCTGCCATTTCGTCCCTCTTTTCTCTATCCGAAAAAACTATACCTTTTTTTGTAACCAAATGCAAGAAGAGAATCGCTACTTCAACCACCGCTCTCAAGCTAATGCAGCTTTCACGTTCTCTGACTCATTTATTCGTTTAAACTATACATTTATTATATAAATAATAAAAAAATATTATTTAAAAGTAAATTTACAAAGGTTTTCAATTGATGCATCAAATAACATTTGTTATTATTTGTATGTATTAATTTTCTATTAGAGAGGACGATTCAAATGAAAAAGACAATTTTTTTAGGGGTTTTAAGCATTGCTTTATTTACAAGTTTCAATAATGTAAATTCAGTTCATGCAGAAGAAGTCAGCAACAACAATCAGCAGGAGGTTTTGGCAACGACTGTAACCGTTAGTACGTACGAAGAATTGAGAAGCGCTCTTAGTAACGATAATGGCGTCACTACGATACTCCTGGCTAACGACATAACACTTGAAAGAGGTATCAAGATTCATCCTACTAAAAAAGATTTGACCATTAACGGCCAATCGCACACCTTAACAGAAGCCACTACTGGCAGCCACGGAACAATTTATGTAGAAAATAATGACGGCACTAAAACCATCAATTTAAACAACCTTTCAATCTTAGGCAAAAATTATTATGGTCCGGTCAATATCGATGATAACGTCTACGGTGTTACACTTAATTATTCAAACATCACTTATAGCGGTCCACAATTAGTTCATAATATTCATGGCTATGCTGCTTTTTCTGGCACCACAAAAGCCGAAGTCAAACAAGTTATGACAAATTCTGATACTCCGCAAGAATTTGCTGAAGCTTTAGGAATCACGATTAGAGATTCATTTAATTTAGAGCATCAATCCGTTGCAGATAGTGCTTTCTGGTTTGGCCTTGGTAATGATCATATTCCTTATTTTTCAATAGAGGATAACGCAAATGTTGCTATAAATGTAGCAAACAACACCCTTTTTTACGTGGATAACAGCAGTACTAATCCTTTAGATATTACGGTTGGTCAATCTGCTAAATTTAATGTTACAACTATTCGAGAATTATTTAGACTAGGTAATGCTGGAAATCTGATTTTCCAAAATAATTCTACGACCAAAATTGAACGAAGCACAAATACAACCAATGCGCCAACACTGAAAGTATCAGGAACTATCAAAGTCAATAAAGCTGCGATTTTCGATATTAACCATGCCCCTGAAACAACTGCTAATAAAATAGTCGGTAGCTAATGTTAACTACCTAATACTATAAAGACCTGAGCAAACTGATTTTAGTTTAGTTCAGGTTTCGTTTTTTTTGAAACAAATTGTTTTCGTCATCATTTTCTACTTTCTATACAAAAAATCAATGAACTAAAATTTTCTTAAAAAATCAGAAAAGCTACTCAAGAAATCCAAAACATGCTAAAATGAACTAGAATGGAGGCGATAATTCATGGGATTAAAATTCGAGAGCCCGAACGATTTAGATAAGTTATTTGATTCCTTTGCTGTTGACCCGAAGAAAAAAGAAATGCCTAAGGAAGAATTAGAAAAGAAAGCTATTGAAGCTAAAAATAAAGAACAAGCAAAAA
>NZ_JAFREN010000037.1 GCF_017377505.1 Enterococcus sp. DIV0212c | reverse complement strand
GTGAGTGCTTTTGTTTAAATATCGATTGGGTCTTTTCGTTCTAAAATTTGATCAATGGACTCTCTCATTAGTTGTTCAATTTGTTTATCGCTCGGATGAATGATTCCTGAAGTCATCAACGCCGCAATTCCTGTTGCAACGATCCAAGTCCCCATATGAAGAGAATTGATTTCCGTATCGTTTAATTTTTCATATTCAGAATCTTGCTTGACTGCGTTGGAAAAATAGCTGTAAGAAAATTCCTGCATTCTTTTTCCGCCGCCGTATTCTTCTAAATATAACGCTCGGTATAGTTTACTTTCGTTTTTGGCAAAGTGAATATAATTTAAAGCTAAATCCACGATCGTATTACCAGTATGTGTAATAGGAAATACTTCTTTTGCCAAATATTGATGAATCTTTTCAAATAACTCTTCTTTTAAATCATCCATATTTTTGAATTCTAAGTAAATAGGTTGTGTTGAGCATTTCATTTTGGTTGCAATGTTTCGTGCGGTGAATTTCGAAAAGCCTTCAGTGGCCACTACTTCGTATGCAGCATTTAAAATCTGATCTTTAGTAATTGTTTTTTTTCTTGCCATAATCTTTCAATCCCCTCTACCTATCCTTTACAACGCTTCCATATAAATACTATAGTTATTGTAACACGATTTGTTTATTCTGCAAAATACTAGTCCTTCTTTTTATATTATTTTATTTATTTGATT
This sequence comes from Enterococcus sp. DIV0212c, assembly GCF_017377505.1. Classification (GTDB taxonomy): domain Bacteria; phylum Bacillota; class Bacilli; order Lactobacillales; family Enterococcaceae; genus Enterococcus_L; species Enterococcus_L ikei. Next base: position 2,312 of record NZ_JAFREN010000037.1, on the reverse strand, counting down.
ATACGGGAGTTTTGAGCGGTTTTTGCCAAAATTAAATAAGGTCCATAACCTGCTCGTTTGTTTGAGTTCATGAACGGTACGTGTTATGATATGGACGATTAGATGTATGAAAAACTAGGAGGTTATTCTATGACATTACCAAATTTTAATGAGACATTAAAAAAATATGCTAGACTGATTGTTGAAACGGGTGTCAATGTTCAAAAAGGACAAAGCATCGTTTTACAAATTAGTGTTGATCAAGCACCCTTAGCTCGCTTGATCACAGAAGAAGCGTACAAATTAGGCGCAGGCGAAGTGATCGTTCAATGGAATGATGATGTCGTTCAGCGTGAATTTTTATTACATGCAGATAAAACATATTTGGAAAATATCCCTCAATATAAAATAGATCAAACAGATGATTGGGTCAATAAAGGCGCTAGCCGAATCAGTGTTGTTTCTGCTAATCCAGATGCTTTAGCTGGTGTAGATACAGATCGCGTAGCCGCTTTCCAATCAGCTTCTGGCAAAGCTTTGGCTAATCTAAGAAAAGTTACCCAAGCGAACAAAGTCAGCTGGACAGTTGTTGCAGCTTCCGGCAAAGAATGGGCAGCTAAAGTTTTCCCAGATTTAAATGACAGCGAACAACAAGTGGATGCTCTTTGGAATGAAATTTTCAAAACAACTCGCGTTTACGAAGAAGACCCTGTTGCTGCTTGGAAAGACCATGACAACAAATTAGCCACTAAAGCCTCTGAATTAAACAAAGAGCAATTCAACGCTTTACACTATACAGCACCTGGAACAGACTTAGTAATCGGATTACCCAAGAATCATCTATGGGAAGGTGCAGGTAGCGATAATGTTCGCGGCGAAACATTTATGGCTAACATGCCGACTGAAGAAGTCTTCACTGCCCCAGATAGCCGCCGAGTGGACGGAGTTGTTTCTAGTACCAAACCACTAAGTTATGCCGGAACAACTATTTCAGGGATGAAATTTACATTTAAAGATGGGAAAGTCATTGATTTTTCTGCTGAGCAAGGTCAAGAAGTATTAGCAAAATTATTAGATACAGACGAAGGAGCTCGTCATTTAGGTGAAGTTGCACTCGTTCCAGATCCTTCACCGATTTCTCAATCTGGAATCATTTTCTACAATACTTTATTCGATGAAAATGCTTCAAACCATTTAGCTTTCGGTTCAGCTTATTCGTTTAACTTACAGGGCGGAACTGAAATGACCGAAGAAGAATTAAAAGAAGCTGGCTTAAATCGTAGTCATACACATGTTGATTTCATGATTGGGTCAGATAAAATGAATATCGACGGTATCAGAGAAGATGGTACCCGTGTTCCAATTTTCCGTAATGGCGATTGGGCTTAAAAAATAAAGAGGTAGAGATCAAGAAAAAGGAACTTTTTTCTCGATCTCTGCCCTTTTTCAAATTAGAAGGAGATGTCTCGATTGGACTATCCAAAAAAGTTAGTAGAAACAGTTGCTAAGAAGATGAAGGACCACCATTTAGAAGGATTTCTTTCCGGTCAAGGACCGAAAAATGCAGCTTTGATGTTGATAGGCGAAGCTCCTGGAGAAACAGAAATAAAAACAAAAATTCCTTTTAGCGGTAGGTCTGGTAAAAAACTCAATGGCTGGTTAGCTCAAGCAGAATTGACACGAGAAGATATCTATATTACTAGTGCTGTCAGAAGCAGACCGTTCAGCATAAAAGAACAACTTAACAAAAAAACAGGTCTCATAGAAACAAAATATCCTAATCGTACGCCAACTAAAGCGGAAATCACAGCTTATGCACCCTTGCTAGATTATGAGATCAATAAAATCAATCCGAAAATTCTCGTACCGATGGGAAATACTGGATTACAACGATTGTTAGGAAGTACATTCACGATTTCAGCTTATCATGGACAACTGCTGCACTTACCCATTTTGAAATATTCAAAAAGTAAAAATCAACTGATCAAATCAGCAAATATTTATACGATCTTTCCAACTTATCATCCAGCTGCTGTTTTTTATAATCAAAAACTTGACCCTCTTATTCAAGAGGATTGGACCTTTTTAGCTTCTCTTATAAAACAACGTGATTAGATTAGCGGTGAAAATAGAAGCAAGTCCTTGAGAAATAAGCTGCACTCCACGAAAATTGAAGAAAATTTTCGTGGAGTGCAGCTTATTTCTTGGAGTTAGTGACTTCTGTCCTATCCCCATCTTTACGTTCCCGACTGGAATCGAACCAGCGACCTATCGCTTAGGAGGCAATTGCTCTATCCTACTGAGCTACGAGAACATTCTTCATTCATTTTAGA
>NZ_JAFREN010000036.1 GCF_017377505.1 Enterococcus sp. DIV0212c | reverse complement strand
CAACTTTTGGGGCGCACATCATTTTGTTTTAGGCTCTATTTTATAGTAATTGGCACTTTTTTCTTTAGCAGCCAACCCGTTTTTTCCAACTCACTTAATGATATAGAAACTCTTGATTGTGAAGTACGGCAGAATTTGGCTAACGTTTCTTGCGTAATAAATGAAGGCAATGCGAGATGTTCGTCAGGTGTTAAATTCCCAATGCGATCACTTAAATAAGTCAGGGCATTCTTTACTCGTTCGGTCGTTGGCAGATGTAGAAAGTCAAAATAACCGTAGTGTCGTTGTAAAATATCAGCAAAGTTCTTTAAAAGTAATTCATAATAAGTTGGTTCCTCGTTCAAGGTGCTCAAAAGTAACTCCTTAGGAATACTGAAAATTGTTGCTTCAGTACTAATAACCCGAATAGAGTGTGATTTTTTCTTAAACGTGGAAAAACTATCTAACCCAAAAAAATCATTTGGGAAAATAAAAGAAGAAATATAGCGTTGCCCCTCATTCAGTATCTCAACACAAGCAATTCCAGACACAACATAATATAGAGTAGACGCTTTTTCGTATTCATCAATGATCAACTTATCTTTTGTATATGTTTTTTCAGTCCAGCCAGTGGGCAGTCTTTTTTTTAAATAGTCGATCAAAAGAGTATTATCTTTATATAATTCGATAAGTCATTGCTCCTTTTACTAAAGTATAAGTGAAGTTAGTATAGCATAGTTAGTAATTAGAATAAAAATAGCCTGAAACACAGCAATTTATATCAGTGATATAAATTGTTTTTTTTTATTCCTCTAAAATAAGTTTTATCAGCTGAGTGTGTGACCTAAGCAGTACAGCATTGATCTAGAAAAGGGAGGATGTAAGTGAAGTATGACGAAAACAGACCAATCTACCAGCAAATTGTAGAACAGATCGAATATTGGATTATCAGTGGACACTTTCAAACAAACGAAAAAATACCCTCTGTTAGAGAACTAGCAGAAACGTTAGAAGTCAATCCGACAACTGTTCAAAGAGCATACAGTACTTTAGAAAAAGAAGGCATGTTGATCAATCAGAGAGGAGTAGGTAAATTCGTGACAAGTGAAGCAGAAAAAATCATAGAGTTACGGTTTCAATTAATAGAAATGTATTTAGAAACGTTTATCAGCCACCTAGATAAAGTTGATTTAACTAAAGAAGAAAAAGAACACATTATTGAACGAATAGTGAGGGAAAAATGATGAATCAACTACAAGTGAAAAACATCGGAAAAAAATATGAAAAAGTAGTTTTTCAAGATGTATCTTTCAAATTAAATGAGGGACAAATATTAGGAATCCTTGGAAAAAATGGAACAGGCAAAACAACCCTACTTGATTGTCTCGCAGGTCAAAAAAAAGTAACGACTGGTATGCTCATGTACAATGACCACACACAAAATAATGAGTTGTTTCAGTCAGATATTGCTTATGTCTCTACGAAAGATTGGTTTGAAGAGTCTGAAACGATTCAACAAATTCTTAAAGAGTACACTATTTTATTTCCATCTTTTCAATTAAATAAAGCAGTGGATCAATTGTTATTATGGCAGATCTCTATAAAGCAAAAATGGCATGAGCTTTCTCAAGGCAGTAAAGTAAAGGTGAAAATTGTGTGTGAATATGCTAAAGCGACCAATATTTTGTTGTTGGATGAACCGTTTGCTTATTTGGATTATTCATCTCGTTTGCTGGTCAAAAAAATGCTGAGAAAAGCCAGTGGAGAAAACAAAATAATCGTGGTTTCCACAAATTTTATTGAAGATATGGATACTTTATTTACAGATGTTTTGTTTATGAACCCGTTTAGATATTGTGAAGTGATCAATCTTGAAGAATTACGAGAACAAAAAGGATTATCCCTAAAAGAAATTTATAAGGAGGAAGCTGATGATACGCTTATTTAATTTTTACCATGAAAAAAGCAAGAAGATTTTTTTTAGCAGTTTACTTTTGATTTTGACAAGTTATTTTGCAAAATATGTTTTTCAGTTAATAATGCCAGAATCACAATGGAGTCGTTTACCCATCTTGATTTCTGTGATTGCATCAATTGTGTTAGTTTGGCGTATCAATCAATTAGACATCCAACCGAATCGTCAAACATTGGCTAGTACTATCACACAATCAACGTTTAGTAAAATCGTTGCAAAGTATTTGCTTTCATTTTTTCAGGTTTTAGTGATTGCAGCAATCAATCTTTTATTTAATGCAGCTACAATTTCTTTAGGCGTAACCGAACTGCTGATTTTAACAGTAGAATTAGCCGTTTATCTTGCTGGGATGATCAGTTATTTGATTTTATTTCGAGGAATCACTGCCAAACTTTGGCTCCCAAATATCTCAAAAACTTTCGTCGTAGCTGTCGGTTGGCTCATAATTATCCTGTTAAATGACGTCGCTCGTTATTATTTCCCCCAAAGCATAGCGATTGAATTGCCTATCAATAGTGGTGCACTGTATCCAAGTACATTTATTTTGAATGCTTGTTTATCAGCAAGTATCTTGTTCGGTTATTTATGGTTAGAAAAAAATCAAATTGAGGGTAGATAGGAGTAAAGAGATGTATCAATTAAAAAAAGTCTCGAAAAGTTTTTCGATCGACAACAAAAAAGAACCCGTTTTACATGAAATAACTACAACATTCGAAGCTGGAGACTTCGCTTTGATTCTTGGCGCGAGCGGCAGTGGAAAGACAACATTATTAAATATTATCAGCGGCTTGGATACAGAATATGAAGGAGATATTTTCTATCAAGGGAAAAATTTAAAAGAAGAAAATATGGATGACTTCCATAAAAATGAAATAGGCTTTGTTTTTCAAAGTTTTAATTTAGTTTCCCATTTGTCTGTACTTGAAAATGTCAAAAGTGCCCTTTATTTAGATAAGACGTTAAGTCCTTCTCAACGAACGGATCAAGCGAGTAGGCTTTTAGCTAAAGTTGGTTTATCAGATCATTATAACAAATACCCAAACCAACTTTCAGGAGGACAAAAACAACGTGTGGCGATTGCTAGAGCACTTGCTAATGATCCTAAAGTGATCATTGCAGATGAACCTACAGGTGCCCTAGATTCAGTAACCGCCACTGCAATTATTGAGTTATTAAAACAATTAAGTAATGAAGGCACTTTAGTGATCACAGTCACGCACGATGAAAGTCTGATGAATTATGCAACTAAAGTTTTAAGAGTTAAAGATGGTCATATTTTAAAAGATGATAGAATCAAACAACCTAAGCCAAGTCAGGAACAATCGACACCCAAAGCTAAATCCAAAGTTGCCCTTTCTCTAGGTGCAACGCTGCAACTTGTTAAAAAGAACTTCTTTAGCAGAATTTTGAGGAATTTGCTAGTCGCATTTGGTACCTCAATTGGGATCACGGCTATTTTATTAGCTTTAGGAATTGGTAATGGTATCACCAACGTTTTAGGAGAGATGTTTCAAACGGCGTATTCCCCAAATCAGATTACAGCTTATTACCAAGACCCTGAAAGAGGCGGACCACCGAGACCTTCAGAGCTACTAAGCAAAAATGAAATTCAAAAGCTTACAGAGTTATATCAAAATGAAGGGATTACTGAAATCTATTCAAGAGCCAATGTGACTGGCATTCGTTTCAAATATGAAGACCAAGTGATTGAAAAATTAGCACCAACTCAAATGGATGAAGCAACTATGGATCAAAAAAGATACCAAACAAATACCGTAGCAGATGGATATTTATTAGCTGGAACCTTTGTGTCAGCTGATGCTCAAGGAATTATTTTACCTTCCTCAGCAGCAAAAGAAATATTAGGATTAAAAAATTCGGAAATGACAAAAGAAAATGTTCAAGAATTGATTGATAAACCAATCCAATTAGTTTATCAAGGACGTGACAAAGGGGCTGACATTCAAACAATAGAAATAGAAACGTCGATCAAAGGAATTACATCACCAGATGAAGAAGGCTTTGTTCAAGGCTTCATGGCGTCACCAATAACATTTGCAAAAATGATTGAAAAAATTGGAATCGATAAGCCTGTATACACTGTAGATGCATTTGCAAAAACACCCAAAGCAGCAGAAAGTTTTATCGAAAAGTATAAAGAAGATCCCGAATATGAAAACTATGCAATTACAAACGCCTCTTCTTTTTTAGATACGTTTAAACAGTTCACTGATATTATCGTTTATCTTTTAGCCTTTATTGCAGGTCTATCTTTGATTGTTGCAGGCGTGATGATTGCTGTTGTTTTGTATATTGGCGTGGTTGAACGAACAAAAGAGATCGGTGTTTTACGTGCGATTGGATATAAAAAAGCATATATTAAGCGATTATTTAGAATGGAAGCAATTTATATTATGTTTTTATCAAACGGTCTTTCAGTTGCAGCGGCGTACGTGATTCAATTAATAGCAAATCCGCTGATCGAGTCCAATATTGGGTTTAAAGAAGTGATTCAGCTAACGCCGGTGAATGCTTTGGTTATTTTAGGTACAACTAGTTTACTAGGAGTGATTTTCGCTTTATATCCAGCAGCAAAGGCTGCAAAATTAGATCCAATCACAGCATTACGCTACGAATAAAAATGAAAGTAGGAAAAATAAATGAAAAAATTATGGAAGAATAAAATCTTTAAATATGGCTTGATCGGAATTGTTTTAATTGCAGTAGGAGCAGCTGGATTTTTAGGCTATTATCGTATGTCAAGGGTCCAAGGAGTGAGTTCAAGCTATGAAATAAACAAGGAACTGAAAGATAAGCCGAATGCATACAAAGCGGTAATTTATAGCCAAGATCGTGCATTTAAAAATGAGGTGATCGATGAAGTTAAAAGTAATTTAGTAAATGAAAATATTTACTTGAAGGTGGAACCTGTTGAAGAAATCGGAGAAAATAAAGTTGAAGACTGGGATAAAATAATTATCTTATCTACTGTTCAATCAAGTGACCCGCCGAAACCAGCATTAGACTATATCAATAAGCATAAAGACGAGAAAAAAATAAGTATTTATTTAACGGCAGATTCAGGAGTCTGGTCAAAAGATCCTGGACATTTAGAGGTGACAACAGCAGCCTCTAAATCAGAAAATGTAACTGTGTTCAGTAGAAAAATCAAAGAATTTTTAGTGGATTAGGTATTTTCACTCACTGAAAAAAATTAAAAAAATAGGCGGTTGTTCGCTTGTAAAAAGAACGTATGTTTGCTATCCTGTTATTCATAAGGGGGGATAAGCATGAATGCAACATTTAACGTAACAAAATGGGATGAACAACCAGTAAGCAAAGAAGAGATCGATTTCCCAATAAATCGAGTTCGGGCTGAGTATGAACTTGAAGGTGATTTACAAAGGAAGGCTTGGGTCGAGTATCTTCTATATTATTTAGAAAGCAATCAAGACGACGGTCATCTTGCAACAGCAAGAATTTCTGGATTTCTTCACTTTGAAGGCCAATATAAAGGAAAAACAGGAACCTTTACAGCGGCTGAAAAAGGAATTTTTGATAAAGGCTTACTTGATTCTCCAGGAATGATCATTAAGAGTACGGGAGAGTTACACGCATTGAGTGGTTCTTATCAGTATGATTTTGTTGGTGAAAATAGTAAATTAATCTTGGATTTTAAGGACAATGAATAGTCTATCCAGATTGTTTTATATTATGCATTATCTGACTGTTCATAGCAAAGTCAAGGCGATAATATTAGCAGAACAATTGGAAGTTTCTATACGTACGATTTATCGAGATATCGATACATTATCTTCATTAGGATTTCCAGTATATTCCCAAAATGGGCGAGATGGCGGGATTCGTTTATTGGACACCCACCAGCTGTCTGCTACTTTTGTTGATGATGATGAACAGGATCAGATTATGTTCGCTTTACAAAATTTAGAAGCGACCGATTTAAAAAGTGTTACGCCACTGGTCAATAAGCTATCCTCCTTATTTAATAAAGAAGTGGAGCCTTGGATCGATATTGACTTTTCAACATGAGGACGAGAAGATGAGGCAGTAGCAATTAGACGGATCACTAAGGCTAAAAATCAAAAAAAGTGTATTATTTTTTCCTACACTAATGGTAATGGTAAAAAGACCACAAGAGAAGCTATGCCGAATAAATTGATTTTTAAACAAAACGCTTGGTACTTAGTTGGCTATTGTTGCGTTAGAGAAACTACTCGACTATTTAAATTAAGACGAATGGCTGAATTGATCATATCTGAAAATGATATTGATGAAGCGTATTTGATCAAAGATTACCAGCCTGAGTTTGCAAAGATATATATTGAATTTAAGATAAGAAATGAGTTACTTTATCGAGTACAAGAAGACCTACTGGATATTGAAATAGAGCAATCAGCAGAATATACGAAAGTAAAATCGTGGCAGGTAGAAGGAACTTGGCTGACTTCTTACCTATTATCTTTTGGTGCGGCAGTCGAAGTGATGAAGCCATCTAAATTAAAAACACAAATCAAAGATGAGGTCACAAAAATCAACCAAATCTATTTTTGATTCGTTTAGTTGAAATTTCATTTTACCTCTTGAAAGAATGCTTATTGATTGAGATAATAGCAAAGAAAAGAGGGATCATATGGGACAAATTTGGCTTGAACGATTACTTCGCTGGAATGCAAAGATTCAAAAATTATTGGTAGGACGATATGCACGGATGGATCAATTGAACAATATGTTGATGAAAAGCAGCTTAGTCTTATTATTACTCAATCTATTCTTACCGACATCCATCGCTTTTTGGCTAGCAGCAGCGCTACTAATCTGGATAAACTACCGTTTTTTCTCAAAAAGAATTTATCCACGTTCAAATGAAAATACTCGCTATGTCTTAAAAATGCAGCAGCTTAGAAAGAAATTCCACAATGCAAAAGAAAGAGTTAGCGAACGTAAGACCTATACCTTTTTCAAATGCCCAAATTGTAAACAACAATTGCGAGCGCCTAAAGGAAAAGGGAAGATTAAAGTAACCTGTTCAACTTGCAAAGAACAATTTACTAAAATAGTATAAGGAAAAACTTCTGAGAAGATTCACTAAATCTCAGAGTTTTTTTATTTATTTAAAAAGCGAACAATATTTATTTTTATGGGTATTTCGTTCTGATTTTTTGTTAACAATTGCACAGATTGTGATATAATAGGAAAAACTTATTTTGCTTTTGAAAGAGAATGATTTATTCAGTTTTTGAATTATCTAGCTTCATGAACCAGCCTCTCGGAAAAAAGATAAACGGTTCATTCAGCTTTTAAAATTAGGAGGAATCGATATGCGTGCGGTATTAACGGTAATTGGTAAAGACAAAGTAGGGATCATTGCAGGTGTTAGTCAAAAATTAGCTGAACTTGATATGAACATTCTGGATGTTTCTCAAACGATCATGGATAGTTATTTTACAATGATGATGGTCTTGGAAATAGGTAAGGGAAAAAATAATTTTGAAAATATCCGCTCAGAATTAAATACTTTGGGTGAGAAGCTCGGTGTGACGATCAGTATTCAAAATGAAGAAATCTTTAATGCTATGCATAAATTATAAGAATCAGCGTTATGTTACTAGGCTCAATGGGGAGCTCCATTTCGGGAAAAAGATAAAAAATAAATGAGTCAAAGAACGTCTCAGTTATTTTTTCCTATTTTCCTGTCAAGGTTAAATGAGCTCTTTCAGCTTTTAACATTATCTAGCTTCACGGGCTAGTCTCTAGGAAAAAAGATAAAATCTGCTAGTGACAAAAAGCTTCACAAGCCTATTTTTCTACGAGCCTAAACGAGCCCGCTATGCTTTTAAATTTAGGAGGTATCATTTTGGAGACAAATCAAATTTTAGAAACTATTCGCATGATCGAAGAAGAGAATTTAGATATTAGAACCATTACAATGGGAATTTCTTTGTTAGATTGTATCGATAGCGATAGTGATCGAGCATGTCAAAAAATTTATGACAAAATTACTCGTTTAGCAAAAAATCTAGTAAAAGTTGGAGCAGAGATTGAGACTGAGTACGGAATTCCTATCATCAATAAACGAATTTCTGTGACACCGATCGGCATTATCGCAGCTGCTAGTCCAGATAAAGATTATGTAAAATATGCTAAAGTTTTAGACAAGGCAGCTTTGGCAGTTGGAGTTAACTTTATTGGTGGGTTCAGTGCTTTAGTTGAAAAAGGCTATCAACATGGTGATGAGATCTTGATTAATTCAATTCCTCAAGCACTTGCGGAAACAGAGTTTGTTTGTTCATCCGTGAATATTGGCTCAACCAGAGCAGGAATCAATATGGATGCAGTTCGTCATATGGGCTATGTAATCAAAGAAACTGCCGAAAAATCAGATATGGGCTGTGCAAAATTAGTTGTTTTTGCAAATGCTGTAGAAGATAATCCATTTATGGCTGGTGCTTTTCACGGTGTGGGTGAAGCGGATTGTGTGATCAACGTAGGTGTCAGCGGACCAGGAGTAGTCAAACGAGCATTGGAGAAAGTCAAAGGAGAACCTTTTGATGTTGTTGCAGAAGTAGTAAAACAAACCGCTTTTAAAATTACCAGAATGGGACAACTAGTTGGTAAAATCGCTTCAGAACGCTTGAATGTTCCTTTTGGAATCGTTGATCTATCTTTGGCGCCAACTCCAGCTGTTGGAGATAGTGTTGCTTATATTTTAGAGGAAATGGGTTTAGAAAGTGTGGGAACACACGGAACAACTGCTGCGTTGGCTTTATTAAATGATGCAGTGAAAAAAGGTGGCGTGATGGCTTGTAATCATGTTGGTGGACTATCAGGCGCATTTATTCCAGTTTCAGAAGATGCGGGAATGATCGATGCTGTTAACAATGGTGCATTAAACTTGGAAAAATTAGAAGCGATGACAGCAATTTGCTCAGTTGGTTTAGATATGATTGCGATTCCAGGCGAAACCTCAGCTGAAACGATTGCTGCAATGATTGCAGATGAAGCGGCAATCGGCGTGATTAATCATAAAACCACTGCGGTCAGAATCATACCTGCGAAAGGTACAAAGGTTGGAGATATGGTCGAATTCGGCGGTTTATTGGGAAGAGCTCCAGTTATGAAAGTTAATGAGTATGCTTCAACAGATTTTATTTTAAGAGGCGGCCGTATTCCAGCACCGATTCATTCCTTTAAAAATTAGATTAAAAAAATTTTCTTAGTATTTGTGAGAAAAAGAAGTATGTTATAATATATGAAAGACAACTATTATTTTTTACACGCTTCACAAGGGTAGAGATAATGGCTATCGGACATAAAAGAAAAAGGAGAATACCAACGTGGAATTAAAACGTCAACAAGAAGTTGTAGAGGCTTTTCATTATGATATGCGCACACAAGATATGGAAGAAGTAGAAACAGACCTTAGAGTGGGATTTTCACCTATCGAATCGACAGATGAAAATTACCCAAAAGAAAATTCAATCATTGCAGCTCGTTTAGAGTTTCGTTTAGTTTTTGAGGAATATGTTTTGTCAGGCTCAGTTAGCCAAATCAATCACGTAATCAATCACAAAATTGAAAAACAAGAAGATATCAGCCAAGAAGAAGTGGATGAATTAGTTAGTCCGTTGTTCAGTATCGTTCAACGCATGGCATATGAAATCACTGAAATTGCTTTAGACATACCTGGTATCCAATTAAACTTCCAATCAGCACCCGAAGCATAATTGTCAGGAAGCCTTAATTTTAACTACTATAAAGAGTTTGTGATAGTTTCTAGCTATCACAAACTCTTTTTTCTATCGTTATAGAAACAAAATAATACCCCTCAGGCTATTAAATCAGGTACAATGTACCTATCACTGAAAATGAATTGATTTATTTTTAGGGCGGATCGTTGAAGAATGATCCCCGGGAACCTTTACTTCCTTTGATGTACTTGTCATTTCAATTGCGGATTCTGGCTTCACTAGCTAACTCTTTGGGAAAAAAGATAAAATTTAACTGTGACAACAAGCGTCACAAATATATTTTCCTATTTTTCTGTCAGAGTTGAACGAGCCCGTCACGCTTTCAAATTTAGGAGGGAAAAAAATGACAACACTCATCACTGTTTTAGTGGTCCTTGCTTTTCTTGCAGTGTTATACGTCTTTTATCGTATGCAAGCAAAACACTACAAATTTTCAACACGTGTTTTTGCTGCATTAGGTGTCGGTATTGTATTAGGTGCAATTATTCAATTCGCATTCGGTACCCAAGACAAAGTTACAACGCAAGCAATGGAATGGATCGGTATTGTAGGTAATGGATATGTAGCATTTTTACAAATGCTCGTAATCCCCTTGGTTTTTGTTTCTATCGTAGGAGCATTTACTAAGATGAAAGAATCCAAGCAAGTTGGAAAAATTAGCTTTACTGTCCTGGCAACCTTATTAGGAACAACGGCTATAGCAGCTTTGGTTGGAATTGGAACAACATTATTGTTTGGACTACAAGGTGCGAAATTTACAGAAGGAACGGCAGAAACGGCACGGATCGCAGAACTTGCGACACGACAGGAAACCGTTGAAAACCTATCGATTCCTCAACAAATTTTATCTTTTATTCCTAAAAATGTTTTTGCAGATTTTGCCGGTACTCGTCCTACTAGTACGATTGGCGTGGTGATTTTTGCCGCATTCGTTGGAATTGCCTATTTAGGTATTAAAAGAAAAGCACCAAAAGAAGCAGAATTTTTTGCAAACTTGATCGACAGTCTTTATAAAATCACGATGCGTATCGTGACATTAGTTTTACGTTTGACACCTTATGGGGTTTTAGCGTTGATGACGAATGTTGTTGCAACAAGTGATTTTGATGCGATCCTTAACTTAGGAAAATTTGTATTAGCTTCGTACACCGCATTGATTATCGTAATGCTGGTTCACTTAGTGATCTTGATGGCAGTCAAAGTAAACCCAGTGAATTATTTGAAAAAATCATTCCCAGTATTGAGTTTTGCTTTTACTTCAAGATCAAGTGCAGGAGCAATGCCTTTAAATATTGAAACACAAACAAAAGCTTTAGGCGTTGATGATGCCACAGCAAACTTTGCTGCAAGTTTTGGTATGTCAATTGGACAAAATGGCTGTGCAGGGGTTTATCCAGCTATGTTGGCTACAATAGTTGCGCCAACAGTTGGAATCAATGTCTTCAGTTTAGAATTTATCTTGATGCTAGTTGCAATCGTAACAATCAGTTCGTTTGGTGTAGCCGGTGTCGGTGGTGGGGCAACGTTTGCTTCATTAATCGTGTTGGGTGCAATGAACTTACCTGTAGCAATCGTTGGATTGGTTATTTCTGTAGAACCGTTGATCGATATGGCTAGAACAGCTGTTAACGTCAGTGACAGTATGGTAGCGGGAATCGTGACTAGTTCACGAATTAAAGAGTTAGACCGTGATGTGCTGAATGATAGTAGTCTAGTTATTGAAGAAAATGCTTAAAAAGTGATTCACTTCTCTTCCCCAAGAGAGTTACCTTTATGAAAGTAAGATATGATCTTAAATGATTGTATCTTACTTTTTAATTTCTATTGAGCAAAATTATTTTCATAAAACGCACCATCGACTATGATAGAAAGTATATAATAGAGAAGAACAATATGAGAATAGGAGCGAAAATTATGTTTACTAACCAAATCAAAATAATGTTATATGTAACAAATGTAGAGGAATCAAGCAAGTTCTGGCAAAAAATCGGTTTTGTAGAAAAGGAAAGAGATGCAGTTGACGGTACATTAGTTGTGGAGATTGCACCAAGTGAAACGGCAGAGACGATGATTGTGTTATACGATCTAGAATTTATCCAACAACATTCACCAGAAGTTGCTGGCAATACGCCGTCATTGATGTTTTTTGCAGACGATGTCATCAATTTATACAAAAAAATGAAAGATGCTGGCGTGCGCGTCGGCGAGCTAGTTCAATTACCAACTGGATTAGTCTTCAACTTTGCGGATAATGATGAGAACTACTTTGCGGTATCTGGTCAATAAAGAGTCAATTTAAATGAACTACCCAAACATTTCTAAGTGTGGGTAGTTTTTTTCTTTGGAACATTTGTTTATTTCCATATGTTCACTATTCCACAAGCAAATAGCTCGCTTTTCCTATTTCCTTTTTTATATACTAAATACGTATGAAGATAAAAAATGGACTGTACAGTTATTATGGAGATAGCAAAACAGTTTCTAAGAAAAAGGAGAAAGATAAAATGGATTACCGCGTATTACTTTATTATAAATATACGACGATTGAAAACCCCGAAGAATTTGCAAAGGAGCACTTAGCTTTTTGTAAGTCATTGAACTTAAAAGGCAGAATTTTAGTAGCAACTGAAGGAATCAACGGCACATTGTCAGGAACGATTGCTGAAACAGATGCTTATATGGAAGCGATGTTAGCTGATGAACGCTTTAAAGATACGTATTTCAAAATAGATGAAGTACCAGAAAATGCTTTCCATAAAATGTTTGTTCGTCCTAGAAAAGAATTAGTTTCTTTAAGCTTGGAAGAAGATGTTAATCCGTTAGAATTGACAGGAAAATATTTAGAGCCAGCTGAATTTAAAGAAGCACTGCTAGATGAAGAGACTGTTGTAATCGATGCTAGAAATGATTATGAATATGACTTAGGCCACTTTAGAGGCGCTGTTCGTCCAGATATTCGTAACTTTAGAGAATTACCACAATGGATTAGAGACAACAAAGAACAATTTATGGACAAAAAAGTTGTCACTTACTGTACTGGTGGCATTCGTTGTGAGAAATTTTCTGGCTGGTTGATCAAAGAAGGCTTTGAAGATGTAGCCCAACTTCATGGTGGAATCGCTGTTTATGGAAAAGATCCAGAGACAAGAGGCGAATTATGGGATGGAAAAATGTACGTTTTTGATGAACGAATCAGTGTTGAAATCAATCATGTTGATAAAAAAATCATCGGCACAGACTGGTTTGACGGAACACCTTGCGAACGTTATATCAATTGTGCCAATCCTTTCTGTAATAAACAAATTTTAGCATCAGAAGAAAACGAAGCGAAGTATCTTGGCAGCTGTTCAGATGAATGTCGCCATCATCCTGCAAATCGTTATGTGATGAGAAATGAGCTATCAGAACAAGATGTGAAAGCTAGACTTGAAGCGATTGCGAATTAATTAATTTAAATCTAAAACGGTATTTCACCATAAACACACCGACCTCTAAACGTCAGATTTCTGATTTAACGTTTGGAGGTCGGTTTAGTTCATTATTACTCTTATAATATAAAGCTAAAAAGCATGATGAAGAAGAGTAAAAATACTACGTTTATAGCAGTGAACTGCCAAAGAAAAATTTTTGATTGTTTAGGATAGTACTCTTTATATAGTTTAAAACCAATCAAATTAGCTAATGAAGCAATGATCGTCCCTAAGCCTCCCACATTAACACCCCAAAAAAGTGCCTGAGATTGTTCGGTAAATGGTGCAATCAAAACAGCTGCAGGAACATTACTGATAAGCTGGCTGACTAGAATACTGCCAAAAAAAGTACGTGTACTTGTCGTAAATTGTTCTTTTATGAACGAGGAAAGGAACTCTACTTGGGCAAAATTTCCAACAGCAATAAAGAAAAAAACAAACGTCCATAACAATTTATAATCAATTTGTGTAAGTATATTTTTATCATAAATGGTGAGAATGATTACAGCAACTGGAATTATCAGATAATAGGGGAAGACATTAAAGACACCTAAAAGAATGAATCCTCCAATCACACTTAAAAAAACTGTTTTGTTTTTATTGATTATCGGCAGCTGATCATGTTGTTCAGGAATCGGTCTTTTTTTGATAAATAGAAAAGAAATCAATAAAAACAAACTTGAAGATAAAAGCAGTACAACAGACCACTTAAAAAAAGTCAAAGTGTTTAGTGAATAGTAAGAAAATAAAAACAGATTTTGTGGATTGCCAAATGGGAAAAAGCTACTACCTAAATTTGCAGCAACAATCAGCAAGACGGCACCGAATAGTTTATTTTCCATTTCTGGAAATTTCTTTATGATCGTCAAGTAAATCGGCATCAGCGTAAGAATCGCAACGTCATTCGTCAGGATCATAGAGCTAACAAACGATAGAAAGACAATATTTCTGATTAGGCTACGAGTAGTAGAAGAAAAATCGATCATCTTTTCAGCGAAATAATTTAGAATGCCTAATTTCTCAAGGTTCTTTACAAAAAGCATCAAGCCAAATAAGCAAAAAATAACGTTGAAATCAATAGACTTTAATGAGAATTTACCGAAATAACAACTGATAAGAGCAATCAAAAAAGAGAGTGAAAATAATAAATCATTGGTAAAAAAGGTATATAATCGTTTCATTGAACAACGCTCCTTTTATAGTCTGTTCAAATTTACTTTAAAAAAATAAAATTATCAAGTGTAAAGCAAAAGCGAAAAAAAGAAGATGGATTGCTTATATTACGAAGCAATACATCTTCTTTTGTTTAAATATTAAGCACTTTATCCAAGAAATCTTTCGTCCGTTCATTTTGCGGATTTTCAAAGATTTGTTGAGGTGAGCCATCTTCTAAGAAATTACCACCATCGATAAACATCACCCGATTAGCTACTTCTTTAGCGAATCCCATTTCATGAGTTACGATGACCATCGTCATTCCTTGTTTTGCCAATTTTTTCATAACATTCAATACATCACCAACCATCTCAGGATCGAGTGCAGAAGTTGGTTCGTCGAATAGCATGATATCTGGATTCATTGCTAAGGCACGAGCGATTGCCACACGTTGCTTTTGTCCACCAGATAATGATTCAGGATAGCTATCCTTTTTATCAGCTAAACCAACGGTATCTAAAAGCTGGATTGCTTTCTCTTCCGCTTCTTTTTTTGAAAGTCGACCTAAATCTGTTGGTGCTAATGTAATATTTTCCATGATCGACAGGTGAGGGAATAGATTGAAATGTTGGAAAACCATGCCGATATGTTGACGTACTTTATTGATATTTGTATTTTTATCTGTTAGGTTGGCTCCGTCGATGATGATATCACCGCTTGTAGCTTCTTCAAGTTGATTCAAACAACGAAGAAAAGTACTTTTACCAGAGCCGGAAGGACCAATGACGCAAACAACATCGCCTTCTTGAATAGATACGTTGATGTCGTTAAGAACAGTATTATCACCATATTTTTTTACTAAATGTTCTACTAGAATTTTTTCAGCCATATTATTTCACCTTCTTTTCCAAAACTTTAGCTAATTTCGTCAAGGCCGTGATCAAAATCAGATACATCATAGCAATCACGAAGTAAACCATAGTACTTTGTAAGTTTCTTGCAACGATGATTTTTCCTGTTTGTAATAACTCGATCAAACCAATCGCTGAAAGAATCGTTGTATCTTTTAAAGAGATAACAAATTGATTGACGAAAGATGGAATCATGATTTTGATTGCTTGCGGTAAAATGATCTTTTGCATTGTGCGGTTGTATGAAAGACCTAAACTACGTGAAGCTTCCATTTGACCAACTGGCACAGCGTTGATTCCGCCGCGGACTATTTCAGAGATATAAGCGCTGGCGTTTAATGTCAGCGTAATGATTCCTGCAAGGAATACTGGAATGTTGAAACCTAGAATTCCTGGTAAGCCGAAATAAATGAAGAAAGCTAGAACCATTAGAGGAATACCGCGAATAATATCAACATAGATAGTAGAAAGTACACGTAACGCTTTAGAAGGAGAAGCACTGAATAATCCGAAGATCACACCAACGATCAAGGCTAAAATAAATGAAATCAATGTTAATTGAATAGTCATCCATAAACCACTTAATAGTCGTTTCCAGTTATTTTGGATCATACCAACGAATGTTGATTCATCTACTTTATTTTCAGAAGCACCGTCTTTTACGTATTTGCCGATGATTTCATCGTATTCACCTGTTCTTTTTAATTCAGCTAAACCTTCGTTGAACATTTGGATCAATTCTGGATTTTTACCTTTTTTAACAGCGAAGCCGTATTTTCCGCCTTCTTCGCGAGGAATCGGTGTTGTTAAAGGTTGTTTTTGAGCAACGCCGTAACCAATTACTGGATAATCATCCATCATTGCATCGATCTCACCGATTTCAAGAGCGCTGTATAAAGCATCTGTTGTGTCTAAATATTTGATTGAATATCCATATTTTTGTTTGTTGGTTTCAAGAAAATCAGCACTTTCAGTCCCAATCTTAGCACCAACTTTTTTATCTTTTAAATCTTCATAAGCATTGATTTTGTCATTGCCTTTTTTGACAGCGATTTGAATACCACTGTTGAAATAAGGTGTTGAGAAGTCAAATGATTTTTCACGTTCATCTGTGATCGTCATTCCTGCGATCATTGCATCAGCTTGTCCAGATTCAACAGCTTGAACGGCAGAACTGAAACCGATGAATTTAAATTCGATATCAAAGTCTTGTAATTCTGCGATACGTTTAACTAAATCAACATCGATTCCTTCATATTTACCATCAGAATTTTGGAATTCAAATGGAGCAAATGTAGAATCACTAGCAATTACATAAGTCTCTTTTTTAGGTTGAATCTTTTTCATCTTACTATCGTTTTTTGCTTCTGGTTCAGTTCCAGTAGTAATATACTTGCCTACGATTTCTTCATATTTACCTGAAGTTTTCAAGTCTTTCAAACCAGCATTGAATTTTTCAATCAATTCTTTGTTTTGCCCTTTTTTTACAGCAAAACCATAAGAACTTCCAGTTTCTTTTTCACCAACTAATTGTAGCTTTTGTCCATTGGTGATAGCATAACCGAGAACGGGGTAATCATCAAAAATTGCATCAGCTTCACCGTTTTCAAGTGATTGATAAAGACCAGTTGCGTCATCGAAGTTTTTGATTGTGTAGCCATACTTTTCTTGATTTTTTTCTAGGAACGTTGCACTTTCGGTTCCAACTTTTGCTGCAACGGTTTTACCTTTTAAATCGTCATAGCTTTTGATTTTGTCATTGCCTTTTTTGACAGCCATTTGTAGACCGCTATCGAAATAAGGTTCAGAGAAGTCGAAAGATTTTTTGCGTTCATCCGTAATACTCATACCAGCGATCATAGCGTCAACTTGTTTTGATTGAACGGCCTGAATGGCACTATCAAAGCCGAGTGGTTTTAGATTTACTTTAAAATCTTGGTCTTCAGCGATTGCATGTAGTAAATCAACATCGATTCCAACATACTCACCTTTAGAATCTTGAAATTCAAACGGCGCAAAAGTCAAATCAGTTCCTATATTATATGTTTTTTCCTCAGCCTGAGCAGACTGCCCAAGTGTAAATGTCAGTAGACTTGCCATCATCACAAGGAATGAAAGTAAAAAGTGTTTCCTTTTCATAAAATACCTCCTATATTTGCATATTGGATAATTATATAGTAAGAAAAGGCAAAAGCACAAGTCATTCACAATGAGAAAGTCAAAAAAAACTCATTTCCTAACATCTTATGTTATGAAAAGTGACATAACGTGGGTAAAAAAGTTTTTATGATTTTAACACGAATAATTGTTTTCCTTTATTCTTTGTCCTATCTAAAAGATTAAATAAAATGTAAATTAGCTGAAATTGCGTATACGCAAAGCATTCTAAAACTAGCGAAAATATGTTCGGTATGGTAAAATAATTACAGGATATTTTTTTGATTGAAAGAGAAAGTTTCTTACTAAAAAGAGTGGATAAGTATAGTTTGGATAAGTTGATCTAACAGTGATGCTTGCCTCTTTTTATTGAATTGAGATCAATAACTAAATAAAGTAAGGGGAGGATGTTAAATGATAGAAAGAGAGACCTCCAATACATTTGACTTAGTATCAAAATACGAGCCAGATGGAGATCAGCCCGAAGCAATCAAAAAGCTAGTTGAAGGTGTCGAAGGCGGAGAAAAAGCACAAATCTTGCTAGGTGCCACAGGAACGGGTAAGACGTTTACGATTTCCAATGTCATAACAGAAGTTAACAAACCGACATTGGTCATTGCTCATAATAAGACATTAGCTGGACAGCTTTATGGAGAGTTTAAAGAATTCTTTCCTAATAACGCGGTCGAGTATTTTGTTAGTTACTATGATTATTATCAACCAGAAGCTTATGTTCCTTCTAGTGATACATATATAGAAAAAGATGCCAGTATTAATGATGAGATCGATAAATTACGACATTCAGCGACTAGCTCATTATTAGAACGAAATGACGTGATCGTAGTTGCTTCTGTTTCGTGTATATTTGGTTTAGGAGATCCTAAAGAATATAGTGAACAGGTTGTCTCTATTCGTGTAGGCATGGAGATGGAACGCAACCAACTATTAACAAGTTTAGTCAATATTCAGTTTGAGCGAAATGACATTGATTTTCAACGGGGACGTTTTCGTGTTCGAGGAGATGTAGTAGAAATCTTTCCGGCATCACGTGATGAACATGCGTTAAGAGTTGAATTCTTTGGTGATGAAATTGAACGGATCAGAGAAGTCGATGCTTTAACAGGTGAAATTATTGGTGAAACAGAACATGTAGCGATTTTCCCTGCAACTCACTTTGTGACCAATGATGAACATATGGAACATGCGATTTCACAAATTCAAGAAGAATTAGATGCTCGTTTAAAAGTGTTGCGTAGTGAAAATAAATTACTGGAAGCTCAGCGTTTAGAGCAACGGACCAATTATGATATCGAAATGATGCGAGAAATGGGCTATACGTCCGGCATTGAGAATTATTCCCGTCATATGGATGGCCGCTCAGAAGGAGAACCGCCATATACGCTGATTGATTTCTTTCCAGATGATTTCTTGTTAGTGATTGACGAATCTCACGTAACAATGCCTCAAGTTCGAGGAATGTATAACGGTGACCGTGCCAGAAAACAAATGTTAGTAGATTATGGATTCCGTTTGCCAAGTGCGTTGGATAACCGACCGTTGCGTTTAGAAGAATTTGAAAAACACGTTCATCAAGTGGTCTATGTATCGGCAACACCTGGACCATACGAATATGAACAAACAGATACAGTGATTCCTCAAATTATTCGACCGACTGGACTCTTAGATCCATTGATCGAAGTACGTCCAATCATGGGACAAATCGATGATTTAGTTGGTGAGATCCATGAGCGAGTGGAAAAAGATCAACGTGTATTCATCACTACGTTAACGAAAAAAATGTCTGAAGATTTAACCGATTACCTGAAAGAATTAGGGATCAAAGTGAAGTATCTTCATAGTGATATCAAAACGTTAGAACGAACGGAAATCATCCGTGATTTACGTTTAGGTGAATTTGATGTACTGATCGGTATCAACTTACTTCGTGAAGGGTTGGATGTACCAGAAGTTTCACTGATTGCAATATTGGATGCTGATAAAGAAGGCTTCTTAAGAAGTGAGCGCTCACTGATTCAAACGATTGGGCGTGCTGCCCGTAACTCAGATGGAAGAGTCATTATGTACGCGGATAAAATGACGGATTCGATGCAAAAAGCGATCGACGAAACAGCTCGCCGTCGTTCCATCCAAGAAAAATATAATGAAGAACACGGGATTACACCAAAAACGATCATTAAAGAAATCCGTGAATTGATTTCTATTTCTAAGACAAATGAAAAAGGTGAACCGTTCAAGATTGATAAGTCTTACCATGAATTGACTCGTCAAGAAAAAGCAGATTTATTGATGAAATTAGAAAAAGAAATGCGAGATGCTGCTAAAGCACTAGACTTTGAAACTGCAGCAACTCTACGTGATACAATTCTGGAATTAAAAGCAGGAGAGTAACGAAGGAGCTACTATCTCAACAATTTCTAAGTACGAAAGCACTAAGAAATGAAGGTCGGACCGACAAAATCAAGGATCAACGTTCCCTACGGTCACCTTGTACTGTTCAACATCAGCTCATAAGAATACTCGCTGTATTTCACAGCAAAGGAGAGAAGTAATGGCAAATGATAAAATCGTCATTCATGGCGCACGCGCACATAATTTAAAAGATATAGATGTAACAATTCCTCGTGATAAAATGGTTGTAGTTACAGGATTGTCGGGTTCTGGTAAAAGTTCATTAGCCTTTGATACATTGTACGCTGAAGGTCAACGTCGCTATGTAGAAAGTCTGTCAGCGTATGCGCGACAATTTTTAGGACAGATGGATAAACCAGATGTAGATAGTATTGATGGACTAAGCCCAGCGATTTCTATCGATCAAAAAACAACAAGTAAAAACCCTCGATCAACAGTTGGGACAGTAACAGAAATCAATGATTATTTAAGACTATTGTTTGCTCGTGTCGGGCACCCAATTTGTCCTAATGATGGAACTGAAATTACCAGTCAATCGGTTGAGCAAATGGTAGACAAAGTGCTGGAACTACCAGAAAAGACTAAACTTCAAGTGTTAGCGCCTGTAATTGTTAAGAAAAAAGGACAACATAAAAAAGTTTTTGAAATGATTCAACGCGAAGGTTATGTTCGGATGCGTGTTGATGGTGAAACCTACGATGTTAGTGAAGCACCTGAATTAGAGAAAAATAAAAAACATGATATTGCAATCGTAATTGACCGAATCGTTGTCAAAGATGGGATTCGTTCTCGTTTATTTGATTCATTTGAAGCAGCCTTACGTTTAGCTGATGGGTATGCTTTAGTAGATGTGATTGATGGGGAAGAAATGCTTTTTAGTGAGCACTATGCTTGTCCGTATTGTGGTTTTACAGTTGGCGAGTTAGAGCCTAGATTGTTTTCTTTCAATGCTCCATTTGGTGCGTGTCCTGATTGTGATGGATTAGGGATCAAATTAGAAGTTGACCGTGATTTAGTGATTCCAGATCTTACTAAAACTTTACGTGAAGGTGCGATTGCTCCGTGGAATCCCATCAGTTCACAATACTATCCACAAATGCTGGAACAAGCAGCAGATAGTTTTAATATCGATATGGATACGCCATTCAATGAACTGCCAGAAGAACATCAAGATATTATTTTAAATGGGTCAAATGGTGAACCTTTCCATTTCCATTATGAAAATGATTTTGGCGGAGTTCGTGATGTGGAAGTACCATTTGAAGGTGTTTTGACTAATATTAAGCGCCGTTATCACGAAACAAATAGTGACTTTACTCGTGATCAAATGCGTTTATATATGACTGAACTGACTTGTCATACTTGTAAAGGCTATCGCTTAAATCCTCAAGCTTTATCAGTCAAAATCGATAATACTAATATTGGTCAAGTTACTGGATTGGCGATTAAGAATGCCATACAATTTTTTGAAACGGTAAAACTATCAGAACAAGAACAAATGATTGCCAAGCCTATTTTAAAAGAGGTTGAAGATCGCTTGAACTTTTTAAAAAATGTTGGTTTGGATTATTTAACACTTAGTCGGGCAGCGGGAACATTATCTGGTGGAGAAGCTCAGCGGATTCGTTTGGCAACACAGATTGGTTCCAATTTATCTGGTGTCTTATATATTCTGGACGAACCATCGATTGGACTGCATCAACGGGATAATGACCGTTTGATCGAATCGCTTAAGAAAATGCGTGATTTAGGAAATACTCTGATTGTTGTTGAACATGATGAAGATACTATGTGGGCGTCTGATTATCTGATCGATGTAGGACCAGGAGCTGGACATTTAGGTGGGGAAATCGTTGCTTCAGGAACACCAGAAGAAGTAGCTAAAAATCCTAATTCCTTAACAGGTCAATATCTTTCTGGAAAAAAAGTGATTCCTGTCCCTTCAGAACGCCGTAAAGGTAATGGGGATAAAATCAAAGTCACCGGTGCATCTGAAAATAATCTGAAAAATGTTACAGTAGAATTTCCATTAGGAGAATTTGTAGCAGTGACAGGAGTTTCTGGATCAGGAAAGAGTACCTTAGTCAATCAAATATTGAAAAAAGCACTAGCACAAAAAATCAACCGAAATTCTAATAAACCAGGAAAACATAAAAATATCACTGGTTATGAAAATATTGAAAAAATTATCGATATTGATCAAAGCCCGATTGGACGCACGCCGCGAAGTAATCCAGCAACATATACAAGTGTGTTTGATGATATTCGTGATTTATTTGCCAAAACCAATGAAGCCAAAGTCCGTGGCTACAAAAAAGGACGCTTTAGCTTTAATGTCAAAGGCGGTCGTTGTGAAGCTTGTCGTGGGGACGGAATCATTAAGATCGAAATGCACTTTTTACCAGATGTTTATGTTCCATGTGAAGTTTGTCATGGCAAACGCTACAATTCTGAAACGTTGGAAGTTCATTATAAAGGGAAAAATATTTCTGATATTTTAGACTTAACAGTGGAAGATGCCGTGGAATTCTTTAAACACATCCCTAAGATCCATCGTAAATTGAAAACAATCGTCGATGTGGGATTAGGTTATGTAACGTTAGGACAGCCTGCTACTACTTTATCTGGAGGAGAAGCGCAACGGATGAAACTAGCAAGTGAACTTCATAAAAATTCGAACGGTAAAAATTTCTATATCTTAGATGAGCCGACAACCGGCTTGCATACAGATGATATTGCCCGTTTGCTTCTTGTATTGGAAAGACTGGTTGAAGCTGGAAATACTGTACTGGTTATCGAGCATAACTTAGATGTAATAAAATCAGCAGATCATGTGATCGATCTTGGACCAGAAGGTGGAGATGGCGGGGGAACAATTGTAGCAACTGGAACTCCAGAAGCAATTGCCAAAGTCAAAGCAAGCTATACTGGGAAATATTTAAAGCGTGTTTTATAAATTGGTATACTCCATTTTGAAAGTATAATCATTGTTTTTAAAGAAAGTTTGAAGTTTAAAACAAAATTATATATTAGTATTGATTTCTCTAAACCAGTAAAGTAAAATCACTATCAGATAGATATATTGTTCAACTTAATTGGTATATATCTTTCTTCCTATAAATATTCCGTTCAAAAAAGAAAAAGTACAACCTTCAATTACTGAAGGTTGTACTTTTTTTTGTGAAAAACTCAAATTGAATTATTTTTGAGATTAAAATGAGAAAAAAATAATAGAAATAAAGAAAACTTATGTTTTTTAATTAGTTTAATCTAAAAATAGTCAAAAAAAGAAAATATATATACGTAAGTTGAATGATTATTCTTATGAAATCATGATATTCTATACTTACGAAAAAAAGAATGGAAGGATGATTATTTCTTGGAAAAGAGAGAAGTTAAAATTGGCGCTCATTATGTTTGTCATGGATCAAATTTTTCTTGGTTTTTTGTAGGAGAGGCCATCTCCAAAAAAGAAGATGATCTACAAGTCAGAGTCGTTAAATGTCACCCTGCTGATCGTCCGATCATTAACAGTGATGATCCTATTTTAAATTTAGATTATTTTAACGTGATTGAAGATGCATAGTGCGTGGAAGTACCAAGATTGATTTATTTTATGTTTAAGCAAAATAAATTATAGCACAATATATATAATATGATAAAAATAAATAAAGTAAAATTCTTTGATTTTATCGTATAAAAGAGCAAGAACAAAACAATAAAAGTTTTGTTCTTGTTCTTTTTTTTATCAAATCCTTTTGAGACTGGGATGAATAAAGATTCTTTTTTTTTAGAGTGTCAGAAATAGGTAGAGTTATCAATTTTAGGAAGATAATCAAAATCTTCAATTTCTAAGAAAGTTTGAATCGAACAGTAGAATTACTTGAAAAGCTTTCTTTGATACACCCGGGATGTTATAATTAATAAAATGTTTCCAAAGGAGCGTCAAAAATATGGCTGACAATTTACAATTAGTGATAATTACTGGAATGAGCGGAGCAGGAAAAACTGTAGCAATCCAAAGTTTTGAAGATATGGGGTATTTTTGTATTGATAATATGCCTCCAAGTTTGATTCCTAAGTTTTGGGAATTGATTAAAGAGTCAGGAAAAGTAACAAAAATTGCGTTGGTTATCGATTTACGTTCACGAAATTTCTTTAGAGAAATTCAGGATATGTTAGTTGAACTTGAAAATACGAATTTAATTGATACAACGATTATGTTTTTAGATGCAACGGATGAAGAATTGGTGTCACGTTATAAAGAAACGCGACGTGCCCATCCATTAGCAATGGACGGTTTAGTCACAGAAGGAATCAGAAAAGAACGAGCAATCCTTGAAGAAATCAGAGGGGATGCCCAAGTTGTTATAGATACAACTGATTTATCACCTAGACAATTAAGGGAAAGAATCAATGGAGAATTTAAATCCAGAGATACCCATGAATTTCGTGTTGAATTGATTTCTTTCGGTTTCAAATATGGCTTGCCGATCGATGCAGATATTGTTATGGATGTTCGCTTTTTACCAAATCCGCATTATATTCCAGAGCTACGACCACTGACAGGACAAGATTCTTCTGTGTACGATTATGTAATGAGTTTCCCAGAAACAGAAAGTTTCTATACTCGTTTTAGTGATTTGCTGAAAAATGTATTGCCTGGTTATGAAAAAGAAGGAAAATCAAGCGTTACGATTGCAATCGGTTGTACTGGTGGACAACATCGATCAGTTGCGTTGACAGAACGTCTAGGTGAAGAGCTAGGTAAAGAATACCATGTCAATATTACTCACCGCGATAAAGGTAAACGGAAAGAGACGGTGAATCGTTCATGAAAATGAAAACATACCGCATTAGAAAACCTAAAATCGTTGTAGTTGGCGGAGGTACTGGTTTGCCGGTCATCTTGAAAAGTCTGCGTAACCAAAGTGCTGATATCACTGCAGTTGTGACTGTAGCAGATGATGGAGGAAGCAGCGGTGAAATCCGAGAATCAATGAATATGACACCGCCGGGAGATTTACGAAATGTATTAGTTGCACTATCAGATATGCCTCAGTTATATGAAGATATTTTTCAATATCGTTTTAACAAATCAGACAAGTATTTTGCCAATCATGCAATTGGCAATTTAATCATAGCAGCAGTATCAGAAATGCGCGGCAGCACTTACGAAGCTATTCAGCTGCTCTCAAAAATGATGCATGTGGATGGACATATTTATCCTTCATCTGAACGACCTTTGACACTTCATGCTGTATTCAAAGACGGCACAATTGCAGTTGGTGAATCTAGTATCGCTGTTGACCGAAAAACGATCGACCATGTGTTTGTGACGAACACAAATGACAATGAACAGCCTAAAGCTGCTAGAAAAGTAGTCAAAGCAATTGAAGAAGCTGATATGATTGTTTTGGGCCCTGGTAGTATGTTTACCAGTATTTTACCTAACTTAGTCATTAGTGAAATTGGGGATGCAATCATCAATGCCGAAGGTGAAGTTGTTTATATCTGTAATATCATGACGCAAAAAGGTGAAACAGAACATTTTACAGATGCAGATCATGTGTGTGTACTGCATGAGCATTTGCAAAGTAAGTTTGTGGATACTGTTTTAGTAAATACGGAAAAAGTACCAGATGGCTATATGGATCCAGAAGTCTATGATGAGTATTTGGTCCAAGTAGAGCATGATTTTAAAACGTTACGAGATGAAGGCTGTCGTGTGATTTCCACCGACTTTTTAAAATTACGTGATGGCGGGGTTTTCCATGATGGCGATAAAGTTGTAGATGAACTATTCCGCATTGTATTTGGCGCAAGGTATTAACAGCAAAAAATAAGAGAGGAGGACTAGAATTGTCTTTTGCAGCGGATGTGAAAAAAGAGCTGACGACTTTAGAAGTTCATCGAGAACATGCTAGAGCGGAATTGGCTGCTTTGATTCGAATGAATGGGTCGTTAAGTATAGTGAATCAACAGTTTGTATTGAATGTCCAAACAGAAAATGCAGCGATTGCTAGACGAATCTATTCTCTTTTGAAAGATCATTACGATGTTCGTTCAGAATTATTAGTTCGAAAAAAAATGAAACTAAAGAAGAATAACGTATATATCGTACGTTTAAAGCAAGATACGAAAAGTGTACTTGCCGATTTAGATATTTTAGATGGAATGATGTTCAATACGCATGTATCAGATGAAATCATGGGAAATGCGCAAAAAATGAAGTCTTACCTAAGAGGAGCTTTCATGGCTTCAGGATCTGTCAATAATCCAGAAACCAGTCGATATCATTTGGAAATTTTTTCGATATATGAAGAACATAACGATGATATTTGTCAGATGCTGAATTATTATGATCTAAATGCACGAACATTAGAACGACGAAATGGGTATATTTCCTATTTAAAAGGAGCAGAGCGAATCGCAGACTTTCTGACGCTGATCGGTGCGACTAATTCAATGCTGAAATTTGAAGATGTTCGAATTGTTCGCGATATGCGTAATTCAGTGAATCGTTTAGTTAACTGTGAAACGGCAAATCTCAATAAGACGATTGATGCTGCATCCAAACAAATTGAAAACATTCAATATATCGAAAGTGTCGTTGGCTTAAGCGCATTGCCAGGGAAATTGCAGGAAATTGCAGAATTACGTTTAGAGTACCCAGAAGTTAGTTTAAAGGAATTAGGCGAGATGATTCCCTCTGGCGCCATTTCAAAATCAGGCATTAATCATCGGATTCGTAAAATCAATGAATTTGCTGATAAATTGAGAGAGAATGGTGCGTGATCGATAATCAAATATTTTGTTTGACTACTTCTAAGCGATTGACTGAAGGTTGATTGATAAAAAAATTATGGCAAATC
>NZ_JAFREN010000035.1 GCF_017377505.1 Enterococcus sp. DIV0212c | reverse complement strand
TATTTCAATGGGGATCTATGATGTTAACACACCTGTTCATTTTTTAACTTGGTCGGATAAAAATGGCCAAGATGATCTTCAATGGTATTCTGGTAAGAGAAATAGCGACGGCACATACAGCACAAGCATCGATATAAAAAAACATAAAGATGCAGGTAATTACAATGTACACACGTATATCCAACTTCCAAATGGAACAATGAAATTTATAACAAGCAACAAATTTACAGTTTCTACTCCAAAATTGAGTGCAGAAGTAGGAAAATATAATACCAACAAAGGCACGTTTGATGTAACTGTAACAGGAGTAAGCCAATCAGGAATAACTCGAGTATCTGTTCCTGTATGGAGCAAAGCCAATCAATCAGATATAAAATGGTATGATGCAGTCAAACAATCAGATGGAACGTATAAAACTACTGTAGATATAAAAAACCATAATCATAATACAGGAACGTATAAAATTCATGTTTATATGTATTCGAATAATGGACTTACAACCAGTATTGCAGCAAGCTCAGTGGCAATCTGAACTATCTACTAAAGAAGATATTAATAAAGTTTCCTTGTTAATTTGTGATGAGGAAGAAAATCCAAAGAATTGAATCAGTATCTGTTAGGGTCTGAGACATAACTCTTCGAGTTATATCTCAGACCCTTTTGATCCCGATAAACGGTGTCAAACAAGCAACTAAAAGTGGTAACATAATAAGGTACGAGTTGATATTGCACGACAACTACTTGGTTCTCGGGCAAGATGCTTTTATCTCAACCTTATTCTATCTATATGCAAAAGCATAGAGCTTAATAAATGTTTGATACTCGTTCTTAGGAATGATACAATAATTTCGATTGGAGGGAGAACTGTGACAAAAATAATCGCCCATCGTGGCAGCAAAGGCACCCATCCAGAAAATACCTTGGCAGCTTTTAAAGAAGCCATCCGAGTTGGATCAGATGGAATCGAGTTAGATGTCCAATTATCAAAAGACAATAGGTTGATTATCATTCATGATGAAACAGTCGCTCGCACTACGAATGGTTACGGAGAAGTTGGGGCATTAACCTTAACAGAGCTAAAACAATTAGATGCGGGCAGTTGGTTTGAAAAAAATCCAATGGTTCAAGAAATTCCTACTCTAGAAGAAGTTGTACTGCTGTTGAAAAGAGAAAATTTTCATGGTCTATTGAACATTGAAATAAAAACAGATAAGATACATTATGAAGGTATTGAAGAATTGATCGTTCAACTTATGCAATCTCAAAGTTGGCCATTTGATTATATGTATTCAAGTTTTTATTTTCCAAGTTTAGAAAAAATTTGGGAGATAGAAAAAAATCAAAAGATCGCTTCAGTATTTAATTTATCAGAAAAAGCTGAACAAAAAGCGCTTCAGTCAACATTTATTGAAGGCATTCATCCCAACATTGATTGGGTACTTGAGCATTTAGCCGATTTGGCAGATTTTCCAAAATCGATTCGGCCTTGGACTGTAAATGATGAAGAACAGATGAAGCTTTGTTTTATTCATCAATTGACTGGGATTCATACTGATTTTCCAGGTATTGCATTGCAAATACGTGAGTTGATACAAAATAAAGGATGAATAATAGAGTGAAAAAAGTATTAGTAATAGTAGGACCGACAGCAGTTGGGAAAACCGCTTTAAGTATTGAACTAGCAAAAGAGTTAAATGGAGAAATAATTAGTGGAGATTCAATGCAGGTCTATAAACATTTAGATATAGGAACAGCAAAAGCGACCGAAGAAGAGCGAGCTGGTATTGTGCATCATTTGATAGATTGCCGTGAATTATCTGAGACCTATTCTGTGGCAGATTTTCAAAAAGAAGGACGACAGGCAATTGATTCAATTACAGCAAAAGGAAAGTTGCCAATCGTTGTAGGCGGGACGGGACTTTATGTTCAAGCACTGCTTTATGATTTTGAATTGGGTTCTCAAGATGAGTCAACAGAGATTCGTGAAAAATATGAACAGTTTGCAGAAATACATGGCAATCAACGTTTGTGGGAATTGTTGCAAGAAAAAGATGCACAAGCAGCTGAAAGTATTCATTTTAATAATCGTAAAAAGGTTGTTCGAGCACTAGAAGTTTTTGATAAAACAGGTTTCAGTATTTTAACACCAAAAGAAAAACCAAAGCAATTGTATGATTATTTTCTTGTTGGTTTAGAAACAGATCGTAAGTTATTGTATGATCGTATTAATAGTCGTGTAGATATGATGGTTAAACAAGGACTGTTAAAAGAAGCTGAATTACTGTATGAGCAACAAACACAACAATCGATTCAAGGAATCGGTTATAAAGAGTTTTTCCCCTATTTTGCTGGCAAAGAAACGTTAGATGAAGCAACTGAACAAGTAAAGCAAAATTCAAGAAGATATGCCAAAAGACAATTGACGTGGTTTAGAAATCGCATGAACGCTAGCTGGTGGGATTTAGTCCAATTTCCTGAAACAATTTCAGAATTAGAAAAAAAAATCGAAGACTGGCTGGTTTCTTCGGAAGGATAAAAAATGAATAAGATAGCAGAAAAGGTTATTTTAGTAGGTGTGGAAACAGAAGAAAATTATACTAGATTCGAAGGTTCTATGAAAGAATTGAAAAATCTAACTAAAACAGCACAAGGTGAAGTCGTGTTTTCTTTGACACAAAAACGACCTCGGGTAGACCGTCAAACCGTGATTGGTAAAGGAAAGGTAGAGGAACTAGTTCAGTTAGTCGATGCATATGAAGCAGATATCGTTATTTTTAATCATGAATTAACACCGAGACAAAATCAGTTGATTGTTGAGGCCGTTGGTGTCAAAGTCATTGATCGAGTCCAGTTGATTTTAGATATTTTCGCGATGCGGGCACGTTCAAAAGAAGGTAAATTACAAGTTGAACTGGCACAATTGAATTATCTGTTACCTCGATTGATTGGACAAGGTAAACAGTTATCACGTTTAGGTGGGGGAATCGGTACAAGAGGTCCTGGTGAAACTAAGCTTGAATCTGACCGCCGACATATTCGAAACAAAATAACAGCCATTAAAAGAGAGTTAAAAGAAGTAACAGCTCATCGTGAACGAAGTAGACAAAAGCGCCGAGCATCTGACATTTTTCAAATCGGTTTGATTGGCTACACGAACGCGGGTAAATCGACAATTTTAAATTTACTGACAACAGCTGGAACTTACTCAGAAGATCAATTGTTCGCGACTTTAGATCCTTTAACAAAAAAATGGCAACTTCCACAAGGGATGATTGTAACGATGACGGATACAGTAGGATTTATTCAGGATTTACCCACACAATTGATCGAGGCTTTTCAATCAACGCTAGAAGAAAGCCGCAGGATGGACTTGTTATTGCATGTAGTCGATGCAAGTGCAGAAGATCGTTTACAGCATGAAGAAACAGTTGTCGACTTACTGAATGATCTTGATTTAGAGCAGATCCCGGTTTTAACAGTCTACAATAAAAGTGATCAAATCAATGAAAACGAGTTTACTCCGACCCTATTTCCTAACGTATTGGTTTCAGCTAAAAGTACGCAGGAAAAAGAACAACTTACAAAAGCCGTTAGAGAAAAGATGATGGAGTTATTAGTTCCTTATGAGCTTGATATTCCATCGGACCAAGGACAACAACTAAGCGAATTAACGCGTCATACATTACTTTTATCGGAAAGTTTTGAGGAAGATGAAAATGTTTATCATGTTAAAGGCTTTGCTAAAGATGGCTCGAGATGGGCAAATTCTTCAGAGTAGTTAGGTAAGTAGACGTTATAAAGTAGTTTAATTTAGTTTTTAAAGAGCGAGACAAAAGTGTTTTTACTTTTGCCTCGCTCTTCTATTTTCATTTAAATAATAGATGTTAGATGATTTCACGAAAAATGATAGGAATAGTTACTTTTTTGATTAAAAAATCGAAAAAATGTTTTTTATGTCAGGAAACCTAACATAAATCGTTGACAACAGAAAAAAGTATTGATATTCTATATTTAACATATCTAGCTATGCAGGACAGAGCTTCAGAAAAAGATAAAATATACCTGTGTCAAAAAAATACACAAACCTATTTTCCTATTTTTCTACCAGAGCTAAACAATCTGCTGCGCTTTTAAATAAGAGAGGGGGGTGGATATGAGAGAAAAGGAACTGAGACGATCGATGTCAGTTTTTCCAATTGGTACAGTTATGAAACTGACCGATTTATCAGCACGTCAAATCCGTTATTATGAAGAGCAAGATTTGATTCATCCAGAAAGAAGCGAAGGAAATCGGCGTATGTATTCACTGAACGATATCGATGTATTACTGGAAATCAAAGATTATTTATCTGATGGTCTAAACATGGCAGGAATCAAACGTGTCTATGAAATGAAGCTAGAAGAACAATTGCATGCCCAAGAATCAAACAAACCGCTGACCGATGAAGATGTTCGGAAGATTTTATATGATGAACTTATTTCTCAAGGCGGACTTACTCAACAAAATCCATTCCAATCCAGAGGACCAAAATTGTAACAGTTTAGCTTTACACAAAAAATGAAGGACGTGAAGGATACAATGACGAAAAGACAAAACACAGTAGAAGATATCAAACGAATAGCCGATGAAGAAAATGTTCGATTTTTACGATTAATGTTTACAGACATTATGGGAACAATCAAAAACGTGGAAGTTCCAGTGAGCCAATTAGACAAAGTGTTAAGCAATAAAATGATGTTTGATGGGTCTTCTATTGAAGGTTTTGTGAGAATTGAAGAAAGTGATATGTATTTATATCCAGACGTATCCACGTGGATGATTTTTCCATGGGAGAGCACACACGGGAAAGTTGCTCGTTTGATTTGTGATATTTATAATCCGGATGGAACGCCATTTGCAGGGGATCCTCGTGGTAATTTAAAACGGGCACTGGCAGATATGGAAGCGTTAGGTTTTACTTCATTCAATCTTGGGCCTGAGCCGGAATTTTTCTTATTCAAATTAGATGAAGATGGTAAAATCACAACGGATTTAAACGATCGTGGTGGATATTTCGATTTTGCCCCAACCGATCTTGGTGAAAATTGTCGTAGAGATATCGTTCTTGAATTAGAAAGTCTTGGATTTGAAGTTGAAGCATCACATCATGAAGTTGCACCAGGTCAACATGAGATCGACTTTAAATATGCTGATGTTATTGAAGCTTGTGACAACATCCAAACCTTTAAATTAGTCGTTAAAACAATTGCTAGAAAACATGGCTTGCACGCAACATTTATGCCAAAACCATTATATGGTATCAATGGCTCAGGAATGCACTGCAATATGTCATTATTTAAAGACGATGAAAATGTCTTTTATGATGAAAATGGACCGATGCAATTAAGTCAAACAGCTTATCATTTCCTTGGTGGGTTATTGAAACATGCTCGCGCTTATACAGCAGTTTGTAATCCAACTGTTAATTCATATAAACGTTTAGTACCAGGTTATGAAGCACCAGTATATGTTGCTTGGAGCGGTCGCAATCGTTCGCCATTGGTACGTGTTCCTGAATCACGTGGACTGTCTACTCGTTTAGAATTACGCTCGGTTGACCCGTCGGCAAATCCATACTTAACAATGGCAACACTTTTACAAGCTGGATTAGATGGAATCAAAAATGAAATTGATCCACCGCAAGCGGTTGACCGCAATATTTATGTGATGAATGAAGAAGAACGAAAAGAAGCACAAATCCATGATTTACCTTCAACATTGCATAATGCTATCAAAGAATTACGTAAAGATGATGTGATGATCAATGCTTTAGGTGAGCACATTTATGTGAACTTTGTTGAAGCGAAACGTATGGAATGGGCTGCTTTCCGTCAAACTGTTTCTGAATGGGAAAGAGAACAATATTTAGAATTATATTAAGAAGTGTGAGGATGGGACAGAAGTGTTTAACTCCGAGAAATAAGAAGGAGTTGCTTCTGATTCCACTGTTTATCAAGCTTTCACGTGACTGAGATGTGACTCAAAGAGTTAGGTCTCAGTCACTTTTTTTATATTGTTCAGTTAATAAAGAAGTATGCTATAATTTTAAGTGAGAATCATTATCAATTAAAATTAGAAAAGGAGAGGAACTCATGATCGTTCAAACTGTTGCATTTATTATAAAAAAAGAAGGCAGAGAAATTTTTGAAGCTAAAACCAGTAAAGATGTAGCTTCAATGGTAGGATTTTCTGGTTGTTTATCAAGTGAATGCTGGTTTTCAGAAGATAAAGATACCTGTGAATTTATGTTGGTTTCAAAATGGCAAAGTAAAAAAGATTTTCAAAACTGGCTGAAACGCCCAGAGCATTTACAAGAGCATCGAGAGGCACATAAAAATAAAGAAGCTAAACCTTCTGTTGTCTTAGAAAAAATCAGAAAAAGCTATGAAGTTTCTGCTTAAAAAATATATATTAGGAGAGGATGGGACAGAAGTGTTTAACCACGAGAAATAAGAGGTTACTTCTGTTTCCACCGTTTATTCGTAGTTCGTGTGTGAAACAAAAGTGCTTTTTACTTTTGTCCCACACACTTCTTTCTTTTTCTACTTCGAGTTTATTCAAATAAGTGTAAATTTAATAAAAAAGCAGGTATAGTAGAAGTCAAACGAACACAAAGGAGAAAAGAGATGCAAGAATTAAATTTTTCTTCAACTATCCTTGAAAAAGTAGAAAAACTTCAGCAACATGGCTGGGACGAAGCTGCTCTGATTGCTTACATAAATAATTTAAATAACAATACACTGACGGATGATCCATCGATATTTTTAGTGGGTTCTAAGATCTATACTGAAATGTTTGAAAAAAGTCTGCTTTCAGATGCAGCGAAAGTGATACTGGTTATTGATCATTTGGGCGGATATCTGGATGATTCAGGTGATTTACAATTTGCGTCAACAGAGTATAAATTCTGCAACAAAATGCCTCCTGGGGCTCCTTTTTTTAATAGTTATTCAAAATCTGTACAACGAGCATTTCCGAATGGATTGGTTATAGCGCAAGCAGACAAAAAATTAACGAAAACAGCACTCAAGAAAAAATACGCAACTGAAACAAAAATTCATCAATTTAGAAATCAATTAGATAGATGTAATATTGAATATGTAGAAAACTATAAAAAAAGATACGACTTGAAAAACGATGAAGCAGCAATAAAACTGATTCTTGGCAAAGATTGGTTTTATGCCGACCCTCAATATCATAATCGCGCTCATTTTGGTGTAGACGTATCAGCTGATGATCTGAATAAAGGTGTTAGAACTCTTACAAATAAAGGGTTAATAAAGAAAATCAGAAAGCGTGGCTTCTATCGGAAAATTTTATCTGGAGATTATCACAGCGAATTTATTATAGATGAACAAGGTCAGCTTCTAAGTCAGTGGAAAGAACAAACACAAGCTAGTGATTATTTTGAAAGTGCCATCGCCAATGGTGAATCTTTTAACTATGGAGAACGACCAAGAGATGATCCCTATCATACTCACGATAAATTGGACGGAAAGCCGCCGAGATATTTTGATACAAACAAGCGAAATGAGATCAAACGAAATTGGATTTCTCCCAAAGATAACTGGGTTTATCAGCTACTTAGAAGGCTGGCGGAAAAAGGTCTGAGGTATAAAAAAGAAAGCTCACTAAATCATGATTTATGAAGATACTAAGTTGGGATATTATTCTTCTCAGCTTTTTTATTTTTTTCACAAAATTCTTGTTTATTCTAAGGATAAAAACGTAGATAATCAATAAGTTTGTGAAATATTTTCACAAACTGTTTCAAAATTGACTGGCTTCCGTTATAATAGAGAAGAATATGCGTGCAACTATTCTACTTTTAGATAGAAGGATGATGACTAAATAATGCGAAAAATGAAGACGATGGATGGAAATACAGCAGCCGCATACATTTCATATGCGTTTACTGAATTAGCCGCTATTTATCCAATTACACCAAGCTCAACGATGGCTGAACTTGTCGATCAGTGGTCGGCCGAAGGCAAGCAAAATATCTTTGGACAACCTGTTAAAATTGTTGAAATGCAATCAGAAGCAGGCGCGGCCGGCGTGGTCCACGGATCGTTGAAAACAGGTGCATTAACAACTACATATACCGCTTCACAAGGATTGTTATTGATGATACCGAACATGTATAAGATTGCTGGAGAATTGCTTCCGTCAGTCTTCCATGTCGCTAGCCGTGCCGTGACAACCAATGCGTTGAATATTTTCGGTGACCACGGAGATGTTATGGCGGCTCGTCAGACCGGATTTGCCATGTTATGCGAAAGCAGTGTGCAGGAAGTCATGGATTTATCAGCAGTCGCTCATTTAGCTTCAATTGAATCAAGTGTTCCATTTATTAACTTCTTTGATGGATTTCGGACAAGTCATGAGATTCAAAAAATCGAAGTATTGGAGTATGATGAATTAGCGCCATTAATGGATCAAGAAAAATTAGCTATTTTCCGCAGCAGAAGTATGAATCCAAATCATCCTTCCGTTAGTGGAACAAACCAAAATCCAGATATCCATTTCCAACAACGTGAAACGATCAATAGTTATTATGAACAAATTCCAGCTGTTGTGAAAAAATACATGGATGAAATCAATGCACTTAGAGGAACAAATTATGATTTAGTTACTTATTATGGAGCAGAAGATGCTGAAGAAGTGATTGTTTCGATGGGGTCAGCAGCGCAGGCTATTGAACAAACAATCGATTACTTAACGAAACAAGGCAGAAAAGTAGGTTTCTTAAATATTCATTTGTATCGTCCTTTCCCAATTGAAAACTTTTTAGAAAAAATGCCTAAGACGGTTAAAGCAATCGGCGTGATGGATCGTACAAAAGAACCAGGAGCAGGAGGCGAGCCTTTACTTTTAGACGTTCAAAGTGCAATGTATGAATCAGATTTGCGTCCAATGATCATTGGCGGACGTTATGGATTAGGCTCAAAAGATGTTTTACCAAATCAAATCGTTGCGATCTATGATGAGTTATTAAAAGATAAAAAGGCAGCAAAATCACGTTTTACGATCGGAATTGTGGACGATGTGACATACACTTCACTGGATTGCGGAGAAGCGTTAGATTTAACTAACCAAAAAACGTATCAAGCAAAATTCTGGGGCTTTGGTTCAGACGGGACAGTTGGTGCAAATAAATCAGCGATCAAAATTATTGGAGATCACACGGATAAATATGCTCAAGGATTCTTTTATTACGATTCTAAAAAATCTGGTGGTTTAACTGTTTCTCACCTACGCTTTGGGGACACACCAATTCGTTCTACTTATTTGATTGAACATGCGGATTTTGTTGCTTGTCATACGGCGGCTTATTTGAATACGTATGATTTAGTTAAAGGGTTGAAAAAAGGCGGGACATTTTTACTAAATACAGTTTGGAATGACGAGCAATTAGAACGTTTTTTACCAAAAAAATTAAAACGATATTTAGCTGAAAATGATATTCAATTTTACACGATCAATGCCGTTAAACTAGCAAGTGAAGTTGGTTTAGGTGGACGAATCAATACAGCGATGGAAACAGCATTCTTCAAATTAGCAGATATCATGCCGTTTGATGAAGTGTTGCCGATTTTAAAAGATGAAGCATTCAAAAGCTACGCTAGAAAATCAATGTCGGTTGTTGAAAAAAATGTTCAAGCAATTGAACGTACAGTTGAACTTTTACACAAAGTCGAGGTTCCAGAATCATGGAAAACAGTGGAGATAAAACCGAAAGCGCGCAAAGCAAATGTGACAGATTATGTTCATGAAATTGTTGAGCCAATCAACCGCCAAGAAGGGAATGATCTTGCGGTTAGTGCGTTTATCAAAAATGATATGACAGATGGTCGGATGCCGCTTGGGACAACTGCTGTGGAAAAACGCGGGATCGCTGTAGAAGTGCCGGAATGGAATAGCGATCGTTGTACGATGTGTAATGAATGTGCATTTGTTTGTCCGCACGCAGCGATTCGTCCGTTCTTAGCAGATGACGAAGAAATGGAAGAAGCACCAGCTGGGTATATCGTAAGAGAAATGCGTGGAGCAGATGGTCTTAAGTACCGAATCCAAGTTTCCGTAGAAGATTGTACAGGTTGTGGTCTGTGTGTTGATGCATGTCCTGCTAAAGGCAAAGCACTAGTTATGAAACCTTACGAAGAACAAAAAGAACAAGCAATGAACTGGGCATTCTCTATGACGTTGAAACAAAAAGAAAATCCAGCAAAACCTAATACCGTATTAGGTACACAATTCAACAAACCATTACTAGAATTTTCAGGCGCCTGCTCTGGTTGTGGAGAAACGCCTTATGTGAAATTATTGACGCAAATGTTTGGTGATCGGATGATGATCGCAAATGCAACAGGTTGTTCTTCAATCTGGGGTGGTGCGGCTCCTGTTTCACCTTATACGACAAATGATGAGGGGCAAGGACCAGCTTGGTCTAATTCCTTACTAGAAGATAATGCGGAATATGGTTACGGCATGTTATTAGCCAGCCAAACTCGCCGTGAACATTTAGCTATGAAGATGAGCGAAGCTATGAACGTTGCTTCCCCTGAATTAAAATTATTAATGGAAGACTGGATCAATCATATGCACAGTGGTGAAGGCACACAACAACGTGCGGCAAAACTTAAAGCGGCGTTGCTTGATGAAAAAGCTGGACAACCATTATTAGAAGCAATTTATGCAGACAATGATTTGTTTGTGAAAAATAGCCAATGGATGATCGGTGGAGACGGTTGGGCCTATGATATTGGTTACGGCGGGATCGATCATGTACTTGCCAGTGGTGCAGATGTCAATATGTTGGTTTTAGACAATGAAGTTTATTCTAATACTGGTGGACAAACATCCAAAGCAACACCAGCCTCTGCGATTGCTAAATTTTCTGCGAGCGGGAAATACGTTTCTAAAAAAGATTTAGGCATGATGGCAATGACCTATGGCAATGTTTATGTGGCTCAAATCGCTTCTGGAGCGAATCAAATGCAGACGATCAAAGCCTTTGAAGAAGCTGAACGCTTCCCAGGACCTTCAATCATTATTGCTTATACACCATGTATTACCCATGGATTAGCTGGCGGTATGAGCAAAACCCTTGAAGAAGCAAAAGAAGCAGTTCATTCTGGCTATTGGTCATTGTATCGTTACAACCCTGAACTAAGAGAAGTAGGGAAAAATCCGATGACATTAGACTATAAAAAACCGAATTTTGAAGAGATGAAAAGCTTTATGCGTAAACAAGTTCGTTTTTCTTCATTGGAATCGACACAGCCAGAATTTGCTGGGAAACTTTTTGAAAAAACCGTTAATGACGCGAAAAATCGTTTCTACAATTACGCACGGATGGCTGGTCAAGAAGAGAAAATTCGGGCTAAATTAGAGAAAACGACTGACGAAACAGTGGCTGAAAAAGCTCCTCGTGTAAAAAAAGAGCGAGTTGTAGATCCAGAAGCTGAAGCAAGAAGAGCGGCTAGACGAGCAGAACGAGCTGCCAAACGCGAGAAGTCAGAAGAATAAATTTGGCTTTTTTCTCACCGCATATTTGAATTTTAAGTGACTGGGTCATAGCTCACAGAGTTATTGCTCAGTCACTTTCTGTATCATTTCCTAATTTTTTCTATCTTTCATCCTCTGTTCTGTAATCGAATAAAATATTATGGTATACTTATTAAGAAATCTTCAGAGAGAAGTGAGGTTTATGATGTCTTTTCAACTTAGTCAATTATTTGATTTGAATTATTGGCGGCAATTGATCTCATCAGATTTCTTGTCGCGTGATTATATTATTAATATTATAGATATTCTGGTAGTATGGTATCTTGTCTACAAATTGATCATGCTCGTCAGAGGAACCAAAGCCGTCCAGTTACTAAAAGGGGTCGCTGTTTTTATTGTGATCCGAATACTGAGTGAGATTATTGGTCTACATACATTGTCTTGGCTAATGAATCAAGTAATCATGTATGGTGTGATAGCAGCTGTTGTAATTTTTCAACCAGAAGTCCGGCGTGGCTTAGAACATCTTGGTAGAAGCTCGTTTTTCCGTACAAGTAAGACTGAGCAACAAGAAGATGAAAAAATGATCCTTGCTTTCGATAAAGCCATTCAGTATATGTCTAAACGAAAAATTGGTGCGCTGATTACAGTGGAACGAAACACTGGTTTAGATGAATATATTGAGACAGGGATCGATCTGGATGCCGATATTTCAGGAGAATTACTGATCAATATTTTTATACCAAATACGCCATTACATGATGGGGCCGTAATTGTTAAGCAAGGGAAAATAGCTGTAGCCAGTGCGTATCTTCCTTTGTCAGAAAGTAATTTGATTCCAAAAGAATTCGGTACTCGTCATCGTGCGGCTGTTGGTATTAGTGAAGTTAGTGATGCGATAACGATTATTGTGTCAGAAGAGACAGGTGATGTCAGTCTGACACTAAATAATGACTTGATTCCTAGATTGACTCAAGAAGAGTATCTAAAAATTCTTAGAGCAGAATTAGTTCCAAAAGAAGAAAGTAAAGACAAAAAGAATCTTTTGCAGCACTTTATTGAAGGTGTATCGAAAGGGGCGAAAAAGAAATGAAAAAGCCCTCTCAGAGCAATTGGTTGTCAGTATTACTAGCATTACTTTTTGCCCTATTACTATTTTTTAATGCCAATTCATCCGGGAATATATCTAATATGTCTGGTACCAATCAAGTCTATGACGAAATGCTTTATAACATTCCTGTTCAGGTAGAATATGATCAAGATAAATTTTTTGTTTCTGGTTATGAAGAAAAAGTTAATGTTCATTTAAGCAGTGCTAATCGAATTCAATTGAATTTAGAATCAAATGAAGACACTAGAAACTTTCAAGTGGTTGCTGATTTGACTAAAACACCGCTTGGCACTTCGGAAATTCAATTGAGAGTAAAAGGGTTGAGTACGGCTGTAACGGCTGAAATCGAACCTAAAACGATAACTGTTACTGTAGAGAAAAAAGTAACCAAATCATTCGATGTAGAAGCACAACTTCCAGAATCCATCGAGACTGGCGGCTATAAAGTAGAGAAGGTTGCTGTAAGTCCTAAAAAAGTAGAGATTACAACTGGAGAAGAGACTGCTAAAGCAATTGACCGTGTGATTGCTCCGTTATCAAATGTCAAACAATCTGTTGATACCATCAAACAAACGGTCAATGTTCAAGCAATCGATAGTAAAGGACAGGTCCTAAACATTGAAAATCCAGCGCCACAAGTAAAAGTAGTCGTTGATTTGTCTTTACCTTCAAAAGAAGTTGGACTGACGATCAGCCCGACAGGTTCACCGCCTTCTGATGTTGAGCATTATACCTTTAATCTGTCAGAGCAAAAAGTCGAAATTAGAGGAATAAAATCAGTATTAGATGCAATTGATACAATAGAATTGCCTGTTGATATAAGTAATATAAAAACATCAACAAAACAAAAAATAAAAATTCCAACAAATGCAGAGTATATTGTTTCACCTGAGGAAGTAGAAGTGACGATTAATCCCGTTTTTGCGAGAAACAATACCAGTTTTTCTGAAACTAGCGGACAAAGTTCCACAACGTCGTATTCAAATCAAGTATTACCGACACCTTTGCCATCCAGTGAAAAAACGACAAGTTCCTCCAGTACATCTAGCTCCTCAAGTTCATCCAGCAGTGATAGTACTGTTGAAGAAGAGATAGAAAATGGGAGTAGTTCAGTTTCTGCAAATTAAGTTGATTGAAGTGAGAGATCAGTTGTTTCTTTTGTTTTTTATTCAGAAGAAACAACTGATACTCTCTTAGTAAGTAGAAGGAGAGTTATAATGGGTAAATATTTTGGAACAGACGGAGTTAGAGGAATTGCAAATAAAGAACTAACACCAGAATTAGCATTTAAATTAGGCCGCTTTGGTGGATATGTATTAAGTCAGCATGAAGATTCTACACGCCGTCCAAGAGTATTAGTTGGTCGTGATACACGTATTTCAGGTCAATTATTAGAACAAGCGTTGATTTCAGGTCTTTTATCTGTTGGAATCGAAGTATTCCAATTAGGTGTTATCTCAACGCCAGGAGTGGCTTATTTAACAAGACTACAAAAAGCATCAGCAGGTGTAATGATTTCAGCCTCTCATAATCCGGCTGAAGATAACGGGATCAAGTTTTTTGGTTCAGATGGTTTTAAATTAGTTGATGATCAAGAACTTGAGATCGAAGCTTTATTAGATGCAGAAGAAGATAACTTGCCACGACCTTCAGCTGAAGGTTTGGGTTCATTAGATGAATTTCCAGAAGGTCTATTGAAATATTCTCAGTTCTTGGTTCAAACAATTCCAGGGGATTTATCTGGAATGACAGTTTGTATTGATGCAGCAAATGGTGCTACAGCAACTTCTGTCAATCGTTTGTTCGCAGATTTAGAAACAGACTTTTATACAATGGGCACAAGTCCTAATGGCTTGAATATCAATGATGGTGTAGGCTCTACTCATCCTGAGAAGTTAGCCGAAATGGTTGTTGAAAAAGGCGCTGATGCGGGTCTTGCTTTTGATGGTGATGGTGATCGGA
Source organism: Enterococcus sp. DIV0212c (assembly GCF_017377505.1). Lineage (GTDB taxonomy): Bacteria > Bacillota > Bacilli > Lactobacillales > Enterococcaceae > Enterococcus_L > Enterococcus_L ikei. The sequence goes on along the minus strand of NZ_JAFREN010000035.1, from coordinate 628 downwards.
TCATTGCAGTAGATGAATTAGGAAATATTGTTGACGGAGATAAGATCATGTTTATCTGCGCAAAATATTTAGCTGAAAAGAATCGTTTGAAAAAAGATACGATCGTGACTACTGTTATGAGTAATTTAGGGTTCCGTAAAGCAGTAGAAGCAGCTGGCATGAAAGATGTGATCACTCAAGTAGGTGACCGTTATGTCGTTGAAGAAATGCGTAAAAATGATTATAATTTTGGTGGAGAACAATCTGGACATATGATTTTCTTGGATTACAATACAACCGGTGATGGAATGCTTTCTGGTATTCAGTTATTGAATGTAATGAAACAAACAGGGAAAAAATTATCAGAGCTAGCTTCTGAGTTGACTGTTTATCCGCAAAAATTAGTGAATATTCGAGTAACTGACAAACATGGTGCGATGGATGTTCCTGCGATCAAAGAAGTTGTTGAATTAATGGAGGCAGAAATGAATGGCGATGGCCGTATTTTAGTTCGTCCTTCCGGAACAGAGCCTTTATTACGTGTGATGGCCGAAGCACCAACACAAGAAAAAGTTGATTACTATGTAGATAAAATCGCGGATGTCGTGAAAGCTGAGATAGGTATAGGATAAAGACTAAAATAACCTGT
>NZ_JAFREN010000034.1 GCF_017377505.1 Enterococcus sp. DIV0212c | reverse complement strand
TGGGGCGCACATCAAAACTAACACTCAGTTTTGTTTCGGGCTTTAAATATGAATAAATGGCGAGACAAAAGTAGCTCCTTCGGAAATAAGCACTTTCGTCTCGACCTTTTTTAAGTTAATACATAATTGTTTATAATTTGTTTATTTTCTTGTTAGCGCCTGTTTACATCTCCTCTTTATACTAAAGATAAGCAATAAAAGTTTTATCCAATTATAGGAGGGAGCAAGAAATCATGAACAATAAAAAAATTATCGTAGGAATCTCAAGTTTGGTATTATTACTAGCAGGTTGCAGTGTAGGAGCTCAAGAAACATTGGGGGCAAAAGGCAGTAGTCAACAGCAATCCGAGCAATCTAAGCATGGAAATGCTAAAACCAAAGGGGACAAACTAAACAAAATTTTAGGTAAAACCAATTGGCAAGGGACAAAAGTATATGACAAAGACAACAATGATCTAACAGCAGAAAATGCTAATTTCATCGGCTTAGCAAAATACGATGCTGAAACCGGTCGCTATGAATTTTTCGATGGCAAAACAGGTGAGAGCCGAGGCGATCGTGGCACCTTCTTCATTACAAACGATGGGACAAAAAGAATTCTTATTTCAGAAACGATGAATTATCAAGCGGTAGTTGGGCTTACTGAGCTGACGAATAAAAAATTCACCTACACAAGAAAAGGCAAGGACAAAGCTGGAAATGAAGTAGATGTATTTGTTGAACATATCCCGTATAATAAAAGTAAGCTAGCTTTTACAGAAAAAGAAAAACCATTGAATACGACAACAGGAAAGATAGAGACAAAAAAATCTGGAGCTGAACTATTAGGTCAGACTTTATGGAATGGCACAAAAGTAGTCGATGAATCTGGAAATGACGTTACAGAGTACAACAAAAATTTCATCAGTCTAGCTAAATTTGCGGCTGATACCAATAAATACGAATTTTTCAATTTAGAAACAGGCGTTAGTCGCGGCGATTTCGGTTACTTCGATGTCTTGAATCACAATAAAATTCGTGCGCATGTTTCCATTGGTCAAAATAAATATGGCGCAGCTTTAGAATTAACTGAGCTAAACAATAAGAAATTTACCTACAAACGAATGGGTAAAGATCAGACTGGTAAAGATATCACGGTATTTGTTGAACACCAACCGTATACAGGAAAATTCAAACCAGCGTTTAGCTTCTAATAAAATGCAATTGCTGCCTCTATAAATGAAACGAAGGAGAAAAAAATGACAATAAAAAAACGATTTCTCATTTCATATATTGGAGGCATAGCAATTGCTTGTCTATCCTTGATTTCAATCATTTGTATTGTTTTTTATGTTACGACAGGGAAAATCCCTAGTCCCGCAACCTTATATAAAACATTTACCCAACAGCGTTCATTGAGTCCAGAAGAAGAATTGGCCTACATCAAATTAAGAGGAGTAGCCAAAGCCGATCCTGACCAACTCCTTAAACCTCAAGGTGAATTAAAGCAAATGATCGATCAATTTGAGAGCGAATCACTAGGTGTTGTTGTGCGGCAGCAAGAAGACATTGCTTATTATTCTCAAGATTTAGTGGAAAAATCACTGATTGTCCATTTCCCTCTTTTTGATGCGAATAATATCGAAACTAGAGGAACGATCGATAATGCTGGACGTTTGTATCGCTATATGAAGTTTGATTTTTATTTTAGCGATCAAATGCCTGGCAGTTTGTTGGTTTTAAAAAAGGAAAATAATTTTCTTGAATTTATGACCAAATGGGGTGTATGGGTCATTGTCTCGATTTTACTTGTTTCGCTTGCGGGTTTACTATTTTTAAATCACCTATTAAAGAAAACGATCATTCGTCCGTTAAAAAATTTAGGTGCAGGAATGTCTGAGATCAGTAATGGTCACTTAGAAGCTGCCATGAATGAGCAATCAACGCAAACGGCGCAGGAAGTCAAACAATTAACAGACGATTTTGAAAAAATGCGGGAAGCGTTGATCCACTCAACAGAAGAACAGATAAAACTTGAAAATAACCGTAAGGAACTAGTTGCAAGTATCTCTCATGATTTAAAAACGCCAATCACTTCGATCATTGGTTATGTGGAAGGCTTGCTGGATGGTGTGGCCGATTCTCCTGAAAAACAAGACAAATATTTGCAAACGATCCATACCAAAGCAATTTCATTAAATGAATTGATCGAAGAATTGTTTCTTTACTCCAAACTGGATGCTGCAGCAATTCCTTTTCACTTTGAGCGAATTGATATCAATGAGTTTTTAAAGCATATCATTGAAGAATTTCAGTTGCAGGATAACCAAGTTTCCATTCAATTAAGTACACAGCATACAACAGCCGATTATATATTGGCAGATCGTATGCAGTTAAATCGTGTATTTATCAACTTGATTGAAAATAGTATGAAATTTAAAGCAAATGATCGCAGACTTTCGATCCAGATCAACGTTTCTGACACACCACAAATGGTGAAAATACAAGTGTCTGATAATGGACAAGGAATTTCAACTGAACAGCTGCCTTATGTTTTTGATCACTTTTATCGAGGAGAAAAAGCTCGACCTACCCAAACGGGCGGCAGCGGATTAGGACTTGCGATCGTCAAACAAATCATTGAGATGCATGAAGGAAAAGTCATGATCGAAAGCGAACTTCACCAAGGAACGAGCGTTACGATTCTTTTAAAAAAAGCCTGAGGAGGACAGCCAAATGCCAAACGAAGTATCACGTATTTTACTGATCGAAGATGATGCAAGTATTGCAGAATTACAAAAAGATTACTTAGAGATCAACCATATGGAAGCTGAAATTGCGAGTGATGGGCTGGTTGGTCTGAATCGGGCATTGAACGAATCCTTTGATTTGATCGTTATTGATATCATGTTGCCATCAATGGATGGTTTTGAAATTTGCCGTAGAATTAGGGAACATAAAAATATTCCATTGATGATCGTTTCAGCTAAAAAAGAAGATATCGATAAAGTGCGTGGTTTGGGTTTAGGCGCTGATGACTACATGACAAAGCCTTTTAGTCCGAGTGAATTAGTAGCTCGCGTCCAAGCTCATATTAAACGTTATCAATTATTAACAGGAAATGATCAAGCAAATGATATTTTAGAAATTGATCAAATCATGGTCGATAAAAGCGCCCGTCGAGTGTTTGTTTTAGGGAAAGAAATCATTTTTACCACAAAGGAATTTGATCTACTGCTCTTTTTTATGGAGCATCCTAATCGAGTCTGGATGAAAGAACAGCTATTCCGCCAAGTGTGGGAGATGGATGAGCTTGATAGCGATATTTACACTGTTGTCGTACATGTAGGACGAATCAGAGAGAAGCTGAAAAGAGGCAAACTATCAGAAATTCCGATCGAAACGATCTGGGGTAGCGGTTATCGCTTCAATGCTTAACATGTAAACTAAAGGAGAAAGACTATGAAAAAAAGTTACCTACTTGCTATTTTCTTTATAGGTATCGTTGTCGGTCTTTCAGGATGTCAACCAGATAAAAGACCAGATACAGCAAAATCAAAGGACATTTCCAGACCAGCAATTTTCAATTCTTCATCATCAGAAGTTTCTACTTCAAGTGAAAAACAAGAAGAGAAACCTGTCAATGATGTCAGCTTTGAAAATACATCCTATAACTATGATGTTGTTACAGGAGCCACCCAAACAACCTTTGGCTCAAATCCTAAACCGCTTTATACTTATGAGGAAAAATTAAAGAAAATGTTCTGGTCAAATCAGCCGCCACTAGGCTTGATCGAAGGCAACTATTTTACCAATGATGGTTATTTTGATGTCGGTAATAAAGGGATTGTTGAGATCATTACAGACGATACGAATAAAATCATCAATGTTGAATTCAATGAATACGGTGCTGAAAATTATTACGAATCAAAATACTCAGGCGCCAACAAACGACTTTCTGACTATGCATTTTTTCAGGCACAAAACCCACGAACCGATAGGACTTTAGTAACTGTCGTCAATGGTATTACATTTGTTGAAAAACAAATGCGAGAAGAAAATCGAGTTTCGGGAAACTTTGAAACAGTTAAAGGCTCTTCAACCTCTGCAAGAGAAGGATTGATGGCAATTGCAGCCGAACTCTCCGATCAAATAAAACAACCATCTAAAACAAAATATATCGGCTATGCAGAAGATTTTGGAGATGGATTGATTGGCAGATTACAATTGACGATGGCAGAAGGGAAAATCCTTACTGCCCGCTATGATGAATATTTTGCTGATCAACCAGAAAAAATAACCACTAGTCAGTTAAAACAATACTATCGCCAATCAAAATATTTCTCTTTGACTTATAATGAAGCAACCAATCATGATTTTGTAAATTTTTCTGATGCATTGACGAAAGAAATCGTCGAAAAACAGACATTGACCATGGAAAACGATGAACTAAAAAAACATCCGTCTTTTCTTTCCTACCAAAAATTAATCGAACATATCAACCTTTAGCAAGATGTTATTTCTAGAACAGACCTCAATTTTTTTTCGACACACTTTTGACATATTTTATTTATACAATGATAAAAAATAAGTTAGGAGCGATTAGTCATGGGTTACTGTTCAGATATTTTTACAGGAGGTAGAGGAATGATGAGAGGAGGAATGTTTGGTATGGGAATTATTTGGTGGATCTTGATAGCTGTTGTGATTATTGGTGTGGTCTACTTTATAAAAAATGGATCAAATCAACAAATGATAGCAAATCCACCTCAGCCTGAATCACCACAACCTTCAGCATTTGATAGGTTAGATGAAGAATTTGCAAAAGGAAATATTACTGAAGAAGAATATTTACACAAAAAAGAAGTATTAAAAAAATAAGACAAAAGACAAAAAGCTGACGAATCTATATTGTCAACATTTTGTCTTTTGTTTTATTTTGAAGCTGCAACATCGAAAAACGAGTATAATTAATTAAGAAAAACAAAAAAATGAGCAGCATACATTAGCTAAAAATAGACAATCAGAAAAGAGGGAAACCATGGATTATAGACTAAGTAATGTTCGTACAGAAATTCAAGGGACGAAAATTCAAAAGCTGTTACAAAAATGCGGTATGGGAACCTACACACCAGAGCTCCACCAAAAAGCGTTTGAAAATATTTATAAATTCGTCTTGATTTATACTAAAGATAAAAATGAATTAATTGGCTGTGGACGTATCTTATCAGATGGCTGTTATCAAGCAGCAGTTTATGATGTAGCGATAGATCCTGATTATCAAGGATCAGGTCTTGGTCGTGTGATAATGGAGAATTTGTTAGCAGGGATGGAACAGATGAATATCATACTGTATGCTTCAGCAGGAAAAGAAGCGTTTTATCAAAAATTTGATTTCCGTTTAGGAAAGACAACGATGCTTAAATTTGTGAATGCTGAAGGAATGAAAGAAAAAGGATTTACAGCTTAGTAAAATGGCAGTGGCAGTTGAAAAACTGTTGCTGATAAAATTAACAAAAAAGAAGGTGTTTTTCGTGGATCAAAAATTAAATCTTCTAATCGCTTTGATTTTGCTCGCTTATCCGATTTTGTCCATTCCTTCAATCGTTAAATCAAAACGAGAAAAGGGAAAATATTTTATGGAATCGCGCTTTTTTATTCCTAAACGTGTTGGCTATGGAATTGGGATAAACATGCATAATGTGTTTGGTTTTTTTACTTTACTAGGGATTGGGCTTTTGTTTTTATTTTTAAGTTTTTGGGTATTTTAAATGGAAGCTATTAAAAAATTGGCATGTGAGTGACAGCTCTCATGCTTTTTTTTAGATGTATTATTAGCTTTTTCTGAATGTTTGTGCGATTTTCATTAATTAATTATTCATGATTTTCTCATTAACCTCTTCTTTTTCAGTAGAGAATAGATTATACTAGAGAAATGAAGGCTCTTTGAAAGAACGAGCTTATTACGCTTTTATTATCTAGCTACATGGGCTAGCTTCTCGAGAAAAAGATAAAAATAGAAAGAGGTAAAGATCACCTCAGTCAATTTTTCCTATTTTCTTGTCGAAGTTGAACGAGCTCATTACGCTTTTATTATCTAGCTACATGAGCTAGTCTCTCGAGAAAAAGATAAAAAATAATTGTGGTAAAAAGCATCACATTTATTTTTTCCTATTTTCTTGTCGAGACTAAACGAGCTCATTACGCTTTTATTATCTAGCTACATGAGCTAGCTTCTCGGAAAAAAGATAAATGCTAAATGAGGTAAAAAGCACCTCAGTTATCATTTCCTATTTTTCATTCGAAGCTAAACGAGCTCATTACGCTTTTATTATCTAGCTGCATGAGCTAGTCTCTCGAGAAAAAGATAAAAAATAATTGTGGTAAAAAGCACCACATTTATTTTTTCCTATTTTCTTGTCGAGACTAAACGAGCTCATTACGCTTTTAATTTAGGAGGTCTTATGGAAAAAAGGGAATCAAAAAAAACGGGATTGTTGTTAGTTGCATTGTTTTTAGGTTATACCATGGTGTATATCGATAAGCTTTCAGTGGGGTATTCACTGATTCCGATTTCAACTGAATTCGGATTAGAGCCTGCAGCGAAAGGAATGATTATGAGTGCCTTTTTCTTAGGTTATGCGATCATGCAAATTCCTATGGGATTGGTAATCAATAAAGTCGGTTCACGAATTGTCTTGATCGGTTCTGTTTTAGGGATGGGTTTATTCGCCTTTTTATTCGGCTTTGGAACATCTTTGATCATGTTTATGTTATTACGTTTCTTAACTGGATTGTTAGCTCATTCAGGCTATGCATCATCAGCCAGTAAAGAAGTCACAATGAACTTTTCACCAGAGAAACGAACCTTTGCACAAGGGTTACTGCTGTCATCTTCTGGAGTGGCGGGTTTTATTGGACCACTGGCTTTATCACCGATCATCACCAAAGCTGGTTGGAAAAACGCTTATCTTATTTTAACTGCTTTAGCAGTTGTTATTGCCATTGTTTTAATTATAGCGATTCCTAGAAATGAAAAGAAACAGGAAAAGGCTGAGGCTGTTGCCACAAAGACCGATAAAATTTCAATTTTTGTGATCTGGTCCGATATTCGAGTTTGGATTTTATTTTTGAGCTCATTTTTCATCAATTGTTTATTATATGGTTTGTCTAATTGGGTACCAAGTTTCTTGACAGGAGAACGAGGATTGGATTTAAATAGCGCTGCTGTAATCAGTAGTGTCGGTGGTTTATTTATGCTGATCGGCTCGATTGGCGGGAGTTATGTTGTTGGAAAATTCTTTCAGCATAAAGAAAAAGCAGTTGTTGCTATTGCCGCTATGTTAGGTGCATTTTCAGCATTCGGCTCGTATTATATTGAAAATCTGGTTTTATTAGCAATTGTCATGGGCTTAGCTAACCTTTTCTTGATCATTTCATTTGTAACGATGATGAGTATTCCGTTAAGAATCTTCGAAGGAGCAAAATTTGCCCCAAGTTACGGTACTCTTGCAACAGGAGGGATTCTAGGTGGTTTTGTTTCACCAACTGTTATTGGAAAACTAGTTGAATTATCAAACGGTCAATATATTACAACCTTTCTCTTCTTTTTAGTCGTTGGTTTGTTGACGGCTGCGACGATTATGTTTATTAAACAAAAATAACCTATCAAGTTATACGAAGCTAACATTATACAACCACTCGATAGTTGAAGATAAAAAGCAAACCGTAGTTCATTTTATATTACAGGAGGAATCGAAATGACAAACATTCAAGCACAAATGCCTCAAGCGGATATGATCAAATGGAGAAGACATTTACATCGTCATCCAGAACTATCTTTTCATGAAGTAGAAACGGCAAAATATATTAAAAGTATCTTAGCTGAATTTCCTAATTTAGAAGTTAGCTCATTAACGGAAAACAGTGTGATTGCTATTTTGAAAGGCAATAAACCTGGTAAAACAATTGCGTTAAGGGCAGATATCGATGCACTGCCGATCGTGGAAGAATCAGATGTAGATTTTCCCTCTGAAAATCATGGTGTGATGCATGCTTGCGGGCATGATACACATACGGCAATGTTGCTGGGTGCAGTGAAAGTCTTGACAGGGATGCAAGATAAAATTGCTGGCACTGTGAAATTTATCTTCCAACCGGCTGAAGAAGAGCCGCCAGGTGGAGCAAAGTTATTAGTTGAGGCGGGTGTGATGGATGATGTAGATATGGTTTTTGGCCTACATATCGCGCCGAATATTCCAGTCGGTATGGTTGGAACGAGAAAAGGTCCTGCTAGTGCCGCATCTGACGTATTTACATTAAAAATCCAAGGAAAAGGTTCTCACGGATCAACACCGGATCTTTCTGTTGATCCAATTATGATCGGTGTAGAAATCATCAATAATCTGAATAATATTGTATCAAGAAATATCAGTCCTTTTGATAATGCTGTGATTTCTATTGGTGAATTTAATGGAGGAAAAACGGCGAATGTTATTCCAGATACAGCACAAATTCAAGGAACGGTTCGTACGAATAATAAAGAAGTTCGAGCATTTATCCAAAAACGAATTGAAGCTATCATAGATGGCATTTGTAAGATGTATGATGCTACGTATGATTTAAATTATTTACTTGGGTATAGCGAAGTAAATAACGATAGCGAAGCAACGGATATCGTGATGGCCGCAGCTGAAAAAGTTGTCGGTAAAGAGCGGATGTTTGAAGCACCAAAAATGATGGGCGGCGAGGACTTCTCTGCTTATACAGATGTGAAACCAGGATCGTTCTTCATTCTCGGTGGTGGTACAGCAGCAGAAGGTTGCGGATACATGAATCATCATCCAAAATTCAAAATCATGGAAGACTGTTTTCCAGTAGGCTCCGGAATGCATGCACAACTTATTTTAGATATTTTAGGACAATAATAAAAATAGAAAAGGACGTTAGCAGATTTGTTAAGGTCCTTTTTACTTATTTTGGAGAATATAATCAAAAAGGAGGAATAAAAGATGTTTGATCTATTTATGATTGCTGTATTTATTGGTTGTGCGATACAATTTTGGCGGGGAAAATGGTTGTGGCTGATTGCCGGATATAATACAGAAAGCCAATAAGAAAAGAAAAAAATCAATAGCTCGGCACTTGGAAAAGCAATGAGTGGTCTCATGATTACATCAGCCGTATTGATTGGATTGATCCGATTTTTTCCTAAGCTCCAATTAGTTGGTGTGATTGGTATTGTTATACTAGTAGATGGAATGATTGCGTATGTTAATACATCCTCAAAATTCAAAAAATGAAAATATCAAACAACTCATAACTTTTATCATGCAGTAAAAAAAATTCACAATAAAGAATCATTAAAGTTTAATAAACCCAAAAATACCTATATAATAAAGCCAAATAGTTAATAAAGGATGGGAAACGAATGGAAGCTAAGAAACCAAAAATTTTTACCATGTCTTTTGCCAGTGTCTACCCACTGTATATCCAAAAAGTTGAAAAAAAAGGACGGACAAAGGCAGAAGTTGATGAAATCATTTTCTGGCTAACGGGTTACAATGAAGCAACGCTACAGAAACAAGTCGATGATAAAGTTTATTTTGAAACATTTTTTGCCCAAGCACCGCAAATAAATGCTAATGTTTCGCTAATCAAAGGTGTAATTTGTGGCTATCGAGTAGAAGATATTGAAGATGAACTGATGCAAAAAATTCGTTATCTAGATAAGTTGATTGATGAATTGGCTAAAGGAAAAGCGATGGAAAAGATTTTGAGGAAATAATAGCTTTTTAGCTCTGAAATGAAAAACTAAGGTGAGATGAGACTGGAAACAGTTTTGTCTTACCTTTTAACTTTACTTATGCTTAGTAAAAGTACCTTTATAGAGTTACATAAATATAACATTTATCAAATATGATAGATTCTATGTCAATAATCGTTGACACGGATGGTCGATTCATGCTATTCTGTGTATACGTTATTTGACACCGAATCAAATAACATATACTCGGGAGGGGTTTTCTTATGACTTATTATTCTAAAAAAGCATTGGTATCACTTACAACAAACATAATTGTTTTTATTTCTTTTTATCCAAATGTATTAAGACAAATGACTGACTTGAATGCATCATCTACAGAAGTCTCTAAATTTTGGGCTGAATTTTTGGTTATACTTTTAGTCGCAAATATTGTAATCAAAATTGTTATGATGATTATTTTCAAAATTGTTCATTCATTTTTTTCAAATGAAAGTGAACCTCGAATCGTTGATGAAAGAGATCAATTTATTGAGTTGAAAGCTGTTCGAAATTTGTGTTTTACTTTTACAGCAGGGTTCTTTTCATCATTGCTAGCTGTCATTTTCGATCAACCTTTAGAGACGATGTTTAAAATATTAGCCTATACATTTTTATTATCTGGTATCATTTTAGAAGGATCTTATATATTCTATTATGAAAGAGAGGCATAAGATGAAAAAAACAAATGTACACAATAATATACGCAAACTACGTTTTTTAAAAGATGAAATGACCCAACAACAATTAGCTGATTTGGTTGGTGTATCAAGACAAACCATTGTGGCAATTGAAAAGGAAAAATACTCACCAACGATAGAAATCGCTTTTTTGATTGCAAGAGTTTTTGATTTGTCGTTAGAAGAAGTATTTACTTATGGTGATAACGATGAAACAGAAAATAAAACGGAAGGGTCTTAACGAAAACTAGGGGAGAAGTACGTATGAAATGTAAGAGGAGGACTAACTGATGAAAGCAATTGTTTGCGAAAGCTACGGTTCGGCAGAAGCACTAAAAATAAAAGATATTCAAACACCAATAATAAAGCCAAATGAACTACTTATTAAAATCAAAGCAACCACTTTAGCAAGTGGCGATTGTGTGGTAAAAAACGCAACAAATCCTTTTATTAGGATCATGTTTGGATTTAGGCGCCCAAGAAATCCTATTTTAGGTACTGATTTAGCTGGTGTTGTGGAACAAGTAGGAAGTAATGTAACCCAATTCAACATTGGTGATCGTGTGATTGCTTCAACAGGGATGAAGTTTGGTGGTCATGCAGAATATATTTCTCTAAAAGAAAAAAGCGCCATAGCATTGATTCCGGAAAATCTATCTTATGAAGATGCGGTAACTCTGGCGTTTGGAGGAACTGCAGCACTCCATTTTCTAAAAAAAGTAAAGATCAATAAGCAAACTAAAATCCTCATTTATGGTGCTTCAGGTGCTGTAGGCAGTTCAAGTATACAGATCGCAAAATATTATGGTGCGAATGTAACAGGGGTTTGCAGTACTCAAAATAAAGAGATGATTCAAACCTTAGGGGCAGATTATGTGCTGGATTATACAAAGGATGACTTAAAACATAATACAGAGAAGTATGACTTTATTTTTGATGCTGTCGGAAAAACAGCAAAAAAAGATTGGGAAAAATCTTTAAGTAATGAAGGGAAATTTGCAACGATTGCAAAAGGTTTTATAAAGGTAAATATTCCAGATTTAAAAATGCTTATAGCTTTAGTTGAAAACGGACAATTAAAACCAGTAGTTGATAGAGTGTATCAGATGAATCAAATTGTTGAGGCTTATCAGTATGTTGAATCAGGTAGAAAAAAAGGAAATGTGGTCATTCAAATCAGTAAATAAAGGCAGTAACTTATTGAGCTGTTTGTTGAATAAAATGTATATCATAAACGCAAAACATAAAATAAACTAGGGGAATAGCCGTGGCTAGGCAATTGCTCACCTAGTTTATTTTATGTTATTTATTGAACGCTCTAAAAGATTTGATAGTAACATCTAGAAGTGTATAAGAATTCTCATCGCATCTAGCAATGTAACATTAAAATTGCTTTTTAAATCATTTATAGTGTGTGATATTTAAGTTATCAAGTAATGCAAATAAGATCACAGTGATAAAAAATGTTTTTAAAGATGGGATGGCTGTATGGATATTGGAAAATTATTAAGAGAGCGCAGGGAACAAAAAAATTTAACACAGCAACAATTAGCTGATGCGTTCCATGTGACAAGACAAACCGTATCAAGATGGGAAAACGAGCAATCGTATCCTAACATAGATACTTTAGTTGAATTAAGCTTCTTTTTTGATTTTTCGCTTGATGAAATTTTAAAAGGAGATGAACTTCCAGAGGATAAAAAGGAGAATGGATCTGCAAAAGATGTATAAAGGAAAATTTTTAAATAGTTGAATATTCCTTGATGCATAAAAAGAGCCTGCTTGTGAGATGAACAAGCAGGCTCTTTCTAGTTTAGAATTGGTTATCGTTCATGTTCCCATATCCATTTGGATGACTCATATGCCATTGCCAAGCGCTATTAATGATCGAATCTAAATCAGTATAGTGAGGTTTCCAACCTAAAATAGCTTCAATTTTTTCACTTGAAGCAATCAAAGAATGAGGATCGCCTTCTCTACGCTTGCCATATTTTACAGGAATTTTTGTCTGTGTAAATCCTTCTACTTTATTAATGATCTCCAAGGTTGAAAACCCCGTCGAGCTGCCGACATTGAAGATAGTACTTTCTTTTCCCTCTAGTAAATAATCCATTGCCAATAAATGAGCTGTAGCTAAATCCACCACATGGACATAATCACGCACCGTTGTGCCATCTTTTGTATCATAATCATTTCCAAAAATGGTAATAAATGCTCTGTCTCCTAAAGGAACTTCTAAAACAATCGGAATCAAATGGGTTTCTGGTCGATGATCTTCACCGATTTTCCCAGATAAGTCAGCACCAGCTACATTGAAATATCTCAGTACGACATAATTGATGTTATAGGCAGTGTGACACCACTCAATAATTTTTTCCATCATCCGTTTACTTTCTCCATAAGGATTCTTAGGAATGATCGCAGCATCTTCTGTAATTACTGATTCAGAAGTATCGCCGTAAACCGCTGCGGTGGAAGAGAAAATGATCGTTTTTACAGCAAATTCATTCATGACTTCTAAAAGAGTAATCAGACCAGAAACGTTATTATCGAAATACAATAGCGGATCTTTCATAGATTCTTCTACAGACGAGTTAGCGGCAAAATGAAATACAACATCAAAGGTTGTCTCGGTGAAAAGATTTCTAAGTAAGGCTTTGTCTTTTACATTTCCTTTGATAAATGTTGCTGGTTTGGTTACAGCTTCGGCGTGTCCTGTTTGTAGATTATCTAGAACGATGACTTTGTGGTTTGAGTCAATTAATTGTTTGACGATATGTGAGCCGATGTAGCCAGCTCCTCCGACGACTAAAATGTTCATGAATTACCTCCTGAGTTAAGAGTTTAGGGAGCTTAATCAGCTCCGATAGAAAAATAGGAAAATAGTGTTGTATCTGCTTTCATTATAAGTTATCAAAATTTATATAGATAGATTCAAGCCTTGTTGTTATGAAATGATTAATAAATTCAGTTGAGTAATAGAAATAATTTTCGTTGGTTTTGCAAATGGTACTCCTTTCAAAATGTTTCTGAGATATTATTTTGTTAGGTGAAAAAACTTTTTTAAAGTAAAAATTTACTATTAGTTTTATTCACTATTTTTTATTCATACAATTAGTGATATAATTATAACTGAAATTTAAATGATACTTAAAATTCGTTTGGATTATCTAAAAGAAATGGAGTGATATTTTGAAGAGAAAAATATTGGGTTGGACTGTTTTGTTGGTTTCTGTATTTACAGTTAGTAGTATCAAAGTAAATGCTGAAGGTGATTCAGAATTAATTTCTGGGGTTGATGTATCTGTAACTAGAGAAATAAATGGTGTTGATCCAGCATCATACACTTCTCCAATAATGACAAGAAGTGGGCTACAGGAAGTAAAGGTTGACATTGACAAGTGGGAAGAGGAAATAAAAAAAGATTATTTAAATGACAATCCTAACTTTGAAGGTGATGTATCAATTATTTCCATGGAAGAATATGAAGATGGAAAACAACCAGAGGAATATAAAAATAGGAAACTTGAAGAGCTTCTAGAATCTGAACAAGATAATATCGTGCAAGCAAGAGGAGCGGCTCAGACAGGACCAAATTTGACTCACGGAGCTATCGCTAAAGCATACTTATTTTTTGATAACGGCAGGGGTGGTTTGATTATGGCTGATGGAAGTGGTTTTAAAGTTTCAGGTACAAAAGCCGGAACTGCTGGACACTGTGTTTATGATAAAGAACATGGATTTGGTTGGGTTAAAACTGCTACTCTGAATTTTGGATTTAGGAAAGACCCTAGAGTTGGATGGATTGCGTCTTCTGTATATAAAGTCAATAAAATGACTACTAACAATGATTGGATCAAATCAAAAGATCATACGCAAGGTATTCGTTCAGATTTTGGATCTTTTCATATAAGTCGCTCATCTGGGAGTGTACCACCGAATGTAGCAATGTTGACAACGCCACCAAATAGTTTGAAGAATGCAGTCTCTTGGGGATTTGAAGCTAAAAGTAGATACTTGACTCGTTCTACGGTTGATGTAACCACTAGTTCCATAAGAAGTGACTGGTTCAACTGGGTTTATCAAGATAGACTGGGTATTATGTATGGCGGTATGAGTGGAGGCCCTTTATTTGATGGTGCTGGTCGTGTTATTGGAATTAACTCATCTGAAATGAATGATGCTAATAGAACCAAAGTATATACTAAAATAAATTCATCAGCATATAATCAGATAATCGCAAATTAGAAAAAAAGCAGCCATGCATGTTAGTGGCTGCTTTTTTCAAATTCATGAAATACATCAATTGGTTTATCACGTTCAATAGGATTTTTAAAATAAGTATAATGCATTCTATATTTTTCTCTTGTATGTAATTTGGAAATATCAATAGGCATGATATCAGGTATTGTAGAATTAGCAGGAACCTCAAGATCCATTCCAAGGGCAGCTGAGCCTTTGATTTCGTCACCATCATTATTTTTCCAATGTCCATCTTTGTAGATTTCTATCGTTGTGTTTGGGGTGTCAATGTATATAGGTGAGTCTGTATTGTTTGTTATCAGTATTTCTAATGAGTTTTTTGCTTCTTCTCTATACGATAAAGTAACATCTAGAGAATTATTATTGTTTGATACGCTAGCATGTTCATTATTATGGCAAGCGGCCAATATAATTAGTAATGGGATTAATAATAAGTATTTTTTCAAATGAGATCTCCTTAATGATTTTCTAAATTTATGTATTGCATTATTAACAATAAGCGTGTTTTAATATGAAGTCAATATAAAATTTTATATGTGTATAATTTAACTTGATATCAAATAATTAGATATAAGTAAAAATTTCTTACATAAAAGATTTCTTATTTTGAAAATAATTGTTACAATGTGTTTAGGAGAGTGAAGACGATGAATTATGAAGATGATAGTATAAAAATCCAGCTTAAAGATTATGATTTTTGTGAAGAAGAGGTTGAAAAATTAAAAGATCCTTTTGAAACAAACTATCCTATTTTGTATATCTTATATAATACAGATAAAAAGAAGTTGCCAGAAGCATATGTCGGACAAAGTTACCGTTTTGATAAACGAATGTCTGAACATTTAAAAAGTAATAAGAAAAGTATGATGAAGAAAATCGTCATGATTGGTCATGACACACTGAACGTATCTGCAGCGTTAAATATAGAAACAAATTTAATCAGTTGTTTTGTTGCTGATGAAAAATACACGGTAGAGAACAGAAGCCAAATCAAAAGTAGTGAATCTCATAATTATTATGATAAAAGATATTATGATGAAGTATTGTTTCCTAAAATCTGGACAAGATTAAGAGATGAAGAAATTGTTGAGCATAGTGTTGATTATTTAAGAAATAAGGACACCTTCAAATTGTCCCCATTTCGTGGATTATCACCTGAACAACAAGATTTAAAAGAAAAAGTAATTGATTTCTGCAAACGAAGTTTAACTGATATGGAAAATGAACACCATGTCTTTTTTATTGCAGGTGAAGCTGGAACAGGTAAAAGTGTTGTTTTGAGTTCTATATTTAAAACGATTCAAGATTTAGCTGAAAAAAAAGAAGATAATGAGTTTTATAATTTTAATCAGGATAATAATTATCTTTTAGTAAACCATAACGAGATGCTGAAAACATATAAAAAGATAGCAGAAAGTTTGCCCAACTTAAAAAAGAAAAATTTTATGAAACCAACAAGTTTTATTAACGATATCGATAAAGGCAAACGAAAACAAGCGGATATAGTTTTAGTAGATGAATCTCATTTATTACTATCTACAAAAGACAAGTACAATAGTTTTGAATATGAAAACCAACTAGAAGAGGTTATCAAAAGAAGTAAGGTTACAATTGTCGTATTCGATGAAAAACAAGTTTTAAAACTAAAAAGTCATTGGAATGTAGATAGTCTTGTTGAAATAAAAGATAAATATCCAGTTCATGAAGAATATCATCTAACAACACAATTCAGAATGAAAGCTGATCCTGAAATCGTTCATTGGGTAGATTCATTTGTGGATCGAAAAATTTTGTCATTCCCAAAAATTACAAAACGAGAAAAGTCTGAAGCAGAAAAAAGATTTGGTGATGAGAATTTTGATTTTCGTTTTTTCTCTAGTGCTGAAGATATGCGAATGGAAATAAAAGCAAAAAATCAGAAATTTGGCTTAAGCAGAATTGTTTCAACATTTGATTATACGCATAAAAAAGATGGTGGAAAGTATCTTGTTGAAGAAGGAGACTTTTCTGCACCATGGAATCTCACAAATTACAAAAAAAGCTGGGCAGAAGAAGAAGCAACGATCAATGAGGTCGGTTCGATTTATACAATACAAGGCTTTGATTTAAACTATGTAGGTGTGATTTTAGGTCCTTCGATTGGTTACGATGCTGAAAATAATGAGTTGAAAATCGATATTGAGAAATACAAAGATTCAGAAGCATTCAAAAGTCGTGATGGAATCGAAAATGTCGACAAAGTGAAAGAACAAATCATTTTGAATTCGATCAATGTTTTGTTAAAACGAGGGATCAATGGTTTATATATTTACGCGAGTGATGATAAACTGAGAGAGAAGTTAATGACAATTCAAAAGGAGAAATCAAAATGGACGAATTAATCAAGAAAATCAATCAATTCAGAGATGACCGAGATTGGCGACAATTTCATAATCCAAAAGATTTAGCAATTTCGATTTCTTTAGAAGCTTCTGAATTACTGGAGAACTTTCAGTGGAAAACAAGTGAGGAAGCGAAAGAGAAGAATCAAGAAAATATTGAACAGGAATTGGCGGATGTGTTGATTTATAGTTTGATGTTGGCATCTGATTTGGAGTTGGATGTTGAGGGGATAATTGGGAAAAAACTGGAGTTGAATGATAAGAAGTATCCAGTTGAGAAAAGCAAAGGGAATAAGGAGAAATATACGGAATTATAGAACTATTATTCTTTTTCGAAATACTATAATAACTTATATACAATATTAGGAGTGAATATGATAAAGAAGAAGCTTATAATTATGCTGGTATTTGTATTGTTAATATTTATTTTTTTGCCTGATTTACTTGGTGTTTATAATTCGCTTCCTTTTATAAATAAAGTAGATGGAAATGTATCGTATTTCACAAGGTTAAACTATGTAACTCTCGTTGTACCGTGTTTTTCGGCTATTTTAGCATTTCAGGCGTTTACAAATACAGTGGAGATTCAAAAAGAAGATCGAGAGAATGAAAAACAAATATTAGAAGAACGTAAAAAAGAGAAATATTATAATATGACACATACTGATTTTTATAATTTGCTGAATGTTTTCAGTAAAGTTCAAGAAAGCACTGATGTAAAAAATTTTATAATTTCTTTTAAAAAAGAATACAATAAAAATCTTGGATTAGTAAGTCTATGTACCTATACACAGGAGCAGGCTACAGTGACTAGTATGGAAATCGGACATTATTTGAGAACGCTTCACAGAATATTAAAAACTCTTAATCAGAGATTAGATGATAACTATATTGATTATACTCAATATCATATGTTCATTGGTATCTTAAGAACCCAAATTACAGCTAAAGAATTTTTTGTAATCATATCAAACTGTATTTATAGTAAAAAAAGCAAAGGTATGGCGATTCAAATGATAGGATCAGGTATTTTTGATGACTTGTCATTGGTCGATATTTTAAACATACCGGTTGAGAATTCTGGAAAATTTACAAATGAAATAATTGATGATCTTTTAATAAAATCAGGAGTTACGGAATTAAATAAAGACAATGAATTATTATCAGAAGAAAAAATTCGTAAATTAAGTACTTTGTTAGGCCCAATAGAAAAACTGGCGAGGTGTAAGTATAAGCTTGAATATATTAATTATGAGGAAAATAGAGGCTTTTACGACTCTATAGATTACAATAATTTTTCCGAAAATTAAGAAGCTACATAAAAAGTAAATATTTTAAAATATTAAAGAATAGATAAATGTCTAGCTAATTAATTTTTATTATAAAAAAACTAAATCTGTTAAATTACTATTGATATATGATTTCAAAAGGAGAAAATATTGTTATTATAACAGTTACAGGTATTGTTCCAGTACAACTAAGTAAAAGGAATTAGCAAATGAGACAATAGCAAAGTTCAAAATTAGCAATTGGAGATGTTTGGAGGGAAATAACAATATTTGATAAACTTAATATTATAATGAATAAACGAAAATATGGAGAAATCGATTGCAATAACTTTGATAAGAATGTATTTCGATCATTTACTACTCCTGAAGAATCTGATCAATGGGGAAATGAAATTTATGGCGAATGGTCAAAACAATATAGATCAGCAGTTCAGTCATTGTCAAGTCTTGAATCAGGAATATCATAGATTGGTTGTTTTGCGTTTGAATGAAACCTCCTGTCATTAAATTTGTAGAATAGAAAAAAACGATACCAGGTAACATCACCCAATATCGTTCACAATAGTCCCAAAGAATCATCTACCACTTTTTCAGCATAACCCAAAGAGAATCTAAGAAACCTATAGAAAAATAGGCAAACTTTAGGTACAATGAAAGAAGCTAGTACATGTTGCTAGTACTATTGGCAACTTGTTTGGGCAGTTTCTGCTGTCTTTACAAGGCTTCAAATGCTTGGTTGCTGCCAGGCTTTGAAGTGCCAATTTATTTTTATATTCAGTTTTGAACAGTTCATGTTGATATGAGCTGTTTTTTATTTTCTATTCTACCCCCTAAGTATATCCGAAAAGAATACGAACACGCAACAGTATTTTTTACAGGAACCTCATTAAATAACACCAAAAATCACTCCCTTATATATAAGGAAAAATAACAAAATATTTTTGTGATCTTGTTTTTAATAGTCTCAAACATCTTTGATAACAGGAAAATTATTCATTCAAAAAGTCTGGTAGGTATGATATACTTTTCATTGTAGAGAAGTTATGACGGTGGCGACTTCTGAGAGGTGGTGGTGCTTATGAAAGTGAGTACTGAAATCTATGGAGAGGAGTAGCCTTTTGTCTGCATTAGATACAATACAATTGATTCTAAGTTTTGGTATGTTTACCATTGCTTTGATTAAATTGGTTGTAGATATGCTTAAAAACGACAAAAAGAAATAACCGTCAACTTTAGCCAGTTCGGTTATTTCATAATCATATAAAAAACTTGCTACCGTCTTAAACGGCTCTACATAGGAGAGGTATGTTAGCGCATATCTCTCTTATCACTTGCATTATAGCATACAATAAATTTTTTTGCCATATTCATAGAAACGCTCTCACAAAGATCAAACAACATAACTCCTTATGAAAGTTAGTCTAGAATAAAGAGAAAAACTATAAAAAAATTAGACCGAAAAATATAAGTAACTGGTGTGGTCCAACATTACCAGAAGATTTATCTTTGCTAAAGAACTACTCTCTTTGAGTAAGTGCTGTCAGACATAAAACGAAGTCTTCGTGGGATATAGCAGTACGTATAATACTATGCTGAGTCCGCTTACATGCTATACTATAGATACAACAGTTTATTAAAAGAATGTCTGCAAGAAAACAAAAAAGGAGGATTTACAATGAAACACATCAAAAAAGAATTCATACTTAATTGTGCTCCCGAAAAGGCTTGGCAACTTGTCGTTGATCGTAGTAAATATGAAAAATGGGCTGCTGCTTTTCAAGAAGGATCAACCTATTCTGGTGAGATGAAATTGAACGAAACGGTTTCGTTTGTTGACGAGACAGGAAATGGCTTGGTTTCTAAAGTCGTCGTTTTTGAACCAGAAAAAGAAATCAAATTCGCATTCTTAGGAGAAGTTACTGATGGTAAGTATGTGGAAGTTCCTGAATTTGCAGAGATGATCGAGCACTATATATTTGAGCCAGCGGGCAACCAAACGAAAATGTTAGTGGATGTAGCTATGGATGATGAGTACTATGAGATGATGAATGATTTATGGGATAAAGCTGGAGATGAACTGATAAAACTAAGTAATTAGTGTGCGAGACGAGTTAAGCTAACAGTTAAAATGATAAAAATTAATACAAAAAAGAATAGGACAATAGTCAGTAAAAACTGATTATTGTCTTATTCTTTTTAATTTAAGGGTACAAAAAGTACCCTTATGAAGATAAAGAAGGCAATGTCATTGGAACAAAAGAAGTTGATTTTAGTTCGCCAAATGATGATTTTACATTTGAAGATGATGAATTGACATGGACAAATTTATCTCCTGAGCTGAAAGAATTACATTTTGAATGGCGTGTGAATGCTAACTATGATGGACAAAGTTTTTCTGTCAGAGGAGAATCGATTATTCCGATTGTATGGAAATAATGTTACTGATTGGATAATCTTTCTTCTTATAGAAAAAGAGACATACGATACTACAAAATTTGTAGCCAGAGCACTTAGTTCTGGTTTTTTTGTTAAACAAAAATATTGTCGAAAATTTCAGAAATTTATAGGAATGTCCATTAAAAATGATAGAATAAAAGAATAGTGAGGTGATTTTATGAAAAAGAAAATCGTAATCAATCAATTGCTTATTTGTTCGCTCTATATTTTAATTCCATTAGCACTAGGATCAATAGCGAGTATATGGATCAAACTATCAATTTTTACTATTACGGCAATTATCTATGGAACTATGTTAGTCTTTATGATTCCATCAGATATTTTTTTCAGTAGTACGCTCGATTACAATATAAAATCTGTTAATCCAAGCTATAAACATGAAAAACCAGATTTTATCGGTGGAACTAAGCAACAGTTGCTTCATTTTGTTGTGGTTGCCTTTGGACTAGTGGCTTGTTTATTGCTTATTTTGATAAGATAAGAACAAATAAATTTTGTCAAAGAGAATCTTGTGACCAGTAATACACACTATTGAAATATTTATTGTGATGTTATGGTTTGCAATAAAAGGAGAAGTGAGATAAATTGGAAAATAGATTTTTTGGAGAAGATGGTAGGTTAAAAGTAATTCCTAAAAAAAATAAATTTAAAATAGAAATATTTAAGGTTATTATCGATAAGTTTGAAGAAGGAGTTACCTATTCGGAAACAGAAGTGAATCAAATTCTCAAAAGTTTTTATCATGATTATGCTATATTGAGAAGATATTTAGTGGACTATGGCTTTTTATCAAGAGATTCTTATGGCAGTGAATATATAAAGAAAAGTAATATAAAAAATGAATGTTAAGATGGATATTTACTTTGAAATCTGGAACACGTTTGTTCTTACTTGAAACAAAATATTTTGTTGGTGTGATTAGAGAACAATTATTGTATAGCTTATTTTAAGTACTAAAAAATAATAGAAAGAAGGACAATTACCGATGATAGAAATCCAAAAAATCACCGTAGAGGACCTAGCAACATTGAAAGCATTAAGTATCAAAACCTTTACAGATACTTTCGTACAAGAGAATACCCCAGAAGATTTAAAAAATTATCTTGCCCAAGCTTATACGGACGAAAAATTAACTAGTGAGCTTCAAAATAAACATTCAGAGTTTTATTTTATTTATTCAAATGAAGAACTAGCTGGCTATTTAAAAATAAATATAAATGATGCTCAAACTGAAACTATCGGAGAAGATACCTTAGAAATCGAACGTATTTATATTGATTCGAATTTCAAAAGATTAGGACTTGGAAAAATGCTGTACAATAAGGCGATAGAACGAGCAAAGAATTTAAACAAGACAGCTATCTGGTTAGGTGTCTGGGAGCGTAATTTTTCTGCACTGAAATTTTATCATAAGATGGGA
Source organism: Enterococcus sp. DIV0212c (assembly GCF_017377505.1). GTDB lineage: Bacteria > Bacillota > Bacilli > Lactobacillales > Enterococcaceae > Enterococcus_L > Enterococcus_L ikei. The sequence goes on along the minus strand of NZ_JAFREN010000034.1, from coordinate 24,112 downwards.
TTTACTCAGGTAGGAGAGCATTCTTTTTATATGGGTGAGGACGAACAAATCGATTTGATCATGAAGAAGGAACTGGTATGATCTTTTCAATGAGATTCCTCCAAGCAAAATAACCTAAAAATTCCCCACCAACCTGTATAATAAAGTCATCGGTTTATAAGGGGGATGATCATGAAAGACGGCTTATACTACGCAAAACAATTTCAAGAGAAAAAACTAAGCGTCACAGAATGGATCGATGAACGTGCGCAACAAGTAAAAAAGCTAAATCCTGAATTAAATGCATTTGTCGATTGGGATGCAAAAGCAGCAAAACAAGAATACGAATCTAGAGGAGCAGATATTGGTCCTTTTTTTGGCTTACCTATTCCATTGAAAATGCTAGGACAAGACAAAGCTGGAATGAAATCAACGTCTGGTTCTCGTTTATTTAAAGAAAATCGTGCGACTTCTACGGATAACTTTGTGAAAGGTTTGGAACGATTAGGCTTTATACCTTTAGGAAAAACCAATGCACCTGAGTTTGGGTTTAAAAATATTTCTGATCCGACTATTTATGGCCCAGCTAGAAATCCGTGGAATCTTGATTATTCACCTGGTGGATCTAGTGGAGGTGCGGCCGCTGCAGTCGCTAGTGGCTTGTTTCCAATTGCTGGGGCAAGTGATGGCGGTGGTTCGATTCGGATTCCAGCCTCGTTCAGTGGTTTGATTGGTCTCAAACCAACACGCGGCAGTATGCCAGTTGGACCTGATGGTTGGCGTGGCTGGCAAGGAGCTTCGATTGATTTTGCTTTGACTGTTTCTATGCGCGATACGGAAACATTGTTTTATCATTTACGTGGAACTGAAAAAGCAGCACCGTATCAAGCGCCGAAAGCGGAGTGGACTCATCAATCAGCAGCAGAGAAAAAAGTCTTGAAAATCGCTTTTTTGACAGAGTCTCCAGTTGGGACACCTGTTTCAGTAGAGGCGGTAAAAGCGACGCACAATGCAGCACATTTTTTAGAACAACAAGGACATGAAGTAACTGAAATTCCTTATCCAGTAAACGGACGTCATTTGATCGACAGCTATTATCTAATGAATGGCGCAGAAACGGCCGCTATGTTTGAAGGAATTCAACAGGCAATTCAGCGACCGCTTACTAAGAGTGACATGGAATTAATGACATGGGGAATTTACCAATATGGCTTACAAATACCAGCAAGTCAGTATACACGATCGCTACAACTGTGGGATCAAGCGGCGTATAAAATGGAGCAATTATTTGAGGAATATGATTTGTTATTGACGCCGACCGCAGCTGATATCGCACCTAAAATTGATGCAGAATTACAGAGTGATCAAATTCGGAAAGACTTAGCTCAATCTGAATCGTTATCAGTTTTACAGTTAAAAGATTTAATCTATGACATGTTTGAAAAAAGTTTGACGATCACGCCATATACTCAGCTTGCAAATTTAACAGGACAGCCGGCAATCAGTTTACCGACCCATATAGCAGAAGTTGGTTTACCGCTAGGTATTCAATTTATGGCATCAAAAGGCAGAGAAGATCTTCTTTTCCAAGTCGGAAAGTTATTTGAACAAGAGCAGAAATTTTTACTACCAAACTATTATCGTGAATCATAGGAGGTTCAAATGAAGAAAGTATTAGCTAGTTTTAGTATTGTTGCATTAAGTTTAATGTTAGTTGCGTGTGGTGGAACTCAAGACAAGTCAGCTGGAAAAGATGAAAGCTGGAAAAAAGTAGAGGATGCAAAAAAATTAACTGTTGCAACCTCAGGAACGTTATTCCCTTCTTCTTACTATAATGATGAAAATAAATTAACGGGTTATGATGTGGATGTGATCACAGAAGTTGGCAAACGTTTAGAGCTTGATGTTGAGTTTAAAGAATACAATGTCGATGGCCAAATCACTTCAGTGGATAAAGGGGAATCAGATTTAGCGGCCAATGATTTCGGTTTATCTGGTGACAGAGGGAAAAAATTTATCTTGTCTTCACCAATCAAGTATTCATTTGACAGCATGATCGTTCGAAAAAGTGATGATTCTGGGATTGCTTCTCTTGAAGATTTAAAAGGTAAAAAAGCCGCTGGAGAACCAAATACAAACTATATGAAAATAGCCGAAAAATATGGTGCCAAACTAGTAACTTACGATAACGCGACAAATGATCAATACTTGACGGATGTGGCGAACGGTCGGACAGATGTTATTTTAAATGATTATTATTTACAAAAAATGTCAGTAGGCGCGTTACCAGATATTCCAGTGAAAATTTTAGAAAATGTTTATTTTAATGCAAATTCTACTGGCTTTTTAATGAAAAAAGACAGCGTTGCACTAAGCAAAAAAATTAATCAGACACTGAAAGAGATGGAAACTGATGGAACCATGAAAAAAATCTCTGAAAAGTATTTCCAAACAGATGTTTCAGTTGAACCAAAAGAAAAAGTGACAGAAAGTGTTTCAGCAGAATAGATGTATATACCGAAAATTGATTTTCAATTAATGATTGATTCTATACCGTTTCTTCTAACAGGCTTGCCTTATACGATTGGAATCAGCTTGGTGACGTTCTTGATGGGAAATATTCTTGGTATTCTTTTGACCGTATTAGGGATGCTTCCTTCGAAGGTGATCAGAGGATTTGTGCGTTTTTATATTTCCTTTTTACGAGGGGTGCCAGGTTTGGTTTTGTTGTTTCTTTTTTATTTTGGCTTGCCTTATCAGCTAAGTGCGCTAACGGCGGCTTGTATTTGTTTCAGTTTGACGAGTAGTGCGTTTATTGCGGAAATCTATCGAGGATCGATCGCAGGGGTTGAAGCGGGGCAATGGGATGCAGCTTATGCGTTGGGTTTACCATTTGGAAAAGTGATGCGTAAAATTATTTTGCCCCAAGCGTTTCGAATTTCCATACCAGCTTTAGGTAACGTTGCAATGGATTTGTTAAAAGGAACATCGTTGGCGGCAATGATCACGATTCCTGATATCTTTCAAAAAGCCAAAATCGTTGGGGGAAGAACCTTTGATTATATGACGATGTATATTTTAGTCGCGGTGATTTATTGGCTGCTTTGCGTGGCAATTGGCTGGGGGCAAAGTTGGCTAGAGCAACATTATGTGAATCGTTATAAGGGAAAACCAGAAGTGAGAATATAAAATAAACTGTGTAAGTCGCTGATTGTTGAGAAGCTGCTTACGCAGTTTTATTTTATTCTGAAGATGGGGGATAAAAGTTCCAATTATTTTATAGAAAAAACTAATAATTCTAAAGTATCAAAAAAACGGTTTATCTCTTACAAAATGATTGATACAATGAAGAGAGGTTAAATTTAAAAAGGAGGTTGGGAGCTTTGTTGGTATTATTATTGATCTTGTCAGTGGTTGCTTTGGTTGTGACCGTTGTTATGCAATCAATGGTGAAAAAAAACAGCATAGGAAAAACGTATAATATTCTGGCAATGATTCAAAGTGGATGTGTTTCAGCGATGGCTGCGATTCTTGTGATTTTGATTCTCAAAGGCAGAACTTTAGTGTAACTGTATTCAGATAGGTAACAATTTAAGAGGTGCAGTAGACACCTCTTTTTGGGCTTTTCATAGTTACTTTCAAGAACGATTAGAATTGAACAAAAAGGAGAATAAATGAAAAATAGAGAATCAAAACAGAAATTTTTTTATATAAATGTTACTTTGTTCGGAGTGTTGCTATGTGTTGTGGGGGGACTTTTCTTGATTCCGGCTCTCGTTGTGCAAGTTGTACCTATTACACCAGATAATTTTCATTTCACTATAAATGGTGTTACACAACCATATTCATTAGAAAATGTTCGCATGTTTCGACTTATTTTTTTACTCGTATTTGGTTTTGTTGGAATGATTCCAATTGTTATTGGTGGTATTGTGATTATCTGGAATAAGATGAAGAGAAGGCAGCAACAACGTCTGAAAGAGGAAGGACGAGCGCTTCGGGCGAAAGTGAATCAACTTACATCTTCTTCAATCAGATTATATAACGGATATGGGATGAGACTCATGTGTTCTTACAAAAATGAGGCGGGAGAAACCTATCTTTTTAAAAGTCAACTCTTGAGAATCGATCCCACGCCTTTTTTAAATGAGGGACAAGTAACTGTTTATTGTGATCGAGAAAATAGTAGTAACTATTTTGTTGATATAGATGGTAGTGTAGAAAAAGTGTATGAATTATAAATTGTGGCAGTCCTTGTTCTAACAAAAATTGTTAAAATAGAGGATGGGACAGAAGTGCTTTTTACTTTTGTTCCACACACTATTTCCATTTTTAATATTTGTTTTACTAAAAGAATTTAATTTTATTCTAAAAGATTTTGATTTATGCTATTATATCTATGGATGAAAAAAATAATGAAAGGGACAAATACGAATGGAAATGGTGAATATGTTAGGAAAATTCAATTTGAAACTTAGTGGAAAAAGCAAAATAGATCCAACTCAGATTTCAGTAGAAAAAAATGTCATCGCTTTAGATGATCGTACACTTCAAATCAGCAATGTTTCTCAAATATTTGTAGCAGAACCAGATTCAAAAATACCATGGATAGCAGGGCTATTATTTGTTTTTTCTGGAATTTTATCAGCAAATTTTACTTTTTGGGGCATCTTGGGAATGATCATTATTGGATTTTATATTTATTTGGTCATTATGAGTAACTTGAACAAAGGTTATTATATGTATTTAAATCTTAATTCGGGTTTTACCTATTTGATTCATTGCGAAAATGAAGAATTTGCTGAAGAAGCTCGTGGAGTGATCGAAAGTTGTATTAATGATGATCACCGAAAAGAAAAAGTGATCATCAATATGAAACAAGAAAATATTATGATCGATCAAAAAATTGTAAATGTTGATCAAAGTATTAATGATAGTACTGTTGTATCGGGTGATCAAAATGAAGTAAATAGTAGTGTCAATGATCAAAGTATTAACGATAGCACAGTTGTATCTGGAGAAAATAATGAGGTGAGTAAATGAAAATAAGTGGTAATGACTTTGGCGGTATCAATCATTCAACCGTTGTGATTGGAAATAATAACAAAGTAACGAACAGCAAAAGCGCAGAGATCGATTGGGATAATTTTTCAGCAGAGATCATGACAACATTGACAAAACTTCCACAAAATAGTGAAGAATTTCAAGCATGTTCAAAATTGTTGATGGAATCAACATCAAGAGATGAAGGGAAAGTCACAGCGTTCTTGAAAAAACATGCACCGCAATTTACGTCAGATGTATTCAGTAATTTAGCGAGTACACTTCTTTCTGATACAATTAAGAAGTTAATGTTTAATTTGTAACAGCGAATTTCATGGTGCGGACCCCAAGTGCACATGAAATCTCTGGGGGATTCGCACCTGATTTTCGTGAGGAAAGGTCTATTTCGGGTTTGCTTTCTCATTGAATTCACATTTTATAGGTTGTTTTAGGTGAAATATTGTCGTTTTTCTTTGAGAAATGCTGTATTTCACGGTCTCACTCTGTTTAGAGTGAGTGGATTGAAATAATTTATTATAACAATCGGCATAGCTAACATGTATGTCTCACTCTGTTTAGAGTGAGTGGATTGAAATGATTCGGCACAATACGTCTCTCGGGTTGATGGAGTCTCACTCTGTTTAGAGTGAGTGGATTGAAATATTAGCTTTTACTTTTCTATACGAAAATTCTGTGTCTCACTCTGTTTAGAGTGAGTGGATTGAAATAATCTACGTTGTATGGGAATTTTCAAAGTGGTTATGTCTCACTCTGTTTAGAGTGAGTGGATTGAAATAATACTTGTAACCATTTCTTTTGATATGCCGACTTTGTCTCACTCTGTTTAGAGTGAGTGGATTGAAATTTTTATGTGTTTCTCTGCTATAGTTACAAATTCCGCGTCTCACTCTGTTTAGAGTGAGTGGATTGAAATCTCGTCGGACAATGGACAAAAAAGGACCTTACTAGTCTCACTCTGTTTAGAGTGAGTAGATTGAAGTAGTTTTAAAAAGAGCAACTTCATTTTTTTGAAGTTACTCTTTTTTTATATTTTTTTAGAAAAAATGAGTAGGCTGACCATACGCTTAAAGATATAAAGACAATTTCACTAACTTTTATAAGCAATTTACCTAAATCAAAATTAATAGAAAATTGTTTTTGTATCTCAACCATCTCTTCTAGCGTTAGAGTTTCAGGATCTTGCATTGGAAGGAAATTCAGTGTTAAGATATTCCCAATTAACCAAATTAAAACAATAACAAAATATAAATTTTTTATTATTTTTTTGTCAGACATGACAACAGCCACCTTTATTTAGATATTGTTCTGACGATTTCAATTTTATAAGGCATAATTGCACCTATGGTTTGTACAACTATACTATAGTTATTTCAAAATGTTACGTCAAATTTTTTTCTATCCAATAGTATAGTATACTTGTTTACAGTGTCAAATACTACTTTTTATACATAGTATTTCGATTCTTTGTTCAGTATCAATAGAGCTTGGGATGGGATATAAATTCAAATAAACGGTGAGAAAAAAGCAACTCCTTCGGAAATAAGCTTTTATCTCATTCCTCTTTTTAATCCAACTATTTCTCATAAATTTCAACAATAATCAAAGGAATTGAGTGGTCGTACTAATGAATTAAAGGGTATAATTGAAAAAGCTAGAAAAATACATAGTAACGACTATAGACAATTTTTCTAAGGGAGTTAAAAGGAGATTATTTTATGATTCGAAGTGAATTAAAGAAAAAGGCCCAAGCTCATTTACATGGACATTACGGGAACTGGAGTTTAATCGCAATTCTTCCATGTGCGGCATTATTTATCTATTTATTCTCTACAATTTTTTTGTTTCAATCGTCCGAGGGAGTTGTAGATCAATCAAATGATTATCGTTCTTGGCAAGATGGATACTCGGAAAAATCTAATCGATCTAACAATGAGTATCGAAATGGTTATGAAGACGGTTATTCGGAGGGCTATGATGAAGGATTCGATGATGGTTTTTATGAAAATGATTCCTATGATTATGATGACGAAGATGAGTATACTGGGAAAAACCTAGATTCTCTCTCAACTGTATCAGCCGTACCATTGAAAAACGCAACACAGACGGTTACCTATAATCAAACAACAACTACACAAGCGAGTATTAGCGGAGTTTTTACATTTATAGTTAGTATCTGTTTGGTGGTTGTAACAATTTTATATCGTGGGATGGTTCAATGGGCAGCGGTTGATAATGTAGAGGGTCAAAGTTTTAGCTTTAAAACAGTTTTTACAGATTTTATTAGAGTAAATGGCAAGCGGATAGTAATCGCTAATCTTTTGGTTACCTTGTACACATTTTTATGGTCGTTACTCTTTTTCATTCCTGGTATCATTAAGCAGTTATCTTATGGAATGACGAATTATTTATTGAAAAAAGATCCGGAACTAACACCCAAAGAAGCAATGGCGCTCAGCCAAGTGCTGATGCAAGGTTATAAGCTAGAGTATTTGATTTTCTCATATTCCTTTATCTTTTGGCAGTTTGCCACGTTCTTTAGTTTTGGTTTAGCTAGCGTTTATGTTATTCCGTATTATGGCGTGTCAGAAGCGTTGTTTTTTGATCAAATCATTGCAGAGAAACATCATTTGTTTTCACAAGAAAAAGAAGCAGGATTTGTTGATTTTTAGAAAAATTTTATACGTATTTGAAAAATAACAATAATACAGTGAAAAAGCAGCCGTACAAAAATCCGAATATGGATGTCCGTACGACTGTTTTTTTGTCTTCCGTTTTATGAACCTGAACTTACAAATGGGCTGATCAAACCTGCTAATCCTTCAATATTTCTCGTTTGAATCATAATTGTTCCAGTACCGTGAAATTCATTGACTACGCCTTCGCCTGTTGTGAAGCCAAACATTCCAGAAGCTACTTTGATGTTGTAATCTAACGACTCAGACCAAGCAACAACATGTTGATTGTCTACAATAAAAGGTTTAGTGCCATCTAAATGGATTTCAACGATATCGCCATAACTATTGATCAATAACGAGCCGGAGCCGGCAGTTTCCATTACGAATAAACCACCAGTTCCACCAAAGATAGCTCCGCTAAGTTTTTGGCGCTTCATATTATAAGTAACGTTTGAATCACAAGCTAAAAATGCTCCTGTATTTAAACGCCAATGTTCTGACCCCACTTGCAGTTCCTTGATGGTCCCTGGTGTGGCTGGAGCTAAAGCGATTTTTGCGGTATCTGTTAAACCAGATGCTTTTGTGATAAAGAAGCTTTCACCGCTGGACATTGAACGTCCTAAAGCACGAATAGCACCACCAAAACCTGACTTACCATTGCTGTTCATTTTTCCTTCAAGATTGATTTCTCCATTATGATAAACCATTGCACCACTTTCTAATTGAATGCTTTGACCTGTTTGTAACGCCACTTCGACTAATGGGAAAACGGTATTTTCTGTCATTTTATAATCCATTATATGAGCCTCCTATTTTTATTTACTAGTATACCTTATATACGCCAGACTTACTTTAGAATTTTTTGAGAAATCATTAACTGTCATCGATGCTCATTGTTCCGCTATTAGTATACTTAAAAAAAAAAATAGACGAGTATTTAGGTTGCTTGGAAGTAACGCAAGTGATTACTGATATTCAAACAATCGGCGGACAGTATAGTCTGTTTAATAAATGGGCGTTATATATATAACTTAAGTCAATTGAGCGTAAGAAATAGTAAAATAGTAATTGACTTGTTGAAAGGATGTTTTATAATAGAATAAAAGTTATACCTAAAAAATATTTTTTAGGTATAATAAAAAGTAAGGTTATTTCTTTGGATAATATTTTTTAGATCTAGAAAAACGAGTCGATTTTATTTTTAGATAATCAATGGAGGTGTAAGTTTTATAAAGCAAATAACAGAGTGTACTGCAGCTATTTTGTGCGGTGGTAAAAGTTCACGAATGGGTTTTGATAAGTCTTTACTACAAATTGATGGAAAGTATATGTTATTGAAAACGGTGGATCGGCTTAAAAAAGTTTTTCCGCAGATTTTGTTAGTGACAAATGAACGGATGAAGTTTCCAACTATTTTTTCGCAAGTTGAAATTTTAGAAGATCATTATTCAGAAAAAGGGCCGCTTGGTGGCTTAGTTACAGCCTTAGAAAGTATAAAAACAGAGCATTTGTTTTTACTTGCATGTGATATTCCTGATTTGAATACCGATTTGATTCAAAGAATGTCAGAATATATGAAATCTTATGATGTAGTTATTTGTAAACAAACGGATCGTTTGGAACCTTTATTTGCTTTTTATCGCACTTCTTGTTTGGCCGTTATGCAGCAGCAATTTCAAACAAATGATTGGCGTATATGTAAAGAATTTGATCAGTTGTCGGTGAAAGTGTTGACACTAGAGTCTTCCGTTAGGTTAAAAAATGTGAATACACAAAAGGAATTGAAATGGTGGAATCAGTCAGAGTGATTTTTATGAAAGGAGTTTAAGATGGATTTTGAGAGTAGCCAAGAAGTCGTAACAAGTTTGGGCAATAAAGCTGTAGCTAAAAGTAAGCTATCTTTTTTTAGACTGAGTGTTTTAGGAGTCATGGCTGGTTTTTTTATCGCATTAGGGTATTTATCATTTATTAGAATTTCAGGTACGGTACCTAAAAGTTGGGGCGGTTTTTCAACTTTTCTAGGTGGGTGTTTATTTCCAATTGGATTGATAGCGCTTACTTTTGTTGGCGGTGAATTGGCAACAGGAAACATGATGGTGATGACGTTAGGCGTTTTGCAAAAAAAAATTAGTGGTAAAAGTTTACTTTATAACTGGTTAGTCGTTTTGATTACCAATTGTATCGGGGGAATTCTAGTTGCTTATTTCTTTGGACATATTGTTGGCTTGACAGAAGGTCCTTTTATGGAAAAGACAATTTCAGTGGCACAAGCAAAAATCGGAGACACACCTTTAGTAGCCTTTATTTCAGGAATCGGCTGTAATATATTTGTCTGTTTGGCGGTCTATCTTGGAGCGATGGGTAAAACGTATCTTGGGAAAATGTTTGGTCTATGGTTTCCAGTCATGGTTTTTGTAGTTTGTGGTTTTCAGCACGTTGTCGCGAATGCGTTTATTATACCCGCAGCTATTTTTTCAAATGCTAGTGATATTTTGTGGTCAGATTATCTTAGCAACACCTTGTTTGTATTTTTAGGAAACGCAGTCGGTGGGAGTTTATTTTTAGCTGTGCCACTGATGTTTGTGACTACTGAAAAGAAGGAAGCGAGTGAGCCGGATGGTATTTATGAAAAGTATTGAGATCAAAAATATGATCCAAATCGGCTCTACAGGACGTAATAGCGGAAAAACGACGATTGCTAAAACGTTGATTGCTGAAAATCATCAGCATTTTTCTATCTATGGCTTGAAAGTCATCACGATCAGTGGTGCGCGCGGTAAATGCCAACGTGGAGAAACAGGCTGCGGTATTTGTACAAGTATTGATGAAGGCTATGAACTGATAGAAGAGAGGAATTCTAGTGGTTCAAAAGATACGATGCAGCTACTACGAGCTGGATGCAAGAAAGTGTATCTGCTAAAAGTATTTCATGACCATTTGTTAGAAGGGTTTTTAATGTTTTTGCAGGTTGTTCCAAGAGATACATTGATTATTTGTGAATCAAATTCGATTCGTGAAGTGGTCAAACCTGGCGTATTTCTTATGATGAACAATCAAAAAGGTATTAAAAAAACGGCAGCTAAAGTCATTGATCTTGCCGATGTTGTTTTGAATACACCAAAGTTGCCGGAATCGTTTTGTCTTATAAAAACGAAAGATGGTGTTCGTTTCTCTGAAAAGAGTGCAGGATAGAGGAGGAGAAGTATGAGTTCATTAAGCTTGTCAGAAAAAGAAGCAATTATTTTAGAAAATGAGTCAGATCCACAGCGTATATTAAATATGCTGATTGAAATTCAGTATGCCTCAGAAGAAGGCTATATCGATGAAGAGACAGCGAAGTTCGTTGCTGATCGACTGCATTTATCGCAAGCGCGGGTTTATGAGATTTTGAGTTTTTATGCGATTTTAAAAACGGAGCCGCAAGCAAAATATGTGCTGAAAATTTGCAACAGTACACCGTGTCTTTTTACAGGTGGAGAGATGTTATCCGAGGTGTTGGAAACGATATTAGAAGTTCCAGCAGACCAGCCAACTCCAGATGGGTTATTTATGTATCATAGTATTCCTTGTATTGGTGCGTGTGATCAAGGTCCTGTGATTAAAATCAAAGATACTGTATTTGGCGATTTGACGGAAGCAAAAGTGTATCAATTGATCGATGATCTCCAGAATGGATGTTATCAGGAGTTATAGGAGGAAAAGAGATGATCAAACGAAATCAGCCCATTTTATTAGAGCGTGTAACTAAAATGAAACAAGCAACAAATGTTGAGGAATATCAGGAATATAATGGATTTTCTGGCTTATTGAAAGCGATCAAGATGGATAAAGAAGCGATTTTAGATGAATTAGATTTAGCGCATTTGCGAGGACGTGGGGGAGCGGCATTTCCATTAGGAAAAAAATGGCGGCATTTATACGGCGCTAAAGGAGATACAAAGTATATCGTTTGTAACGCCGATGAAGGCGAACCTGGTACGTTTAAAGATAAGGCTTTGTTGGAACATGATCCCTTAAGTGTGATTGAAGGAATGGTGATAGCTGGTTACTTGTTCTCTGCTAAAGCCGGCTATATTTACATGCGTGGAGAATATCGGCGGATTCAAAAAATCTTTCAAGAAGCGTTGGATAATGCCGAAAAAGCTGGCTTCTTAGGAGAAAATATTTTAGGGATTCAAGGCTTTGATTATAAGATTACGATTATTTCTGGAGCCGGAGCTTATGTTTGTGGAGAAAATTCAGCGCTTTTAAATTCTATTGAAGGTAAAACAGGCAGACCTAGAGTAAAACCCCCTCACTTAGCGGATGTTGGCTTGTATTTACAGCCTACCTTAGTTAATAATGTAGAATCTTTTGCAGGTATTCCGGTTATTTTACGTGAGGGTGGTCAAGCGTATCGTGATCTGGGAACAGAAGATGGCGGAGGCACAAAGTTGATTTGTTTATCTGGTCATATCAAAAATCGAGGATTATACGAAGTGAATCTGGGAACACCGCTAAAAGAAATTCTCTATTCTGAAGAGTATGGCGGCGGCTCAGCTACAGGTAGACCGTTAAAATTTATTCATTTTGGTGGACAATCTGGACCGATTGGAGCGGTTGAAAATCTGGATGATTGTATTTATTCTTATGAGGGATTATGGGACAAAGATTTATCGATTGGTTCAGGAGCAATCGTGGTAATGGACGATCAAGTGAGTATTGTCGATTACTTAGTCAATGTTGCGGCGTTTTTTGCTCATGAATCTTGTGGTAAATGTACACCATGCCGTTTAGGAACGACAAGAATCTTAGAACTTCTGACAAAATTTAATATGCAAACAGCGGTTTTGGGTGACCTTGAACGTCTTGAAAAAATGCTGATGCATGTGACGAATCTTTCTGCTTGTGGCTTAGGACAATCTGTTGCCAATCCAATGAAAAGTGGTTTAGCTTATTTTCCAGAAGAGTTTGAAGCAGGAATCCGTGAAGTAGTTGCACCAGTGAATGGGGGGCTTTGGTAAGATGGAAACAAAAATAAAAACAGCAACAGTCACGTTGGCGATCGATGATCAAACGATCACAGTTCCAAAAGGGACGACCGTTTTGGAAGCAGCGAATATGTTAAACATTGAGATTCCTACCCTTTGTCATCTAAAAGAGTTGGCACCTGATGGTTCATGCCGCATGTGTACGATCGAAGTAGAAGGCGGACGAAAAGGCGGTTTGACTACAGCTTGTACGGCTCATTGCCAAGATGGAATGGTGGTTTATACAGCTTCGCCTAGAGTCAATGATTCTCGCCGCTTTGTGTTGGATCTTTTGTTAAGTAATCATAAATTAGAGTGTTTCTCTTGTAGTAAAAATGGTGATTGTAAACTGCAAGATTATTGTTTGGATTATGGAATCGATGAGACTAGTTTTACTGATGGAAAGAGGATGCTTTGTCATCAAGAAGATACCAGTAACCCGTTTTTTGATTACGATCCAGAAAAATGCGTTATGTGTAGACGTTGTTCCAAGGTTTGCCAATTGCGCCAAGGTCGAGATGTAATCAGTATCTCCAAGCGCGGATTTGATACAAAAATGACCCCTAGTTATGAAGCGCACTTTGATCAGTCACTTTGCGAATCTTGCGGAAATTGTGTCTCTGCTTGCCCAACAGGTGCTTTGGTTAGTAAAGATCATAAACAATATCGAGCGTGGGAAACAAAAAAAATCCCAACAACTTGTCCACATTGCGGCACAGGATGCCAAATGAATCTCGTCGTGAAAGGCAATAAATTAGTTGGTGTAGAGTCAATCAATGGAGCGGCTAATAAAAACCTACTATGTGTCAAAGGAAAATTTGCATCATACAAATTCGTAGGGTCAGGAGATCGCTTGACGGAACCGTTGATCAAACGTAATGGTATTTTTGAACCAGCAACTTGGGATGAAGCCTTAAGCTTGGTTGCAGATAAATTTAGTCAGTTAAAAGCCGATCATGGAGCTGATTCGTTAGCTGGTTTTTCTTGTTCACGTTCAATCAATGAAGATAACTATGTTTTCCAAAAAATGATGCGGGCAGCTTTTGGTACAAACAACGTGGATAATTGTGCTCGAGTGTGCCATTCCGCTTCTGTACATGGATTGGCACATACTTTGGGATCAGGAGCAATGACTAATCCAATTGCTGATATTACTACAGACGTTGATGTGATTCTATTAGTTGGTTCCAATCCGGAAGAAGCCCATCCAGTAATTGGTTCTCAAATTCGTCAGGCGATGCAGCGTGGCACTAAAGTGATTGTTGTCGATCCTCGTAAAATCGACTTAGTGAAAAATAGCGAACTTCATTTGCAAATTCAAGCTGGAACGAACGTGGCTTTTGCCAATGGCATGATGCATGTGATTTTAAAAGAAGGATTAGCTGATCAAAAATTTATTGAAGAAAAAACGGAAGGATTTGAAGCACTGGAACGGTTGGTAACAGAATACACACCTGAAAAAGTTGCGGAAATTTGTCACATTAAAGCAGAAGATTTGATCACAGCAGCTAGATTGTATGCGAAGGCGGAAAAAGCGCCAATCATTTATTGCTTAGGCGTAACGGAACACTCAACAGGAACTGAAGGCGTTATGAGCATGTCTAATTTGGCGATGCTAGTCGGAAAAATTGGTAAACCTGGTTGTGGTGTCAATCCATTGCGTGGACAAAACAATGTCCAGGGCGCTTGTGATATGGGCTGTATGCCATATGATTTCCCTGGGTATCAAAAAGTTGCAAATCCCCAAGTCATGGAGAAATTTGAGAATGCTTGGGGCGTTACGCTAAATAAAAATGTTGGGTTGACCTCTACCCAAGTTTTACCCGCTGCAACAGAAGGAAAAATCAAAGGCTTGTATATTTTTGGAGAAGATCCGATCGTAACCGATCCAGACACCAACCATGTACGCAAAGCATTGGAGAATTTAGAATTTTTTGTGGTTCAAGAATTATTTATGACAGAAACTGCGGCATATGCAGATGTAGTACTACCAGGAATCAGTTATGCTGAAAAAGATGGAACGTTCACGAATACTGAAAGAAGGGTGCAAAGAGTACGTAAAGCAGTGGAGCCAAAAGGAACGGCAAGAGAAGACTTTGATATTTTTTGTGAGGTTATGACTCGTCTTGGCTATTCAAGTCATTATAATTCAGCCAAAGAAATTATGGACGAGATTGCAAGTGTGACTCCAACCTTTGCAGGAATTAATTATGAACGTTTAGAAGAAACAGGCGGTCTACAGTGGCCATGTCGAACAGTAGAAGATCCAGGTACACCAATCATGCATGTTGGAGAATTTACTCGTGGCAAAGGCTTATTCATGGCAATCCCATATAAAAAATCGAGAGAACTACCAGATGAAAGTTATCCATATTTAATGTCTACAGGTAGAATGTTGTATCATTACAATACTAGAGCAATGACTGGTCGAACAGAAGGAATCAATCAAATTGCGAACCGTTCCTATATTGAAATCAATGCAGTAGATGCAGATCGTTTAGGGATTGAAGAAGGTGATAAAGTCAAAGTTAAATCTAGAAGAGGAACGATCGAAACCTATGCAGCGGTTGGCAATCGAGTCTTTCCGCAAGAAGTATTTATGACGTTTCATTTTCCAGACGGAAACGTTAATGAATTGACCAATGCAGAATTTGACGATATCGCTATTATCCCTGAATACAAAGTGTGCGCGGTTGATATCACACCAATCAAGTAAAAAGGAGTTGAGCCAATGATCGAAGTTGAAGCAGCTAGAATGAAGATCCAACACGTTTTGGCTCAGCAGAAAAAAGTAGAGATTGTTTCCATTTCAGAAGCTGCTGGACGAGTGTGTGCTGAGAATATCTATGCTAAAGTAGCAGTCCCCCATTTTCCAAGAGCTGGTATGGATGGCTATGCAGTAGTTGCAAATGAAACAAAAGGAGCTTGTTTGGAGCAGCCAGTTTGTTTAAAGGTAATCGATGCGATCTTTGCGGGAGATTCAGAATGTAATCCCATAAAAACTCCTAATACAGCCGTTAGAATTATGACCGGTGCGCCGATCCCAGAACCCTACGATGCAGTGATCAAACAAGAATGGACAGATTATGGCGAAACACAAGTCAAAATTTATCGAGAAATAAAAGCAGGCCGCAACTATGGTGAAATCGGTGAAGATGTTTATTTTGATCAGAAAATCATTCAAAAAAATCAATTGATCAATAGCCGTGCGGTCGGGATCTTAGCTGCACAAGGAATCAAAGAGATCAAAGTTTTAGAACCGATGAGAATAGGTATTTTAGCAACAGGCAGTGAATTGATTTCCTTAGACGAGCCACTATCATCAGGGAAAATCTATGACAGTAATCTCTATACATTAGCTTCGTTTATTCAGTCAAGCGGCAGCAAAATCATATTCCAAGAGCATTGTTCAGATGATATTGAGGCGATTTCTAAGTTTATATGTGGAAAAGCAAATGATGTGGATTTATTGATCACAACGGGCGGTGTTTCTGTTGGCGAAAAAGACTACGTTCCTCAAGTGATCCAGCAAATTAAAGGAAAGTCACTGTTTCACTTTGTGAATATGAAACCAGGAACGCCAATAATGGCTAGTTTGTACCAAAATGTGGTTCTCTTAAATCTATCAGGAAATCCTTTTGCAGCGGTGGTTAATCTGCATTTGTTTTATTGGTCGGTATTAGCACACTTTATGCAGTGTCCTGAATTGAACTTAGAAAAACGAGTAGTTCAATTAACTGAAGATTTAAAGCTATCAAATATTCGCCGTTTTATTCGGGCTTATGAAGAAAATGGATTCGTTTCTTTGAACTCAAAATTACATTATTCTTCTGTTTTTCATAACACCCTTGAAACCAATTGTCTGATCGATCAGCCTGCCAAAGTAGAGTTAAAAAAAGGCGATCATGTGACCGTTTATTATTGGAAATTTTAGAGAAATAAAGAAATCAAAAGATTGGGTCAAAAGCTTAGCTCCGAGAAATAAGGGAGAGGTGCTTTTGATCCTAGTTTTTATCGTTATTTTTTTGATTTACTAAAAAAAATTATTTATATCAGATTGTTTTTTTTTAGTCGTAGTGATAAACTTGAGTCAAAGATAATTCAACGTTTCACTAATTAATAATGAAAGCGTTTTAAGAGGTGCTTGAATGGACAGATTTTCGGCGTTTACACATATCAATGAACAAGGACAAGCTCAAATGGTCGATGTTTCTGAGAAGAAATCAACGGAAAGAACAGCTATTGCTTATGGTGAAATCCATATGAACAAAGCTGTCGCAAGTGGTATCAAAAATCAAACAATAAAAAAAGGTGAAGTACTGCAAGTAGCAAGAATTGCTGGAATCATGGCAGCAAAAAAGACTTTTGAACTAATTCCATTATGTCACGTATTGGCATTGACGAAATGCACGATTGATTTTAACTGGAAAACCGATCAGATCTTGAGTGTGCAGTGTTTAACAAAAGCTGTCGGACCGACTGGAGTAGAAATGGAAGCTTTAACTGGAGCAAATATTGCACTTCTTACGATTTATGATATGTGCAAGGCGATGGATCGTGAGATGAAGATTACAAATGTAGGCTTGTTAGAAAAATCTGGAGGCAAAAGCGGACATTTTATTTCAGCAAGTCAAGAGGTCGACGAATGATAAGGCAGGAAGGACGCGACTTAAAATGAAAGATTCTTTTAACCGAGAAATTGATTACGTGCGACTATCTGTGACGGATCGTTGTGACCTTAGGTGTACTTACTGCATGCCAGCCACAGGTATGTGTTTTCTAAAAAAAGATGAGGTCTTGAGTTTTGATGAGATTCTATTTTTGATCAAGAGTTTGGCTACACAAGGAATTAAAAAAGTGAAGATCACAGGCGGTGAGCCTTTAACAAGAACAGATACCATCGCTTTGATCAAGGCGATAAAAGAAATCAAAGGAATTGAAAAAGTCACATTAACAACCAACGGAATTCAATTAGCGAAATACGCTAGTGCTTTAAAATTGGCGAAATTAGATGGCATCAATGTTAGTATCGATACGCTTGATCCAGATGAATTTCATAAAATCACTAGAGTGGGTGATTTAAACAGAGTATTAGCTGGTTTGGAAAAAGCAATTGAGGTTGGATTACCTAATATTAAAGTCAACACAGTGGCTAGAGGAGAACTAACAGACGAAGAAATCTGTGAAATCGCGGCTCTTGCTAAAACTAATCTGATCCATGTTCGTTTTATCGAATTGATGCCGATTGGATTAGGCAAAGGGTGTCCTGGAAAGACGCAAGAAGAACTTTTTTCTGTACTTGAATCAAGATATGGCAGCCTGATTTCTTATGACCAACGTTTAGGCAATGGACCAGCGAGTTATTTTTCATTACCAGAGTTTAAAGGGAAAATCGGATTTATTAGTGCGTTAGGCCATTGTTTTTGCGCTGAATGCGACCGAATCAGAATCACTGCTGAGGGATGTTTGAAAACGTGTCTACATATGGATGATGGATGCGATTTAAAACAAGCTTTACAGACACAAGACGAAGAATTGTTATTAAAGAAAATTTCTTTAGCAGTTCAAAAAAAACCAGAGAAACATCATTTTTTAGAAAACCAAGGCGACACTCGGTTAATGTCACAAATAGGAGGATAGATGGATATGGCAGTTGGAGAAATTATTGGAATCAATATTAGTGAACGGCGTGGAACACAGAAAAAGGAAATTCCAGAAGTCGATTTAGTGAAAGGATTTGGGTTGGAAAATGATGCCCATGGAGGAAATTGGCATCGCCAAGTTAGTTTGCTATCATTTGAGAAAATCACTGAGTTTAATGAACGTGGCGCTCGTGTCGGTAATGGTGCTTTCGGTGAAAATATTATCGTATCAGGGATCGACTTACGAAGATTACCAGTAGGTAGTCAAATTCGGATCGGTCAAGCAGAATTGGTCGTTACACAAATTGGGAAGGAATGCCACCAACACTGCCAGATTTATGCACGTGTTGGCGATTGTATCATGCCTAGAGAAGGGATTTTCGCAGTTGTTGTAGAAGAAGGTCACATCAAAAAAGGAGACAAACTTGAAGTTGTATAAAGCAGGTATCATCACATTGAGTGATTCAGGATATCAAGGACTTCGTGAGGATGAATCTGGTCGAATCATAAAGCATCTGATTCAAGATCAATTCGAGATAGTTGGTCAGAAGATATTACCAGACGAGGCAGTTAAATTAAAAGCGCTGCTAATTGAGTGGTGTTCAACTTGCGATTTGATTCTAACAACGGGAGGAACTGGATTAGGCATTCGAGATATTACACCAGAAGCAACACTGAGCGTGGCGGAAAAAGAGATTCCGGGTATTAGTGAAGGAATGCGTATGTTAAGCATTCAAAAAACACCCTTTGCGATGTTAAGTCGAGGAGTTGCAGTGCAACGCGAGCGAACATTGATCATCAATTTACCGGGAAGTCCTAAAGGTGTAACGGAAAACTTAACCTATTTACTTCCTATTTTGCCACATGCCCTAGATATTTTAACTGACCGAAAAACGGAGCATTAAGCGGAGGAAATAAGCATGAAAGTTGTCAAAACAATTGATGCAGAAGGGGTAGTTCTGTGTCAAGATATCACTAAAATCGTTAAAGGAAAATTTAAAGGAGCCGCCTTTTCAAAAGGATATCAGGTTAAAGCAGAAGATATTCCTGTGTTACTTTCATTAGGAAAAGAGCACTTGTTTTTAAGATCAGAATCGTCAAAGCTGATCCATGAAAATGAGGCAGCTGAGATTTTATATCATTTAATTGCAAGCGATTCGATGCAGCCAACATCTGTTTCTGAGGGGAAAATTGAAGTTGTTGCGAAAGTAGACGGACTTTTGAAAGTAGACAAAGAGTTGCTATTTAAGCTAAATTCAATTGAAAAAATTGCTATTGCTACACTAAAAAATAATCAAAAAGTAAGTGCTGGGCAAAAGCTGGCAGGAACTCGAATCATTCCTTTGGAAATTGAACCAGAGAAATTACTTGAGGCAGAAAATGTAATTGGCTGTGAATCAGTATTAACATTGATTCCTTTTAAACCTGTAACGATTGGTATAGTCACCACAGGAAGCGAAGTTTTCAATGGATTGATCAAAGATACTTTTACCTCTGTAGTTGAAGAAAAGCTGTCTCATTATTCAACAGTGACTATTAAATTTCATAAAATCGTCAATGATGATCCCAACCTGATTACTGCCGCAATCAACCAGATGTTGATAGCTGGGGCAGATATTGTTTTATGTACAGGCGGAATGAGCGTTGATCCAGATGATCGAACGCCTTTAGCAATTAAACAAACAGGGGCTGAAATCATTTCGCATGGTACACCAGTTTTACCAGGGTCGATGCTGTTATTAGCTTATTTAGATGGAAAAACAATTATGGGATTACCAGGTGGTGTCATGTTTTCTGAACGAACCGTTTTTGATTTACTATTGCCAAGAATTATCGCTCAAGACAAAATAACAAAAGCAGAAATTGCGCATTTAGGCTACGGTGGCTATTTATAAACTATTTTTCAGGAGGATAACAATGAAGTCAAATCAGAAAGTTACGTTTATTCGTTTACTCTTACTAGTATTTTTGGTTCTAACTGCTTGTACGACTAATAATAAAAAAACAATTGATTCATCTAGTGATAACAGTCAAACAGAGGAACATCACTTATTGATCGCAGCTGCGGCAAGTCTGGAAACCGTTATGGAAAAACAAATTATTCCAACGTTTGTCAAAAACAATCCCGGAACTACGATTGAAGGAAACTATGATAGCTCTGGAAAATTGCAGTCGCAAATCGAAAAAGGCTTAGAAGCAGATATTTTCTTTTCAGCAGCAACAAAACAGATGGATGCATTAGTTTCACAAAATTTAGTAGATAAAAAAAATGTTGTCCCCTTATTACAAAACCAATTGGTAATGATCGTCCCGCGTTCTTCTGACCTTGATTGGAAAGACTTTAGTGATTTGAAAAAAGCAGACATGATCGCAATTGGTGATCCTGCCAGTGTACCAGCAGGCCAATATGCTGAAAAAGGGCTGAAAGCCTTGGGCTATTGGGATTATGTCAATGATCATGCAAGTTTTGGAACGAATGTAACGGAAGTGCTGAATTGGGTAGCTGAAGGCAGTGCTCAAGCGGGTTTGGTGTATGCGACAGATGCAGCATCTAATGATAAAGTAAAAGTTGTAGCTGTTTTACCAGAAGATGCCTTGAATGAACCGATTATCTATCCAGTTGCGTTAGTTGAAAAATCAAAAGAAAAAGCAACAGCAGAAAAATTTCTCGCATTTTTAGAAAGTAAAGAAGTTGCAAAATACTTTGAAGATACAGGATTTATCATGAATAAGTAGGTGAATGTAATGGATTTGAGTCCGATTTTAATTTCGTTTAAAACAGCAACTATTGCTATAATTGTTACTTTCTTTAGTGGGACATTAGCGGCCTATCTTGTTTTTCGTTTGAAAAATCGAGGACTTAGAATTCTGTTGAATAGTTTATTTACCTTGCCGCTGGTGTTGCCGCCAACGGTTTTTGGTTTCTTTTTGCTGGATATTTTTGGTATTCAACAACCAGTGGGGAAATTTTTACTGGATTTTTTTGCTGTTAAAGTGGTTTTTTCATGGACGGCAACAGTGATTGCGGCAGTTGCTGTGTCTTTTCCTTTGATGTATCGTTCCGCAATTTCCGCATTTGAGCAAATCGATCCTGATTTGTTAGCAGCGGCTCAGACATTAGGGTTTTCTGAACTTAAGGTCTTTTTTAAAATTGCCTTACCACTAGCTGTCAACGGGCTTATAGCTGGTGGCGTATTGGCGTTTGCTCGAGGATTAGGAGAATTTGGTGCAACAACAATGTTAGCTGGAAATATTGCAGGAAAAACACGAACCTTACCACTAGCTATTTATTCAGCTGTTGCTGCAGGCGATTGGGAATTGGCACAAAAATACGTAACGATCATTGTATTTATTTGCCTGCTAATTCTATTGTTAACTGAGATTTTCAGCAGTAACTCACGGAGGTCGCACACATGAAACTTACAGTCGATATTCAAAAAAAACTAAAAAATCATGAATTGAATGTCAAATTTGACATAGACACAACCACTTTAGGAATACTGGGAGCATCAGGCTGCGGAAAAAGTATGCTGCTTAAATGCATTGCTGGCATTGAAACCCCAGATTTTGGGCGAATTCAATTAGGTGATCGAGTATTATTTGATAAAGAACAAGGTATCGATTTATCACCGCAAAAGCGTAAAGTAGGTTTACTATTTCAACAATATGCATTGTTTCCACATTTAAGTGTGTCTAAAAATCTAAGCTGTGTCACTAAAAAGCAACAGCTGATAACAGAATTATTAAAGATGTTTCATTTAGAAAATGTCAAAAATAGGTATCCAAGACAGCTTTCAGGTGGTCAGAAACAAAGAGTAGCATTAGCACGAATGCTTGCCTCAGAACCAGAGCTATTATTGTTGGATGAACCTTTTTCAGCGTTGGATACATCATTAAAAGAAGAACTTCAAGTAGAATTGCAGAAACATTTGGCAAAAATTGAAGGGAATGTTTTGATTGTGAGTCATAGCTTAGATGAACTCTATCGACTGTGTCCTGAATTAGTGATTATGACAGAATCGACAGTTTTACAGGGGAAAACGAATGAGTTGTTCAAACAACCTAAGACGGTAGCTGCTGCTCGTTTAACTGGATGTAAAAATATTTTTCCTATTAAATGGATCGATTCTCATACAGTTCAAGTTAGTGGTTGGGATATTTTTTTAACAGTTTCTACGGACGTTACTTCGGATTGTCGTTATATTGGTATTCGAGCGCACGATTTTTCGATTGAAGACAGTAAAGTAAATCAATTGCCTGTGAAATATATGGGCAATCAACAAACACCATTTGAGCAAAATGCTTGGTATGACTATAATGGGACCAGAATTTGGTGGAAAGGCAGCAAGCAGATTGATGCGGAAAAAATTAGCAGATTTACCATTCGCCCAGAGGTTATTATGGGATTAAAATAGCTTTATAAGAAGTAATTAAAAACGGAAGTAGGTTTGATTAGCGATTTTATTCAGCGAAAGTTCCTCTTCTTATTTTGTTCACATATTGTTCACCAAAATAGCAAGTAACTATCGGGTGCTTAATGATAAAATAAAGCAAGACAAGTTGGTTTGGTTGAAACGTATGTAGAAGAATAAGGAGTAAAGAAGAAATATGGGTGGAATTTTAGAAATCAAAGGTGTTACGAAGTATTCAGGCAAGCAACGTATGTTTGAAAAGCTTGATTTTTCATTAGATGAGCCAAAAATTATAGCTTTAGTGGCGCCAAATGGAACTGGAAAAACAACATTGCTAAATATAATTGCTAATATCGATTCGGTCGATGAAGGATCGATCGCTGTATTTGGAAAACCACATACGGATTCTCAGATGTTTCACAACGTATCTTATTTGCAAGATTCATCTATATTATATGATTATTTAACTGGTTGGGAGCATTTAGAATTTGTACGCAACGTGTATGGCAAAACCAAAGAAGAAATACAAGCGATTATTGAAGAATTGGACATTGCAGTTTATTTGAATAAGAAGGTTAAAACCTACTCTTTAGAAATGAAACAATATCTGCTTTTAGCTATTTCCTTGATAAATGAACCTGAATTACTTTTAATGGATGAGCCGTTGAATGGATTAGATCCAATCAGCAGTATTAAAGTTAAAAATTGTATCCGTTCATTAGCGAAGCAAGGTGTTTCGGTCATACTTACTTCTTGCAATTTATATGACCTAACCACGATCACTGAAGATATCTTTTTTTTATACGAAGGTAAACTAGTTGAGAAAGAAGAAGTAATAATCGATGTTGTTGAGTATACGCTTGTTTTAGAAGAAGTAGACAAGGCACTCTCTTTTTTATCGAGGATCGATGTATCTTGTACTCAGATTTCTAAATATAAATTACGAGGAAATTTTACCAAACACCAATTAACAGTCTTTCGTTCGTTTTGTAAAGAACAAGAAATAACGTTATTTGATTTTCAAGTTACTAATGGTCATTTAGAAAGAGTCTATTTCAATTTATATGGGAAAAATGAACGAGCCTTGACATGATAGTGGACTGGACAAAGGTGATTAAGGGGCTTAGCAAAAACTATAGGAAAAACAAGGAGATGAATGAAATGAAAGAAGAAACGTTTATCGAATATTTGACTATAGCTCTTAAAAATTTAGGCTATACAAAAGCAGGTATTTTTAATGTTCAAGGAGAAGTCAAACGCTTGCTCAAAACGAATTCCCCTGAAGAGATAAAAGTGAAACTAACACAAATAAAATAAAAGACGTATACTCA
>NZ_JAFREN010000033.1 GCF_017377505.1 Enterococcus sp. DIV0212c | reverse complement strand
AAATCAGTCTTTTCTATTTTTGAGATTCTTACACTAAAAATCAGTCTTAATTTCTTCGCTAAAACTAGTGCCTTAATAATACTTGTTAATATTTTTATTTAAAATAACATATGTAGAATGTTTTTGACTATTGATTATTTAAAGTTGATCTAGGCCGCATCAAATTACAATAATAATAAGTGTAAGCGCCATGATATAGTAAGTTTAACATGATGGATATTTATTGAGATTGGAATAAAAGGAGCGAAAGTATGAAAAAATATAGTTATTTATTGCTAATTGTCACAATGCTTGGATTAAATCCGATTACTGGAAGAGCCGAAGAAAATGTAAATACTGGTGTATCAGAAACAACAGAGCAAAAAATAATACCTGATGTTAATGTGGTAGAATCGAATGGTCAAGCAGGTGAAAGCTCGCTTCGTTATGGAGAAGAGCAACGTGAAAATGAAGAATATAAATATTCAATTGCGAATTCCAGTGATGGAGGAGGTATGGTCATTCTAAATGAGTATATTGGAACGAGTAAAGATGTTGTTATTCCTTCAGAAATTGATGGTTTCCCTGTAAAGCAAATTGGGCCAAGCGCTTTTGAAGATAAGAAACTAAATAGTGTAGTTATCCCGGAAGGAATAACATATATTGGCGCGTGGGCATTTGCATTAAATAATTTATATTCGATAAAACTTCCTAACTCACTTAAAAAAATGTCGTTAGGAGCTTTTGCTGCATGTCGATTATCTTCAATTTCAATGCCTGATAATGTAGAAATGGATGGTACAACTTCCGGAGGTGCGGACCAATTTTATAACCAATGGAGTGCTATTAAGTTTTCTAGAGGTAAAAAGATAACACTGGATAAACTTTTTAAATTTGATAGTGGACCTATTACTCTAGATGATATTGATATTGTTTCTATTGATAAACCAACTGTTACTTTTGAAGATGGGGAGTTTAAAATACCACAAGAAATAAAGCAGTTTACTATTACATTTGGCTCCCACACTGAATACGGTGAAAGATTTTACTACGGTAAATACAATGTTCATATTAAAGATACACCAGCAGAACCACTATCAATAAAATATATTGACCAAAATGGGGTTGAGATTCACGAACAACAAACCATAAGTGGTAATATCGGAGATAGTTACGATGCTTCAACAGATGCATACAAATTGGCAATTGATGGTTATACACTAGATGAAAGTAAATTACCAGACAATACAACTGGGACTTTAAGTGATACAGGACAAACAGTGACTTACACTTATATTAAAGATGGTACTAAAGCTAAAGATGCAACAGTCAGATATTTAGATCAAGAGGGGAGTGATATTCATAAACCTCAAACAATTAGTGGCAATATTGGAGATAGTTATGATGCATCGACAGACACGTATAAATTATTAATTGATGGCTATACATTAGATGAAAGTAAATTGCCAGACAATGCAATTGGGATATTAAGTGATATTGACCAAACAGTGACTTACACTTACACTAAAGATTCCGTTAAGGCCCAAGATGCAACAGTCAGATATTTAGATCAAGAGGGGAGTGATATTCATAAACCTCAAACAATTAGTGGCAATATTGGAGATAGTTATGATGCATCGACAGACACGTATAAATTATTAATTGATGGTTATACATTAGATGAAAGTAAATTGCCAGACAATGCAATTGGGATATTAAGTGATATTGACCAAACAGTGACTTACACTTACACTAAAGATTCCGTTAAGGCCCAAGATGTAACAGTCAGATATTTAGATCAAGAGGGAAAGGATATTCATAAACCTCAGACAATTAGTGGTAATATCGGAGATAGCTACGATGCTTCAACGGATGTGTATAAATTATTAATTGATGGTTATACATTAGATGAAAGTAAATTACCAGAGAACACAAGCGGGACTTTAAGCGATACAGGGCAAACAGTGACATACATTTACACTAAAGATTCCGTTAAGGCCCAAAATGTAACAGTCAGATATTTAGATCAAGAGGGAAAGGATATTCATAAGCCTCAAACAATTAGTGGTAATATTGGAGATAGTTATGATGCTTCAACAGATGCATACAAACTATCAATTGCTGATTACACATTAGATAAAAGTAAATTACCAGAAAACATGACTGGGATTTTAAGTGATACTGAACAAGTTATCACTTATGTTTATAATAAAAATCAAGGTATTGTAGAACCTTCACAGCCAGCTAACCCAGTTAAACCTACAGAATCCAAACCAACTGCAACAACAAAACCTAAAGTAGAATCAACTCATATTTTACCAAGAACAGGAGAACAAGCATTAGCTTGGGTGTCGGGTATAGGTATTGTTTTAGTAGTTGCAGTAGGATTTATCTTTTACAAAAAACGACAATCAAATTCAAATTAAAATAGTTTGATGATGATTATTGGGTTAGATAGTTTTTTTATTATCAAAAATAAGAGAGTTGCTAGTAAATCCAGCAGCTCTCTTATTTAGTTTAATTTATTTAGTTAATTCACAATAATCCAATTTTCAAACTTTTGTAAAACTAAATTAAATTCGGAAGTTTGAATAGTCTTAGTTAATGGATCAAGATATTTCACTGACAGTTGTGCAATGACTTGATCATTCTTTAATGAATAATTAGAAGAAGCTAGTTCCAAAAATTGATAGTCTCTATTAATAGGTTTTAAAGCTTGATTATTAACGTAGTAAGACAGTTCTTTCTCATTGGCTTTAGGGTAAAGTTTAAAGAATGTTTTTAAGAATGAATCTATTTCTTCTGTAGTTTTGGCATCCACAGTTCCGTCACTATCACTAACTTTTGGCTTGTACTTTGATTTAGTAGGGATGCTACTAATCGTTGGATTTTTTATAATAACCATATTTTCTTTATCATCTACATGGATAGTAAGAGTATAGGCTGAGTGAGTGGTTTGTTTATTTTTTTGTTCAGTAATATCTTGGTTGACAGTAAATAAAACCTCAAAGTTTTTTTTATCGATTGGCTTAATATCCCAAAACTGAATGGATTCAACTGTAGAATTTGTAGGGATGTCAGTCCTCACCATATCCGCATTTAGGACTTGTAAGTCTTCTGTGAGATAATCTTTTAATTTTTCAGTTCGTTGATCTAATGCTTTTTGATTATGTTCCCAAGAATAGAAAACCGTAATGAAGTTTCGACTGAAGCTTTCAATTTTATTTGTATCAATGACTCGTTGTTCAATGACTTCTTTTTCATGAGTGGTATGTTGATCGATGGCTGTAAAGTTTTTATACACCCCAAAAGCAATACTTGTTAGAAGTAAAATCCATAATGCCATTGTCGTTTTTTTGTGCGTTCCTACTTTTATTGTAGGAACTTTTTTGCCTTTGTTTCTTTTTTCTTTTCTCTCTAGTTTGATTTTCATGAATGTGATTCCTTTCTCTTATTTAGTAATAATTCGCCCTGCACCAATCAAATGTTGTTGCCAATAGGGGGAAGTAAGGTCGCTATAACCAATTGGGTCTCCTGCGTGATACATTTGAGTTGGAGATACGACGATGCCAACATGTGTAACATAATCAGAAGTATCGTAGGTTGAGTGGAAGAAAACTAAGTCCCCAGCTTTTGCTTCAGTTAATGGAATATGTTGTGTGGCGTCATACTGTGCTTGAGCGATTCTGGGAAGGGTTATGCCAGCTTTTCCAAAACACCATAACGTTAATCCACTACAGTCAAAACTTGTCTCAGGACTAGTACCTCCAAATACGTAAGGATAGCCTTGGTACTTCAACGCTTCATCCATGATTGCTTGGACAGTTTTATTATCAAATTCAGTCACTGTTAGATATTGAGAAACTAATTTCACATAAAATTGATTGCCATAGTTGTATCGCCAGCCACCATTAATAGGGATGGCAATTGAATTCGGATAACTCACTTTAGTCCCACCTGATTTTTCTTTTGAGAAGTTTTCTGCTAATTCATATGAATACTTCTTTCCGTGAGAAGCAACGTATTGAAGAAAGCCACCGCCATAATTATAGGATTGAATGACTGAATCAACATCGCTGCCTGAGTCATTGGAAGATTTCAAAAGTTCGCTAAAATACTTACAGCCTTGTTTAATTGATTCTTCAGTAGATAAGGTATTTGGAGGAAGTCCTAGAGACTCACTACTTTGCATCACATCTTGCCCTTTCCCACCAGATTCTACTTGCATAATCGCAAGAATATAGCGAACATAGTTTGAAATATCATACTCCTTGCAGTATTTCTCAACGGTATTCTTATGAGAAAGAACTTCCTTGGAAACAGACACCCCACCTATATCAGGAGAGTCTTGACCACTACTGTCATCATCTGAGAAAAAAAGAGTGACGCAGAAAATTAAGCCAAATAGGATTATAAATAAACTACCAAGCAGTAGTGTAAACTTTAGTTTTAAGAGTTTCATTTTTTAGAACCTCGTTTGTTTGGTTGCTTTCTTTTCTGTGTCGTGTTCCTCGGAGCTTGATTTTCTTTTGATTGTTTAGGGTGAGGATTCTTATTATTAACTGGTTTATTTTCACGGATGATTGGTGTAGTTGATACAGTCACTTTTTCTGATTTTGGATAGGGCTTAATAGTGTCTTTTGTAAGCGGGCGTTGATGATTTGGCGTTTTTGAATTTGTTTTATTTTGAGTTTTAGGTGAACTAGTTTTACGATTGTTTTTCGCTTGTTCCATTTCCAATCTTTTTTGAGCGATTGTTTGTCTATGCTGACGTTGTTTTTTCAGTCGTTCGGCTTGATTTGTTTGTGGTGTATTTTTAGTTGTATCAGAAAAGTTTTGAATGCCTTCTTTTAAGTTGACTTTCTTTTTATGAACTGCATATTTCGCTTGTGTCGGTAAATCTTTTGTTTGCTCTTTTAACAGTTTGGTTTTATCACTTGCTCGTTGTTTGATATCTAACACATTGCCTGTTGTTTTCCCAAGTCGTTCTGATAATGGATTCTTCGATATAGTAGTTGAAGGAACATTATTTTGTCTGTCGTGAGTTTGAGGAACAGATTTACTATTAGCTGCTGCTTTCTTTTTAGAAGGCGAACTTTCTGAAGTAAGACTTTTGCTGAGTTGCCGTTGGATTTTTCTTGTTTGGCGATTAACCAAGTGTTTAGGTTTACGAAAAATTTGTTTTCCAACACCTTGAGAATCATTGCTTTGCAATGCAAATAGACTCATTAAGTCACCTAATTTTAAATAGATACCAGCGAACGTTACAATCTGTAAGAAGGCAGTCATGAAAAAGGGCGAACTTGCGGACAATGAATACAACATCGTAGAAATGCTAAAGGCAACGGTAATAATCAATGTAATACCAGCTCGGGTCATGATGACATTAAATAGCTTCATAACAGCCCTTTTACTGGTACTTTGAAAACTAGGAATCATACTTAGCAGAAAACTAATTGGTAAAAACATAGCATAGACAATAAAGAGGACTTGAGAAAAGATCATAATCCCTGTGAGTAAAAAGATAAAAATGGAAATACCGATATTAAAGAAAAACAAGAAGAAGACAGTTCCCAGTCGATTAATGGCTTTGGTGATACTCAAATTGTTGTTTTTCTTATTCTCAATCTCATCTTTAACAGTCGTTTCTCTATCTTTTCCGTCATTAAGTGTTGGACTAACGGAAAGAAGTTTCTCAACACGAGATTCTCCTAGCGATTCAATATCGGAATCATCGTATTGTAAAAGAAGCCATGGCTGTTGTACTTGGATAGAAAATAAGCTATCTCTTATTAAATCAACACTGTCTTTCCCTTTAGAATCAGAATTAGGCAAAATAATCTTTGTGCCAATATCTAAGCTTGCTTTGCTTACATCGGTAGAGAATTCATTAATCTTTTGAATGTAATCAGGTGCATAAGCAATAAAAGAAGCAGATAAAATAAAGACTACGAAAAAGTTGATAACGGCTTGAACAGCTTTAGTGGTCTCACGTTTCAATAATCCTGTATAAGCAACATAGATACCCAAAACTAAAACGAGAATCAATAGAAAGCCCACATAGAATCCAGAACTAGAAAAGCCATGTTTCGTAATCCCTGCAATAGTTTGCATGTTTTGACCAATTGCATCTGTTGTTTGAGAAATGAAGTCTAACTTGTACGCTTCTTGAATCAAGTAACCCGTCGCATTTGAAAGATAAAGAGAAATGGTCCAAATAAAATTGGTGATGGCATAAAGTCCATATGTTACTTGTTTCCCAATCCCATCGCCCCAGTTCCAAGGCAACCAGCCCCATGAATTATCGACATAAAAATCTAGTTGATAATTATCAAGCGGGTATTTTGAATAAACATTACTAGAATTAATGGTATCGTCTACTAACCCAGAAGCTTCGACAAAGGTTCCTAGCAAAATTAGCGAAAGTAAAATAATCCCAACCAGTAGAAGTAAAGATAAGATAATTTTCTTTAAAGGCCATTTGGGTTTCATTAGGACACCTCTTTTCTCACAGGTGGTCTTGTATCAAAAGCATGAAGCAATTCTTCAAAAATCGGGTGGAATTGAATGACACCTACACGACCATATAAATCTGAAAGGAGACATTGACCATTTTCTAAATCTCTTAATCTTTTTTGATTGCCTTCATCTTCTTTATCAATACCAAAGAATTCCAGTGTCTTTTTAATTTCATTAATATCTGTAGAACGAAAAGCAAATTTTAAACCGAGATTATTTTTTAATTTTTCATCCAGTAAGTCATCCGCATTTTGTGTAACAAAATAGACCCCTGCATTCATGGCTCGTCCAGCACGGACTAGCTTCATTGAAAGGGTCTTTCCTTGTGCTACTTGAAGAAAACTCCATGCTTCATCTAGGTCAACAATTTTAAAGATAGAACGGTCAGAATGAATGAAATCTAAAGCAAAGGTGCTAATAACAATTAGCATGGCAACACTTAGTAATTCCATTGTCGTATATTCTTCAAAACCTGTTTCAGCATCTGGAAGAACTAAATCCGCAACTTGAATGATATTCAACTGCTTATCTAAACTAATAGACTGTTCAACAGTTCCGTCACTAAACAGTAAGTGGGCAAAATCGTAGTCGGTAAAAGATTCAATATGATCGGCTATATGGTTACTGATAACCGTATTTTCTTTTCGTAGTTCATCTAGAACAAGTAAGAGACCACGCGTTTTACTTTTGGTAACACGACGAATCGCTTTTCGTAAGACAGGGAATTTTTCACCATCCCGACTGGATATTCCTGTTAAGAACGTCAAAATATCAATCGCTAAGCTTTCACTATCTTTAGGGCGTTTTAAAATGACATAAGGATCAAGTAATCCTTTATTGGTCTCTTCGCTTGTCAGGTTCACAATATTAATCTCATGTGCAATATCTGGTAACGTTTCTTTCCAGTTTCCTCGTTCTGCTTTAGGATCAACAATGACAGCTTGTCCACCAAACAAAACAGCATAATAAACAAGCATATTATTACTAAAGGATTTACCACCACCAAGAGAACCAATGAATGCAGAAGCCAAGGCATTGGTAATAGAACCTTTCACACCTTGACTAGCTAGACTTGGCTTTAGATACACATTCCTTCCTGTATCTAAGTTATATCCTACATAGATACCTTCTGTTTCTCCTAGCATTTGAGTCGCACCAAAACCTAATCCAGCAAGAAAATCAGAGGTAACATATTGGATATAGTCATTTATATATCGTTTGGAAGCAGGAATAAATTCACCATGTAACCCAAGCATATCGCCAAAAGGACGAACCAATTTGATACTAAAATCATCATAGAAATCTTTGACCTCATTGCAGCGACGTTTTAATTCGTCAGGATTGTTTGCAGAGACACGGACAACATAGCTTAACTTGTACATGGACTCTTTTGTTTGATCTAAGGTACTTTCAAGTTCATCTACAGAATCCAATGCATCGACGACATTTGAGCTCGTCTCATTATTACTTTCAAAGGCATGATTGTCTAAATCTTTAAGTTCTTTCTTTTTATTTCTAACGGTAGAGAGGGCTTTTTTGTTAGTCACAATTTCTACGTTCATAGAAGTATCAATAGGGAAGGAGAATTGTTGTTGCTGGTAATAAAAGATTTCGCTATTTGGAAAACCTAATTCACCAATAACAGAATTGATTGTAAAATAAGCAGCGTAGGTTGTCTCATCTTCGTTTTCAATTTTCAAATAACGCTGATTTTCTTCGATCAAGCAACGGGTCGGTTTTAAAAGGTCATACCGCTTTACCAAGGTTTCTTTCTTTAGTTTTTTAGTTGGTAGGTGATAAGAGTATTCTTCATAGGGGGTTCCTGTTTGTCCATAAATGTGTTCAATGATATAGCCAAAATCATCTTTAGATACGCGACGAATCTTAAAACGTTTTGAAATTTTATTTTCAAGAAGGTGCTCCATTTTTGAAAAACGATCAATTTCATCATTACTCATAGAAACAAAGTCTCCCATAAGTTTATGATTTACATCATGAAAAAAGTCTTGTAAAGAAATCCAAAACTCGTTGGATACATTCTTAATTGTCACTTCTTGATCATTTAGAGATAATTTAAAGCCAATAAAAAAGCGATAGTCAACTTGATTGTCTCCAATCATTTCAACTAACGCTTCAGTTTGTTCATCTATTTTTTTAGTTGCGACTTCTTTTAATTTACCAGTGATTTCATTTTTAGATCGTTCTTGTGTGGCTTGAATACTAGATTCGGTACTAAGTTGCAGGGCATGAATTTTTCCATCTCGATTTTGAGCAATCAATTGACGAAAGCTATCATGTACTTGAAACTTTTCTTCTGGACTAAGAAAACTGTAGTTATAAGGTACCAATTCATAGTAGGCAAAGCATTCACCATTATGATTGAATACCAGGTTATTTTCAATATATTTAATCGGATACTTCATAAAGTTCACTCCTTACAATTGTAATGGATTCATTTAGTTTTTGAGTGTTTAATTTTATAGGCTTGTAGGCACACGTTAGTTTAGAGCGTAAAAAATAGGAGAGGATGGATTTTAAAAATCCATACGGTTTCTTTCCATCAAATGTTTTTTGACTCATAAACCAAGTAATGGCGACGGGTAAGCCAAGATATTTTAGAAACGCCCCTTCAATAAATGATAAAGGTGGGATATGACTAAATAGAATGACAAAAAGAATGGATACCACGAACCATGTCATTTGTGTAAATGTAATAGGGAATGGGAGTTGTAAGTCATTAATAGCGTAGATGACTTTTTCAACCGACCAGATACTAGTGTAACTTTTTATTTTTTTCATAGGAAGATCCTTTCAATAAATATAGGACTTGGAGTGGTTTCCAAGTCCTATATTTCAATATTTTTTCCCAAGTAATAGTTTTACAAATTGTTGTTCATTGTACTCAACAACTAAGTTTGATAAATCTTGTATTAGAGATTTAAAGTATAGATTGTTGTCATTAAAAGAATCTTTAAACTCATAAATTATAGACTCTAAAAATTTGAAGATACTCGCATAGAGAAATCCTTCAATTGGTAATTTTTCACTCTCTTTTATTCGAATTTCTTCAAAAATTGTATCTATATCTTCTTTTTCTCGTTCAAACCAATCTTGTGTGTAATTGCTATAGTTAATCAAAGTAGATTGAATACATTTATTGAAATATTCGCAATGTAAGACTAGTATCTCTATGTCAATATAGTAGTATTTTTTTTCTTTTAAAAATTGGATTAATTGATAATAAATATTTCCTAATTCACGGTGAAATTTAATAGAATTGATATCTAATTTGTAATTGGTTTTAAGATAATATTTTTCAACCTCTTCTTTTGACATAGTCTCAGTGATTTCTTTTTTTATAGAGCCTATCCATTTTTTTGAGGTAACAATAGAACTCTTCACTAAGAATTTTCTCATTAGTTTATCAACAAAAAACAAATATGTTTCTTCAACGCTGAATGAATTATTTGATATATTATAATATCCGGAACTATCCATATATTCCCATACAACATCAACAACAATTTCTTTGGAATTATAGGAAGATTGAACAAAATATCCAGTTATATTAAATACTTGCTTTCCGTGTATATCATTTAATCCAATTTGATTTCGATTACCAAGAACAGTGTACATATATCCATCTTCGTAGGTGCCGTTACTAGCTTGATGTATACTTACATAATTAGTTATGAGATGCCATAAATCTACATTAATTTGTAGTAATTTAATATTTGTAAATTCTTTTTTGTATGGTTCGAATCCAGTATTCCCTATTTTTTTCATAAATTGAGTTAATCTCGAAACATATTTTGTTATAAATATATCTATGACCTGACATAACTCTTCAACCTCATTAGGGTATAGATAGATTCGACTATTACCTAAGTCAACAAAATACTGTCCGTATTCTTTTAAATAGCCTTTTATAAAGCGTCTCATATAATGTTGAATATTTGTTCCTTTTCCAAAATAAAATAAATCGAGAATTTGTTCATGCGAAAATGTTAGGTCATTTTCAGCTTTTTTAACATGTCGGATAATTTGAACCAAACAACTTCCAGAAGAATTATAAGATTTAGCATCTGCATAGTAACCGATTAGTTTTACATTTTGATTTTTTATCACAATAGTTTGTTCGTTGTCTTCAATTAAAAGATCATCATGAAAATAATCTTTTTTTGAAAACATGTCTAAATCCCTATTAACTTCAACAAGCGTCCCGTCAAATAATTTTTTATCGAAGTTATGCATACTATCGATAAAAGAATTAGGTAAGATTTGACTTTTTTTATCTAATAAGTTATCCTTTGGAATTTTAATTGAAATTTTCTCTTGATTATCAGATATTTTTCTTATTTTTTCATATAGTTGAGGAAAAGGGTCAATCCAATATACATCCTCTTTATCCATATCTACATAAAATAAAAAAGTCAGATATCTTTTTTTGAACCATAGACGAACTGTTGCACAAGAAAGCTGTAATGTTACATACGCACTACTTTCTGAAATTTTTTCTGTACCCTTGCATTGTGCTAAAAATTCTTCCCCAGTATGTTCATTATCCAAAGTGATAGAGCAAGCAAAATCTATACCAAAATCTTTTTGATACTTATTAACAGATCCATATTTTGACAACCGCGATTCCAATAAAGACTCTGCTGTTTCTCCAGTTTTTTGTGCCGGACTTCTTTTTACAGTTCTCAATTAATTTCACTTCCTTTTGAGTAGTTTCTACATTACTATCATACATAAGATAGAAGGAAGTTAAAATACTTTTATAGAAGGTTAGAATATTTTTTACCCTAGATATTGGAATACTCCATGAGAAGTAATTAAGAAACTTCCTTCAAGTTCCATATCTCGTCCCAGCGCTTGGTAATCAATGTAGTTTTGTAAATTACTTGGAACCTCACCAAGGCTTCCAGATTCTTCTACATAGTAACGAGCGACATCCTCCATACTGTCACAATCTGGATAACAAATAATATCATCTTTATTTTCTATTAATTCTTCAATATCATTAAACCAGTAATTCATAAATTCTGAGATGTTGTCATAAAATTCTGTTCCTTCTAGTTCTTCAATTAATGCGCATTTTCGATTGATCTCTGATATGGGTGTATATTCACCGACATCAAATGGAAGCTCATAATCGTGGATGGCATATTCTTCATATTCATCGTTTAATCCAATTTGTTCTTTAACGCTATCAAAATCAATAGGGGGAGTGAACCAGTCACCGACCAGTTCACCTTCATTGTACTTGCCAAGATTGGCAATATAAACTTGCATTTCCATTGTATGAATTCCTCCTAGGCACCAATAATTTTATTAAAAATATTCAACAGTACATCTTTGACCCCACCGGCATTAAACACCAATCCAACTGCAATCAATGCAATAATTAAAAATCCGATGAGTTTTGAAAATTCACGTTTAAAGCCTAAATAAATTCCAATCACAACAATGGCCATTAAAACGAGCGATTGTGCATTAGACAGAAACCAGGTATATAAATTTTGTCCAAAGTTCATAATTATGTTTTGCTCCTTCCATTTAAATAATTTGTTCTATTCGATAAATAGATGCGCACACGTTCTAGTAATTTAGCAGGAGTTAAATGTTTTCCATAAGTTGTGACACTATTAGAGCGGTACTTATGAAAAGTTTGTTTGTAAAAGGTGTATCGATAGTAAATATCGTTTGGTTTCTTGTATCCTTCAATGACTAAAGAAGTGTACTTTCCTGTATCTAACATATATAGTCCATTTTCTTTGAAACAAAAAAATCCAAGTAGTTTTAATTCTTTCGTTAGACGATTCATAAAATGATGTCCTCCGTACTATAAGATTGTTGTTCTATTATTTTTTCATGGCGCTCATTTAAACGAGCCTCACGAATAAGTTCATCCACAATATCTGTTTTATTTAAGGTATCCAACATTTTTGCTACTTTTAATGTCGGGGCAACTTGATGCTGTAACCAATTTAACGTTCGTTCAAACGAGTAGGGTTCAGGTTCTGTTGTTAATCTTAGCGCACCACGATCTTTCCCTATAAACCATTCCCAATGTTCGTTGGTTTCCCAATCTGTTCGACGTTTTGTTTCGTCTTTATCTACAAATCGTAAATAGCGGTTAATGATATCAAAGGCTGTCTTTTCAGCATTGTTAAAAGCTAGTAAATCCTGAACGGCATGTATGGCTCTGTCGTTTTTTAAACGAATTTCAAAACGATTTTTGATAGCTGCTTCTTCAATAGGGACAGCGTTTTTGACGTATTGTTCATAGTCTTTTTCGTAGATACAAAAATAGACTTCACTTTTCAGTGAGCCTATATATAAGGTGTTTCCCATATCTGCTTTTTCGTCACGATGAACCAATTCTCCAGAACGATAATTTTTAAAGCTACGAAAAACTGAAATACATTCTTCTTGTTTACATTTTCGGGTCAATTCAGGAATATCTAAGATGCCAACTTTGTCATTAATTGCTAGATCCAGTCGTTTAAAGACTGCTTTTTCTTCCAAGCAAGTCCGAAAAAAATCAAACCAGCTACGATGTTGAGCCAATAAAAAGCTTTCGAATTGACGACAACCTTTTCCTTTTAGTTCAAGTAGTGTGCCTTTAGTAATGTCATAAGAAATCATGACGACAATATCACCAAAACGAAAATGCTCTTGGTAACCGTAAAAAGCAAAATCTTCATGAAGCATATAATCTATGTTAATTCGTAAAATATGTTCAATTACATGATCCACCTTGTCGGTGGGAAATCGAATTCGAACATAATCGAAAAGCATTTCCAGAGGATTATCTGGATTAAAACGTTCTAAAGCACTATTTAGAGTTTCTTTTAACTTAAGTGTAGGTGTTACTTTTCCAGTTTCTATGTCACTTATATAGGAACGAGTAATGCTAGAGGCTAGGGCGAGCTTATTTTGTGAGAGTCCATAAGTTAATCGTTTGTTTTTTAGTTCTTTTCTCCAAGTTTCGTCTGTATTCAATCGCAAACCTCCAATAAAAAAGGCAGATGTAAACTTTTAGTGCTTAGTTTACATCTGCATAGTATTTTCAAAAGCCTTGTGAGTAAGGGTTTTAGGATATTTTAGGAACTGTTTCCAGTTGCTTTTGTGCCCCCCTGTTAGGTATAGGGGGGGCTAAAC
Organism: Enterococcus sp. DIV0212c; assembly: GCF_017377505.1. Lineage (GTDB taxonomy): Bacteria > Bacillota > Bacilli > Lactobacillales > Enterococcaceae > Enterococcus_L > Enterococcus_L ikei. The sequence continues at coordinate 75,382 of NZ_JAFREN010000033.1, read as the reverse complement.
CTGTTGGTGTGGCTTGCGCCACACCAACAACAAGCTAGTCTGTATCTGCATCTTTCGCTTCGCACGATGCAGCCACAGCCTGCTTGTGTTGATTGAGCTCTTGAATAGATTCTAAAAAGTCATGCTCTTTTGGAACAAGAGGGGTATAAAACTCACTAATGACATTTGTTCCAACATCTACATAGCCACGACCTTTAATAGGTTTCAAGAAAAAGTCTTTATCATTTTCACCGAACATCATATTGTAGCCAAGTTCTGACATTCTTCCTAGAGCTACTCGGAAATTAAAATTATCACGGATACCATCACCTAAATATTTTGCATCAGGTCTCTGACAAGCCAAAATCAAAAAGAATCCAGATTGTCGTCCTAACATCACGATTTGTTTAAGCTTACTCATGACTTCTATACTGTCACGTCCAATCATTTCCATGAAAGAAGTATACTCATCGAAAACTAAAAAGTGAGCAGGTAAATTTAAATAGGCGTAGTTTTTACCTGTTTTATATCCATCCATTAATTTCATGTTTTCATTTCGTAGCATCATTTCATCATAAAATCGGTTTAAGCAGTCGATCATATCTTCTTTCTTATAAAAGACATTTGGCATAACCGTTTCTAAGTCAGCCAAGTCAGCATTCTTTGGATCAAGGACATAAATAGTGGCATTGGTTTGAAGAAGGGCTTCAATAATCGTTAGGATAAAATAAGTTTTTCCTCCACCAGTTCCGCCAGCAATTAACATATGGGGCAGGGAGTCATAAGACCACCAAACGTTATCCATTAATTTTAGTTGTCCATTTTGAGCTTGAACATCATCAATCGTAATCCGACTGTTAATCGTATCGTAAAGAAGAATGTATTCCACATAAGAGTCTTTAAGGATTTTATCCGTAAGTTCACAATACAATCCTGTTTCTAATTTCTTTTCCAATCTTAAAAGTTGTTCTTGGTATTTTCCCATTGTAATCTCTACCTGAACATGAATCAATCCATCTTTTAACTGATAATAAACTTTTGGAAAATAACGGATTTTTTCTTTCGCTTTACTGCTACCTAAATCTTTAAAAAAGCTGTCTGATTGTATTTGTTCGGATTCATACCAACCATTTTCTAGAATCATTCGTGCTAATTTTTGACGGTGCTGTAATTGTTTAATATGGTCAATTCGGTAGTGATAGTAAAGATAAGTTGCTAAAAGGCAAACCAAAAGAGCAGTGAAGAGACTGCTCATTAAATAGGGGATATTTAATTGGATGTTTGCATCTATAAGCTTTACATTTTTCCAGTTCATTTGAAGAAGTTGTTTGTGGTAAAACAACAAAAGAATGAAAAGGTAAAGAGGTAGTAATGTAGCAAGTGTAAAATGATAAAGTAAATTTTTATCATTCGGTCTAATTCGTTTTCCACGATAAGTTCAGTTCATTTTGAGAGTCTCCTTTCATTAAAGAGTAAACTTTTGTGAGGTATATGCATGACAATTTTTATCAAAAGTTGGTTGGGGAATGCTTTCGTATTTCCGATAAGCGATTCGCTTTTCAAATCGAAGTTCATTTTCTTTTGGGTAATTGCCTCTCATATATTTTGGTGAGCATTTCACGAGTTTTTCAGAATCCTTTGTTAAAGGATAAAGATAACGAAACATACGACCGTTAATCTTTTCAATACCTTTATGCTCACAGAAATCGTGAGTTAACCAATTTCTTTTAGATACACCATCAAACTGGGCGTTTTCTTCTAATAAAATTCGCGCACTTCGAGGATGGATTTTTTCGGAAGTTATACTATGACGATAAACACTTGTCTTGAAGTAACCGCCATAATAAAAATTAGCAGCTTGATAGACATAGCCACATTTTCCTTCAATCCCATCAGCTAACGTATATAAAAAGAGGCAGTCTGTATTCTCTTTAAGCCACTTAACAAGCGTGGAAAGAGCAAGACTGCCAAAGTAGTTCGTTTGATTCATTTTGGGTAGAAAACACATCTTCCCAATTTCTAAATAATCCTTTGTAACTAAATTCTGTTTAGGAAAAAGTTTTCGAATGGTTTGTAATGGCTGAGTTCCCCAACCGAGCTCTATTACACCTAACAATTCCTTTTCACAATAGATTCCTAGAAAGTATTTGCACAATCTAGGAATCACTTTTGAATAGTGGTATCTTCGAATAAAAGATATTGCCTGTTCTCTAGGAATAGGTTCCATCACGAGCGATTTAGAAATCATCTAACATACTTCCTATTTCCCGTTAGTAGGTTCTTTTTTTGACATTTGCACTTTTTCCTTTAGCTTAATATCATCGGCTTTAATATACCAGTCTACATCTGCGCCTTGGTAAGTGGCGTTAGCGACTGTATCTGCAATTGGATTCATTAATTCCACTTCTGCGTTGTACTCAAATTCTTTTAGTGGAACAGAAGCAGGGATGCTTACTTGAATCATACGACCTTGACCGGTTGATTTTAAATCGTAAGTGCGTTCTTTGATATCGTTTGAAGCTGTTCCATCTTCATTTTGGATCCGAACTTCTCGACGAAGTGCTGAAAATTTTAATTTACCAAATGTTTCTTCTTTTTCAATAACAATTCCTTCAGCTAATCTCATAATTTTTTCCTCCTATAATTTCACAATATCATCAGCATGCATGATGTAATTTGTGAATCCTCTCGTTCCAATTTTGTATCCCTCAGCTGTGATTTTTGGATTCACAAGCTTCACTTTATCGTCAACTTCAAAATGCTTTTCACCAGCATCGGCAGGTAAAATGACTTCAATATCATCTGCGCGTTGAATCGTTGAGTAAAGATTGTAACTGCGAGATAGTACAGTCGGTTTTCCATTGATTCTTCTTTGTTCAACTGTTCCTTCACCAGCATATTCCAGCTGACCAAACGTTTTTTCCATGTTTGGGATAATATGTTTTAATTCCATTTTTAATTACCTCTTTCTTTTAGTTGATTTAAATTTATTTGGTTTTAATAGTCTGTTGTTGGTGAGCGAATAGGATTCATACTTAGCCTCCTAGAATACATAAAAACACAAGAATCTTTTAGAAAATAGATTTTTGTGTTTAGTCGTTAGTTTCTTTTGATTTTTTTCCTTTCTTTACGGCAATAAAAGCTAGCGCACTAAGAGATAAGGCAATACCAATGCCAAGTAGAAGAGGACTATGTGATTCTCCTGTTTGTGGTAATGGATTTGTTTCTGTTCTTTTATTTGTCATTTCGCATTTCACCACCTTTCCATGTTCTTTGATTTCAAATTTTACTGGTGTTTCATCTAATTGGTAGCCTTGTGGCGCACCAAATTCTTGGAAGTAATAGATTCCTTTTGGCAACTCTTTAAAGGTAAAGGTTCCTTTTTCATCGGTTTTCCCTTCAATAATACAGTTTTTATTTTCATCAAGAATTCTAATATCTGTGTTTGGAAGAACTTCACCAGTTGAAACATCTTTCTTCGTTAATTCAGCACTTCCTTTTATTAAGTCATTTTTGATTTCTAATAGAATAGGAGTTTCTTCATTTTCAGAAAGCTGTTCTCCTATCACTTTTCCGTCAGTATCTGTCGCTTTAATGCCTTCTTTAGTGGAAGTTATTTGAATAACAGAATCTAGAGGGAGGTAATGGTCGGAAGAAGGGGACTTTTCTTTCAGATAGAACGTCCCTACAGGAATATTTGAAAAAGTACCTATGGATTCTTTGTCGATCGAAACGGTTTGTAAAACTTTTCCATCTTCGTCTTCAAGTGTAAATTCAGCACCTGTTCCTAGGCCATCATAGTTAAATTCATAGCCATTTTTATTTTTTAGCGTCGCTTGCTCATTGGTTTTCTTGATACGGAATTCATTAAAATGTAATTTGTTTAAGATAGGAATATCAGAACCTTCTTCGGTAGGAGACTCATAGATTGTAATTTCTTTCAGTGAATCATTATCTTCAGCTTTAAAGCTAAAAGGGTACTTGTTGGGATTTAAGTCGTGATCAGTACCTGAATCTAGCTCTTTAAAGTAATAGTCGCCTTCTGGATACTGAAGCTCATCTAGCGTTAAAAGACCTTCTTTGACCGTTCCATAATTAATTAAAGAGTCTTGAGGGAGTTCTTGATCAGCAAACACCATTGATTGATCTGTGTACAAACCAAATACTTTATCATTTGCTTCTTGGACATCAAGAATAGGGAGGTTTTCTTTCCAATTTTTGATGATCTCTTCAGATTTGTGAAGGGTTAATTTTATTTTTTGAAATTCATTGGTAGCGGATAAGGATTCAGAGACTAACTCGATGGTTTGTCCTTGATAAGTGAATTCAAATGGAATCGGAGTGGAATCAATAATGAATCCATCAGGTGCAGATTTTTCAATAGCTTGGTATTTACCAAGGTAGAGAAGAGGCATGCCAATTAATTCTCCATCATCACCTGTTACAACAGTAGCCACAGTATCGCCCTTTTTAGCATGAGTTGTGCTTCCAACTTTGATATCTTCTGTCGCTTGAATTTCGTAAGTTACACCTGCAAGAGGTCTGTAATCAAATTTGAATTCATATAAATCACCATCTTCAGTTTCTTTCTTTTCAAGACCTACAGGGACTTTTCCTTTTTTTATGAGGGAAAGTTGTCCTTTTTGAGGTTTATTATCTAAAGTTACTTCAATGGTTTTATTCGGTTCCGCCACCACTTTTTTTAGTTCGCCTTGATTGAAGAAACCATCTGGTGCAGTCACTTCGCTAATTGTTACGGTTGTACCTTGAGTAATATCATTTATTTGAGCAAGTCCGTTAGAATCTGTCATCACTTCTTTGGTTTTATTATCGTACTCAAATTTCAATTTAGCATTTGGTAAAGGTTTTCCTGTATCTTTATCGATTTTCTTTACTTTGATATTTCCATTTAGTTTCACTTTGACATTCAGGTTGAATTCACCCGCATTTGAAAGTTTAAAGGTGGCAACTTTTTGTTCATTAGGTTTTGCATAAACAAAGCTTTGACCCACTAAATTGGAATCAGCAATACCAAATTTAATCGTTCCAGATTCCTTAGAATCTTTGGTAGCAGTCAATGTTAGTTTATTGTCATTTTTCTCAATTTTGAGGTTAGCGGAATTGCTAAGCTGCTTTACATACTTGGACAAGACATTGTTTTTATCTTCTAAAGTAACGGACTCACCAACTTTTAGATTGATGGTTTGGTTATTAAAAGTCGGTTTAGTATTATGATTTTTGACTTGATTTAATATCTCATTTCGTCGATTCTCAAAATTGGGAATAGTTGTGGTTAGCAATTCATCGCCAAATTCGAGCCAAACTAAGTTTTGAGTAATCCCATAATTATCGACAGTAGGGTTTACTTGGTAACCATAGTACGCGATTAATGAAAGTCGTTCTTTTTCTGCGATAGTTAGTTCTGATGGGGTGAAACCAGAACCACCAGTAAGAAGTGTTCCGTGTTCAATACAAAAGGCAGGTTGATTGTCCGCTTTAATCATATGGATGCCTTCATCAGTCCAATGTAAGCCACCTAATGACTTAACATGCCATGTGGAAATATAGTTCGCTACTTTTTCATAATTGACCGTAGCTGCAAATGTGGTAATTGGGGAAATAAAAAAAGCGATTAGGACTGTTAGTAAACTAAGCAGCGTAATCGCCTTGTTGTTTTTCTTATTCATTAGTTTTTCTCCGTTCTATGTGGTTAATTTATAGGAAGTGGTCAAAGTGTAATTAATCTTTTTAGATATTTTTTAAAATGTTACTCAACTTATCAATTTTAATCGTTTAAATGGCTGAAAGCATTTTGATTTTTTACTATATTCTATCAATCAATACTGATATAATAAGAGTTGAGTATAATATATACAGTATTAACATGTAGAGTAGTGTTTCAAAGGAACACGATATGAAAATTTTAAACACACTTTGATGTGTTAAAACCAGTAAAGAAAGTTCTGTTGTAGAATGATTATTAGGAGGAATATATATGTTTGATGAGAAGAGTATCTTAGATATGTCTAAAAAAAGAAAAGAACTACTTAATTATGAAGATGTAGTAAAGCAATATAAAGAAGATGGCTATCAAATAGTCACAGAACAAGCAAGATATTCAGCTGAAAAATTGGTTCAAGAATTTTCTAAGAAGATAGATCCAGAATATCAAAGACGCCTAGTATGGGATGACAAAAAAAAGTCAAAGTTGATTGAAAGTTTGATTATAAATATTCCAATCCCTCCTATTTTTTTATATGAATATGATTTGTATGAGTATGAAGTTATGGACGGACAACAACGAATATCCACGATTACTTCCTTTTTAAATAATAAATTTAAGTTAAAGGATTTACAAATTTGGGACGAATTGAATGGTAAGTTCTATAGAGATTTAGATCAGAATGTTCAACGATCTATTAAGAGACGCTATATATCAGCCATTATATTACTCAAAGAAACCGCGAAGAATGAATTAGAAGAGAAGGCATTAAAGCAATTAATTTTTGAAAGATTAAACACGGGAGGAACGGAATTAAATTATCAAGAAATACGTAATGCGTTATATCAAGGTGAATTTAATCGACGCTTATTTGAGATGAGTAAGAATAAATTGTATAGAGATTTATGGAGTTTCAATAAAAAAAATTCAAGTAGGATGGAGGATATAGAACTAATACTTAGGTTTTTTAGTTATATAAGTGCAGTCCATTTATCTATTTCAGGTTCTACAAGAGCCATTCTAGATTCATATGCTGAAAAATCTATACAATTTAATATAGAAGAGTGTGATCAACTAGAAGAAGTTTTTAATGAGACCATTGAAAATGTGCACAAGTTATTTGGAGATAAGGCTTTTAGATCATCTTCAAAAGGAAAAAGTGAAAAAATGATATTTGATACTACAATGCTATTTGCTTACTTTCACAAAAATGATATATCCAAGATATTTGAAAATCATTCTGAATTAGGGCAACTAAAATTTGAAATAATCGACAAATATAAAAAGGACATTTTTAATGGTAAGTATACATCTATTAAAAATGTTGGGATGCGAGTACAGACATTCGAGAAAGAGCTTCTGTAAGGTATAGTTTATGAAAACAACAGATGAATATATTGCCAAACTAGGAAAATTAATAAGGGATTTTGAGAATCAAGAAGAACTTGTCCGGAAAATTAGTAGGCATAGTGATTTTAATACGTATAGAAGTACTTTAACGGAATTGAGAAAAGGATTTAGAGAAAATACAATAATTAATTTATATACATGTTGGGAGAGTTATATAAAAAAAGTGTTTTTTGAAATTATTTTCTTTCATCAAGATATTTTAAATAATGGGACTTTTTTTAAAAAGATTGTTGAAAAAGTTGTAAAAAAAAATCATTTGGCGAGTTCTTTCTATGACTTGGATAGTAGCAAGATGCATCTGTCAAAAAATGTTATAACTCATAGTAATAATATGAACATAAGTGTTCTTTTTGAAATGATTTCTGAATTTGATTTCTCAAAAGAAGATTTTTATAAATATGTTGAGTTAGGAATCAGAGCCGAAGATTATCCCAATGTTATTTTATTAGATGAAATTAGAGAAAGTTGTCCACAATTTGAGATTGATAAGAATGATAATTTAGAAGTACCAAAAGGATCAAATGAGATTTTGAAGTTTTATATTGAACAAATATATATGTTAGTAAAATTCAGAAATAGATTAGCACATCTAGATGAAGTTTCAACTATTTGGTCGATGGAACAAATACAAGCAATGTCAAAAATAGTAAAAAGCTTAATGATGACAATAGATGAGTATTTAGTTGGTCAAGTCTTAAAAAAATATGTTGAGTCTTCAACAAATAGTTTTTCATTTAAAGAAGTTAGTGTAACCAATGCTTTTCCAGCTATAAAAGTACTAGAAATTGATCCTGAATCTACTCAAAGAGGGAGAAAAATAGACACTTTATATTTTTTTGCAAAAGATAGGAAAAATAATATTTATAGAAATATAAAAGTTGAAAAAATGAAAAATCAAAAAGGTAACAAGTGCTTAAATATTCCAAAAATCGGGAAATGTTCTATTGAAATTAGTTGTATTGATTTATGGACTTTGAAAAATACAAAAGAAAAAGTGTTTATTTATGAGCAAGTAGAAAATAATTCCCCATTAGTTTTGAATGTTGAAGTTACGGATTTTTATTAATCTAGGGACTGGTTTAAATGACTTTGCACGATGATCCAGCATCTAAAAAAATGGATTGTAGTCATCAAACATTAAATTTTAAATCTAACTTAAAATTAATGTTACTCTACAATGCTTGTTAACTTTTTAGTACTCATCCTAGCTCGCAATAGAAACCTTGTTATTAAAAACTTCAAAAATATCCATAATTTTAATTAAAATCATTTGAAACTAACTCAAAACTAACTACAATTGGCAAAAATTAACGGGATACAACAGTATTCACTAGGAAAATAGAATGCTGTTATATCAACGTTTAGAACCAGTTAGAGCCTTCAGAAAAAGCTGACTTTCTGCTGGAAGGATCAGTGGGCTAAGTAATTAAATATTTTTTAGCTAGAAGTCAGGTATAACAAGACTTCTAGCTTTTTTTGATTATGTAATATCTTTTGTTTAAAATAGTCATATTTTTAAATTCATTTATATACTATATCGAAAAAAAAGACTTTGTGTGATAAAATGAATACAGCATGTCGATATAAGACTAAATTAAGATGAATTTAAAATTTTGAATAGCATTAATTTGTTGTCAAAAGGAGAAAAATTTCGTGGACATAGAAAACAGATTTATTAAAGAAAATGGCATTTTTTATACTAGTAAGAAGTTAGCTAAAAAAATGATCTCATTACTTAAAATTAATTATAAAGAGAACTTTACATTAATCGAACCAGCAATTGGTGAAGGTCATATTTTATTTTATGTTGTTGAGAATTATTTTTTGGATAATAAAGATAAGGATGTAAATAAACAAGTTGAATTTTTAGAAAAAAACTTAGCTGGATTTGATATTAGAGAGGAAGCTATAAAAGAGTGTATAAAGAAGTTAGATAGTCTTTCATACAAGTATATAGCTAGGAAAGTTGACTGGAATATTAAAAAGTTTGATGCACTTGATAGAGATAATCTTATAAAAAAATTTGGTACATACGATTATGTTATAAGTAATCCTCCATATGTTTCAAGACATAATATGGATAATAAAATAATTAATACATTAAGATCTAAAAGTGATTTTTGTACTAAATTCAATTTTGATTTGTATTATTATTTTTTTGAAATTGGTTTTGATCTATGGAATAAAAATGGGAAAATTGTATTTATTACTCCTAATAGTTATATTAAAGCGAGAAGTGGGGAAATGATGATGGAATATCTTATTAATAATTCATTAATTGAAACCATTATTGATTATGAAGACACTATGAAGTTTGAAGGAGCAAATACTTATACAGCTGTTACTGTTTTTTCTCCAGATAATAAAATCTTAAGAGTAAAAAATGGTAAAGGTAAACTTTTGGTTAAAGTAAATTATCGGACTTTGATTGAGAAGAATAGGTATAAAATTTATAGTCATAATTTTTTGACTGAAGTCTATGAAGATTATATAGATCTTGGTGATTTTACAGAAGTTAGAAATGGACTTGCAACTCTACAAGATAAAGTTTTTGTGATAAATCAAGCTGAAATTGTTAAGAGAACAAACGATTTTTTAATTTTCAAGAAAGAAAATAAAATTTTTAAAGTTGAAATGGACGGAATAAAAAAAGTTATTAGAGCTTCTAGTATTGAGGATGAAAAGTATGTAATTTTTCCTTACATTCCATCAAATGAAGAAAAAATCTCGTATGTACAAAATTCTGATATTGAAAATCAATATAATAATATTTATAAATATTTAGTAGAGATGCTAAGTGATACCTATAAAGTAAATTATGGTGTTTATTTTGGAAGAACTCAAGGATTTACTTGTTACTATGATTCTAAAATAGTAATTCCTAAAGTAGCATCGTTGGAAGACAGTGCTTTTAGAATTGTTGATGAAGGTTTTCTATTATCCGGTTTATCAATCAAATTGAAAAAAGAGTATTTAGGAACTGACTTAAATCAAGTTTTAGACTATCTTAATTCGGATGTAGTTCGTGCATACCTCACTATTACTTCAAAAAATTATGCTGCAGGATATAAAAGTATTAGTTCAACAGATTTAAAAAAAATAAAAATACCAAAATGTCTTATTTTTAAGGAGAGAAAAAATGATAAAGGAAGTTAATTTTAAGGCTACAACTAGAACTGTTAATTTACTTGGTCGTGACAATGTTCTTGATTATCGTAGTGCGGTTTTAGAATTAGTAAAAAATAGTTATGATGCATTCTCAAAACGGGTAGATATGACAATTGATCATGATTGTATAGAGATAATTGATTATGGTCATGGAATGGATATTGATAAAATTGAAGAAGTTTTTTTTACAATAGGAACTGATGATAAGACTCATACCCCTTCAAGAAATGATGGTAAGAGAAAAAGAATAATGAATGGGTCAATGGGAATTGGACGATTATCATTAGGGAGAATTGGTAAAAAATCATTAATTATTACTAGCGATAGCAATAATGCATATAGATTTGAAATAGATTGGAATGTATTTACAACTGGAAAAGATTTATCTACAATTAAAATTCCTGTATTAGAAATATCTTTGGATGAATTTGAAAAAGAATACATCAAAAGAGGGTTATTAAATCCTGAAAAACAGGGGACTATTATTGTTTCAAAAGAACTCAATGATGATTGGCAAAAAGGTAAATCCAACTCTGAAAAGGATAACTATGATTTGTTAAGACAAAGTTTACGTAAATTAAAAAATCCTATGAAAGAGCAAGAAATAGAGGAATTTAGTATTTTTTTGAAATACTTCAACGAAGATATAGAACAAATTGAATATACATTGGATAATATCTCTAGTGATGCAGTAATACATTTTACGTATTCCTATGAGGATGATTTACTGGTCATTGAAGGAGAATTTCCAGAAATTGATATTAATCAATTTCCACCAGACTTCATTTTTCATAAATTTGAAAAGCTAAAGAAATATCTGATGAGGGATGGTAAAAGAATAAATACAATATCATTTTATAAAGAAATTAATGTACAAGAGAATGTACCGATGAGGCCACCAGAAAATCCAATAGGAGATTTTGATGGAACTATTTACTTTACTAAGAATTCTGGTGGAAGGAGATACCCTTTTATAAAAGAAGCTGCTCTTAAGCAATTTGATTTTGAATATGAATCAGGTATAACATTATATAGAGATGGATTCAGAATTAGGCCTTATGGAGAAAAAGATACTATTGGATTTGATTGGATAAAAATTGAAAATGCTAGAGCTAAAAACCCTGCTGGTGTAGCTAGAAAAACTTATTTGATGCAGGCAAATCAACTAAGTGGTTTTATTAATATTACAAAGGAAAAAAACAATGCATTTGAGGATCAAGCAAATAGGGAAGGATTAAAAAATACTCCTGAATTTAATTATCTAGTTGCAACAACTTTTGAAATTATCAAAGAATTTTCTATGGTTAGATCGGATATTCATAGATGGTATATAGAATATTTAAAGGAAACATCAGATATTGATTTTCATAGTGAGAAAGGAAAAAATACAAAAAGAAAAATTGACCGTTTGTTACGTAAAAATAATGGTGATCAAGAGCAACTTTTCAAAGATCCAGAGTATCAAAAAATTGTCACACAAGAGACCATTTTAGAATTGTATGCTTTGTCAGATGTTATGACAGAAAAAAACGATTCTTTAATTGATGAATCAGACATGTTGAGGATTTTAGCTACACAAGGTATTATAATGTCTACCTTTGTACACCAAATCAAGAATGACAAAAATTTCTTCAAAAATTCCTCAAAAGTACTTAGAAGAATGGGTGATTTATATTCAACTAAATATGATGTGAATTTTGATGAAATTGATGATAAAAACAATATATATAAATATTCTGAGACTGTAGATAGAAAAAATATAAATATTTTAGGTTTTATTGAGAGTGCTATTAAAAATCCTAAAAAAGGTAAGAAAAAGAAAGTTAATATTGTCCAATATTTAGAGCAAATTTTTTTATGGTGGTCAGATTCAATAAGAGATAACTATAATAAATACTCGTATACAATTAATGGATTGTCTAATTTTAATGAGTTAGATGAAAGCATGAGAAATATTTTTGTTTATGGAGATGACCAACAATTAGATTGTATATTTTTAAATTTAATATCAAATTCACATAAAAATTTTGAAGAGGGCGAAATAAACGAGCGTGAGATTAATATAGATATATCAATGGAGTCAGCTGACAAAGTGAAAATGATATACAGTGATAACGGAATAGGATTAAGTAAGAAAATAATAGATAAGAACGATATTTTTGAACCGTATAAATCTTATGGGGAAAAAATAAAAGGAACTGGTATGGGAATGTGGATTGTCAGTACTATTATTAAAAGTCTAAACGGTAAAAAGAAATTATTATCGGAAATTGGGAAATCATTTTTTGAAATAGAAATAGTATTATTGGGAGGTGTTGAATCTAGTGGAGAAGAAGAAAATTAATATTGCTTATATTGATGATGATGAGTCAGTAATTTATGGATCTTTAGTTGATATCGAAGATGAAATAGTAAAAATGGATTTACGTCAATTTGATATTGATATTTGTTTTTTAGAAATTAAAAACGAACATTCTCAAGATGACTTTTGGGAAAGACTTCAGAATGGAAACTACCATGGTATGATCTTAGACTATAGATTGGTTGACAGTGGTATTTTTGATAATGCAAATTCTATATGGAAAAGAATTAAAACTGGAAATCCATTTTTTCCTTTAGCAATTTATACTTCAAAAAGTGATGAAGTAACTTTAAATGAGAATGCAGAAATAATATTTGAGAAAGGGAATACTGATCATGCTAATGCAATGATTAGATATTTATTACAACAAATTAGTCATGGTCTTGAATCTATTAAAATGTTAGAAAATACAAATTCTGAATTGAAAAATGATAGTTCTGTATCTTATGCTGTACTAAAAAATGAAGAAAAAATAGAAAAACAATTTTCTCTTTTTTTTAATGCAGAATATTCTGAAGAAGATGAAGATCAGTTCAAAATACTTATTGAGAGAGCATTTGAGATTATTGATAAATATTCAGAGGATGATGAATAGTATAATGATAAGAAAAATTTATAAAAGAGATTATCGAGGTTATGAAAAGATTCCAAAAAGGCGAACAGGCAAAGAAATTCAACTATTGAAATATTCAAAACAAAAGGACCGAGATATTATCAGAAGATATTTAATGGAAGATTTTAATTCAAAGTGTGTATACTGTGGGTGGCAAAATACTTCTTATTCGGATTCAGTATTTCATATAGAGCATACAAAGAGTAAATCCAAAAATGGTGAACTAATAGATGACTATCAGTATCTAGCTTTGGCTTGTCCAGTGTGTAATTGTTCTAAAAATAATAAAGAAGTTGATTACTATATAGATCCAATAGATCCTGATTTTCAAAAATTATTTTATAGAAATAAGTATGGTGCAATAGTTGTTAATAAGAAATTGTCTATTGAAGAAACAAAATTGGCAGAAGCTTACCTAAAAATGATAGGGTTACATAAAGAGTTATATAAAATTGATTATGTATATGGTTCGTTGAATAAAATTTTGCACAGTGAAATGGAATTAGAGAAAAAAGATTGCTTATTAATTGTTCAAATACTTGAAATTATCCATTTTATTGATCGAGTTGCTAGGAGAAAAACTAATTACACAGATTTCTAAAACAATTCTTATCTTCTGCAATATTAATTTTTTATTTATCCTATTTCTTTTTGTAAAACAGTTATTAAAAAAGAGACTTGTGGAACAGTTACAATATTTCCACAGTCTCTTTTATATTAAATTTTTTTCCTCTGCATCATCCTACCCAAAACTTCCTCCGTCTCCTTCAATACCTCCTCAAAATCCTCAGAAAAAACCTGATACAACTGCTGACAAGAATAATACCGCATCCGCATATCCTTCTTATTCCTCGTAACCTTCCCATCAAAAAACTCATCCAAATAAACCAACGACTTCTGCCAAGACCGAAGCTTGATCAACTCATTACGCACATCTAAAATATCCTGATAAGGTACCGCCTTCAAATTCTGTTCTTTACTCATCACTACACATCCATTCCTATTTTTTTGAAAAACCAACAGGAAAATAAAAAACGATCAGACCTATCTGTGCCTCATCGTGTGCAATAGTTCGCCAAAGAACACATGAAATCGCCAAAAAGATGAAAGAATCCAGCAAAGAGACTAGTAAAATCAATCAAAATTAAGTACAATAAAACATGCGAGTACTTCGGTACGCGCTATCGGCAACTCGGATAAGCAGTTTGTGGCTGTTTATTCGGGGCCTTGCAACATGATTCCAGTCAGGTTGTAAGGTGCCGTTTTTTATTTTTCTATTTTTTAACTTGTACATCGTTACGTTTTCTTATCACCACCATCAATAAAAATCAGACATAGAATAGAAACAAAAAAGGCATTGGCGCAATGTCCAATACCTGAATAAGTCAATAGTACTTTAAAGAAGCCTAGCAACCCGTTCTAGTTGTAGCTCAAAAAGAGACACAACAAAAAAGCTAGTGATTCGTTTACTATTGGCAAACTGATGTGGACAGTTTTTGAAGAGTTCAAGACCATTTCTGTTCGGTTCCAGCCAAACAAAAAGGTGCCAAGGATTAAATTGTCATAAAGTTGAGTGATGTTCTGAATCAGGACTTACTCAGCTTTTTTATTTCCATTCTATACACTAAGTATAAATAAATCGACAGCGAGAATCAAGGCGAACAGAGGAAAAAAGCGAACGAAAATTCGGATTTGTTGTATGATGTCATCAATTTTTAAATAATCCTGAAGATTAAAAAACTACGTTAGCATGAAATAATAAGAATCATTTCCTTAAAGTTCAATCAAAATCTAGTATAATAGTAGTTAACTACGAATCAAAGGATGTGCTTGCTATGTCATTAAATATAGATAGATCAAAATTAACAATCATGGGTGTACAATTTGATTCCCAAAAAGACTTTAAAGGCGTCTGGTATGCTTTGAGTACAGATATGATTGAAGGCTGGGAGCCTGAAAAACACGATGTTGAAGAGATGAAACAATACCTTGTCGGAAAAAATAAAGAGCAAGTCCATGGATAAATTTCCTTTAACTTTTCAGATACGGAAAAATGACGGAGGTTCTAACCTCAGCCATTTTTTTTAGTTTAAATTAAATATAGGTTGTAATAAAATTTTTGATATTCTTGTTATCGAACTTCAAAATCCATTATCAACCTAATGAAGCGGTCTGATAATTCTTGATAGCAATCTAAATTAAGCTCACCAACTCGTTTAGATTCTTTTAGTAATAAAGGTTGAAACTGTTGGTAAAAATGTACCATTGCTTCATGATCACCTTTTTGAGCTTTAAGTGCTAAAGCAGTAAGAGTTTCCATATTCTATCCTTCCTTCGTAAAAAAAATTTATTAATTTTCTAAGGGGTAACCCGTATATAAACGAATCGGAGATTATCTTTTCATTACCCCTTTAACCGTTCTAACAAACTTTTCTTATAAATAGAAAATGCTTGCTGTGATATTTCTTTTTCTGGTGTAAGTTCAGTATCCCTTTTTTGGCAAACATATTTCTCTAGTAGGAACCTCATTATAAGTTCATACCAAATGATTTTTTTTAGTTTCATTTAATTAGTTATTTATCTTTATTTGTTAACATTATATTGACAGCGCTTTCTATAATTGCTACACTGGCATTATAAAGGAGGAGAATATGAATAAGAAATTATTAGGTGGACTGTCTATTGTTTTGTTAATCTTTATTGTGATGTTATTCACAAGACTTTCTGATAAATTAACATCAAATATGGACGATAAGCAGTTTGAAACAAAATATACGATTAAAAGTTCGGATGAAGCATTAAAAATTATCAAATCAAATAAGGATGTCATTATTTACTATTCTCAAAAGGATTGTGTTTATTGCAAGGAACTTAATGTTCACTTGAACAAATTGGATTCCAATGTAAAGGAGAAAGTATATGTATTTTATATTGAAAATGAAGATAAGAATAAAGTAAAAAAAACTTTTGAATTTTCTTATACCCCAACACTTATATATTATAAGAATTCAAAGGAGATTGATCGATTGAATAATGATTTACTGTTTAAAAAAAATGTAGCCAAGTTTAAAAATACAGGTGAAAATAACTTGAAACAATGGTTACAGGAAAATGAGGAATGAGAATGTATAATATAAAAACTGCATCTATAGATATAACTTATAGGTGTAACCTAAGATGTAAACATTGTTTTAATTTTAGTGGGGTACCTCGCAAGCAAGAAATGACAGATGAAGAATTAAGAAAACTAGCAAAGGATTTATCTAAATTGAATATAGATTCAATTTGTTTATGTGGTGGTGAGACTTTATATAGATATGAGCTTATTTGTGAAATAAGTTCAATTATAAAAAAGAATTCACCACAAACATTAGTAAATATAGTTACCAATGGTATTTTATTGACTAAAGAAAAAGCCATGAGACTAAAAAACTCAGGAATTCATATGGTACAAATAAGTTTAGATGGTTTTACAGATGAATCCTATGATGCTGTGAGACAATCAAATGGATGTCTTTCAAAAGTGTTTGAAGGAATCATCAATGCTAAAGAATCGGGTTTAGAGGTCAGCATTGCTACATTGCCTCATAAAAAAAGTTTAAATGAGTTTGAAAAAATAATTGATTATTGCCATGATAATGGTCTTTATGAGCTACGTGCGCAGCCTCTTATGCCGTTAGGTAGAGGAAAAGAAAATTACATGGAATTAGCATTGTCTTCGGAAGAATATGAAGAGTTAAAAAATATTTTTAAAAAGAAAGATTTTGAACTAAAAAATAAATCATCAAGAACTGAAATTAATTGGGGAGATCCTGTAGATCATTATTTTATGTTGCAAGAAGTCAATTATTTGCCTTTTTTGACAATTAATGCTTATGGTGAGATAGAGATAACACCATATTTACCATTCACAATTTGGGATTTAAAAGAAGGAGGATTACCAGAGTTCATTGAAAAAAGAATTCCAGAAAAAGTTTTGGCTCATCCATTGATAAAAAAATATATATCCAGAGTTTATTCTATAGAAGATATGTATTACCCTGATAAGGAACTTCCAAGAATGTATTTAGAAGATAATTTAAATCTTATGAGGGAAATTGAGGAGATTAGGGTATGATATTGAGAATTGCGAATGATAATGATTTAAAAGAAATAATAGATTTTGTTAGTGAGTTAAGAAAAAAAAATGGAAGAATTCTCAATTTTTTAGCAGACTATAAAGATGAATTGGAACGGCAAAGAATAGCTAATCCAAGGTATTTAAGAACATTATTATTTGATTATAATAGTAGAGTTCTACTTATCAAGGATGTTAAAAATATTTTAGCAGTGTATGTACTCTATACGCCATCAAAAATTTCCAAAACAACGACATTAGAATTAATTCATTATTATGGGAACCAAGTTGACATAGCTTTAAGTGAGAATGTTCTCATAGAGCAATTTCAAAGGCAATACAATAAAATAAAGTTGACTTTAACTGAAGAAACTGATGAGTTGGGAATGCAGTTTGGATTTGGAAATAAAGAAACCGTAAAATATCTTTCAGGAAATGATTATATTTATTCCTTAAATTTGGAGGAAAGCTAGTATGGAGAGCTTAATTGATATCAACTTTAGTTTTTTAGAACATGTATTTTTAAAAAATAATGAAATTTTTTCTGGAGAAAATTCACTTGTAATAAATGAAGTTGGAATGTTGATCTGTGAAGAGATATTTAAGGATACACCAACTTCTAAAATAGTTAAAATTTTGGAGAGAAAATATCCTAACACTGAAAAAAGTGAAATAGTAGCAGCTACAGAAAGTTTTATAATATCAATCTGGAAACAGGCTATATACTTTGAAAGAACAAATGATTTTAAAATATGTCAATTAGAACTAGAAATAGGGGATTTTGTAGTATTACCTTCTTTCATAGAGACACCTTACCTAAATAACTTATCTTTAAATTTTCATAATCATCTACTAATTGATAGTCTATTTCAAGATAGCAAATTATTACAATTAGAGTTGGGATACAAGATTTTCTATATAGGTAAATTTGATAGAATAGGAAATTGCACAGGTATGTTAGTTGTTGAAGTTACACGTTTTACAAACTCTTATATTGTCAATAGTCTTTATGGAGAATTTACAAGTGAATTTTGCAAGAATAATGGGGAAAGCATAAAAAAGTGTATTTTAAGATACTTTGACTTTTTTGGGGAAACCTTCCAGTCTTTTCAAGAGATGGAGCTTGTTTACATTAGTGGAGATGTTAAACCATTCAATCCAACTTTAACTCCTATAGGGGTTTTGAACAATGAAATTGGATTGAATAGTATATATATATATTCACAAAAAATATAGAAAGGAGAATTATAATGCAAGGAGATTTTCAAGCCCCTCAGATTACAGAAGTAAGAAATCCAGGTGGTATTCAACCTTATTGCGGAGTTGCAGGAGCTGTTTGTGTGGTTTATGCGCTGGCTGTTTGGTCTGCTGCCGCTGCTGTAAATTATGCTGGTTTAGTAAATGTAGCAGGAATTTTTGCTGGGTTATTAGCTTGTGTTGCAGGTGTGAAAGGTTGTTAGAATGAATAAAAGCCCTTTTTGGGCTTTTACTCTTTTCAATTTCTTGCAAAATATTAATATGAAAAATATAATTTTCTTAAGTAAAAAACTATCGAAAAAAAAGTTAATAGCTTTTAGTATTTTGTTTTTATTTATATCACTTTCTAATTTAATCACTCCTTTTTTATCTAGTTTTATAGTGAGTCAATATGTTGATGGTCAATTAGTAGAAAATATAAGAAATCTTATCCTTATTTTTAGTATTCAGATAATATTTTTGGTTTTTAGGTTTTTCTATGAATATAAAAAATCAAAATTTTTGTTTTATACAGATTTCAACCTTAAATCAAATTTTTTAAGTGTTCTTCAAGAAAAAACTTTAACATTCTCTCTAACAAAAAGAACTGGTGAAATTCAATATAGAATGTTTAATGATATTGCAACTATGATTAGAGGGGTAGAAACATTCTATATTAATACACCATCTGTATTGCTTACTTTATTAGTTGTGATTATTATAGTTTCCAGAATTAGTTTTCTCATACTAATATTTTCGATTATCATGATTATTGTACTTGTAATTCAGTTTATTTATTTTCAATCACCATTAAAAAAATCATTTGAAGAAACCAAAAAGTTGGAACAAGAGTTAGTAGGGGAAATGAATGAACATTTTGATAGAATTGAGATAATTCAGCTATATAATAAAGAATCCAGTTCACTTATTAGTTTTGATTTGAAATTTGGAGATCTTATTGCGAAATATCTGAAACAAAAAAAAATTAATTTATTGGGAGTAAGTTTTTCTTCTATTATTGTGCAAGTTTGGTTAATAGGAATTACAGTAATTTCAATGATTTTATTGAGTACAGGAGATATATCTCTAGGACAGTTTGTGCTTTTATCACAGATGGTATATTTTCTACCTACATCAATTGGTTCATTATTAAATACTGTATGGGAGTATCAAGATTGTTCGGTAAGTATTCAAAGGTTTAAAACATTTACGGAAGACTCTCAATTAAATGAAGGAGATGTCAAGATTTACAGTATTGATTCAATCACATTTGAAAATGTAGAAGTAATTTTGAATAGCCATACTATTTCTCCAGAAATCAATTTATCTGTTGAAAAGGGTGATTTTGTTTTGATTAAAGGGGAAAATGGAGCTGGAAAATCATCTTTGATACGAATTTTATCGAAATTATTACCATTAGAATGTGGTAATATCCATATAAATCACATTGATTTAAATAAAGTTGAAAAAAGATCTTTAAGAGAACAACTATCTGTTGCAACTCAAACCTCATATATTTTTCAAAATTCACTTGAAGAAAATGTCTTTTTAAGTGATGGAAATAATAATATATATATGAAAATGAAGCAAATTTTAAGTATTGATGATAAGTTAACTCAAAAAAATGTTAGAGTTTTATCTGGAGGTGAAAGACAAAAAATAAATTTAATGAGAGCTTTTGTTAGAGATAAGGAAATAATGATTCTAGATGAACCATTCTCAGGATTGGATCAACAGTCAATTGAAAATTTACTTGAATATTTAGCCGCTACAAAAAACAATAAAATTTATTTTGTCGTGGCTCATGATAATTATTTTGATCAATTGGCAAATAAAATAATCCAACTTTAGAGATCGAAGGAGGTGGTAGTGTTGTTCATGTTAGTTGTTATTGGACTTTTATTAATAATCGTTGGTATTCAACTTAGAAGAGGCAAGTGGTATGGAGTAGTTGCTGGGAATACTTTTAAAGATAAGCCGATTGAAGTTCAAAAAAAAGGTGCAATAGGAGCTTCATCTATTGCTTTTCTTGTAGGTGGCTTTTTAATAATCGTTTATATTTTAATGTTTTTTGGTATTCAAACGAGATTTTTAATCATTTCAGTAGTTGTAATAGTGATAGTATATTCTATATTTGCAATATACAAATATCTTAAACACTTCATTAAATATGGGAAGTAAAGAAACTATTTAGTAAGAAAAATAGTATTAGACAATCTATAAAAAAGCTACCACTAAAAAGCTCTTTGTTAGCTAATGTTGGTGAAGAAAATTTAAAGAATTAAATCGATTAGTATGATTCCTAGAGGAAATTTCCTCTAGGCTTTTGTTTTCTTGAAAAAGAATAGTGCCAAAGCATAAAGAAATTCTTAATTTGAAATTGTAAAAGTTGCTAAAACCGTATGCATTTCTCTTCAACACTTTAATATGGTTATTTAAACATTCCAGTAGTCTATTAGAATAAGGTAATTCTAGTGAATTTTTAATTTCATTCAATAACGCGTTAAATCTCGTGTTATCTCTTGTCTGTATAGCATAAAGAAAGTCCTGCTACCAATTGTAGCCAATTTTTAACTCGTCATCATACACAAGTAAGCGATTAACAAGTTCTGTTTAAGTTAAACTAGTGAAAAATAAGTTGCGTACATATCGCAAACAATATACTTTACCGTTTGACGAACAGACAAAGGAAATCGTGAAAAGTAATGCTCCAAAAAAAGGCAACTGACAGTTTTCAACGATGTTTTGTTTGACCATCCATTATAATAAAATTCATCGAAGCTGTGACTTACTTGACTGATTCAGATTTATCGAAACAAAGGATTTTAAGTAAGGTGAGTAGATTGATTCATTTTGGTTCATAAAATTGTCTCAAGACACGATAAACAGAGGAAGAGGTGTCTTTTCTATTATTTTGCATTAAAAAAGATGCCAGTGATTTCTCACGAACATCAGAAAGTATAGAGCCATATAAATAAACTGACAGCGAGAATCAAGGCGAACAGAGAAAAAAAGAATAAAGGAAAATAATTTTTCTAAAACAAATAAAAAAATATTGACTAAAAGTATTTATTTTCGTACGCTTAATATATGATTAAATGAACATTTTTTCATGTGTCGGGTTGTTGGATTATAAAAAGAATTAACAAAGGAGGAAAAAAAATGACATACATCAATTTTAAAGAGGTCAGCAAAGAATATCAAGTAAGTGGAGAAGTCACGGTAAACGCTGTGAACCAAGTAAACTTCACGATTAATGAAGGGGAATTTGTTATAATAGTCGGTGCAAGTGGCGCTGGAAAAACAACCCTTTTGAACCTACTAGGCGGAATGGAAAAAACAAGTTCCGGTATCATCGTTATCGACAATAAAGAAATCTCTTCACTAAAAAAAGAAGAACTAACAGAATATCGCAGGAATGATGTTGGGTTTGTTTTCCAATTTTACAACCTAGTCCCTAATTTATCTGCTTTGGAAAATATTGAGTTAGCTGTGGAAGTTTGTAAAGAGCCGCTTAATTCTCGTGAGGTATTATCTAGTGTAGGGCTTGATCAACGAGCAGGGAATTTTCCGAGTCAACTTTCAGGCGGCGAACAACAACGTGTCTCTATTGCCAGAGCCCTTGCGAAAAATCCTAAAATGCTACTGTGTGACGAACCAAC
The DNA here is from genome assembly GCF_017377505.1 of Enterococcus sp. DIV0212c. Lineage (GTDB taxonomy): Bacteria > Bacillota > Bacilli > Lactobacillales > Enterococcaceae > Enterococcus_L > Enterococcus_L ikei. The sequence goes on along the minus strand of NZ_JAFREN010000033.1, from coordinate 53,113 downwards.
GGGCGCCTTAGATTCAGAGACAGGTAAAACGATCATCAAACTTTTAATAGACACATCAAAAAAAATGAATAAAACAGTGATTATTGTCACCCATAATGCAGAGTTTACTAAAATTGCGGACAAAGTCATTAAAATGCATAATGGGAAAATTGCAGATATTTACACGCAGGAAAGTCCTTCAGATGTGGAGGAATTAGTATGGTAATGTCTTCTTTGAAAAAAATGTTTCTTCGTAGTTTTAAAAAGAACAGTATCCAACTTTTATCAATTGCATTGATGTTGATTTTAGGTGTAGCGATTTATATAGGAATCGACAGTACTTGGAGAAGTTTAAATGATTATGTTGAAACGAACTATCGTAAAGAAAATAAAGCGGATATTGAAGTATTGATCAATCCAACCAACAAAGATTTTTCAGAGCTTAGTGAGTCAGAAAACATTAAGCAGCTCGAAGAAAAATTTCTAATAGAAGGAGCAATTACAGGTAGTGACGGCAAAGAAGTTCTAATTAACGGTGTTGATCAAGAAGCTAAACTCAATCAGTATACGATTATTAAAGGAAAAGATTTAGACAAACAGAATACAGTTGTTATCGATAAAAGTTATGCTGAAGCAAATCATATAAATGTTGGTGACAGACTTACGATTCAAATAAATTCACTTGAAAAAGAGGTTACGATCAGTGGATTGGCTGTAAGTTCTTCTTATATTTATATTACGCCAGACTCAACGACCGTGGTACCAAATCACGAGGATTACGGTTTTATTTACATGAATAAAAAAGACACGGAATATTTTACACAAAATAGTGTAATGACGAATAAACTCGTCATAAAAGTAGCAGAGGGAAAAGGACTCGAAACAGTCAAAAAAGAAATTGAAGAGAAATACGAACAGGAAATTATTAGTATTCTCGAGTCTAAAGAGACATTGAATGATTTAGCCACTAGTCAAAAGGTGCAACAATATCAATCAATAGGCAACTTGTTTCCAATTATCTTTTTTGCGATTGTTATCCTAATGAGCTTTACAACAATGTATCGTCTAATCAATAAGGAACGAGCGATCATTGGAACGATGAAAGCATTAGGTTACAGTAGTTTTAAAATCATTACGCATTATTTATTTTATGGTATATGGGTGAGTGTTATTGGCGTGTTTTTCGGCGTTTTAATTGGTTGGAAGGTCATTCCTAATTATATCTGGCGATTTTTTAATGAGTTATTTATTTTTGATCATCCTGAAATTGTCATCAATGGCTACCAAGTGGCGATAATTTCTGCGTTATCCGTATTTAGTACATGCGTTGCCACGTTGATTGTTTTTTATAACGTTGAGAAAGAGTCACCAGCTTCTCTTTTAAGAGAAAAAAGCACCACCAAAGGTTATAATATTTTGTTGGAAAGAATCAAACCTTTTTGGAATGGACTAAAAACGTCTCAAAAGTTAACGTTGCGACAAATGTTTAGAAGTAAAATTAGAATGTCAATGACAATCATAGGTGTGGTTGGTTGTACGAGTCTTTTGCTATCTGCTTTGGGAATTAGAGACACGATCAATCATGTGGCTAGTTCGGTTTACGAGAAATCATACTTATACGAAGAAAAGGCCTATGTAGCAAGCGACTTGGATTCAAGCGAACTGTATGATAAAACTCGAAATAATAAAGAGGTAGAAGGACTTGAAGAACGACCATACTTTATTCTATCCAATAGTAAAAATAAGAGTGGTTTGATTCACGTTATAGAGGATAATAGTTCGTATATAAAGTTTTATAACGATGATAAACAAGTAAAATTATCAGAGGATCGTTTGCTAATTACAAAGAAAACAGCTGAAATTTTTTCTTTAAATAAAGGAGATGCTATTCAGTTTAGAAATGCTGCGGGAGATTTAGTGAAACTAAAGGTGACTGATATTGCAGAATTAAGTATAGGACAAGGCTTCTATTTAACAAAATCTGCATGGGAGAAAGCCAATCAAGTATTTGTGCCAACAAGTTTCTTGGGTAAAAACCTAAAAGCAATATTCTCAAATGATGAAATGAAAAAAATTGTCTTAACAGAAAAACAAGAAAGTGACTTTTTAGCTAGCATGGGAAGTACCCTTTCGATGTCAATTTTATTGATAGTGTCTGCTAGTCTGTTGTTGACTGTTGTTTTATATAATTTAGGCACGTTGAATTTTTCAGATAGAGAACGTGATATGGCGACTTTGTCTGTTCTAGGTTTTAGATTTTCTGAACTTAAAAAGATTCTTTCAACTGAAAACATTATTTTATCTCTTTGCGGTATCATTATAGGGATACCTTTTGGGATTAAAATTCATGAAAAGATCTTTTCTAATGCAGGAATGGGTGATGAGCTTTATTTCAGACCCGTTATTGATCGACAGAGTTATTTGATTACGATTATTTTTACGATCGTTTTAATCATTATTGTTAATTATCTCTCCAATCAAAAAATCAATAAGATTAAAATGACTGAAGCACTTAAAAGTGTTGAATGATATATCTTTGATTTGATGACAATTCAATAAATAGAAACTATTTAAGTAATTAAAAGTTGAGTAATGTTCTAAAACAGAACCTACTCAGCTTTTTCTTATTAACTAAAACAATGAAAATATAATTTGACATTCCTCAAAAAAAGCGTATGATAAAAACATACCGATTGAATGTTTTTGAGAAAGGAGAGATTAGATGGCAAAAAAATATACAGCAGAGGAAGCTAAATCATTAATTCTAGATGTTTCAACAGAACTATTTATAGAAAAAGGTTACGAAAAAACGTCCATTTCCGATATCGTCAAAGGTTTAGACGGTTTAACTAAAGGAGCTGTTTATCACCACTATGCATCTAAAGATGAGATCATAGATGCCGTTGTCAGACGATTTATTCCCAATGAAGCTGCCTTAACAGCAATTATGGAAAAAGATAATTTAAATGGATTAGAGAAAATTCAGGCTTTGTTATTTGAAGGAATGTTCAATAGCGAGGCCAGTCAATCTCGAATCCTTAGCTTTACGTTATTAGATAATCCTAAATTCTTTTCAATGTATATTCGGACGACGAATGAAATTATGGCACCATTAGTAGAAACCTGTTTGATCGAAGGAAACAGCGATGGATCAGCCACAGTTGATCAACCGAAACAAATGGCTGAATTAGCGATCTTGATTTTAAGTACATGGTTTATTCAAGCCTTGTTTCCAAATACAGTAGAGACCTTTTTTGAAAAATTAATGGCTGCCAAAACAATGCTTGAAAATAGTGGAATGCCAATTATCAGTGATGTTTTTTTAGAGCAACTTGACCAACAAATTATGATAAAGGCGGCAGAACTAAATGACCAAACAACTGAAAACTAAATCACTAGGTGTCAGACTATTAAAAGGATTGGGCAAAGTAATCTTAGGTATAATCACTATCCTAATTGTGTCCTTAGTGATTACTTTTACGATTCACCAGATAAGTTTGAAAAGTGAAGCAACACGAATTGAATCATATGGTGAGAAATTAAAAGTCTTTGATGGTGAGATGAACATTGTCGATGAAGGTGAAGGAAAGAAAACGATTTTACTTTTACCAGGGCAAGGAACAGCTAGTCCTTATTTAGATTTTAAACCGATGATCGATGAGTTGAAGAAAGAGTATCGTGTGGTTACGATTGAACCATTTGGCTATGGTTTAAGCAGCCAAACGAATCGACGTCGTAGCGTGGAAAATATTGTGGAAGAAATCCACCAAGTAGCGAAAGAACTGAACATTTCTAAATACACATTGATGGGACACTCGATTGCGGGGCTTTATGCGGTGAATTACGCGCAAGTTTACCCAAATGAAATGGAAGGCTTTATTGGAATTGATTCTAGCACACCAGAACAACCTTGGCCTGGCATTGATATGTCAGTCTTCGACTTCTTAAAAACAGCAGGTGTTTTTCGAGCGTTAATCAAAGTTAATCCAGAAAAAGGTATAGGCGTGAGTCAAGATAACCCTGGCTTTGAACAGATTAAGTTATTGACGATGAAGAACATGAGTAGTCCTGCGATGAAAGATGAACTTCAAGAATTAAGCAATAGCTTCCCTGATTCTCGTGGCTTAACCTATCCAAAAAATATGCCGGTTTTATTATTTGTTGCAGATAATGATATGAATCAAAAAAATTGGCTTGAGATGCATCAAGATCAGGTGAAAGGTTTAAATAAAGGAAAATTGATTCAATTGCCAGGCGCCCATTATTTACACCACACGCAAATGGAAACAATCGTAAAAGAAACAACCAATTTTTTGAATAACTGACAGAGTTGAGAAATGAATATGAAAAAAATACTGAAGATTTTAGGTATTTTAATCGGAAGTTTATTGGTGGTTGTGCTTCTTGTTTTTATCGGAATTTACGTAAATAATAAAATTCAACTAAAAAAAGAAATGAAAAAAATCATCCCTTATGGTCAAGAAGTGAAAGTAGATAAAAAATTACTACGTGTTCAAGTGAAGGGGATTGGTGACGAAACAATGGTGTTATTACCCGGTTATCTAACGGGTTCGCCGGTACTTGATTTTCAACCTATGGTGAATGAGTTATCAAAAAAAATATCAGATCGTGGTGGTGCAACCCTTTGGCTACGGGTTAAGTGATGATAGTGTATTCACTTGCTTATATTAATGAGTATCCCAATGAAGTGAAAAGCTTTATTGGGATTGATAGTAGTTTGCCCAATCAAGGTGAGGCAGATGATAACCAAGGTGGAGCAATTAAGTTATTGAGTCAATCAGGTATTTATCGTCTACTCTCAGATATAGAACCTTCATTTTTGAATGCCCCTAAGTTATCGAAAAAAGATACTGAACAGTTTAAATATATTTCCTTAAAAAATATTGGGAATAAAGCGACTTTGAATGAAGGAGAAGTAATGCAAGAGAACTTTGATAAGCTAGCTAACTTAACTTATCCAGTTCAACTACCAGTTTTATACTTTTTAGCCTCTGAAAATGTTGAGCCAGATGATAAATGGGTTCCCATCCATGAATATATGATAAAAGATAGTCAAAAGTCCGAGTTAAAGATTTTAGAAGGGTCACTATTTACACTACATTCAATCTAAAAAAATAGTAAAATAATTACACAGTTTTTAGAGAAGTGAATTTTATTGAACAGATATGTAAGAGAATTACTTTTGAAAAAATAAACTAATAATCTCTCTCTATTTAATTGTTATAAAGTTGAGTATGTTCTGTATCAGGACTTACTCAACTTTTTTATTTTATATACTTGATATAAATAATTTGATAGCGGTAACTAAGCTGAATAGGACAAAAACGAATAAAAATTACATACTTATAAACAATTTCAATAGCAAACGGGTTCGTCTAAAAGGAATCGCTAATAGCTTTGGACTACAAAATTAAAAGGAATTTATATTTTATAATAAGTAAAAAAAATATATTGAAAAGAGATGAAAAATATGTTACGTTAATATTGTATTAAAATAATAAGAAAATGATTAGGAGGTGTTTTTATGAATATCAAGTCTCAGTCAATGAACGGGTATAGCAACACAGGTGTTGGAGCTGAAGCAATGAACTATGCTGCTGGATGTTGCTCATGTTCTTGTTCAACATGTACCTGTACATGTTCTGCATCAACTGCTACAGAAACTAAAAAATAAGGTAAATGAAAGGGGATTCAAGTCCCCCTTTTTACTTAGGATGTGTATAGAAATGGATGCTATTTTAGCAATAAATAATTTGAAAGTAAAAAAAAACGACAAGATGATTCTTGATATAGATAGAGAAATCCAAATTTTATCTAAAGATAAAATTGCAATTTTAGGTGAAAATGGCGCAGGTAAAACGACTCTAATAAATACTATTTTGGGAGAATTTAGTTTTGATGGGGAAATTATTAAACATTTTCAGAAGAAGGATTGTGGCATCGTTTTTCAAGAGAACTCATATAATGAATTAATGAAGGTTTATGAACTGGTGGAGCTAGTTCTGCCTCTAAAAAAAGAATCATTGTCACAGTTTTTAGAGAGATATGAATTGGAAGATTTAAAAAAGAAATATATCAAGGATCTCTCCGGTGGTGAGAAGCAACGATTAACCTTAAGTTTAGTGTTGGAGAGTCAAAAATCTATCTATTTTTTTGACGAATTAACTTCAGGATTAGATTATAAGAAAAGGCTTGCTCTATTAGCAATGATGAAAGAAAAAACTACAGAGGGAACAGTTTTGAACGTTACTCATTATTTTGATGAAATTGAAAATTGGGCGACAAAAATTTTGATGTTAAAACAAGGAAAACTGATTTTCTACGGTTCAATTACAGAGTATTTTGCTATGTTTGTTCATCATTCTGTAGTTAGAGTTGATTATAGTGAGCTGGCTAAGTTAGACAACGTTGAAATGGGAAAAATTCCACAGACTGATACTGGCGACGGTACAGCGTTTATTTGCCATAATCAAGAACTCCAAAGTAATGTGGAAAGTATTTTGGGAGAAAAGAATGCTACATATAATGTGATCAAGCAAAACATTTATACAACTTACTTAGTTGCCTTTGCAACGACAGAAAAATCTGCTCAATCTATTTTGGAGGTGACAAAATAGTGAGGTATTTATGGACGAGTATTAAATTACAATTTCGTATTCCAATATCGATCTTTTTTTCATTACTGTTTCCACTGATTATGATGTTTGCCATGGTATCATCTTATGGAAATTTTGATATAGGAAATGGGTATCACTTTGTAGATAAATATTTTTTGATTAGTACAGGCATGGGAATGTTGCCAATTTCATTAATCAGTTTTCCTATATGGTTAGGTGAAAGCATCCAAAATCAAAGCTATAAACGTTTGGAATATTTTGGATTGAGCACACAAAATATGATTTTTTCTGATGTTTGTTCGTATGTTTTATTAACAGCTTTAAGCATCATCGCTAATATCCTATTCGGGTTTTTGATGTATGGATTACATATTCCTCATGTTGGCTATTTGATTGCTTACATTATTCAGTGTTTGTACAGCAATTTAATTTTACTGATTTTTGGTGCGCTAATTGCATTAGTTGTGAAAAATACAAGGATACTAATGCCTGTAGGGATGATTTTGCTGTTTAGTTCTTATATTTTAACAGGAGCGTTTTCTTCGTTTTCAGAACTTCCAGAGTCGTTTCAAGCAATCGGTAAATTTATCCCTATGAAGTATGTGATGAATGACTTTTTTAATATATGGATAGAAAAAGAAATTTTTGTTAACGATTTTCTAGTGTTGAATACAGTGTTTGGTATTATATTAACGATGATTTTAGTTCTTCTGTTTGTGTGGAATAAAAAGAAAAAAGAGTAATTGGGTATAAGTATTTTTGTTGGAAAAGGAACAATTTAGTTGAGGAGTGTTTAAGTAAATGAAAAAAAAGTTTAATAATCCTACCAATCGTGTCATCGTATCCATTATTTTAGGGATTGTTGTAGGTGTCTTTGTTTGTTTTATGGCGATTAGATCAGGCTATAGTCACATTAAAGGCACATCTTTGTCTGAATATAGTGTAGACGTTTTCGGTTTTTCTATTTTTGACATTCAAAAAGTTGGGGGAGAGTTTAAAGGAACGCCAAATAATAGCAATATGATGTTTATTGGTCTGATTTTTTCCATGGTATTGGCTATCGCAACAGAAATTATTTTAGCTGTAGTAAATAGACGAAGAAAGGAAAAAATAGAATGATTGATTTTGAGAAAAAAGGATTTTTTAATATTCATACATTATTGGTAAAGGATGATACAAACCGATCAAATAATGATAATAAACATATGTATTCTCAAATGATGTTTGGTAACACAACCTCGTCAATGTTGAGCTATTTGTTGAACATGAATAAGCAAAATTTAAATGATTTTAAAAGTATTATGTTTTATAACGAATCTAATCTAGCTTCTTTGATCAATGAAGCCAAAGAAGCAGAGGAATTGTTAGATGAAAATACAATATATTTAACTAAAGTAGCAAAAAAAATTAAAACTCAATTTTCTAAAGTTCTTGAGCAGCGACATAGTACTCGAAAATTTGTATATGAAATGATGGATCAGGGCACATTTTCTACAATCGTTAAATTTTCATTTGGTCTTGGCAGCCGTAAACTTGTCTACGATGATTTGGTAGCTAGCACTAGATATTATTCTTCTGGAGGTGGCTTATATCCAATCGATGTTTACCTATATGTTAATCACGTTTCTGGTATTTCAAAAGGAATTTATAAATATCAGCCTTATTCTCATAGCTTGTATCCATTGAATATTGAAAAAATTGATTCAAATAATTTTTTTGTGGGAGAAAATATTGATATTGCCAACATGAATTTTTGTGTATTTTTTGAATATTCGATTAACAAGAATTTTGTGAAATATGGAGAACTTGCTTTGTTAAACACTCTTGTAGAACTTGGCGGGATTTCTCATAATTTTGATTTGGTTTGTCAGTCTATGTATTTTACTAGTTGCCCAATTGCAGGTTTCAATAAATCGACTATAGAAAAGTTGTTGTATTTAGACGGAGTGAACGATCACATTGTATTTACTAATATTTGTGGAAAGGAATAAGAGTAGCATGAAAACATATATGATTAGAACAGGAACAAAAGTGATTGAAAATGAAATCGATATTACGTTAAAGCGTGGTGTTATTCATAAAAATGAATTGGTTATCAATAAAAAGGATAGCTCCAATGAATTTATAGTAGCATTTCAGGAGTTGTCTCAAAAAAGCAATATTTCAGTTTCATTGGAAGATTCTGTGTATGATGATTTTGAAACTTTAACTAAATTTGGTTTTCTGACAGTTGTTAAAGGTCAGAATGTGCAACCTTTGATTGTTGTTGAGGATGATTTAATTGAAGAGATAAAAGCTTATTTAAATGTAGAAAATAAAATTGTCCCAGCTTCTGAATTTCTATCCTTTAAGGAACTTGAATTGTTAACGGAAGATAAAGATATTTTAAAGCTGTCAGCTCTTTCTGAACAAAAAAAGCAAATGCTTGCTAATTTTGGGCAGATTTATTTGATTACAAAAATGTCTAATTTATCTCTTTTACGTGGATTTAACAAGTTAATGAAACAAACGGAGACAATCAATACGATTGCATTTTTCGATAATGAAAATGTGTTTATCACTTGTATTGAACATGGTGAAACAGGTTGCTACGAATGTTTAGAACAACAACTGATGACTCATTTTGAAGGTTGTGCAGAAGATTATATGGAACAGACAGAAGTGAGTGTATCAATAGCTGAAATACTTTTTGCTTTATCTATAGTAAGAAAAGAAATTGACAATGTTAGTGTTTATGGTCAGTCCTCTCTATTAGGAAATATCGTTCATTTTAATATGAATAATTACGAATATTCCTTTAATACGAATAGAATTCAAAGCTGTTGCACAACATGTTCAACGTTTAATAATATTTTGTTTGAAGAGCAGAATATACGTTCCATCAATGTTTTGAAGGAGCTGATGACTAGTGATTGATATTCGGAATAATCTTTCATACAATCAGCTACGGTGGAATATTTTAAGCGGAAATGTAACTGGAATTTGGGATAAAAACAACTTTTTTCTAGGTTCTAGCTCTTTTCCAATCATGAAATATCATTACTTAACAGCTAATTTTGTCAATTTTGAAAAACATATATCTAAGGATATGCCCAAGATAAGCTATCATTTAAGTGGTTATGGTGTTAATTTCAATGAAACATTAGTTAGCTTTTTAGGTGAAAGTGCTGAGCGTTATACGTATTCGTTATTACCAGCGATTATTAAGGATCGTGTCGTTTTCAGCTCATATGAAAAATTGAGACAAGAATATAAACAGGATTTGATATGTGAATTACAATACATTAATTCATATTACTCTGAGTCTGAGCCAAACAATTATATATTGCCAGAAGATGGTATTCAATGGGTTGCAATGAATTCTCTTATTGATCCAGAGCAAAAAGTTTGGATGCCGTTACAGTTTGTTACGATGTACACTGAAGAGCTATTCCAAAATGAAAAAAGATATATTACCAGTGCAGTATCGACAGGAACAGCGTGCCATGAAACAATGATTGAGAGTATTGAGAATGCATTAATTGAATATTTACAAATTGATTCGTTTAATCTGTGGTGGTATGGTGGCTTTGAGGGGGAAATACTTGATGTAGATAATAATGAGAGTCTTTCACTTTGGTTTGATAAGCAGCTAGCAGTAAAAAGCTTTTTATCAAAGTTCCAAATCACCTTTACAGATATTACTTTTGATAAGTCTATTCATGTAATTCTGTGTGAAATAGAGGCAAAAGATCAAAAGGGAACCCTACCTAAATATACAGTTGGCGTTCAAGGTGGTTATTCACTAGATAAATCTATTTATCGGGCATTTATGGAGTGTTTGACGGTATTAGAATACAATATGAATGTACCTTGGACTGATAAAGAGAAGTTTTTATCTGTTTCTAAAGAGACTAAAATTATAGATAATTTAGATGATAATGTTATTTTTTATGCGAAATACGGAAAGCCAAGATTAACACATAATACAAATCAAACAAAAAAAGGTCCAGAAAAAGTTAAAAATTTAAAGGAGCTAATAAAGGATTTGCCTGAAATTAGTCAATATGCAGCTTTTTTACCGATCACTCCACCAGAATTTAATCATATGAACCTTGAAGTGAGTCGAGTAATTTTGCCAGAGTTATTGTCCATACATCTTCCTTCATATCCGCCATATCATCATAATAGATATAAAGGACTAGGAGGTGTGGTGAACAATCTTCCACATCCGATTGCATGATTTATTGTTTCTGATTACATTATTTCCTGGAATGTTTCTACTTTTGACGAAGAGACTTCCAATTATTGGTAAAAAGAGTAATTTTTTTCAATACCTCATTTGCCTAAGTTTGGTAACAATAATCAATGGTTTCTTTTTTCAGCAAAGTTGGTTTGTGTTGATTGCTGCAATTTCTGTTTTAATACTATCTTTTCTTTTGTTTGCTGTTGAATATTTAATTCTTGAAAAGAAGTATAACAAATTACTATCTGTCTATAGAAAGAATAGAACAGTTATTCAATCTATTGTTCATTTTCCAATTTTGGAGGAATTAATTTTTCGTTATTTTATTTATCAGTATTGTCTTATTTTAGGATATGAGAACTTTCAATATATCTTGTTATCAACTTTTGCTTTTGTCATTGCGCATATTTTCTATCAAGGCGCAGCTTCAACAGTAAAATGTATCTTCGCATTGACTCTGAGTTTAGTCTTTATTTTAACTTTAAATATCTTTGTCACTATCTTAATTCATAGTCTATTTAACTTTTTTGTCTATCTAATGCGAATTAGCATGTATGATAGTTATAAGAATTGGTAGAAATACATAACGAGATAACTTAGTATTTTAATTCTTTGTATATTTTTATTATACTGCTTTTTAGTTGTCATTCTACTTTTTATTTATAGTATTCAGATTGTTACATTTCTTCAAATTGCTGGTGTTCAAGTGAAAGTTACTAAGACACAATAATACGAAAGGAATAATATTATGGACAGAGACTTAGAAGGAAATTTATATGAAATAAGTATGAAAGCTGAACAAATTAGAGCTTTAGAGTTTATTGAAAGTGATGCGATTGAACAGACATATCAAACGACTAAGAAAATAGCTAAAAATTATAAAGAAGAACTTTTTTGGTTAGGGTATGATTTTAATATCTTATTTAAAGAACAATTTCAATATTTGTTGGAACTGAGGATAAAATTAAGTGAAGAGATAAAAGAACTTGTTGAAGAAGCTGAGGGTAGGGTTAGAATGTAAAATTCTTTATATTCTTTTAGGATGAAAAGTAGAGTGATTAAAATAATTTTATTTTTAATAATCGTATTTTGTAATTTGGATAATTTCAAAAAGTCATTAGATAGGAATGTAGCAACAATATTAGTCAGGTAGCTAAAACGGAGTTGTAACACCCAGTGCAAGTATGTTGAAGTAACTTAAATGTAATAACGATGATTAATTGTGCTAGAAGATTTGATTTATGAGGAAAAATATGTTGCTAATCAAGTGTTGTTTAAAGATATTGAAAAGGAATTTTTGAATGGACTAATATAGTAAAGTTCAGTGATAAAATTTTTAAGAAAATTAATTTATAGTAATACATTAGGAATTTTAAACTGATATGCTAAGTTCATTTAACTTATACGAGCGCTAATAGGGAAAGATCACATAGCGATTTATTTTAAATTGGTAAAGTTGAAGTCTATTTCATTATAGATCCTGAGATCCTATAATGAAATAGACTTCTTCTAGTGAAAAAGAATTGATTTGTCTAATAATGCATACTACAATTAGGACAACAAATAATCAGCAATATTTTATTCTGGTAGTATTAATCCTGTGAAATATTGCTCTTTTTTTTATACGAAGGGGGAATACAATAATGAAATCCAATAAAAACAAAGGCTCTTTAAGCATAGCTTATCAATCCTCTTCATCACCAGTGGAATCTGAAATTGTATTACCTCCAGAACTTACTACCCGCTTCGATCTTTATCCAGAAAATAAACGACGTCCAGTCAATAAAACAGTATATAAAAATGATTACTTCCAATTAACGTTTAACATGAAAGAAAACTCACTAAACGTAGCTTCCAGAGGTGATCTTGTCTACTCTGCGATTCCATACGATACCGCAAGAAACTATATCCAACGTGCAGCGATCCAATATTTACTTCATCCAGAAGAAGTTCGCCGATATATCGAATCGCATAAAGCAAATTTAGAAACCTATCTTAAGCTAAGTATTTTTCAAGTAACAAACAAACGGGTCAATAAAAACTCCTCGAAAGTTGTTCAAGCGTATAACGCCATATTTGAAGATTCCTTATTTGAAATTCAAATTCTAGGACGTTTACTCCAACATGATGAAACTGGGGCGCTTTCTGCCAATCTTGCAGGGAAGTTTTTATTTAGTGAAAATATAAAAACAGGAATATCTGGCTATGTTTCAGAATATCTAAATTTTGTTGTTCAGCTGACCCAAGCATTACCAATAATGACTGATGGGAAAAATATACGACTCTTAGAATCAGACTTGCAAAACAGTTTTAATTCGGATAAACAGTTAACTTTTGAATCGGATATTGAAGCAGCATTAGGTTTACTTCCTCAAGAAGTAAAACAAACGATAGAAAATGCTATCGTCATTGGGAAAGAATCTGTACCTGCAAATAGTAAGTTACTTTTACGATCAGAGTTTGGCAAAGAGCTTTCTGCAGTTAGAAAAAATTACACCGCACATAGCGTTGATCCTAGAGAACTAGAACAATACTTTGAAAATGTTCTCCCAACTGAAAATACAAATTCAGTAAATGTTATTTCCGATATTCATACGATCGATGGGAAACTTCCATTCACAAATAAAAACTTTAATATTTTGGTTGGAGATCTATCAGATTCTCAGGTAGTAAATGAAGATATTAATGGACTCTACGTTATAGGAAATCATGAATTAGCAGATGTCTTGCCAAAAAGTCATAATATAGAAGATAAAGAGTGGGAAAAATGGAAACCATTTTTTAAAAATAAGTGGTTTCAAGATCTGTTAAGGAATCCAAATGATTCGTGGTCTAAGCTGCCTATAGGGAATCATATCTACTATGAGTGTGTAAAGGCCGAACTGGAAAAACGATTTCCTAAAATGAACGTGCTAAACAATAGTAGTATTATTCATAATGGTATTCGCTATATAGGACTGACAATTCCAGTTGTACTAGTAAAACGAAAAAGAGAACAACAAAATTTTATATTAAATTCATTAAGCTATTTACTAAAAAAAGAGTACGATGTACCAACGGTAATCGTTTCACATGCGCCATTATTTAATGAACTTAGCATGCTTTCACCAGCTAGCCAAGCGTATAGAAAAGAGTATGTTTGCTCGGAGCTGAAAATAGAAAAGTTATTTGAAGAATACAACATAATAGGCGCTATTCATGGCCATCATCATATTCCAGCATCCTCAGGTCGATATAAAAAGGTTAAATTCGCAGGAAAAGAGTTGTTTGTAGTGTGCTCAATTTATTCTAAAATGAATACAGGCTTTGAGCTTGAAAGTTTGCTTAATGACGAAAATTAGTTAGTTTTTTTGAAGTTGGATCAATTATTTGGAGATGCTCAATGTTGAAATTCATTATCTTTCCAGGGACATGCGGATTAACGAAAGATAAAAAGAAAAGCCCGAGGGCTTTTCTTTTTTACTCTAACAATTAATTCGATTTTTCTTTTTTTGGCAAAAGCAATAATATAACAATAGGAACAACTAAAAATAGTATCATGGAATTCATTGCTCTGGCGTCTGTATTTGATAAGTTAAAAAGATTATTTTGCCAATTATTAATAAAGATTCCTAAGGAGTCGTATTTATTCATTCCATAAAACAAAGCGACACTACCAAGTATGTCCAAAATAATAACGATGATGCAAAGAACTTTGACAATTTTACCAACAACATTTTTCATTTTTCAATTCCTCTTTTCAAGATATAATTTTGTTACAAAATGATTATACCATTATTTTTTCAGAGAACTGTATCAGTTTATGAAACTAATTTTCAAAAAAAAGATTTAAGGACAGAGTAAATAAATAGCAACTGTTAATTTTCTATCTATTAGCTATTATATTTAGTTTTTTATTTTTACATCCATGCAATAATAAAGCACAGACAACCAAAGTAAACAGCCGACAAAAATTTGCCGAAAATTAAATAGTCGCTAGTATTCTAAAAAAATTTAGTTTATTATTGTATAGCATTCTCAAAAAATGATTCACATTAATGACAAAATTGATAATAAAACTGACGTTTATTTGGTTTAATAAAAATAGCTATTATTTATTTTGTGATAAGTATCACTAGCGCAGTAAGTATGTTGTTGAGTTTCCTACAAATAAGATTAAAAACGTGGAGTTGAAATTAAAATGAAAAAACAAATCAATAAAATGGTCTTGGTCGCTTTATTAGCTAGCCAAGTTACTTTTGCACCTAGTGTTTACGCTACGGATGTTTATGAAGCGGATAGCAATATCGAATCAATAGCGCTAACGATGTCAGATAGAGTGGTTCAAGTATCTGGTACAGATTCTAGTAAAAAAAATAACTTCGATCGATTTTTGAATGAGAATAAAATAAAGGAAACAACAGAAGAGGAAAGTAAAAAAATTGCAAGTTTTAGCCAAATGATAGATAGTTTAGCTTTTGACCAAGTGTTAGAGATAGTGGGAGGGCGTAAATTTGGTATCGTTACAGGGAATGACGCTAGTGCTGGAGAAAATTATGATTTAATCCAGCTAGATAATTCGTTTCAAGAAATCAAAATGAATAAAGAATTGTTTGCTACACGTTTTATTCAAGCCTATCCTGATGAGACAATCGATAATATCAATGAAAATACAAAAGTCATCTTATTGGCAGCAACTTATTTTAATCGCTGGTATAACATTCAACTACAGGACGAAAATTTATGGGAAGTATTAATGTTTGAAAATCAAGAACTTACTAAGGCATCCCCTCATTCAATAGAGCCAATAGTAAACTGGATCAATTACCTGAAAGAAAGTGAAAAAATATACAGTAAAAATGTGAATCATAGTTTTGAAAATAACCCTGTATTCATAAATTTAGAAAATCATAGCTATCAAGGATTGATAGAGTGGTTTGTCCAAAAAGAATTGCATACAACTGATTATACAACTTGGTTTAGAGAATACTTTAATGGTCAAATATACAAAGATCAAAAAATGAATACTAGATATGATGTAGGTTCATGGAATAAAAAGTTAGTAAATGATTTACCCTATCTATTAACTTTAAAACCGAATACAGATTTTGTTATAGGTGAATTAAGAAATGAAACATTTTATACTTCTATAGAAAATTATGGTGAAGCATTACCAGAAGTTATCGGAACAGTTGGTAATATTATTGATAATTATTTGTTGACCGTTGAGAGAACAGAAGAAAATCCTGAACAAGATTTAATAGAGGTTGGGGAACGATTTATTAAAGATCGTGTTGGTGATACAAATGATATTTTAGGAAGTACATCCGATTTAGCTAAATATTATTTATATGATCATCAATTAAAACTTCTAGACGGGTCTGCAGCGGTAGCTGGAAATGGAACGATTCAATTTCAATCCTATAAAGCGAATAAATATAGTACGTTGGCTCACGAATTTACACATGAAATGAACTTTATGTTCTATGCGGACAGCGAATTTTTCTCTACGTATCAAAATAGAAGGGGAAATGCTGCATTTATTGATATCTATGGAACGTATAATGATGGAAATGAAAAAGAGCGAGAATATACAAATAAATCAGCAGAGCGTTTTCAAAATAAACAAGATTTAATCGACTATAGCTCAAGATATGAGTCATTGATTTATGCGATGGACGCCGCTATTGCTGAATCAGTATTAACTTTACCTATCGAAGAGCAAGCTCAATACATTGAAAAAGTCAATATTGACGTGGATAAAGGCTACTTTATTAAAGATGGTGTGGTAATTGATGATAAGGGAGATAAATCAGCGACAAGTAATAAAATCAGTTTAGATGACTTAAGAAAATTAAATATCAAAACAATTGATGATTTAATCGATAATGGCATGATGATTGTTGAGCCAACAGATAACTCTAAAACAAAAGCGTTTAGCAATTATGGTTCCTCTTTAACCCATGCGGATTTCTTTTTACATCAAGGGAAGAATATTCATCATAATCAACGAATGATCAATACAATGTTCGCTTATGATGGTTGGGAAGGGTTTAAAAATTATAATTTAGCGATTAGAGAATCAGGTTCAATGGAAAATTCTATTGAAGGATTAAGAAAAACATTTAATGATTCAACTCTAACTTACCGCAGTTTATTAAAACAAAATTATCATACTAATCTAGAAAAAGCCGAAAATGAAGGCCTGAAAGATCAAAGTTTTGATGAGTTAAAAGAAACAGTCAAAAGAAATTTACCAAACTTTTATTCAATAAAAAAATCAATGGCAAAAAAATACCTGAATTTAACGGATGAATTTAGAACCGATATTTTTGGAGAAGACGCGAATCTTAGCCATGAAGTAACCTCATATGATGAATTAATAGAAGCCATGCTCAACTATCCAAATGATAAAATTATCGTGAAACAACATTTAAAAGCGCAAGGGCAATATAAGGATACAGTTGTTCCTGTATTTACTGGAAGACTTTTTGGCGAGGGTCATAAAATCACAGGATTAACGCATCCACTGATTGAAAAAGCTGAAGGTGCGCAAATAACTTCACTGATTTTAGATCAAGTGAGTATTGTCGGATATGGGGAAGAAGATGCAGGATTAGGCGCATTATCAAGGATACTATTAAAGACAAGTGTAAAGGATATCCATGTAAAAGGCAGTATATCAACAGATGATCCAGTAGAAGTTGGTGGTATTACAGGTATTGCAATTGCGTCTAGAATAGAAGAAAGTAGTGTCAATGTTGTTTTATCAGGAAGAGATACAGGTGGTATTGTTGGACGTTCAGAACAAGCAAGTACAATGGAAAATGTTTATACGCTTGGAGAAATCACAAAAGGCCGTCGAATAGGCGGATTAGTCGGAAATGGATTTAACTCTTCTAACTTAACAAATGCATACAGTGCCATGAAGATTACTGCTTTAAAAGCCAGTGATGCAGGTGGTGTATTTGGGACCAGTTATTCATATGGTGATGTTACGTTTAATCTTACTAACACACTTTCATTAGGAGATGTCCACACGAAAAATGGGGTAAAAGTCCAAAGAGAATATTTAAATGGAACTAATCAAAACAATTATGAGCTGGAAGCAGCTAAAGGATTATCATCCGTAGGAATTCCAGAACTAGATGTAAAAGTGGCTTCAACCGAACAGGTACAACAACCTGATTTTTATAAAAATACATTGAAATGGGATACGGAGAAAGTTTGGGATGTAGATACAGTAGATAAAGAGACGCCTTTCTTACGGAATTCTGATCCTAGAAACATAAAAAAAATACTGATAGAATTAACTGATACTACAATTTATGAGGGTGATAAGTGGGAGGCAAAAGATAATTTCGTATCTGCTACAAACCAAGAGGGTAACCCGATTGAATGGAAAGATATAAAAGTAGGAGGAACAGTGAATACTGCAAAAGCTGGGACATATAAGCTTACGTATTCATATGGGGGTCTGAGTAAGACCGCCACAGTGACAGTCAAGGAAAATTTAGCGACAATCGAAGCAAAAGATTCTACAATTTATGTGGGAGATAGATGGGAAGCGAAGGATAACTTCCTATCAGCTATAGATAAAGCAGGGAATCCAGTAGACTTTTCAATAGTACGTGTAGAAAAATCAATAGATGTGAATAAACCAGGCAAATATCCAATCATTTATAGTATAGACGGAGCAACTAAAACAATCACTGTGACCGTTTTAGAAAATCAAGCAGAAATCCTTGCTAAGGACTCCCAAATTAATGTAGGAGATAAATGGGAAGCGAAAGATAACTTTATATCAGCCAAAGATAAAACAGGAAAAACTGTTGATTTTGATGCACTCCAAGTGGAAGGCACAGTAAACAGTCATATACAAGGAACGTACAAAATTACTTATACAATGGATGATATTTCGACATCAATCATTGTTACGGTAGTTGGCGATACAACGAAACCAAATGATAATAATACGAATGACTCAAAATCTCAATCAAATGAAGAGGGAAATAAACAATCAAAAAATACGAAAAAACCTCAATCAAACAAAAAGAATGCTCTCCCGAATACCGGAGAACAACAGAATAATTTGTTCATCCTGATTGGATTGGCTTTATTAGTCATTACTTTTGCAAAGAAAATGAAAAAGATAATATACAAAAACTAAAAAGATAGTTAGATATTTCTAAACGAAAACAATTTCGTAATAGAATAGCCGTTTCAGTAGGTTGCGGTACATTATGATGTAGATTAGGTTACTAGAAGTAGTAATTTTTGATTTGAAATTTAGAAATGTCATCGGAAAATAGAAGTCGAGCTGGGAGCGTTGAACAACAACGTTTCCAGTTTTTTTATTTCTCAAAAAAGTAGGTCTACTTGGGGGAATTTACAATAGTTTTTAAGATTTTAAAATAAAACCGTATTCATTTATATTTTTGATCCAATACTATTGACATTAAAAGCTATTTGCGTTAATATCAAACAGCATTAGTTACTAACACTGTTAGCTATTAATGGTAGAAAGTAATTATTTTGAAAAAAGGAGGAGTCATATGTCATACGCAGAAGAAGCCGAACAAGAGCTTATGCGTCTAATGGTTCAAAATCGGCATAGTGCATTTAGCAGACTAGAAAAGAGTAACCAAGGTGAGAGTATCGTCATCAAATTTCTTGCACGTTATGGCGAACCAACTAGTCCTAAGCATCTAGCTGAATCACTGAACCTATCCAGCGCGCGTATTGCGGTCGTTCTTGGCAGTTTAGAAAAAAAGGGTCAAATCGAACGTAAGATGGACCCAGATGATCGTCGCCGAATCAATGTTACGTTAACGGATTGCGGTAAAAAAGTAGCGAAGCTTCAAAAGAAAGAGATGCGCGATAAGATCGTTCGAATTTTTAAACTAATGGGAGAAACAGACACGAAACAGTTCATCGAGCTAACTGCGAAATTCGTAGACTACTCCCAACAAATTTCCCAGAAAGAGGAAGGTGACCAATAGTGAAGATTTTCAAATATCTAGGCAAATACTGGTATGCGGTCATCGCAGTTCTTGTGCTTTTAGTTGTACAGGCAAATAGTGATTTAAGCTTACCAAAATTAACATCGGGTATCGTCGATGTCGGTATTCAACAAGGAGGGCTTGAATACTCCACACCTGAAAAAATCAGGAAAACATCTCTTCAGGGAATTGAAATGTTCATGACAGACGATGAGAAAAAAACAATTGAAGACAACTATAAACTAACAACTGAAAAAATCGATGGAAAAGAAGTTGAAGTCTATAAATTAAATCTTCAAGACAATATGACAGAAGCTAAACTGGCAGACATTTTTAATCTGCCAATGATGATGCTCGCAACTTCCCAGTCAAAAGATTCCTCAAGCGGAAGTGAAGCCAAAGCAATCATCGAAGATTATAAAGCAGTTGGAGAAGACGCTGCTAAAGCCAAACAACTTGGTGAAGAAGCAACGACATTAGGCGAGCAAGCCAAAGCAGCGGGTGCGGCGGCAGCTTCAGCAACTGATCCTGCAACGGCAATGGAAAAAGGTCAAGAAGCACAAGAGCTAGCAGCTCAAGCACAAGAAAAAGGTGCGCAAGCTAAAGCTTTAGCTGATTCAATCAAAACAACGACAGACGCTATGCCCGCGAAAGTCGAAGCAGCTCGTAAAGCAACCAAAAAGGGCTTAGGTGATCTAGGCGAGGATTCAATGAAAACAGTGGGGATTCAATTCACACTTGCTGAATACAAAGCGCTAGACATGAATACACAACAAATCCAAACAGATTATATGGTCAAAACAGGAACCAAAATGGTTCTATTAACACTTGTTTCAGCTGTTGCTGCCATCATTGTTGGACTAATTGCTTCATTAGTAGCCGCATCGGTTGGTCGAAATTTACGTGTTGGACAATATGAACGTACGTTGCAATTTTCAAACACTGAAATGGAGAAATTCTCTCCAGCTTCATTGATCACTCGTAATACCAATGATATCCAACAAATGCAAATGGGAATCGTTATGATCATGCGTATCGTGTTATACGCACCAATCTTAGGTATTGGTGGGATTTACAACGTCTATCAAACAGGAACAGGCATGGGCTGGATCGTTGGAGTAGCAGTAGCCGCTGTTTTAGTTTTAGTGGGAAGTCTACTATTAACAACGATGCCTAAGTTTAAAGCACTACAAAACTTAGTCGATAGAGTAAACTTGGTTTCTCGTGAAATCATTACTGGCTTACCGGTTATCCGTGCGTTTTCTCGTGAAAAATTCGAAGAAAAACGTTTTGATGGTGCCAACACTGATTTAATGAAAACTCAATTATTTGTTAACCGTGCAATGTCTATTATGATGCCTGTCATGATGTTATTGATGAATGGTATTTCAGTTTTGATTGTTTGGGTCGGTGGACATAATATGAATAACGGTCAACTCCAAGTTGGGGATATGATGGCATTTATCACGTATACAATGCAAATCGTGATGGCCTTTATGATGTTATCAATGGTTTCAATTATTTTACCTCGTGCCAACGTTGCTGCTGGTCGTGTGGAAGAAGTACTTGAAACAGAACCAACAATCAAAGATCCAGAACATCCAAAAGATGATCACGACTTTAAAGGTGAAGTGAAATTTGAAGCAGTAGAATTCCGTTATGGCGATGCTGACGAAGATGTGTTGCATCACATTAACTTTGTAGCCAAACCAGGTCAAACAACAGCCTTGATCGGTTCAACTGGTTCAGGTAAATCAACGATTGTTAACTTGATTCCGCGTTTATTTGATGTAACGGGTGGTCGAATCACGATCGACGGCATCGATATTCGTGAAATGAGCTTGCATAAATTACATGAAATCATTGGATTTGTGCCGCAAAAAGGGATCTTATTCTCAGGTGATATCGCATCAAATATAAAATTTGGTGATGCTAACATCTCAGATGAACAAATGCGAAAAGCAGCTGAAATTGCACAAGCAGAAGAATTTGTTGATTCGAATGAAAAAGGCTATAGTCGAGAAATTTCTCAAGGCGGAACCAATGTTTCTGGTGGACAAAAACAACGTCTATCCATTGCGCGTGCCTTAGCGAAAAATCCTAAAATCTTGATTTTTGATGATTCATTCTCAGCGCTTGATAATAAAACGGACGTAGCGTTACGTAAAGCATTGTCTGAAAATATCAAAGGAGCAACACAAATCATTGTTGCACAAAAAATATCTACGATTCTTCATGCGGATAATATTATCGTATTAAACGAAGGTCGTGTAGTCGATCATGGAACACATGATGAATTAATGAAATCATCCACTGTCTATCAAGAAATTGCCCAATCACAATTGAGCAATGCTGAATTAGGCATAGAAGAAGCTGAGTAGGGAGGAGCGAATATAATGGCAGAACAAACACAAAATCGCCCTCGTGGCGGACGCGGACCTGGAAATGGCGCTCCAGTGGAAAAAGCCAAAGATTTTAAAGGAACACTAAAAAAATTAATCTCCTATATTGGTGCTTATAAAATACCCGTTTTCTTTGTAATGATCTTTGCAATTGCTTCAACCGTGTTTAATATTTGGGGACCAAAAATCTTATCACAAGCGATCACAGAGTTATTTAATGGCTTGATTAAAAAATATCAAGGAACTGGTGGAATCGATTTTAATAAAATTGGTGGAATCTTACTCTTCATGTTAGGACTCTACTTAGTGGCTTCAGCCTTTGGGATCATTCAAGGTTGGATCATGTCAACGATTTCGCAAAAAATCACGTATCGGATGCGTAAAGAGATTTCAGAAAAAATCAATCGCATGCCGATGAACTATTTTGAAAGTCGTACAACGGGTGAAGTACTATCACGTATCACGAATGATGTGGATACGTTAGGTCAATCACTAAACCAATCGATCACACAATTGATCACATCTGTCTTTACTATCATTGGGGTTATCGTAATGATGCTATCGATTTCTGTGCAAATGACAGGGATTGCCATTTTGATTGTACCGATTTCAATGATCTTAATTTTGATTGTGGTAAAAAACTCTCAAAAATACTTTAAAACACAACAAGAATATCTTGGTGTGATCAATGGTAAAGTAGAAGAAACGATCGGCGGTTACAATATCGTACGTCTTTTCAATGATGAAGAAAATTCTCTTACAGAATTTAAAAAGCAAAATGATGTCTTATTCAAATCAGCTTGGAAATCACAATTTCTTTCTGGTTTGATGCAACCGATCATGAACTTTGTTGGAAATCTAGGTTATGTTGCAGTAGCGATCTTTGGTGGAATCTTAGCTTATAATGGCACAATCACAGTTGGAGATATCCAAGCATTTATCCAATACGTACGTAACTTGACTCAACCTATTGCTCAATTGGCACAAGTATCTAACTTACTTCAATCAATGGCAGCAGCTGCTGAACGTGTCTTTGAATTTCTTGAAGAGGATGAGGAAGCACAAACAGTACCAAACCCAGTTAAAATCGATAAAGCCAAAGGAATGGTTGACTTTGAACATGTTCGTTTTGGTTATACACCAGACAAAATCATTATCAATGATTTTAGTTCACATGTCGATCCAGGCCAAACAGTGGCAATTGTGGGACCAACTGGTGCAGGTAAAACAACCATGGTTAAACTATTGATGCGTTTTTACGATGTAACATCTGGTGCGATTAAAATCGATGGTTATAATATCAAAGACTTTAACCGCGCAGATTTACGTAAAAATATCGGGATGGTTTTACAAGATACTTGGTTATTTAAAGGAACTATCATGGAAAACCTTCGTTATGGACGTCTAGATGCAACGGATGAAGAAGTTTATGAAGCAGCGAAAGCAGCTCACGTTCACCACTTTATCCAAACGTTACCTGGCGGCTACAATATGGAATTAAATGAAGAATCGTCAAATATTTCTCAAGGTCAAAAACAACTGCTAACGATTGCTCGTGCTATTTTAGCGGACAAACCGATTTTGATACTTGATGAAGCAACATCATCAGTTGATACAAGAACAGAAGGTTTGATTCAAGGGGCTATGAACAACTTAATGGCTGGCCGTACATCCTTTGTTATTGCGCACCGTCTGTCAACAATCAAAGATGCAGATAAAATTCTTTATATGCAAGATGGTGATATCAAAGAACAAGGAACACATGAAGAACTACTTGCTGAAGGTGGCTACTATGCTTCACTTTATAACTCTCAGTTTGAAGAGTTAGATGAATAAAAATGGTCTAAAAGAAGCACTTATCAAAAAAATGATGAGTGCTTCTTTTTATTCAAAATGTACTTTATTTAAATTAAGAAAACATAAAGAGACCTAAAATAACTTGAAAAAAAATCTTTTCAGCGTTATTCTTTAGAAAATAAATAGATAAATAACCTTGTTAGGTGAGGCTCCTATACAAACATAAGCTATTGCGCAGAAACGTCGAAAGACGCCAATGTGTAAAACAGGAATTGTCGAATTAAGGCTTTTCATAAAATAGCTAAGAATTTTTCTTTACGTTGTATAGTGCTAAAACTCAGACGATGAGATTGATTGAAAGTCAAACGTCCTAGGAAAAAAATGTTTGGCTTTTTTCTTTTGGTAAATAGAGAACGTATTTGCTGATTGTTTACCGTCTTAGTACCTGCTTGTGTTTTTAGGAGTGTAATTTGACGGAAAAAGACCGCTGGATCATCCACTTCTACTGCAAGAAGCATGAGTCTAGGCGGTTTTTTATTGGTATTTTTTGATGAAATTTCATGAGTACTGATTTTGAGCTAACAATTTTATTTATTGTAAGAATGAAGGGATTTTATACATGTATACGTTTAAAGAAAAAAAATTTACTCCAGCCATTTTAAGTGTTGTACTGTTTTTATTTTTAACTGTTTTAGTTGTTCAGAATGTTTCGTGGTTTAATCAATTAGATTCAGCGATTTACCAATTCAACTGGAAACCAAATGAAATGATTACGAGTATTGTAAATTTATTTGCTAAAACGGCAACGATCGTGCCAATTTTTATTGTAAGTTTAATTGTTTCATTTGTCCTTTGGCGGAAAAAACAAAAATTGTTGGCATTTTGGATGAGCAGTAATGTTTTGGTGGTCAGTGCTTTGGGATTTATTCTAAAACATGGCGTTGCAAGGACGAGACCCAATGTGGAGCAGTTAGCTGAACGAACGTCTTACAGTTTTCCTAGTGGGCATTCACTTTTAGCGATGTGTTTGGCGTGTTCAGTTATTTTAATGGCACAAACGATTTATAAAAAGCAGACAAAAAATTACAGAACTTTAAAAACGGTGTTGATCATCTATGTGCTTTTGATTGGCTTCAGTCGAATTTATTTAAGAGTTCATTATCCGAGTGATGTTATTGGCGGGTTTCTTTTAAGCTTTTCATGGGTAAATCTCTCATATGTTTGTCTTCAAAGAATGTATCTTAATAGAAAATTTTCAACGTCAGAGGATAAGAAAAGGTTTATTCAAAGAACGGTTTTAATTGCCTTATCATTCCTATTATTGGTCGTAACTGGTGCATCCGTTTATGGCGCATCAGTGTTTAAAAATGTACAAAAAACAGCAGATAAAATGTATCAGCCATTGAATCGAAAAACAAAACCTGTAGAGCTTAACAATAGTGAACCTGTTAGTTTTTTACTTCTAGGGATCGCAAATGATTCAAAACGTAAAACCGATCTTCGAGCAAATACAATCATGGTCGTGACGGTCAATAATCAATTAAAGAAGACAACGATCACAAGTATTCCTAGAGATGCTTATGTAGAAATCGTTGGGAAAGATGGTTTATATGACAAGATCAATCATGCGCATTCATTTGGCGGTGATGAGATGATGATCGATACAGTCGAGCAATATTTAGACATCCCGATCAATCATTATTTTGTCATCAATATGGATGGGTTGGCTGCATTGAGTGATGCCGTCGGTGGTGTCACCGTCAATAATGATTTTGCGTTCGATGCTGAAGGAATTCATTACCCCAAAGGAGAACAGCATTTAGGTGGGTGGGAAACCCTACAGTATGCAAGAATGCGCCATGAAGACCCACAAAATGACTATGGCAGACAAAAGAGAGAACGTGAAGTAACTATTCAACTGGGCAAAGAATTGTTGTCTATGAAGAATGCGTTTCGTTATCAAGAGTTACTGAATGTAATTGGGGATAATGGAAAAACAGATATGACGTTAGATCAAATGATGCAATTAATGAAGAATTATCAAAAACCGCTAAGTAACATTGAAACTTACCAATTGCAAGGTGAAGGATTTACAGGAGATGGTTATACTGGTGAGGAAGGTATTTCTTATGAACGTATTCCTGAAGCTGAAAGGGAAAAAGCTATAGCTATAATAAAAAAACAATTGAATTTAGAGTAGGATGGAGGTTGGGACGGAAGTGTTTAACTCCGAGAAATAAGAGGGAATTCACGAAAATTGCTCTTCAAATTTTTGTAAATTTCAGCTTATTTCCGAAGGAGTTGCTTCTGTGACCACCATTTATTCGGATTCCTTGAGGCTGGGATGTGACTCGTAGAGTTATGTCCCGACCTAGGTAAGATCTCATTTCAACTTCCGATTGTCAAATGACTTTTTCTTTTGGTATAATTTGATGCATAGAAGTGGAGGAATGTAAGTATGATAAAAGTAGCAATTGTCGGGTACGGGAACCTTGGACGCGGTGTTGAGCGTTCAATAAAGCAAAATAACGATATGGAATTAGTGGGTGTTTTTACAAGAAGAGCCCCTGAAACCGTTCAGACGGAAGGCGCGAATGCCTTCACGATGGATCAGCTTAAACATAAAAAAAATGAGATCGATGTTTGTATTTTATGTGGAGGATCAGCAACTGATTTACCAACACAAACGCCAGAATGGACGCATTTATTTAATACCATCGATAGCTTTGATACACACGCTAAAATTCCAGAGCATTTTGCTAAAGTGGACAAAGTGGCCAAAGAAAATCAAACAACCTCAATTATCTCAACGGGATGGGATCCAGGGTTGTTTAGTTTAAATCGCTTGTATGCTCAAAGTATTTTACCTGTCGGACAGACAAATACATTTTGGGGCAAAGGAGTCAGCCAAGGGCATTCGGATGCATTAAGACGAATTGACGGTGTTGCAGATGCCGTTCAATATACGATTCCAAATAACGATGTTATTGAAAAACTAAAAGCGGGTGAACAGCTGGATTTAACCACTCGTGATAAACATTTTAGAGAATGTTTTGTCGTGCTTGATGAAGGAGCCGATGGAGAAAAAATTCGTGAAGCAATTATTTCAATGCCTAATTATTTTGCTGAGTATGATACCGAAGTTCATTTTATTTCCCAAGCGGAACTAGATCAAGAGCACAAGGCAATGCCTCATGGAGGAACGGTTCTTCATACTGGCACAACGCATGAAAATACGAAACAGGTTATTGAATATAATCTGCAATTAGAAAGTAATCCAGAATTTACGGCAAGTGTTTTAGTTGTGTATGCCAGAGCGTGTGTACGATTGGCTAAAGAAAAACAATTTGGAGCCTTTACAGTTTTGGATATTGCACCTAAGTATTTATCTGATCGAACAGATGAGGAATTAAGAAAAGAATTATTGTAATTGATGGTATAAAAATGAGCCAGAAACAAACAAAACTGATTTTTCGTTTGTTTCTGGCTCATTTTTTCGTTTAAATTATCAATTATAAAACAATTATTCACTAATTGTTTGTTTCATTATAGTGTAAACACGTTCTAAGTCTTCTTGTGTTCCGCGAAGTTCGTAATCTGCTAAAAAAGGAAAGTCAAATTTTTGTGCATATTGTTTAGCCGTTAAACAATATTGATGATTAAAGTTTTTGTTGCCGCTGCCGACTACTCCTAAACAATATCTGTAGTTTCCGTGATACTCTAAGTATTCACGCATAGTTTCAGTTAAAATTTCTGTATCTCCATTATCTACGCCATTTCCGCCATCTAAGTAAGTTGGAACAAAGGTGAAAAAAGGCGCTGTTTCGTCTTCAAAAACGGAATTTTCATGAATTTCTTTTACTTCGATCGGCAAATTATACTTATCAAAAGCATATATTTTTAAACGTTGAACAAAAGATCGAGTATTGCCAGATATTGATATATATAAAATTTTCATAGTAGGTCCTCCAAAGTTTTGCTAGTAGTTCTTTTACAGTTTTAACTATAGTAAAAACAAATTCAAATTACAACAGATTCCACAAAAAAAGTATCAGTTTTATTATTTGTCAGTAAGTGCTACTTTGCATATAATAAAACTAAAGTTAAAGAAAAGAGGAGCAAAAATGACTTATAAAGTGGATTTTAAAAACGTATCAACGATCGGATTTGAAAGCTCTCCAGTCGCAGATGCGTTAGCTGGTTTACGTGCCAATGAAGCACGCTATTATTGGAACAAATACAAACATGAATTTGTAACAGTACCAGCAAGTGATGATCCTGAAACTTTGGATTGGGTCGAAAAGATTTTAGCTGAACGAGATATGCACTTTCCTTATAAACCGCTGGAAATATCGAGCTTTGAAGTAGATGGTATTAAGATGGCTTATGTTTTTTATGAGAACGGTTTGGCTGTCAATGTGATGTATACGCTTGAAGAAGGTGGCAAACGTGCGGTTGGCTTTAAGTTATCTGATGGGATGGACATTCCAGTTGAATTTGAAGGTAAATTTAAATTTGCTCGTCAAAAATCGAAATTAGCGGGAACAATTCGAGGTTCTTTCTTTGTTATTAAAGGAGAATATTAGCAAACAGAGCAATTGTTTTTTAGCTTTAGTGACATCGAGGTTAGGAGCTTTATTTGCTAAATTTTTTCCGGGTTTTAAACAATCTAAGCAGTGTTATCATCATTTTCAACAAAGTAATCATAAGCTTCTTCTATTCGCTTGTGAATCATCAAGGGCTTTTTCAAGCTCATTTTACTTTTTTATTAGACCATTTTAGCTCATTGATGTAGAGGAAGACCACTCTTTTTGCTTAAAGTCGTTTCTTTACTTTTTTTGAACAACATGTTACTCTTTTAATGTTATCAGAAAGTGATAGCCACTAAAAATTAAATAGAACCCATCACAAAGGGGAGCCATGGCTGAGAATGAGTAACCACTCTAAACCCTTGAACCTGTTCGTTAGTACGAGCGTAGGAATTGTGATGGAGTAAAGATATGCTTTTACTCCTCCTTTGTGAATTGGTCGTTCTACAAGGAGGAGTTTTTTGTATGCAAAGAACATCAGAGTTACGAATTTGGATAGAAGGCACGATCGTTGCAGCGATTGCGATGGTGTTGTCTTTTGTTCCGACGAATATCGGTAGTAGTTTTTCAATTTCATTGGGGATGATTCCTATTACTCTTTTTGCTTTACGAAGGGGAGCTAAAGCTGGCTTCTTTTCTGCATTTATTTGGGGGCTGCTGCATTTTCCAACGGCACAGGTGTATTATTTGATGCCGATTCAAGTGATTATTGAATATATATTGGCTTTTGGCTTTGCAGGTTTTGCTGGCGTTTATAGTGGTAAACTGCAACAAGCTATCAGAAATAAAGAGTTTGGGAAGAGTAGTCGAATTATTATTTATGCTTCCTTTTTTGGTACTCTGATGCGCTATTTTTGGCACTTTATTGCGGGTGTTATTTTCTGGGGAAGTTTTGCTCTTTGGGGAATGAATCCTTGGTTATTTTCATTTGTAATGAATGGATTAAGTGGCTTGGCTACGGCAATCGCAACGTCAGTTGTGTTGTTGCTGTTACTTAAAATCAATCCTAAACTGTTTCTCCCAACGAATATGGCACAAATTAGTCAGCACAACAATGAAGTTGAATAAAATGGCGGTAGATTTGAAATGATTTAATGAACGGAGCTAAAAACTTACAAAGTTTTGGCTCTTTTTTAGTGTTTCAAATAAAAAAATTAATTGAAACCTATCTGTAGTTTTTTTACACTATTAGGGTGAAGAGGTGAGAAAATGGGGAAGTTTACTTATTCAGAGATTTTACTGATTAAAAAAGCAATTAAAGGAGATCCTAATGCATTAGGGAAAATTTTAGGTAAAAATCATGAGTACATTTACAAAATGGCTTATATCTACATCGGTAACAAAGAAGATGCTCTTGATATCATGCAAGAAGCAACCATTCAATCCATGAAATCGATCCATACGTTAAAAGAGCCTAGCTACTTTTTAACCTGGTTTTGCACGATCATGGCAAGGCAAGCAAGTAAATTGATTAATCAAAAGATCAAAATCCGTGAGTTACAGAACAATCCAGAATTTGAAGAGGCATCTGATTTAACAACAAACGAAAATCAAGCAATCGATGTGTTAACGGCGGTCATGAATTTAGAAGATAAATACCGTTTGATTTTGCAGTTATTTTATTACCAAGATTTTTCAGTGAAAGAAATCAGTGAACTATTAGAGATGCCTGATGGAACAGTCAAAACGAATTTGAAACGGGGACGTGACGCACTTAGGAAGAGATTAGGAGAGGATTATTATGTCTGATAACGAGAAAAAGATATTACAAAAAGCCATGAACCAAATCGAAGTACCCGAAGAAGAATCACTCAACGCACTAAGGAAAAGCTCAGATAGGAGACAAGGCAGACACCTCATGGCTAAACACAAATGGGGGGAAATCATTTTATCGAGTCTAGTGATCGTGTGTTTGCTTTTTATTGGTACATTAATGTGGCCGAAAGCTAAAG
This sequence comes from Enterococcus sp. DIV0212c, assembly GCF_017377505.1. Lineage (GTDB taxonomy): Bacteria > Bacillota > Bacilli > Lactobacillales > Enterococcaceae > Enterococcus_L > Enterococcus_L ikei. The sequence continues at coordinate 22,550 of NZ_JAFREN010000033.1, read as the reverse complement.
AAACTACCAAATTAAGTTCTGCTGTTGCTTCAACTTCAACTGAACCAACAAAAGATATGTCTGTGAAATTGCTACAATCAACGAAATATTGGAAAGTTCAAAATGAAGAGAATTATTATCGTTTTAGTAATGACAAGGTGCGAATAATAGAACATTATTTTTCACTTTTTACAACTAAATATACCTTTAAAGGGAATCAATTGGATATTATATATGATAGCTTTAATGAGACTGATAGTCCAATAGAAGAAATCCATTCGTATCAAGTAAAGAAAAGTGGTAATAACTTGGTATTAGAACCCAAACATGCTGAGGACCAACGTCTCATTTTAGAACCTCACAATGAAGAAATTTTCCCATACACAGAAGAAACAATCAAAAAACTGCAGCCAGCCGTTGATCCAGATTTAACGAAATATTCTTCATGGACATCGTCGATCAAGGGAAATCGTCAAACTAGCACGCTTACATTTGATGGGTTTCTTATGAAAGAACGTATTGATGAGGAAGAAAAATGGATGACCTGGACCTACGAAATAAAAGGGAATCATTTGCTAGTGAATTATGGTGGGCATACAGCAAGTCTTGATATGTATTGGGATGGAGAAAAAATTATTTTATGGCCAGTTTCTAATTCACTGCCAAAAGATCAGAATCATGAAGAATACAAAGAGGAAAGTGTTACAATTTTAGAACCAAACAGATGATTTTTGAAACCAACCTAGTTTTTTTCCCTACAGTTTAAATGAAGCAGTTATTCTGCTTATTAGACTAATCGAAAGGGCGTCGAAATAAAATGAAACGAACAAAATGGGGAATTACTAGTATAGGAATCGTTCCGCATATCCGAAAAGAGAATCGTGCTAAGAAAGAAGAAATGGCATTTATCAAGACAAAACAAAAATATCAGTTGGTTGAATTAACTAAAAGTCAGTTTCGGCAGTTTTCAACAATACACTCTCAAGCCAATTTCCAGCAGACAGTTGAATTTTCCGAGCTATTAGAAAAGCGTGGCTGGCAGAGAGTTTTCTTTTTAGGTATTAAAAATGAAGATGAACAAATCATCGGAGCAACGCTAGTTTCCGGCATGAAAATGAAAATAAGTTATTATTATGAAATCTGTGGTGGTATGCTAATAGATTATGATAAAGAAGAAGTCGTAGCCAAATTTATGTATGAGATAAAAAAATTTGTTAAACAGCATAATGGATCATTATTAACAATCAAGCCAAATGTAGTCTACCAACAAAAACGTTCAAATGGGTCCATTATAAGGAAGCCTAATCAAGGCCTTCATAACTTATTACAGAGTTTGAAATTGACACATGAAGGCTTTACTCAAGGCTATTGTGATGCAAGCCCACGTTGTATTTTTGTAAAAGAGCTTAAAGAAATGACGTCAAAAAAGTTATTGCAATCTTATCACTCTAGTACTAGAACAAAAATTAATCGCTCCATCAAAAAAGGAATTCAAATCAGAGAATTAAGTGAACGAGAGCTACCGCTTTTTAAGGATATCATGCAACATACTAGTGATCGGAAAGGTTTTTCTGACAAAGAGCTAGAGTACTATCAGATTTTAAAGGAAACGTTTAAAAAGGAGGCCAAATTTTTAGTCGCTGAAGTAAATATCAAAATGTACATGAAAAGTTTATTTAAGCAACTTGTTGTAAACGAAGAAAAGCATAATCAGCTAATTGCAGATACGCCTAAAAAGAAAAATCAAGAACAAGGATTAAAAGAGGAGCGCTTAGCAATTCAAAAACGCATAGATGAAATCTGTCAGTTATCAAAATCAATCGAAAATAGCCAACCTTTGATAGTCGCCGGTGGATTATTTATTGAGACGTCCAACGAAATTATTTATCTATTTGGTGGTATGTATGAAGAGTATAAAAATTTTCAAGGAGCATCTCATTTACTTCAACATCATATGATGACCTACGCATTGGAACGGCATATACCAAGATATAACTTTTACGGAATTTCTGGAGTTTATGATGGGACAGACGGGGTCTTGAATTTTAAACGATCTTTTGGTGGAATTGTAGAAGAGCATCTAGGAAGTTATCACTGTATCTTGAAACCAATTCAGTATTATGTTTACCGATACTTAAAAAATAAACAGAAAACTAAATAAAAAATTGTTATTTTAAAAATGGACATTCCATTATGTAATAAATATAGTTAAAAATATGTAAATCAAAAAATACCTGTTTAATAGTTGAAAAGATCAGCTATTAAACGGGTATTTTTTTGATTTAAAAGCATTGTAGTTGTTTTTGATTTAAAAACATCTACAATGCTTTTAAATAACTAGAAAATTAATGGATCTATTTGTTGCTGTTCGCTATTTCTTGATTTTTGACAATTAAATTATATCAAGTAAAAGAAAAAAATTTGAATTTTTGAATTAAAAAAAGTGAAAAAAATATTGAAAATAAATTTAAATAACGTATATAATGGTAAAAGACAGTAAAACAAACCTAGTTGCACCGAGAAAGTATAGGGTTTAGTGATAAGAAAAAATCGTGTTTTTACCTAAAACATGAAATACTGTTGTGAATAAACCTGATATAAATTTATTTTATCTGTTTGTATAAAAAAAATCAATACAATTTTTTTGAAGAGGCGTTAAATATCGTGTTTTTCGTTTTTTATTTAAAAATTATCTTAGTTTTAATTAGTTGGGAACTCTGATTAATCTAGAAATAGGCAAATTGGGTTATTTTTTATCGCCGTCAATTCCGCCGTCAAATTGTTAGAAGGGACATGGTTCATTTGGCTAGAGGAGAAAATATATATAAACGAAAAGATGGCCGTTGGGAAGGCCGTTATCCTAAAGGAAGAAGAGCTGATGGTTCTCTTCTTTACGGGTATATTTATTCAAGTTCTTATAAGATTGTAAGGGAGCAAATAATTGAGAAGAAAGCCCAATGGCAACTTATACATAAACCAGTGCCTTATTATTTTTCCGGTACGTTTGGTGATTGGGTTGATATTTGGCTAAATAAACTAATGAAAGGACGTTTAAAACCAAGTACTTATACTAGTTATAGCAATAAATTTCAAGTTCATATACTCCCTTATTTAGGTAGACTTTCTTTAGAAAAAATTACGGCTGCCAACATAGATCAGCTTATTCAAGAAATTTCAAAAGAATTACGTCCTAGTTCAGTTCACGTCGTTTTTCGCTTGTTAAAAAGCTGTATTTATGCTGCAAAGGAACGGGGATATATCTATATTAATCCATGCGAACAAACGATTTTACCAAGATACAAAAAAACGAAAGTTCGTGCGCTAACTCGACAAGAACAGCAAGCAGTTGAAGTTGAAAGCCTTAAATCGTATAAAGGATTGCCGATATTGTTAGCATTAGAAACAGGAATGAGAATTGGTGAAATATGTGCACTAAAATGGAGCGATATTAATTTCTCTTCATCAACTTTGCAAGTGAGACGAACAAAACAGCGAGTTAACAACACTTATGCAAATGATTCACGTACTTGTTTAATTGAAACAGAGCCTAAAACAATGGCTGGCGATCGGATCATTCCATTGTCCAAAAAATTGAAAAAGTTATTAATAGCAGAACTTGATCGAACAAACTCTGCCTACGTTATTTCAAACGGTATTCATTCTGTTGAACCTCGAACCTTAAATTATCGATTCGAAAAAATAAAAAGAGAAATTGGGCTGCAGCAAGTCTCTTTTCACTCACTAAGACATACTTTTGCTACTCGTTGTGTTGAGTTAGGAGCAAATATAGCGTCTATCAGTGCTTTATTGGGACATACATCAATTAAGCTGACTTTAGATACGTATGCATCCTCGTTTTTTGAAGAACAACAAGCAACGATCAAAAAATTAGAGCAACTATAAGTATTTAGTGAAAATAGAAGTCAGAAAGACTTACAAAATCAGCAACAAATGGAATTATATCTTGAAGTGAACTCTTCTTGATATGATTCCATTTGTTTTTTTATCGCCGTCAATATCGCCGTCAACACATGGAGTAAAACTTGTTTATAAGCTGTTATGTAGGCTTTTTCATGTTTTAGGTAAAAACACGAAATTTATAAATAGTCAGATTCTCAATTTCTATATCTGTTATTATAAAATTTTTTCACTAAAAATTAAAATAAAAGCCCTTATTATAAAAAAATACAAAAATATATTTAAGGAGAGACACATTGGTGTATGAGTTAGGTGTAATTCCCTGTATTTCAGGAAAAGAAAAAAGTCCGTATATTGTAAAAATTGAAAAAAATACCAATATTCATTATTTAGAAGAATCATTGACTAGTTTGAAGACCCTTAGTTTAGAGGTAGTAATTATTTTAGGTGATCACTTAACGTTGGGAGAAATCTGCAAAACGATTATTAATATTCGTGAAAAAAAGTCTGTTTCTATATGGATTCTTTGTGAGAAATCAGATAAAACTAGTCGGATGATCTATATGAAGTTGGGAGCCTCTGGAACTGTTGACAAGCAAATTGATCCAGAAGAGTTTTCAGTTTTTATATTGGGTATATTAGCTACTTTTTCACATTCTGCAAAGCCCTTAGAGATACCAAAGCAATCAGAAAAAGAACCTCTAAATGTTGAAGGTCACTGGGCACTGAACTATGCAAATTTAAGTATCTTGATTGAAAACGACCGCGAAATCAGTTTAACAAAGCTAGAATTTCAAGTAATCGATATACTAAAAAGTCAATTAGGAGTAGCGATGTCCCATAAAGAGTTATATAACAAAATTTGGAATGACGGTTTTGAATGCAAGAAATATCGTTTGGCTAATTTAATTTGTCATATTAGGAAAAAAATAGAAAAAGATATCGCTAATCCGCAATATATAAAAACAATTCACTCAAAAGGGTATATGTTATCGGCATAGCCTGAAAAAGTGAGTATCGATTGGTTTCTATCTTTCTAAAATCAGGGTATCAAACTGTTTTTTGAAAGATTTGAAATAGATAGCAATCAAACTTGCAACTTGATTGCTAAAAATCTATGAGGAAAGGAGGAAAAATGTGAAAAGGAAAAAACGATTATCACTACTCTTTCTTTTAGGCATACTGATAATTTTTGTTATAGGTAGGCAAGGAACTCTTATTTTAGGAGCAGAAGAAGCAAGTACAAATGAAGTTGCAGAGCCGGAGCCTATTTCGACGCAATATGGTGAATACAGTGATGGCAAGAATATCAATTATGGAATTGATGACGCTCAACCGTGGTTTAGGGATTTGGATATACCTGAAACGTCCGCCAATCGTGCTGAAGTAAGTACTGCTGTGGAACTGAAAGCAGCGATTGCCAGCACTAGAATCAACTATATTTATTTTATTAATGATATTACGTTTACCGGTGGACAAAAAATCCCGTATGAAAAAAAATATATGAGAATTTCCGGGAAAAATCCCCGCACAGGAAAAATCCATACGCTCAAAGAAACACGAAGCGGAAGTAGTACAGACAACATCCATGTATCAAATAATGCCACTCAACGTAATTATACTAGTTATGGTTTAGAAGACATTAAAATTGATGGTTACAACTATTATGGACCAATTAATGTAAATGATAGTTCTTACCATGTCACTTTGACGTATACCAATGTGGAATATAACGGTCCTCAGCTGACCCATAATTTGAATGGAACAACAGATTACCATAATATGAAGGTTCAAATTCCAGGATCAAAAGCGGGTTCCACTGAAACTCAAGAGCTTGTAGAAGGCCATTATGTCAACATTTACGGTGAATTTGATCTATCTCATAACGGTCGCCACAGTATCGTCTGGATTGGTTTTGGTTTCAATGTAAGGACCGTTAATGGTCGTTTTGTAATCAAGAAAGATGCTAATGTCAAGATCGATTCGATTGGTCGAAGTTTCTTTTATCTTGAAACAAAAGATGGCGAATTTGAGATAGAAGAAGGAGCAAATGTTAACATTATAACTGGTGGTGGATTGATTCGAAATGATATATCCTCGGTCAATAGGTCATTTGCAAAAATGGATGTGGGAAAAAATGCTACGCTTAAGATTACTCGAACGGTTTCTTCAAATGCAGCAGATAATTTATTACCATCATTTAAAATGAATGGTGACTTTAATGTCGCAGATGGTGCCAGAGTCTATCTATACAACGAATCGGCTAGTTCTGGTCAGGCTGATGAATTCTTTAGATTCTACAATTCAAATGGTCGTATCAATATTGATAATGCTAAAAGTGTGCTGTTTTATAACCCTAAAGGAAATATCATCAGAGCAACAACCAATGGCTATACCAATAGATTGACTGCGAATATACAAAGTATGAATTTGTGGAGTACCAATGTTCCGACTAGTAAATTTAATGTTACCCCAGACCATCATTTTTCGTTGCCGGATTTATCCAATATCTCATTTGCAGCCGACATTACACGAATAGCAAATAATAATTATAGTACGACTGTCTCAAACGCCAAACCCGCTACAATTAATTCAACTGCATTGAATTTTAATCAGTTGAAGGTCATTTCTATGGGAATCGAGCCGGAAGTTACAGTTAATGAAATTACGGATGCTATGGAAAAAATCACAGGTACTGGAACGATTGATGGTATTGTAGTCGCTACATATAATGATGGAGAAGGAAACAAAAGTTTGCAAGGAACAGTTGATAGAGATGGACAGTATTCTATCACCATTCCTAAACGAGTTGATGGAACTGGTGCTTATATCAAACCTTATACAACAGTTAAAATCGAAATATTCTATGATTTTAGAACAACAGATCCTATCTTTACAGAAGTTATAGATGTTTCACCACCAATAGGTGACCCTGTGATCACGATCATTGATCAAGGAACACCTCAAAATCAGTTTCCGTTAGCGAAAGATTTAGTCGCTAATTTATGGGATAAGTCGCTTAATACAACGCATCCTAAACTAAGTGCTGAGTATGGCAAAATCAAGATTCCAGATTTATCTGTTGCGGGTCCTGTGTTACCTAAATTTGAAGTTAATGTAGTTGACGAAGCGAAAAATAGTAGTACGATCTCGGTTCCAATTTTTATTAAAGATAAGAACACTGTAGTCAGTGAAGACAAAAGATTCGCACTTCGAGGGGTTGATTTTGAAGTTGAGAGTAACTTATATCCAAAAACAGAAGCTGATCTAATTAAGCTTATCAAGGATAATGCAGAAATCAGTTTGTGGAATGTTGCTACAGGGGAAAAGCTTGATCCAAATAATGTTGTGATCGACAAAAATCTTTTACCAAACCCATTAGGTGGAGTACCTGCGCTCGGTTCGTATAAAGTGAAACTTAGCTACGGTTCAGGTAACCCTGGAGTAACAAGAGAAATCACTGTAAAGATCATTCCTAGTATTGCCGATTTAATGGTTCATTTTGTGAACGAACTTGGAGCAAAGCTACATGAACCGGTGAAAATAACAGACAAAATTGGAACCCACGTCAATCTAACTAAAAATACAGCGGTTAGGGCGGCCCTTGCAGATGTGAAAAGTCGTAACTTTGAGCTTTCAGAACCACTTGCCAGCGAAAATGATATTGAAATCGTCAAAGGTGGCTCTACAGTAACCTATAAGTTTAAAGGGATTTTATTCCTTTCTTCAGCACCAAAGCAACTAGATTTTGGTTTAGAAGAGGCCTCTGCAAAAGATATTCGAGTGAATACAGCGACGATTGATAAAAATTTAATTGTTTCAGATACAAGGGCTGTTAAGCAAAATTGGACTTTGAAAGCAAAAATAACCAAAGAATTTACTACGATTGATGGATCAAATAAGACGATCTCAGGAATTCTTCGATACAACGATGGTGGAAATTCAGAAAAGAAATTTGCATTAGGGCAAGATCAAGACTTACTATCAAACAAAAATGCAAATAATGTCATTGATTATGATGTAAGCGGACTTTGGAGTCCCAGAGGAAAAGGATTTAAGCTGGATGTTCCTGGAGATTATGTAAAACAGTTGGGAAATTATCAAGCAACGATTGTTTTTACTTTAGGTAATACACCCTAAAAGGAGCGACCATAAGTGAAAAAAAGTTATGTTTATTTTCTACTGATTTTCCTTCTTTTTTTAGGTGGATTGTTCAGTAATGGTGAATATACCATGGCAGCGGAGGCAAATGTTCAAACTAAGGCAGGCATCACATTTGTAGATGATAATTATGGTTCAGATTCAAGTGATTCTACATCCAATAGTTCTGTAAGAAGCTCACCTAAAATAGAGACAACAGTCAAACCAAAAGGTAGATACCCATCTACAGGAGAGTTAGTTAAAAAAAGCTTATCCATAAGCGGTATTCTAATTCTGATGTACGTCTTGTTATTTTTTTGGTCAAAAAGAAAAAAAACGACCAATGAAAAGGAGGCAAAGTAGTGAAAAAAACAGTTTATTCATTATTGGTTTTAGGAAGTGTGTTCGGTGCATTCTTAAATCAAGAAACTACTTTGGCCTTGTCTGATACAGACGAAGGAGAGGCCGCAGTCAATTTACAAAAGTATAAAGAAGATCAATCGCTGATTCGTGATCCTGAAAATCCAGATATTCAGATTGATCCAGGAGAATCACCTCAAACAGAAGGCGATTTGCGTATTGATTTTGTGCCGAAATTAGAGTTTAGTACGGTTAAGTTAACCGAAAAAAATAAAGTATTTCCGGTGAATGCTCAGTTGTTTCATGATCAAACAGGAGCCCGAGGAAATTTTATTCAAGTCTCAGATTATCGAGATAATTCAACTGGTTGGAGTCTTCAAGTAAGACAGGAAAGTCAATTTAAACATGCGGAAAAAGCTGATGCGCAGTTAAAGGGTGCAGTCATCTCGCTTGACCAAACCTGGACCAATTCTAAGACGGACGCCACTAAAGCACCTTCTGTATCTAAAGAAGTGATCCATATGAATAACGTAGGTGCAACTTACAATTTGGCTACCGCTCAACCAAATAAAGGAACAGGAACTTGGAGTGTGATATTTGGGGCATCTTCAGATAATAAAAATGACCGCCCGAACACACTTACGCCCAGAAAAGATCAGTCAGGGAAAGAGATTCAAGATCCTATATTTAAAAAACCTGTTTATAGCAATCGAGCGATTACTTTATTGATTCCTAAAGGAACTGAAGTAGAAACAGGAACCTATTCAACGGTGCTAACTTGGATTTTAGCCGAGTTACCATAGATATTACACAAACAATTAGGAGGAAATACAAATGAAATTAACACACAAATTAACAGGTGCTGTTTTATTAGCAGCAGTTGGTATTGCAGCAGCAGTTCCAGGAGTAACGAAAGCCGCAGAAAGAGATGACCATACTGGTTTTGGAGACATCGAATTTACAAAAGAATCATATGGTTCATGGGATACAACCGGTGGTGTTGTACCGCCAAATAGTACAGATTCAACGAGAGATACAACTCACTCTTTAAGAGATGGAGAATTTGTGGTTCAAGGAATGTCAAGATTGGACTTTGGTTCACAAACAGTTACTTTAGGAAAAGTAAATGCCTGGGCAAAACCGACAACGGCTAACCCAACAGCAGAAGACGGTACAAAAGTTGAAGGACGCGGAAACTGGGTACAATTTAAAGATGATCGTATCACTGAAGACCACAAATATGAATTATCAGCTCAAATTACGACACCATTTACAACCACAAAAGATAAAAAATTAACAGGAGCTACAATCCATTATACAAATGCTATGTTAGTGGCAGACAAAGATAACGAAAAATTGAAACCAACAGTTTTACCGAAAGACGCATTGGTAAATGAAACAGAGCGTACTGCAGTATTTACTAATACAGAAGCGGCTAAAGGTCGTGGCCGTTACGCAGTTTACTTTGGTGAAAAAGGGAATACAGCAAAAGCAGCAGATAAATCTGTAGAATTAGAAATTCCTGGAGATCAAGCAGATGAGATCACTACAGGAAAATATACAGCTACAATTACTTGGACATTATCAGATACACCTTTATAAAAGAGCAATCGTTGTAAAGCTGAATAGTCGATTTAAAATGAAATAATTGAGGATGAGGTTGCGACTGACTAAAAGATAACTTGGTCACAGCCTCATGCTTAATAAAGAGAAAGGATTAAACATTTAATGAAGAAACAACTGAAAATATGCGTATTTTTTTGTCTATACATAGTTTCACTTTTGGGTTTTTCTCAGACTGCTGAGGCCCAATTACAGTTTGCATATGAGGCGGTGAAACCTGAAAATCAGCAAGGCGAGTTCGAATATTTTAATTTGAAAATGACACCAGGACAAAAACAAACGGTAGAAGTAAAATTAACGAATCGCGCGGATCAGGAGCAAACAATTGAAGTGATGTTAAATGGTGCTAAAACAAATTCAAATGGTGTCTTAGAATATGGCCCCAGTACATTAAAAGATGATCCTTCTTTAAAGCATCGTTTTAAAGACATAGTAAAAGGTCCAAGCGAAGTTACCTTGGCTCCAAATGAAAGTGCGCCATTAAAATTGGACATCACAATGCCGGAAGTCAGTTATGACGGTCAAATTGTTGGCGGTATTTACTTGAAATCAAAAATCACTAAAGAAGAAGAAGAAGCAAAGAAGAAAACACCTGGTGTAGTCAATGAATATGCCTTTGTTGTAGGCATGGTTCTTCAAGAAACTGACGTGGAAATAATGCCTAAGTTGAGTTTGAATAAAGTTTACGCAGGGCTATCTAATTATCGTAACAGTATCTTTGCGAATTTTTCTAATACACAAGCAGTCTTTTTAAATGGCATGACAGTTGAAATGGAAGTAATGAATAAAGGGTCCAAAACGGTTTTATATGATACAAAACGAGCAGATATGAGAATGGCGCCTAATTCTATGATCGATTTTCCGCTTGAGTTGAATGGTGACGAAATGGAATCAGGTGAATATAGCGCTCATATCTTAGTGACGAGTGGGACGCTTAAATGGGAATGGGACCAAGAGTTTAAAATTACCAAAGAAGAAGCAGATAAATATAATGCACAAGATGTTTCTCTTATTCAAGAAAGAGGAATCAACTGGAAATTAATTCTGTTGATCGGCGGCAGTATTTTTGGAGTGTTTATCCTTATATTCTTCGTGATTCGTCAAATTAATAAGAAGAAAAAAAGCAAACAAAATGAGCAAAGGAAAAAGAGAAAAACGAAGCCGCAAAAAAGATAGGAGCCAAGGAGGAATAAAATCATGGGACTATTAGATTGGTTTTTTGTTGGGTTTTTATCTGTTGCTACATTCTGTTTATTATTGGCAGTATTTTCCTTTATTTATTTTCTTTCTATCCGTGACGAGCTGACAAAAGTCAGTTGGAGAAGACGACCAAAAAACAAGCAGAGAAGAAAAATGTGGTTAAAAGAACGCCATATGTTAGAAAAAGGTAAGAAAAAAAATAGTCGAAACGTGTTGCTGTTTTTGGTCGTTGGAGCGATTTGCACTGGTAGTGCTTTTTATAGTCGCTATTATCAATTGACGAATTTAACTTCAGAAGATTCAAAAATTGTTGTACAAGGCTATTTTTTAACAGAAGAGATAGAAGGTAAAATCAACAGCATCCAAGAAGGTGTAAGCGTTGAAAAGCTTCATCCTCAATTACAAGAAGTAAGTTCATTACTCGTAAGCTATAGTAACAAACCAATCTCTAGTGGTTTATCTAAACAAGGAACAAAATTACTGATGCGCTATCGGGTAATGATGAGAGATGTGGGAGCGAATTTATCAAGTTTACGTTTAACAGATCTAGAACAACGAGAAACGATGACCGCATACTTAAAAGATATAAGTAAATTAAAGCACCGACAACAAGATGTATTCACTTACTTTAAAGTCAATGAGTCAGCTTTAAAAAATAAGCAATAAGAAAGAATGAAGGGGAAAAGTATGAGTAAGAAAATGGATCGAAAAAAGAGGGGAAACTCAACTTTTCATCCAAAAAAAAAGCAAGACTTTGACCCAAGAGCATCTAAAGAAAATTCATTAAAAGAATCAGTTGACAAGAAAAAAAACTTAAAGGCACATACTCCTTCTAAAGCACCTAAAAGACGAAAGAAACAAGTCGTTATACGTAAAGTTAAAATGAGACAAAAAAGGCGTGGCCTTTTGAGGGAGCTTATTTATAGTCTATTTCTTGTTATTTCTTTACTAATGATTATTCAATGGCTGTTCTTTTTTTTACCAAAGATTGATGGTTATGCGATGTCAGGCTCATTGGAAAATGGTGATCGTGTAGTTATCAGCAAGTATAGTAAGATTCAGCGATTTGATTTAGTTTACTTTAAAAAACCAGGCAGCAATCAACGAATGGTTCGTCGAGTTATCGGGCTTCCAGGTGATGCGGTTTCCTATAAAGGTGAGCAGCTTTTTATTAATCAGCAATTAGTGAGCGAGCGATTTTTAGAGCAAGCAATCACGGAAGCTAAGCAAGATAATCGAGTATGGACTGAAGATTTTCATTTGACCGAATTGACAGGAGTCTATGAATTACCTGAAAATGCCTATTTCCTATTAGGCGATAATCGCCCCTTTTCAGCTGATAGTCGCCAATTTGGCTGGATTTTGAAAGACCAGCTATCAGGTGTAGTGAAATTTCGCCTTTTTCCGATCCATCAAATGACTCAGTTTTAATTACTTGAAAGAGGATTGGAGGAAAAAGAAATGTCAAAACAAACAAGGCGGGCTTTAGCCTGGAAAATACTTAAGAATTGGCGTTTTATTTTAGTTGTCATGGCTGTGAGTTTATTTCTACTACAAAATAAAACCCATCGCATCCAAGGAGAGTCTATGTTTCCCAGTTTGGCTGAAGGCGATTATATTTTGGTTAATAAGAGAAACACGCCCACACGCTATGCCATGGTAATCATAGATCCTGAAATACCTAGAGAAACTAGTTATGTAAAGCGAGTTATTGGGATGCCAGGCGATGAGCTGGCCGTTGAACAAAATGTTGTTTATCTGCAATCAAAAGAAGCAAAAAGGACTGGACTCACGTTAACAGATCGCTCTTTTGCGAGTGAGTTACCAGATAGTCTGCAAAAATTTGACGTTACAGATGAAGTAGCAAGAAATTTAAGACGACTAGGAAAGATTCCTGATGATTGCTATTTTGTATTAGGCGACAATCGTCAAAAGTCAAAAGATCGCCGTCAATTTGGACTGATTCGAGCAAGCCAAATTAAAGGAATGGTGATCTATCGTTATTATCCGTTTGATAAAATTGGTAATGTCCAATAAGAGAACTAGAACTAAAGGAGAGGTCACTATGAAGGGAATAAAATGGATGAAAAAAAAAGGTTGGGCATTAGGTTTGAGTGTCGTTATACCGATGCTTATTATGGCTATCGTGTATTTAAGTTATGGAATCTATCCTGGCAGCGATCGCGTAGTTTTAGCAAGTGATGCCTTGTCACAAGGCTCAAATTTTTTTGCAAGTCTGCGTGATGTTTTACATGGGAAAGGAAGTTTTTTTTATTCCTGGCATGGCTCGTTAGGTTTGAATTATTGGTCTTTGATGGCGTATTACTTGAACGGTATCTTTAGTCCAATTGTTTTCTTCTTTGATAAGCAATGGATGCCGGATGCGCTGTATGTGATTCTCTTATTGAAATTTGGGACAATCGGCGGATCTTTTTGGTTTATGAGTGACAAGATTTACAACTTACCACAACCAGCAAAAATAGTTCTAAGCATTAGTTACGCGTTAAGTGGCTTTGCGGTTGCCTATTCACCGCAACAAATGTGGTTAGATGGTTTATTTTATTTACCATTAATCGTATTGGGGATTCATCAATTGATGGATGAAAAACGTGTAGTTCTACTTTTTTTCAGCTATTTATTCTTATTTCTATCAAATTTCTATATGGCATTTATGATCGGCGTTTTTACATTTTTGTATGCACTTTGTCGTAGTTTAACCAATCCAAAGCAGTATATTGAACGTTTACCTGCTTATTTTATTACTTCGTTACTAGCTGGTGGTGCTTCAATGGTGACGATTTTACCGACGTTATTAGATTTGAAAAATAATGGTGAAAGTTTAGACTCGCTAACAAATTTTTGGACGAGAGATACAGGACTGTGGGATATTCCAGTAAAAACGATGGTAGGTATTTACGATACTAGTAAATATGGCAGTGCACCTTTTATTTATTTTGGGCAGATTGGCCTGCTTTTTTGCTTAGTGTATTTCATTCATCCAAAAATTGCCAAAAGAAAAAGAATCCTTTATGGTGGTTTATTTATTTTCCTTATTCTAAGTGTTTATATTGATCCATTAAACTTATTTTGGCATGGCTTTCATGCGCCGTATATGTTTTTATTCCGATTTAGCTTTCTATTTTCATTCTTCGGTTTATTCTTAGCCGGTTTCGCGATGGAAAAAATTACAAAAGAAGATAGTAATCGGCTAGTGAATTGTTCGATTATACTGCTACTTGTATATATTTTCGCTTCATTTTTGGCGAATCGCAGAAAATATGATTATTTAGGAAAAAGTAGCTTGATCATAACAGTGGTACTCCTATTAAGCTATTTAGTTTTATTGATGATTCAACTAAACAATAAAAAGAAAACGAATTGGATCTGGTTGCTTTTTTGCTTACTATTTTTAGGCGAAGTTTCTTTCAACACCTTTAACACAATTGGTGGGATCAACAACGAGTGGGGCTATCCTGAGCGTAAAGCATATGATAAGTATTACAAAGACATTCAGTCGCTGGTGGAGCAAGCGAACACTGAAGATGAAGGCAATTATCGTTTAACTAATTTAGACGCGACTTCGCGGAATGAAAGTTTTATTTATGGTTATAGCGGTGTCGCAATGTTTTCATCCATTCGCAATCGACATTCCTCACAATATTTAAATTTACTTGGATTTCGTTCTACTGGGACGAACTTGGTTATCCTATACGAGAATAATACGTTGATTATGGATGCTTTATTGGGAATAAAATATAATTTGAGCCAAGAACCGTTGAGTAAATATGGTTTTAAAGAAAAAACTAGTAGCGGTAAGTATCGATTGTATGAGAATCAGTTTGCCTTACCTTTAGGAATAGTAACAGATCAGAAAATTTATGAGAAA
Organism: Enterococcus sp. DIV0212c; assembly: GCF_017377505.1. Classification (GTDB taxonomy): domain Bacteria; phylum Bacillota; class Bacilli; order Lactobacillales; family Enterococcaceae; genus Enterococcus_L; species Enterococcus_L ikei. The sequence goes on along the minus strand of NZ_JAFREN010000033.1, from coordinate 7,444 downwards.
GAAGCTGTCAAAAATCAAACGGAATTAATGCAGTATTTATCAGACGTAAAAAAACCATTATTCACTTTTTCAGAAGTAACGTTGAAAAGTCAAAAGTATGTTGAAATCAAAGAAAAAGAAGAGGCCGTTTTTTATTCGCCTATTTCAACAAAGAAAAGGCGACAAGTGGTTTATTCGGTAGAAGTGCCGGCCTTTTCCCAAGGCTATTTGAGTTTGTATGGATATGGTGATGTTAATGTACTGACAAAAATCGGAGATGTCACTCGGAAAACTGATTTGCTGGCATCTGGTCAATATTATGACTTAGGCTACTATGAACAAAAAACAACAGTGGACGTTACGGTCGAGTTTGTTGGTGAAGCAGTCGTCCAATTAAGCAAACCGATTGCGATGTTTTTAGATACAAGGGTATTCGAAGAAGCTGTTTCGGCCGTTCAAGAAAAAGGCGTGGTATTTCACACGTCAGGAAGAAAAGCAACGGCTGAAGTTGACCTTGAAAAAGAACAGGTTGTTCTAACAACAATTCCTTATGATCAAGGCTGGAAAGCTTATATAGATGGAAAACAAGCAGAAATACCAACCTTTAAAGAAGCCTTTTTAACTCTAGTTGTTCCTAAAGGGCAGCATACCATTACCTTCGAGTTCATACCGCAAGGATTTAGGCTGGGACTTAGTCTTTTTATAGGATGTACAAGCCTTTTCATCGCATATAACTGGAAGCAAAAAAAGAGTAAAAGGAGAAACTAAAATGATCAGAAAACAAAATTATATAGTCAGTATGTTGCTTTTCCTTTTGTTTATGAGTGGTTGCGGGCAAAAATTATCAGAAAAAGAAGCTTCTTTTACAGGAAATAGCTTGGAGTATACAATTCAATTGCCAGACTCATGGAAAAAGACAACAAACTATCAAACTAAGTTTAATGAGTCAGCAGTATTTGGAGCCGAAGATACTAAAAGTAAATCACAACTTTATGTGCTCGTTGATCGTAAAAATAAAATTAATACTAAAGAATTTGGGAAAGAAATGCAGCAAGAAATCGCGATACGCTATGGCTATAAAAAAGCGTCGGATATCTATTTTAAGGAAGAAAAAAAGGAGGACAAAACGTTTTATAAATATACGTTACGTACTAATTTTGATAAGCAAAATGTTTGGCTTCATTTGTATTATGTAGAAAGTGCGAACGGCATGGTTCAAGTTGTTATTTACTCGGCAAATGACGGGAACTATAAAAAACGATCGGAAATGTTGCATGAATCACTTTTAACACTACAAGAGATTAAGGATCTAGGGGAAGATGAATCGTTTGAAAAGCCAATTCTATTTGAAAACCAGAAAATATCATTAGAGCTAATCGGAGTGATGCCGATTCAAAGTAATCAAAACAATCAAATGGTAGCATTGCGCTACAAGGTTACGAATAAACAATCGGAAGAAGCGATAACGCCAGAAAAATGGAACCAACTGATTAAGGTAAAACAAGCGGACCAAGAATTAGAACAAGCCGCATTGCCCGAAGATAATCCCATGCTAGATCTTTCAAAATTACTGGATCAACGAACCGAAACCATCGCCTCCGGGCAAATGTTAGATAGTGTCACAATTTACTCGTTAAAAACAGATCAGCCAATAGAACTAGTTCCCATTGAGGCGATTTTCCAAACGAATACTAGTCAATTGATCAATGTTCCAAAAATAAATTAGAAAAGAAGGTAAAAAATGAAGCGGAACTATAGAAAAATCCTGGTATTAGCACTTATTATTGTTGGAATCAGTGGTTGTTCAAGCAAAACAGCAGAAACAATCGATACTAGTCAACAACATCTTATTTGGCATGATGAGCGAGAAAAAGCCTTTGGCATGTTTGACTACCCTAAAATCTCGGAAAGAGAAGCAATCGATTTATTGACGAATAAATTTCAAGTAAAGCTTCCAGCATTTTTAGAACAAACCAAACAAATGTTTCAAGAAGAAATCCTGACTTCATCAATTCAAGAAGCAGAACCAGAATACAGTATTTTTGCCAGAGGCGATCAACTTCAGATACGCGGTTTTTATCCGTTTAACCACCAAAATGAACTGGCTGTATTTGCGTATATTGATTTAGTTTACAAATTTGACAAAGAGAACAAACAAGTAAAATTAACAACGCAAAGTTTATCAATGTCCAATTATGGTAGTGATGCGTTATATCCTAACGATAATTTTTATGAATTAGTACAACGAGCAGGCAAGCTAATTGGGTTGCCAAAAGTAGAACAGGATCGAGCAATCGATAATTTTAAAAATGACTATGAGGAAATAGAACAGCGCCCGACAAATGAAAAAATTGTCTTATTTAGTAATGATGACGAAGCAAATGAGAAAAAAAAGTTGTCTCAAGCGATGCGTATTGGTTTCAATGAACACCGGGAAATGCGGGAAATTTATGCAGTGCTAGTGGATTATAGTGAATAAAATAGTAGAAGTAGTTTAATTTAATAAAATTTCATATCTTTGAAACCCAAAAATGTTTTATTGTGAAGAAAAAATAATTGCTGGTCTAATTATCATTTCTTATAGTATTCCCTCTGCTAATCATAAAATATTTCTTGATTTCATTTATGGGAGATTGGACTTTTTCACTATTTCCGTTTATCTATTCAATAATAAGTACAGGTTGGCTTTCTAAAAGTATGAAGGAAGAGCAAGAAGAAAAAAAGAAGAAAAAAAGAAGGAAAAAAGTTATTTTCAAAAGAAGATACCAGTGAACATGTGGATAGCTTAAATTACTTTGTACCGTTAATTTTTCCGTTAGTAACAATGGACGCAAAACAATTGAGAGATATTAGAAATGAAAAAACATTTAAACGTTATACTGAAATAAAAATGAATGTCCTTAGTGTATTTTCATCACCTTCTTAAAGCTTGATTGTTAGTGCGTGCTGATAATGATGAAGACACAATCCAGTATCTAACCTATTCATAACATATAGACTAAAACGAATCGAGTCTTACACCCTATAAATAACTTGTAAAACTATCAATCAATTTAACTGATAGTTTTACAAGTTATTACTTCAATATTACATCTTCATCCAATTAGGTTCCAAAGTATTACCATCTGGATCTTGTACTTCAAGTCCAAACATCATATCCTCAGGAATCCCCATATCCACTTTATAAAAATCGCCGCCATTTGCTTTCGCTGTCTCGCCAAATTTCTTCACAGCATCAGCACTTTCCATACTAAATGCAATCAAAGCACCGCTAGTTGTTTTCGCATCTGCAATTTTTTTATCTTTGATAAATTTACTATAGAAATCATGATTTAACAGCATAATCCAAAAATTATCATCCCAAACCATTGAACTTGTTTCTTCATTAGAAAAATCCACGTTTTGCTTAAAACCTAACTTTTCATAAAACTCAGTAGAACGTTTTACATCAGTAACTGGGAAATTTACAAAAACCATTGTTGACATAAAAATCCAACCTTCTCTCTTTTTTTGTTTACTACGTTTAAAGCATCTCATGTGCCTATTTTTTTGTCAAAAATTAGGAATTAAATTAGATTAGTTATTTAAATAGATAAAAAATTTTGTCCTTATATCAATAAAAACAAAAATATATTGAATAAAATCACAAAAATAGTTGACTTTTTGGGTGTAAAATAGAATGATGGAATAGGGCAAAAAAAATGAAAGAAAATAGGAGAGAAAAATGAAGATTTGTCATTCTTGTCAATATGAAAATCAAGAAGAAGCATTGTTTTGTGAAAATTGTGGAGAGAAGCTAACAACTTCTGGAAACGATCAAACAAAGGTTGAAGTAAAAAGCGAAGCTAAAGAACAAGAAACCGTTAAACACGCGACATGTTCATGTGGAGCATCTCTAGAAGAGGATGATCAATTCTGTCCAGCGTGTGGAAAGTCAGTCTCACAAGAAACGTCACAACCAAGCAAAAAAGAATTGCCAATCGCAACTAAACCACCGATGAATAAGAAACAAAAAATACTGATAACAATATCAGCGGTAGTAATGTGTCTGATTGGCGGGAGCTATTTTGTTGCAAAAAGTTATTATAGTTATGAGAGCCAATCAAAAAGAATGATAGAAATCGTTAAAAACAAAGACATAGATCAGATGAAAAAATTGACGGTTTCAACAGATCCTAATTATAATGTAACAAAGGATGAATTAAAAACTTATTTTGCTTATTACGAACAAAATAAACACAAAGCAGCTTTTTCACGTTTGATCACAAATTTAGAAAGCAAAAATAATCAAACAAGTGAGCTGGCACTGAAAAAAAAGGGTAAGAAATTCTTTTTATTTGATGACTATCAGTTGGAGTTAAAACCTAAATATATCACTGTTACCGCAAATCAAAAAGACATGAAATTATTTTTAAATAATCAAGAAAAAGAAACAACAGACAAAACGCAATTTCAAACCGTTTGGGGACCGTTGACCCCAGCAGAATACACGGTAAAAGGCGAGTTAGCTGGTGAAAAAAGCGAAACAACCATTGATTTAGTTCAGTCTCAAGGCAGTGACTATGAGCAGATGAACCAAGTAAATCTTGATTTTCGTAAAGTTTCATTTAAAGTGACATCAAATATTTCCGATGCGGATGTTTTTATTGATGATAAAAAAATAGGTCAACTATCAACAGGCGAACTGGAAGTCAAAGATCTGATTTGGCACCAAGGAATCACGCTTCAGTTGAAAAAAACATTGGCAAATAAAAGTGTTATAGAAACCAAACAATACGAGATCAATGATGCTAGTTTTGAAGCAAGTAAATATGATCCGGATTATTTTTCATCGACGATTAATTTAGATTTTTCAGGAATAAAATCTGAATCAGATGTAGAAAATTTTCTAGCTAGTTTTTACTCGAATGTTACCAGCTATACGAGTACGTACATGACCTATGATGAAACAACGAAGCAAAAATTTTCAACGTTTTTTACTGATGGAAAAGGCAATTCAGAATATCAGGATTTTGATACATTTATCCAAGCGGTCCGTGATAGTAAAGTCAAAAATTCAGTAAATGGGACGGCAACCGTAGAATCGGTTAAAATGAATGGTAAGAACACATATGATGTTCAGTATCTGATCAAATATAAAACCGTCTACAAAGATTACAAACAACAAGATGTCACACAGATTTTCCGTTACAAAAAGGCAACGCTCATTTATGATGAGGGAGAAGATCGCTTTAAAATTCAAAGCTTAGGCGGCAAAGAGAACTTTGAAGTTGTGGATAATGGAGGAATTGAATAAACAGTTGATTTCATGGACTCGTTTCGATTTTTTCCTATTTAACATCTCAAGCCTGCCATACTTTTAAATTTAGGAGGAAAAACAATTAATACTAAAAAAATGATCGTCAGCGCAGGGCTTATTTTACTAATGATTTTCGGAATCAGTTTAGCTATTATTTGGCTAGTAAATCAAAAAGGGAATCAGGAAAATACAAAAAAACAGGAGAGTACCATTATTTCAACTGATAAAGAGAAGCAAAAAACCGCTAGTTCTTCAAGCGAAAAAGAGCAAATACCTGTTAAAAATCAAGAAAAAATCATCGACGAACTAATTGCATCCATGAGCTTGGAAGAAAAAGTCGGACAATTATTTTTAGCTCGTGTACCGATCGATGGACAATTAGAAAGTATTCAGAATTATCATTTAGGTGGTTATCTTTTGTTTGGTCGTGATGTAGAGTCAGAAACAGCAACCTCATTAAAGAAGAAAATAGCTTCTTATCAGGCTGCAAGTAAACTTCCATTATTTATTGCGTCAGATGAAGAAGGCGGAACGGTTTCACGTTTGAGCCGAGGTACAGATTTAGTTCCAGAAGTATTTCAATCCCCACAAGAAGTGTATCAAGCGTCTGGCTGGACAGGTATTCGCTCAGAGATTCAAAAAAAAGCCGACGTCTTACACTCTTATGGGATTCAAGGTGGTCTATTTCCTGATGCGGACGTTGCAACTGATCCAGAAGCATTTATCTATGACCGAACATTAGGGTTAGATGCACAGAAAACAAGTGAGTATGTACAGATAAGTGTGGAGGAATTGAAAAAACAAAAAATTACATCCACGCTAAAACATTTTCCAGGTTATGGAAATAATCGCGATTCTCATGTTGAGGTCGTCTATGATACTCGACCTTTAGAAGAGTTAAGAAGCAACGATTTCTTGCCATTTAAAGCGGGTATTGCTGCTGGAGCAGATAGTATTTTGGTGTCTCATAATATTATTACTAGTATCGATGAGACGATGCCGGCATCGATTTCTCAACCAGTCCATGATATTTTGCGCGATGAATTGGGGTTTCAAGGAGTGGTCATGACAGATGATATGGATATGGCGGGTCTTGCGGATTTTATTTCTCAAGAAGAAGCTGGCCTAGCTGCCTTAAAAGCAGGGAATGATTTGATTTTGTCTTCCTCATTTCAAGAACAGATTCCATTTGTTCTACAAGGAATCCAGCAAGGAGCGTATACCGAAGAAAAATTAAATAAATCTGTTTATCGAGTATTAAAAATGAAACTAGCTGTAGGGTTAATAAAAGGGTAGAGGTGTAAAAATGAACAATTGTATTCATTGTGGTAAAGAAATTAAAAAAGAGGCAAAGTTTTGCCCAACGTGTGGTAAAAGTCAGAGCAAACCTGAACCAGTAGATACGCCTCAAAAAGAAACAGTTTTAGAAAAAACAGTTCAAATGCAGCAAAATTTAAATGAACAACTAAAAAGTAATCAAACCGTTCAGCAATTGAAAAAGGAAAGTAAAAATTATTTTAGCTGGTTAAATACTCAGATAAAAGGGACAGAGGAAGAAAAAGCACAAAGAATTCCCATTTTTGGAGTGATTAATTTCTTATTATTGATTGTTTTTAATAGTATAGCAATCAGTCGTAGTATTGTGATTATAAGCTATTTTTCTAGTGAGACACCGTTGTCTTTATTTATTGAAAGCTTGTTATTGCTAGGAACGTATTTTTTCCTTTTCGTTGTGGTATTCTACTTTATTTCCAATAAGCGAACTAAGAAAAAAATGTTATTTTCTACTGCGTTCGATTCTTTATTTAGTCCAGCGAGTTTAGCAGTTTACGTCAGTCTGTTATCGTTAGTGCTTTCCTTTTTGCTAAGTAGTTCTTTCATGATCGTTTCAGGACTATTTTGTTTATCGGCTTTATTAGTTAGCTTATCATTTACAGATAACTTGTGGAAACAAGAAGATGTTTGGGTTCGATTTTGTTTGACACTGTTCACTTTGATACTCTCTTTTGGTGTTATTTATTTTATATTTCAATTATTAGGCGGTTCAAAAATTATCAATCTGTTTTTGTTTAGTCTTTTTTATTAAAGAAGTTGCTTCTGCTCCCACCGTTTATTTGCATCTAGAGACCGAAACAAAACTGATTTTTAGTTTTGATGTGCGCCCCA
>NZ_JAFREN010000032.1 GCF_017377505.1 Enterococcus sp. DIV0212c | reverse complement strand
TTTGGGGCGCACATCAAAACTGATTTTTAGTTTTGTCCCGGGCTTTTTTTTTGCTAATTTCTTTTGCGAGGTTTTCTACCTAATCCAATAGCGTTTTTCATTCGTTGTAAGGTTTTATTAGCAACCAGACGAGCTTGTTCGGCACCTTTATCAAGGATATCGTCTAATTCGTCAGAAGCGAGTAATGTGTGATAACGTTCTTGTATTGGTGCAAGTAAGTCCACGACTGCTTCACCTAAATCTGTTTTAAATTCGCCGTAGCCTTTTCCTTCGTAAGCTGAAGCTATTTCGTCAACAGGTCGACCAGTTGCAGCAGAGAAAATACTTAGTAAATTTGAGATACCTGGTTTATTTTCTGGATCATATTCAATGATGCCAGTTGAATCAGTCACGGCTGATTTGATTTTTTTACGGATAATATTCGGTTCATCCAACATTGAGATAAAACCTTTGGCATTTGAATCTGATTTACTCATCTTGCTTGTTGGGTTTTGTAAACTCATTACACGTCCACCTTGTTCGGCGATCTTCACTTCTGGGAGGACTAGAATTTCTTGATTTGCTTGTCCGTAACGTTTATTGAAACGTTCCACAAAATCTCTTGTTAATTCTAAATGTTGTTTTTGGTCATCACCAACTGGGACTAAGTTTGCATTATACAAAACAATATCTCCTACCATTAAAGGCGGATAAGTCAAAAGACCAGCGCTAACGCCTGTACGTCCATTTTTTTGTGATTTATCTTTAAATTGAGTCATACGCTCCAATTCACCGATCGTTGTATTGCACTGAATAATCCAAGCAGCTTCAGCGTGAGCCGAAACTTCAGATTGAATGAAGATGGTCGCTTTTTCAGGATCAAGACCTACTGCTAGGTACAGAGCTGCTAAACTGCGAGTCTGTTGACGTAGTTTCAACGGATCTTGAGGAACTGTTATTGCATGTTCATCAACAATACAAAAATAACAGTCATAGTGATTTTGTAATTCAATAAATTGTTTCATTGCACCAATGTAATTACCAATAGTTGGTATTCCGCTTGGCTGAATGCCAGAAAAAATAGTTTCCATAATGTACCTACCTTAATCAATTAATAAAAGTCATTGATATTATTATACAGCTAAACATAAAAAAAAACAGGACTAAGTGAAAAAAACTAAAATGTCAGATTTCTTAGACTAGTACAGTTAACACAATATTTAAAAGCTGTATTAGTTTTTTAGTTTTTGAAAACGTTATAATTTTATGTTGAAAAAAGCCGAATTTTATTTAAATATTTAAAAAAAACACGTAAAATAACGAAAAATTATGTTTTTTTTTGGAAAAATGGCTAGTATTTTTACTTGAAGTTGGGTATACTTACATTAAATGGGAAAACAGTTAGATTTCCTGTTTTAAAAAAGTGATGAGAATCACGAAAAGGAGTGATGCACATGTTGACACTTTATACTTCCCCAAGTTGTACGTCTTGCCGTAAGGCTCGTGCGTGGTTGCAAGAACACGAAATTCCATTCAAAGAAAGAAATATCTTTTCAGAACCATTGAATATTTCTGAATTGAAGGCAATTTTGCGAATGACAGAAGATGGAACAGAGGAGATTATTTCTACTCGTTCTAAGGTTTTCCAAAAACTTAATATGGATTTGGATGAACTTCCGCTGCAGGACTTGCTAGAGTTAGTAAAAGAGAATCCTGGATTGTTGCGTCGACCAATAATGATTGATGAAAAAAGATTACAGGTTGGTTTTAATGAAGATGAAATTCGACGTTTCTTGCCAAGAGGAGTTAGGCAGTTGGAATTACGTCAAGCGCAATTGATGGCAGGTTTATAAAATGTAACAGGAGAACCTTTGTCCGAGTGGCAAAGGTTTTCTTTTTCTATTAGGTTTTACATAGTTAAGCGTTTTATAGTAGTTGATTATAAAATACTACATAATAAGAAGAATCAGAGTTAAGGAAAATACTAAGACGGCAGTTTATTTGCGAATATTGTTACTTTTCCCTTTACATTTGGCGTCATTCCGCTACAATGTACGTAAGAATAAGTTTCCTGATTAGCAAAAGTGAGGTGTAGCGACATGGAAATGGAACATATCAATGAAAATACCATACGTGTGTTGATTGGTAATGAAGATCTGGCTGACAGAGGAATTACTTTTTTAGATTTACTTGGCAACCACAAAGAAGTAGAGAATTTTTTCTACAGTATTTTAGAAGAAGTTGATGTGGAAGATGAATTTCAAGGTAGTGAAGCTGTTACCTTTCAAGTTCTACCAAAAAGTGATGGGTTGGAACTATTTATTAGTAAGAACGCATCAATCGATGAAGTATCTAATTTTGAAGGCTTTAGCGATTTAAATTCAGAAGAAGTTAGTAATATAATTCGTAAACAAATCGAAGAAGATTTTGCTGATGAAGCACAGGAATTTGCTGATAATACGGTTAAAAATTTAGTGTTTGAGCTTAATGATTTTGATACAATGGTACAGTTAGCAAATGAGGTAAACTTGCAATCTGTAATGACGAATTTATATACATTTAAGGGAACATATTATCTTCAAGTTATTTTCTTAATGGATGAACTTGGGAAAAATGATGTAGAAAATGAATTAGCCCAGTTATTGGAATTTGCTAATCTAACTACAGTAACACCAGAGACACTCAATGAATATGGCACATGTGTTATGGAGCGTAATGCATTAGAATTAACAAGATATTACTTTGAATAAATGTCTGAATAACTGACCCAAAGCGATGATTGCTTTGGGTCAGTTTTTTTTTGTGGATAATCTAGTTTATTGCGTATCTTATTTAGAGGTGAATTATATGTTCAATGCTTACACAGACGAAAAAGAAATCATAACATTGCGGAATAAATCTAGAGAAGTAATCGAACAGCTGAAAGAAAAAAAGTATTTCTGTCCAGCGTGTAATCAGCCAGTTCGAATTAAGAATGGTAAAGTTAAAATACCGCATTTTTCTCATTATAGTCATAGTTGTTGCAGTCTTTTTTCTGAAGGAGAGACGCTAGAACATTTGACTTTGAAAGAGGTATTTGCCAAATGGTGTGAACAAGAAAGTATTGACTATGAGTTGGAAAAATATCTTCCAGCTTTAAATCAGCGGCCGGATCTATTAATAGATAATATTGCCGTGGAAATCCAATGTAGTCCATTGAGCGTCCAACGCTTGACTGAACGTACTCAAAATTATCAAAAACATGGATATCATCCTATTTGGATTTGCGGTAAAAAAGTATTTTCAAATCAACAGAGTTTAGGCGAGTTGGCTAAGAACTTAAGCTGTTATTCTGATACTCTAGGTTTTTATTTATGGGCAGCAGATTGGCAAACAGAAGAACTGACCCTGTGTTTTCATATGGAAGAAGATTGGAAGAAACGGCTCTATGTTTCAAAAAAAACATGGTCTTTTTATGCTGATTTTTTATTGGATATTTTAAATTTTCCAAATAAAGCCCAAATTTATATTAAAAGAAAGTTCAAAATCGGCGCACTGATACAGGAGTACCATTATGATTTGAACAGGAAATTATTTACAAGAGATGAAAGGGCACGAGGAGTTCAATCAATATTATATAACAATCGTTTTCATGTTCTTCATTTGCCTTTTTGGTTTTATTATCCTGGCCTACATATTTTTTGCTGTAGGGGATCAGATCTGATATTAAAAGTAAGAATTTGGAAATGGGTACAGTTTTTTGATCAGAATGTTATTTCGCATGTGGAGTTAGTTGAGGTTTTAAGAAAAGAGATAAGAAATGCCTCTGAATTATTTTACGAGTTTCCGAATATCCCTTTTGAAGTTATTCAGTTGTATTGTTTGAATCAATTGATAACTTATCTAGTTGCATGCAAACATTTAGTTAAAATTCAAAATGGTTGGAAAGTTGAAGTAGGAGATGTCGGTGAAAGTATAAAGGATGTGAGTCAGTGGCTGAAAAGAATTGAAAATAAGTGTTTAATCAGTGCTACTCCTTATAAAAATGTGATAAGATAAATCTATGTAAAAATAATTTTGTAAAGGGGCAAATAGTATGACTGACGCTAAACAATTACCAGAACGTTCAAGTTTACCAATAGAGAAAACGTGGGATTTGACGAAAATTTTTAAAGATGATCAAGCGTTTGATGAAGCATTCCAAGCGTTGTCAGATGAATTAAAAGAAGTTGAACAGTTTAAAGGAACACTAGGAAATGGCAGTGCTGCATTTTTAAGCAGTATTGAAATGTTATTAAGTGTTTATCGTAAAATAGAAGTGATTTATGTTTATGCTCATTTAAAAAATGATCAAGATACTGCCAACACAACTTATCAAGCGTTATACGCCAGAGCCAGTTCTTTATTAGCCCAGGCTAGTGAAGCAGTCGCTTGGTTTGAACCAGAAGTCTTGTCTTTAAATGACGAGAAAGTTTGGGGGTATTTTGACGAGAATACGAAGTTGGAAACCTACCGTCATTTTATTGAGAATATCTTGAGTGAACGCCCACATATTTTATCTGCTGATCAAGAAGCGCTATTGGCTGGTGCGGGTGAGATTTTTGAAGCATCCAGTAATACTTTTTCTATCTTAAACAATGCTGATTTAAAATTTCCAGTAATTGAAAATGAAAATGGCGAAAAAATCCAACTAACTCATGGTGTGTATGGACAGTTAATGGAAAATACACATAGAGATGTACGAGAAAAAGCATTCAAAGGATTGTATACTGTTTATGAACAATTCAAAAATACATTTGCTCAAACATTAAGCTCTCATGTTAAAGCTCATAATTATAAAGCGAAAGTTCGTAACTATTCTTCTGCAAGAGAAGCTGCATTAAGTGGCAATCATATTCCAGAAAGTGTCTACGATACATTAATAGATGTGGTGAATCAAAAGTTACCATTACTGCATCGTTATGTATCACTACGTAAGCGATTATTGAATTTGGATGAACTTCATATGTATGATATGTATACACCTGTTTTAGGGGAAGCATCCATTAGATATAGCTATGAAGAGGCACAGGAAAAAGCAGTTACAGCGTTGAATCCATTAGGAGAAGAATACCTAAATGTAGTTAAAACAGCATTCAAGGATCGTTGGATCGATGTTATCGAAAATCAAGGAAAACGCAGTGGAGCCTATTCATCTGGTGCTTATGATACAGCGCCGTATATTTTAATGAATTGGCATGATAGTTTAGATCAACTGTATACGTTGGTTCATGAAATGGGACACAGCGTTCATAGTTATTTTACTCGCAGTAATCAACCGTACGTTTATGGCGATTACTCAATTTTCTTAGCTGAAATTGCATCAACAACGAATGAAAATCTTTTGACAGAATATCTCTTGGAAACAGAAACAGATCCTCGTATACGTGCCTATGTATTGAATCATTATTTGGATGGATTCAAAGGAACGATTTTCCGTCAAACACAATTTGCAGAGTTTGAGCATTTTATTCATACTGAAGATGCTAAGGGAATCCCTTTAACTAGCGAATATTTAAGTGAGTATTATGGGAATTTAAATGAAAAGTACTACGGTCCAGAAGTAATGAAAGATCCAGAAATTGCGTTAGAATGGTCTCGTATTCCTCATTTTTATTACAACTACTATGTGTATCAGTATGCGACTGGTTTTTCAGCAGCATCAGCTTTAGCAAACAAAATCTTGGAACATGAGCCAGATGCTTTGGAAAAATATTTAACTTATTTGAAATCTGGCAGCAGCGATTATCCAATAGAAGTCATGAAAAAAGCGGGAGTAGATATGACTAAACCGCAATATATTGAAGATGCTATGGTTGTTTTTGAAACGAGATTGAATGAATTAGAACAACTAGTAGAGACTTTAGAACAATAAAATAAACCAAATAAACAGCCCTCTAAGTTTAATCCAGAGGGCTGTTTATTTGGTTCTTTAAAATTAAAGTAAATGTAAATGTCCGTGTGGAACACGCGGCTCATTGTAGTGATTTAATTCGAATTTTTCATGAAAATACTGTAAATTATCTTCAGATGTTTCACAAAGTTTTTTGATCTCATCCATTGATTCACAGTCTTCTACTAGTACACCGAAATCACGATCACATGTATAATTGTAAACTACGGCAGATGGGTGTTTTGCAATACCCATTTCACGAGCAATTTGTTGATCTGTTTGAAAAGATTCTTTTACAAAGTCGGATTGTCGATCTGCCTTAAACATATCTAAATCGCCACCAGCTTCTATTACTAATTTTTCAGCTAATTCTAAAGAGTAGGGGATGCCTTCTATTGCCACAGCCTGTTGTAGACCAAGAAGTAAATGACGTCCTTTTTTCTTTCCTTGTAATTGTGCTGCTTTATAATCTAATGCAGCTGAATAAATGTCTTCAAACAATTGATTGCGTTGTTCAATATCATGTGTTGGAATCTCAAATAACTTTATAAGATGGTTGATGGTTCGCATATTCACTAACGGAATGAAGCGAAACTGGATTTTTTTATTTTCAGTTTCAACCAATTTTAAAATATCCTTTTCTACGTTGAGACAAATGCCCCCCAAAGGATTAACGAACAGATAGATTTCAATCATTCATACTTCCTCCAATTTGACCCTTTTGCAACTAGACATCATTTCTCAACTAAGTGTCCCTAATTTATCAGAAAATCCGGGAAAAATGAAATGATATGTTTTTACTATAATAACTTCTTAATATTTCTCTTTTGAGCTTAACATCATACGTTGGATTTTGTTTGGCGATGGGGATTCTTTGATTTCCAAAGTATCCAATAAAGAAAGAAAATTTTTCTTGCCGTTTGACACATCTCTAACTTCTAACTCCAATTCAAAATCATGCTGCTCGTTATACCAACTTTCATCTAGCGCGAGTAAACCTTGGGGAAGTTTTTTTTCTGCTCGTTTAGTTGTTAAGCTGCCAATTAAACGCAAATCATTTTTATTGATTCCTAAAGTTGTTAACTTATTGAAAACATTTCCTGAATCTGGAAATGTAGCCGAGTCAACGATATGTTGTGCCTCTTCAATAGACAGCGTATCGTTGATTTCCAATAAACCAACTTCTTGAGGAATTTTTAAAGTGATTTCTGCATTATTTGATAATATACGAACTCTTAGACCGCTATGTCTTTTTTTTAATTCAAAATCAGCTGAATCGAAATAATAATTGATTTGTGTAAAAAAATCATCTTCTTTTAATTGAAAGTAGTCAATTGTATGCGAAAACTCCTCAATAGATAATAACGTTTTAAATTCTATTTCTAAATTTTCACTCACTGATCTTTGCCCTACTTTCTTAATTTTAATTCAATTTTTGCATACTTTACCCCTATACGTCAAGAAAAGTGAACTAGAAGTTAAAAAATCCGTTATTGTCGAAAAAATTTATACAATTTCTCAAATCACCCTATTTTTCTCAGCTCTATGGTAAAATAAGCTGTGAATCAAATTCAAGGAAATAGAGGGATTAGGATGGAGAAAGAGTGGGAGCTTTTTCTGGCACCGTATGAACAGGCTGTTGGAGAAATGAAAGTCAAGCTGCGCGGTATCCGCAAGCAGTTTCGAGAGCAAAATAAACATACACCTATTGAGTTTGTAACTGGTCGTGTAAAACCAGTAGATAGTATTTTAACTAAGGCTGCGTTAAGAAATATTCCAGTAGCTCGTTTAGAAGATGAAATGCAGGATATCGCAGGACTTAGAATCATGTGTCAGTTTGTTGAAGACATTCGTCAGGTAGTAGATATTATTCGTAATAGAAAAGACTTGAAGATCATTCAAGAGCGAGATTACATCACGAATAAAAAAGAGAGTGGTTATCGTTCCTATCATTTAGTGATCGAGTATCCTGTCCAGTTGATTACAGGGGAAAAAAAGATTCTAGCTGAGATTCAAATTCGGACATTAGCGATGAATTTTTGGGCGACGATCGAACATTCGTTAAATTATAAATATCAAGGTGCTTTTCCAGAAGAAATGAAAGAGCGGCTGCAGCGAGCTGCCGAAGCTGCTTATCAATTAGATGAAGAAATGTCGACGATTCGTGAAGAAATTCAAGAAGCCCAACATCTTTTCTCACATGGACGAGGCAAGTCAAAAGATAATTACTATCAACGATTAACGGACAATAAAGAAGAGTCAGACAAAGAATAGGAGGAGTGAAATGAAAGTAGCAATCGTTCATAATCATGAACAGAAATCTAATGAAGTTACCAGGCATTTGCTCCTGCTTTTGAAAAAGAATAAAATCGAGATCGATGATCATCAGCCAGATCTTGTTATTTCAATTGGCGGCGACGGTACATTATTATCAGCGTTTCATCGATTTAGTCATCGGTTGGATAAAGTAAGTTTTTTAGGTGTTCACACTGGTCACTTAGGTTTTTATACAGATTGGCGTGATTATGAATTAGAAGAACTAGTACAAAGTCTTTTGGTTCACCAAGAAAAAAGTACTAGTTATCCGTTGTTAGATGTGAAAATCAGCTTTCATGGTAATAAACCAGATAAACATTTTCTGGCATTGAATGAATCAACGATCAAACGTGCGAATCGTACAATGGTTGCAGATGTGTTTATCAAAGATGAACTTTTTGAACGATTTCGTGGAGACGGATTATCTGTATCTACACCAACAGGATCTACCGCTTATAACAAAAGTATCGGCGGAGCAGTGTTGCATCCGAGTATCAATGCTTTTCAACTTGCTGAAATAGCTTCGTTGAATAATCGGGTTTTTAGAACATTAGGTTCACCGATCGTGATTGCTCATACTGAATGGGTGGAAATCAAGCTTCAGGAAAGCAATGATTATTTAATTACTGTAGATCAATTGGATATTTATCAAGATGATATCAAGTCGATTTATTATCGAATTGCGGATGAGCGCATTCATTTTGCCTCATACCGACATATGCATTTTTGGCATCGAGTAAAAGACGCTTTTATTAGTGAGGATTAATAGATTAATGGAATTTAATTGGATAGTAGAAAAAAAAGAACCTCAACAAGTAAAATATTTTTTAAAAGAACAAGGTGTCTCCAAAGGACTTTTAGCAAAGGTAAAGTTTCAAGGAGGCAAAATAGAGGTCAATCAGTCTGTCGAAAATGCACTATTCAAATTATCCTATGGTGATCAAGTAAAAATCACGATTCCTGATGAAAAGGAACACGAGACTTTACTTGTTGATGATGTGCCGATCGATATTGTTTTTGAAGATGATCATTACTTAGTGGTCAATAAGCCAACAGGTGTGGCGTCTATACCCGCTCAATATCATCCTAATGGAACGATGGCCAATCGTGTAAAAGCTTACTACAAAGCGCAAGGCTACAAAAATCAAGTCATACATGTGGTGACTCGATTAGATAGAGATACTACAGGCTTGATGTTGTTTGCCAAGCATGGTTTTGCGCATGCCATGTTGGATCAGGAATTGCGTAAAAAAGAAGTGATCAAAATTTATCAAGCGTTGGTTGGTGGCGATGTATCTGACTTAAAAGAGCATACGACTATACAACTTCCGATTGGTCGCGACTTATCTTCTATATTAAAGCGAACAATAGTCGAAACTGGACAACAGGCAGAAACAGAATATTGGTTAATGAAACGCAAAAATGATGAAGCGCTAGTAAATATTCAACTTCATACTGGAAGAACACATCAGATCAGAGTGCATTTTGAAGCGATTGGTTGTCCTTTGTTGGGTGATGACATGTATGGTGGTAAAATGGATAGTGGGATTGATCGTCAAGCGTTACATTGCTGCCAATTGAGTTTTATACATCCGTTTACAAAACAGCGTTTAGAGTTGACTTCTCCTTTAGCAGAAGATATGAAAAAAATTGTCGATCGATTATAGTATAGAAAGGAGAGGTATGTGTGAATGAAGGGCAAGAAATGGAAGAGCATTTCTCTTTGTTGTTAGAAAAACTAAAAAAACAACAAATGGCTGAATTTCGAGAACTGTTTTTAGCACTCCATATTTATGAGCAGGGACAATTCTACCAATCAATTGATGAAGCTGATAGAAAGCAAATTTACAGTTACTTATCTCCTAAAGAATTAGCGGATATGTTTGATGTTATCGAAGAAGATAATGAAAACATGAAAGATTACATCGCTGAAATGCGTCCAAGTTATGCAGCTGAAATGCTATCAGAGATGTACACCGATAATGCAGTTGATTTATTGAATATGCTTGATAAAGGGCAAAAAGCAAAATATCTAAGTTTGATGAGTACAGAAGATGCTGGTGAGATCAAAGAATTGCTGCATTATGAAGATGATACAGCAGGATCGATCATGACAACAGAATTCGTTTCTATTGTTGCGAATCAAACCGTTCGTTCTGCCATGTATGTATTGAAAAACCAGGCTGATGTGGCTGAAACCATTTATTACGTTTATGTAGTAGATCAGGAAAATCATTTAGTCGGGGTTATTTCTTTACGTGATTTGATCGTAAATGATGACGATACAATGATTGCCGATGTATTGAGTGAGCGGGTTATTTCGGTCCATGTAGGGGATGATCAAGAGGACGTTGCGCAAACGATTCGGGATTATGATTTCTTAGCTTTACCAGTTACAGATTATGACGATCACCTTTTAGGGATCGTAACAGTTGATGATATCATTGATGTTATTGATGATGAAGCTGCTAGTGATTATTCTGGTTTAGCTGGGGTTAACGTGGAAGAGGTCAGTGAAAATCCTATTAAAGCTGCTTCAAAACGCCTGCCTTGGCTAATAACATTATTATTTTTAGGAATGTCTACAGCTACTTTGATTAGCCATTATGAAGAATTAGTTAGTGAAGCAAGTATTTTAGCTGTATTTATTTCATTGATCACAGGAACGGCAGGAAATGCTGGGACACAATCATTAGCCGTGGCAGTTAGGAGACTAGCTGTATCAGACGAAAAAGATAATAATTTTGGCCGTTTGATCATGAGTGAAGTATTAACAGGTTTAGTGACAGGTGCGGTGACGGGGGTAGCAATTTTTATCGTTGTTGGAATTTGGCAGCATAATTTCCCATTAGGATTTGTAATTGGAATGGCCATGCTTTGTGCCATTACGGTAGCTAATTTGGCCGGAAGCTTGATTCCTATGCTGATGGATAAGCTAGGTTTTGATCCGGCAGTCGCCAGTGGTCCGTTTATTACTACGCTGAGTGATCTGACCAGTGTACTGATTTATTTTAATATCGCCAGCCTTTTTATGCAGTATTTTGTATAATAAAAAAACGAAGCTAAAATGTTGAATATTAAGTGAGTGCAACAAAACGTTACAAGGTTTTGTTGCACTCACTTTTTTCATGTAAAACTAAAAAAATTTGACATAAGTGATTCTTTCAGATATTATACATACTAACGGTATGTATGGAGGGGAACTTATGGCGCGAAATAAGTATCCAGAGGAAACAGTGAAGAAGATATTGAATGTATCAGAGCAACTTTTTTTAGAAAAAGGCTATGATCATACAACGATTCAGGATATTGTAGATAATTTAGGTGGATTGACCAAAGGGGTTATTTACCATCATTTTAAATCGAAAGAAGAAATCTTTAATACTATTTTAGAGAAAAGATATGCGATAGGTGTAACGAGTCAAATTGAGTCTATGAAAGGTATAAGTGGGTTTGAAAAAATAAGGAAGATCAATTCGATGAGTTTGCAGGCGTTAGAACATCAAAAAATAGCCTTTTCTGCAAAATCACTGATTACTAATCCTAGGATTATTGGGGAATTATATGCAGAAGCTTTTACGAATATTATTCCTTATATCAAAGTTTTGGTAGAAGAAGGGATCGAAGATGGATCAATCAAAACAGATTACCCTCAAGAAATTGCTGAATTGATTGTACTTTCAACCAATATCTGGTTAGCTCCTTCACTTTATAAAATGAATGAAAATGATCTTTTAAACAAACTTCAGTTTTTTAAAATGTTATATGATGGTGTAAACTTTCCTTTAATTGATGAGGAGTATATTCAGGATGCCATGACTATGTTTAGAGCGATAAAAAAATAAAAATGCGTTAATGTGTTTTTATTTTTTGCATAATACATACCGAAAGTATGTAAGAGTATATTTTTTTTAGATTAATACATACCGTTAGTATGTAAAAGGAGTGTATTGAATGATCAAAATCAAAAGTGTATATACATCGTACGAGGATAAGAGTGTTTTAGCTGATTGTAGTCTGGAAGTTTATCAAGGAGAAATTTATGGGTTACTTTGGGGAAATGGGAGGTATAGCTGAATGAATTATATCAAATTAGACGATCAAAAAAATAAGTTAAAGCCCTATCTTTACAGTATGTTTGGACTCTTAGTATTTATTTTGTTTATGGTATTTGCAATGGCTATGGTTGGTGCGACAATAACACCTGTTGTACCAAGTTCCTTAGTTGTTTTTAGGGATAAAAAATTATTTATTCTTTTTAGCCAAGTTCTTATTCAATCTTGTTTCGCTATTTTTTCAGCCGTGTTGTTTTCTAAGTTTGTTATAGAAGATTACCGAGAACGTCAGGTTGTCTTATCATTTTCTTATCCAATTAGTCGTAGTAGAATTTTTTGGAATAAAATGATGTTTGTCAGTTTTTGGACAGCAGCTGCAACTTTTTTTGCAACGATCATTTGTTTAGGTGCGTTAGCAGTTAGTTCAGCATATATTCCGTTATTAAATGGAGCTGATCTGTTGTTGAGTTGGCCGATTATTTTTAAAGGAGCGGCGATTTCCAGTTTAATAACATTGATGATAGGAGTTATCTCACTAGCTGTTGCTTTTAGAAATAAATCGATTATATCAGCGATCATAACTGCATTGATTCTTTGTTCAATATTAAGTAATATCATGCAAATAGAAAACAGTTCTTTGATTTACGGTTTCTACGGAATTTTATTAGCTGTTTCTGTTGGAGCAGTTGTTTCCGTTGCAAATAAAGTGAAAAAAATGGAAGTAAGTTAAATCAGTATCACAAAAAATACTTGGAGGGAAAACAAATGATTAATGAAGTAAATCAAAAAATCAATAAACTTAATAAGAAAGTAGGAGTAAAGGTTCATTTACCGGAGCTTAGCAGCCGTCGAATGAATCAAAGCGCTCTTATTAATTTGATTATTGGCGGTGGACTAGTCAGTACAGGAGTGTTTTTTGAAAGAAATGAGCTATTTTTGTTAGGTAGCTTAGGGCTTTTGGGAAGTTTAGTATTGAGTATAGAAGCAAAAAAAATAGAAAATAAAGCAAAGTAGAAGTCTTTTTCTTCCATTTGTATGTACTTAAGAGGTTGGGGCAGTGTTTAATCCCGAGAAATAAGAAGGAATTCACGAAAATTGTTCTTCAAATCTTTGTGAATTTCAGCTTATTTCCGAAGCCTTCAAATCTTAGTGCTTTAGCACTTAGAATTTGATGTGATCGAAGCGTAGCATAGTGATTGCTTCTGCTCCCACCATTTATCTAGATTCCAAGTGAGTGGGATATGACTCGAAGAGCTATGTCCCACTCACTTATTATTAATATGAATCTACAATTTTTGTTCCATGCACTTCGTTAACGTGCAATGCATTTATAACCGTTTCTAGGTTTGTATCAGAAATACCGCCGCCAGGTAATATAATGATTCGTTCGTTGGCATAGTCAATCATTTCTTTTAAGTGCTCAAAATTATCTTCAATAGGTGTTCCTGCTGATCCTCCATGTGTCAAAATACGATGAACATCATGTTCTGCTAACCAATCGATCGCCTTAAATTGATTTTCTTTACTTAAAACATCAAAAGCCATGTGGAAAGTAATTTGCAAGCCTTCAGCCGTTTCAATCAAAAGTTCTAATGCTTCTTCATCTAGCCAGCCGTCTTTTGTCAAACAGCCTAAAACAACGCCGTCAGTTCCTATTTTTTTCGCTTCAATTAAATCTGTATGCATGATTTTAAGCTCAATATCATTATAGACAAAATCGCCGCCTCGAGGTCTGATGATCGTCATGACAGGAATCGATTTTTCTCCAGCATATGAAACAACTTCTTCGATAACACCTGTGCTAGGTGTTGTACCGCCCACAGCTAGGTTGTCACATAATTCGATACGACCAGCGCCATTTCGGATGGCAGCCGGGATATTCGTAAAATTTTCGGCACAAAATTCTTTGATCATTCTTTCCACTCCTTGTTTTTTCTTCACAGGCATTGTACCATAATTCTGGCGGTTGCCAAAGTCTTCTTGTCGTTGTAAGATAAATAGCGACAGTTTAGTAGCAGGCTTTAGAATTTTAGTGAATAGGAAGTAACGTTATGTTGAAAAAAATTGATTTAGCTCGTAATTTTTTAGAAACACATCAGAAACAATTTCTTTGTCCAGTGTGTAAACAGGCATTTCAGCTGAAAGACTATAGTTTGATTTGTGCAGAAAATCATCAATTTGATTTATCGAAAAAAGGAACAATTTATTTTCTATCTCATAGTATTCAGACCGAGTATAATAAAAAAATGTTGGTTCACCGAAGTAAAATGATCCAAAGTGGTATGTATCAGCCTTTATTAGAAAAGATCATTGATTTAATGAATCTAACTGGAGACACGCTAGATGTAGGTTGTGGTGAAGGCAGCTTTTTATCAGAACTTTCTAGTTTGGGGTTGGCAGGTTCTAAATTTGGTTTTGATATTTCAAAAGATGGCATTTATTTGGCTAGTAATCAACCAATCGACGCTTTTTGGTGTGTAGCTGATTTGACGAATTTGCCCTTTGCGGATCAATCGATGGATACTGTTTTGAATAT
This sequence comes from Enterococcus sp. DIV0212c, assembly GCF_017377505.1. Lineage (GTDB taxonomy): Bacteria > Bacillota > Bacilli > Lactobacillales > Enterococcaceae > Enterococcus_L > Enterococcus_L ikei. The sequence goes on along the minus strand of NZ_JAFREN010000032.1, from coordinate 21,358 downwards.
TTTTTCACCTTCTCATTATCAAGAATTTCAGCGTGTCTTGAAAAAAGATGGAGAAGTGATCAAAGTAATCCCTGAAACAAATTATTTGAAAGAATTAAGAGCTGCTTTTTATCCAGAAGATGAAATCAAACAGACATACTCTAACGAGAAAGTTTTAGCTAAATTTTCTAAAGAAATGGATGTCTTGGCTGATGAACGGGTGACGTTTACGTTTGCTATTCCTGAAGAGAATCGTTTGGATTTATTAGAAATGTCTCCGTTGGAATGGGGCGTGGCTGAACACGTCAAAGAAGAACTACAAAGAAATCCATTATCGGAAATCACAATTGACGTTCGCGTGTTAAAAGGGAAGAGTAGATAACGCTTACATTTAGTTAATTCGCTAAAAGGTATTGCAAAGCTCTGATAATGGTGTTATATTACATACAAGTTGTTTTTTCGTTGGTTTTTATCAGGTTCCTGTTCTGATAAAAGTTAGTGAAAAGAGCTTCACTAACGTAGCGACTCGCAGTGATTGACACCGAGGCGATACGTTTTTTTTTATGTTAATTTTAGAGAAAAAAATAAATATTGTGCTATTCAATTGAAAGGAAACTTGTATTCATGACAAATCATATCGTATTATTTGAACCTCAAATTCCAGCCAATACGGGCAATATTGCTCGAACATGTGCTGCTACAAATTCACCCTTACATCTCATCGAGCCGTTAGGTTTTTCTACAGATGACAAGCACTTGAAACGAGCTGGTTTGGATTATTGGAATGATGTGAATATTACATATCATAAGAATCTAGCAGCGTTTTTAGACTATGTAGGAAACCAACCCTTACATTTGATTACTAAATTTGCTAATCAAACGTATAGCGAAGTAGATTATACAGATGATCAAGATCACTATTTTATGTTTGGTAAGGAAACAACAGGTTTACCAGAAGAATTTATGCGGGAAAATGAAGAAAAATGTCTACGTATCCCAATGAATGATGAACATGTTCGTTCATTGAATTTATCAAATACAGTAGCCTTGGTTGTTTATGAAGCCTTGAGACAACAAGATTTTCCAGCGCTAGAATTAAAGCATCATTATGAAAATGATAAGTTAGACTAAAATGAATAAAAAAAGCTGTTCCTTCATTTTTAGAAGTGACAGCTTTTTGTTTATCAATAGTGAATCTGAATAAGATAAAGTTACTCATGTAATTCCAGTGGTAAACCATCAGGATCAAAGAAAAAGGTCATTTTTTCACCGGTAAACGTGTCTATCCTTACAGGTTCACACTCGATTCCCTTAGAATCTAAAAAATCGATCACTTCATTGATATTTTCAACTTTAAAAGCTAAATGTCTTAAACCTAACGCTTCGGGATATGAAGGACGTTTGGGTAGATTCGGAGAAATAAAAATCTCCAATTCATGGACACCTAGTCTTAAGTCTAATTTAACATCATTTTTATTGTCCCGTTGATTTTCTCTGATAATTTCAAAACCAAGCTTCTCAACATAAAATTCCTTAGTTTTTTGATAATCAGAGCAATTGATAGCAACATGATGAATGTGGTTAAAAAACAAAATTGGTTCCTCCTTAAATTAAAAGCGCAATAGGCTCGCTCAACTCTGACGGAAAAATAGGAAACGATGTTTGTGACGCTCTTTGTCACAGGCAGCGTTAATCTTTTATCCGAAGCGTTAGTCTATGTAGCTAGATAAAATAAAAGCGTAATAGGCTCACTCAACTCTGACGGAAAAATAGGAAACGATGTTTGTGACGTTTTTTGTCACAGGTAACGTTAATCTTTTAAGCAAAGAGTTAGCCTTCGTTATTATAACCTACTTCTTTTTTTTTAGGCAATCAGATAGGTTGAGATTCTTTTTTCCTCTGATAGTTGAATGGAATTTTCGTAGTGAAAATGATACACTGGTTAAGATAAACAACAAAGAATAAGCACCAAAACAATAAATACGAATCAAGGGAGCAAAAACATGAAATTATATTTTACTCGCCATGGAAAAACTGAATGGAATCAAGAACTGCGTTTTCAAGGAATGAGCGGCGATTCACCATTGCTTCCAACAAGTTATGAAGAAATAAAATTACTAGGACAAACAATCAAAGATGTCCCTTTTGAAAAAATCTTTTCAAGCACTTCACCGCGTGCCAAAAAAACAGCGGAAGGGATCAATCAAGAACTAGAACAGCCTGTAGAAATCGTTTATACAGATCAACTAAAAGAGCTAGGTTTGGGGCAATTAGAAGGTCAATCTATCGCCGAAATGAGAAAAATGTACAGCCAAGAATTAGATCATATGCGGTATCAATTGGACCGATACAATCCTGAAATTTTTCAAGGAGAGCCAATAGAACAAGCGATTTCCCGTATTTCTTCAGTTGTAGAAAAAGCAGTAGATACAGGGGAAGGACCTTACCTTTTTGTTGGACATGGCGCATCATTAACAGCGGCGATCCAGGCACTTTCTGGAAAAGACTTAGCGGAATTGCGAAGTATGGGTGGGCTTAAAAATAATAGTTTGTCCATTTTAGAGAAGACAGAAGACGATCAAGATGAATCGTATACATTAAAATTATGGAATGATGATTCATTTTTATTATAGAAGCATTTTAGGATAGAATCGGGGTGAAGTCGATGGAAACACTGTTTGGAGAAACGGAAAAAGAATACGTAGTCGGACAAGTTCAGGCAATCTTTTTTCAAAACCCCAGCAATTTTTATAAAGTTTTATTGGTGAAAATTACGGATACGAATACAGATTATCTAGAAAAAGAGATCGTGACGACAGGAAGTTTTGGTCAAATTCAAGAAGAAGAAATTTATCGCTTTTTTGGGCATTTTGTGGATCATCCTCGTTATGGTAAACAATTTCAAGTTGATAGTTACCAGCAAGAACGGCCAACATCTGCCAGTGGTGTTGTGAATTATCTTTCTAGTGAAAAATTTCCAGGCATTGGAAAACGAACGGCTGAAAAAATCGTAGAGATTTTAGGTGAGGATGCAATCGACAGGATTATTGCTGCTCCGGATGTCTTAGAGGAAGTTCCTCAATTAAATGAAAAAAAACGCCAAACAATTATTGAAACGATCCGCTTAAATCATGGGATGGAGCAAGTGATTGTTGGGCTAAACCGTTACGGGTTCGGTAGTCAGCTTTCGTTTGCTATCTATCAAACTTATAAAGAAGAAACGTTGGATGTCATTCATGAAAATCCTTATCAATTGGTTGAAGACATTGAAGGAATCGGTTTTAAGCGAGCAGATAATATTGCTGAACAACTGGGAATTGGAGCAGATTCGGATAAACGTGTACGGGCTGCTATCACTCATGAAATCTTTCAACACTCTGTTCGTTCAGGGAACACCTATGTAGAAGCGGAGATACTACTTAGAGAAACAATCAATACGCTTGAAGCCAGTCGACCTGTTGAAATTTCTCTGGATCAAGTGGCAGAACAAATTATCCATTTGGTAGAAGAAGGTAAAATTCAGCAAGAAGGCACGAAACTCTTTGAAAATAGTTTATATTTTTCTGAATGGGGGATCGGAACGTCGATTCAACGGTTACTTTCTCGAAAAAAAGAAATCAAATATGATAAAAAAGAGATCGAAAAAAACATTCGCGGCATTGAAAAACGACTAGGAATTCTTTATGGGGATTCCCAACAAGCAGCAATCGAAGAGGCGATCAAAGCCCCAATGTTTATTTTAACTGGTGGTCCAGGTACTGGGAAAACTACTGTAATCAATGGAATTGTTTCACTCTTTGCAGAGTTAAACGGACTTTCTTTAGATATAAAAGATTATACTCAAGATATGTTTCCTATTTTATTAGCGGCACCCACAGGCCGTGCTGCCAAACGAATGAACGAAACAACTGGACTACCGGCAAGTACCATTCACCGCTTACTTGGATTGACAGGTCGGGAAAAAAATCCCAGTATGACGGCCAAAGAACTTGAGGGCGGTTTACTGATTGTCGATGAAATGTCGATGGTAGATACTTGGTTGGCGAATACTTTATTCAAAGCAATTCCAACCAACATGCAAGTGATTTTTGTTGGAGATAAAGATCAATTGCCTTCTGTTGGACCAGGACAAGTTTTACACGATCTCCTGCAAATCAATGAGATCCCGCAAAAAGAATTGACTGAAATTTATCGACAAGGTGATGGTTCAAGTATTATTCCATTAGCCCATGAAATCAAGCAAGGAAAATTGCCTCAAGATTTTACTGTCAATCAAAAGGATCGCTCATTTTTTCCAAGTGATGTCTATCATATCGAAACCTATGTCCGTCAAATCGTGACTAAAGCCAAAGCCAAAGGTTTTTCACCACAAGATATTCAACTATTGGCGCCGATGTATCGGGGAGCTGCTGGAATTGATGCCCTCAACAAGATGATGCAGGAAATTTTTAATCCAAATGATGGGTCGAAAAAAGAAGTAAAATGGAATGAATCGGTCTATCGGATTGGGGATAAAGTTCTGCACTTAGTGAATACGCCAGAACTTAATGTGTTCAATGGAGATATGGGTGAAATCGTTGGAATTATTTTGGCTAAGGATTCGGAAGATAAAGTCGATGAATTAGTGATCCAATTTGATAATAATGAAGTCAGCTATAAACGAAATGAATGGAATAAAATTACCCTTTCTTATTGTTGTTCGATCCATAAAGCGCAAGGTAGCGAGTTTAAGATGGTCATTTTGCCGATGGTTCATCAATATCACCGCATGCTGCAGCGTAATTTGCTTTATACAGCAGTTACTAGAAGTAAGGATATACTTATTTTATTAGGTGAAGTTCAAGCGTTTAATACGTGTGTTGCTCATGAATCGGCCAGCCGTTTGACGATGCTGAAAGAGCGAATCACTAGTGCGGACGATATGACTTTGACAACCAGAATGCAGTTGGAAGCATATGAAGAAGGATTGAATAAAGAATCTCCATTTTCTGATGACCAAGACAAGCAGCCTGTTGTTTATGAAGCTGTAAAAGAAGAAAAAACTGCAGTAGTTGAAGAAACGATTGAACCTGTAGTCATCAAACCAAAGGCTGAAGCTATTTCATTATTTAGCGAGCCTGTTCAAGAAATAACTGAACAAATCGATGAAACAATCGACCGTTTATTAACACCTGATTTAGTTCAAGCACAAACGATTGATCCGATGATTGGAATGGGTCAGACAAGCCCTTATGATTTTATGAAATGATTAATGAGAGGTTGGGACGTGACTCAAAGAGTTATGTCCCAATCACTTTTTTCTTTTATAGTACTATTTCTTGCTTTAAGATTCGATTGATGTATATAATAACAAACAACACGTAAAGGTGTTCAGTAATAAAAGCAGGTACGTTATTTTGGTAGAAATGAGGGAAGTTAATGAAAGAACAAGCACAATCGGGAAAGATTCAAACAGACACATTTTTGGCACAAATCGGAAATCATCAAAACCCAGTAACTGGATCGATCAATACGCCTATCTATTTTTCAACGACGTATGAGCATCCAACGCTAGGTGAGTCGACGGGCTATGATTATACGAGAACCAAAAATCCAACAAGAGAAGTTGTAGAGTCGGCGTTAGCGACTTTAGAAAATGGCGCAGTTGGCTTGGCAACTAGTTCAGGAATGAGTGCGGTTCAATTAGTGATCAGTCAATTTCCAGTGGGGAGTCAAATTGTTGCTTCTAGAGATTTATACGGAGGCAGTTATCGCTATTTTAAAGAATTAGAAAAACAAGGAATGTATCAGTTTATCTATGTTGACGATGAAGCTGGTTTTGAAAAAGAGATTACAGATCAAACAGCGGCTGTATTTATTGAAACACCGACAAATCCATTGATGAGGGAAGTTTCGATCGAACAAGTCGCAGTTTTCGCAAAAAAATATCAAGCGCAAGTAATCGTTGATAATACCTTCTATACACCGTTGATTCAGCGGCCGTTAGATTTAGGTGCAGATGTGGTGGTGCATAGTGCTACGAAGTATTTAGGTGGGCATAATGATTTATTGGCAGGTGCTGTGATTGCCCGTTCAAAAGAAGTGGGTGAACAATTAGCTTATAGCTTAAATACGACAGGGGCAGTTTTATCGCCATTTGACAGCTGGCTTTTAATCAGAGGGATGAAGACATTATCATTGCGGATGGAAAGACACGAAAAAAACGCTCAAGCCGTTGCACAATACTTAAACAACAATGAGCAGGTCAAAGAAGTGTTTTACCCAGGGCGGGGTGGTATGTTGAGTTTTAAACTCAAGAAACAAGCATCGATCAAAGAATTTTTGCGTAATTTATCAATTTTTACATTTGCAGAAAGCTTGGGTGGCGTGGAGAGTTTAATTACGTATCCAACGACTCAAACACATGCAGATATTCCAGAAGCTTTAAGAGAGTCTTATGGACTAACTTCGGATTTATTAAGAATTTCAACTGGGATCGAGGCAAGTGAAGACTTGATTGCAGATTTGAAACAAGCATTTGAAAAATTAAAATGAAAATAAAGGCTGTGACAAAAGTCGTTTAGGTTCGAGCAATTGGACAAAAAACCACACAATGCGTTTTATGCATTGTGTGGTTTTTAGAAAATTACCGAATAACCTGACTTTTTCACACCGTTTATACAGATTTTTGTCCCAGTTATTATTTTTTACACTAAAACCAGAATAATCTAGTTTCTGTTCCAAAGGAAATGTCGGTACTTCTTTTTCCTAAAATCTCACCATCCGCATGAACATATTGCGGGATAGTAGAAACGATGCGAAATTTACTCGATTGATAATGATGGAAGTATTTGGAATTCATCTGCTTTTTTTGAATCAATAAAATAATCAACCAAAAAATCTTAAACATATTGATTCGCTCCACTAAAACAAAATCCAAAACTGGTTTGCGAGGATCTGCAACAGGTGCAATCGGGACACCACCGCCAAAGTAAGGATGATTTGTTACAGTACATAAAAATGCCTGATCAAACTCAAGGTTTTTTCCGTTTATTTCTACGAGAATCGGGAAGCCTTTTTGTGTGAATAACACTTTTAAGATAGAAAAAATATAAGATAATGACCCCATATTGAATTTGTTTAATGCGTGTTTTGATGCTGATGTATTTGCAGCGTTGACGATTGCTGCATCTAAACCAATGCCGATATTATTAACAGCAAGACCAATTTCCTCTTGAATTGATTCAGCATATGTAATTACTTGGATTTCTTGCGGCTTTTCAGCTTTAAGTAGTTGGAAAAAGGCTTTTTCTGCTTGTTTCTCAATACCTACACCACGGGCAAAATCATTCCCTGAACCACAAGGAATATAACCGATCGGAATGTTAGGATCAAATGTGAGTAACGCATTAAGCACGCTATGCAAGGTGCCATCTCCGCCGAGAACGACTAGAAGTGGAAATAATTCGATATCCAACTCAGCAGTCCAAGGAATTAGTGTATCTTCTGCTAATTTTTGAACAATTTCAATTTCATGTCCAGCATGATCTGTATAAAAAGTCGTATAATCTATGTTAGCAGTTTGAAGCTGTTTAATGATCTTCTCAGCCGCTTTTGAGCCTGTGCCGCTGCCAGCATTTTCGTTGATAACGAGATAAAAATGTTTCTTCATTTCCTTCCTCCCTGTACAAAGTCTTATTATAACAGACATGGGAAAAATTAAGAATGACAGATGCTTGAAAATGTACGAATAGCAAATGAAAAAGTCAAAATAATGATTTGAATCAGGTATTTAATGCTAGTTATCATTGTTAAACGATCGATTATGAGATATAATGCCTACGTATCATTTTTTGAGGAAACGGATCCTCGACAAGGTTCATCAACCATCCCTTGTAAAAAAACTCGGAGAAAGAAGGGGAAACTATGCAAAAAACTGTTACGACTAACAGTAAAGTAAAAGCAATTACTATGAATGGAATTGTCATGGCGTTATATCTAGGCTTAACGATTTTAGTAGCACCTGTTTCGTCAGGACCGATTCAATTTAGAATTTCTGAAAGTTTGAATCATTTAGTTGTCTTCAATCGGAAATTGATGTGGGGCGTTTTAGGTGGCGTTGTTGTCTACAATTTTTTCTTTGGCTTTGGTGCCATGGATGCAATGTATGGTGGACTGCAATCCTTTATTTCACTAGGACTGACAGCCTTACTGCAAAAAAGAGTGCCTAATGTGATTGCTCGTTTAGCGTTGAATACATTATTTTTCACTGCAACGATGTGTATTATTGCGTATATGTTAGCACCAAATGGCGGAGCAGCCTTTTGGGGGAATTACGCAACATTAGCTCTTAGCGAATTTGCGACGATGGCGATAGCTGCACCAGTGATGTATTGGATCAATAAATCTGTTCATTTTGAAAAACGACTTTGATTAAAAAAGTCTAATAAGTATGTTTATAAAAGAGACTGGTCCAAGACTGAAAATAGTTTTGTGCCAGTCTTTTAAAATTTTCTCACCATTTTCATGAAAAACTTTACTGTTCCTCTTGAATAAATTATGATATGGTAATACAGAAGCAAAAATGTGGAGGAGTTTTTTTATAATGTTTGAATTTAAAATTGGCGTAGATGCCAAAGAACACGATAAATTTGTGGAAAATCATCCCTTATGCAATTTATTACAATCATCTGCCTGGGCTAAAGTAAAAGATAATTGGGGCTCAGAAATTGTCGGTGTTTACGAAGATGGGAATTTAGTTGCCTCTAGCTTAGTATTGATCAGACCATTACCAATGAAATTTACTATGCTGTATACACCAAGAGGTCCGATCATGGATTATACGAATTCAGAACTTGTGGCGTTCTTTTTTAAAGAGCTAAAGCAATTTGGTAAGAAAAAACGCGCATTATTTGTAAAAATGGACCCGACTGTTCACTATAAAGATTTCCATCTAGGTGAAGAACAGATAGTCGATCCAAAGGCTCAATTAGTTATTGATAATATTAGTGCAAGTGGTGCCAAACATCAAGGGTTGACGATGGCGATGGATGCAACGATCCAACCCCGTTTTCAAGCCAATATCTATAAAGAAGATTTCAGCGAAGAACAGCTATCAAAAAGCACTAAGAAAATGATGAAACAAGCGCAGAAAAAAGGCGTTACAGTTAAAATGGGGCATGCAGAGTTGGTAGATGATTTTGCTAAAGTCATTGAACTGACAACTGAGCGCCAGAATATTTCACTGAGAAATAGTGATTATTTTGAAAAATTATTAACGATTTATCCTGAAAATTCATTTATCATGTTAGCGCAAGTGAATTTGAAAGAACGTTTTGAAGAAACAAAACAGCGCTTTGATAAAAATAAAGAAGATTTGGCGAACTTAAAAGAAAACCAAGTGAAAAAACGTCATACTTTAGAAGAACTAGATTTTTCTTTAACTCGTGAAATGACCGAATTAGAAGAAAATATCGCTCATTCTGGTGATATTGCCGTTGTGGCAGGTGCCTTGGCGATTACTTTTGGTTCAACTAGCGAAATTCTTTATGCTGGGATGGATGATCGTTATAAACGCTATATGCCGGCTTATCTAACTTGGTTTGATGCCATCAATGAATGTTTTGAACGTGGCTGTACGTCTTGTAATATGGGCGGATTAGAAGGTAGTTTGAGTGATGGTTTGATCAAATTCAAGTCTAATTTTAATCCAACGGTCAATGAATTTATCGGCGAATTTGATTTACCTGTCAATGGGTTACTTTTTAAAGCCAGTGAATTTGCTTATAAACTTAAAAAACAGAAAAAATAAAAGCATAAATTTAGAAGCTGAGACATGATTTGTAGAGTCATGTCTCAGCTTCTTTCTTATACTATTAAATCAATACCCAAACAGGTGTATTTCCTGGCTGATTGCCTTGAGTCCACCACTTGGCTTTATAGGTTTTCCCTTGGAAGGTTACGGTATCACCACCGTTATAAGCTCTATTATATTCCCAATCCATTACTTTATTTGAAAGAAGTTTCCAAACATCAGACGAACCTGGACGGTTCCCTTGAGTCCACCATTTGGCTTCATATTCTAAACCATTGTAGAAAACTTTATTTCCAGCGGTATAAACTTTATTGCTTTCCCATGTAGAAAGTTGGTTCTCAGCTTCTTTGGTTTTTAGTATTATGCTGTCGCTTTTGACTGATTCTTTATTTTTACTGTCAAAAGCTGTGATTTGATACGTATACGTTGTGTTGGCTTGTAAATTGCTATCTTTAAAGCTGGAGGTTCTAACAGTACTGATTTTTATACCATTGCGGTAAATATTATATCCAGAAACGCCAATGGGACTGTTTGATGCCGTCCAAGTCAATGTGATCGAATCTTGTGTAATATTACTAGAAACGACATGGGCTGGTTTACTTGGAGCAGGTGTTTCTACGATCGGTGCTGTTGGTGTTTTTACTTGTAGACCAGCACTTTTATCGGATGTTGTACCCATTGTGTTGATTGCAGAAACAGTATAGGTATAAGCCGTATTTGCTTGGACAGTTTTATCTGTAAATTCAGTTGCGGTAGTTCGAGCAATTTCTCTGCCATCTCTGGAGATACTATATTCTTTGATTGGTTGGTTGCCTTGAACGGCGTTCCATTTGATTTTTACTGAATCATGTTTTACATCTAGCGCAGAAAGATTGGTTGGTGCAGCTGGTTTTTCTGGTTGAACGGGATCAATCGGGCTGATTGGATTTTTCATTTCATCACGAGATTCCCAGATTTTATGAGTTAATTTAGGGTACTTTTGAATGGCTTGTTTTGTTTCTGCTGTAACTGGCAAGCCCCACATTTCAAAGTACGGCAATAAATTTTTATTAGCGATTTTTGAAGTAGAAGTGATAAAGTATTGCTGTTTCGCTGAATCGTTTGCTAAACTTTTGGCTTCTTCCCTGTATAATTTGTGCAGTTGAGGATAAAAATCATCGCCAAAGGCTAGTTCTAATTGCCAGAACATCCCTAGCTTTACAAAAAGATCACTGTTGTCATCATAGTTTTTATTAGTTTGTTTGAAGTAAGCAAAAATTTTATCGTAAACGCCGTCACGTTCTAAACGACTTTTGCCGCCTAATTGTTTTTCACTTCTCATGCTATAAATATTCACAGTGACTTCTGTTTGGTTTTTCCACGTCATTCGGTTCATTTGGTAAGTATGACCAAATTCGTGCATCGGTCCCCAAAGGTTCTCAGGACTTGCAGATAATACTTTTTCCATTCCTGTTTTTTTAGAATAAGCAGTGTGACTGAACCAAGCATACATATAGAAACCAGTCTCTTGTGTTTCCCGCATGTGCTGCATTAATCCACGACTTCTTCTGTGTAGCGAAGAGCTGTTGTCTAAGCCAGATGATTCATCATGAAATTTGACTACTTTATCATAGGTTTCCACGATTTGTTTTGGACTTTTCACATAGTTCAGTGTAGCTTTAGAGCCAGTGATTAAAGTATGAGTGCCGACCAATTCATAACCCGGTGTATTTGGGTTTTGTCGCACTTGATTTTGCCAGTCAGTTTCAGTTGTTTTTCCTAAGATAAAACGAGGTAATTTTATTCCACCATCAACTGCTACAACTAATTTTTGTTGAGGTGTGGTGTTTGAAATATTTTGGATATGAATGATGCCTTCACGTGTATTATTAATTGTGTTTTTGCCTTTTTTCAAAGTGATTTGTTCTGAATTTCCTTCTCGGTATTGATTCAATGTGATCGGTGAGATGGAGTAAGTCGGCATTTGTACTTGATCTGTACGTTCATCCACATAGATCGTGATACTGTCTGTGCTTCTTTTGTAAACACCAGTTGATTGATTATTACTAGCACCAAAGGTATTATCTAACTGAGTTTTACGATAAAGCTTAGTGTCCTCAGACTGCATAAGTTCAGATTGCACACCTGCATGTAGTTTACTAGCATTTTGCTCTATTTTTGTGTTTGTGTCACTGACTGCTGGATCAGCATATGCATCTGTTGTTTGTAAAATACCAGCTGCTACAACTGCTAGTAATGATGTCCCCAAAAAAATGTAGCATTTGTTCTTTTTCATTTTTATTTAAACCTTCTTTCTTTTGCTCTAAATTTAGTATAGAGGAATTTTTTTTTGTTTTAGGCCAAAAATAGTCTCAAACTAGTGCTTTTTTGACCACTTGATAAGATTATCTAAGTGAAAAAAGGTAAGAAAAGATGGAAAGCACGTAGAAGTTATTTTTATATTCGGATATAGTTTGTTTTTTATTATTAAACGTTAATAAACAGATTTCCCAGCAAATGCTTCAATCAAAAATAGTTGGAAAATGAACGCTTATGATTGGCTTGTTCAATTCTATTTATTCTGACTTTATCTGTTTAGGCGATGAGTGACAAATCTGTAGCGCAGTCATATCTTTTTTATTAAAAGTGATATTTTTTTGATTTAAATAATAAAAAAGGAAATATTATTTCTTTTTTTGTATAAAAATATTGAAAAAAAAGTTCTTTGATTGTATGATGGTTTTGTCGATGAAGAAATCGTTTGATCATCGATGAAGTTTGAACGCATAATGAACAATAAAAAATCGGAAATCTAAAAAAGGAGGAGCATGTGTAGTGCAAAGCGGTTTGGTTGCATTTCGTGATTATTGTTTAGTCGATCGATTACAAAATAAATAAGTATACGCAATTATGTTGTTATTCAACTAATGTTTTTTGTAAGGGCTTTTATACGTAGTTAAATGTAAATTAGGAGATGAGATTATTGAAAAAGTTTACTGAATTTATTGAAGAACATTTAGCAGGTCCAATGGCAAAATTGGCGAATCAACGCCATTTACGTGCAATCAGAGACGGAATCATTGCCACATTACCGTTGATTATTATTGGTTCGTTTTTCTTGATTATTGCCTTTCCGCCGTTGCCGGCTAGCTGGGGTGTAACAGAATTTTTAACCTCAAACGCAGCAACGATATTGATGCCGTATCGTATGACGATGTTCATCATGACTCTTTATGCGACATTTGGGATTGGTGCGAGTTTAGCTAAAACGTATAATTTAGACGTTATTTCTGGTGGGATTTTGTCAACGATTGCTTTTCTTTTGACCTTTGTCCCAGTCAATATTCCGGTAGAAGCGCTAGATGCAGCCGGAACATCAGGATTTGTCTTGCCAATGGCTAATTTAGGCGGCGGAGGGATGTTTGTTGGGATCATTACATCGATTCTTGCTGTGGAAATTTATCGTATTACAGATAAATCAAAATTCAAAATCACAATGCCGGAGCAAGTGCCGCCAGCTGTTGCTAGATCTTTTGAAACATTGACACCAACCTTGATTGTTATTTTAGGAATCTCTACGCTGACGTACTTCATTGGCTTTGACTGGCATTCGACAGTATCTAAAATTGTAAGCCCTTTAGTAAGCGCAGCAGATAGTTTGCCAAGTGTATTATTACTCATCTTTTTGGTGACATTCTTTTGGTCTTTTGGCATTCATGGAGTTTCGATCGTTGGTTCATTAGCTAGACCTTTATGGTTACAATTATTAGACGGAAACACAGCAGCTATGGCAGCTGGAAAAGAATTGCCGAATATTGCAGCAGAACCATTTTATCAATGGTTTATCTGGATCGGTGGTTCAGGTTGTACGATTGGTTTGGCTCTTTTGTTAGCCTTTAAAACAAAATCTCAATTCGCTTCAAAATTAGGGAAGGCGACTTTAGCTCCTGCTATTTTTAATATCAATGAACCTTTGATTTTTGGAACACCGATCGTGTTGAATCCAATTTTGATCATTCCTTTTATTTTAACACCCATGATAACTGGAACGATTGCTTGGTTTGCTACACAATTTGGACTAGTGAACCGAGTGATATTCACAGCACCGTGGACACTTCCTGGACCAATTGGTGCCTATTTAGCTACAGGAGGAGACTGGCGAGCAGCAATATTAAGTATTGCGTTGATCATTGTTTCAGTAGTGATTTATTATCCATTTGTTATGATCTATGACAATAATGAACTGGAAAAAGAACATGCGATAGCAGAATAAAAAAGTTCCATCTAAGAAATGATAAAACGAGAAAGGATATCTGAAAGAATTTCTTTTTTATCATTTCTTTTGAGTTTTATAAACGAAGAAATTCATTTGAAAGTAAGGATGTGAAAAGATGACAAAAGTACTATTTTTAACAAGCTGTATCTTATTCATGGGTGGTGGGTTGTTGTTGACTCATGGGTTAAAAAAGAAAAACTTACTGCCAAATCGTTGGCTGATCGGTTGTCTTGTTTTTTTAGTAGTGTTGATTCCAAACTTACTATTTCCTAATTTACCAGAAATAATCAAACAAGGAGCGTATGCTTTTAGCGGACTTTTAGCCGTTGTCTTTTTTGAGAGCAGTCGTTTATTGCAGGAACAAAGAAATCAGCAGACTTAAAACTCTATAGAGAAGCAAAAAGACGAATAGAATGAAATGGAGCAAAAGCAATGAGAAAATTAGGGATTTCAGTATACCCAAATCATAGTAGTGTCACAGAGATTAAAGCTTATATGGATTTAGCAGCAAAGTATAACTTTAAACGAGTCTTTACTTGCTTATTGTCTGTGGAAGAAGGAAAAGAAAAAATCGTGGAGGAATTTACAGAAACGATTTTTTATGGAAAATCTTTAGGGATGGAAGTCATTGCAGATGTCAGTCCTAAAGTTTTTGGCGAATTAGGCATTAGTTATGATGATTTAGCTTTTTTTAAAGAAATCGGAGCAGATGGTATTCGTTTAGATATGGGATTTACAGGGAATGAAGAATCTATTATGACGTTTAATCCACAAGATTTAGAAATAGAATTGAATATTAGTTCAGGTACGCGCTATTTAGAAAATATTTTAAGCTATCAAGCGAATCCTGATAAGTTGTTAGGCTGTCACAATTTTTATCCTCATCGTTATACAGGTTTAAACTATGAACATTTTTTTGAAACAACGAAAGTCTATAAAGAACATGGCATTAAAACGGCAGCGTTTATTAATTCACCTACGGCAACTATTGGACCATGGCCAGTAGAAGAAGGGCTATGCACCTTAGAAATGCATCGAACATGGCCGATAACTACACAAGCCAAACATTTATGGGCAACAGGTGTGATCGATGATGTGATTATTGCGAATGCGTTTGCTTCAGAAGAGGAGCTCAAAGCACTAAGTGAAATCGATCCATATCGTTTGACCTTTGATTGTGTCATTGATCCAGCAACACCAGAAACGGAAAGAAAAATAATTTTAGAAGAGTTTCACTTTAATCGTGGAGATATTTCTGATTATGTTGTACGATCGACTCAAAGCCGTGTGAAATATAAAGGGCACGAATTTGTTCCTTTTAATACAGTAGATATGCAAACAGGGGATATCATTATAGAAACATCATTGTACGCACATTATGCAGGTGAACTGCAAGTCGCCTTATTGCCAATGGAAAATTCGGGGAAATCAAATGTTGTTGGAAGCATAATACAAGCGGATCGAATGTTATTACCTTATTTAGAACCATGGCAAAAATTTAGATTTCATGAGGTCATCCATGCAACTGAGCAGTGAAGACAAGTAAAAATAAAAACAGTATAATAGAGGAGAAGTTCATGGTTTATGCAGTTGGTTTAATGTCAGGTACATCTTTAGACGGCGTTGATGCAGCGCTAGTAGAAATTTCTGGACAAAATGAAACAACATCGGTTGAATTACTGGAATTTTTGACATGTCCATTTGAGGAGAAGACGCTTCAAAAAATTCGTGAAACTCTATCGCTAGAAAGTTCAGATGTAGAAAAAATTTGTTCATTGAATATTGAATTAGGTGAACTATTTGCCAAAGCAGTTTTAATGGTTTGTGATAAAGCAGGAATTTCCTCAGATGAGCTGTCATTTATTGGAAGTCATGGACAAACACTGTTTCATATTCCTTTTGCTCGTGCTGATTTTTACGCTTCGACTTTTCAAATTGGGGATCCTGCGGTAATATGCGAACGGACGAAAACCACTGTTGTTTCCAATTTCAGAGAACGAGACATGGCCGTTGGCGGTCAAGGAGCACCAATTGTTCCGTATTCAGAATATATTTTATATCAAAAGCCTGAGACCACAAGATTATTACAAAATATTGGTGGTATCGGTAATGTTACAGTGATTCCTAAATCTGGAAAGTTAGTTGATATAGTTGCTTTTGATACCGGTCCTGGAAATGTGATCATGAATGAATTATGCCTATATTTCTTTGATCAAGAGTATGATAAAGACGGCTTACACGCTAGTCAGGGAACCGTCGATCAAGCATTGCTAAAAGAATTAATGACTCATCCTTACATTCAAAAATCCTATCCGAAAACTACTGGACGAGAGGATTTTGGGAAACAGTTTACCGCAACGCTTTTGAAAAAATGGCAATTGCCGCCAGAAGACTTCATAGCAACAGCGACCATGTTTACAGCTAAATCTATTGCAAAAGCAGTCAAAGAGTTTATCGAAGGAGACACAGAACTGATCATAGGTGGGGGCGGTAGTTACAATCAAACGTTAGTCTCAATGATCAAACAAGAGCTGCCTAATGTTCAAGTCTTGATTCAAGAAGAAATCGGATATTCATCGGAAGCAAAAGAAGCAGTTGCAATGGCTGTTTTAGCAAATCAAACCTTGCAGCATTGCACGGGTAATGTACCAAATGCAACAGGTGCGAAAAAAGCGGTTCCTTTAGGAAGTATTACCTATTATTGATTAGATATACTTGTTTGAGGAGGATGGGACAGAAGTGTTTAACCTCGAGAAATAAGAGGGAATTCACGGAAATTGATCTTCAAATTTTTGTTAATTTCAGCTTATTTCCGAAGAGGTTGCTTCTGTTTCCACCGTTTATTCGTAGTTAGTGTGTGAAACAAAAGTGCTTTTTACTTTTGTCCCACACACTTCAAACATACATATTTTTGGAAAAAAGTTTGGAAAAATAAAAAAGGGAGATGAGTTAATGAGTGGTGAAAATATTCAGGGAAGAATTATCAGTATGTTGGATATCTTACCGAATTCTGAACGAAAAATCGGTAAAGTTATTTTGGACAATCCCTCAATGGTGATCGACATGACTGCTTCTGAGTTGTCGACGTACGCAGGGACTAGTCCTGCAACCGTGATTCGTTTTTGCAAAAAAATCGATGTGCCAAGTTTTACACAATTAAAAATCCGACTATCAGCTGAAATTGAAGCGCCTGTTTATGAAGGCTATTCAGATATTACGGCAAATGCAACAGTAGATGAAATCAAGACAAAATTATTAGGTAATGCGTACCAATCAATGCAGGAAACAGTTGCTTTGCTCAATGAACAACGAATTGAAACAATTGTTGATGTATTAGTTACAGCACCGATTATCTATGTTTTTGGCATCGGCGCTTCATATTTAGTTGCAGAAAATATTGCACAAAAATGGAATCGAATTGGTAAAACAGTTGTTTGTGTGCAGGACTCTCACGTACTAGTGACCATTTTAGTTGCGGCACCTAAAGATGCTGTCTTTTTCTGTATTTCGCATTCGGGTGAAACCAAAGAAGTTCTACGTTTGCTGGATGTTGCTAAAAAACATCAATTGAAAACAATCGGCTTATCTCAATTTGGGAATAATACGTTGACGAATAAAGTTGAATACGCCTTACAAACGGTTCGCTCAAATGAAGCTGTTCTAAGAAGTGCGGCAACGACTTCACTTCACGATCAATTTATTGTTGTTGATGTATTATTTTATGCATATGCATCACGGAATTTTGATAAGACAATTGAAATGATCCAAGAATCAAAATCAGAAGTTAGGAAATATGAAAATTAATCCACTTATAAAGACAAAAAAATACTATAACCAACAGGAAGATTTGCTGAACATCTAAAACTGTTGAGTATAGTATTTTTAGTATAAAAGATAAGATTATTCTAGGTTGCTTTTATTTAAAATAAACGCACACACATTCAGGGGCGTAAACATCTTTTTGAATCATTTCCAAAAGACCAGTTTCTTCATCTCGACGATAAAGTGTTAAATTATCTGTATTTTGATTAGCTGCAACCACAAATTTACCAGTTGGATCTAAATCAAAATCTCTTGGAATGTCGCCTTCTGTAGAAATCAACTGCACACGATCTACTTTGCTGCCATTTTCAGATGTAGCAAAAACGGCAATTGAATCATGTCCACGGTTTGATGCATAAACAAAGCGTCCATCAGCAGAAATACGAATCGCAGCGCCGCCATTGAATTCGTTGAATCCCTCAGGTAAAGTTGAAACTTTTTGTACTTGTTCAAATGAACCATCTTCAGTATTATAGGCTAAAACAGTTACTGTGCTGTCCAATTCACCAAAAAGGTAAGCATATTGATTATTGGGATGGAAAACTAAATGACGAGGACCAGTACCAGGTTCCGCCACATATTGAGCCACTTCGGATAATTTACCCTCTGTACTTACATCATACGTATAAACACGATCTGTACCAAGATCACAAACGACCAAACGGCGATCAGGTGTTAAATCTGTGTAATGAACATGGGCATTGTCTTGATTTTCATGAGGACCAGTCGCTTCATCATGAACAATCTTATCTGTATCTTCTAAACGTCCATCGGTTAAAATACGATAAACATGAACGATTCCTTGGTGATAATTAGCACCAAAAACCAGTTGTTTTTCTTCGTCAATCGCTACATAACATGGAGGAGCGCCAGCTTCGGTTACTTTATTGAGCAAATCAAACTGTCCGTTGGTGTTCTTGTAAGCAGCCATGCCGCCTTCACCATCAACAGAGGTCACATTGAAAAGGTCACCTTTTTGATTTAGTGCTAAGTATGTCGGGCTAGTTTCTTCTACTAATAAAGATGCATCAGAAAGAGTTTCTTTCTCTGTATCCAGTGCAATCTGATAAATTCCTTTACTTTCTCTACGTGTATAAGTCCCTAATAAAATTTGTTCCAGCATGAAATTCCCTCCATTTTTTACTGCTCTTTTAAAAGAAGCAGCAATTGATTTAACTCTTTTAGTATACCATAAGAATTCCTATATTTAGCAAATCTTTACAAATCCAATGTTCGCATTTTCACTTGTTTTATGCTATTATATCTTAAGACTGTAACGACAGTCATTTTTAATTTTAGAGGGGTGACACGCATGTACGATAATACAAATAGCAACAATGGTGCAGTTCGCTGTTCATTCTGTGGTAAAACACAAGAAGAAGTGAAGAAGATCGTTGCTGGACCAGGTGTCTATATTTGTAATGAATGTATCGACTTATGTAAAGAGATTATTGATGAAGAATTTTACGACGAAGCCGTACGTGAACTAACGGATGTCCCGAAACCCCAAGAAATTTTGGATGTCTTAAACGAATATGTAATTGGACAAGATCAGGCAAAGCGCTCATTAGCAGTGGCTGTCTATAATCACTATAAACGTGTAAATCAATCAGAAAATTCAAGCTCTGAAGAAGTAGAATTACAAAAGAGCAATATTTGTTTAATTGGCCCAACGGGTTCTGGGAAAACATTTTTAGCCCAAACATTGGCTAGAACATTAAATGTACCATTTGCGATTGCGGATGCTACAAGCTTAACAGAAGCAGGATATGTAGGGGAAGATGTAGAAAATATTCTATTGAAGCTGTTACAATCTGCTGATTTTAATGTAGAACGTGCTGAAAAAGGCATTATTTATATCGATGAAATTGATAAAATCGCCCGTAAGAGTGAAAATGTATCAATTACTAGAGATGTTTCAGGTGAAGGTGTACAACAAGCCTTACTTAAAATCTTGGAAGGAACTGTTGCCAGCGTACCACCACAAGGCGGACGCAAACATCCTCATCAAGAATTTATCCAAATCGATACAACGAATGTCTTGTTTATTGTTGGCGGAGCCTTTGATGGCATCGAAACAATCGTTAAAAATCGCCTAGGTGAAAAAACGATCGGTTTTGGTACAAAAAACAGCAAGCTTAACGAAGGTGAAAGTGTGATGCAGCAAATCATTCCAGAAGATTTATTGAAATTTGGTTTGATTCCTGAATTTATCGGACGTTTACCAGTTACTGCAGCTTTAGAAAAACTAACGACAGATGACTTGGTTCGTATCTTAACTGAACCGAAAAATGCGTTAGTCAAACAATACCAAAAATTATTATCTTTAGATGATACTGAATTAGAGTTTGAACCAGAGGCGTTGCGTGCGATTGCTAATAAAGCAATTGAGCGAAATACAGGAGCGCGTGGCTTACGTTCAATCATTGAAGAAATCATGATGGATGTTATGTTCGATGTACCATCAGATGATACGATCGAAAAAGTCATTATTACTGAGATGGCTGTTGAAGGTACAGGTAAACCAGCGATCGTTTCTAATAAAAAAGACAAAAAAGCTGGTTAATTGAGGTTGGGATAGAAGCGTTTAGTTCTGAGAAGTAAGAGGGAATTGACGAAAAGTACTTTTCAACTTTTTGTCAATTTCAGCTTGTTTGTGAAAGAGCTGCTTTTGTCCCACCATTTTTTATTGAAATCAATAGGATTGGAGGTCAAAATATGAATGTTCATAATGCAGAAATCATTATTAGTGCAGTTTCACCAAAACAATACCCTGAGACAGAACTTCCTGAAATTGCTTTAGCAGGTCGCTCAAATGTAGGTAAATCATCATTCATCAACACACTTATCAATCGTAAAAATCTAGCTAGAACTTCTGGAAAACCAGGAAAGACTCAAACGTTGAATTTTTATCTGATCGAAAATGCGTTGCATTTTGTCGATGTTCCTGGATACGGATATGCAAAAGTTTCAAAAACGGAACGAGCAAAATGGGGCGAAATGATCGAAACGTATATGACGACAAGAGAACAATTAAAAGCTGTTGTGTCTTTGGTTGATTTACGTCATGCACCAACACAAGAAGATATTCAAATGTATGAGTTTTTAAAATATTATGAAATTCCTGTGATTGTTGTAGCAACCAAAAAGGATAAAATTCCTCGCGGTAAATGGAATAAACATGAAAGTATTATCAAAAAAGCGTTGAATTTTGATAAATCTGATCATTTCATTCTTTTTTCTTCACAAACCAAAGAAGGTAAAGAAGAAGCGTGGCAAGCTATTGAAGCCTATCTTTAAGCATATTTCTACAATAAAATAAAGAACAAGCAAAAAGCTAGTTGTTACTCACTTTTTGCTTGTTCTTTATTTTTAGCTTCAATAGCTTTCTTTTCTAATTCTTCCTTAGGCATTTCTTTTTTCTTCGGGTCAACAGCAAAGGAATCAAATAACTTATCTAAATCGTTCGGGCTCTCGAATTTTAATCCCATGAATTATCGCCTCCCATT